>CAWIRN010000019.1:0-61544 GCA_963838535.1 uncultured Solirubrobacterales bacterium
CGAGTCGAGCTGGAATGCGGCCGTGGCTTGGGTCCGCCGTCGGTGGTCGTGGAGCTACCCACGCCGAACGAGGCCAACCGTGCCACCTCGGTCGCCTATCACCTGTACCGGCGTGAGGTGCTTTTCTACCGCGAGCTCGCTTCGCGCACAGCGAGCGCACGGTGCCGATGCATTACGCCGACATCGATGGCGAGATCGACTTCATGCTCGTGCTCGAGGACTTGGCCGGGTACCACTTCGGCGATCAGATCGTCGGCTGCACGCTCGAGCAGGCGAGGTTGTGCATGCCTGTGATGGCCGCGTTGCACGCCTCGTTTTGGGGCAAGGTCTTCGACCACCCAGACTTCGAGTTCATCCCATATCACTATCCCACGTTCCAGTCGGACAACCTCTATGAAGGCGCGATCGCCGGGGTGGGAAAGGATGACTGATCTGGCCGTGATACCAAGTGACTTCACTTGTGCTATAGGTCGTAGCGTGGTAGAAGTCGAAGCGGCGGAGCGCCGTTGAAGGCGACCGACTGAGCGCCAACCGAGGAGGAGCTCATGAAGACGAGAGCGGCGGGGTCCCCGAAAGGTTCCCGGCCGTTGGGAGGTGCACACGGTCGACCTGGACGAGCCGCGCGAGCACGAGGTCCTCGTACGCATTGTCGCCGCCCTCGCCGTCACTCCGACGATCACTTCGCCACCGGCGACATCACGGTAGGTCACCTACCGTTCTGTGGCGGCCATGAGGCGGCCGGGATCGTCGAGGCGATCGGGCCAGGCGTGAGCGGACTCAGCGTGGGCGATCAGATCGTCACCTCGTTCATCCCTGGCTGCGGGCGGTGCCGCTGGTGCGCGAGTGGTCAACAAAACCTATGTGACAACGGCGCCTTGATGCTCGAGGGAACG
Source organism: uncultured Solirubrobacterales bacterium (assembly GCA_963838535.1). GTDB lineage: Bacteria > Actinomycetota > Thermoleophilia > Solirubrobacterales > Solirubrobacteraceae > Palsa-465. The sequence goes on from CAWIRN010000019.1 coordinate 894, forward strand.
CAGCTTGATGGCACGTTCCGGATGCACCTCGACGGCGAGGACGTCGCGCAGGCAGGTCTGCTCTCGGCGTTCTCGGAGTACAGCGTGATGCCCGAGTGGAGCTGCATCAAGATCTCGAACGACGTCCCAGCCGAGATCGCGGCGCTCCTCGGTTGTGCCGTCCCTACGGGGTGGGGCTCCGCGGTGAACGGGGCGAAGGTCGCGCCCGGGGACGTAGTCATCGTGATCGGCATCGGCGGTATCGGCATCAGCGCCGTGCAGGGTGCCCGCCATGCAGGGGCCTCACGGATCATCGCCGTCGATCCCGTCGAGCTGAAGCGCAAGGTTGCGCTCGAGCTCGGCGCAACCGACGGGCTCGCCGATGTGGCGGAGGCCTCGGAGCTCGCACGATCCGTGACGAACGGCCAGGGAGCGGACGCGGCGATCATCTGCGTGGGGGTCCTGAAGGGCGATCACGTGTCCGCTGCGTTCTCAGCCATCCGCAAGGCGGGCACGGTCGTTGTCACCGCCGCCGCCGCCGATACGGAGTCGCAGCTGTCGATCGGTTTGCTCGAGCTCACGATGTACCAGAAGCGGATCCAGGGGTCTCTTTACGGGATGATGTCCCCGTCCAAGGACGTCCCACGGCTTCTCAGGCTGTGGCAGTCCGGTCAGCTGCATCTGGAGGAGATGATCACGAGGACCTACTCACTCGATGACATCAACCAGGGGTATGCGGTCATGCACGCCGGCCTCAACATGCGTGGCGTGATCGCGTTCGGTGCACAATCGCGGCGACCGGCGACGAACCGGTCGCCCGACGAGACTGTGGCTCTGCGATGAAGCCGGTCGCGGGCGGGTTACTCGCCTAGGCTAGGTGCGCACCCCCGATAGAGCGGATCGGACCTGTCGCGAGAGCCCCAGGTGTGGTCCGCCGTGTGGGCGTCCCAGCGCCTCGACGGCATCGTCGCGCACCCACTCCCACACGAGCCGGCGGTCGGCGATCTTCCATCCGCCGTCACGCCGCTCGAGGCGGTCAAGGTAGCGTCATCCGCCGATCCAATCGGCGGCCTGGCCATCCTCGCGCGTGTAGCGGTGATAGCCGATCACGTATGACTCGGTGCAGACCTCGTGGGAGTAGCACGTCCGCTCATCGCCGATCCCGACATGCCGGCGAAGATCCTCGCCGGCCGCAATTCGTCGATCCGGCCCTGCGTCGCCTGCGTTGCGGACTGCCGGTCGTTCGATCCGGTGGTGCTGTGCTCGGTCAACCCCGAGTTGGCCCGGCCCGGCGAGGTTCACCGGCCGGCGACGCCCTACGTCGTGCAGGGCAGGGCTTGCTCGGCGCGCAAGGTGAGCTGGCGCGCGAGGAGCAGGCTCGCCTTGCGGTTCGCGCGCGGGTGCGTGACATGAAGTTCGACTGGGCGACTCTTCTAGTCCGCGGGATGGAGCAAGGCGCGATTCCTGAAGCAGACCCGCGGCTCCTGGTACGTACGATCCTCGGACTCTACGGCAGCATTTGGACTTGGTTTCCGTCAAGCGACAGCCCTGGTCTTCCGAGTGTCTCGGCGTTTCACGTCGACCGGGTCCTCCGCGCTGTGTGCCTTGATCCGCAGCCCGCAGCATGTCCGGCCCCCGTGTGATCACCCTCCCGCGAGCGACGCCGAGCGCTCCTAGCGTCGGCTGGCCAGATTCCAATCGGTCATCTCGCGCTCAATCGCCGCGCGCGTGGCGCCGAGCTGACCGGCGGCCGGCAGCCAAACGCACAGCTGGGACCTCAAACAATTGCCGCATCTCCAAGTTCTCTGGCAAGCGGGTGCGAGATCCCGCTCGCGGCCGATGCGGCGGCGCGGTGTTGTTGACCGCCGCCGTTGCCGAACTCTGCTTAGGTCGTGGTCTGTTCGCCGGACCAGAGTCCGATGCGGTCCCAGAGTTCCGTTCGGGTGCTCGCGAAGTTGTGGCAGTGGGCGGAGTTGGGCAGGATGAACAGGGTTACGTCGCGACTTTGGGTGTAGAAGGCGACGTCGGCGTGTGGGACCGGTGGGATGTCGTGGTCGCCGAAGCCGAGGAACGCGTTGCTCTCAAGTTGTGCTGCGAAGCTGGCGCTGTATCCGGCCAGCAGCCCGTCGACGTAGGCCTGGCGGGGCCACCGAACCGCCTGCGCGTCGTCGGCCGCGATTACTGCGGCTGGCACGTCGGGGCGATACAGCCAGCTGTGGTTCGGCTCACGTGGCGCGAAGCCGTATACGTCGTCCCAGGTTTCTCCGAAGAATGATCGCGCCTGCTCGGTCGCGGTGTGACGCAGCGTGTCGGGGTCGCCGGCGGGTTCGCGCTCGATGGCACCGACGGCCGTGACCGCCACCTCCTTTTGACCGTGCGTAAAGCCCAGCAGCGCCACAGCGTCGTAACAGCGATGCCGGGCCTGGGTGATGACGGTGAGGCAGGCGCCGAGAGAATGGCCAACGCCGATGATCGGGATCTCCGGAAGTGGCGTCCCACCGAACTCCGGCGAGCCGTCAGCCCACGACGCGCGCACCTGCTCGACGAACGACGCAGCGGCTGCGCTCATCGTGTCGAAGTCGACCTTGTCGCCGTCAGCGGGTTTGCTGCTCGCGCCCACACCGAGGTGGTCGGCGCACACGATGGCGAATCCCTGGGCCGTCATGTGCTCCGCGAAGCTGTAGCCGGGGTAACCGGAGATGTGCATGTCCCAATAGGCGCGGGCGTATGAGCCTCCGGGCCAACAGATCAGGACGGCTCGCGGTACCGAAGCGGCGAGATCGGGAAGATGCAGCGACGCCGAGAGATGCGCCGGCTCATCGAACGGGAGCTGAGGCGACACGTCCAGCAGCAGTTCAGTCGGACCGAGCATGCGCGCAGACATCGTGACGTTGCCCCCGTATCGAGGTTACCCAACTAAAGTCAGTTCAGTGTATGTGCCCGATCGAGGCCAGTCAAGATCAGGAGGTCCGTGCCTGCGAGTTACACCACTCGGGAGGCGCCGTTGCGTTCACGGCGGTGACGTTAGCTGCCGCCGAGGACAACGGCACCCTTCGGTTCGGGCAGTTCGCCTCGGCGCAGTCCGGGGCGAAGCGATTCAGCCGTGTAATGGTTCATCCAAGGCCAGCTTCAGACGGTTGCCGCCTCGAGCTGGAGCCTTCCGAGGTCCTCTGGAGCGAGGCGGTCGCCCTCGACCTCCGCGACGATGGTGCCCCCACGCATGACCAGAACGCGGTCGCAGGTGTCGCACAGCTCGGTGTCGTCGGAGGACGCGATCACCACGACCGCGCCCTGGGCGGCGACCTCACGGGCCAGGGCATGGATGGTCGCCTTGGCGTGGACGTCGACGCCTTGGGTCGGCTCGTCTAGCAGGAGCACGCGGGGCTTGCGGCGTAGCCACTTGGCCGTGCGGAGCTCGGCCACCCGCCGGCGGACGTCGAAGCCGTATCCGAGCGCGTGTATCCGCTGTTCGGCGTCCCGGCGCTCGGCGCCCCAGCGGATGCGCCCCCCGAAGCCGGTGTCGAGCTCCCGGCCGAGGATTAGGTTCTCGACCGCGCTGAGCGTCTCGACGAGGCCGAGGTCCTGGTGCACGAAGCGGAAGCCTGCGTCGTGTGATGCGATGGTGTCGTGGAGATCTACCGGCTCGCCGGCGAGGCGGATCTCGCTGCCCGGGTCCGGTTGATGATAGCCGGCGAGCACCTTGATCAGGGTCGACTTGCCGCAGCCGTTCTGGCCGACCAGGGCATGCACTTCGCCAGCTCGTAGGTCGAAGTCGACGTGGTCGAGTGCCTTCGTGCCCGGGAACGTCTTGCTGAGCCCGCGGATCGTCAACATCGGCGCAGCCTGCGGGGCCACCGTCGCCATGTCTTGCGCTGCCATGTCACTTCACCGGGTTGATTGCGGTGGCGTCCGACTTCGCCGCGCGCAGCTTGCGCAATGCTGGCCGGCTGGCGAGCGCGACCGCGACGATCAGCGACCCGCCCTGGAAGATGGGCTCGCTCCACACGGATGCCCCACTCGCCGACAGCACCAGGCCTTGAACGCCGAAGGCGAGTGCGAAGTACGCGATCAGCGTCCCCCACACGTTCGGGCGCTGAGAGAGCTGCGACGCGCCCAGGAACACGGCTGCCACGGCCGGAAACAGGTATCCCGGCCCGACGCTGGAGTCAAACAGGCCATTCTGCATCGAGAAGATGACGCCGGCCAACCCCGCGATCGCGCCGCTGGCGATGAACGTTCCCCAGACCACGCGCTCCGTCGCCACCCCGGCAAGACGCGCCGCGTCCGGGTTGCCGCCAGTCGCGAATAGGTAACGCCCGGTGCGCGTGTGCTCCAACACGTAATACAACACGAGCGCTAAGGCGATCAGCAAGTACACGACGATTGGAATGCCCAGCAGGTTGTTGTTCCCGAGGTTTGACCACGATTGCGGCAGATTGCCGACCAACTGAGCATTGCTCGTGATCAACAGGACGACGCCGAACAGCACCTGGCTGACGCCCAACGTTGCGATGAAGGAATTGACATGCAAGCGCACGACGATGAACCCCGACACGAACCCGCAGAACGCCGACAGCAGCAACGCCAGGAGCGCTGCCACCGGCGTCGGTATGCCGGTATGGATCGATAGATAGACGATGATCCCGAGCGACAACGACATCACCGCGCCAATCGACAAGTCATACCCCCCCGCCGTCAGCGGCACCAAGAAGGCCAACGCCAGCACACACGTGACGACGCCCGAGTGAAACACCAACCGGAACGTCGTCTCGGTCAAGAACGTGTCCGGGGTGATGAGGCCAAACAGCACGATGAAGAACACCCACTAGTAAACCGCGCTCAATCGCTTGACGCCCAACACGCGAAGCCATGAGCGACGACGGCCACCGCCGTGCGGTTCACCGTGTCGCTGCTCCGGATACGAGCCGATCGTCGACGCCGTACAGGCTGCGGCGGCGAGGCTGGGCGGAGCCGGCTTTCGCCGGCGGGTTCCCCGCCGGGACAGGGCGCGTCGCCGTGTTGCGCGAGAGCGACGTTCGGCAGGAACTCGCGGCGGGCAGGTTCCCTACCCTCGATCTCGCCGCCGCCGAGACGCTGCCTTCGATCTGCCGGACCGTGATCGAGCGCGATGACGTAGTTCTTTCATTCGCCGGCGGTGGCGGGGGGCTCGGAGATCCGCTGCGGCGCGACCCGGCGGCAGTTGCCAGTGACGTTCGAGACGGACGAGTGTCCACGGAAGCGGCTCGGACCGTGTACAGGGTCTGCTTACAACAAAATGGCGACGTAGATGAGATGGCCACCGATGACGCCCGCGCAGCCATGCGGCGCCAGCGGCTGGTGGATCGGGCGCACGGACCGCTGTCGCATCTCGATGACTCGAGCAACCCGACCATCGCCGTTGCGCTCGATCACGCTCGGCAGAACTGGGTGTGCGCTGCCTGCGGCCACCACCTCGGACCAGCGACGGCGAACTGGCGTTCATCTGCGCACGTCACCGGGCGGTCAGTCATTGACGCCCTGCAGGCAGGTGGACAGCTCGCCCGGCCGCGCACCGGGAAGCCGTGTGTGGTCCAGCGCGAGCTCGTCTGCCCGGGATGGGGCTCGATGCTCTCGGTGGACATCGCGATGGCGGGCGATCCCCTTGATCACTGCCGCCAGGCTCTCGCCGCAGTTGCCGCGGGCGCGTGACGCCGTTTTGATGCCACGGCGGTCATGGCAGCAAGGCGTGCCGCGCCCCGCCACACATGTGCGAGCTTCCTGATGGCCGCCGGCTACAACCTCAAGCAGATCCAGGAGTACCTCGGGCACGCGGACCTCGTCACGACCGGCCGCTACATCAAGAATCTGCCCGTCCCACGCGGCACGACCGCCCGCGAGAAGCTCGAGGCCTACCTGGCCGCCGAACTCGGCGAGATCGACCCCTGAAATGTGGACGCAAATGTGGACGCAGATGTCATCGCCGTTGTCGTTCGTAGGGGTCCGTCGGGCACCGGCGGCATTGGCGTGAAGATCGGCAAACTCCCGGAATTCCAGGGATTTGCCTGAAACGATTGAATGAATGCCGGAGGAGGGACTCGAACCCCCGACACGCGGATTATGATTCCGCTGCTCTAACCGACTGAGCTACTCCGGCGGGGGTGGGCAGTCTAGCGGCGGGCGCCGTGAGGTTCGGGAGGCCCGAAGGGATCGCGGCGCGGCAACACCAGGATCGGGTGATCGTCCGCGTCAGCCGCCCGCCGGTGTCGCAACCGTGAGGCGAACCAGCTGTTGCTCGGAGTTCACGCCGCGCAGCCGGGTCGTGAGTGCCTCGACCGCCAGGTTGGCGCGATCGGCGGTCACTCGCTTCGAGGCGCGGTCGAACACGTCGCGCAGCAGCACCACGTCGTTGCCGTGGCTGTGCTCTCCGAGCCGGGCGGCAATGTTCACCGTGCGGCCAAAGTAGTCGAGGCGGTCGTTGGCCGTCATGGCGATCACCGGGCCCACGTGGACGCCGAGCTTGAGGCTGAGCGGCGGATCGATGTCCTCGGCTTGACACCACGACGTGACCTGCTGCTGCATGGCAATCGCGGCCCCGAGCGCGTCGTCGAGGTGCTGGAAAGCGCACATCACCCCATCCCCCAAGGTCTTGACGATGCTGCCGTCGGCGCGTACGACGGCCTGCTTGATGAACTCAAAATGCCGGTTGACACGGCTGTAGGCGGCCGCGTCACCGATGCCCTCGTAGAGCCGCGTGGAGCCCTTGAGATCGCTGAACACGAGCGCGATGTGTCGAATGGCGTGTTGCTGTCCGGGGGCGAGCACTTCCGAGCTGAACAGCTCGCGGAACTCCTGCAGCGTGGTGACCTGCGCCGCCGTCGTCGCGTCCCGGGTCCACGCGGCGTCCTCGAGCACGGCGAGCACTGCGCCGCCCGTCTGGTTGCGCAGCGACAGAACCGCGCCTCGGGGTAACGCCAGGGTGTCTTCGGTGGTCAGGCTGTGCGGAGCCACCCAGCACCCATCGGCGTAGGTGACCCTCACCGTGCCTACCCGGGGGCTGGGCCGTCCCGAGATGATGCTCAGCTGACGCGCCGACCCGACGGTGCGCAGATGCAGCGGCTCAGCGGGAGTGATCGCGATATCGCGCTCCTCGCCCGATCGCAGGTACTGCTGCGCCGCGATATGGGGCATGCGCAGCGGCCCGCCGATGCAGTAGATCTGGTCGCTGGCCACGCGGACCGCGGGATGGATCGAGAAGCGCAACTCCACACTCTGGTCAAAGTCGGTGCCGTAGGAGATGCCGCATATCTCGCAGTGGAACTGCACCGGGAGCTGGGTCAGGCTGTCGACCTCCTGCTTGGGCACGCGGCAGTTGGCGCACATCAGCTCCCAGCGGAGCTCGAACAGGCCGGCGCGAGTCGCGTACAGGAGCAGGCGCAGCACTTCGAGGCGGTCGGCGCGCCACGTGTCGGCCAGCGCAAACGGGCGGACTCTGACCAGTTGGTCATCGCTGCCCTCCACGATGCGCTCGCGCAGCGGCGCTATCAACTCAGGCCGCAGTGGGCTGTCTCGCAGCTGGCCGAGCAGCTGATCCAGGCGAATGGTGTCGACGTGCGGGCGCGCCGTCGGCGTGGGTGTCGGGTCGGCCTTTCCCACTGCCCTGCGGGCCAGATAACCGTCACAGAACTCGAGCAGGTCGGTGACTGATGATCTGCCCAATCGCCACAGCAGACGACCGGCGAGGCTCGTCGAGATGAAGTCCGCGAAGGCCTTGACAGTGACCCCGCGCTCGGCCGGCGTCAGCTCAATACCGACTTCCACGCACCGGACGGGACCGTTCTCAAACTCGCGACGCACCATGTAGCGCTGCTCCCGCACCCACTCGAACGGAAACTCCCTCCAGCGAAGGGGAAACACACCGAACGCCTTCGCCTCCGCGCCGCGCAACAACGGATCAGGCAGGGCGGAAAACTCGACCGGAGGCAACCCGACGGTGCGGTTGAGGTGGTCGGTGTCCGCGAGAAGGCGCCAGGCCTCCGTCAGCGACATCGGATAACGGCGCTCTCGTTCGAAACGGGTCGTCTGAGCTTTCATCGTGGCCCCACTCCCTCTCCCGCGACCGGCACGCCAAAGGCTGGCCGTTGCGGTACGCGATCCGTAGCGTATATTTGCGACCCGCCAAGCGTAAAGGGGGGGCCTAACATTGATAGAGCGGATCTTGGTCGCCACCGACCGATCTGACTCGGCCACGCGAGCGGTCGAGTGGGCCGCGGAGATGGCGGAGCGGTATGCCGCCGAACTGCTTGTGCTCCAGGTGGTCGCCCCCGAGCATCTCATCGGCAGCACCCCCGCTGCGGCCACCACGGGTGCCGAGCTGGCGGAGTTGGCGCGGCGCCTGGCCGGCGAGCGGGGACGAGCGCGTCTGGAATACGACTCTCAGCCGGCTGAGGCGATTGTCCAAGTCGCCGAGGAAGAGGGCGCCGACATCATCGTGGTCGGCAACGTGAGCATGAGGGACCGGACGGAGTTCCTGCTCGGCAGCGTTCCCAACCGGGTCTCGCATACGTCCCCCTGCACGGTGGCGATCGTCAACACCAGCGGAGGCGACCTCGATGGGGGCAACCTCCACGGGAGCTCCGCGCGCGCTCGCCGGCCCGCACCGGACGCGGTGGTCAGCGACGGCCAGCTGTTGGGCCGGGCCGCGCGAATCGCCGCCATCATCGCCAAGTACCGCCTCGGCAACATCCTGGACCGAAGCACCGAGGGCGAATCGGCCGACCTGGCCCGGGCCCAGCGGTTCCGCCAGGCGCTTGAAGAGCTCGGGCCCACGTTCGCCAAGTTGGGACAGATCCTCTCCACCCGACCCGACCTGTTGCCCCGCGCATTTGTCCAGGAGCTCTCCACCCTGCAAGACCAGGTCACCCCACTCACCGAGGCAGACGTCGTGGCCGTCATGGAGAGTGAGCTGCGCGTGCCGTGGGAAGACGTGTTCGTCAACATCGAGCCACAGCCGCTGGCGGCCGGAACGATCGCCCAAGTGCATCGCGCCACCCTCGTAGGGGGTGAGCGCGTGGTCATCAAGGTGCAGCGTCCCAGCGCCCAGGACGAGATTCTGCAGGACCTCGGGTTGCTGGAGCAGCTTGCCGAGAAAGCCTCGGATCGACCTGTGTTCCGGCAGGTGATCGATGTGCCCGCCATCATCGATCACCTCTCCTCGTCGCTGCGTCGAGAACTGGACTTCGGCAACGAGGCCGCCAACATCGAGCGCATGCGCTCTGTGCTGGCGCCGTTCGACCGACTCGACGTGCCCAACGTCCACACCGAGCTGTCGACCGCCCGGCTGCTCGTCATGCATGAGGTGCAGGGAGTCGCCGTCGACCAGGCCCCGGAGGGTGAGGCCCGCCGGGCAGCCGGGCACCAACTGCTCGAGGCGTATTACCAGCAGGTACTCGCCGAGGGCTTCTTCCACGCTGATCCTCACCCCGGAAACCTGATCTGGTGTGACGACAAGATCTATCTGCTGGACCTCGGGATGGTGGGAGAAGTGGACGCCGGGCTGCGGCGTTCGCTTCTTCTCCTGTTGCTGGCGTTCTGGCAGGAGGACACCGCTTTCCTCGCTGACGTGATGCTGTCCCTCTCGGCCGAGCCGCCTGACTCTGCGTTCGACGAGTCCGCGTTCCGAGCCGAGCTGGCCGATCTCGTCGCCCGCTACCGGCATCTCCCGCTCAAGGAGCTCCGCCTGGGGCCGCTGATCCAGCAGCTCAGCGCGATGTCGCTGCGCCACGGTGTCCGCCTGCCCGCCGCCCTGGCGTTGATCGGCAAGGCGTTTGGCCAGATGCAGCTCACTGCCGCGGAGCTGGATCCCTCACTGGACCCGTTCTCGGTCGCCGGTGCCTTCTACATCCGACAACTGGGCAGCCGGTTGCGAAACTCCACCAGTCCGCGCCAGCTGTTCTATGACGCTCAGAAACTGCGCGTCCGCGTGGATCGCGTGCTCGAGAGTCTGGAGCGCGTCGTGGGCGCTCGACCGGGCTCCGGCTTGTCGGTGCAGATCCCCGACAACCAGCCGCTGATCGGCGCGATCAGCCACGCTGGGCGGCGGATCGCGTTGGGCCTCACCGCCGCGACCGCGCTGGTCGCGACAGCGGTCACCGCCACAGCTGATGACGCGCCGGCCTGGACGACTCCGCTGTGTGGTGGGGTGGCTGCTCTGCTCAGCGGCGGGCTGCTCGTGGACGGGCTGCGGCGCGAATGACCGGCGGTCACCCCCCGCCTGACGACCGGCCGCGCATGCGGATCGGCTCGCGGATCTCAGCCCGGCTCCAGCGCGCGAGCCTGGCCACGCTGGTGAGCGTCACCGTTGCGCTGCTCGAGCGCCGCATGCGCAAGGCGTTTGAGCGCCAGCCCGGCCAGCCGCCGTGAACGCCCAGCCGGTCACCACTCTGCTCGCGGTCCCGAACGTCTCGGAGGGCCGCGACGCGCCGGCGATCGAGGCGATCGGCCAGGCCTTCGACGCGCGCCTGCTCACTATCCATTCCGACCCCGATCACCATCGCAGCGTGTTCACGCTGGCCGGGCAGCCGGGCTCGCTCGCGCGCGCGGTCACCGACGGGGCCCGCGAGGCAGTCGCGCGCGTCCACCTCGAGCACCATCAGGGCGCGCACCCGAGGATCGGTGCTCTCGATGTCGCCCCGATCGTCTACCTGAGCGACGCGACGCGCGGCGCGGCCTGCGCCGAGGCGCTCGTGCTCGGCGATCAGCTCGGCCACGAGCTCGCGTTGCCGGTGTTCCTGTACGGCGCCCTGGCCGCGGGCCGCACCCGGGCCGAGCTTCGGCGCGGCGGCCCGGTCGAGCTTGCCCGGCGAATCGCGGCCGGCGAGCTGACACCCGACTTCGGGCCGCGTCACCTGCATCCGACCGCCGGCGCGGTGATGGTCGGGGCGCGTCCGCCGCTCGTCGCGTTCAACGTCGAGCTGGCGCCGCCGGCGAGCGGGGAAGACGCGAAGGCGATCGCCGCACGGATTCGCGAGGGCGGACCCGAGGGGCTACCCGGCGTCCGCGCGATCGGATTGTGGCTCGATCACCGGCAGGTGGCCCAGGTCTCGACGAACGTCGAAAACCATCGCGCGACAGCGCTGGCCACGGTGATCGCCGCGATCCGCCGGCACGCCACGCCGACAGGCGCGGAGCTCGTCGGCCTCGCCCCCCGCGCGGCGTTCGAGGGCTTCCCGGACGACGTTCCGATCAGCGGATTTGCCACGATTGAGGAGACCCTCGCGCGTAGCGCGTAAGCTCTCCTACACAATGGCCCAAACCAAGCGTAAGCGCCGCTCGAAGCATCGTGGCACGGCCGCGGGCAAGATCGAGTCGCGCGGGCGCACCGGACGCCCGCCGTCGGCCGACGAGCGCAAGAAGCTGACCAAGGAGCAGGCGCGCGAGAAGCGTTTGAACACGCCCCCGACGTGGGACGGTGCCGTCAAGCGGGCCCTGCTCGCGTCCGGGCTGATGTTCGTCTTTCTCTTGCTGACCACGAAGGGGAACATCGCGGCAGCCGTCGTGTTTGCCCTGATCGCGATGCTCATCTACGTGCCCTCGGGGTACTACCTGGAGATGTTCATGTTCCGCCGCCGCCAGCGTAAGAAGGGGGCGACACGGTGATCGACGTGCGCATGTTCACGGTGGGGGCCGTGGAGGAGAACTGCTACATCGTGCGCACCCGCGGCGACGACCGCGCGGTGATCATCGACCCGGGCGATGAGCCCGACCGCCTGCTGCAGGCGGTCGAAGCGCTGGAGATCAAGACGGTCGAGGCGATCCTGCTCACCCACACGCATTTCGACCACGTCGGCGCGGTCGCGCCCGTCGCCGCGGCGACCGGGGCCCCGGTCTACTGCCCCGAGCTCGAGACTCACGTGCTGGCGAATGTCATGGACTACGTACCGTGGCCGGGATTCGGTCCGTTCGAGAGCTACGACGCCGACCACACGGTCGGCGGTGGCGAAACCCTCGAGCTCGCGGGCCTCCGCTTCGAGGTCAAGTTCACACCCGGCCACAGCCCCGGCCACGTCACGTACGCCATCAGGGAAGAGCCCGCCATCTTCTCGGGTGACGTCCTCTTCCAAGGCTCGGTCGGGCGCGTCGATCTGCCCGGTGGCGACTGGCCGACGCTGCTGGCCTCGATCGAGTCACTGACCACCGCCTTCCCGCCGGAAACGACCGTCTATCCCGGTCACATGGGGATCACCACGCTCGGAGCCGAGCGGGCGACGAATCCCTTCCTGCGAGAGCTCGCGGCGCAGCCGTAGGCTGCCCGCCATGAGCTTGATCCAGGCCCCGCGCGGCACGTTTGACGTGCTCCCGGAGGACGCGGCCCGTCGCGCCGTGCTCGAGGAGCACGCGCGAAAGGTGCTCGGCGCCGCCGGCTACCGCCGCATCGAGACGCCGACGTTCGAGTCGACCGAGTTGTTCGCCCGCGGCGTGGGGGAGTCGACCGACATCGTGCAGAAGGAGATGTACACGTTCGAGGACGCCGGCGGTCGCTCACTCACGCTGCGCCCGGAGGGGACCGCGCCGGTGTGCCGCGCGTACCTCGAGCACGGCATGCACAAGCTGCCCCAGCCGGTCAAGCTCTGGTATCTCTCGAGCTTCTTTCGCAGCGAGGCCCCACAGCGTGGTCGCTACCGGCAGTTCTGGCAGGTGGGGGCCGAGGCGATCGGATCCGGCGGGCCGGAGACCGACGCCGAGCTGATCGTGCTGTTCGCCGAGCTGCTCGAGCTGCTGGGGGTGAGGGAGACGCGCCTGCGGCTGTCGAGCCTCGGCGCCCCCGCGACGCGCGCCGAATACCGCGAGGAGCTGGCCGTCTTCCTGCGCCAACACCGGGAAAGGCTGTCGCCCGAGGTCGTGGCGCGGATCGAGCTCAACCCGATGCGCGCCTTCGATGCCAGCGACCCCCTCACCCGCGAGACGATGCGCGGCGCGCCGACGCTGCTGGACCGGCTCGCCCCCGATGACGCCGAACACTTCGCCCGTGTCTGTGAGCTGCTCGACGACGCCGAAGTCCGCTACGAGCTCGACCCGACGCTCGTGCGCGGGCTGGACTACTACAGCCGGACCGTGTTCGAGTTCGCCTCCGATTCGCTGGGTGCGCAATCGGGCGTGGGCGGGGGCGGCCGCTACGACGGTCTGATCGAGCAGCTGGGGGGAGCACCGACGCCAGCCTCCGGTTGGGCGGCCGGAGTCGAGCGGATGCTGCTCGCCGCCGGCGAGCTACCCGTCGCGCCTGAGCTGGTGGACCTGTTCGTCGCGCTGGCCACCCCGGACGCCGGGCGGGTCGCGTTCGAGCTCGCCAACGAGGCCCGCCGCGCCGGACTGAGCGCCCAACTCGAGCTCGCCGGCCGCTCGCTCAAGGGACAGCTCAGGCACGCCGCCCGGCTCGAGGCCCGCTACGTTGCCATCATCGGAACCGAGGTGTCGCTCAAGAACATGGAGTCAGGCGTTCAGCAGGAGCTCCCGCTGGCGGCGGTGATACCCACGATCCTGCGCGGGAGCCGGCTGGCGTGAACCGCGTTGTTGAACCCAAATCGCTCCCGTGCTTTTGGAGGCCGGCTGACGTGAACCGCGTTCTTGAACCGGAGCGCTCCCATGCTCGTGGAGGCCGGCTGGCGTGAACCGCTCCTCGCACCCCAATCGTTCCCGCGCTTGCGGAGGCCTGCCGGCGTGAACCGCGCCCCGCAGCCCAATCAATATCGCGACGTGTGGGCGGGACAGCTCGGCCCCGAGCGGGCGGGCAGCGAGGTCCGGGTCGCCGGCTGGGTGCACCGCCGGCGCGACCACGGCGGATTGATCTTCATCGACATGAGAGAGCGCTCCGGGATCGTCCAGCTCGTCCTGCACCCCGACAGCGCGCCCGAGGCCCACGCGATGGCCCATGGGCTGCGCTCCGAGGACGTGATCACGGCGACCGGCATGGTCAACCGACGCGATCCGCAGAACGTCAACCCGAACCTGGAGACCGGTGAGATCGAGATCGCGGTCTCGGAGCTCGAGATCCTCGCCGACGCCGACACGCCGCCCTTTCCGCTCGACGAGGACGTCGCCGTCGACGAGAACCTCCGTCTGCATCACCGTGCCCTGGATTTGCGCCGGGCGCCGATGCAGGAGACACTCGCGCTGCGCCACCGGGTCATCGCGACGATGCGCGAGATTCTCGACGAGCGCGACTTCCTCGAAGTCGAGACTCCGTTCCTCACCCGCTCGACCCCCGAGGGCGCGCGAGACTTCCTCGTCCCCGCGCGCATCCAGCCGGGCTCGTTCTACGCACTGCCCCAGTCACCGCAGCTGTTCAAGCAGCTGCTGATGGTCGGCGGACTGGAGCGCTACTTCCAGATCGTCCGGTGCTTCCGCGACGAGGACTCGCGGGCGGACCGGCTGCCCGAGTTCACCCAGCTCGATCTCGAGATGGCGTTCGTGGAGGAGAACGACGTGATCGAGACGATGGAAGCGGTGATGGGGACGGTGTTCGAGCGAGCCGGGTTCGACGGTGCCGCCTCCGCCGTGGCCGCGCATGACCTTCGCCGAAGCCATGGGTCGGTTCGGGTCCGACCGGCCCGATACGCGGTTCGGTCTCGAGCTGCACGACCTCGGAGGGGCGCTGGCCGCCACCGAGTTCAAGGTCTTCGCCGATGTGCTGGGCAGCGGCGGCGTGGTCCGCGGGATCAACGCCGGCCCCCGCGCGCTGGCGCGCTCCGAGCTCGACGGGCTGACCGCGATCGCCAAACAGCACGGCGCCAAGGGGCTCGTATGGGCGTTCGTGCAAGCCGACGAGCCGGCCTGGCGCTCGCCGATCGCCAAGTTCCTCAGCGCGGCCGAGATGACGGCGCTCGCCGAGCGGTTGGAGGGGACGCCCGGAGACCTGTTGCTGATCGTGGCCGATGAGGCGCGCACGGCCAACCAGGCGCTCGGCGCGCTGCGCCTCGAGCTCGGGCGTCGCTTCGACCTGATCCCCGCCGGCGCCCACGACATCCTGTGGGTCGTCGAGTTTCCCATGTTCATGTGGCGGCCCGAGGAGCAGCATTGGGAGGCCGAGCACCATCCCTTCACGGCACCCACCGGCGACCTCGACGACCCCGGCAGCCTGCTTTCACGCTCCTACGATCTCGTGCTCGACGGCAACGAGATCGGCGGCGGATCGATCCGCAACCATCGCCGAGACATCCAGCAGCGAGTGTTCGAGCTGATCGGCATCGACGAGTCGGAGGCCCAGGCGCGCTTCGGCTTCCTGCTCGAGGCCCTGCGCTACGGCGCCCCGCCCCACGGGGGGATCGCGATGGGAATCGACCGGATCATCGCGCTCCTCGCCGGCCGCGACAACATCCGCGAGGTGATCGCCTTCCCCAAGTCCACCAGCGGCGGCGACCCGCTCACCGGAGCCCCCGCGCCCGTGGAACCCGCCCAGCTCCGCGAGCTGGGGCTAAGGCTCATCTAGAGCTTTAGGCGCGGCCTTGCGGCCGCGTGTTTTTACTGCGTGACGCGGTCGGGCAGGTCGATCCCGTCGTTGGGTGACGAACGAGCTCGATCCCGTGGCTGTGTCCGCTCTTCGTGTGGTCGGACCCGCGTCTATCCTCGGCCGAGATGGATTCCTTCGCTTTCGAGCATCACCTCACCTCGCCCCAGGGCCTGGGGCGCGTCCCGGCCGACAGCTTTACCGTCACCTCGGGCGGGGGCTCGTGCTGCGACCAGATCCGCTTCTCGGTCAGCGTCGAGGCGGGCACGGTCTCGGACGCGGGGTTCGATGCGCTGGGCTGTGGCGCCGCGACGGCGGCCGCCAGCGCCGCGGTCACGTTGGTCCGCGGCCAGCCGATGCTTGACGCGGCGCGGGTCGGCACGCACGAGATCGCCGCCGAGCTCGGCGGGCTCAGCGCGGGCAAGCTCCACGCTGCCGAGCTGGCGGCCGACGCGCTGGCGCGCTCGCTGGGAGCGGCGGCGCGCGCCGGTGCAGACGTCGAACCCGTGGTCGGCCGAACGCTCGTCGCGATGAGCGGTGGGGTGGACAGCGCGGTGGCCGCCCTGATGTGCGCGCAGGACGGTGAGGCCGTGGCGGTCACGCTCGAGCTGTGGGCGGACCAGGAGAACGACAGCGAGACGAGTTGCTGCTCGGCGACGGCGGTGGCGCAGGCCCGCTCGCTCGCACACTCGATGGGCCTACCGCACTTCACGATCGACCTGCGCCAGGAGTTCCGGGCCGGCGTTGTCGACCCGTTCATCGCGGGCTTCGCGGCGGGGGAGACCCCCAATCCGTGCGTCGGCTGCAATGGCCACGTCCGCCTCGACGCGATGCTCGAGCTGGCCGACCGGCTCGGCTGCGGCCGGCTCGCCACCGGGCATTACGCCAGGATCGCCGAGCCCGAGCATCACGACGGACCGCTGCTCCGGGTCGCTGCCGATCCGGCCAAGGACCAGACGTACATGCTCGCGGCGCTGGCGCCGGCATCGCTGGCTCGGATGCGCTTCCCGCTCGGCGATCTCGCCAAGCCAGAGGTGAGGCGGATCGCCGCCGCGGCCGGCCTGCCGGTCGCCGGCAAGGCAGATTCGCAGGACCTGTGCTTCCTGGCCGGCACCACCCGGGCGCGCTTCCTGGCTCGCCACGGCGGGCTCGGCGACCGTCCCGGCCCGATCGTCAATCGCGCCGGCGCGGTTCTCGGACATCATCAGGGGCAGCACCGCTTCACCGTCGGTCAGCGCCGGGGCATCGGCATCGACCGCGACGGGCCGCTGTACGTGCTCGACAAGAATGCATCCGATAACCGCGTGATCGTCGGCCCGCATTCTGCGCTGCGCACATCACGCGTATCGCTCAGATCGGCCCGCTTGCACCGTCCCGGCTCGCGGGTCGACCGAGTCAAGCTGCGTTACCGCTCCAAGCCTCTCCACGCACACCTGCCCGGAGATCCGACCCCCGGCCGCCACCGCTCCCTCGCGATCGAGCTCAACGATCCCGTCGACGGAGCCGCACCAGGTCAGCTCGCCTGCCTGATGGACGGCGACCTCGTCGTCGGGTGGGGCACCATCACCAAACCGCTCTCGTAACCGTCGACCGCGACCCGTGGGCTCCGCGCACGCTCGTCACAGGTCGGTTGGCCTCGGTTGCCGTCGGAACGGCGGCCGCGACTCCTTGCGCCGGCGAAGTACGTCGACGCGGCGGGTCCCGATGCGCGGCCGCGCAGATTTCTGACAGATTCGCCTGCACCGGATCCCAAACTGAGGCCCGGGCTGTGGGTTTGGGCGATCGCGCACGGCTGGCATGCGCGATCACCCGAATCGGTTTCCGGTTGACGCACTTTGGGAGATAGTGCGGTGTTTTTGCGGATCCCTTGACATTTCCGGCGGGTGGCGTCAACCCGTCGAACGTGCGGAGAACCCGGCGAATGCCAGTCGGCACGCGTCCCCAGGCCATCGTCAGCCCCAGCTGATCCAGCCTCGCCGGAATCATGAGAGCCTCACCGGAGGGGGGAATATCAGTAGGTGGCACGACCGCCGCTGATGTCGTAGACGGCTCCGGTGGAGAAGCTGCAGCGGTCCGAGGCGAGCCAGGCGACGAGCTCGGCCACCTCTTCGGGCTGGCCGACGCGCTTCATGGGGATCAGGCTGGTGATGTGGGCGAGGACGTCGGGGGCGGTCGTCTGGTTCATCTCGGTGGCGATCACGGCGGGTGCGATGGCGTTGACGAGCACGCCGGTCGTGGCCAGCTCCTTGCCGAGTGATTTCGTCAGACCGATGACGGCGGCCTTTGACGCTGAGTAGGCACTCAGGTTGGGGTTGCCGTCCTTGCCGGCCATGCTGGCGAAGTTGACGATCCGCCCCCAGCCGCGTTGGACCATCCCGGGGACGCTGGCGCGGCAGAGGGCGACCGTTCCGTGAACGTTGACCGCGAAGGTGGTTTCCCACTCCTCGCGAGTCGTCTGCCACAGCGGCACGTTGGGACCGACGATGCCCGCGCTGTTGAGCAGGATGTCGATCGGCCCGAGCTCGGCGATCAATCGGCTGACCGCCTCGTCATCGGTGACGTCGAGACGAATGTCGGCGCCCTCGGCGATATCGGCCGTGATCACCTCGTGATGCTCGGCGCGCAGCCGGTGGGCGCAGGCACGTCCCAGCCCGCTGGCTCCCCCGGTCACCAGGGCCCGTCGTATCACGGGGCTGCTCATCGGATCATCTCCTGCCCGGTATCGGTGGGAATCAGCTTCGCCGGCTCGGCATCGGCATCCGCGTGGTTCCAGCGACGCCTAGGATCTCACGCGTGCCGAGCCTACCGACCGCCGGTGAACCGGAGGAGATGGAATCGGCTCGGGTGGAGGCGCCGACACGGATGGACGCGATACGGATGAGCGCGCCGGCGATCGACGCGCCGGCACGGGTGGGCGGTGTTGGGTGAAGGCGTTTGTCGTCACCGCTCCCGGCGAGTGCTCGGTCCAGGACGTGGAGGCTCCCTCACCGAAGCCCGGCGAGGTCGTGGTGGACGTCGCTCGCGTGGGCGTGTGTGGCACCGACGTGGAGTTCTTCACCGGCGAGATGGCATACCTGCACGATGGGCACTCGGCCTATCCGATGCGGCTCGGGCACGAATGGTGCGGAGTGGTTGCCGCGGCGGGCAGAGGCGTCGATCGATCGTGGATCGGCCGGCGCGTCGTCGGCGACACGATGCTCGGGTGCGGTGGCTGTTACCGCTGTCAATCGAGACGTCAGCATCTGTGCGAGCAGCGCACCGAGGTTGGGATCAGCGGCGGTCGGGCCGGAGCGCTCGCCGAGCAGCTCGCCGTCCCGGTCTCGTCGTTGCATGAGCTCCCGGACGCGGTCGACGACGCGGCCGGCGCGATGGTCGAGCCCGGTGGTAACGCGCTGCGGGCCGTGTGGGCGGCGGACCTCCGCCCGGGCGACCGGCTGCTGGTGCTCGGCCCGGGAACCATCGGCCTACTCGTCGCGCAGTTCGCGCATGCTGCCGGCGCTGAGGTGCACATTGTCGGCCAGACCGACGCCTCGTTGTCCTTCGCGCGCTCACTGGGAATCGGTGGTGTGTGGACGGCGAGTGACCTGCCCAGGCTGGCCTTCGACGCGGTGATCGACGCCTCCAACGCGGCGGACCTTCCGGCGCTCGCGCTTGATCTGGTCGAGCCGGGCAAGCGCGTCGTGTACATCGGGCTCGCCGGCGTTCCGAGCACGATCGACACCCGCACGATGGCCCTCAAGGATGTGACGGCGGTCGGCATCCTGTCTGGCTCCCCTGGACTCGCCGGGGCAATCGAGGCGTACGCCTCGGGCTCGGTCGATCCGCGTCCACTCGTCGCCGCGACGGTCGGGCTCGAGTACGTGGGAGACGTGCTGGCCGGATGGCGCCCGGCCGACGTCGACGCTGACTCAGACGCCCCTGGCGGACCGAAGATTCACGTCGATCCTCTTCGCTGAGCGTCGGGCCGAAAGCTGTTGCTGACGTATCCGGGGTAGCGTGAGGGTTAGTAGCGGGGGGTAGCGCGGTCGGTCGTCGGCTGTCAAGTAGCGTCGGGGCCCGGCACTGTTCGCGAGGCGGCGCGGCGTTTTGGAGAGTGGTTAGCGCTACTTGACAGCCGCCGCCCGCCGGCTGGGGGGCCAGGACGTCGGGCGCTGGGAGCGCCCGACTCCGGGCTGGAGAAAAGACGCCACGCGGCGGGGGGGTTGGGCGGAATTTGTGCCATTCGTGCGGCCGGGGGTACGCGGAGCGATGCGCGGGGGAGCGGGCGGGCCTGGTCGGTCCGGTTCGTGGGGTGGTTCCGGTGCGCGGAGCGGTCGCGGCGGGCGGGCGGGGCCGGGCGGTCCGGTTGGTGGGGCGGCGGAGCGGTCCCGACGGGTGGGATGGTCTGCTGTGGGTCGGATTTCTGACAGATTTGCCTGTATATCAACCCAATCGAGGACTCAAAAAAATCGTTTGGGATGGTTCACAGCTGGGGGCTGGGGAACGACCCGAACGGTGAAAATGGGGCCTGCGTTGGGATGTTTCCCAGCTTGACCTTCAGGGGGTCAGCGCGAGACGCGTGTGGTTTCACGGTTTGGTTGGTCGATGTTCATGTTGGTGTGTGTGCCTTGTTCGTGATCGGGTTGGAGAGGCCGGCGGGGGCGGTCAGAGCCTGGTGAGCGGCGTGGGCGGCCTGAGCCGGAACCGTGGGAGCACAGCGGCGTCGGGCCGGCCGCGAACACCCCGTCTCGACCCACTGAGAGATGCGGGCTCCCCACAAGGGTTCCGGCCCCGGTTTTCGGCGCTAGCGGACGCTGAAGTTCGCGTTGTGGACGAGCTCGAGCGCCATCGCGAGCCAGAAGCTGCCGGTGGGCGGCGCGCCTGGACGGCACTGGCCGCCCGAGTAGCCGGGATTACCGATCCATGCGAATGCGTCCACGTTCGGGTAGCCGGTGTTGGCGGTCGGCCTCGGTCCGAGGCCCCGGTTGGGCGGGTTGCAGAGGACCTCGTTGCCGGATTTGACCCGGCTCTTGGGCACCAGTGGGCCGCGCCCGTTCACGCTCGTGCTGACGACGAAGTGCTTGCCGCCGGTCAGCTGCGAGACCCGCTCGCCGTAGCGGATTTCGTGCGAGGTCCAGTCGAAGTGGGTGGAGTTGAGGAAGAAGCCCTGGATCTTGGCGATTCCGGCACGCTCCAGCAGGTTGGCCATCGGCTGGGCCTGGACCGCGTCGGCGGCGCCCGCGTCGAGGTAGATGACGAGCTCCGGGTTGTTGGCGGTGAGGATGTTGATTGCGTCGTTGAGCTCGTGCATGCGGATGGTGACACCGTTCCGGCTCAGACAGCCGGTGGTGATCAGCGAATCCATCTCCAGGAACATCACCGCTCGGAAATCGCCGATCCCTTGAGACAAGCGCTCGATGAAGTCGTGGTAGGAGAGCTGATCGGCCGGGGGATCCGCCCAGTGGCCGCAGTGACCGTCGACGATTCGGTAGGTCGACAGCATCGGCACCGTCCCCGGTTCCTGGATCGCTGCCCGCTCAAGGTAGCTCGTGGCCACGAGCCCGACGTCCGGACCGCTGAACGTGCCGAAGCGCTCGACGCCCGGCTGCCTGGCGATCACTCTGAGCGCGGGATGTTGCGCTGCCTGCTGCGCAGTCTGAGTCTGGTGGTCGACGAAGAACGTGACTCCCTGGAGCGGGTTAGTCTCGGCCTTCGCACCGGAAACCAGAAAAATAATAAAAAACAGGGTTGCGGCGAGCGAAAGCGCGAACAAGAGCGGAAGGCGGACTGAGGGCATCGATGGTGTTATCGCTGTCGGTGGTGTGCCTGCTTGAGCGAAATCTGGGTGTACATGGACGTCAACGAGCGCCGTCGGACCCCGAGGTCCGGATTGCGAATACGTTCAAGCGCCAGTCGCGGCCGGAAGGCTCCGGCCGGTGGCGCTCCACTGCAGCGCCCGCCTCCCGACTGACCGGGATTGGCGATCTACGCGAGCGCGTCGGCGGAAGGGTAGCCGGTGTTGGCCGTAGGGTTCGGGCCGAGGTCGCGACCGGCCTAAACTCCTCCCCGAATGACCTCCGACGAGATCCGCCGCACCTACATCGAGTTCTTCGAGCAGCGCGACCATAAACGGCTGCCGTCCGGCTCGTTGATCCCGGCCGAGCACGACCCCTCGGCGCTGTTCACGGTGGCCGGAATGCACCCGCTGAAGGCGTACTTCCAGGGTCGCGAGCGCCCTCCGCATCCGCGGATCACGACGTGCCAGAAGACGTTCCGCACGGTCGACATCGAGATCGTGGGTACGACCACTCGGCACCTCACGTTCTTCGAGATGCTCGGCAACTTCTCGTTCGGTGACTACTTCAAGCGCGAGGCGGTGCAGTTCGCCTGGGAACTGTCGCTCGAGGGCTTCGGCTTCCGCCCCGAGGACGTCTGGATCACCGTGTTCGCCGGCGACGAGGAACTCGGTCTGGGGCCCGACGAGGACGCGATCGAGGCCTGGCTGGAGGTCGGTGTGCCCCGCCACCGGATCGTCGAGTGCCCGCGCTCGGAGAACTTCTGGCAGGCCGGCCCAACCGGCCCCTGCGGTCCATGCTCGGAGCTCTACCTCGATCGGGGCGTCGAGCTCGGCAAGCCCGACGACCTCCCGGGTGGGGATAACGAGCGCTTTCTGGAGTACTGGAACCTCGTGTTCATGCAGATGGACCAGAATCCGGAAGGTGTGCTGACGCCGCTGCCGGCGAAGAACATCGACACCGGCCTGGGGCTGAACCGGCTCGCCTCCGTGCTCCAGCACAAGGCGTCGGTCTTCGACACCGACCAGTTCGCGCCGCTGATCTCACTCGGTGAGGAGCTGTCCGGGCGGCGCTACGGTCAGGACTACCCGACCGACAAGGCGATGCGCGTCCTGGCCGACCACAGCCGGGCGATGACCTTTCTGGTCGCCGACGGGGTGGTGCCCTCGAACGAGGACCGCGGCTACGTGCTGCGGCGGATCATGCGCAGGGCGATTCAGCAGGGCCGCACGCTCGGGCTCGAGCGGGGCTTCCTGGCCGGGTACGCCGAGCGGGTGACCGAGCTGATGGGCTCGGAGTATCGCGAGCTGCGCGATCAGCGCGAGCTCGTACGCAAGTGGCTGGACGCGGAGGAGGAGGGGTTCGGCCACACGCTCGAGCAGGGGCTGAAGCGGCTCGACGAGCTGATCGAGCGCGCGCGCGATTCCGGCGCTGAGGGGATCTCGGGCGCGGACGCGTTCCTGCTCCATGACACCTACGGGTTCCCGATCGATCTGACGCTGGAGATCGTGTCCGATCACGGCCTCGGAGTGGAGGAGGCCGGATTCGAGCAGCTCATGGAAGACCAGCGCACGCGCGCTCGGGCGGGGTCCGGCCGGGGCCAGAGCGGCGAGCGGCTGAAGGAGCGAGCGCGCGCGCTGTCGGGCGAGGCGGGCTTTGCCACCGAGTTCGTCGGCTACGAGACGACCGACGCCGAGACTACGATCGGTGCCGTTACCGGTCAAGAAGGGTACGTTTTGCTAAAGCTGGTCGAGTCTCCGTTCTACGCGACGGGCGGCGGGCAGGTCGCCGATTCCGGCTACGTCGAGTGTGCCGACGGCGAGTGCCGCGCGCGGGTCGATGACGTGCTGCGCCTGGGCGACGACCAGGTGGTGGCGCTGGTTCCCGAGCGCGGAAGCTTTGAGCCCGGCGAGCGCGTCCACGCGCACGTCGATTGGCTCGCCCGCCACGCCACCGAGGCCAATCACACCGCCACGCACCTGCTGCATGCCTCGCTCCGGGAGCTGCTCGGCACCCACGTGCATCAGGCGGGCTCCTACGTGGGGCCCGACAAGCTGCGCTTCGACTTCACCCACAACCGCGCGCTGACCGCCGCGGAGCTGCAGCAGGTCGAGGACGAGGTCAATGAGCGGATCCTCGCGAGCTACCCGGTCAGGGCGCTCACAACCACGCTCGATGAGGCGCGAGGCCTTGGTGCGATGGCTCTGTTCGGCGAGAAGTACGGCGACGTGGTCAGGATGGTCGAGATCGGCGATGGCTCGTTCTCGCGCGAGCTGTGTGGCGGGACCCACGTTCGCAGCACGTCGGAGATCGGGCTGTTCAAGGTGCTCGGGGAGACCTCGAGTGCGGCGAACGTGCGCCGGATCGAGGCGATCACCGGGCCCGCAGCGGTCAGTTTGCTGCGCGAGCACGATCGGGCGCTCGCAGCAGGCCGCCGGGACGCTTCGCGTGCCGCCCGAGCGCGTGCCCGCGGCGGTTGACGAGGCGCGCGAGCGGATGCGCGAGCTGGAGCGCGCGGCGCGCCGCAGCGCCCATGAGAACGGCGCCGTCGACCTCGACGAGCTGGCGGCCGGCGCGGTGGAGGCCGACGGCGCCCGCGTGCTGACCGCGGTCGTCGAGGTGGCAGACGGAAAGGCGCTGCTGGAGGTCGCCGACCGGCTCAAGGCCAAGCTCGGCGACGCCGCGATCGTGCTCGGCAGCGCCGGCGAGGGTCGCGTGGACCTGATCGCCAGCGTGGCGCCGTCGCTCGTCGCGCGTGGTGTGCGCGCCGGGGAGATCGTCAAATTGGCCGCGCAACAGGTCGGAGGCGGCGGAGGCGGCCGCGACACGTTGGCGCGGGCCGGCGGGCGCGATCCCGACAAGCTCGGGGAAGCGATCCAGGCGGCTCGCGATGCGATCGAGGCGGCGCTCGCCGGCTAGCGCATGCGGGTGCTCGCGCTCGACTACGGCAGTGCGCGCTGTGGGTGCGCGGTGAGCGATCCGACGGGCGTGCTGGCGACGCCGCTGGAGCCGGTGCTCGCGCCTGCCTCGCGGCGCGGGCTGGGACGGCTGCGGGCGCTGGTCAGAGAGCTGGGGGTCGAGCGGGTGGTGGTCGGGCTGCCGCTGTCGCTGTCAGGCGGCGACTCGGCTCAGACGAGCGAGACACGCTCGTTTGCGGCGCGGCTCGAGCACACGCTGTCGGTCCCGGTCGAGCTCTACGACGAGCGCTTCACCACTCGGCTGGCCGAGCGCACCGGGGGACGGGCAAGCGAGGACTCGCGCGCGGCGGCGCACCTGCTGGAGGGCTGGCTGGCGCGCCAAGCGGCGGCGGAGGTGAGCGGTGTCTGACCTGGGACGGCGGACCGCGGCCGAGCGCGAGGCGGCGCGCCGAGAGCGCGAGCTCAGACGGGCCCGGCTGTCAAACCAGCCCACGCGTGTCCGCAACGCTGAGTCCGATCAGCAGATTGCCGAGCTGGACGCGGCGCGCCGCTCAGCGACTCCGCTGACGCCGGAAATCCCGCCGACGGGGCGGCCGGGCCGAGCCGAGGTGCGCACGAGCACGGAACGCGGCCAGGCCCCGAGCAGCCGGGTACAGCGACGACGGATCGGCGGCCGGTCCGAGGCGTCGGCCGGACGGTCAGCGACGAGGCATCGAGCGGGACGGGTACGTTGGCGAGGGCATCGAGCGGGACGGGTACGGCGACGACAGCGTCGAGCCGGACGGCTATCACGACGACGGTGTCAGGAGGGGCGAGGACGTCGATGAGGACATCGAGCGGCACGGGTATGCCGACGAGGACGGCGAGGAGTCCGCGTCTCGGGCCGAGGACCGCCACGAGCACGGGCATCCGGATGATGACCTCGACGAGCATGAGTATCTGGACGACGAGGGCGAGGATCCCCCGTATCTCGGCGAGGCGGCCACGGCGGCCGCGGCGGCCCGGCGGACGCGGCGGACGAGGACCTCCAGGCCCCGGCGGGGACCCGGCGGGTTACCCGCCTCACGCACCCCAAGTCCCGCCGCGATCGCCAGGGGAGCAAGGTCAGGCCGCCCCTGGCCCCGACCACGGGCCGTCGGCGGCACTCCTGGGTGGGGCGGTTCGCATCGTTGGTGGCGCTGCTGCTCGGCGCGGGTGTGATCTGGTTCCTGGTCCAGCTCTTCCAGCCCTTCCACGGCTCGCCCCATGGCAGCGTGACCGTGACCATCCCCGCCCACACGAGCTCGAGGCAGGTCGGCAATCTGCTGGCGCGCGACGGCGTGATCTCCGTCGGGCTTCTTCTTCGAGCTGCGTGCGATGCTGGCCGGCGAGCGCAGCGATCTGCGCACCGGCACCTATCACCTGCAGCTCGGCATGAGCTACGCCTCGGTGCTCTCGAAGCTGACCACACGCGCCGCGCGCCGCCAAGGTGACCGAGCTGACGATCACCGAGGGCCGCACGCGCCGCCAGATCGACGCGCTGCTGCGCTCGCAGGGCGTCCACGGAAGCTATTTCGCCGCCACTCGTCATTCGCCGCTGCTCAACCCGCGCGCGTACGGCGCGCCCGCCCGTACCAACTCGCTCGAGGGCTTCCTGTTCCCGTCGACCTACCAGCTGGTCGACCCGATCCGGATCAACAGGTTGGTCGCCGACCAGCTGCGGGCATTCCAGCAAGACGTTCGCGAAGGTGAATCTCAGCTACGCGCGCAGCAAGCATCTGACCCCCTACGACGTGCTGATCATCGCCTCGATGATCGAGGCCGAGGCGGCAACGGCGCACGACCGTCCGCTGGTCTCGTCGGTCATCTACAACCGGCTGCGGGACGGGATGCCGCTGCAGCTCGACGCCACCACCCGCTACGCGACCGGCAACTACACCAAGCCGCTGACCGTCTCTGAGCTGAACTCGAGCTCGCCGTACAACACCCGCATCCACAAGGGGCTGCCGCCGACGCCGATCGGCAACCCCGGCCTCGCGGCGATCCAGGCCGCGGCGCATCCCGGCGCATACGAAGTACCTGTACTTCGTCGTCAAGCCGTGCGGCAACGGCGAGCAGGTGTTCACCTCGAGCTACTCCCAGTTCCTCATCGATGCGCAGCAGTACCAGGCGGCGCGGGCCAAGCGCGGCGGCCGCTCGCCGGCGCATGCTGAGCGCGCACACGCGCCTGGGCGTGCTCGGCTGGCCGGTCGGCCACAGCC
Source organism: uncultured Solirubrobacterales bacterium (assembly GCA_963838535.1). Lineage (GTDB taxonomy): Bacteria > Actinomycetota > Thermoleophilia > Solirubrobacterales > Solirubrobacteraceae > Palsa-465. The sequence continues at coordinate 27,283 of CAWIRN010000019.1, forward strand.
GCTCGCCGGCGATGCAGAACGCGGCGCTGCGCGCGGTCGGCTTGAGCGGACTGGCGCTATCAGCTGCTGCCGGTGCCGCCGGAGCTGCTCGCCGAGACCGTCCGGGCGCTGCCCGGCGCCGGCTTCCGCGGGGCCAACGTGACGATCCCGCACAAGGAGGCGGCGCTGGCGCTGGCCGACCGAGCCGACCGGCCGCGCCCGCGCGATCGGGGCCGCCAACACGCTCACCTTCGAGCCCGACGGGACGATCGACGCCGACAACACCGACGCGCCGGCGCTGATCGCCGCGCTGCCGTTCGGGCTCGCCGGCGGGACGCGCGCTCGTGCTCGGCGCCGGCGGCAGCGCCCGAGCGGCCGTCTGGGCGCTGCGCGACGCCGGCGCGCGCGAGGTTCGGGTCTGGAACCGAACCGCGGAACGGGCGCGGCGCCTGTCCGACGAGCTCGGCGCCACCGCCGTGCGGGAGGCCGCGCCGGCCGATCTGCTGGTCAACTGCACGGCGGTGGGGCTTGACGGCTCGTCGATGACCTTCGACCAGCTACCGGTCTGCGCCGACGAACTGAGCCGCTACCGCTGCGTGGTCGACCTCGTCTACAGCGATGGGGGCACGGCGCTGGTGCGAGCCGCGCACGACCGCGGCGTGCCCGCGGTCGACGGTCTCCGGCTGCTGGTCGGACAGGGTGCGCTCAGCTTCGCCCTGTTCACGGGCCAGGCCGCGCCGGTGGCGCAGATGCGGGCCGCGGCGGCGGGCCGCTGACCGGCTGAGGGTCCGCACGGGTATCGTGAACTCGCAGTGAGCGCGATCAACGGCGAAGAACATCAGAGCGCGGCGAGCGCCACGGCATGCCGACCATGTCGCGGAACCGGCCGGCTCATCTCGACCTTGGGCGGTGAGAGCCACCCGGTCGTGTGTCCATGGTGCCGCGGCACCGGCGAGACGATTCCCGGCATCAATGCCCAGGATGCGCCCGCCGAGGACGGCGTCCACGGGCCGCGCGCGCCGGCTGGCAGCGGCAGCCCCGACAAGCCCGGGCCGGCCGAGGGCGGCGTCGATGCGCCTGCGGGCCGCGCCTAAGCTCGATCGTCGATGGCGCTGCATCTGACCACCGCCGGCGAGTCTCACGGCCCGGGACTGACGTGCATCATCGAGGGCCTGCCCGCCGGGCTGAGCCTCGAGCGCGACGCGCTCAACCGGGATCTCGCCCGCCGCCAGCTCGGGCACGGGCGCGGCGGCCGGATGAAGATTGAGCGCGACCAGGTGGAGGTGACCGGCGGCGTGCGTCACGGACGCACCCTCGGCGGGCCGATCGCGCTTCAGGTCGTCAACCGCGACTACGCCAATTGGGAGGAGCGGATGAATCCGTGGCCGGTCGAGGCCGAGCTGGCGGAGGTTCATCTGCCGCGGCCTGGACACGCCGATCTGGTTGGGACGCAGAAGTACGGGCTGAGCGACGTGCGCGACGTGCTGGAGCGCGCGAGCGCGCGGGAGACGGCGGCGCGGGTGGCCGGCGGCGCGGTGGCCAAGGCGTTCCTGAGCGCCCTCGGGGTGAGCGTCTACTCGCACGTGATCCAGATCACGGGGGTGAGGGCACCGCTCCGAGACGATCTGACGCCCGGCGACTTTGCCCAGGTTGACGAATCCCCCGTGCGCTGCCTGGATCCGGAGGCCAGCCGGGCGATGGTGGCCGAGATCGACCGGTTGCGCAAGCTCAACGAGTCGCTCGGCGGAGTGTTCGAGGTACGGGCGTTCGGGCTCGTCCCGGGGCTCGGGTCCTACGCCTCCTGGCGCGACCGGCTCGACGGGCAATTGGGACAGGCGATCCTGTCGATCCAGGCCATCAAGGCGGTGTCGCTGGGCGACGGGCTCGAGGTCGCCGGCCTGCCCGGCTCGCAGGCCCACGATGAGATCTTCTACAACGAGCAGCGCGGCTACTGGCGCGAGACAAACCGCTCCGGAGGCCTCGAAGGCGGGATGACGACGGGAGCGCCGCTGGTCCTGCGGGGGGCGATGAAGCCGCTGCCGACGCTGACCAAGCCCCTGCGCTCGGTGGACATCGCCACGCACGAGCCCGCCGAGGCGCTGCGCGAACGAACCGACTCGTGCACGGTCCCGGCCGCCGGAGTGGTCGGAGAGGCGATGGTCGCCTTCGTGCTCGCCGACGCCTACCGGCTCAAGTTCGGCGGCGACCACATCGACGACGTGCGCGGCGCCCTGGACGCGTACAAGAGCCGGATCGGGTGGCGGGGGCAGTGAGCCTCCCGCACGCCAACGTGCATGAGGCCCGCCGGGCCGTGGTCCTGATCGGCTTCATGGGGGCGGGAAAGTCGACCGCGGCCCGCAACGCGGCGACCGTGCTGGGGTGCCGCGCGCTCGACGTCGACGAGGTGATCGAGGAGCGGCTCGGCAAGCCGATCCAACGGGTGTTTGCCGAGGACGGCGAAGGGCCGTTCCGGGCCGCCGAGGAACGGATCACGCTCGAGCTGCTCGAGGCGACCGACACCCACGTGCTCGCCTTGGGGGGCGGCGCGATCGGCTCGGCGGCGGTCCGTCAGGCACTCGCGGAGCAGCTGGTGGTCTGGGTCGATGTCGACGTCGAGTCGGCCTGGGAGCGCTGTCAGGGCTCCGATCGTCCGCTGGCCCGGGACCGCTCGGCGTTCGAGCGGTCTCTACGCGCAACGCGAGCCGATCTACGCCGGCTGGCCGACGTGGTGGTCCCCACCGAGCGCTCGCGGTCGATGGCGGAGGTGCTGAGCGCGCTCGAGGGACTGCCCGGCGGCATCCAGACGCTCTGGGCGACCAGTGCGTCGGGCGACTATCCCGCCTTCATCGGCCCCGGCCTGATCAGCGAGCCGATCTTCTGGCCCCAGACGGTGCAGGGTCGCCGGTTCCTGGTCACCGACGGCACCGTCGGCAGGCTGTACGAGGACGCCGTCAGGCCGCTCGATGGCCGCGTCGGCATCATGCCCGGCGAGCAGTCCAAGACGATCGCCCACGCCGAGATCGTGTGGACCGAGCTGGCGCGCGCCGGGATGACGCGCGAGGACGTGGTGGTCGCGCTCGGCGGCGGCGTGGTCGGCGATCTGGCCGGCTTCTGCGCCGCGACCTACCAGCGCGGCGTCCGCTATGTCCAGGTGCCGACCACGCTGGTGTCGCAGGTCGACTCGGCGTATGGCGGCAAGACCGGCGTCGACCTCTCCGAGGCCAAGAACTACGTCGGCGCCTACCATCAGCCGGTGGCGGTGATCGCCGACACCGACGCGCTGGCCACGCTGCCTCACGCCGAGGTGGCCGCCGGCTACGCGGAGGTGGTCAAGACGGCGCTGATCGCGGCGGGGAGGCTATGGGAGCTGATCCGAGGCGGAGCCGATCCCACCGCGCCCGAGGTGATCGCCGCGTGCGCTCGCACAAAGCTGCGGATCGTGGCTCGGGACGAGCGCGACGCAAGCCTCCGGCAGGTGCTAAACCTCGGCCACACGGTGGCCCACGCGATCGAGACGGTGACCGGGTACGCGAGCTATCGCCACGGCGAGGCGGTGTCGCTCGGGCTGCTCGCCGCGCTACGGCTGTCCGGTCAGAGCGACCTGCGCGAGGAGGTGGCCGGGACTGCTGAGCGCGCACGGCCTGCCGACGACGCTCGAAGGTGTCGACCCCGACTCCGTCGTGATGGCGACCGCCCGCGACAAGAAGCGGCTCGGTGACCGTCCGGTCCCGTTCGTGCTGCTCGCGGCGCCGGGCGAACCGCTCCCGGGCTGCAGCGTGAATTCCCGCGAGCTGATCGCCGCGGTGCGAGAGTTGGCAACCTAGGGCGATGCGCAACCGGATCGAAGTCATGCACGGGGTGAACCTCGATCAGCTGGGTCGCCGGGATCCGGCGCATTACGGGACGTTGACCTTTGACGCACTCGAGCGGCGGATCTCCGACGTGGCCGGTGAGCTTGGGCTTCAGACACGGTTCTTCCAGACCAACCATGAAGGCGCGTTCGTCGAGCACCTGCACGGATCGAGGGCCTGGCCGATGGGATCGTGCTCAATCCGGGAGCGTGGACGCACTACTCCTACGCGATCCGCGACGCGCTCGAGCTGACCGGTCTGCCCGCCGTCGAGGTGCATCTGTCCGATGTCGACTCGCGCGAGCCCTGGCGGCGTGAATCGGTGATCCGAGAGCTGTGCATCGCGCGGGTGTCCGGGAAGGGCCCGGACGGCTACCGCGACGCGCTCGGGCACCTGCTCACGGAGCTGGCGGCATGACGGGCCGGCCCGAGCGACTGAGCGGACGGCTGCCCGAGGCGGGCGTCGATCTGCTGCTGGTGACCAATCTGGTCAACGTGCGGTACCTGACCGGCTACACCGGGAGCAACGGGCTGGCGCTGGTCGGCCCGCAGACATGCGTGTTCGTCACCGACTTCCGCTACGTCGAGCAGGCGGCCGTCGAGGTCGACCCGGCCTTCGAGCGCCGGCGCGCGGCCCAGGACCTGATCGACGCGGTCGCCGACGCCCTGCCGCCGGGAGAGCTGCGGCTCGGCTTCGAGGACGCGCACGTCACCGTTCGCCAGCACGCGCGGCTGCGCGAGCTGCTGCCCGAGCGCGTTGAGCTCGTCGCCGCCGGCCAGCTCGTCGAGCGTCTGCGCGCGGTCAAGCAGCCCGAGGAGATCGACCGCATCCGGGCCGCCACCCAGCTGGCCGACGCGGCGTTCGAGCAGCTGCTGTGGGGAGGCCTGGTCGGCCGCACCGAGTCGGAGCTGGCGGGCGTGCTCGAGCGCGCGATGCGCGAGGGCGGGGCTCAGCGTCCTTCGTTTGAGGCGATCGTCGCGGCCGGGCCCCATTCGGCGCTGCCGCATGCGCATCCGCGCGACGTGGAGATCGGCCGCGGTGAGATGGTGGTGATCGACTGGGGCGCCGAGCTCGACGGCTACTGCTCGGATTGCACGCGCACCGTCGCCACCGGCGATCCTGACGCGATGACCCGCGAGGTGTATGAGCTGGTGCTGCAGGCCCAGATCGCCGGCGTGGAGGCGATCAAAGCCGGCGTCAGCGGTCGCGACGTGGACGCCGTGGCGCGCGCGGTGATCGAATCCGGTGGGCACGGCGATCATTTCGGGCACGGACTGGGCCACGGCGTCGGGCTCGAGATCCACGAGGGCCCACGGCTCTCGCAGCGCTCGGACGACGATCTGCAGAGCGGTAACGCCGTCACGGTCGAGCCCGGCATCTACCTGCCCGGACAATTCGGGGTGCGCATCGAGGATCTCGTCGTGGTCACCGACGACGGCTGCGAGATCCTCACCTCGGTGCGCAAGCACCTGATCTCGACCGACTGACTGACCGTCGGCGCGCACTAGACTGGCCGCTGGCCATGATCTCGACCAATCAATTCCGTAACGGCAATCACATCGACGTCGATGGGACCATCTTCAAGATCCTCGAGTTCCAGCACGTGAAGCCCGGCAAGGGTGGGGCGTTCGTGCGCACGAAGCTGCGCCGAGCGAGCGACGGGAACGTGATCGACCGCACCTTCCGGGCCGGCGAGAAGTTCCGCTCGGTGCGCACCGAGGTGCGCCGGATGCAGTTTCTCTACCGCGACGGGACCGACGCGCACTTCATGGACACCGAGAGCTACGAGCAGCTCACGATCCCCGAGGGCACGCTGGCCGAGTCGCTGCAGTGGATGAAGGACTCCGACGAGGTCGAACTGCTGTACATCGATGACGAGCCGGCCGACGTGCAGCTCCCGAGCGCGCTCGACCTCAGGGTGGCCGAGACCGAGCCGGGGGTCCGCGGTGACACCGCCTCGGGCGGCGGGACCAAGCCGGCGGTGCTCGAGACCGGGGCCCGGATCCAGGTTCCGCTGTTCGTCAACGTGGGGGATGCCGTCCGGGTGGACACCCGCAGTGGCGAATACATGTCCCGGGCTTGACCGGGGTGACGCTGTGAACCGCAGTGCGTAGAACCGAGCAGCGCCGCGCGGCGATCTGGGCGCTGTACCAGAGCGATCTGCTCGGCCGTCCCCTGGAGGAGACGCTTCCCGCGCGACGTGCACTCGTTCACGCGCGCGCTGGCCCAGTTGGTGCGCGAGCACCAGCCCGATCTCGACGAGCTGATCTCGACCTACGCCAGCGGGTGGTCGCTGGAGCGGATCGCGCCGTTGGAGCGCTCGATCCTGCGCGTGGGTCTCGCCGAGATGCTCTACCCCGATGAGGTCCCCGGAGACCAGGCGATCCCGCCTGAGGGCGCCATCGACGAGGCGGTCGAGACTGCCAAGCAATTCTGCGGCAGCGAGGCTCCCGGGTTCGTCAACGGGATCCTCGGCGCCGTGCTGCGCGACCGCGTAAGGGAAACGTAGGAACTTCGGGGCGGCCCCGGAAAAGCCGCGACAATCAGCCGATGCGACTGCTCGTCGTCGATGACGATCGCGCGCTGCGCGACGTGCTGCGCCGCGCGCTCACGCTGGCCGGCTACGACGTGCGCCTGAGCGACACCGGGGCGGACGCGCTGTCGGAGGTCTCGGCCATCGTTCCCGACGCGGTGGTCCTCGACATCGGGCTGCCCGACATTGACGGGTTGGAGGTCTGCCGCCTATTGCGTCGCGAGGGCAACCGCGTTCCGGTGCTGATGCTGACCGCCCGCGATGCCGTGTCCGATCGCGTCGACGGGCTCGACGCCGGGGCCGACGATTACCTGGTCAAGCCGTTTGACATCGACGAGCTGAAGGCGCGGCTGCGCGCGCTGCTACGTCGCGCGGGCGCCGGGGGCGACGTCGACGGTGGCCTGTCGTTCGATGAGCTGAGGCTGGATCCGGCCCGCCACGGGGTGTCGGTCGCCGGGACGTTCGTCGAGCTGACCCGGACCGAGTACCAGCTACTCGAGCTGCTGATGCTCAACCCGCGGCGCGTGTTGCCCCACGGCCTGATCTACGACCGGGTGTGGGGATATGACTTCGGGCCCACCTCCAACGCGCTGCGCGTATACGTCGGCTACCTGCGACACAAGCTCGAGGACGCCGGGGCCCGCCCGCTGATCCACACCGTGCGGGGGGTGGGATACGCGCTGCGGGAGCCGGCGCCGGACGAATGATCGGCTCCGTTCACCCCGAGCGAGGACGGAGCGTGAGCCTGCGCGCGCGCCTGGCCCTCGCCGCCGGGGTCGCGGTGGCGCTGGCGGTGATCGCGGTGGCGGTGTCCGCGTACGCCGGCACGCGGTCCGAGCTACAGGGACAGGTGGACAAGTCGCTCAACAGCTTGGCGCAGCCGATCCTGATGCGGGCCGGCGTGACCCACGGTCCCGGTCCGGGGGGCGGGGGAAACCCGGGCGGCGCCGGGAGCTACGGCCCCGGCGCGGGGGGTGCGGGCCACGGTCCCGGCGCGGGGAGCGGCGGGAGCCCCGGCGGTCTCGGGCAGGGTGGCGCGGCTGGCCCGGGGGCTCTGCCGGGCGCGACCAGCGGCTCGTCCCCAGGCGCGACAGCGGCCGACTGCGACGGCGGCCTGGGGCTCGACTTCAGCCGCGGCGGGGGGTTCGGCAGTGCCCCGGGCTACGTTCAGGTGGTCCGGCCCGACGGGTCGACGTGCCTGGCCCGCGGCGAGAGCACGGGGATCCCGGTCGACGCCAGGGTGAAGGCCCTGGCGGCCAGCGGCAGCGGCCGCTACCTGACCGACACGCACGTGGGCGCGACGCACCTGCGAGTGCTCGCCTACGGGATCGGATCGCTCGGCGCGCTGCAGGTGGCGCTGCCGTTGACCCAGGTCGACGACGCCCTGTCGAGCCAGCTCCTGCTGCTGATCGCCATCGCGGCCGGCGGGATCGCGCTCGCGGCGCTGCTGGGGATCCTCGTGGCGCGAACCGCGCTTGCGCCCATCGCCCGCTTCACGCGCCAAACGGAGACGATTGCCGCCAACCCGGAGCGGATCGAGCAGGAGCGGTTGGAGGTCCAGGGCAGCGATGAGCTGGCTCGGCTGGCGCAGACGTTCAACCGGACGCTCGATGCGCTCGAACGCTCGGTGCAGGCGCAACGCAATCTCGTCGCGGACGCCTCACATGAGCTGCGCACGCCGATCGCGACGATCCGCGCCAACCTCCAGCTGATGCGCGACGAGGCGCTGCTGTCCGCCGAGGATCGCGCTGCGCTGCGCGCGGACGTGATCGAGGAGCTCGACGAGCTGACCGCGCTGGTCAGCGACGTGGTCGAGCTCGCGCGCGGGAGCAAGCCGAGCGGGGAGCCCGGGGACGTGAGGCTGGACGAAATCGTGGCGGCCGCGGTACAGCGCACCCGCCGCCGCTCACCGCAGTTGTCGGTGCAGGCGGACCTCGAGCCGACGCTGGTGCACGGCGAGGGGGACCGGATCGCGCGGGCGGTGGCGAATCTGCTCGACAACGCAGCCAAGTGGAGCCCGCCCGGCGGGGCGATCGAGCTCGAGTTGCGCGATGGCACCTTGACGGTCCGCGATCATGGCCCGGGGTTCCACGAGGAGGACGTGCCGTTCGTGTTCGATCGCTTCCATCGCGCCCGCGACGCGCGCGCCAAGGCGGGATCGGGTCTCGGCCTGGCGATCGTCCGCCAGGCCGCCGAGGCCCACGGGGGATCCGTCGCGGCCGCCAATGCGCCCGACGGCGGCGCCCTGATGCGGATCAGCTTCGGTCCGCCAATCAGCCTTGATGAGGAGGTGGGGCAGGCGGCGGCGCTGCGGGCCGCTCCGGCTGCCAACGTGTCCAGTTTCTCCCCCGAGAGTTGACTGGCCGGTCGGCCGGGCCGATTTCAGTTGCAAGGAGTGTTGGCGCGCATCACCCAAGGGCAGCCTCGCCTGGCCGCCCGCCCGCCCGCATACCTTCTGTATCGACATCGGTGCGGGCGGCGCCCCCCAGCGCCGCCCGCTAGCCGATGGCCCGCCCGACTACAGCTTGGCGGCAAACACCGCGGCCATCTTCTTATAACCCTGAGCGTTGGCGTGGATGTTCGGCCCGCGCGGCGCGGCAGCGCACATCCAGGTGAACTTGCAGATCTGCGCCACGGCCAGCGGCACCGTGCCGTGGCCTGCGAGGGTTGTGGTGGTCGTGAACGGCGTGTCGGTATCGAACGCCGTAGCGACATGGCGACTTCGGTGCTGCCGGAGTTGGCCAGTTCAACCACGAGCGCGCCGAGCCACGCCTGTACCGCTGCGCGCACCGAGCCGAGGTCCGTCCGCAGGCTGTGGTTGCCCGCCACCTCGATCACGCTGCGGCCGCTGGCCGCGGGTGGCATGCCGAACGGATCCCGCGTACCTTGCACGACCAACATCGGAGCGCGCACGGCATCGAGCTCGGGTAGCCGGCTCTGCGCCGGTGTCGAACCGGAGCGCCGCGGCGGCTTGAGCGGGAAGGCCAGGCACAGCACCCCCGCCGCTTGGAGCGTCGCCTGGGTCCGGCAGGCCACCCTCGCGCCCAGCGACCGTCCGCCGACCACGAGCGGCAATCCGCTCAGCTCGTCGGCCAGCAGGTGCTGCACGACGATCGTCCATGCGGCGTCGAGGTGGGCCGCCGGAGCCGGCGCCCGTCGACGGGCGACACGGTAGGGCTGCTCGACCAGCGCAACGCTGAAGCCCTGATCGCGGGCGGCGTCGGTCGCAGCCACCAGGTCCGGCGCAGTGATCCCACCACCGGCTCCATGGCCGAGGACTAATGCGGCCTTCGGCTGGTTGACCGGATGCAGGTGAGCCCGTGCCGGTCCGTGCGGCGTGGCAACGTCGATCACCATCGGCATGGAATGGTGACATCTCCACGTGGGGTACCGGTGCTGGTGCTGGTGCTGGTGCTCGTGCTGCCCGCGCGCAGGGTGCGCTCGCCGCGCTCAGGCGGAATCGCTGGGCTCTGTGCGGTTGGTCTGATCCGGCTCGGTGAGCGGCGCGGGCGCCGACTTGGCCTCGGCGGCCGCATCGGCCGTGCGCTTGGCGCGGCGCTCGGCTGCCTCGCGCTTGAGATCGCTCTGCTTGTTGGCGATCTCGGCGAGACGGGCGGCTCGCCGCTCGTCGGAGCTGAGCCGGTAATTGGTCGGTGTCGTCGAAGTCGTGACCTTGTGCCGGGGCGCCATTAGTTCTCGATGCCCGGGCGCGGCAACGCGACCGCCGCCGCGAAGAGGAGGTCGCCGTCATCGCGTCGCTGTTGCTCGCGAGTGATCAGCGCGCCTCGGCGCGAGATAAACGGGTCCACGCGATCGACGACGGGACTGCGATCGGTGACCGCGGGGGCCAAGATGGCCAGCGTGGCATCGGGTGCCTCCTCGCCCAAGGTGATCCGGCGGAAGCCCACGACCGCTGAGAGGTCTGTGACAGGCTCCAACAACGACCCACAATAGGGGCACAGGTCACCGACGACGTCGGCTGCGCTTCCCTCGTTCTGACAACGGATCCTGCAGGCTGCACACATGCAATGCGGCATCGGTGCCCCCTCCTTCACTCGGTGTGATATCCACTATACCGGAAATGAAAGTCCGGAAATAATTGTCCACCGTTCTGCCGCGCAGCAATCAGCGGGGTTGGTCCTTCCTCACGAACCATGCTCGAGTGCTGCTGTGCATCGCCAATGACCCCGGGGTACGCCTGCGCGAGATCGGCGATGCGGTGGGGATCACCGAGCGCGCTGCCCACCGGATTGTCACCGAGCTGGCTGACGCCGGCTACATCTCTCGGGCGCGTGTGGGACGACGCAATCGGTACACGATTCAGTCCGATCTGCCGATCCCCGATCCGCTGGCGCGCGAGCAGCGGATCGGCGATCTGCTGGCGCTCCTGGACAGGGGCGGCGCGCCCGGCGAAGGCGCCGATTAACGGCGACCTTGGGTCTCACCCCGGGGCGGGTGCCGGCGTGAGGTTGAGAGGCGCCGGCGCGGCATCGCTGACGTGGCGGGCCTCGAGGTCGAGGTACAAGAGGGTGCGTCCGACCCCGACATAGGGGAGCAGCAACGCGGAGACCACCGACCCGAACAGATTCACGGCGGACACCGGAGTGGTGGTGAACAACAGCGCGAACCCCAACAGCGGCCCCGGGATCTGGCCGAGCACGAAGAACGTGGCGGCCACCACGGCGGTGTGCCACCAGTGCCCGTGGACGATCCGACTGCTGCCCCGCAATGCGTCGCGAATCGAGCGGTCCTCGAACAGAACCTCTTGCTGGGCGAACTGCCAGTCCACGAACTTGTGAATGGCGTAGGGAATCCCGATGATCGTGATCAGGAGCAGGATGACCAGCGCAGTGGCGAGCAACTCGACCGCGATGAGCCGCCACAGCCGGCCCAGCACCGCGCGCCACGCCGAGACGAACCCCGCGGGCTGCCCACGTTCGAGACTGCGCACGACCGCGATCACGGCGCCGGCGGCGATCGGCGTCGAGAGCAGGTGACCGATTCCGGCCGACGCGGAGATTCCTTCCGCGGTGCCGGAGTCGCCGAACGTCACGCTCGAGCCGCTCCCCTTCAGGGCGCCGATCACCAGCCACTCGAGGAGGTCGATAGCGCCGATCAGCAGCAGCGAGGTCAACGCGATGAGCACCAGAATTCCGGCGTGGCGCCAATACAGACGCCCCGCTGACAGGAGCAGCTGCCCGAGCGCCCGCACCTGGCGCAGCGGATCGAGCTTCACCGGGCGCCAGGTGGTCAGGCTCGCCGGCACCACGATGAGCACGAGCAGGATCACCGCGACGCCGATCGCGCCCGGGACCGTCTTGGCGGCGAGGTTCAGGAAGCCCGAGACGCTGGCCACCGCGCCGCAGAACGCCCCGGCGACCGATGGTCCGACGAATGAGGCGACCGGAACCTTTGGACTCGTCGAACGCGTTCCGTCCATCCAGGTGAACGGCTCGCTCCACACGGTTTTCGTGTTCGGGCCGGTCGGTCCGTTGTTGAAGCCGGCCTCACGTTGGCCCCAACGCCCGGTGAACGACAGCCAGGCAAACGCTCCGTGCGCCGTGGGAACGTCCGGCAGCAGGATCGGCCGGGGTGTGACCGTGATCAGCGGTGTGGTGGTGTTGTCGCAGCCGACGCCGGACCCGTTCTGACCGTTGCCGAGATACAGCGCCGAGCCATAAAAGGTTGCATGCGACCCGGCGGCGGAGAACACGACGGGATGGGTGCCACGCCGCTGGACCTTGGAGCTGTCCCAGTCCGCGTGCTCGCCGCCGCTGTGCTGGAACACGACGATCTCGGAGGGAGAGCCGCCGCTCAGCGCCTGGGCCGGGGTGTCGGCGTTGAACGCGAGCTGCATCCCTTCCCAGTCGCTCTCGTGCAGATCGTTGAACTGGTTGAAGTAGTAGTAGAACCAGTACTGCAACGTGAACCCAGAGTGCCCCGGCTCCCGCGCGATGTGGGCGTAGGTCACCGCCGGGGCGCGGCCGGCACGCTTCAAAGCGGCGAAATCGCGAGCGAAGGTGCAGCCCGGGTTCAGCGGCGAGCCAGGCAGGTTCAGGTACACGTCCTTGCCCTGCCCGGCGATATCCGCCGCCGTGGGAGCGCGCCCCAGCAGGCGCGTCCCGCGCGCGGTGTGCATCAGCAGGGTGACGCGCGGGTTCCCGAGCACGATGTTGACCGAGGTGGGAGGGGCGTACTGCTCCTCGGAGATGTCGCAGACGCCGTCGTGCTGCGCGCGCATCATCACGATCGGCGCGTACTTGGCGGCGAGTTGCTGCGCTGCGCTCGACGCTGCGTCGGTGGTCGATGCGTGGGCCGGCGACGCGACACACAGAACGACGGCCAACAACGCGAGCAGCGCCCCGGCCACGCACCGCGACGCGCGAGCTGGTGGGGTCCGCGGCGGTCGGCTGGGCGAGTGGCCTGGCACGCCTCCTGGCGAGCTCATCGGGTCTCGTCGTTGGTCGGCGCGGGGTCGATCGCCGGCAGCGACTCCGGGAGCGCCGGCGATGGTGTCGGTGAGCCGCCGCCGTCGGGCCTCGATCCGCGCCCAGCGCGCCTGGGCACGGGCGAACTTGCGCCCGCTCGGGTCGTAGAACCGCCGCGCCCACGGCGAGCTCGGTGAGGCCAGCCGAACCGCCCCGACCAGAGACACGAACGGAACCAGGATGCCGATCAGCCCGGTCAGAGGCTTGCCCTTGAGGATCGCCACCGACGCCAGCAGCACGTCGGTGACGATCGCCAGGACCAACGTGCCGATCGAGGACCCCTGATTCTTGAGGTCAAACGGGGCGGCGCCCAGCACGATCAGCCCGCCGATCAATGCCGCGGCAACCACCGCTTCAAACGAGGAACGGCCCTCCTCGCTCCAGTAGACGTCCTGCAGGTGAACCCAGAGCGCGAATTCGTCGAGGGTCAGCGCCGCGCCCACGCCGAACGCGGCCGCCAGGATTTCCGTCCGTGGGCTGCCGGGATCCAACGCGAAGCCGAGAAACCCCGTCAGCAGCAGGAGCAGGATCCCCCAGACGAGATGATGCAGATGAAGCCCGCCCGAGGTCGTGATGTTGCCCGGCCACCACGGGACCCTCGGACTGCGGATCAGCCGAGTGTTCGCGCGGACCAGCAGATAGGACACCAGGAACGACATCAGCAGCACGAACCCCGCCCGCCGCCCGGGATCATCGAGAAAGTGCGCAGGAAGCTCGATCTGAAACGAGATGGACGACAACACGGGCATAGCTCAGGCGGAGAGCGTGTGCTGGTGCTGCATTTGGGTGGGACGCCCCCGGCCCTGTCGGCCCGGTCTGCCGCTGCTCCGCGCGCGCATCTTCGCACGCTGGGCGAGGGTATGCGCACGGATCGGCCTGCTCGATCGCTCGACCCTCCCGGTGGCGGGCGTCGAGGAAGCTGACCGCCTGCTCGCACTCGCGGATGGTGACCAGCCTCCGGCGACGTGAGTGAGGCCCTCGCGGGTCCCGAGCCAGGCTCGCGGGGGCGCAGTGCAGGTGTTTCCCGGTCATCCCGGGCTGTGGGCGTTCTTGATCGGCCAGGTCGCGCGGAGCGAAAAGGGCTCTACGCTTTGGCTATGACCGACCGACTCGTCTACGTATCTCGCCTGGTACGGCTACCGCTCGTCGGAGCGGACGGTGCGGACGTGGGACGGGTGGTTGACGTCGTGTTGGGCCTGGGCGCGCGACCTCCGCGCGTCAACGGCTTCGTAGTGGCCGTGCAGCGCCGTCACGTATTCGTGGGCGCGGGCCGTGTGGGCGAGATCTTGCCTGACGGACTCCGGCTCCGGCGCGGGTCGATCAACCTGCGTCAGTTCGAGTTGCGCGCCGGTGAGCACCTGGCGGCCGGCGAGCTGATCGGCCGTCGGATCCGGGAAGGCCGCGTCGTCGATGTCGGGCTCACTCCGGCTCCGGAACCGTTCGCCTGGGAGGTGGCGACCGTCGCCATCGGGAGCGGTGTGCTGCCTGGACGGCGCAAGACGCCGAAGGTGCTCGATTGGAGTGAAGCGAGCGAACTGTTCGCCGATGAACGGCCGATCGATCGCGAAGCTGCTCTGTTGGGCGGTCTTCACCCGGCCGAGATGGCCGCCGCGATCCGCCGCCTGCCCCTCAGCCGCAGGCGTGTGCTCGCCTCGGCGTTGGAGGACGAGCGCCTGGCCGACCTGCTCGAGGAGCTCTCCGAGGACGAGCAGGTCCGTCTGGTTGAGGAACTCGATCAGGCTCGCCTGGCTCGGGTGCTCGATGAGATGGAGGCCGACGACGCCGCCGACCTGTTGGCTGAGTTCCCGGCCAGCCGCCAAGCCGAGCTGTTGGGCGCGATGGACCCCGAGGAGGCCGAGCCCGTCCGACGACTGCTGAGCTATGCGCCGAACACCGCGGGCGGACTGATGACCCCCGAGCCGATCATTCTCGGCCCTCAGGCCACGGTGGCCAACGCGCTGGCGCGGATCCGTGACCCCGACCTGCCGGTCCCACTGGCCTCCCAGGTGTTCGTGTGCCAGCCGCCGCTGGAGACCCCGACCGGACGGTACCTGGGAGTGGTCGGAATCCAACGCCTGCTCCGCGAGGCTCCCGGCAAGCCAGTCAGCCGCTGCGTCGACGAAGACTGGCAGGCGATCGACGCCGACGCCAGCGAGCGCGAGGTCGCCGAGCGGCTGGCGGCCTACGACGTGGTCGCGCTTCCCGTCATCGACTCATCGAAGCGGCTGGTTGGGGCGGTGACAATCGACGACGTCCTCGACCGGCTCCTGCCCCCCGACTGGCGTCTCACCCGCGCCGCATCCTGATGGCGCGCCGCGACGACCTCGGGACTCCCCGCGGCACCCCGGGCGCCCCGTCCTACGATCCCGACGCCTTTGCGCGCTACGCCGAAAAGGCGGCGCGGTTCTTGGGAACCGGCCGTTACCTGGCGTTCCAAACCGTTCTGGTGATCGTCTGGATCGCGCTGAACGTCACCGCGGTGATCGGAAGCTGGGATCCCTATCCGTTCATCTTGCTCAACCTGGCCTTTTCCACCCAGGCTGCCTACGCGGCGCCGTTGATCCTGCTGGCACAGAACCGGCAGACGGATCGCGACCGCTCCGAGACCGAGCGCGACCGCGAGATGAACTCCCGGTCACTGGCCGACACCGAGTTCCTGGCTCGCGAGATGGCGGGAATTCGCATCGCGCTCGAACAGAAAGTCGACCGCGAAGACCTCAGCGACGCCATCGACCGGCTCACCCAGACGCTCGAGCGCTTGCCCGGCGTGGAACTCGACTCGGCGGGAGACGGGTCCGCAGTCCGCACGACCGACGAGCTCGGAGAGCCGCACACGGGCTAGCGCAGCGGCTGAGCCTCGTACCGCCGAGGGACGGTTCCCATGCCGACCCGGGCGACATTCTCTCGTTGCCTGGCGCTGGGTGGTTCCCCCAGTGACATGTAGAGGATCCCAAACTGTCACTCACCGTCGCCGAGGCTCCCGAGATTTAGGCAACCGGGAGCGGCGTGCCAGACTGGCGCGATGGGCGCGCGTCTGGTGACCATCCCGATCAGCCATTTTTGCGAGAAGGCGCGCTGGGCGCTTGACCGGGCCGGGGTCAGCTACGTCGAGCAGGCGCATCTGCAACTGATCCACGTGTTCGCTGCGAGAATCGCCGGGGGAGGGAGGACGGTGCCGGTGTTCGTGACCGAGGCCGGCGAGGTGCTGGCTGACTCGCCGGACATCCTGCGCTGGGCCGACTCGCAGGTGGGACCCGAGCGCCGGCTATATCCAGCCGGCGGTGTCGGTGCAGACGCGGCCGCCTTGGAAGCATGGCTGGATCAGGGGTTCGGCCCCGACGGCCGACTGTGGATGTACCACGAGACATTGCCCGTCATCAGCGAGATGGGGCAGTGGGCGACGGTGGGTGTCCCGCGCTGGGAGCGCGGCGTGTTTCGCGTCGGTGGGCCGGCCATCGACGTGGCGATCCGCCGCTACCTCGGCGTTGACGCGGTCGCGGCGGCAGCGGCGCTGGATCGGGTCGGCCGCGTGTTTGACGAGATCGCCGGGCGACTGGCGGACGGTCGCCGGTTCCTGCTCGGCGACGGCTTTACCGCCGCTGACCTGACATTTGCGGCGTTGGCAGCGCCGGTGCTGCTGCCCTCCCGCTACGGCTCACCGCTGCCGCCGCCCGAGGCCGTGCCACCCGCGATGGCCCAGGAGGTACATCGGCTACGGGCCCACCCGGCGGGTCAGTTTGCCGACCGGTTGTACGCCGAGGAGCGGGTCCGCCCGGCGGGCCGGTGTGTCCACTGAGTCAGCAGCGAGGATCGGGTTCGTCTGCCCCCGCCCCAGCGGCCCTGGCTGATTGAACGGATAGCGGGGGACAAGGATCTATGCGGGGGCGGAGGCCGGTCGGTGCGGGACGGCCACGCGCGGAACCTCGAGTGCCGGGTCGGTCGGTTGGCCGGCGAACTGGCCCGCGGCGCAGTCCTCGCTGCGCACGACTCGGCGGGGGTTGCGGATCCCCGCGAGGCCGAGCAGTCCGCCGAGCGCCATCAGCGTGGCCGCGATGCCGACACCGATGTGGAACGCGTAGACCGAGGCGGATTGCACGGCGTGGGCGACCACCGGCCCGGTGTGTGAGGCGTCGACGTGCGCGAGTGTCTGGCCGCGGGCCTCTCTGATCGCCGTGTGGGCGGAGGGTGATAGCGGCACACCGACCAGGCGGTGGTTCAGCGAGACACTGAACTGGGTCGAGATGACGGCGCCGACAGCCGCGATCGCCAGCAGGCCCGAGATCCGGGCGATGGCGTTGTTGACCCCCGATGCGATGCCCGCGTTGGACTCATCGGCGTCGGCGAGCACGGTGGCGGTGAGCGGCGCGACGGTGCACACGAGTCCGATCGCGAACACCACCAGCGCGGGCAGCAACTCGGTGACGTAGTTCACGTGGGCATTGAGGCGCAGCATCAACGCCAGCCCGAGCGCGGCGATCAGCGGTCCGAAGCCCATGAACCAGCGGGAGCCGAGGCGATCCGCGAGCTTCCCGGCGCGCTTGGAGAAGGTGAACATAATCAGCGTCACGGGCATGCTGGCGAGCCCTGACTGCAGCGCGGTGTAGCCCGCCACCTCCTGGAGGAACAGAACCAGGAGGAAGAACGTGACACCCACCCCGCCGTACATCGAGAAGGTCTCGATGTTGCCAATCGAGAAATTGCGACGCCGGAACAGGCCCAACGGCAGCATCGGCTCGGGTGTGCGGCTCTCGTGCAGGAGGAAGGCGCCCAGCAGTATGACCCCGGCCAGGGCGGGACCCCACACCTGCGGGCTGGCCCAGCCCACGGATGGCTCGCGGATCAGCGCCAGCACCGGCCCCGCCAAGCCAAGGAAGGTGAGCACGGCGCCGAGCCAGTCCACGTGGGCATGCGCGCCGCCCCGCGCGCGGCCGGGCACGGCACGCGAGATCAGCAGCAGCGTCAACAGCACGAACGGGATGTTGATCGCGAAGATCAACCGCCAGGACACCGCCTCGACCAGGTAACCGCCGACCAACGGGCCGATGACCGTCGCGATCGCCCCCCACGCGGTCCATGAGCCGATCGCCGCCCCGCGTTCGGATAACGGAAATGCGGCGATGATCACCGCCAGCGCGCTGGGCGTCAGCAGCGCCCCGAACGCTCCCTGCAGAGCCCGGCCGGCGATCAGAAACCCGATCGTCGGCGCGATGGCACAGAGCAACGACACCAACCCGAAGCCGGCCACCCCGATCGAGAACACACGCCGCTCCCCGAACACATCTCCGAGTGACCCGCCGATCAGGATCAGCGAGCCCAGGGTGAGCAGGTAAGCGTTGGACACCCACTGCTGGCCGGCCAGTCCCCCGCCGAGGTCGTTGCGGATGGCCGGGAGCGCGACGTTGACCGCGGTGGCGTCCAGTCCGGCCACGAACGACCCCATGATCGCGGCGAGCAAAGCCAGCCGCTTAGCCCGATCCCCCGTGGTCGACGCCGCCGTCAGCGAGAATCTCGACATCAAGTCCCGGTTCTGGTGCCCTCTCGATTGTCGTTCGTGCGATCGCGGTACAGAGGATTGAGATGCTCGCGAATCTTGAGCAGCCGCGGGTCGGGCTCATCTGAGTCGATCAGAACCGCGGTACCCGGCCATGCGTTGGTCAGGTAGCCGATGTACGCCTCATGCGAGCTGAGCGCCGGCTCGTAGATCCAGGAGCCGGTGTTCCAGTAGCGGATGTGGCCGCCGCGAGTGGTGACCCCATCGAGTGGCTGATGGGTGTGGGCGAAGACGATCTTGTCCGTGTCGCGCGCCCACCCGAGGTTCGCCACGACCTTTTCGAACGCGTCGATGGCAGGACCCGACGGGTCGCTGGCGCGTACCACGCGGGCGAAGGCGAGGTTCGCGACTTCGCCTCCCGCCGGAGCGCCCGTCTGTTGACGCCGCTCAGCCTCCTGCGCCATCGCGCCGTGATAGTCCGCGACATCCGCTGCGCTGGTGATAGCGCTGATCCGCCGGCCGGCCCGTGTGTGGGCGCCCACCACGGAGGCAACGACGTCGCTGGCGTGTTCGACGGTCCGTACCGGCGCCGCGCCCACGCGGACCGCTCGCGAGACGGCCTGGAATGCCGCGAACGCGCGCTGCTGTGCTTGCGTGCCGTTCGGCAGTTGCGCGATCATGAACAGCAGCCCGGTCAACATGGTGATCGTCGCCTCGTAGTCCTCGGTGCTCGGCATATGCTCCGCGCCGCCAACTGCGATCGACCACAGCGTGCGCGCGAGCAACCTCCCGGGGGCGCTGCCGCTGCGCCGGGCGTGGAAGTCGAGATAGTGCCCGTGCGTGCACAGCACGCCGGCAAACGTGTACGTCGGGTAGCGGATATCGACCTCGACGCCATCGAGGCGGCGCTCGAGGAAGCGGCGGAAGAAGTCGATCCGCCGCACCTCGCCGCGCAGCTCGCCGGGCGACTCGCCCGTGGCCAGTTCCAGCTCGATCAGCTCGTCGTTTTCGCGTCTGACCAGGAAATGGTCGTGATTTCCGGCCAGAAACACGAACCGCTTGCCTTGCAGCTTGTCTCGCAGCAGATCGAGCAGCGGCCCCGCGGCCTTGAACGCATCCTGCATCGACGAGAACAGGAAGTCGAACATGTCACCGAGGAGGATGACCTCGTCAACGTCCAGATGTGGCTCGAGCAGCGCGAGTGTCGCCGGCTCGCGGAGGATGTCCTCGCCTGTCCAGGCACCGAAGTGCGTATCCGAGAGAACGAGCGCCCGCACGCCCGTTCACTGCCGCTCGTCGACGACCGCGCTCCCCAGCCGATGTGACACGGGGTTAGCTCGGTGTGGGCAGCCGGTAGCCGCGCTCGGCCTTGCTGACCTCGCCAGTCTTGGCGAGCTTGGACAGCGTCGTGCTCACAGTGCCACGGGCGAGTCCGGTTGCTTTGGCGACATCGCCGGCGGTCATCCCGCCGTCGGCGGATAGCGCGCTGAGCACCTTGGTCTTGGTGGCGCCCGGAGCAGTGCGAACGCGCGATGTTGCGTTACCGCCCGAGGGCGATGGCGTGCTCGGCTTGGCGGCAGGTGGCGCCGGCGTGGCAGCCGCAGCCGGAACCGAACGCGCAGTGGCCTTGCGGGCTGTCTTCGCCTTGGGCTTGTCCCGCGGGTCCAGCGCAGCCAGTGCATGACGCAACTTCTCGGCCTCGGCGAGCAACTGCTCGAGGCGTTCCTGAATGTCGTGACGAATACGATCGATCAATGTGTGTTCCAGTTCCTTGTCGTTGGTGTTAACTGCGATCCTACATGCCGGTGCGCCTTTCTCGCAGATTGCGGTGTGTTGTCCAGTTCGATGAATGGAGAGTGAGCCCTCCGCCGATGCGAACATTCACGAGACAGAACGAGACCCGGACCGGCCAACCGGGGCCCGGTCAACGCATCAAACCGCACCGTGCGTTTGACCCTCGCCGGGTGGGAAGCTTGGAATGTGCGGTGTGGGTGGCCTACTACCGGCGCCGATGGTTTGCCTTCCTGCGTTCGGCTGTTTCCCTAACGCGTCACACCTTTGGGCTGTCGTGGCCGTCGACCATCCGCGGGGCATGGCTGGTGCTGCGCGCTAACCAGCTGTGGGCGCCGTTCCCCGACAACGACGCCGACGGGGCACGCCGCACCATGGAGCGCTTCTACCGACTGGTGGCCGGCACTCATGGGGAGGTGTTCGATCCGGGCAGAGCGGCCACGCTGGAGGTCGAGTGGTGGCGCGTGCACAGAGAGCACCAACACCGTGAATCGGACACCAACGACGACCGGCCGCTGGTCGAAGCACTCGAGGCCCTCTACGCCTACGTGTATGGAGTGCCTGAGGCCGACGTCCGCCTGGCGGCGCAGGAGCGGGCGTTGGCCATGGACATCTCGGACCAGTGGGTTTCGGACGGCTGTGACCCGGGCAGTCCGGCGATCGCGGAGGAGCGCACGGCGCTGGTGCGGTCCTATGCCGCCCTGCTGGCCGCCGTTCACCGGCCCTCGGCCTAGGGTTTCGCCGCGCACCCCCCAGCGGGATCGCACCCGATGTTGCCTACCCCGATGCGCCTGGCGCTGCGCGTGTGCGATGATTGTCCTATGTTCGGAGATGACGCGAATCGCGAGAATTTTGAGGAAATGATCCGTTCGATCGCCCGAGAGGTAAGCCGATCGGTCGAAGGCGCGGCGGATCAGGTCGAGGACATCGCCGGGGCGATGGGTGTTGATCCCGCGCTTGCCCGGCGGTTTGTCGATGGCGCTGGGCAGTGGCTGCGCGCTCAGGCAGAGGGGTTGGGAGACGAGGCATTCCGGGGTGCCTGGCCTGGCACATCCCCCCTCGACGTCGATCCGCTGCGGGGTGCCGGTCCACATCCGTTGGACCTGCCGACCGAGGAACAGGGTTTGGCGCTGGCTGCGTTGACGTCGGGCCGTTGGACGGTCGAGCCGGGCAGCAACACGCTCGCCGCCGATGGTGCGGGCCCGGGGCCCCGGGACGCGTTGGGGCTCGTCGGCGAGTTGCGGGCGCGTGACTGGATCGCCGCGGACGGTGGCGTGACGCTGGTTGGCAGTCACGCCCTGAGCCGGTGGCTTGACGCCGCCAGCCCGCGCTAGCCGCTTCGGGCGCCGGCGGCTTGTCGGTCCAACTCAGGCCCGGCGAGGTTAATCCCGGATCGTCTCAGGAGGGGGCTCGTGGCGAAGTATCAGTTCTTGACGACGTGGTGCGTTGATGCACCGATCGAGCCGGTGTTCGAGGTCTTGAACGACTCGGAGGGGTACCCGCGCTGGTGGAAGGGGGTGCAGGGCGTCGAGGTTCTCGGGCTCGGCGATGCGAGTGGCATCGGCGGGGTCCATCGCTTTAGCTGGCGCAGCGTGCTCCCCTACGAGCTCGTCTTTGACCTGCGCGTGACACGCGTCGAACGCCCGCATCTGATCGAAGCACACGCCTTCGGCGAGCTGGAGGGCGTGGGGACGTGGCGGCTCTACGAGGGGGTCGGGACGGCGATCGTCTACGACTGGCGCGTCCGCACGACCAAATTGTGGATGAACGCGTTCGGACCGATGGCGCGCCCAGCGTTCGCCTGGAACCACGATGTCGTGATGCGCCAGGGGGGCCGAGGCCTGGCCGCGGAGCTGGGTGCGAAGCTGCTGCTGAACGACTGACGAGCGCCGTCCCACTAGACTGAGTCGCGCCCAGACGCCGGCGCGGCGCGCTTGATCCAGTGGCGCGTACGGCCGGCACAGCGTCCGCCTGCTCTCCGAGCGACGGTCGCGGAGTCGTGAGCGACCGGGCGCGATTTGACATTGAGCGCGTTATGAACCCCACTGATGGCACGGCAGAGGCCCAGGCCGAGGCCCGTGGCCGGGAACGTCGAGGCACCGGCGGTTGGGAGGACGTGCTCGCGACCGAGGCGCATCACGTTGCGCCTGGAGGGGAGTGGCGGACGGAGCTGTGGTCGGTTGCGGTCGAGCAGTTCAATCACGCTGCCGATCTGCTCAACCTGGAGCCGGAGATCCGATCTCGGCTGCTCGAGCCCCGCCGCGCGCTGACTGTCAACTTTCCCGTTCGGCTTGATAACGGCGAAGTCGAGATCTTCACCGGATACCGCGTTCAGCACACGCTGACGATGGGCCCGACCAAAGGCGGCGTCCGCTACGCCCCGGGCGTGTCGCTGGGTGAGTGTGCGGCGCTGGCCATCTGGATGACGCTCAAGTGCCAACTCGTCGGGCTTCCGTTCGGCGGCGCAAAGGGCGGCGTTCGCTGCGACCCAAACCGACTTTCCAGCAGCGAACTCGAGCGACTCACCCGGCGGTATGCCAGCGAGATCTTCCCGATCATCGGGCCCAACAAGGACATACCGGCGCCGGATATGGCGACCGGCGAGCGCGAGATGGCCTGGTTCATGGACACATACTCCCAACACGTCGGTTATCCGGTACCCGAGATCGTCACGGGCAAGCCGCTGGTTCTCGGCGGCATCGTCGGACGCCAGTTCGCGACCGGGCTGGGCGCGGTGTATTGCATCGAGTCGGTGCTCGAGCGCATGGGCTGGGAGCTCGCCGGCCTGCGCGTGGTCGTCCAGGGATTTGGCAACGTCGGCGCCGTGTTGGCCCGCGAGTTGACCGATCGCGGGGCGGTGTTGGTGGGAATCTCCGATGTCACCGGCGGGGTGGCGTCGACCGACGGGCTCGATCCCAACGCCCTGAGCACGTGGGTAGGCGAGCATCGCTTCCTGCGCGGCTTTCCGGGCGGCGATCCGGTCGAACGTGCCGAGGTGCTCCAGATTCCATGCGACATCCTCATCCCTGCCGCGCTCGAGCGCCAGATCACGGTGGACAATGCCCCCCTGCTCGACTGCCGGCTGATCATCGAGGCCGCCAACGGGCCCACCACACCTGAAGCCGACCGCATCCTCGCCGACCGTGGCATCCCGGTCGTCCCCGACGTAATCGCCAACGCCGGCGGGGTGACAGCCAGCTACTTCGAGTGGGCCCAGGACCAGCAGAAGTATCTGTGGGACTCCGACGCGGTCGCGGAACGCCTGCGAGCGCAACTGCGGGCCGGCATCGAGCGGGTGTTCCTCGCCGCGGACCGCTTCGATGTCGATTGGCGCACGGCCGCCCAGGTGGTGGCCATCGAGCGCTTCGCCGCCGCCACCAGATTGCGCGCGATTTACCCTTGAGTGTCTCAGCGGGCTGCGGTGGGCAGCCGGGCGGTTGATTCCCGGACGCGCAGCTCGACGGGCACGCTGACGTGGCGGGGACGCAGGCGCGGCTTCTCGATCCGCTCGAGCAGTAGCGCGACCGCGGTTTCGGCCTGGAAGTCGAGCGGCTGGGCGACCGTGGTGAGGGAGATCCGGTGGAGGCTGGCGATTGCGATGTCGTCGAAGCCGACGATTGACAGGTCTTGGGGTACCCGCGTGCCCAACCCTTCGCACGCTTCGAGCATCGCGATGGCTCCGATGTCGTTGGACACGAACAGGGCTGTCGGCGCGTCGTCGCCGCTCAATACGTCCGTCAGGGGCAGCACGCGCCGGCCGACGCGCATGGTCGATGAGCCGGGTGTCCAGTTCAACGCCGGCGGTGCCGGCACCTCGGCCTGGCGCATGGCCGAGCGATAGCCGCGATGGCGGGCGCGATCGCCGCTCTGTTCCACCAGCGGAGTACGGACATAGGCGATCCGGCGATGACCGAGACCCAACAGGTGGTTGGTCGCGAGTGTGCCGCCTTCAGCATCCTGCGGCCCGACCGAATCGCCCCACATCTCGCTGAGACCGAGGAACACGATGGGCACGTTGGCTTGGCGCAGCGACTCCTCGAGCTGCGCGGTGCGCTCGATGAAGGCCAGGAAGACAACCCCCGAGATCCGTTGCTCGAGCAGGGCATCGACTCCGGCGACGGCAATGTCCTCGTCGCCCTCGATGTTGCAGAACATCGTCGTGTAGCCGCAGCGGAAGGCCTCTCGCTCGACCACGCGCGCCATCTGGGCGTAATACGGGTTACCGAGGTCACCCACGAGCACGCCGAGGATCGTGGTGCGCTGCTTGACGAACTGGCGGGCGATCGCGTTCGGCTTGTAGTTCAAGCGCTCGATCGCCTCCAGCACGCGCCGGCGGGTGGCCTCGGAGACCTCGGCCGCCCCGCGCACCACATTGGAGACCGTCGACTTCGAGACCCCGGCCGCGGCAGCCACATCGAAGATGGTCGGGTCCTTGCCCGCGCGCCGTCGTGACGACGAGGCCTGCGCGTCGACCTGTCTCATGGGGAGGGAAATGGGGTGAGCACGCGAGCCGACTCTACGACCCCGCGCTCGGCCGGCACATCCGGGTCCTCGTGCTCGATGGCGATGGCGTTCACCGCCGTGGTGTCGAGCCAGCGCGCGAACTCGGCCCACCAGTCGGCGTCGTGTTCGCGCCCGACCGTGGCAAAGCTCCAGGGGACCTCCGATGTGGCACCCGGCCAGCGGTGATCCAGCAACCCGCTGGTGGCCAGCACCGGCCGGTTGAAGCGCACGTCCTTGGCATGGGCGTGACCGATTCGGCCGTTCAGCGCGCCGATCACGGCCTCGGTATCCATCTGCTGCCAGAAGAAGTGGCTCGGGTCGAGGTTGGCGTGGAGGTTCTCGCCGAGCGCCGCGAGCCGGGCGAACGTCTCGACGTTGTAGACCAGGGTGCCCGGGTGAAGCTCCAGGCAGATCAGCAGGTCGGGGTGCTCGGCGCGGGCGAACTCGCTCAGCTCAGCCCAGTAGGGCGCTCCGGCCTGCTCCCACTGGGTGTCGTAGATGCCCTCCAGGTACGGCAGCCAGCCGCCGCCGGCGAAGTGAGGGGTGTGATCGCTTGGCGTGGCCGGGGGACAGCCGGCCAGCGCCACGACCCGATCGACGCCGATCTGCGCGGCGAGTCGGATCGTGTCCCTTAACTCGCGGTCGTGTCGCTGGGCCAGCTCGGGGAGCGGATGCAGCGGGTTGCCCCAGGCGTTGAGGGCCACGACGGTGAACCCGCGATCCTCGATCTCGGCACTCCAGCGGTTGCGGGCCTCCCGGTCAACCAGTAGCTTCGCGCGGTCACAGTGTGGATGGGGCGCGTAGCCCCCACTGCCGAGCTCGAGGCCGGTGACCTGCGGCGCGGCAGCGCTGAGCCAGTCGAGCAGCGTGGGGAGGGGGCGGTCGAGGAACGCCTCGGTGACCACGGCGAGGCGCAGATCCCGGCTCTGACTGTGCACGCGTGAAACCACCCCTCGTCGTGGCCCTGACCGCTCGCCTTGGAGCGTTCCAAATCACCTTTTACCCGTTCTCATGGGTGAGGTCAAGCGATCGACCGGTAACGGCTGCTTGACATCCCCGAGTTGGCTGGATTAGATGTGTGGAACGTTCCAGCGATGGAGGAGTCGTAGTGTCCGAGCGGACGCGGGTGGGTGTAGTCGGGTGTGGCCTGATCGCACAGGTGATGCACCTCCCGTATCTGACCGAGCTATCTGAGCGCTTCGAGATCGCGGCGCTGTGCGACCTGTCCGCCGAGGTGGCCGCGAGTTGCGGGGAGCGGTACGGAGTGGCGAGCGTGCACACCCGCTGGCAGGATCTGGTCGCCCAGCCGCTGGACGCCGTGATGATCCTGACCTCGGGCGATCACGCGCCGATCGCGATCGCGGCGGCGCAGGCCGGCCTGCACGTGTTCGTCGAGAAGCCGATGGCCCTGGCCAGCCAGGACGCGGCACGGATCGTGGAGGCGGCGCAGCGCGCCGACGTCCGCGTGCTGGTGGGGACGATGAAGCGGTATGACCCGGCCTACGAGCGCCTGCGCGAGCAGCTCGCCGACCTGCGGGATCTCCGGCTCGTCCGGGTCACCACACTCGAGTCACCGCTCGCCCCGTATGTGAGCCACTATCCGCTCGTGGCGAGAGGACCGCTGGACCCCGATCTGGCCGCCCAGTTCGAGCAGGCTGAGGCCCAGGCCGTCGATCGCGCGCTGGGCGCCGTCGATGAGGAAACCCGCTGGTGCTATCGCTGGATTCTGCTCGACAACCTTGTGCACGAGCTCAACGCGCTGCGCGGCCTGCTCGGCGAGCCCACCGAGATCCGCTCCGCCGACCTCTCCCGCCGATGCGTGAGCGTCAACTTGCGCTTCGGCGAGACCGACTGCCATCTGTCGTGGGTCGATCTGCCGGGCATCGCCCGCTACAAGCAGGAGTTTGGCTTCTACGGACCGGATCAGCGGCTGACGCTCGAGCTCCCATCGCCCTTCCTGCGCAGCATGCCGAGCAAGCTGATCGCCGAGGGAGGGGAGCCCGGAAGCGCCGACTCGTGGCACCGCGAGGAGATCGTGTCCTACGAGGAGGCCTTCAAGCGAGAGCTGATCGAGTTCTCCAACTGCATCGTCGACGGCGCGCAGCCGCGTACCTCGGGTCACGACGGGCTGGGAGACCTGCTCGTCTGCGAAGCCATCGCCCGCGTTCACATGGGCGAGGCAGCCGCGCTCTCCTCGGCCCGAGAAGCCGTTCCGGCCACCGCCACCGGAGGCCCGCGATGACGCCCGAGCCACCTGCCGGTCAACTCGGAAGCCCGCCGGGATCCCGCGCCGACACCGAACCGACGGCGCTCGCGCCCGAACGGTCCACGACCGAATCCGCACGGATCTCGGTCGCCAACGCCCCGGTCAGCTACGGCGCGTTTGAGATCACCGTCGGCATCGACCCCAACGTTCCTGACCCCATCACCCTGCTCGACGCGGTGGCGTCGGCCGGCTACGCCGGGATCGACCTCGGACCCGTCGGCTATTTGGGCACGGGCCAAGAACTCGCGGACCGCCTCACAGAGCGGCGGCTGGGACTGGCCGGGGGCTACCTCGAGCTTCCGTTCAGCGAGCCCGGCAAGCTCGGCTCGGCGCTCGCCGAGCTTGACGCCCTGTTGGACGTCTTTGACAGCGTGGGCACGGACTTTGAGGCCCCCAAGCCGACCCTCGCCGACGCCGGCTCCCCTGAGCGCTCGCGCTTTCCCGGGCGGGCGGCGCTCGATCGCAGCGTCGGCCTCGACGACGCCGCCTGGGGCCGTTTCGCCGAGGGGCTGGCCCACGCGACCGCGCGCTGCCGCGCGCGGGGTTACGAGCCGACGTTTCACCACCACACGGCCACCTACGTCGAGGCGCAGTGGGAGATCGAGCGGCTGTTGGAGATCAGTGACGTCGGCCTCTGCCTGGACACCGGGCACCTGCTCCTGGGTCGCGGCGAACCGGTGGCGGCGATCCGCGACTGGGGTGATCGCATCAACCACGTCCACTTGAAGGACGCGCGGCTGTCCACGCTCGAGGAGATCGTCGCCGAGGCTGCCCCGGTGGAGGAGATCTGGCGCCGGCAGGCGTTCTGCGCGCTGGGCGACGGTGACATTGCCGTCGCCGACGTGCTCGACGCACTGGCCGAGATCAAGTACGCGGGCTGGCTGGTCGTCGAGCAGGACATCCTGCCTGACCCCGCCGATCCGCGTAAGCCGGAGCTTGACCAGCGTCGCAATCGCGAGTACCTCCGCGCGCATGGGCTGTGAGCCATGACCGCGCCCGTGCGGATTGCGCTCGTCGGTGCCGGCCGCATGGGGCAGGTGCACCTGCGGGCGATGGAGGCATCCTCGAAGATCGAGCCGGTCAGCGTGGTCGAGCCGGTGGCCGCGACGCGCGACGCGCTGGTGGCCCGCGGTGTGCGTGTCCACGCCACGGCGGAGGACCTGCTGGCGGCCGGCGAGATCGATGGCGTGCTGGTGGCCGCCCCGTCGGACCAGCACGCGGCACTGGTCGCTCGTTTCGCGGCGGCCGGGCTACCCGTGCTGTGCGAGAAGCCGGTGGGCGTCCGCGTCAGCGACGCCGTGGCGGCCCGCAGCGCCGCTGAGGAGGCCGGCACCCTCCTGCAGGTCGGTTACTGGCGGCGGTTCGTCCCCGGCCTGCGCGAGCTGCGCGATGACATCCGCGACGGTCAGTTCGGGGAGATCAACCAAGTGGCCTGCATGCAGTGGGACGCCGAGCCGCCGTCCGCGATGTTCCGCGCCCACAGCGGTGGCATCGCCGTCGACATGGGGGTCCACGAATTCGATCAGGTGCGCTGGCTGCTGGGCCAGGAGATCGCCTGGGTGGCGGCCGCGCCGGCCGGGCCGAGCACGACCGAGTCTCTCTCGCCACGCGATCCGGACGCCGCCACCGTGCTGGCGCAACTGTCGGGGGGCGCCACGGCGACGATCTCGCTCGGCCGGCGTTTTCCCCACGCCGACTCGTGTTGGATCGAGGCGTTCGGAACGGCCGGCTACCGGCGGGTGCCGTTCATGTGGGACGCGGCCGGGGACCAGGTGTTCCTCGACGCGATGGTTGCGCAGGCCGAGGCGTTCGCCCGAGCCGTGCGCGGGGGGGAGTTGGAGGGCGCCGGCGGAGCGGACGCCGTCGCCGCCATGACCGCGGCTGAGCTGGTCGCCGACGCACTGGCAGAGGCCGGCGAGCGACAGATCCGGGCACCGGAGGTGGCGAGGTGAGTGTCGGCGAGACGACTGGCGGGCGAGATGAGTTGACGGCGAGATGACTGGCAGCGAGATGAGTGGCGGGCGAGATGAGTTGACGGCGAGATGAGGGGCAGCGAGATGAGTGGCGGGCGAGATGAGTTGACGGCGAGATGAGGGCAGCGAGATGAGGGGCCGCGAGAGGAGTGGGGGCGAGGCCGACGACGGGGTGCCCGAGGTGGGCGTCGGGATCGTCGGCTACGGCGTCATGGGGAAGGCCCACAGTTACGGATACACACTGGCGCCCCACGTTCGGTCGCTCCCGTGTCGCCCCCGGTTGCGGGTGATCAGCGGCCGCAACCGAGCGGCGGTGGCGCAGGCGGCGCGGAGGTA
This sequence comes from uncultured Solirubrobacterales bacterium, assembly GCA_963838535.1. GTDB lineage: Bacteria > Actinomycetota > Thermoleophilia > Solirubrobacterales > Solirubrobacteraceae > Palsa-465. The sequence continues at coordinate 56,494 of CAWIRN010000019.1, forward strand.
CGGAGTCGAGCGGTTCGTCACCGACTGGCGGGAGCTGATCGAGGCTCCCGAGGTGGAGATCGTCGACATCTGCACCCCACCGGGGACCCACGCGGAGATCGTCGAGGCCGCCGCCGCGGCGGGCAAAGCCATCCTGTGCGAGAAGCCACTCGCAGCGGCTTACGGCGACGCGCTGCGCGCTGCGCGGGCGGTCGCGGGCGCCGGTGTGAAGAACGCGATCGGGTTCAACTACCGCCGGTTACCGGCCCTATCATTGATGAAGCAGATGATCGATGAGGGCCGGGTCGGGGAGGTCCGGCTGTGGCGAGCTAGCTGGCTCTCGGACGAGTTCCTCGATCCGGAGATTCCGTTCGACTGGCGGTTTCAGCGCAGCCAGGGCGCGAGCACGATCGCGGACCTCGGCGCGCACCTGTTCGACCTCGCCGGCTGGATGGTGGGCGATATCGCGTCGGTCAGCGCGCAATCCCAGACCTTCACACCCACCCGCCGGGACGCCGAGGGCGTCATGCGCGAGGTCGACGTCGACGACGCATCATCGGCCCTGCTCCGCTTCACGTCGGGCGCGCTCGGGGTGTTCGAGACCGCCAAGACGGCGGCGCGGCGGCCCTGCGACTTCTGCGTCGAGGTGAACGGCTCGGCCGGCACGTTGCACTTCGACTATGAGCGCCTCAACGAGCTGTGGTACGGGGACGCCGGCGATCCAGGCGAGCTGTATGGCCTGCGGCGGATCCGCGCCGAGCACCCCTCACATCCACAGACGGAGGGTTGGTGGCCGATCGGGCAAGGCATTGGGTACGGTGCCAGCTTTGTCAACCAGGCCGCCGATCTGCTCGAGCAGTGGCCGGAAGGCGTCTGGACCCCGGATCTCGCCGACGGGTGTCAGACACAGGCGGTCTGCGAGGCTGCGGAGCGCGCCGCGGCTGAACGCCGCTGGGTCGACGTATCCGAGGTCACCGATGCGCCCGTTTGAGCTCATCACCACCGGTCGGGTGGGCGTCGATCTCTACCCGCAGCAGATCGGGGTGTCACTGGCCGACGTGCAGACGTTTGCCAAAAGCCTGGGCGGGAGTCCCACCAACGTCGCCGTGCAGGCCGCCCGCCTGGGCACCCGAGCGGCGGTGGTGACCAAGGTCGGCGACGATCCCTTCGGGCCGTTTGTCAGGGCTGCGCTGGGACGCTTTGACGTGGACGCGCGATGGGTCGGGACTGACCCCACACTCCGCACGCCGATCGTGTTCTGTGAGGTGCACCCGCCCGACCACTTCCCACTGCTGTTCTATCGTGAGCCCAAGGCGCCGGACATGAACATCACTTTGGCCGATTTCGACCGCGACGAGATACGCCGTGCCGGCCTGTTCTGGATCACTGGCACCGGGCTGTCGGACGAGCCCAGTCGCGGGACCCTGCTCGAGCTGATCGAGGACCGGGCAACCGTCGGGTCGCCGGCCCCCACGGTGTTGGACCTTGACTACCGTCCGATGTTCTGGAGCTCGCCCGAGCAGGCCGGGGGTTGGCTGCGCCGCGCCCTGCAGCACGTCACGGTGGCGGTGGGCAACCAGGACGAGGTGGAGGTGGCGGTCGGCGAACGCGATCCACTGAAGGCATCGGCGGCCCTGCTGGAGCTGGGCGTCGAGCTGGCGATCGTCAAGCGTGGCGGGAACGGCGTCCTGGCGCGGACGCGCTCCCAGGTGATCGAGCTGGAGCCGATCCGGCTGACCGTGGTCAACGGCCTCGGCGCCGGGGATGCGTTCGGCGGCGCCCTCGCCCACGGGCTCGTCCGCGGCTGGGCGCTCGAGCGCGCGCTCGAGCTCGCCAACGCGGCCGGCGCCCTCGCCGCGTCACGGCTGGCTTGCGCCGATGACTTCGGCACCGCCCAGGAGCTGGAGGCGCTGATCGCGCAGCGCGAATATGTCTGAGCTGACGACTCGCCGGGCGCGGGAGGTATTGATTGCGTGGCGGAGACATGCCTGAGCTGGCGACCCGCCGGGCGCGGGACGGTATTGATTGCGTGGCGGAGACATGCCTGAGCTGCCGACCCGCCGGGCGCGGGAGGTATTGATTGCGTGGCGGAGACATGCCTGAGCTGCCGACCCGCCGGGCGCGGGGCATTGATCGCGTGGCCGTCCCGGGAACATGCCTGAGCTGACGACCGCCCAGGCGTTGGTGCGGTTTCTGGCCGCGCAGCATGTCGAGCGCGATGGCCACCGGGGGCACTTCGTCGAAGGCTGCTTTGGCATCTTCGGCCATGGCAACGTCGCCGGGCTCGGTCAGGCGCTCCAGCAGGAGTCGCGTCGGTTGCGCTACTACCAGGGTCGCAACGAGCAGGGCATGGTGCACGCGGCGGTCGGTTTTGCCCGCGCCCGCAATCGACTGGCGGCGCTCGCTTGCACGAGTTCGGTCGGCCCGGGGGCCACCAACATGGTCACCGGCGCGGCGCTCGCCAGCATCAACCGGCTTCCCGTGCTGCTGCTCCCCGGCGATGTGTTCGCCAGCCGGCGGCCGCACCCGGTGCTGCAACAGCTGGAACGGCCCGACGGCGGCGACGTGTCGGTCAACGATGCCTTCCGCCCGGTATCGCGCTATTGGGATCGCATCAACCGCCCCGAGCAGCTGATCCCCGCCGCGCTCGAGGCGATGCGCGTGCTCACCGACCCGGCGGAGACCGGAGCCGTGACGCTCGCGCTGCCCGAGGATGTCCAGGTCGAGGCGTTCGATTACCCGCAGGACTTTCTGGCTGAGCGCGTGTGGCACATCTGGCGCCAACCACCGGCCCCGGACGCGGTGGCCGCGGCGGCGCGGCTGATCGGGACCGCTCGTCGCCCGCTGATCGTCGCCGGAGGAGGCGTGGTCTACTCCGACGCGACCGAGGCCCTGCGCAGCTTCTCCGATCGGACAGGGATCCCGGTGGGGGAGACCCAGGCCGGCAAGGGTTCGATTCGGTTCGACGCCGCCGGTTCGCTCGGCGGGGTGGGGGCCACCGGAACGCTGGCCGCCAACCGGATCGCTGCTGTCGCCGACGTCGTGATCGGGATCGGGACGCGCTGGAGTGATTTCACGACCGCATCGCACTCGGCGTTTCGCGATCCCCACGTCCGCTTCATCAGCCTCAACGTCGCTGCCTTCGATGCCGGCAAGCTCAGCGGATTGGGGTTGGTCGGCGACGCCCGGGAGGGTCTCGAGGCGCTGGTGCAGGCGCTGAAGGATTACCGGGTGAGCGACGAATACAGGGCGACGATCGCGGCCGAGCGCGACGACTGGCAGCGGGAGGTGCAGCGCCTCTATCACGTTGGCAACCAGCCGCTGCCCAGCCAGGGCGAGGTGATCGGGGCGGTCGAGGCGGCGGCCGGCGAGCGGGACGTGGTCGTGTGCGCGGCGGGCTCGATGCCTGGTGACCTGCACAAGCTCTGGCGCTCGCGTGCGCCAGGTACTTACCACGTGGAATACGGATACTCGTGCATGGGCTACGAGATCGCCGGCGGCCTGGGGGTCAAGCTCGCAGACCCCAGCCGCGAGGTCTATGTGATGGTCGGCGACGGCTCGTATCTGATGATGAGCTCGGAGATCGTGACGGCGATTCAGGAGCGTCTGAAGCTGATCATCGTCCTGGTGGACAACGCCGGGTACGCCTCGATCGGCGCGCTCTCCCGCTCGGTGGGGGGCGGAGGGTTCGGGACGCTCTACCGCTACCGGCACAATGACTCGCTGGGCACCGACGACCAGGACGATGCCGGCGAGCCCCTGCCGGTCGACCTGGGCGCCAACGCCGCCAGCCTGGGCGCGGAGCTGATTCGGGTGGGCGGCATCGACGAACTGCGCTCGGCGCTGGTGACAGCACGGGCGTCAGACCGAACCGTGGTCATCCACGTGGCGACCGACCGCCAGGCCGGAGTTCCCAACTACGAGACATGGTGGGACGTGCCGGTCGCCGCCGTGTCGGAGTCAAATTCCGTTCAGCAGGCCCGGCGCGAGTACGAGCAGCAGCGCCTGAGTCAACGTGATTACGTTCGGCCGGCGGGCGCGGAGAACGTGGGGTCGGCGGGTGTGGGGTTGTCGGGCGTCGGGCACATCCGGGCCGCAGCGGCGGACGGGCCGGTGGCGACGACACGGTCACGTGATGCCTGAGCTGCTGGTGCGGGCAGGTGGGGGGGCGGCCGATGCCCCGGTTATCCGGGTGACCCCGGCCAGTGCGGGCTGGAAGTACGTCGCGTTCGAGGTCCACCACTTGGCCACCGGGGAGCGGCGCACGATCGAGGCCGGCAGCTCGGAGCACTGTCTCGTCGTTCTGGGGGGCCAGGTCGACGTCAATGCCGGCCCTGACTCGTGGAGCGGGGTCGGAGGACGGGCCAACGTATTCGACGGTCTGCCTCACGCCGTCTATGCACCGGCCGGGATTGCGCTGTCGTTTACCGCCACCAGAGCCAGCGCGCAGGTTGCATTGGCTGTGGCGCCGGGGTGGACACAGGGCCCGGCTCGCCTGATCGTGCCTGAGGCAATCTCGGTGGAGGTGCGCGGACGCGACGAGTTCGAGCGCTCGATACGACCGATCCTGATGGACGACAGCCCCGCCGACAGCCTGCTGGTGGTCGAAGTGATCACGCCGGCCGGTCACTGGTCGAGCTTCCCGCCGCACAAACATGACCGGGATGACCCACCCCGCGAGACGCTGCTCGAGGAGACCTATTACCACCGCATCCGACCCGATCACGGCTTTGGCCTCCAGCGGGTGTACACCGACGACGGCGAGATTGATGAGGCGGTCACCTTCGGTGACGGTGACGTGGTGCTCGTGCCGCGCGGCTACCACACCGTCTCGGCACCCCCCGGGTATGACCTCTACTACCTCAACGTGATGGCCGGTCCGACGCGCCGGTGGGCCGTCGTCGATGACCCCGCGCACGCGTGGATCAAGGAGACATCGGGCCGCTGACCCGGCCGCCCGCACGGTTCGTGGGGGCCGTCCGCCGGCCTGGACCCCCGGTGCGTGGTCATCGCAGCGCTCATTGTCGTGGCGGCGTCGAGCTTTGACGTTTTGGGTCCGAGGGGTGGACCCC
>CAWIRN010000020.1:0-10525 GCA_963838535.1 uncultured Solirubrobacterales bacterium
GTCGCGTCGCGCGAGGGCGCTTGGGGGCGTGTCAGTCGCGGGTTGGTGAGAGGGCGTCGCCGAGGATGAGCTCGAACTGCTCGGCGATCTGCTCGGCGGTTGTCTTGCCGTCGGCGCCGTACCACCGGTAGACCCAGTTCGCGGCGCCGAGGAGAGCCATGGTCGCGATCTGTGGGTCGATGTCCTCACGGACGGTCCCTTCGCGCTGGCCGTCTGCGATCAGCTCGAACACGGCGCGCTTGTATGCGGCCTCCTGGTCGACGACGACGGCCTGGTGCTCGGCTGAGAGCGAGCGGAACTCTGTCAGGTAGAGGGTGGTTTGCACGAGGTTCTCGATGAGGTACTTGACGTGGTATCGAATCAGCTGGCGCAGCTTCTCGAGCGCGTTCAGGTCCGACGCGCGAATCTCGTCGACTGCGAGGCGGAAGCCGGTGTAGACGTTCTCCATGAGTTCGAAGAGCAGTTCCTCCTTGGTGTCGAGGTAGTAGTAGACGCTGCCGCGGCGGATCCCGAGCCGCTCGGCGATTTCCGCCGTGGACGTGGCTTCGTAGCCCTGTTCCAGGAACAGTTCGCTTGCCGCTCGCAGCATTTCGTCCCGTCGGCGCCGACGCGGGGCCGCGCGGGCGTTCATCGCTGTCGGCTCTGCAGCCGGTCTGACGTGTGCTGGGTGTGACGGACTCGCGTGTTCATCTGTTCAGCCTCGTGTGTCGGCGGATCTATCAAGCGCTTGCTTGATTTTACACGGCCGACGTGATCCAATGGCCTACCAAACGTTTGATCGAACAAAGGAGACGCCGGTGGCGAAGTTCGATGTCGCGGTGATCGGAGCGGGCGCTGCCGGGCTGACGGCCGGCGCCTTGCTCGCGAAGCACGGAAAGAAGGTCGTGGTTCTCGACCGGTCCGCCTATTTGGGCGGCCGCGGAATGGCGGTACCGGATCAAGGCTTCAAACTGAACGTGGGCGGGCACCTGCTCGAGGACTCCGGCTCGGGAATCACGAAGGTGTTCGAGCACCTGGGCAAGCACCTCGGCCATGGTGCGGTTTCGTCGGACATGCCGGTGTGGGATCACGAACGCGAGCGCTGGGGCTCGATCCGTGATCGCTACTCCGGCGAGCAAGGGCGAGCTCAAGAAGGTGATCAACGCCCTGCTCGAGACGCCCTACGAGGAGTTCGACAAGTGGGACGATCGTTCGCTGCGCGAATGGATGCTTCAGCACACCAGCGACCAGGGCGTGATCGACCTATGGGAGTTCGTTGCGCTGCTCGAATGTCTGACCGAGGAGTGGTGGGACCACTCCGCCAGCGACAACCTCTACGTGCGCAAGATGCACTACCAGGAGAAGCACATGGCCGGCTACTCGTTCTGGCCCGAGCAGGGCTGGGACGGCCTGTTCGCAGACCTCGCCGACGCGCTCACCGAGAACGGGGGCGAGCTGCGCCTCGGTCACAGCGTCGAGCGGGTGGTGATCGAGAACCGCCAGGTCAAGGGTGTCGAGATCGCGCGCCAGCCGCGGATCCTGCCCAACGAGATGTTCGAGGATGAGCTGATCGAGGCCGACGCGGTCATCTCGACGCTGCCGGTCTGGCACGTGCTCAAGGTCGTGCCCGAATGGGAGCTCCCCGACTGGTACGTCGGCCAGATCAAGCACCTGGCGCAGGACCACTACCGCGTCGCCTGGATGGGCCTCTACCTGGCGACCGACGAGCCGGCCGCGATCATCGACCGCCAAGAGCTGGCGACGTTCCTGCACGCCCCTCTGACCGGAGTGTCGGGGTTTCTCTTCGAAATGACCGCAATGGATCCCTCGACCGCACCCGCAGGGCAAGCACCTCTACGTCATGGGCGGGGTCGTCCCCGGCGCGAAGGGCAACGACGAGCGGTTCCTCCGCGAGATGTTCCCGAAGTTCGAGCAGGAGATCGGAATCATGTACCCCGGACTCGCGAACCCCATCTGGCGGCGACGTCACATGGTCTACGAGCCCTCGTTCGGGGTCATCCAGAAACCCGGCCTCGTCGGCATGTACCGACCGCATTGGCGCGCCCCGAACATCGACGGGCTCTGGTTCGCCAGCGAGACGTTCCGCAGCCGCGGCATCGGGGTCGACCGCGCCTCACGCGCGGGCCTCACCGTCGTCGAGGACTACCTCGGCCAACGCCTGGCCGGCTTTGACAACAGCTGGCGATACTGACCGCCAGTCGCTAAGAGCACGATGACCGCATGCCCAGCGTAGCTTGCCGTTCTATCCGGCGGGCTGTTCCACTTCGCCGAGCGCTCCGCCGCGTTGGCGTGGGCGGCCACCTCGGGGCGCCCTGAGCGGCATGCCCAGCACCGACGCTGCGCGTGGCGCCTTCTGATGGGTGGCTCGCGCGGTCCGGTAGCTCGGCACCTTTCTGGGCTGCGTCTGCTTGGACACGCAGATCCCCGGGGGAGGGCGACCTTCCCGAAGATGTGCGGCGCCGCGACAGTGCTTTCAAGCTCGCGGGGCGTGGAGGCAAATCGGGGCGAGCGCAACGCCTCGACGAGGGACCGCGCGGACTCCCACGCGGCGGCGTTGATAAACGTGCGGCTTCCGGCTGTGTCTCGGTGCAACTGGGTTGTGATTGGCCCGGTTGCTGCCAGATGAACCCAGCGTCGCAAGCCCACGCGTCACAGCGGCTGCAGGACGAGGACGCCCGGTTGCCCTCAGTAGGAGGTTGACGCCGTCGGCTGGTTCGAACCTACGGGCAGCCGCCGCTGAAATGGTATCGACCTCCGACGCGATCCCGCAATGCGCCTGCCAGCTCGGCCGGCATTTGCAGGCGACCACCTTTCGGGCTGCCGCGCTCGCAAGACCACTCAGTAGAAACGTGCAAGATCCGTGTAGAAGCACGCGATGGCGGGAAGCGCCTGCTGCGCTAGCGTCAGTGACTAGGAGAAGGAGGATTCTCGATGGCGATCGTTCTCCGCCCCGAGGTGGTCGACGGCTTCTGCTCGAACGCAGAACTGGATGCACCGTGGGCGATCACCGTCTCGGTCCCGAGGTTGTCGTTAGGAGGGAGCGGACCCTGTACCGAGCGTTTAGCTGGAACGACGCCGCCTGACAATCAACCCCACCGCTGACTGGACATCAATGCCATGTCTGACTGGACTCAAATATGAGTGAGAATCTTGCCCTGAACCTGATCGACAGCGCTGCGGGCGGCGGGCCGCTGCCGGCGGTGCGGATGGACGATGTGGTGCTGTCGTTCGGCGCCCTGGATGATCTGAGCGCGCACATGGCCGGGCTGCTGCGCGAGCACGGCCTGCGCCCCGGCGATCGCGTGGGGATCATGCTCCCCAACGTGCCGCAGTTCGCGGTTGCCTACTACGGCGTCCTGCGGGCGGGCGGGATCGTGGTGCCGTTGAACGTACTGCTCAAGCGGCGCGAGGTCGCGTTCTACCTCAGCGATCCTGATGCTGAGCTGTTGCTTGCCTGGCATGAGTTCGAGGAGGAGGCTGCCGAGGGTGCCGCGCAGGCAGGCGCGAAGTGCATCGTCGTGCGGCCGGGGGAGTTTGAGCAGTTGCTCACGCGGGCCGACCCGGTTCGCGAGGTGGTCGACAGGGTCGGGAGCGACACGGCGGTGATCCTCTATACGTCGGGCACGACCGGCCAGCCCAAGGGCGCCGAGTTGACCCACTCCAATCTGCGGCGCAACGCCGAGGTTATGCAGCGAATGTTCTCGGTCGGTCCGGAGGACGTTGTGCTCGGCGCGCTGCCGCTGTTTCACGCCTTCGGTCAGACCTGTGCGCTGAACGTGGCGGTGGCGGGCCGGGCGTGCCTGACGCTCATCCCACGGTTCAGTCCCGAGAAGGTGCTGGAGATCATTCAGCGCGATCGGGTGAACGTTTTCGAGGGCGTGCCGACGATGTACATAGCGCTGCTCAATCATCCAGACGCGGCGAGCTATGACGTGAGCAGTCTGCGGCTGTGCGCGTCGGGTGGCGCGGCGCTGCCGGTGGAAGTGCTGCGCGGGTTCGAGGAGGCGTTCGGCTGCATCGTGATCGAGGGATACGGCCTGTCGGAGACCTCGCCGGTCGCGTGCTTTAACCACCCCGACCGCGAACGCAAGCCCGGCTCGATCGGCACGCCGATCGAGGGGGTCGAGATGAAGGTGATCGACGACGAGCGCGGCGAGGAGGTGGCGCAGGGCGAAGTGGGGGAGATCGTGATCCGGGGCCACAACGTAATGAAGTCCTATTGGCGGCGTCCTGACGCGACTGCCGAGGCTATCTCGGCGGACGGCTGGTTGCGGACCGGGGACCTAGCCCGGGTCGACGAAGACGGGTACTTCTTCATCGTCGATCGCAAGAAGGATCTGATCATCCGCGGCGGATACAACGTCTACCCACGGGAGATCGAGGAAGTCCTCTACGAGCATCCGGCTGTGCACGAGTGCGCGGTAATCGGCGTTCCACACGCCGAGCTCGGCGAGGAGGTCGGCGCGGCGGTGTCGCTCAGGTCAGGCGCCGAGGCGACCGCGAAGGAGCTGCGAGAGTTCGTCAAGGGCCAAGTCGCGGCCTACAAGTATCCCCGTCACGTCTGGCTGGTCGACGACCTGCCCAAGGGCGCGACCGGCAAGATCCTCAAGCGAGAGGTCGAGGTGCCGGCCGAGGTGCTCGGCACCGTCGCCGCGGTCGCAGGTAGTTCGTAATGGCAGCCGTCGCGGACGGACAGGTGCAGCGCGCCGGACGGGCGGCGCGATCGGAGCTGGACGTGATGCTGACGGATGCAGTGGGCGGGGGCGCTCCCCGGTTCTTCGCTCCTGGTCCGGCCGCGAAGGTCACCGCGGTCTTGGCCCGCCACCCCCGTAATGCCGTACAGCGCGCCGCGGGCTTGGCGGCCGAGCCGCCCGGGCGGCGACCGGGCGCTCCCGGCTGGCACCGTCGGGCGGCGACAGGCGGTTTGCCGACCCCGCCTGGCACGGCAATTGGCTGCTGCGCGACCTGCTCCAGGCATACCTGGCGGTCGGCGAGACGGTCGACGGTCTGATCTCAGACGCGCAGGTCGACTGGCGCGCCGAGCGCCAGGCGCGCCTCGCCGCCGGCAACCTCCACGATGCGCTCGCACCGACGAACTTCCCGTGGTCAAACCCGGCCGTCATCAAGGAGATCGTCAACACCGGCGGAGCCAACCTGACGAAGGGGGTGCGGCGTCTGGTCGGGGATGTCTCGAGGTTGCGGCTGCCCGCGACCGTCGACACCAGCAAGTTCGAGGTGGGCGTCAACCTCGCGGCCACGCCGGGTTCGGTCATCCTGCGCACCGAGGTGTTCGAGCTGATCCAGTACCGCCCGCAGACCGAGCAGGTGCGCAGCGTGCCGCTGCTGTTCGTCCCGCCCACGATCAACAAGTACTACGTCCTCGACCTCGCGCCCGGCCGCAGCTTGATCGAGTACCTCGTCGGGCAAGGCCAGCAGGTGTTCATGATCTCCTGGCGCAACCCCGAGCAAGCGCAGGGTTACTTCGATCTCGATACCTACGCGCAGGCGGTGGCCGAGGCGCGCGAGACCGTGACCTCGATCTCCGGCGGGGACACTGTTCATATGGCGGCGGCCTGCTCGGGCGGGATCATCACCGCCGGGCTGCTCGGCCATCTGGCGGACACCGGCAGACTGGCCGACGTGGCCAGCCTGACGCTGATGGTGTGCGCGCTCGACAACCACCAAGCAGGGGCCGTCTCGGCATTAACCAGCCGCGATGTGGCCGCCGCGGCGGTAGCGGAGTCGGCTCGCAAGGGGTACCTCGACGGAAAGGCGCTGGCCGGGGTGTTCACCTGGCTGCGTCCCAACGACCTCGTCTGGTCCTACGTGGTCAACAACTACCTGCTGGGCAAGGACCCGCCGGCGTTCGATGTCCTGTACTGGAACCAGGACACCGTTCGGTTGGCAGCCGGGCTTCACCGCGACCTCATCCGCGTCGCGCTCGAGAACCCGCTCACCCGCCCCGGCGCGCTGAACGTGCTCGATAGTCCCGTCGACCTGTCGAATGTGGAGACCGATGTGTATGTCCTCGCGGGTCTCAGCGATCACATCGTGCCGTGGGAGAACGCATATCGCAGCGCCCGGCTGTTCGGAGGGGCCCGGCGGTTCGTGCTCTCGCGCAGCGGCCATATCCAGGCGCTCGTGAACCCGCCCAGCCCGGACAGCCGCTCGAGCTTCCGCGTCGCCGAGGAGCTCCCCGGCGAAGCGGAGGCATTCCTGGCACAGGCCCGGAAAAGCCCCGGGAGCTGGTGGCCCGACTGGGACCACTGGCTCGCCGAGCGCTCTGGCCAGCCCAAGCCGGCCCAGGCAACCCTCGGGAATCGCAGCTACAAGACGCAGGCCAAAGCGCCGGGAACTTACGTACTCGCCCACTGACACAGTCGATCCCGCCGCCCCCGCAGACCCGGAGCGGCGGTCGATCCCAGGGATCGTGTCGAGCAGCTCCAGCTCACACGAGGAACTTCTCCTGCGTGCCCTTGGTCAAGTCGGGGGGCACCTCCAGGTCGTCGAGGCGTGATGAACTCCCCCGCGAAGGGTCGCCCTCGCCCCAGGGGCTGACGAGGTCGGGCGCGCGCTCTGTCTAGTTGGTGCGGACGATGAGGACGCTGCAGGGTGCGTGGTGGGAGATCCTGTTGGGCACGCTGCTCGATGCGAGGGCGACGCGCGGCTCATGGCCGTGCTGCCGACGACCAGCAGGTCGGCGTCCTGGTCTTCGGCGACCGCGATCAACGCCCCAGCGGGGTCATCGCGCAGAGCGTGGGTCACGGGCGCTAGCCCCTCGACGTGCGCGGCTCGCGTCGCTGCCGCCGATACCGCCTCGGCGTCGGAGGGTGTCTGAAGGGAGTCCGTACGCGCTGACCACGTGAACCGAGGCCCCGAGGATCGCGGCGAGCCCCAACGCGACGGCCAGCGCCTGCGCACCCGTGTCTGATCCGTCCGCGCCGACGACAATCGTCCGGATCGGGCGGCCAGCTTTCCCGGGCGGGAGTGGCGACGGCCCTGCGTCGACGGCGACGCGGTGCGCGAGTGTCCTGGCCGGGACTAGAGTTCCGCGGCCGCTGCTCGCAGCGCCCGGGTGAGCTGCGCCCCCATCCCGCGTTTCGGAGGCAGTTCGATCAGGAGCTCAACCAGGCCGCCGTCAACCCGACGCTCGGTGGCGCCGACGCCCGCGAGCAGCCCGAGGGACGCCGGGTTATCGCTCTGCACCAGCGCGCTGAACCGGCGCACGCCCTCGCGCCGCGCGCGATAGGTCACCCGGTCAGCAGCGCGCGCCCCAAGCCGCGCCCCTGCGAGTCATCAGCGACGGTCACCGCGACCTCGGCCGCCTGCGCGTCCACGTTGGAACGGATGTAACGCGCGACGCCGAGCCCCTCCCGCTCGAGCGATCGATCGCGACGATCGCCTCGTGATCCTGATGGTCGATGTCGACGAAGTAGTCCAGCTCAGCCGGAGACAGTTCGGTCTTGGTCGTGAAGAACCGCCGGTAGCGAGACTCTTCGCTCAGGCGGTCGAAAATGGCGAGAAGCGGCTTGTCCTCGGGCGCGATCGGCCGCAGCATCACCCGCGCGCCATCGCGCAGAGTGATCGTTTTGCGCCAAGCACGGCTCGCCATCGACTCAGCGAAAGCGTACGCGCGTAGAGTGAGAAGGGGGATGAAAAAGGGCTACGGAGAGTGGCAGCGCAGCCGCACGCATACTCAGCCAGAGCGCCGCGCAGTTTCCTCGCTCGGCAAGCGCGGCATCGGAGGGGCTGGCTCTGGCTGACGTTCACGGGGGCCGCGAGGGACCAGGCCACAAACGTAGGCACGACCCAGACGCCCCGGGCATGCGCTCCTTCGTGCCGTACGCGCGTCACCAGGTTTTGGCGCGCTCGACCGGGCGCCTGGGCGCGATTCGCAATTGCATGTCGAGCCCAACGCAGCCGCTTGTCATGCATCGAACGGAGTTGAGGTCAGCCTCGACTACCTCTGGGGCGTCCCTGACCAGCAGGGCGAAGCGCAGGATCAGCTCGCGCAGCGCCTGTCGATCAAGCTGAGCGCTGCCGCGGAACCCGTCCGGCTGGGTCGCGATGCCGTCGGCGAGTCGATCAGCTCGTCGGCTTTCGTCGGTTTCCGGCAGCAGCCGGAACGCCGCCCCACGACCAAGGCCGGCCTGGCGACCGCCGAGGCCGACGGCGAGTACCGGGCCCAGGTCGAGATCGCCGACGGCCCCGACCAGCACGTCGGCCCCGCCGGACGCGACGATGGGCTGGACGATCGCTCCGATCCATTTCCGTCCGGCCGCCTGCACGCGTGGTTGGAGCTCGGCCAACGGGATCATCGCCGAGGCGCCCTCGAACCCGAGGCGAACGGCGTCGATGTCGCTGCGTGCGCGGGAGCAACAAGTCTACCTTCAGCGCGACCGGGGTACCGATTACCACCGCCACCGCCACCGCTCGCTCGACATTGCGGCAGCCGATGTCGGCGACCACCGGGATTCCGTGGTGGCCGGAGGGCCTCCGCGTCAGCGAGCGGCAGCCCCCCGCCCGCAGGTTCGCGATCGGAATGAGGCGATCGTCGCCTGCGCCGCCGGCCCGTCAGGTCGGGGAGGTGGGGGCTCGCCGAGCGGCCGCGAGAGCCATCCGCGGCGTTCTGCGGCACGCCCAGCGCGCTGAGCAGGCTCGGGGAACCGGCAGTTCGGCACACCCAAGCCGCTGCGGGCGGGCAACCGGCCATCGGACCGCAGCACCGATGCCACCACGGGCTTGGGTCTGTCCTTGGAGATCCGCGGAGATCGCCTCCCACGGCCTCCGGGTTACCGTCGTCAAACTCGATGTGGAACGCCGTCACCGCGTCGATCCCAGCGTCGGCCAGCATCGCGCGGATGCGGGCGGCGTGTTCGTCTGGTCCGGCGTCGATCCCACCGGCGTGGGGTTCTGCCTTCCGCTTACCCTGTCCGACCTCCAGTCCGCGCGCCGCGCCGGCGTCCGCGGCCGGCATCGCCACCCCGGCGGAGTTGCTCACGATCCCGATTCGCCGACCGTTCGGCAGCGGCTCGCGCTCGAAGAACTGACGGCGTCGAACAGCTGCTCACCGCTGTGAAACCGTCGCACTCCGGCTTGATGTAACACACCGTCGATGACCGCGTCGCGCGCAGCGCCGCGCCGTGTGCGGCGCGCTTCGCTGAGCGGTCGCTCGGCCCGCGGCGCCCTTGCGGCGAGGACTGGCTTGATCCGTGCACGCCCGGGCGATCCTCGTGCCTCTCCGGATTGCCGAACGACTCCACGTACAGCACGCCGCGACGGTGCGCTCGTCCTGCTGCAGAATTTCAGCAGGTCGTTCGTCGAACGTCGGAGTGGTGGCCGAGTGAAACGAACGTCGAGTACCCCGAGTTGCCGGGCCGCCGGTGACCGAGCATCGCGATCCAACCGCGCCTGACGGTAGCCGATCGCCAGAGCTCCCTCGCGCACGCGGGCGCCGGTGAACGTGGCGTCCAGGTTGACCTCTGCGCTGGTGTTCCGGACCCCCAGAGAGCTCGGCCCTACCATCCGCAAGCCCGCGCCTCGCACGATCTCCAACAGCCGCTCCTCCCACGACGGGGACGCATCGCCCTCGTGCGCGGCGCGGGTGGGAGGACGAGCAGCGCTGGTGCCCCTCGCTGCCCCGCCTCTGCGGCGAATTCGAGCACCTCATCGCCCGCGGCGGCGATGATACGGCGCTGGAGCGACCTGGTGCGCACGAGGCTCCGAACGGCCGGCATCGAGCACAACGCCCCCGCACGGTTGAGCGTGTACGACACCGTCGAAGCCGCCCGCGATGACGTAACGGGACCGCTCACCGACATGCCCGGCGTCGCCGCAGCGCCCACCACGGCTACCGACAAGGGCGCGGGACAGGTTGCGACGACGCGATCGAGGCGAAATGATCCCGCTCGTCGATCCGGCCCTGCACCGCGTCCGTCGGGGTGATATCCAGCGACACCGTCACCTCGCCAGCCGAACCCCGACGCCGCACCGCGAAGCCACCGTCCCCGAGTACGCGCAGCATCGGGCGGTTGCTGGCCATCGCTTCGGCGTCGAAACGGCGGATTCCGCGATCGCCGCGGTCGCCCGCGAGCTGCTCGAGCGTGCGTCCCGGTCCCGGGGCCCTCGTCATCATCGGCCACCGAAACGCGACCTCGGCGACACCGGGCTCGCGTAACCCGATAGCACGGCCGCCACCACTCGGCCGTCGTGGCGGCCGATCAACGCTAAACGATCAACGCCACTAGCGTCCGCGTCAGCGCGCGCGGTGTGTCCGTCCGCCGGACGCCATGGAAGCGAAGGTCAGGCGCTCCGACGACGGCCCGTCGTCGACCCGATCTCATCGTAGTCCGGCGGCGTCGGAGCCTCCAGCCGAGGGTCGAGCCATCACGCAGCAGAACGTCCGGACCAACCGCTTCCGGGGTCGCGCCACCGAAGGCGACATCACATCGCTCGGCTGCCGTGCAGCGCCCACACGTGAACGGAGATCAACGAGCCTGCGTCCGCGCGACCAAACGCTTCACGA
>CAWIRN010000021.1:0-505020 GCA_963838535.1 uncultured Solirubrobacterales bacterium
GATTTCCAAACTGGGTTTGTTCCGCGCTGATCGGTGAGTTCGGCGCGGGAATCGCCCGTGGATTGTGGGTTTGGATCTGAGTCGGGCAGTGAAAACAGGTGTGGTTTCGCTGCACGTTGTGACCGTTTGCTTTGAGGTTGTGCAGGCGGGGGTTGAGACGTCTGGGGGGAGGGTTTCTCGCTGGAGGGCTAGCTTGCTGGGCTTGATGCCCGGATTGGGCCGGCGTCTTGTCCGACCATGACTTTATGGTTATGGGCTGTGGGTTCAGCGAAGCGCACCAGTTCTGGTGGTCGAGCCGGCCGTCGGCGTGAGCGCGCTGCGTTCTTCACGGCCCCGGAGGATGTGGCGCAGCGTCGCTATGAGGCGCTGCGCGCGTACTTCGTCGAGGACGCCACCGCGGAGCAGGTCGCGGTTCGGTTCGGTTACGCACCCTCGACGGTGGTGGCGATGGTCCGCGACTTCACCGCGCAGGCGGGCGAGTTCTTCATCGAGCGTCGCCCGGGCCCGAGGGTCGCGCCCGCGAAGGTCGCGGCGCGTGATGAGCTGCTGCGGTTGCGGGCGGCTGGTCACTCGGTGACCGAGATCACCCAAGCGTTGGCTTCGACACCGACGCCGTTGAATCGGACCGGGGTGTGGGAGGTGTTGGTCGCCGAGGGTCACGAGCGGTTCGGGCCGAGAGCACCGGGTGAGCGCGGTCCACCGACGCGTGATGATCCGCCGCGGGTCAGGGTGTTGCGCTGGCCCGAGCAGCCGGTGCGTGTGGATAGTGACTACGCCGGCGCGATGTTGCTGCTCCCCGCGCTGGTCGCGCTGGATCTCCCGGGCGCGGTCGCCGCTGCGGGGTTCCCGGGCACGCGTGAGGTCCCTGCGCTCTCCTCGGTCCTGTCGTTGCTGGCGCTCAAAGCGATCGGACGCAGGCGTGTCAGTCATGTCGATGATGTCTGTGTCGATCCGGCGCTCGCGACGTTCGCGGGCCTGGAATCGCTGCCGAAAGCCAGCAGCCTGGGGAGCTACAGCTACCGCCTCACACGCTCCCATGACGAGGCACTGCTCGCGGGCCTGGCGAGGTCGATGACCGCGACGGGACAGACCCGCGGCGCCGATTTCGACCTGGACTTCCACGCGATCATGCACTTCGGGGACGACGTCGCGCTCGAGAACCACTACGTTCCACGGCGCTCGCAGCGGACCGAGGCCGTCCTGTCGTTCTTCGTGCAGGACTCAGAGACCCGCAACCTGCTCTACGCCAACGCGACGTGCACCAAGGCCGACCAGGCGGGACAGGTGATCGCGTTCGCCCGCCACTGGCAGGCCGCGACCGGCCACCCCCCGTCGCTGCTGGTGTTCGACTCCAAAGTCACCACCGGCGCCGGCCTGGCCGAACTGCACGCCGCCGGACTGCGGTTCATCACTCTGCGTGCCCGGACCGCCACAGTCACCGCCACCCTGCAGGCGCTCCCTGACAGCGCGTGGACGCAGATCACCCTTGACCGCCGCGGCACCCACAACAAGCCGCAAGTCCACGAACAGGACGTCACCGTCCGCGGCTGCCCTGTGCCGTTACGTCAGATCGCGGTCCGCGGACTCGGGCACGACCATCCGACGCTGATTCTCACCAACGACCGCGAGAGCTCACCGAAACAGATCGTTGGCCGGTACGCGAAACGAATGCGGATCGAGCAACGCCTCGCTGAACAGATCCGCACCTTCCACCTCGACGCGCTCTCCTCAGCCGTCGCGCTCAACGTCGACCTCGACACCACCCTGACCGTCTGGGCAGCCGCCGCCTACGACCACCTCCGCCAACGCCTCCCCGGCTATCAGACCATGACACCCGACACGATCTGGCGCCGATTCATCAGCACCAGCGGCCAGATCACGATCGCCCCCGACCACGTCACCTGCCGCCTGAACCGCCGCACCTACAGCCCGATCATGCGCAGCGCCGACCTCCCGCCCGTCGAGATCCCCTGGTGGGGCGGCCGCCAACTCCGCTTCCTGTTCGCCTGACCACCGAACCAGGTGCCGATTCGCTGTTTGGAATTCCGAGCTAGTGGGATACCGTTCACCGATGCGGACCGCTTCGGTGAGTAGCTCGATGCCATCGGGGCCGCCTTTGGCCAGGCCGAGGACGCGGAGATCGCGGATGACGGTTCGCGTGACGCCGATGCGTTGCGCGCGCTCCAGCTCGGCCTGGGCCAGCTCGGCCGCCTGCTCCGGCTGACCAAGCGCCAGGTGGGCGAGCGCGGCGGTCGAACGCCAGGCGATGGCGCCGGGGTTGTCGGCCGCGAAGTCGGAGCGCAGACGCTCACCGGCGTTGCGTGGCGTCCTCCAGCGCATCCTCGGGGCGGTGTTGGGCGAGTCGGAGTTGTGCGCGCACGTCGAGGAGAAAGGGATACCGCAGACTCTCGCGCGTCTCCTGGATCGTCGATTGTCGCCAGCGCCGTCTCGGCCTGCTCGAATTCTCCGCGCTGTAGGTGGCAGCACGCGAGTGCACCGTAGGCGGTCCGGACCCCCGTGATCACGTCGTCGAGTCGCGCGTCCACGGCGGCCTCGGCGTCGGCCGCGGCGTCGAGCAGGCGGGCCTGCTCGTACAGCGGCCACGTCCGGCAGTATCCAACCGTGGCAAAGCCGAGCGCTGATCCCCGTTCGCGGGCGTCGGCGAGTGCCGCGTCACAGATCTCGATAGCGCGCTCGAGCTCGTCGGTGAACACGAGCGCGGCAGTCAGGATTGGCCAGCTCGGACCGTCCACCGTCTCCTCCTCGAGTAACGCGCCACCACCCCAGGCCAGCTCCACGAGCTCGCGAACGCTGGACCGGGGATCGCCGAGCAGGCTCGCCATGGCCGCGAGGTGCGCCACGGCCGAGCGCTGAGCGCGGCGTTGGCGGATCGGTCAACCCCCCGAGGATCAGCTCGCGGCGGGTCGAGACGGCACCGGTGAGCGAGGGAACGAGCGACGCGGCCGATACGTAGGCGGCTTCGAGCTCTGCCGTCAGCGATTCGTCGTCGATCTCGAGCTCGGCCAGCGCGGCTTCGAGTACCTCGGCGGCTTGCCGGTAGCAGGCTCGGGCGTACAGTGCTCGGCCCTGCGCGAGCGCGAGTTCGCGCGCGATGTCCGGACTTTCGGTGAGGCGGATGGGCTCGGTCAGTCGCTCGGTCGCCTGTGACAGGCTGTCTAGCGTCTCCGCTTCGGCGAGTTGGGCAATGATCTCGGCCCGAGCCTCGGGGCGGGGGTGCTCGGCGAGGGCCCGATCGAGCAGTCGCACAGCACTGGCCGCCGACCCGCTGGCCAGCGCTGGTCTGCGCCGCGGCCGCAGGATCTCGACGGCTTGCGGGTCGGCCCCGGGGGAGCGAACAGCAGATGCGCGGCGATCGCCTCGGCCGGACTCTCGTCTTCGCGCAGGATGAGCGCCGCGCGGCGGTGCGCGTGGCCTCGCGCCAGCGGCGACATCGAAGCGGCGACCGCCGAGCGGATCAGCGGATGCACGAACGACAGCGGGACCCCGGGGCGGAGCATGTGAACGGCCGCCAACGCGTCGGCGGCCTCGGTCGGCAGCCTCCGGTGTCAGGCCGGCGAGTGTGGCCGCGTGTCGCAGGAAGGCGCCGTCGCCGAGGATGCTCACCGCAGCAGGCGAGGGTTCTGGCCTCGGCGGACATCGTCGCCGAGCCGCGCGACGACGGAACTCACGATCGCTTCAGGCGCCAGATCGGTCAAGCGCTCGGCGGTGGTCGAGTCCGGGCCGCGCCCATCTGCGCGTATCTGAGCCAACAGCTCGGTCAGCAGCAGCAGGTTCCCATGGGTGACGCGAGCGCAGGCGTCGATGAACACGTCGTCGGCATCGGGGAACTCGCGTCTGACCAGGGACCGGACGCCCGCGTCCGTGATCCGACCCGGACGTAGGATCACCGACGTCGGCGCCGACATCAGAGCGATCAGGGCCTGTCGGTCGGCAGCCGGCTCACCTTCCCGCACCGCGACGATCAGCACAATTGGTTTGTCGGCGAGCCGGTGGGCCAGGTAGACGAGGAACCGAAGGGACGGGCGGTCGGACCAGTGAACGTCGTCGACAATCATCACCAGCGGTCCACGTTGACGCGAGATTGCTCGTGAGCCAGAACAGGGAGTCGATCAGCGGGTATTCGTGATCCCCCGGCGGCTGCAGCTCCGAGGGGTCTCCGTCGAGCAGCGTTCCCGCCGCTCGGGCTGGACCATCCAGCAGCGCAGCCCGCTCACCGAGGTCGGTCGAACGTCCATCGCGGCTCGAACAACTGGATCGCGATCCCGAACGGAAAGTCGTGCTCGAGCTCGCTCGCGGCTGCGCCGAGGACCTGCATTCCGTCGCGCGCGCCAGGTCACCGGCGACCGTCAGCAGGCGCGACTTGCCGTTGCCAGCCGGCGCCTCGATGATGATCGTCCCGCCAACGCCTTCCCTCGCCGCGGCCAGGGTCCGTTCGAAAGTCGCGAGCTCCTGCTCGCGCTCGACAAAGCGCCCCCGAGCCCGACGTCTCGGCCCCGGCGTCTCATCGGAGCCACTCCCGACGCAGGCCGTGTCGCCCACTCACAATACGCTCAAAATTAGTGTATGGCCTGTGCCGGGTCCGAGCCTCGCCATTACATCGAAATCTGGCGAAAAGTCAATGTCTAGGGTTAGACCCTGGCGCGAATGGCTCGCGGTTATGGGAGCGTTGCGACATGGGGAATCGTTCTCACGTGCGGGTGCTTGTGTACCTAGATCCGGACGGCGAGGTCATCAACGGGACGTTGGCGCTCTCGGACGACGAGCGGCGCGAGTTCTTCGGATGGTTGGAGTCTGGCCCACGAGCTTGAGGCTAGCACGGAAGTCAGAGCAGCACGAACCGCGCAGCGAACTACCGGCAGGAGCGGCTCGGTACTGAGTCGTTTCACGGCCTCTCCACAGCGAGTCGATGGCCGTGCTCGCGGGGTGCCCACTCTCGACTTGCCCCAGGCGGCTTACCAAACACCTGGGGGGTCCCTGGTGTAACCGTGTCGATACCCGACTAGAGGGTTGCGAGAGACGGAGAGCGGACTCGGGATGTCTGTCCGAACTGGGGTAAGGCTGGCCGACCCTGTGTGGGGGCAGGGTTCGGCCTGGTCTACTGCGCGTCGATGATGGCTTCCGGGGGCGTAAGTACCCTCTACGGCAATGCGGCTGGACCAGGTGATTGCGGGCGCGCCGTCGGGCGCGCGGCGTGTCGAGGTCACCGACCTCGCCTATGACGACCGGGTCGTGACGCCGGGCACGCTGTTCTTCTGCGTTCCCGGGTTCACGCGCGACGGGCATGAGTTCGCCGGCGATGCGATCAAGCGCGGGGCTGTGGCGCTGGTCGTCGAGCGGCCGCTCGGCCTGGGCGTGCCGGAGATCGTGGTGCCCAATGTCCGCGCGGCGATGGCCCCCGCCGCGGCCACCTTCTACGGCGACCCGACGGCCGCGCTGCAGGTGGTCGGCGTGACCGGCACGAACGGCAAGACGACGACGGCGTTTCTGGTCCGCGCGTTGCTGGAGGCGGCCGGCCGCCAGACCGGCCTGCTCGGGACGGTGAAGAGCATCGTGGGCGGCCACGAGCGCGATGTCGAGCGCACGACTCCTGAGGCGATCGACCTGCAGCGGACGTTCAGGGCGATGCTCGAGGCCGGTGACGAGGCGTGTGCGATCGAGGTCTCCTCGCACGCGCTGGCGCTGCATCGGGCCGACGCGGTCCATCTGGCCGCGGCGATCTTCACGAACCTGACGCAGGATCACCTCGATTTCCACCCGACGATGGAGGACTACTTCGAGGCCAAGCAGCGACTGTTCACGGACGCCACGCCGCGGGTTGCCGTGGTCAACGTGGACGATCCATACGGGGCGCGGCTGGCCTCCGAGCTCGACGAGCCGGTGACGTTCGCCCTCGACCGCCCCGCTGTGTACCGCGGTCAGCATGTCGAGACCGGTCTGTCGGGATCGCGCTTTGCGGTTGAGAGCCCAGACGGGCGCGGTCAGCCTGGTCTCCCCGCTGCGCGGTCGGTTCAACGTCTACAACGTGCTCGGCGCGTTCGCCGCCGCGCGCGCCCTGGGCGTCGCCACCGACACGGCCGTCAGGGCGATCGCGACCGCCGGGCAGGTTCCGGGTCGGTTCGAGAGCGTCGAAGAGGGCCAGTCGTTCGCCGTCGTCGTGGACTATGCGCACACGCCCGACTCGCTGGAGAACGTGCTGCGGGCGGCCCGCCTACTGACCCCCAGTCGCCTGCATGTCGTGTTCGGCTGCGGCGGCGACCGCGATCGCGGCAAACGCCCGCAGATGGGCGAGATCGCCCAGCGGCTGGCCGATCGGGTGATCGTCACCTCCGACAACCCCCGCTCGGAGGACCCCGAGGCGATCGTGGCCGAGATCCTCGCCGGAGCGGGCCGCGAGGCCGAGCACAACGTCGATCGCCGTGAGGCGATCGCCGAGGCGATCGCCGGGGCCGAGCCCGGGGACGTCGTCGTCATCGCCGGTAAGGGACACGAGCAGGGGCAGGAGTTCGCGGCGGGCCGGAAGATCCCGTTCGACGACGTGACCGTGGCGCGTGAGATCCTCCGCGGCGCGCCCGTGAATGCCGGCGCGCCCAGCTGATGAACCAATGGACACCTCAGCAGGTCGCCGCGGCGGCCGGCGCAAGCCTGATCGCGCCGCCGCCGACCTCGACCGGCCCCGAGCGCACGACGATCGACTCGCGCGACGCCGGCCCCGGCGCGCTGTTCGTGGGGCTCGAGGGCGAGCACACCGATGGCGGGCGGTTCGCCGCTGCGGCGCTCGTGGCGGGAGCCTGGGGGGTCATCACATCGCCCGAGCACGCTCAGGCGGCTCAGGCGGCCCACATCGCTCAGTCGGAGGCGGCCCACGCAGGCGAGGCCGGGGGCCGCCAGGGCACCTCCGGCGGTGTGCTGCTCGCCGCCGAGGACCCGCTGAAAGCCCTGCAGAACCTGGCGACCGCGTGGCGCCGCGCGCTGCAGGCCGACGTGATCGGCGTCACCGGCTCGACGGGCAAGACCTCGACCAAGGACCTGCTGCTGGCGGTCCTGGCGCCCCACCGGCGGACATTCGCGTCGCGGGCCAACTTCAACACCGAGATCGGCCTCCCGCTCGAGATCCTCGCCGCCCCCGCCGGGACCGAGGTGCTGGTCCTGGAGATGGGGATGCGCGGGGTGGGACAGATCGCCGAGCTCGCGGCGATCGCCGAGCCCGACGTGGCGGTGATCGTCAGCATCGGGCCGGTTCACCTGGAGTTGCTGGGCACCGTCGAGGCGGTCGCCGCCGCGAAGGCCGAGCTGATCGCGGCCCTGGAGCCGGGCGGCACCGCGGTGGTGCCGGCGGGCGAGCGGCTGATCGAACCGCATCTCCGCGACGATGTGCGGACGGTGACGTTCGGCCCCGGCGGTGACGTCGAGCTCGTCAGGAGCGGGCCGACGGAAGTCGAGATCGCGGTTCATCCCGGGAGATTCGGCTCCGCGGAATCCCCAGGGGAAATCGGCCGATTCCCCATCGACGAGGGTCAGCGAATCAGCCTTCAGGTCCCGTTCACGCAGGTTCACCTGCGACAGAACCTGCTGGCCGCCGTCGCTGCCGCGATCGCGGTTGGCGTCACCCCGAACGGCCGCGTCGAGATGGCGATCTCAGCCGGTCGCGGGCGGCGGATGACGCTCGCGAGCGGAATAACGATCATCGACGACTGCTACAACGCCAACCCAATGTCGATGCGTGCCGCTCTGGACGACCTGGCCGCCACCGCCGCCGAGCCGGAGGGCGCGCGCCGCGTGGCCGTGCTCGGCGACATGCTCGAGCTGGGTCCCGATGAGCGCGACTATCACGTTCAGATCGGGGCGCACGCCGCGGAGGTCGAGGTCGACCTGCTGGTGACGGTCGGGCCGCTCGCCGCCGCGATGTCGCAGGCGTTCGACGGCGAGGTCCAGAGCGTGGCGGACGCCGCGGAGGCCGCCGCCCTGCTCCCGGAGCTGGTCGCTGCGGGCGACGTGGTCCTGGTCAAGGCGTCGCGGGGGGTCGGGCTCGAGCTCGTCTGCCAGGCCCTCGCCGAGTCCGCCGACGTGATCGACGAAACCGCCGTGACCCCGACCTACGGAGCCGACGCATGATGGGCTCGGAGTCCGGGCGCGTACTGATCGCGGGAACGGCATCGCTGCTGATGTGCCTGTTCCTCAGTCCCAAGTTCATCGTGTTCCTGCGGCGCCGGGAGTTCGGTCAGAACATCCGGGCCGAAGGGCCGCAGGGACATCACGCCAAGGCGGGGACGCCGACGATGGGCGGGATCATCATCTTCACCGCGATTGCCGTCCCGTTCCTGTTGTTGTCCAAGCGCGACTGGCAGTCGCTGGGCGTGTTCGGCGCGGCCGTGACGTGCGCGCTGCTGGGGTTCGCCGACGACTACGCGAAGATCGTCAAACGTCGTTCGCTCGGGCTGCGGGCGCGCACGAAGCTGGTCGTGACGGTGGCGATCTCGGTCGGGTTGTGGTGGGTGGCGACCCAGAAGGCGAACATCTCCCCGACGGTGCAGCTGCGCTTCGTCGACGTGAGCATCGATCTCGGGCCGCTGTTCCCGGTGTTCATCTATCTCGTGGTGGCCGGTACGACCACCGCGGTCAATTTCACCGACGGCCTGGACGGTCTGGCGGCGGGGTGCGCGGCGATCGTGCTGCTCGCCTACATCGGGATCACGTTCATCACCACGGGCGACCGCGACCTGACGCTGCTGGCCGCCTGCCTGGTGGGCGCGTGCATCGGCTTTCTCTGGTTCAACAGCTTTCCGGCCAGCATCTTCATGGGTGACACCGGGTCGCTCGGGCTGGGCGGGGCGATCGCCGGGCTGGCGATCATGACGAATACCGAGGTGCTGCTCATCCTGCTCGGGGGGATCTTCGTGATCGAGGTCCTGTCGGTGGTGATCCAGGTGTTCTCGTTTCAGGTCTTCCGCAAGCGCGTGTTCCTGATGGCGCCGATCCATCACCACTTCGAGCTGCTGGCGTGGTCTGAGACGAAGATCATCCTGCGCTTCTGGATCGTGGCCGCGGCGTTCGGGGCGATCGGCTTCACGGTGTACCAGCTGAGCATCCGTGGCTAAAGCCCGCCCGCCGCTCCCTTCCGGCCCATATCTCGTCATCGGTCTCGCCCGCTCGGGCGCGGCCGCGGCACTCGCGCTGCGCGCCCGCGGAGAGGAGGTGATCGGCGTTGATGCGGGTGCGCCGGGAATCGCGGGGCTTGATGCGGTGGCCGGAAGGCTTTGCGACGCGGGCGTCGAAGTTCACCTCGATGCGTCAGGCGACGCCCTTGCCGCCCGCGCCGGGACGCTCATCAAGAGCCCCGGCGTACCCCAAAGCGCCCCCATCGTGGTGGCGGCGCGCGCCCGCGGCGTGCCCGTGCTCGGTGAGCTCGAGCTCGCCTGGCGTCTGGTCCCGAACGAGTTCGTGGCCGTGACCGGCACCAACGGCAAGACGACGACGAGCGAGTGGATCGGGCACATCTATCGCGAGGCGGGGCTGCCGGTGGCCGTCGTCGGCAACGTTGGGACCGCGGCGTCCTCGCTGGTGGGCGCGCTCGCGCCCGACGCGACCGTCGTGTGCGAGGCGTCCTCGTTCCAGTTGGAGGACACGGAGGCGTTCGCTCCCGAGACAGCGGTGCTGTTGAACCTGGCGCCCGACCATCTCGATCGCCACGCCAGCTACGACGACTATGTGGCCGCGAAGCTGAGGATCTTCGTCAACCAGGGCAACTACGACGTGGCCGTGGCGCCATTGACCTCGACATCTGGGATCTGGGCGGCTGCGCCCGGCGGGTGCTGTTCGGGGCGGGTCCCGGAGCCGAGCTGTCCGAGCGCGCCGGTTATCTGTGGTGGGACGAGGATCCGCTGCTGCCCGTCGAGGAGATCTCCCTGCCCGGCCCACACAACCGTGACAACGCGATGGCCGCCGCAGCGGCCTGTCTGGCGCGGGGAGTCGAGCGCGACGACGTGGCCGCCGGGCTGCGGACGTTCACTGGCGTCGCGCACCGGCTCGAGCTGATTGCCGTCCGGGACGGAGTGGCCTACGTCAATGACTCGAAGGCCACCAACGTCGCCAGTACGTTGGTGGCGTTGGCCACCTACCCCTCCGGCGTGCATCTGATCGCGGGGGGGCGGAACAAGCGACAGGACTTCTCGCTGCTGGCGCCGCTCGTGGCCGAGCGCTGCCAGGCGGTGTATCTGATCGGCGAGGCCGCCGGGGAGCTGGAGCAGGCCCTCCGGCCGACCCGGATCCCGCTCCACGAGCTGGGCGCGATGGGCCCCGCGGTGGCCGCGGCCCGGGCTGCGGCGGCGCCGGGGGACACGGTCCTGCTCTCGCCGGCCTGCACGAGTTTTGACCAGTACGCGGACTTCGAGGCTCGCGGGGATCATTTCCGCGCGCTGGTGCAGGCGCGCTGATGGCCGGCGCGGCGGCGGCCCGGAAAGCTCCATCGGCCGCCGCGGGGGGCAAATCCTCGCCCACCGGCGGTGTCCGCCGGCGAGCGGCCGGACGGCGGGTGGCCCCGCCGCTGGAGCACCGGATCCTGATGACCGCGACGCTCTGCCTGCTGGCGTTCGGGGCGGTCATGGTCTACAGCGCGTCCTCGCCGCTGGGCGTATTGAATGGGCAAGGCTTTGGCACCGGCGACTTCGTGCGCTACCTGGTGTACGGCGCGATCGGGCTGGCCGGCATGCACGTGCTGGAGCGTCGCGGGCTCGCGTTGCTCAACCGCAAGCTGGTGAACCTGCTGCTGCTCGGCTCGTTCGCGCTGCTGGTGCTGGTGCTGGTGCCCGGCTTCGGCGTCGAGGTCAACGGCGCGCGGCGCTGGTTCGCCGCCGGCCCGATCCAGTTCCAGCCCTCCGAGCTGATGAAGCTCGCGCTCGTTCTGTACGTGGCGCGATACCTGGCCGAGCACCCCAAGCCGATGCGCAACTTCCGTCAGGCGATCACTCCGATCGCGATCGTCGCCGGACCGGCGTGCCTGCTGATCGTGGTCGAGCCCGACCTGGGCACGGCGCTGGTGGTCGGGTTCACGGTCATCGCGCTGCTGGTGGCCGCGGGGATGCCCCTGCGCTACCTCGGCCTGTTGGTCCTCGCGGTGGCCGGACTCGTGGTCCTGCTGGCGGTCGCCCAGCCGTATCAGCGCGCGCGCCTGACCTCGTTCCTGAACCCGTGGGCGACCAAATCGACGGCCGGCTTCCAAGCCGTGCAGGGCCAGATCGCACTTGGTTCGGGTGGGCTGTTCGGGGTGGGACTCGGGAAGTCGGTGCAGAAGGTCCTCTACCTGCCCGAGGCCCAAACCGATTTCATCCTCGCGGTGATCGGGGAGGAGCTCGGCGTGCTGGGGATCTTCGGCGTGGTGTTCCTCTATGGAATGATCGCCTACGCGGGCCTGCGCACCGCCCGCCGAGCGGTCGGCCGGTATGCCAAGCTGCTGGCCACCGGCCTCACCTCACTGATTCTGTGCCAGGGATTACTCAACCTGTTCGTCGTTCTGGGGCTTGCGCCGCTGACCGGCGTGCCGCTGCCCTTCATCTCCTATGCCCCGACGAATCTGTGCGTGATGCTCGCCTCGGTCGGGCTGCTGCTGAACATCTCGCGCCCGGGGGCTCGGCGCCTGCAGGTGGTCGAGGCGCCGCGGCGTGAAAACGCCGCGGATCGTGATCGGCGCCGGAGGGACCGCTGGGCACGTCGTGCCGGCGCTGGCCGTCGCGGACGCGCTGCGGGCTGAGGGCACCGAGGTCCTGTTCGTCGGGGGCGAGCGGGCCGAACAGGCCCTGGTGCCGGCGGCCGGCTACGAGCTGCGCACGCTGCGGGTGGTGCCGTTGCCCCGCCGCCATCCCGCTCGCGCCGCTCGCGCCGCCGCCGTCGACGCGCAGGCGGTCCGCGCGGCACGATCGCTGTTTCGTGAACTGCGGCCCGCGGCCGCGTTGGGCGCCGGAGGCTACGTCGCCGGCCCCGTCGGGCTTGCGGCAGCGCTCACCCGGGTGCCGCTGGTGCTGATCGAGTCCGACAGTCACTTCGGGCTGACCAACCGTCTGCTCGCCCCCCTGGCGCGCACAATTTGTCTGGCGTTTCCCATCCCGGGGCGTGCCGGCCGCAGATATCGCGTCACCGGACGCCCCGGCCCGGATCGGGCCACCGATCGGCCCGCCGCGCGCGCCCGGTTCGGGATCTCCGAGGGGGACACGTGCGTGCTGGTGTTCGGCGGATCGCAGGGGGCCCGTTCGATCAACCGGGCGGCGATCGACGCGTTCGCCGGTGCGAGGTTTCGCGTCCTGCACGCCGCGGGCGTACGCGACCTTGACGATTTGGTCTCCCCGGGATCGCACTATGACCTGCGGGGCTACATCTCGGAGTTCGGGCAGGCGTTGCTGGCCAGCGACCTGGTCGTGGCCCGCTCCGGCGGCTCGATTTTCGAGATTGCCGCCTACGGCCGACCGATGGTGCTGGTGCCCTATCCGTTTGCCACCGCCGACCACCAGATGGAGAACGCCAGGTTCGTGGAGCGCGCCGGCGCCGCGGTCGTGATCCCTGACGAGGAGCTGACCGGGACGCGGCTGGCTCAGGAGGTGGGGCGGCTGCTGGCCGACTCCAGCGCTCTCGACGCGATGGCCAAAGCGTCGGCAGGGCTGGCCCGGCCGGACGCGGCCCGGGAGATCGCGCGCGAGGTGCTGGCGGCCGCCGGCATACCGGCACGCCCATCGCCCGCCCCAATAGCCTCGGATCGACGCTGAGCCCGCGCGCCCCCACCGAGCCGGACTGGTCTTCGCGCCGGCTGCACTTCGTCGGCATCGGTGGCGCCGGCATGAGTGGCCTCGCGCTCGTCGCGCAGTCACTGGGCGCTCACGTGACGGGCTCTGACCGGGCCGAGTCGACCTACACCGAGCGACTCCGCGAGCACGGGATCGAGGCGATCATCGGCCACGCGGCGGCAAATGTGCCCGCGGGAGCCGAGGTCGTCTACTCGACCGCCGTGCCGCCCGAGAATCCCGAGCGCGAGGTCGCGCAGCGCGAGCTGCACCGCGCTGACCTGCTCGCCCAGATCGCCGCGCTGCGGCGCTGCCTGGCGGTGACCGGGACGCACGGCAAGACGACCACCTCCGCAATGGTCGTGCACGCGCTGCGCGGCTGCGGGCTGGATCCGTCCTACGTGGTCGGCGGCGAACTGCGCTCCACGCGCTCGAATGCGGGCTGGGGGCAGGGCGAGTGGATCGTGATCGAGGCCGACGAGTCGGATCGATCGCTGTTCAAGCTGCATCCCGAGATCGCCGTCCTCACCAACGCCGAGCTCGACCACCATTCGACCTACGCGTCGCGGTTGGATCTCGAGCAGACGTTTCGCACGTTCATGGCGCGGGCCGGCGAGCGGGCGGTGGTGTGGGACCGGCCCGGGCTACGCGCGCTCTGCCCGGGAGGCGGAGTGGCCTACGACGCACCCGACGCGGCTCTCAGCCCCGAGGGCTCGCGGTTTGTGTGGCGCGGGATCGAGGTCACGCTGACGGTCCCCGGCGCCCACAACGCGATCAACGCGGCCGGGGCGCTGACCGCCTGCGCGCTGGCGGGCGCCGACCCGGCGCGGGCAGCCGCCGCGCTGGCCGACTTTCGCGGCGCGCGCCGGCGCTTCGAGTGGTTGGGGGAGACCGCCGGGGGCGTGCCCGTCTACGACGACTACGCGCATCACCCGACCGAGGTGGCGGCGGCGATCGCGGCCGCGCGGACGCTGGCTCCCGACCGGCTCGTCGCGGTCTTCCAGCCCCATCTCTACTCACGCACGCGGGCGCTGGCTCGGCCAGTTCGGGCGCGGCGCTGGCCGCCGCCGACCTGATCGTCGTGCTCGCCGTGTATCCGGCGCGGGAGCGCGCCGAGGACTTCCCCGGGGTCGACGGCCGCCTGGTCGCGCAGGCGGCCGCCGACGCGCCGGTGGACGCCGGCCGGTGGCCTGGCTGCCGGGCTTCGATGACGCGCGGCGCTTCCTGAGCGCGACCCTGCGGCCTGGGGACCTCTGCCTGCTGATGGGCGCCGGCGACATCGACTCGCTGGGGCGCTCGCTCGTCGTGTAGGCGCACGGCGGGCGCAGCGGCGGCGGACCGGGTGGACCGGGCCGACGGGACGCGGCGCGGCTGGGATCTCCGGCCGGGGCGGCATCTACCCTGCCGGGGCGATGCCCGACCTCCCGCCCGGCGTCGACCCGCGATTACCCGCTGGCGTCGACTGACCACGATTCGCACCGGGGGTCCCGCCGAGCTGTTCGCTCGGCCGGGCACGCTGGCGGAGCTCGAGCGGCTGGTCGGGTGGGCGGCGGCCGAAAGGCTCGAGGTAGGGGTCGTCGGGTCGGGGTCGAACCTCCTGGTGGCGGACGCCGGCGTCCGCGGACTCGTTGTGAAACTTGACCAGGAGCTGAGCGATATCGAGTTGGACGGCACGCAGATCAATTGCGGCGGCGGGGCGCGCCTGCCTGCGGTGTCGGCCCGCGCGGCGCGCGCGGGCCTGACGGGGATCGAGTTCGGGGTCAACATCCCGGGCACGGTCGGTGGCGCGGTCCGGATGAACGCCAATGCCTACGGGGGCGAGCTGGCGCGGGTGCTGGCGTGGGTGGACGTCGTCGGGCCGTCCGGGACCGAGCGTCGCACGCCGGAAGAGCTGTCGTTCGCCTACCGCCGCTCGGACCTGCGAGGCGGCGAGGTCGTGGCGCGGGCATCGTTCGCGCTCCAGACGGCCCCGACCGCTGAGGTCAAGGCGACGCTCGCCGACATGCGCGAGCGCCGGAAGGCCGCCCAGCCGTCCGGGATCAAGACGTTCGGCTCGACGTTCAAGAATCCCGATGACCCGAGGGCCGAGCAACGGACCGCCGGCCAGCTGCTGGAGGCGGCCGGGTGCCGCGGTCTGCGGATCGGGGGCGCGAGCTTCTCCGCCAAGCACGCCAACTTCGTCGAGAACCACGGCGAGGCCACGACCGCCGACGTCGTGGCTCTGATGGCCGAGGGGCGGCGCCGGGTCAAGGAGCGGTTCGGCGTCGAGCTCGAGCCCGAGGTCCAGGCGCTCGGCCCGGTCGCGTTTCCGCGCGGACTGGGGCCGGGGATGATCGGCCGCGGGCGCGTGTACGCCGTGCTGGCGCTCTGCTCCGCGGTGGGAGCGTTCCCAGCCGACCCGGACCGGGGCCGGGGGTAATGCCCTCCGGACGCCCTGACGGCGCGCTGGCGCGCCACCGTACGCCCGAGGCGGAGCCGATGCCGCGCTCCCGGCGCCGCGCGCGTCCGCGGCGCCGGGCGGCCGGTGTGCGGGGCAGGCGCGCTCGGCTGGTGCTGATACTGGCCACGTGATCGCGCTGCTCGTGGGCGGGTGGCTGTGGCTGCGGGATTCCTCGCTGGTCGCCGTCGAGCACGTGACCGTGACGGGGGAGAGCGGGACGGACGCGACGCAGATCCGCTCGGCGCTGGTCGCCGAGGCCCGGAACATGACGACGCTGGACGTGCGAGTGGGCGAGCTGCGGATGGCCGTCGCTCCGTATGCGGTGGTCAAAGACCTCAGGGTCAGCACCCAATTTCCGCACGGGATGCGGATCCGCGTGATCGAGCAGGTCCCGGTCGCGGTGGTGGTCGCGCCCGGACGCAAGATCGCGGTGGCCGGCGACGGGACCTTGCTGCGCGACGTCTTGCCCTCGTCCGCGCTG
Organism: uncultured Solirubrobacterales bacterium; assembly: GCA_963838535.1. Lineage (GTDB taxonomy): Bacteria > Actinomycetota > Thermoleophilia > Solirubrobacterales > Solirubrobacteraceae > Palsa-465. Next base: position 15,707 of record CAWIRN010000021.1, read on the forward strand.
CCCACGATTCCGCTGCGGGTCGCGCCCGGCGGCACTCACCTCACGGGCTACCTGTTGAGCGAGGTGGCGGTGGTCAGGGCCGCGCCGGATCAACTGCTGAGCCAGATCAGCCAGGTCTCGACGATCGCGCCGCACGGCCTGGTGGCGCAGCTGCGCAACGGCCCGAGCATCTACTTCGGCGACGCCAACCAGCTGGCCGCCAAGTGGAGCGCGGCCGTGGCCGTGCTGGCCGACTCCGGCTCGGCGCAGGCGGTCTACATCGACGTGACCGATCCGCAGCGGCCGGCCGCTGGCGCGGGCTCGGACAGCAACGCGAGCGCAGCCGTGGGCACCGCAGGCGGCAGCGCGGCCAGCGGAACCGACACCGCGGCCACCGCGGACTCTGCCGACTCCGGCAGCCCGGTCAGCCCGTCGACAGGAGGCTAACCCTCAACTACAGCTTCACTCTCCAAAAGCGCCAACTCTCCGACCCTTGTCGAGAGTTGAGCGTTCTGCAACGAACGTTGCGAATCGGGCCGCTGCGTTGACTTCACGCATCGTCAGGCCATAACGTGCCAAACTGCCCGCAAAGAGCGAGCGAGTGACAAACACTCAACCTTACCTCGAGGGTCGGACGGTCACCACATGGAAAGCGGAAGTTATCTGGCAGTCATCAAGGTCGTCGGCGTCGGCGGCGGCGGCACCAACGCGGTCAACCGCATGGTCGACGCCGGGCTGCGCGGCGTCGAGTTCATCGCCTGCAACACGGACGCGCAGGCGCTGGCGATGTGCGATGCCGACATCAAGCTGAACATCGGCCACGAGCTGACCAAGGGCCTCGGAGCCGGCGCGAACCCGGACGTCGGACACGGTGCGGCGGCCGAGTCCCGCGACGACATCAAGGAGGCGCTGAAGGGCGCCGACATGGTGTTCGTGACCGCCGGCGAGGGCGGCGGCACCGGCACCGGCGCCGCGCCGGTGATCGCCGAGATCGCCAAGAACGAGATCGGCGCGCTGACGGTCGGCGTGGTCACGCGGCCGTTCCCGTTCGAGGGCAGTCAACGCGCCCGGCAGGCCCAGGAGGGCATCCAGCGGCTGCGTGAGAACGTCGACACGTTGATCGTGATCCCGAACGAGAAGCTGCTGGCGATCGTCGAGCGCCGGACGACGATGCTCGACGCCTTCCGCGAGGCCGACAACGTTCTGCGCCAGGGCGTGCAGGGGATCACCGATCTGATCACGATCCCCGGGCTGATCAACCTCGACTTCGCCGACGTGCGCACGATCATGCACGACGCCGGCAGCGCGCTGATGGGCATCGGCACGCGCCAGTGGCGAGAACCGCGCCGCCGAGGCGGCCAAGATCGCGATCTCCTCGCCGCTGCTGGAGGAGTCGGTCGAGGGCGCGATGGGGATCCTGCTCAACATCACCGGCGGTCACGACCTCGGACTGTTCGAGGTCAACGAGGCCGCGGAGATCGTCCAGAGCGCCGCCGACGCGAACTCGAACATCATCTTCGGCGCGGTGATCGACGATGCTCTCGGTGACGAGGTACGCGTGACGGTGATCGCCACCGGGTTCGATCACGGGCACGCGAGCCCGAGCACGGCCCGCGAGAGCACGCGTCGCGCCCGGCGCGACCGCGACGTGACGATGGACGATCGCCAGCGCTCCTCGCTCGAGATCCGCGACGACGAGATCGACATCCCGTCGTTCCTGAAGGATCGCTAGCGAGCCGCGCCGCGCGCAGCCGTGTCGGCGGCCGCGTGTACTAGCCTTCCGCTGGCTTGACCAACGTTGCGGAGACGCTTCGCCGTACACCGCTTTACTGAGCGCCACGTACACCGGCCGCGCGGGGCGAAGCTCGTCCCGTTCGCCGGCTGGGAGATGCCGGTCCAGTACGCGGGCATCCGCGCGGAGCATCTGGCGGTCCGGCGGGGCGGCGGGCGTGTTCGACGTCTCGCACATGGGCCAGATCGAGATGCGAGGGCCCGCACGCGCTCGAGCTGCTGCAACGAGTGCTGTCGAACGACGATTCGGCGGATCCCCGAGGGCGGCGCCCAGTACAGCGTCCTGTGCCGCGAGGACGGCGGCGTGCTCGACGACCTGTTCACCTACCGCCTGGCCGAGTGCGACTTCCTGACCGTCACCAACGCCGCCAACCACGAGCGCGACCTGGCCTGGTTGCGCTCCCATGCCGACCGATTTCGACGTCGACGTGATCGACCGTCAGGCCGAGTTCGCGATGCTCGCCGTCCAGGGCCCGGGGGCCCGGGCGCTGGTCGCGCGAGCCTGGCCGACGGGCCGCTGCCGGCGCGGATGCACTGCTGCGAGCGGACGGTGGCCGAGCGTCCCGATGCTCGTGTGCGGCACCGGCTACACCGGCGAGGACGGCGTCGAGCTGCTGCTCGATCCCGGCGCCGCGCCCGCCGTGTGGGACGCGCTGCTCGCCGCGGGCGCCGCGCCGGTCGGCCTCGGGGCCCGCGACACGCTCCGGCTCGAGGTCTGCTTTCACCTCTACGGCAACGATCTGAGCGAGGACCGCGGGCCGATCGAGGCCGGCCTGGGCTGGTGCTGCGCAGAGAGGACCGGGCTTCATCGGTTCCGACGCGGTCGCGTCGGTCCGCGCGGCCGGCCCGGTCCGAGAAGCTGGTGGCGTTCGTGATCGACGGGCCGGGGATCGCGCGGCAGGGCAATCCGGTCGTCGGCGGCGGCGAGGTGACCAGCGGGACCTTCTCGCCGTGCCTGGAGCGCGGTATCGGGATGGCCTACGTCCCCGCGGAGCTGGCGGTTCCCGGGACGCGAATCGAGATCGACGTCCGCGGCACCGCTCGCGCTGCCACGATCGGGCGCAAACCCCTGTATCGAAAGGAGTCCTGAACATGGCCGACGCGAGCTATCCGGACGACCTGCTGTACCACCCGGAGCACGATTGGGCCCGCGTGGAGGGCGACCAGGCGACCTTCGGGATCACCTGGTACGCGCAGGACGCGCTCGGCGAGGTGGTGTTCTTCGACCCGCCGGAGCTCGGCACGCAGGTGTCCAAGGACGAGTCCGTACACCGAGGTCGAGTCGGTCAAGGCGGTCTCGGACGTGTTCGCGCCGCTGTCCGGAGAGGTGGTCGCGGTCAACGAGGCGCTGACGGAGAAGCCCGAGACGATCAACGAGGATCCCTACGGCGAGGGCTGGCTGGTCAAGGTCAAGCTGTCCGACCCGTCCGAGAGCGACGCGCTGATCGACGCCGCGGCCTACGAGGCGTCGCTGGAGTGACTCGAGGCGCGTCATGACCCGGTACACCTCGGCCACCGACGCGGATCGCCGCGAGATGCTCGCGACGATCGGCGTCGCCTCGATCGAGGAGCTGTTCGCGGACATTCCCGCGGCGCTGCGGCTGGAGCGATCTGCTCGACGCTCGAGGGCGGCCTGTCCGAGCAGGAGGTGTACGAGGAGCTGCGCGCGCTCGCGGCGCGCAACGTCTCGACCGAGGACGAGCTGTCGTTCCTCGGCGCGGGCATGTACGACCACTACGTCCCGGCGCTGATCGACTCGATCATCATGCGCTCGGAGTTCCTGACGCCCGTACACGCCCGTATCAGCCGGAGATCTCCCAGGGCGGGCTGCAGGCGATGTTCGAGTACCAGACGGCGATCTCGGAGCTGACCGGGCTGCCGGTCTCCAACGCCTCGGTGTACGAGGGCCCGAGCGCGGTCGGCGCCGCCGGCTACGTGGCCAAGCTCGCCAACGGCCGCCGGCGATTCGTCGTCTCGCGCGGCGTCCACCCGCACTCGCGCGAGACGCTGCAGACGCTGGCCCACGGCTGGGGCATGGAGGTGGTCGAGGCGCCGCTCGTCGACGGTGTCACCGAGCTCGCCGGAGCTCGACGACGACGTCAGCGCGATCGTGGTGCAGCAGCCGAACTTCCTCGGCGCGGTCGAGGACGTGGCGCCGCTCGCCGGCGCGGCCCGCGACGCCGGTGCGCTGACGATCTGCGCCTGCGATCCGCTCCCGCTGGCGCTGCTCGCACTCGCCCGGCGAGTGCGGCGTCGACATCGCGGTCGGCGAGGGTCAGACGCTCGGCAACCGGCTCGACTTCGGCGGCCCGTCGTTCGGCTTCTTCGCCGCCACCGAGGCGCTGATGCGGCGGATGCCCGGGCGGATCGCCGGCGAGACGCGCGACGTCGACGGCAAGCGCGGATTCGTGCTGACGCTGCAGACGCGCGAGCAGCACATCCGGCGCGAGAAGGCGACGTCGAACATCTGCACCGCGCAGGCGCTGAACGCGCTGGCCGGCGTGATCTACCTGAGCTGGCTCGGCCGGCGCGGGATCGTCGAGCTGGCCGAGCTGATGCTGCAGCGCACCGCCTACGCGCGTGAGCGGCTCCATGCGATCGACGGGGTGCAGCTGCTGCACGAGCAGCCCGGTGGTGCGCGAGTTCGCGCTCACGCTCGACGCGCCGGTGGACCGCGTGATCGCGCGCTGCCGCGAGCAGGACGTCAACCCGGGCTATCCGCTGGGCCGCGACTACCCCGAGTATCGAGGACGGACTGCTGGTCGCGATCACCGAGCAGCGCACCCGAGCCGACATCGACCGTCTGGCCGAGGTGCTGGGGGCGGCGGTGGCGGCGGAGCGAGCGCGGACGCACGCAGGAGGTCCCGGCGTGATCCGCGCAGCCGACGACGAGCTGACGATCTACGAGCGCTCGAAGCCCGGGCGTCGCGCGTTCGTCGCGCCCGCGCTCGACGTGCCCGAGCGGCCGCTCGACGAGCTGCTGCCGCCCGGGCTGCGCCGCGCGCAGCCGCCGCGGCTGCCGGAGGTCTCAGAGCCCGAGATCGTCCGCCACTACAACCGGCTGTCGAAGCGCAACTTCGACCTCGACACCGGCTTCTATCCGCTCGGCTCGTGCACGATGAAGCACAACCCCAAGCTCCACGAGCGCGTCGCCGCGCTGCCGGGACACGCCAAGCTGCACCCGCTCCAGGCACCCGGCCACGCGCAGGGCGCGCTCGAGCTGATGTGGCGCCTGCAGCACGCGCTGGGCGAGATCGCCGGGCTGCCGCACGTCTCGCTGCAGCCGTCGGCCGGGTCGCACGGCGAGCTGGCCGGCGTGCTGCTGACCCGCGCCTACCACGAGGACCGCGGCGAGCACCGGACCAAGGTGCTGACGCCCGGACACCGCGCACGGCACCAATCCGGCGACGGTGACGATGGCCGGCTACGAGGTGGTCAAGGTCGGCACCGACGAGCACGGCAACGTCGATCTCGACGACCTGCGCGCCAAGGCGACCGAGGACGTCGCCTGCCTGATGCTCACCAATCCCTCGACGCTCGGGCTGTTCGAGCCGGGGATCGAGGAGATCGAGCGGATCGTCCACGGCGTCGGCGCCACGCTGTACTACGACGGCGCGAACCTGAACGCGATCATGGGCATCTGCCGCCCCGGGGACATGGGCTTCGACATCGTGCACTTCAACCTGCACAAGTCGTTCACGCAGCCGCACGGCGGCGGCGGTCCCGGCGCCGGACCGATCGCCGTGTCGGAGCGGATCGAGCCGTTTCTGCCGCGCCCGCAGGTGGTGCGGCGAGACCCCTCCGGCAACGGCTCGGAGCCGTACTACGACCTCGACTACGACCGGCCCAAGTCGATCGGCCGGCTGCGCGGCTTCCAGGGCAACTACGGCGTGTTCGTCCGCTCCTACGCCTACATCCGCTCGCTCGGCGCGGCCGGCCTGCGCGAGGTCTCCGAGGTCGCGGTGCTGAACGCCAACTACCTGCTCGCGCGGTTGCGACGCGAGGGGGTGCTCGAGTATCTGCCCGCCGCCTACGAGCGGCTCTGCATGCACGAGTTCGTGCTCTCCGGGGGCCCGATGAAGCGTGAGCTGAAGATCAAGACGCTCGACCTCGCCAAGCGCCTGCTCGATTACGGCGTCCACCCGCCGACGGTCTACTTCCCGCTGATCGTCGAGGAGGCACTGCTGGTCGAGCCGACCGAGACCGAGACCAAGGAGACGCTCGACGACTTCGCCGAGGTCGTCGCCGAGATCCTGCGTGAGGCACGCGAGGACCCCGAGATCGCGCGCAACGCGCCGTACACCACTCCGGTCAGGCGCCTGGACGAGGCGGGTGCGGCGCGCCGGCTCGTGCTCCGCCAGCCGATGTAGCGTCGTACCCTGGCGGGTATGCGACTGGTGATCTTCGGTGCGGGTGCTTGTGCGGGCGCGGACGGGTTCGCGGTGTCGCGGTGAGCGAGGCCCTCGACAGCCTGATCGGCGACGGCGCGGCTGAGATCGCCGCCCGCGCCGAGCCCGAGCTCGCGGCGCTGGTCGGGATCTCCTCGCCGTCGGGGGATCTGGTGGGGGCCGAGCAGGCGCTGGCAATCTGCGCCGGACTCCTGCCCGACCGCGCCCGGGCGCAGCGCGTGCCGTGCTCGACGCCGGGCAGCGCACCCGACCTGCTGGCGCGGATCCCCGGACGCGGCCACCGCCGGGTGCTGCTGCTCGGGCACGTCGACACGGTGATCGGTCACGCCGCTCACGCGCCGCTGCGGCGGGGCGGGGACCGGCTGTACGGATCCGGGACGGCGGACATGAAGGGAGGTGTCGTGCTGGCGCTCGGCGTCGCCCGCGCGCTCGCGGCCCGGCCCGAGTCCTTCGCCGAGCTGAGCGTGCTGCTGGTCACCGATGAGGAATGGCGCAGCGCCGAGTTTGCCCATGTCCAGCGCCTGGCCGGCTACGACGCCTGTCTGTGCTTCGAGGCCGGCGAGCGCACCGCGTCCGGCGAGGAGGGAGTGGTGGTCCGGCGCAAGGCGGCCGGGACGCTGCGGGTGACGGCCACGGGCCGCGCGTCGCATTCTGGCAGCGCGCCGGACAAGGGGCGCAACGCGCTGCTGGCGCTCGCGCGGACCGCCTGCGCGGTCGCCGAGCACCACGACCCCGATGGTCCCGAGCAACTGAGCGTCGTGCCGACGGTGCTGCGCTCCGGAGACGCGTTCAACGTGGTCCCGGCGGCGGGCGAGCTGATCTTCGACCTGCGGGCCACCGAGCTCGACGCGTTCGAGCCGGTGATGGCATCGGTCGCGCCGGTGCTCGACGACGTGAAGCTCGCGGTGAGCATGGAACGCCGGTGGCCGGGGATGGACTCGCGCGCAGTCACCGCGCCGCTGCTGGAGCGCGCCAGCGCCCGGCTCGGGCGCCCGATCGTCGGCGTTCCCCGCGGCGGTGCCAGCGACGCCAGCCACTTTGCCGGCGCGATCCCGATGACCATGGACGGCCTCGGCCCGCGCGGCGGCGGCGCCCACACGCCGGAGGAGTTCGTGCTCCGGGAGGCGCTCGCGGAGCGCGCCCAGGTCGCGCTCGCGGTGGCTCTGGAGACGCTCGCCGAGGACTGACACGCCCCGGTTCGGCGACCTGCCATCCTGTGGCCATGAGTACGAACGTGCCAACAGTCAAGCGTGAGGCGCGTGAGGGGCTGACCCTGCTGGCCGGAATCGTGGCGCTGATGTGGCTGATCGAGGTGGTCAACACGCTGGACAGCAACCGCCTGGACAACGACGGGATCTATCCGCGCAACGTCGATCATCTGTGGGGCATCTTCACCGCCCCGTTCCTGCACGTGAGCTTCGCCCATCTGATCGGCAACACCGTCCCGTTCGTGTTCATGGGCGTGATCATCGCGCTGCGCGGAGCCGGCCGGCTGGCTCTGGTGACGTTGATCGTGATCGTGATCGGGGGCCTCGGCACGTGGCTGGTCGCACCGTCGCATTCCGTCACCGTCGGCGCCAGCGGCGTCGTGTTCGGTTACGCCAGCTATCTGCTCACGCGGGGCGTGTTCGACCGCAGCGCGCTCGAATTGATGACGGGGGTGGTGGTGGCCGTGGTGTGGGGCGGAGCGCTGCTGGCCAGCCTGGTGCCCCACCAACAGGTCTCCTGGCAGGGCCACGTGTGCGGAGCGATCGCCGGGGTGATCGCCGCGTGGTGGCTGGCCAGCCGCCAAGCCACGCACCGGACCGCCCGGCCCGGCGGGGGGCAGACCGCCGGCGCGCTGGCGAAGTAGCCTCCCCGCGCATCCATGCGAATCTTCTCCGGCATTCAGCCCACCGGGCGCAAGCATCTGGGCAACTACATCGGCGCGATCACGCAGTACGTGGCCGGTCAAGACCGCGGCGAGGCGATCTATTGCGTCGTGAACCTGCACGCGATCACCGTCCCCTACGAGCCCGCGGCCCTGCGCGCGTCGGTATACGACACGGCGGCGATTCTGCTCGCGGCGGGCCTGGATCCCCACCGGTGCCTGTTCTTCCGGCAGAGCGATGTCCACGAGCACACCGAGCTGTGCTGGCTGCTCTCGAGCGTCACTTCGTTCGGCGAGTTGAACCGGATGACTCAGTTCAAGGAGAAGTCGGGCGCGCAACGCGAACTCGTGTCGGCCGGCCTGTTCGCCTACCCGATTCTCCAGGCTGCCGACGTGCTGGCGTACCGCGCCCACGAGGTTCCGGTCGGCGATGACCAACGGCAGCACATCGAGCTGATGCGAGACGTGGCCCAGCGCTTCAACGCGCGCTTCGGCCCGACGCTGGTCGTGCCCGAGCACCGCATCCCCGAGGTCGGCGCGCGGATCATGGACCTGCAGTTCCCCGATCGCAAGATGTCCACGACCGGCGGGACCGTCCAGGGCACCGTGTACGTGCTCGACGAGCCCGACGCCGTGGTCAAGAAGCTCCGCTCGGCGGTCACGGACTCCGGCAATCAGGTGCGTGCGCGGGCCCGATAAGCCGGGCGTGACGAACCTGATCGAGATCCTCGCCGCTGTGCGCGGCTCCGCCCCCGAGGCGGTCGAGCGTGAGTTCGCGGGATCGGGCTACGGAGCCCTGAAGTCGGCGGTGGCCGACGCCGTGGTGGCATATTTGGAGCCGGTGCGCGACCGCTACCAGGCGCTGCGCGACGACGAAGCGGCGCTGGACCAGATTCTGGCCGACGGCGCCGAGAAGGCGCGCGCCATCGCCGCCGATACGCTGCTCGACGTGCGCGAGGCCATGGGCGTCGGACCGATCCGGCAGCGCGGTTAGAGTGAGCGACGTCGCTTCGCTGCCCACGTCATCGCTGCGGGTCATGGACCTCGAGCTCGACCTCGACGTGTTCGCGGGCCCGTTTGACCTGCTGCTGACGCTGATCCTGCGCGAGGAGGTCGATCTGCTCGAGGTCGATCTGGCCGACGTCGTGATCGCCTATATCGACCACCTCGAGCGGCGGGGCGAGCTCGACCTCGAGGCGGCGACCGAGTTTCTGGTCTTGATCGCCGCGTTGCTGGAGCTCAAGTCCCGGCTGCTGCTGCCGGGCGAGGACATCGAGGAGCTCGAGCTCGATCCCGGCGAGGCGGCGGAGGAGTTGCTGGCGCGGTTGCTCGATGCGCACCGCTATCACGCCGCGGCCACCCATCTGCGCCGACGCCTGGAGGAGCAGGAGGGATACCGATTCCGGAGGGCTCCCTTGCCGCCCTCATTGCGCCGCGCGGCGCTGCCAGAGGCCGTCGCGGTGTACGACCCGGTCACGCTGGCGGCGGCGTTGGGGGGTCTGCTGCGGACCCCCGAGCCGGTTGATTTGAGCCACATCACGGCGGCGAAGGTGACGGTCGCCGAGCGACTGGCGCATTTGCGCGCGCTGTTGCGCCGGGGCAGCTTCAACTTCGACGACGCCGTCTCCCGCGCCGACCGGGTCACGGTTGCGGTGACGCTGTACGCGCTGCTCGAGCTCTACAAGCAGGGGGAGCTGACATGGACGCAGGCCGAGCCGTTCGCCGAGATCGTCGTATCGCCCTGGCGGTCGGCGGCGCGCGTGTCCTCGGCGGAGCGGGTGGCATGACCCCTGAGCTCGATCGGATGATCGAGGCGCTGCTGTTCCTGAGCCCCGAGCCGGTGGAGCCGGCGGCGTTGGGTGACGCGACCGGAGCCGAGCCCGATGAGGTGGTCTCGGCGCTCGAGCGTCTGCGCGAGCACTACGAGTTCGAGCGCCGGGGGCTGGTCGTCCGACAGGTCGCGGGCGGGTACACGCTCAGCACCCATCCCGACGTGGAGCCGGCTGCGCGGCGGCTGCTGGCCCGGCCACGGACGCCCCCGCTGACCCCGGCGCAAGCCGAGACGCTGGCCATCGTGGCCTATCTCCAGCCGGTCTCGCGACCGGAGATCGCGCGGATCCGCGGCGTGAGCGCGGAGTCGGCCACGACGACGCTGCTGGAGCGAGGGATGGTCCAGGAGGCCGGGCGCTCGCAGTTCGGCGCCGTTCTGTACCGCACGACCGATCTGTTCCTGGCCTTGTTCGGGCTGAACTCGATCAGCCAGCTGCCCGAGGTCAGCACCTTCGATCCTTCTCCGGAGGTGGAGGAAGCGCTGCGCGAGCGGCTGCTGCGGGCCGGCGAGGCCCGCGCGGGCGCGTGAGGGAACGGTATCGGCGGCTGATTCCGCGCACCGTCGCGTGTCTGCTGATATGTGGCTGCGCGCCAAGCACGGCACTGGCGCGAGAGCGCAGCAGCAGCGCCGGCGGCAGCGCGAACGACGTTGAGGTCGTGCAGACGAGCGCCGATCTCTCCCAGCAGCTGGCCCGCCTACCGGATCTCTCGCTCGGCCCCTCGCCGGTGTCAGGGGTTCCGGTGATCGATGTCGACGATCGCGTTGACTACCAGCGTGTGGGTGGATTCGGCGCCGGGATGACCGATACCTCCGCCTGGCTGATCGAGCGCGAGATTCCCAGCGCCACCCGAGATGCGGTGATGCACGATCTGTTTGGCCCCGGCGGAATCCATTTGAATTTCCTGCGGGTGCCGATCGGAGCGTCGGACTTCACCCAGGGCGGCACGCCGTACACGTATGACGACCGGCCCGCCGGCCAGTCCGACGCGGGGCTGAGGCATTTCTCGATTGCGCACGACAAGGCCTACATCCTGCCGTCGCTGCGTCAGGCGCTGTCCATCAATCCAGCGGCCAAGATCCTCGCCAACCCGTGGACCCCGCCGGCCTGGATGAAGGCGAACCAGTCACTCGACAACGTCAACGATTCCGGAACGCTGCGGGCGTCGGCGTACGGGCCGTGGGCGCGGTACTTCGTCAAGTTCATCCAGGCCTACCAGCGCAACGGGGTGCCGATCGCCGCGATCACGCCGCAGAACGAGCCGACCAATCCCACCGCTTACCCGGGGCTCAATTTCTCCGCCCGCAGCGCAGCGGATTGGATCGTCGAGGATCTCCGACCGGCCCTGGACAAGGCGGGCTTGCATCCCAAGCTCTACGGAGACGACTTCGGCTGGTCACGCCAGGCAGAGGCCTACGCCGGCGCGACGGCGACGGGTGCTGCGGCGAGCGCGCTGAGCGGGATCGCGTGGCATTGCTACTTCGGCAGCCCGTACGTGATGAGCACAGTGCGCCGGCTGGCTCCCCGACTCGATCAGATCGTGGACGAGTGTTCGCCGGGGATCACCCCGATCCCGACCTCCGAGGTCGTGATCGGCGCGATGCGCAACTGGGCGAGCACCGTCGCGCTGTGGAACCTGGCGCTCGATCCGCACGGCGGCCCCGTGCAGGCTCCCAACAGCGGCTGTCGATCGTGCGGCGGCCTGGTCACGATCGATGAGCAGAGCGGCACCGTCGCGCCGACGCGCAGCTACTTCCAGCTCGGGCAGGCGAGCGCGTTCGTGCAGCCGGGCGCCCAGCGGATCGCCTCCCCCCACTTCGTCGCCTACGCCTATCGGCGACCGGGAGTGAACTTCGTCACCCCGGGATTGGACGACGTCGCATTCAGGAATCCGGACCGCAGCATCGTGCTCATGGCCTATAACAACGCGGCGTCACCGTTGCGGTTCGGGGTGACATGGCACCGACGGTCCTTCAGCTACACACTCCCGGCCGGGGCGACGGCGACCTTCGTGTGGGGTGGCGCCAGTGCGTGAGCCGCGAGCTGCCCGCACGCCGCCTCGATGTCGCGCCCCCGCGTCAGACGCACGGTGGCGCTGACGCCACGGCGCTCGAGTTCGGCCTTGAACGCCTCGATCGCCTTCGGGCTGGAGCCCGCGGAGATCAGAGCCGGTGGGGTTGTAGGGGATCAGGTTGACCTTGAAGATACGGGGATCGAGGACCTCGGCGAGCTGCACGGCCTGGATATGCGCGTCGTTGACGCCCGCCAGCATCACGTACTCGACGAACACCCGGCGTCGCTTGCGCTCGTGATGGGCGCGGCAGGCGGCGAGTACGTCGGCCAGTGGATAGCGCTGGTTGACCGGCATCAGCTCTGACCGCAGCGCGTCGTCCGCGGCGTGGATCGACAGGGCGAGCCGGATCGGCATCGGATCGGCGGCCAGGCGCTCGATCCCGGGGATCCAGCCGACGGTCGAGATCGCCGTGCGGCGGTGGGTGATCCCGACCGCGGGCAGCCGCTGACACGCGCCGAGCACGTTGTCGAGGTTCATCATCGGCTCGCCCATGCCCATGAACACGGCGTGATCGACATCGGTGGAGCGGCGGAAGTGCAGCGCCTGGTCGAGGATCTCCGAGCTGGTCAGGTTGCGCCCGAAGCGCATCTGCCCGGTGGCGCAGAACGTGCAGGTCAGCGGGCAGCCCGACTGGGAGGAGAGGCAGAGCGAGCGGCGACCGTCGCGGTAGCGCATCAGGACCGCCTCCACCGGACGGCCGTCATGGGTGCTGAACAGGGTCTTGATCGTCCCGTCGCGGGCGTGGGCCTCGTCCTGCGGCGTGAGCGTCGAGAACGGGACCACATCCTGGAGCGCTGCACGCAGCCCGAGCGGCAGATCGGTCATGGCGTCAAATCCAGCGGCGCCCTGCGCCGCCCATCTCCAGATTTGCCGGTTGCGGTAGGCGGGCTCGTCGAGTGCCTCAAGCGTGCGGGCGAGCAGCTGCAGATCCATGCTGTCTATGGTGACAGCGCATGCGCCTCGCGAAGTTCCTCGCCTCCGCCGGGGTCGCATCGCGCCGCGCGGCGGAGGAGATCGTGCGGGCGGGACGGGTGAGCATCGGCGCGAGCACCGTCACCGACCCTGCGCGCGACGTCGGCCCGGATGACGTCGTGCGGCTCGACGGCGCCCCGGTGCGCACCGAGACCCGGCGCGTGGTGTACGCGGTCAACAAGCCCGCCGGGGTCGTCTCGACCGCGCGCGACCCCCAGGGCCGGCCGACTGTCGTGTCGCTCGTCCCTTCGTCACTGCGCCTGTATCCGGTCGGACGTCTGGACATCGACACCACCGGACTGATTCTGCTCACCAACGACGGTGAGCTCGCCCAGCGCATGACACACCCGCGCTTTGAGGTCCCCAAGACCTACCGCGTCGTGCTGGCCCGGCCGCCGGTGTCCGACACCGCCCTGGCGGCGCTGCGCGACGGGGTCGAGCTCGAGGACGGGCGCACCGCCCCGGCGCGCGTGCGCCGGATCGCGGCCGACACGATTGAGCTGACGATCCGCGAAGGGCGCAAGCGTCAGATCAAGCGCATGTGCGAGTCGGTGGGCCATCGCGTCAAGCGACTGCAGCGGATCCGGTTCGGAGCGCTGGAGCTCGGCGACCTGCGTCCGGGGGCCTATCGGCGGCTCAGCGCCGCTGAACTTGACAAGCTAACGGCACCTCTGCAGTCACGCCCGCGCGCGGGAACGACGACCTAACGAGATCCCAACCTTCCCGTCGAGCTCGTGCCAGCGGCTCGAAAGGCACTATTTTCAGCTAATGCGTCAGGATTCGAGCCAAGGCGAGACGCCGGTCGCATTGGCCGCCGGATCCGTCGCCGATACCCCGGTCGGCGCGTCTGCGGTGGTGGGCCAGGCGGAAGGGACAGTCGCGCTACCGCGCCTGAAGCCGATCGGCCTGCGGGCGCTGCTGCCACGGGCTGAGGTGGCCACCGGGCCGGTCGCCGGGCGGATCGCCCTCGCGACGCTGATCCTGGGGACGTTCGCGGTGGTCGTGCTGGCGACGGCCGGCCCGTCGGTGCTGGTGCCCCGCAGCTCCCAGATGTTCCCGAATTGGGAATCGGGGCCGCTGCACAATCTGTTCGGGCGGCTGATCGAGGATCCCCAGGCGATGGGCTTGGTGTTCAGCGGGCTGGTGGTGATGATGGTCCTCGCGTACGTGGTGGTGCTCGCGTCCGCGCGCGCGCTGTCGATGCGCACGATCGCGATCTGCATCGTCGCGCTGCACGTGATCCTGTTGCTGAGCCCGCCGCTGCAGCTCAGCGACCTGTTCAACTACATCGGCTACGCGCGCCTCGGCGGTCTGCATCACATGAACCCGTACACGCATGTGATCAGAGGCGAGCTCCACGACCCGGTGTTCCGCTTCACGAGCTGGCACAGCCTGCGCAGTCCCTACGGCCCGCTGTTCACGGCCGTCACCTACCTGGTGTCGTACGCGTCGCTGCCGGTCGCCTACTGGACCCTGAAGATCCTCACCGTGCTGCTCAGCCTGGCGTTTCTGGCGCTGGTCTGGCACTGCGCGCGCAAGCTCGGGCGTGACCCGCGCTTCGCGGTCCTGTTCGTCGCGGCGAACCCGATCTATCTCATCTACGAGGTCGGGGGTTTCCACAACGACTTCTTCATGCTCGTGCCGTCGATGGGCGCGATCGCGCTGCTGCTGGCCCGCCGCGACCGCCTGGCCGGGGCGACACTGATGGTCGCCGTCGCGGTCAAGTTCACCGCGATTCTGCTGCTGCCCTTCCTGCTGATGGCCGCTCGCCCGATGCGGCGCAAGGTGCACATCCTGATCGGAGCCGCACTGGCGGCGGTGCCGCTGGCCGCCCTCAGCCTGTCGCTGTTCGGGCTCTCGATCCCCAACCTGTCCGATCAGAGCTCGCTGCTGACCGACTTCAGCTTCCCGAATCTGTTCGGGCTGTTGATCGGGATCGGCGGGGGAACCCCGGGACTGCTGCATCTGGCGAGCTTCGCGGTCGTCGTCGTGGTGGCCTACGAGGTGTACCGCCGACGCGACTGGCTGACCAGCGCGGGCTGGTGCACGCTCGCGCTGATCGTCAGTCTGGCCTGGCTGGTTCCGTGGTACGTGGTCTGGCTCCTACCGCTCGCCGCGCTCGGCACCAGCGTCCGATTGCGACGGGTCGCGGTCGCGCTGACGGTGTTCCTCGTGCTCTCCTTCATCCCGGCCACCGAGCTGTACATATCGAGTCACGGGATCAATCCGTTGGGCAGCTCGGTGGGGCAGGCCTCCAAGTCACGCCAGCATAAGCTCGCCCAGTAAGTGGCTCACAACGAGTCTGGCCCTTTGTTAGCGTCGGGTTAATGCGCACGGAATTTGCGACGGCCGCGGCGACGCCCGGCCCCACCGACGTGGTCGCACGGTCGCCGCGGCGCGTCCGGCTCGACCGGTTCGACCTGGCGTTGCTGGCGCTGTTCGGCGCCCTGTCGCTGTGGGTTCTGGCGCTCGACCTGTGGCAGGTCGTGGTCAACGGCCGGGTGTGGACCGGTACCGACGGCGTGTACATCGTCGACCAACTGCAATACCTGTCCTGGATCCGCGATGCGTCGGCGCACGTTCTGGTGTCGAACCTGTTCGTTCTGCGTTCCTCGCCGGCGGATTACTTCCAGCCGGCGGTTGTGATCTCGGGCGCGCTGTCCGCCCTCGGCATGGCACCGTGGTTGTCACTGCTGCTGTGGAAGCCGGTCGCGGTCATCGGCTGCTTCCTCGCCATGCGTGCGTACGTCAGGCGCAGCATGCCCGGGCTGTGGCCGCGGCGAGCCGCGCTGACGCTCGCGGTGTTCTTCGGTTCCTTCACCGTCCTGTTCGGCACGTTCACGGTCCTCGGCGACCTGTTTCCGGGTTTTCTCTCGTGGGGCTATACGTTCGCGCTGCTGGCCATGGCGGCGGTCATCGCGGCACTGGTGACCTACGACCGCGGACGCGCGGAGAATCGGATTCCCTGGGCGCCCCCGGCGCTCGGCGCCGTGGCCAGCCTGTTGCACCCGTGGCACGGCGAGCTGCTGGTCCTGATCGTGCGTCGGCGGCGAGCTCGTGCTGTGGCGCGGCCGGAGGGTCAGCCGCGAGCATCTGGCGCTGGCCGCCGTGACGGTGATCGCGACGGCGGCCCCGTTGGCCTACTACGCGATCCTCGGCCGGGTCGACCTCTCGTGGCAGCTCGCGCGCGTGGCCAGCAAGCACGATTTCCCGCTCTGGCCGATCGTGCTCTATCTGCTGCCGCTCATGCTGCCGGCGGCGCTGGGTTATCGCGGCCGCAGCCGTAGCTTCCTGGCCGCAGCGACGCGCTGTTGGCCGCTGGCCGCCTTTGTGCTGTACGAGCTCTCCGCCACCGCGCTCAGCGCCACGCCACTGCACGCGTTCCAGGGCATCACGCTTCCGCTGGCCGTCCTCGCCGTGCAAGGGGTCAACGGGATCGGGTTCGGGCGCCTGCGCCACCGGCGGCTGATCGCGGGGCTGGTGATCGCGGTGGCGACGATCCCGGGAACGATCTGGGAGATGAAGACCGCGCGATCGCTGGCCGCTCCCACGCACAACAACGCAAACTTCATCACCGCCGACGAGGGCCGCGCGCTCGACTACCTCGACCATGACGCCCAGCCCGGCGGAGTGCTGACCCGCAGCTATCTCGGCGCCGCGGTGCCGGAAAAGACCGGACGGCAGACCCTCGTCGGGGACTGTCTGTGGTCAGAGCCCAACTGCCTACCGCGCGGGAACCTGGCGAACAGCCTGTTCAACGGGACGCTCGCGCCGCGGGCGCGCGCGGACATTCGTGGCGCAAAGCGGCGCGCGGTTCGTGCTCGGCGACTGCCAGGCCAGCGCCGACCTGATCCGGACGCTGGGGCCCATGCTCCGCTCGGTGCACCGTTTTGGCTGCGCGACCGTGTACGAGCTCAAGTCACCGGGTGCGCCGCGAGGCCCTCTGACAGAATGACGCGCCAATGCGGCTGTTCGCGCTCCGAGGCGCCAATAGCGTCGAGGCCAACGAAGCAAGCGCGATCCTCGACGCCACCGATCGCCTGATCCGCGAGATGATGGAGCGCAACGCGCTCGGAGCCGACGCAATGGTGAGCTGCATCTTCACGCTGACCGACGATCTCGACGCCGAGTTCCCGGCGGTGGCGGCGCGCCGGCTCGGCCTGGACAAGGTGCCACTGCTGTGCGCGCGGGAGGTTCCGGTGCCCGGTTCGCTGCCCCGGGTGATCCGCGTGCTCATGCACTACTACGCGCCCGAGCGACACCAGCCGCGCCACGTGTATCTGGGTGAGGCGCGCCTGCTCAGAGCCGACCTCGAATCGGCACAATAGGCAACGGTATGGCCATCGAGTTCGCGCAACGCACCCGCCGGATTCCCGTCTACCCGGTCGCGGCCGGGTACGACCTCGGGGCCGACGTCGCGATGCTCGCCTCCAACGAGTCCTGCTTCTCGCCGCTGCCCGAGGTGGTGGAGGCAGCCTCGCGGGTGCTCGCCGGGACCAACCGCTACCCGGATCCCGCCTACGTGCCGTTGCGCGACGCCCTGTCTGACCGCTACGGGATTCCGGCCCAGCGGATCGCGCTCGGCAACGGTTCGTGCGACATCCTGCTGGCCGCCGGGGAGGCCCTGCTGGAGCCGGGGGCGGAGGTGGTCTACGCGTGGCCGGCGTTCAGCGTCTACCCGCACCTGGCGGCGTCGTCGGGCGCGCGGGCGATCGAGGTCGCGCTCGACTCCGAGGACCGCCACGACCTCGACGCGATGGCCACCGAGGTCACAGTCGCCACCCGGCTGGTGCTGATCTGCAATCCCAACAACCCCACCTCGACGGCGCTGCCGCTGGAGCAGATCGAGGCGTTCCTGGAGCGGGTGCCCCGTCATGTGTGCGTGATCCTGGACGAGGCGTACTGCGAGTTCGCGCTCGTGCTCGGCGACCCGTACGCATCACTCGATCTGTTGCGCCGATGGCCCAACCTGGTGCTGCTGCGAACGTTCGCCAAGGTGTACGGCCTGGCCGGGCTGCGGGTGGGGTACGCGCTGGGCGGCTCGGATGACTTCAGGACCGCGGTGGATCAGATGCGCCAGCCGTTCTACCTCAACATGGCGGCGCAGGCGGCGGCGGTGGAAGCCCTCAAGCACCAGGACGAGGTCGAGCGACGGGTCACGGCGACGATCGCCGCGCGGTCAGAGCTCGAAATCGGGTTGCGCGACCTCGGCCTGTGGGTCGCTGAGTCCGACGCGAACTTCGTCTGGACCCGCCTGCCCGAGGGCGCGCCACCGGAGGCCGACGTGGTGCGTGGCCTGGCGGAGCGGCGCGTGCTGGTCCGCGCGGGCACGGCGCTGGGCAGCGAAGGCGCGATGCGGGTGACCGTCGGGACCCCGACGGAGAACCAGCGCTTCCTCGCCGCGCTGGGCGAGCTGCTGTAGCGGCCCGTTTGCGCCGCGGCCGCGCCGCCCCGGGCGGTCCGAGCGGTCCGAGAGGTCCGAGAGGTCCGAACGGTCCGAGCGGTCCGGGCGCCGGGGGCGGTGCTGAGAAACCCCGTGCCATCCGCGCTTATTCAGCACGGCTTGGCTTTGCCCACTGCACCCCCGCGGGGGGCGGCGCCCCGGACCCGGGTGTGCTTGAAAACGCAGGCACATGGGCAAGGTTTCAGCACGGCTTGGCTTTACGCGCGCGCTCTGGTAGAACACCGGGCAGCGCATGCACCACGGTAGCCACACATCTGTCGCACCCGTCGCCGGCTACTCCTACGTGCGCTTCTCCGCCTGGCGATTTAGCTAGGCGCTCGGCCACCGTCGGCAACGCGGCCGTGCGGTGATCCCGATCAGCGTCCGCGCGTCGCGCGCGGTCCCGGTCCGGAGGTCGAGCGCCGAACCCCGTCCCTACCCGTAGAGTTTCCAGGCGCAGTTAGAAAGGACCACCAGATGATGATCGTGATGAAACCGACGGCCACCGACCAGGAGGTGCAGACCGTCCTCGACCGAGTCCGCAGCGTCGGCGCGCGCGGCCATGTGATCAACGGCGACGAGCTGACCGTGATCGGGGCGATCGGGGACCGTGAGCATGTGGCTCGGCTCGAGCTCGAGGGCACCCCCGGCGTCGACCGGGTGCTGCCGATCCTCAAGCCCTACAAGCTGGCCTCGAGCCAGATCAAGCACGGCCAGCGCTCCGTGCTGGAGATCGGCGGCCGCAAGGTGGGCGGGCCGCACTTCGCGCTGATCGCGGGACCGTGCACGATCGAGTCCCGCGAGCAGACGCTCGACACGGCGCGGATCGTCCACGAGGCGGGTGCCACGCTATTTCGCGGTGGCGCCTACAAGCCCCGCACCTCGCCCTATGCCTTCCAGGGACTGGGCCAGGAGGGCCTGCGACTGCTGGCCGAGGCCAAGGCGCAGACCGGCCTGCCGATCGTGACCGAGGTGATGGACGCACGTGACCTCGAGTCGGTGCTCGAAGTGGCCGACGTGATCCAGATCGGCGCGCGCAACATGCAGAATTACGCGCTGCTGTCCGAGATCGGCCGCTCGGGCTGTCCGGCGCTGCTCAAGCGGGGCTTCTCGAACACGCTCGAGGAACTGCTGATGGCGGCCGAGTACATCCTGAAGGAGGGCAACGAGGCGGTGATGCTGTGCGAGCGCGGGATTCGCACGTTCGAGACCGCCTACCGCTTCACGCTCGACCTGATGGCCGTCCCGGTCCTCCAGCAGATGACCCACCTGCCGGTGATCGTCGACCCCAGCCATGCCGCCGGACGGCGTGACCTGGTGATGCCGATGTCGCTGGCGGCAGCCGCCGCCGGGGCCGACGGGATCATCGTCGAGGTCCATCCGCGCCCGGACGAGGCGATCTGCGACGCCGCCCAGCAACTGCCCGCCGACGAGTTCCCGGCGTTCCTGCAGCGGGTGGCCGCGGCCGCCGCGGTGGCCGGCAAAGCGCTGTGGCAGCCGGATCTGATCACGACCGACGCGTTGCGCTGACGTGGCGATCGCCGGCTCGTCGCTGAGCGACTCGGTCCGCGACCAGCGGATTGAGCGTCTGGAACCTCTCGCCGCGCCGCGGACGCTGCTCGACGAGCTGCCGCTGACCGAGGCCCACGCCGAGGTCCTGCGGCGTGGCCGCTCGGAGGTCCAGGCGATCCTCGACGGGCACGACGACCGGCTGCTCGTCGTGGTCGGTCCCTGCAGCGTCCACGACGTCGACGCAACATACGAGTACGCCCAGCGTCTGAGCGCCCAGGTCGAGCGGCGGGCCGGCGAGCTGTGCGTGGCGATGCGGGTCTACTTTGAGAAGCCGCGCACCACGGTCGGGTGGAAGGGCCTGATCAACGATCCCCATCTCGACGGTTCCGGCGACGTCAACACCGGCCTGCGGATGGCGCGCCGGCTCCTGCTCGATGTGCTGTCGCTGGGCCTGCCGGTGGGCTGCGAGTTCCTGGACCCGATCACCCCGCAGTACATCTCCGACGTGGTCTGCTGGGGGGCGATCGGCGCCCGCACGGTCGAGAGCCAGATCCACCGTCAGCTCGGGTCGGGCCTGTCGATGCCGGTCGGCTTCAAGAATCGCACCGACGGCAACGTGCAGGTCGCCGTCGACGCCGTGCGCGCGGCGGCCAGCACGCACGCCTTTGCCGGAATCGATGTCAGTGGTACGCCGGCGATCCTCTACACGACCGGCAACCAGGACTGCCACATCATCCTGCGCGGAGCCAAGGGCGCGCCGAACTACGGGGCCGGGCCGGTCGCCCAGGCGCTGGGACTGTTGCGGGACGCCGCGCTGCCCGAGCGCGTGATGATCGATCTCAGTCACGACAACAGCGACAAGGACCCGGCGCGTCAGCCGGCGGTGGCGGCCGCCCTGGCCGACCAGATCGCGGCGGGCAACCGGGCGATCGTCGGGGTGATGATCGAGTCGTTCCTGGTCGCCGGGCGTCAGGATCTCGACGGCCACTCGGGGCGTGCACTGACCTACGGTCAGTCGATCACCGACGGATGCATCGGCTGGGACACCACCGTCGAGGTGCTCGACGGGCTGGCGGACGCGGTCCGGGCGCGCCGCGCTGTGGGCTAGTGGCCGCCCGCGCCCCCCACGTCCGCGCCCGCGCCCTCGCGCTCGCGGGCGGGCGATCTCCGGCGGGCGACGACTAGCCGCCGCCTGGGATGCGGATCGCGGTGATCGGGATCGGTCTGATCGGCGGCTCCGTGGCGCTGGCCGCGCGCGAGCGGCTGGGCGCCACCGTCAGCGGCCACGACCGCTCTGGGGCGGCGCTGCAGAGCGGGCTGACCCGGGGCGCGCTGGACCGCGCCTGCGACTCGCTCGCCGATGCGCTGGAGGATGCCGAGGTGGCGTTCGTCTCGGTGCCGGTGGGCCAGCTGCCCGAACTGGTGGGGGAGGTGCTCCGCCAGGCTCCGGAGGACTGCGTGGTGAGCGACGTGGGGTCAACCAAGCGCGCCGTGATGGCCGCGCACGACGATCCGCGCTTTGTCGGCGGGCACCCGCTGGCCGGGGCCGAGACGGCCGGCGTCGAGCACGCGCGCGCCGATCTGTTCGACGGCGCGACGTGGTACTTGACGCCCGGCCCCCGCACCTCGGGGCTGCTCTATGACCGGTTGTATCGGGTGCTGCGCGGTCTCGGCGCGCAACCGACCGCCATCGATGCCCAGACTCACGACCGGATCCTCGCCAGCGTCTCCCATCTTCCCCACGTGCTGGCCAACGTGCTCGTCTCGCTCGCCGCCGGCACGCTCGCCGCGGGCGGAGAGCGGCTGCCGGCAGTGGGGCCGAGCTTTCGCGACGCCACTCGGGTCGCCGGCGCGCCGAGCGCCGTGTGGACCGATATCTACCTATCGAACCGCGACGCGTTGACGGCCGAGATCGACAACACGCTCGAACGTCTGACGGCGTTCCGTGACGTCCTGGCGATGGGGGATGGCGCCCGCATCGCCGCCTGGAACGACGCCGCGGCCGCGGACCGGCAGCGGGTGCTGGAGTCTCAGCTGGCCGGCGGTCCGCTGTTCGAGCTGCGGGCCTCGGTCCCCAACCGGCCGGGCGTGATCGCGCAGCTCGCGCTCGAGCTCGGGCGCGGCGGCGTGAACATCACCGACATGGCTCTGTACCCAGCCGCCGACATGAGCGAGGGCGTCGTCGCCCTGTGGGTGTCCGGTGCGGACGCAGCGCGCCGCGCCGAAGCGCTCGTGGCCGGGCTCGGGTTCCCGGTGGCCAGAGCATGAACGTCCGCTTCGATCCCGGCGTGCGGCTGCGGGGCCGGATCGCGCCGCCGGCCGACAAGTCGATCTCCCACCGGTCCGCGATCATCGGCGCGATGGCCTCGGAGCCCGTCCGGATCGTCAACTACCTGGACGCGGCCGACACCCGCTCCACGCTGGCCGCCGTCGGGGAGCTGGGCGCGATCGTCCAGACGAGCGGTGACGAGGTGCTGATCCGCGGCTGTGGTCTGCGCAACGCACAAGCGCCGGGCGCGGCGATCGACGTCGGCAACGCGGGGACACTGATGCGCCTGCTGCCCGGTTGGCTCGCGTTTCAGGAGAACGCGAGCTTCACGCTCGACGGCGACGAGTCGATCCGGCGTCGCCCGGTGGATCGGATCGTCGAGCCGCTCGCGCTGATGGGAGCGCAGGTCGAGGCGCGATCAGGCCGGTTTCCTCCGTTCACCGTGCACGGCCAGGCGTTGACCGGGATCGACTACGAGCTGCCGGTGGCCAGTGCCCAGGTGAAGTCGTGCGTGCTGATCGCGGGGCTGACCACCGCTGGGACGACGGTGATCGAGCCCGTCGCGACCCGAGACCACACCGAGCGGCTGCTGATCCGGGCCGGAGCCTCGGTGCTCCGAGAAGCGGCGCCGGGCGGTGGCTACCGGACGACCGTGGGCAACGCCGACGAGCTCGAGCTGGACCTCGTCACGGTCCCGGGCGATCTCTCCTCGGCGGCCTTCCTGATCGCGGCGGGGGTGCTCGTCGGGGGCTCACGCCTGGTCCTGGAGGGTGTCGGAGTGAACTGGACGCGCGCCGGGTTCCTGCGGATTCTGGAGCGCATGGGCGCGATCGTGGTGGGCGAGGTCGAAACGGACGGATCGTTTGGGCCACACGAGCCGGTGGCTGACCTGGACGTCAGCAGCGCGCCGATCGTGGGCACGACGGTCGAGCCCCACGAAGTGCCGCTCGCCATCGACGAGCTGCCCCTGGTCGCGCTGCTCGGCTGCTTTGCCGAGGGGGAGACGGTCGTCCGCGGAGCCGGCGAGCTGCGGGTCAAGGAGTCAGACCGGATCGCCACCGTGGTTGAAGGCCTGCGAGGCCTGGGCGCGGACATCGACGCTCTGCCTGACGGGTTTGTCGTCCGGGGGAGCGGCCGCCTGCGCGGCGGCCGGCTGGAGGCATGTGACGACCACCGCCTGGCGCTGCTGGGGGCCGTCGCCGGGCTCGCCTCAGAGCAGGGCGTGGAGGTGGTGGGGATGGAGGCCGCGGCGGTCTCCTACCCGGGCTTCGCCGACGACATCGCCGCGCTGGCGACGTGAGGGCGGTTGCCGACCCCCGGCCGGGTGGGTGATGGGTCGCGACCTGTGGACCGGCTGTGTGATGGTGGTCGCGACCTGTGGATCGGCTGTGTGATGGTGGTCGCGTGCTGCGGGACCGGCTGTCTGATGGTGGGCGCTACCTGTGCACCAGCTGTGTGATGGTGGTCGCGATCGACGGCCCAGCGGGAGCCGGAAAGTCGACCGTTGCTCGCGCCGTGGCGCGCGCGCTGGGGTTCACGTATCTCGACTCGGGGGCGATGTACCGATGCGTGGCGCTGGCGGCAGCGCAGCGAGGGGTGGCGCCGGGGGTGGTCGCCCCGTTGGTGCGGATCGAGCTCGCCGAGCGCATCCGGCTGGACGGGCGGGATGTGACGGCGGAGATCCGCACGCCCGGGGTGTCCGAGGCGGCCTCCCGCGCGGCGTCCGATCCGGCGGTCCGCGAGGCGATGGTCGCCGAACAGAGGCGGTTGTTGTCGAGCGGCGATTGGGTGGCCGAGGGCCGTGACATCGGCACCGTCGTCGCCCCTGGCGCCGAGGTCAAGGTGTTCCTCACCGCGAGCCCACAGGAACGCGCGCGACGGCGTGCCGCAGAGCTCGGAGTGAATGCGGCGACCGTGCTCGCCGAACAGACGATCCGCGACGAGCGCGACCGCAACCGCGAGCACTCGCCGCTGGAGTCCGCACCCGGCGCGGTCGAGGTGGACAGCACCGGGCTGGCCTTCGACGAGGTCGTGGAACGGATCGTCGCCCTGGCGCGAGCGGCGCGCCGATAGGGCTGCGGCATCGCCCGGGCACGCCCCGTTACCGGCCTGCCGGCCGGAGGTCGTTGGGGAGGCGGCACTGGTGGGCCCACCGCGACCCACTAGCCTGGCCAGAGATGAAAGTCGCGATCGTCGGTTATCCGAACGTGGGCAAGTCCTCGCTGGTCAACCGGCTCACCGAGTCGCGCGAGGCGGTTGTGCACGAGCGGCCCGGAGTCACGCGCGACCGCAAGGAGCTGCGCACCGAGTGGAACGGGCGGCCGCTGACCCTCATCGATACCGGCGGCATCGACCTTGAGGACCGTGATGAGCTGGCGCGCCAGATACAGGATCAGGCGCGCGCCGCGCTGGCTGACGGCGACGCCGCCGTGCTCGTCGTGGACGCAAAAGCCGGGTTGCGCGCGGGCGATCAGGAGATGGCGGACCTGCTCCGTCGCGGGACTCTGCCCGTGGTCGTCGCGGCCAACAAGATCGACTCGGTGGGCGATCTTCCGCTGGCCGCCGAGTTCTACGCCCTGGGTCTGGGCGAGCCGGTCGCGGTCTCGGCCGCGCAAGGCCTCGGGACCGGAGATCTGCTCGATCGGATCGCCGCGCTGGCCCCCGACGCCGAGGATGACCCCGCGGACGATGATGCGGTCCGCCTGGCGGTGATCGGGCGGCCGAACGTCGGCAAGTCCTCACTGGTCAACCGCTTCCTGGGCACCGAGCGGGTGATCGTGTCGCCGATCGCTGGGACGACCCGGGACGCCATCGACATGCCGGTGACCTTCGAGGGCCGCGAATTGATTCTGATCGACACGGCGGGGCTGCGCCGCGCAGGCGAAGGTGGGGGAGTCGATCGAGTACTACACCGCGCTGCGCTCGCGCCGTGCCGCCGAGCGCGCCGACGTGGCGCTGGTCGTGTGCGACGCGACGGAGGGGATCACCACTCAGGACCTGCGGATCGCCGAGCTGGCGATGAAGAGCGGCTGCGCCACCGCGCTGGTGCTGAACAAGTGGGATCTGGCCGAGGATGTCGACCTCGATTACGAGCGTGCGCGGGCGCATCAGAAGCTCCGCCTGCGCCCGCGAGTCCTGACGGCCAGCGCGCTCACGGGCCGGCATGCCCAGCGGCTGCTGGTCGAGACGATCGGGCTCGCGGACCGCAGCCGCACTCGGATACCCACGCCCCAGCTGAATCGATTCCTGTCCGAGGTCGTGGCCGCGCGCCAGCCGCCGGCGGGAACCGCACGCGGCGGGCGCGTGTCGGGCCACCGGCTGAGGCTGCTGTTCATGACCCAGACGGCTGAGCGCCCGCCGCGCTTCTCGATTCAGGTCAACTCGCGCACCCGAGTGACCCGCGACTACGCGTACTTCATCGAGAACCGCCTGCGCGAGCGGTATCGCCTCGAGGGCGTTCCCACGATCATCGATTTCGTGGAGCGCAACGAGCGGCGGTCCGTTGGCGCACACGGCGCGGCCGCGTGAGCGCATGCGCTCAGAACGACTGACCTCGCTACTCTTGCTCGACTTAACCCAGCCGATCCAACCACGGAGCTGTCACTCCATCTCATGACTACTTTTTCTGAAAATGAGTTTTTGTTTACGTCTGAGTCCGTTACCGAGGGGCATCCGGACAAGATGGCTGATCAGATTTCCGATGGTGTGTTGGATGCCGTGCTGCGTGATGATCCGTTGGGCCGTGTGGCGTGTGAGACGCTGGTGAATACCGGGTTGGTCGTGGTGTCAGGTGAGATCACGACTGAGACCTATGTGGATATTCAAGACGTCGTGCGGGAGACGGTGCGGGCGATTGGCTACACCGATGCGGCGTTTGGGTTTGATTGTCATACGTGTGCGGTGATCAACACGATTGACAAGCAATCGCCGGATATCGCCCAGGGGGTCAATCAGGCCTACGAGGCGCGGACCGATCCTGGCGACGATGACGAGCTTGATCTGGCTGGTGCGGGTGATCAGGGAATGATGTTCGGCTATGCCAGCAACGAGACCGATGAGTTGATGCCGTTGCCGATTGCCTTGGCCCACAAGCTGGCCAAGCGGCTCGCCGATGTGCGCAAGGCGGACATCGTGCCTTATCTGCGGCCGGATGGCAAGACGCAGGTGACAGTGCGTTATGTGGACGGACGGCCGGTGGAGATCGAGAAGCTGTTGATCTCAACTCAGCATCGCGAGGGTTCCGAGGCGTTGATCAAGGACGATCTGTGGGAGCACGTGATTGAACCGGTGCTGCCGGCTGATCTGTATGACGAGCGGAAGTTGCACAAGAACCTGCTGGTCAATCCGACCGGCCGGTTCGTGATCGGCGGACCGATGGGGGATTGTGGGCTGACCGGGCGCAAGATCATCGTTGACACCTATGGCGGGATGGCTCGTCACGGTGGCGGTGCCTTCTCGGGCAAGGACCCGTCGAAGGTGGACCGCTCAGCCGCCTACGCGGCCCGCTATGTGGCCAAGAACGTGGTGGCGGCGGGGCTGGCGGATCGAGCCGAGGTTCAGGTGGCCTACGCGATCGGGGTCGCGCGTCCGGTGTCGGTGATGGTCGAGACGTTCGGCACCGAGAAGGTCGGCCGGGGCCGGATTCTCGAGCTGATCAACGAGCATTTCGATCTGCGTCCCGGCGCATTTCGCCAATACCTCAACCTGCACCGCCCGATCTACCAGAAGACCGCCGCCTACGGTCACTTCGGCCGCGACGATCACGACTTCACCTGGGAGCGGACCGACAAGGCCGACACCCTCCGCGCCGCCGCCGGCCTGGCCGCGGCCGTCGTCGAGGCGTAGAGCTACTCAGCGCCCGGCCCGGCCCGGGCCGCGTCAGGCGAACCCTGCCGTTTGACGTCGACCCCTCGGACCCAAAGACCAAGGTTCGGACTCGCCCCGTCCCGGGCAGCCAACGTTGGCGTTCGGGGTCCACCCCTCGGACCCCAAACGCCAAGGTTCGGGGCCGCCGTTCGGGTCGACGGCTCGCATCACGCGAACCTTGGCGTCTGGGGTCCACCCCTCGGACCCCAGACGCCAAAGTTGGGGCCGCCATCGGAATGACGGCCCGGATTACGCGAACCTTGGCGTCTGGGGTCCACCCCTCGGACCCCAAACGCCAAGGTTCGGGGTCGCCCCGTCCCGGGCAGCCAACGTTGGCGTTAGGGGTCCACCCCTCGGACCCCAAACGCCAAGGTTCGGACTCGACCCGGGCCTTGCAGCGAACGTTGGCGTTCTGGTTCGCAAGGGTGGAACCAAAACGCCGAAGTTCACCCTGCCGGCGCGGCTGGCGGGACCTAGACGCTCGCGTCGGCCTGCGGGTTCTGGTCGGACCGTAGCGCCCGCAGTGCTCGGTCGACCGTGCGCACGATCTGGCGCGGGTGGCTGACGCCGCGGAAGGAGAAGTTGAACTCGGCGCTCCCCGCGGTGTCGAAGTCGACCGAGCCGACGCGGAGCATGCGTTGGGAGAGCGTTTGATGGGAGTTGACGTTCTGCACGCGCTCGAGGCGGGTCTCATGCAGCTCGCGCGTCAGCAGTCCGGTCTCGATCGTCAGCCGCTGATTGGTGATGGAGTAGGTGGTCTGCACACGCTTGATCTGGCCGGCCACGATCAGCACCACGAACACCAGCAGCACGACGGCGATGATCCATCCAGCCTGAACCGAGCCGTCGGCGATCGCGCTCGCGATGCCCGCCAGGATTCCGATCGCCAGGCTGGCCAGCAGCCCCTTCGCGTAGAACAACGCGAGCGACCGCCACGACGGGTGGCCGTGAAAGAAGACCTCCTCGCCAGGCTCGGGATCCACAGCCAGTGAGCGTAACGCGGCCGCTGAGCGCCTCGCGCCCGGCCCCGGACCATCCTCGCTGCGCTCTAGCCTGATTCGCTCGTGGATGAGCCGAGCCAGCACCCCCGCCGCGTGATCGCGCGGCCGTCGTGATCGCCCGCGTCCAACCGCTGACCCGGACGCGGGCGCTGCGCGGAACGTTCGACTACCGGTTGCGGCTCGACCAGGATCAGGTCGCGGTCGGATCGCTGCTCCGGATCCCGTTCGGTGGACGGCGCGCGCTGGGGGTGGTGATGGGGATCGGCGAGCACTCCGAGGTGGCGCCGGAGCGGCTGGCCGAGCCCGAGGCGGTGCTGCCATCGAGCGTCCCCGCGGACCTGGTGGAGCTCGCCGCGTGGATGGCGCAGGAGTACTGCTCGACTCCCGCCCGGGCGCTTGGCCTGGTGCTGGCCCCCGGCGCGACCGACGGGACCAGGGCCCGCCAGGTGCTGGTGGCCGAGCTGACCGACGGGGGCCGGGACGCGCTGAGCAACGGGACCCGGTTGACCGAGCGGCAGCGAGCCACGCTGGAGCGCTTGCGCGAGGACGGCTCGGCGCTCGCCGCGGAGCTCGGAACCCCGGGCCTGCGGCGGCTTCAGTCCCGCGGACTGGTCGCGCTGGCGCGCCAGACCCGGCGGCGTCGCCCCGCGCGACATACCGTCGGGTCCGCAACGGCGACGCCGCCAGCGCTCACCGCCGATCAGCGGCTCGCGCTTGATCCGGTGCTGGCGGCTCTGGCCGCCGGCCGCGAGCAGGACAGATCGGGCTTCCTGCTCCACGGCGTGACCGGTTCAGGCAAGACCGAGATCTATCTGCGCGCGGTCGCGGCGACCCTCGCGGCCGGGCGCTCGGCGATCGTCCTGGTGCCCGAGATCGCGCTCACGCCGCAGGCGCTGGCGCGCTTTGCCGCGCGGTTCGGCGACGTGGTCGCGGTCCTGCATTCGGCAATGACGCAGGGGGAGCGCTACGACGAGTGGCTGCGGCTGCGCAGCGGCGAGGCCCGCGTGTGCGTCGGGCCGCGCTCGGCGGTGTTCGCCCCCCTGTCAGATTTGGGGCTGATCGTGGTCGACGAGGAGCACGAGAGCTCGTACAAGCACGAAGGAGACCCGCGCTACGACGCGCGGAGCGTGGCCGAGCGCCGGACGCGCCAGCATGGGGCGGTGTTGCTCGTCGGCAGCGCCACGCCGCGCCCGGAGAGCGTCCTGTCGCTGACCCGCTTGAGCCTGCGCAGACGGATCGATCACCGGCCGATGCCCGCCGTGGAGGTGCTCGACATGCGCGGCCAGCACCATCCGCTGCACCCGGAGAGCCGGATGGCGCTGGCGGACCTGCGACGCTCGCGCGGCAAGGCGATCGTGCTGCTGAACCGGCGCGGCTGGTCGAACTTCCTCTCCTGTCATGCCTGCGGCCACGTGTGGGTGTGCCCCAACTGCGATGTCGCGCTGGTGCTGCATCGCAGCGGGAGCTTCGTCGCCTGCCACCACTGCGGGCATCGGGAGCCGGTGCCCGGGCGCTGCAGTGCGTGCGCCTCGGTC
This sequence comes from uncultured Solirubrobacterales bacterium, assembly GCA_963838535.1. GTDB lineage: Bacteria > Actinomycetota > Thermoleophilia > Solirubrobacterales > Solirubrobacteraceae > Palsa-465. The sequence goes on from CAWIRN010000021.1 coordinate 45,257, forward strand.
TCGGTGGCGCGGCATGGGGCGGGAACCGAGCGCATCGAGCACGAGCTGCGCGAGGCGCTCGGCGACGCGGAATTCCCGATCTTCCGCCTCGACGGCGACGCCGCCGCGTTGAGTGATCGGGCCGGGACGCTGCAGCGCTTCGGAGCGGCTCGGTCGGGCGTGTTGGTGGGGACGCAGATGGTGGCCAAGGGCCACGACTTCCCGGATGTGTCGCTGGGCGTGGTGATCGACGCCGACCAGACGCTTCGCTTCCCCGACTTTCGCGCCGAGGAGCGGACATTCGCGCTCGTGACGCAACTCGCGGGCCGCACGGGGCGGGGTGAGCTTGGGGGCCGTGTGCTCGTGCAGACGCTCGCCCCCGAGGCGCGATCGATCGGGTTTGCCAGCCGTCACGACGCCGACGGCTTCATCGCCGATGAGCTCACACGGCGCCGGGCGCTCAGCTACCCGCCGTACGCTTCGTTGATCCGCGTGGTGTGCTCGGCGGTCGAGGAGGCCGGGGCGCGAGCGACGGCCGCCGCCCTGCGCGCCGAGATCGCCCCACCGCAGGCGGCGGTGCTCGGCCCGGCGCCGCTATTTCGGCTGCGGGGACGATCGCGCAGCCAGCTCGTCGTCAAGGCCTCAGACCGACGCGCGGCGATCAAGGCGGTGGGACAGGCGGTGGATCGGATCGCCCCCCAGGCCGCCAAGCGCGGCGTCAACGTCAGCGTGGACGTGGATCCCCAGTAGGCCGGGCTCATGCTCTCTGGCTCGGAGCCAGCACCATCTCTAGACTGATGATCGTGGCTGATCATGCGACAGATGAAGCGCCCCTCGAGACCCAGGATCCACCTGAGTCCTCCGCTGGCGCGCCCGCTGCGCACGACGAACCCGAGCCCGACCCCGACGACGCGGCTCCCGACGGGCCGGAGCTGGAGGCTGACGGGCTGGATCCCGACGGCCCGGACCTCGATAGCGACGAGGGGGATCGCGAGGAGCCCGGCCTCGATCCCGAGGTCATCGCGCGTCGCGATGCGGCGCTCGCCCGGGTGCGCAAGTTCGGCGACCCCGTGCTGCGCACCCGCGCGCGGCCGGTGGATCGCTTCGACGACGCGCTGCGCGACGAGATCCTGCGGATGGGCGAGCTGATGAACGATGCGCTCGGGGTTGGTCTGGCCGCCACCCAGGTGGGCGTGCTGAACCGGGTGCTCGTCTACCGGGTTCAGCCCGACGCCGTGATCGCTGCGTTGGTCAATCCCGAGATCGAATGGGTGGGCGATGACGAGGAGATCATGGAGGAGGGCTGCCTCAGCCTGCCCGAGGTCCACGTTGACGTCGAGCGCCCGATTCACGTCCGCGTCCGGGCCAACAACGAGTACGGCGAACCGATCATGATCGAGGCCTCGGGGCTCGAGGCGCGCGTGATCCAGCACGAGGTCGATCACCTCAACGGCGTGCTGATCCTGGAGCGCATCTCACGCCAGCAGCGCAAGGAAGCCATGCGCGCGCTGCGCGAAGCCCAGTCTGCCGCCTGACCCGCCGCCCAGCCGCGTGCGGACCGTCTACCTCGGCACCTCGGAGTTCGCGGCTGCCGTCCTGCGCCGCCTGGCGGCCTCGCCGCACCGTCCCGCGTTGGTCGTCACCCGTCCGGACCGCCCCCGGGGCCGCGGACGCCGCGTCAGTGCTCCGCCGGTTGCGGACGCCGCCGGCGAGCTGGGGATCGAGCTCCTGCAGCCCGCGTCGGTCAACGACGAGCAGACGCTGACGCGGGTGCGGGAGATCGGGCCCGATGCGGTCTGCGTGTGCGCCTTCGGCGCGCTGATCAAGGAGCCGCTGCTGTCCGAGCAGCTCGTGCTCAACCTGCATCCATCGCTGCTGCCACGCTGGCGTGGCGCGGCTCCGATCGAGCGCGCGATCATGGCCGGCGACGATCAGACGGGGGACTCGATCATGCGCTTGACGGCCGGTCTGGACAGCGGTCCAGTCTGCCTGCAGGCCAGCGAGCCGATCACGGCGCAGGACACCTACGGCACGCTCGCCGCGCGGCTGCAGACGCTCGGGGGCGAGCTTCTGGTGCGGGCGCTGGATGACTCGCCGGCCTGCCTCGAGCAGGACGAGTCGCTCGCCACCTACGCGGAGAAGATCACCCCCGAGGACCGCCGGCTCGATCCTCACCGGCCCGCGGCCGAGCTCGAACGAGTGGTGCGCGCGCTGACGCCCCACATCGGCGCGCACGTCGAGCTCGAGGACGGAAGCCGGCTGGGGGTCAGGCAGGCCCGGGTCCTGTCCGAGGGCGGCCCGCCGGTCGGCGTCATCTCGCTCGATGGTCCGCGCCCGGTCCTCCGCTGCGCGGAGGGATCCCTCGAGCTGGTCGTGGTTCAGCCGCCCGGAGGCCGACCGATGCCCGCGGAGGACTTCCTGCGCGGGCGCAGGAGCTGATCGTGAGCCCGGTCGGCCGGTCGCGCCCCACGCGCGCCCAGCCTGGCGCGCGCGCGCAGTCTGCTGTGCGCTCCGATCGGGACGGGCGCGCGGGCGCCGTGTCGCCGGCCCGCGTGTGCGCCTTTGCCGTCATTCGCCGCGTGTTTGAGCAGGCGGCGTACGCCGACCGCGCCTTCACCGCCGAGGCCGCCGGGCTCGAGCCGCGCGATCGGGCACTGGCGATGGCGCTCGCCTACGGCACCGTGCAGCGGCGCGCGACACTCGATCATGTCGCCGCGCGGCTGTCCAACCGGCCCCCGGGCGAACTGGATCCCCCGGTGCTGGCGGCACTGCGCCTCGGGCTGTTCCAGCTCCTGCTGCTCGACGGGGTGGCCGACCACGCCGCGGTCAACGACAGCGTCGAGCTGGCCAAGCGCGCCCAGCGTGGCGGGGCCGGGCTGGTCAATGCCGTGCTCCGCCGGGCGGTGCGGGAGGGACCGGCGATCATCGCCGAGCTCGACGACGACACGCCGGCTGCGGCCGCCATCCTGCACTCGGTACCGCTCTGGCTGGCCGAGCTGTGGTGGAACGAGCTCGGAGCCGATCAGGCCCGGGCGCTGCTGCAGCGCATCAACCGGCCGGCCGAGTCGGCGCTCCGGGTCAACACGCTGCTGGCGCGCCGGGACGACGTCCTGGCGGAGCTATCGGTCGCCGCCCGCCCGGCGGCACAGGACTGGGCAGCGGCCCGCCCGGCGACCGAGCTATCGGTCATGGCCCGCCCGGCGGGGGATCTGCCCGAGGGCATCGTCCTGGATCAGCCGTTCGATGCGCACGGATCGGAGCTGTGGGCCCGGGGGGCGATCATGCCGCAGTCGCGGGGCTCGATGCTGGTCGCCCGCGTGCTCGAACCCGCGTCCCGGGGAGCGAGTGCTCGATCTATGCGCCGCGCCGGGCGCCAAGACGACCCATCTGGGCGCGCTGATGCTGGGGCAGGGCGAGCTGATCGCCGTCGAGCGACATCCCGGCCGGGCCGACGCCCTGGCGCGGACGATCGCCCGCATGCACGTGGACTGCGCCCGCGTCCGGCTCGGCGACGCGACGACCATCGACGTACTGACTGGGGTGAGCGGCGATCGCGGATCACCGGCCGGCTACGAGCGGGTGCTCGTCGATCCTCCGTGCAGCGGGCTCGGGACGCTCCAGTCGCGCCCGGACCTGCGCTGGCGGACCAACCCGGCTCGGATCGCCGACCTGGCCCCGTTGCAGAGCCGGATCCTCCGCGCCGGCGCGGCTGCGCTCGCCCCGGGCGGCGTGCTCGTCTACTCGGTCTGCACGATCTCGCGCGCCGAGAGCGAGGGCGTGATCGAGGACTTTCTCCGCGAGCACCGGGAGTTCCGCGCCGACGATCTCGGGGACCGGCGCGAAGATCGGCGCCCCGGGCCCTACCGGCAACTGCTCCCGCATGTGGACGACACCGACGGGTTCTTCATTGCGCGTCTGCGCCGAACGTAAGCCGCCGATGGCGCCGTTAACCTTCCTAGCACGATGACTGATCCGTCGACCAAGCTCGGCCCGGAGTGCCCGGGCTGCGGCGAGCCGTGGTTGCGGCCGACCGCGGCGCCCGGCCGCTACCGCTGCGTCTACTGCCTGCAGCGCTATGAGCTCACATCGGTCTGCCCAGATTGCGGGGAGCACTCCACGATCGTGCGCATGTCGAGCACCTCCGTGATGGCGTGTAACCACTGCGGCGGCACGATGCTCATGGCGGTGTGAGCACGGTGCCGGACCGCCGGATGACGCTGCTCGGAGAGCGGCGCGTCGTGCCGTCGATCCTCTCGGCCGACTTTGCCCGGCTCGGCTCGCAGGTGGCCGAAGTGCTGGCCGTCGGCGCGCGGGTGATCCACGTCGACGTGATGGACGGTCACTTCGTACCGCCGATCACCTTCGGCGCGGTGATCGTCGGGGCGCTGGCCGACCAGGTTCACAGCGCCGGCGGGATTCTCGACGTGCACATGATGGTCGAACGTCCCGAACGGCACGTGGGCGACATCGCCCGCGCCGGAGCCGACAACATCACGATTCACGCCGAGGCGACGCCGCACCTGCACTATGCGCTGGCGGCGATCCGCGACGCAGGCTGTACCGCGGGGGCCGCTGTGTCGCCGGGCACACCGGCCGACCACCTCGCCGAGGTGGCGAGTGAGACGCTCGACCTGGCTCTGTGTATGAGCGTCGACCCGGGCTGGGGCGCTCAGGGCTTCATTCCTGCCTCGCTCGATAAGCTTGCCCGCATGCGTGAGGCCCTCCCCACCGGCATCGCGCTCGAGGTCGACGGCGGCATCCATGAGGGCACCGCCGGTTCGTGTATCCAGGCCGGAGCGAATCTGCTCGTGACCGGGTCGGCGGTGTTCGGCTCCGAGGATCCGGCCGCCACCTACACGGCGATCGTCGCGGCGGCGGGGGCAGTGTGAGGCCGGCCAAGCGGACGTCGCGTGTCCTCGTCCTCGTCCTCGTCTCGATGCTGGCGCTCACCGCGTGCGGGGGCGGGAGCGGAGGCGGAGGGTCCTCGTCCTCGTCCGCGAGCCAGTCCGGGGTCACCGCGGCCGCCTACGTGAAATCGATCTGCGGGACGCTCACGACCTGGAAGAACGACATCCAGAGCGCCGGGGGTCAGCTGCAAAAGGGCAGCAGCGCCGCCACGTCGCTGGCCGACGGCAAACAGCAGTACGTGGTCTTCATCACGTCACTGGTCGCTGCGACGCGCAACGCGGCCGCGGGGCTGAAGGCGGCCGGCGTGCCCTCGGTCGACAACGGGAGCGACATCGCGGCCAGCTTGCAGGGTGCGTTCGTCCGAGCCAGCGCGAGCCTGAACCGGGCGATCGCGCAGGCCAAAGCGATCCCCACCACGAACGCCAAGGCCTACCAGGCGGCGACGTCCGGGGTGACAAATCAGTTCAAGCGGTCGCTGTCGAGCATCGCCAGTCTGACGCCGAAGGACAACGCACAGCTGAACGCGGCGGCGGCCAAGGAGCCCAGCTGCAAGGCGCTCACCTCGGCCTGAGCGCACCGGCCGAGCCAACTTTGGCGTTCTGGGTCCACCCCTCGGACCCGAGACGCCAACGTTCGGGGTGAAGCACGCGCCGCGCGCGGCCCGCGTCGAGCGTGCGCGGGTGGGTGTGCGGCCCTCCCGCTGAGCGTGGGCGGTGGGCGGTGGGCGGCCCTCACGCTGAGCGGGCGGTGGGCGGCTGAGCGGGGGCGGTGGGCGGCCCTCATCCTGAGCGTGGGCGGCCCTCAGTCGCTCGTCGCGGTCACGACTGCCGCGGCACCGCGAGGCCGTTGCCGGTAGATGCCCCACAGCATCGTGCACAACACCGCCGTGGCGATGAAGTAGCCCACCTCGACGCGGGTCACGACGTCGCTGATCGTCGGTGCGGCGACGAACGCGACGAACAGCGCCGCCGCCGCGAGCCACGCGATCGCCGAGATACGCGCCCGTCCACGCGCCAGCGCCGCCTGGTTGAGCGTCCCGGAGACGAGGTGCAACCCCATCCCCAGGCCCACGATCGCGAGTCCCACGCGCCCATAGTGAAAGCCCTTGTTGCCCAGCACAGCGGTCATCACAGCCGGTCCGATCAACAGCAACCCGAGCGCCACAGCTCCGGCAAAGGCGGCGATGGCGCGGATCGTCACGCGGATCGCGCGATGGAACTCATCCGGGCTCTCGCGCGCCTCGAGCCCGGCCAGATGGGGGAGGATCGAGGTCTGGATGGCTTGGAACAGCTGCAGCGGCGCCCGCACGATCAGCAGCACGTCGAACACGAAGCCGGCCAGCGCGTGCCCGGCGTCCGCGCTGACGATCAACACCGCGGCGTTCATCAGCGTTTGCTCGGCCAGCATGATCCCGACCACCGAGACCGCGAAGCCGGTGTTGTGCTTGAGCGAGAGGTCGCTGTTCGCCTCCTCCAGCGCCGCGCCGACGGGGCCCGCCTCCAAGGCGGCGTCGGCCGCCGGGACCCCGGACAGGCCGCGCACCCGGACGCGGGAGAACGCGAACGGCATCACGCACAGTGACGCGAACGGAGCCACGGCCATCCCGAGCGCGACCGCATCCTGGCCCGAGGCGATTCCCACCGCCACCGCCAACGCGAACAGGAAGCGCGACGTCGATTCCAGGAACACGAGCGCTCCGTACAGCGCGAAGCGCTGATGACCGGCGAGCCAACCGCGTGCGAAATAACTTGCGGCATACGCGAGCACGCCGACGACCAGGATCCAGTACAGCGCGGCCGAGCCGTCGAACAGCTTCTGCTCGATCTGGGGTTTGAGCGCCAGCGCGGCGACCAGGAACAGCAATGCGAACGACAGCTGGATCAGCGCAGGAATCCTCAGCGGATGGCCGTGAAGTCCGCGGGCGCGGCGGTCGGCGATCGTGCGGGAGAGCAGCTGTTCGATCGGCCGGTAGATCACCGACAGAATCACGAACATGACTGCCCACAGGAGCGAGACACGCCCGTAGGCGTCCTGGCTCAGCACATGGCTCGCGGTGGCCAGGTAGGCGAAGGTGAAGATCCCCGTCGACGCGATCCCGATCGAGAGCACGCGGGCCCCCGACGCGTAGGAGCGCGTCGGTGGGGGGCTCTGAGCCGGATCGCGATCGGGCGGCGGCTGCGCGTCGGCAGTCGGCGGCAGCGTCGTGGCGGACCCCCGCATCAGGTGACCTGCACGAGCAGCATCGTCCACGGAAACGGCGAGCGAAGCTCGACGACCTTCCCATACCGCTCGAGCAGGCGGACGAAGCCTCGCCTGGACCAGTGGTTGACGTGGCCCGGCGTGTTGCCCAGGTCGGTGAGATAGGCGCCGCGAGCCACGTTCAGCGCGCGCCACAGAGGTTCGCGGGGTACCGAGACGAGCAGATGCCCGGCTGCCACGCGGGCCATCTCGGCGAGCGTTCGCTCCGGGTCGGGAACGTGCTCCAGGACTTCGATCGCGGCCGACAGGTCAAATTCGCGATCGGCGAACGGAAGCTGCTCGGCGCTCATGACCCGGAACTCCAGATTCGCACGTTGGCGGGTGGCCCATTCCGCTTCGAGCTTGGGGTCCTCCAGGTCGATTCCGATCACCCGGCCGGAGCCCAGCCGCTGCGCCCATTGGAGGGTGAGCACACCCTCGCCGCACCCCACGTCCAGCACGGAGGCCGGCGCGGCCCGCGCGAACAGATCGTCCAGCGCGCTCTCGAACCCGCCCATGAGACGGCGGACGACGGGATTGGTCGAGCCGTACTTGTCAAACGTGTTGCCGGTCGGGACGGCCGGCCCGACCGCGGGGGCGGAGCTCATACCTCGAGCGCCTCGCGATCACCGGCTCCCGTCGTCTCACCGCCAGACGGGGCAACGGCTCCGGGCTCGTAGTGCGAGGGCTGGACGCCGAGCTGCAGCTCGATGCGCCGCACGCGCTCGAACGTCCGCTGGGAGAGCGTGCGCTGGGCGTCGAGCAGGTCACCGATCACCCCCAGCGATCCGAGCAGCATCGCCGCGTTGAACAGCACCGCGCCCGCGATCAGCGACTGCACGTGACCGCTGCCCTTCCCTTCGGCAAAGTAGACCAGGAAGCGGATGAACACGGCGAGCGCCGCGACGCCCATCACCAGCGCTCCGCCCCAGAACACCTTCAGTGGCTCGTACTGCGAGTAGATCCGGAACAGCGACAACGCGTTGCGCCGGATGTAAGCGGGCATCGAGGGGAACAGGCGAGAGTCGCGGGTCTTGGGGTTGGTCCGGATCGGGACGTGATCGACTGCGACGAGCAGCTTGCCGGCCTGGATGATCGTCTCGAGCGTGTAGGTGAACTTCGACACCGCTTGCATCTGCAACGCCGCCTCCCGGTTGTAGGCGCGGAAGCCCGAGGTGGTGTCCGGGACCTCGGTCGAGGACGCCTGGCGCACGACCCATGATCCGAGCCGCTGCAGCAGCCGCTTGAGCGGCGAGAAATGTTCGTTGACGTCGACCTGGCGGTCGCCGATCACCATGTCCGCCTCGCCGCGCAGAATGGGCGCGACGAGCTTTGGCACGTCAGCCCCCTCATATTGGTTGTCGGCGTCAGTGTTGACGATCACGTCGGCACCGAGCTTCAGGCCGGCGTCAAGTCCCGCTTGGAACCCCGCGGCCAGCCCCTTATGGTTGGTCAGGCGAACGATGTGGTCGACGCCGTGTGCGCGCGCGACCTCGATCGTCGCGTCCGTCGAACCGTCGTCGATGATCAGCCACTCCACCACATCGAACCCCGCGATCTGGCGCGGCAGATGGCTCAGCGTGAGCGGTAGCTGGTCTTGCTCGTTGAAACAGGGAATCTGGATGATCAGCTTCATATCGTCGAGCCGCCTCGCGCTGCCGCGGCGCCCGAACTCCCCACCATGGAGCGTCTCGCGGGCGAGTGCTTTCGATCACACGGTAGCGGGATACTCGTAGGAGAACATGGACACGGCAACGCTATCCAGGCCAGAGTCCGACCAGCCGCTCTCGCCTTCACCGGAGTCCCCACGCCGCCTGCCCAGGAGGCTGGGCGGTGCGTGGGCCGCTGGGCGGGACCTGCACCGTCCGGCGCTCGTCGCGCTGCTGCTGGCCACCTTCCTGCTCAGACTGTGGGGCATCAAGCAGGGTCTGCCGTTCAGCTACAACGCGGATGAGGCGACCCACTTCGTCCCGCGGGCGATCGGGTTTTTCTCGCATGACCTCAATCCACACTATTTCCTCAACCCGCCCGCATATTCCTACCTCCTGCACATCGTCTTCGAGCTGTGGTTCGGGAGCGGCGACGCCGTCACGCGGGCCTACGTGGCCCATCCGACCGAGGTGTTCGTCGTCGCGCGCGTGGTCGCCGCGGTGCTGGGGACGCTGGCGGTGTGGCTCACCTATCTGGCGGGCGCGCAGTTCTTCAATCGCACCGTCGGGCTGCTCGGCGCGGCGATCTTCGGTTTCGCCTTCCTGCCGATCTTCTATAGCCATCTGGCACTGAACGACGTCCCGACGCTGGCCCCGGTTGCGCTGTCGCTCTACGGGGTCGCCTGCGTCAAGCGACGGGGGCGCAGGCGGGACTACGTGATCGCCGGGCTGGGCATCGGACTCGCCGCCGCGACCAAGTACACGGGCGGCGTCATCGTGCTCTGTCTGCTGGGTGCCTTCGTGTGTGACGCGGTCGGCGGAGGGTTCTGGACGGCGGCCCGGAGGTGCGTGCTCGCGCTGTTGGTGGCGCTGATCGCCTTCGTGGTCGCCAACCCCTACTCCGTGCTCGATTTCTCGGCCTTCCAGGCCGGCCTGTCGGCCCAGGCGTCGATCGCGGCCGGGGCGGTCAAGCTGGGCACGACCGCCGGCAGCGGCACCGACTACTACCTGTGGACGTTCACCTGGGGCCTCGGATGGGTGCCGACGCTCGCCGCCCTGGCCGGTGCGGTGCTGCTGCTCGCGCGCGGGAGGCTCGCGACCGCGCTGGTCCTGTTGCCGGCGCCGATCGCGTTCATCATCTTCATGGGCAACCAGGAGCGGTTCTTCGCGCGCTGGCTGATGCCCATCTTCCCGATCGCCGCCCTGCTCGGCGCCTATGCCGCGGTCGAGTTCGTGCGCTGGCTCGTGCGCGCTCGACACATCCCGGCGCTCGTGGCCGGCGCTCTGACGACCATCGTCCTGCTGGCCCAGAGCGTCGCGACCGTGGTGCACAGCGATGTGGCGCTCTCGCGACCCGACACCCGCAACCTGACGCGGGCCTGGATGGTCTCGCACGTGCCGGCGGGGGCAAAGGTCGTGATCGAGCCGGTCGTGCCCGACAACTGGGAAACCGATGTCGGCCGGTCACTGTCGTGGACGCCCAGCGGCGCGCGCTGGCGCCGCTACCCGACCTGGGAGACCGACGTCGACGCGCAGCTGAACCCGCTGCCCCCCGGCCAGCGACGATCCGTCGCCGTCGACCAGTACGAGTACACGCTGCGGCCCGAGCTGCTGGACGAGTATGCCGCCAGCGGGTACTGCTGGGTGGTGATCAGCTCGCTGCAGGCCGGGCGATCGTTCGCGCAGCCGAAGCTGGCTCCGGCGGCCATCGCCTACTACGCGGCGCTGGCCAACCGCGCTCGCTTGATGTACCACGTGAGCCCGTTCGGCAGCGGGTCGCGCGCGGTTCCGTTCGCCTTTGACTGGTCGACCGACTACTACCCCGGGCAGTACTCGCGACCGGGGCCAGAGATGAGCGTCTACCGGCTCACCGGGGGCAAATGTAAATAGCCGGCCGGGAGCGGAATCCGACTACGCGTATTCTGCAGATCGGCCATGACACGCCGCGCAGACACCGACCACCGCCACCTCGCTCGCGCGATCGAACTCGCCGAGCAAGGCCGCGGGCAGGTCAGCCCCAACCCGCTCGTGGGAGCGGTGATCGCCAACGCGGATGGAGTGATCGGCGAGGGCTTCCACAGCGCGCTCGGTGCCCCGCACGCCGAGGTCGAGGCGATCCGCGCGGCCGGCGACCAGGATCTGACCGGAGCGACGCTGTATGTGTCCCTGGAACCGTGTTGCCATCACGGTCGCACGCCGGCCTGCACGGATGCGATCCGGGAGGCCGGCATCGCCCGCGTGGTGGTCGCCTCGGACGACCCCAGCGAGCACGCTGCCGGGCGGGGGCTGGGCATCCTGCGCGATGACGGGATCGACGTGGTACTGGCCAACGGGGAGCTGGCCGACCGGGCGCGGCTGCTCAATCAACCGTTTCGCAAGCGCGCGCGGACCGGGCGCCCGTGGGTGCTGTTCAAGTCGGCAATGACGCTCGACGGCAAGGTGGCCACGCGCGGCGGAGACTCGAAGTGGATCTCCGGTGAGGCGAGCCGCTTCCGCGCCCACCACTGGCGCGCCGAATGCGACGCGGTGGCGGTCGGCATCGGCACCGCTCTGGCCGACGACCCGCTGCTCACGGCGCGCGTGGAGGGCGTCAAGCGCCAGCCGCGGCGCGTGGTCTTCGACTCGCTCGGGCGACTGCCGCTGAACGGGAAGCTGGTCCGCGACGCGCGCGAGATCCCACTGACGATCGTCGTCTCGCGGGCCGCTCCCCGGGCCGCCACCGACGCGCTGGAGACCCACGGCGCCGAGGTGATCGTGGCGCCCGGAGAGAACGAGCCGGCGCGCGTGTGCTCAGCGCTGGACCAACTCGGCGCCGCGGACGTCGGGTCGATCCTGCTGGAGGGTGGGCCGCATCTGGCCGGCGCGTTCCTCGATGCCGGCGAGGTCGACGAGATCCGGCTGTTCCTGGCCCCGCTGGTCCTCGGTGGCCGGACGGCACGCGACCCGATCGAGGGCGAGGGCGTCGAGCTGATCGCCGATGCCGTCCGCGCGCTGACGCTGAATTGTGAGTCGGTGGGAGATGACCTGCTCGTCTCGGCCCGGATCAAGGAGTGGTAGGGCGTGTTCACCGGACTCGTCCAGGGGCTCGGTCAGATCCTCGGCGCTGAGCGCTCGACCGATGGCGTCCGGCTCACGGTCGCCTCGCCGCTGGCCGCCGAGATCGCCAACGGTGACTCGGTGGCGGTCAACGGTGTCTGCCTGACCGCCACCGCGGTCGACGGCGGATCGTTCGTGGCCGAGGTGATGAATGAGACCCTCAGCCGTAGCTCGCTGCGTGACGCCGCCCCCGGCACCGAGGTCAACCTCGAGCTTGCGCTCCGAGCGAGCGATCGTCTGGGCGGGCATATCGTCCAGGGCCACGTCGACGGCGTCGGGACGGTGCGTGCGGTGACCGACGATGGCTTCGCCCGCCGGGTCGAAATCGAGGCGCCGCACGAGGTCTTGCGTTACGTGGTCGAGAAGGGGTCGATCGCCGTCGACGGCATCTCGCTCACCGTGGCCGGCCTAGATGAGGCATCGTTTAACGTTTCATTGATCCCGGAGACCCTCGAGCGGACCAATCTTGGCCATGCGAAGCCCGGAACAACCGTGAACTTGGAGGTCGACGTGCTAGCCAAATACGTGGAGAAGCTGATCGCCACGATGAGCTCGACCAAGGCCAGGTTCGCCACCATCGAAGAGGCGATCGAGGACATCCGCCAGGGCCAGATGGTGATCGTGTGCGACGACGAGACCCGCGAGAACGAGGGCGACCTCACGATGGCCGCCCAGTTCGTCACGCCCGAGACGGTCAACTTCATGGCCAAGGAGGGGCGCGGGCTGATCTGCCTGGCGCTCTCGCCCGAGCGCTGCGACGAGCTCGGTCTCGACCTGATGGCGGCGAAGAACGAGTCGGCCTTCGAGACCGCGTTCACGGTGTCGATCGAGGCTCGAACCGGGGTCAGCACGGGGATCTCGGCGGCCGACCGCGCGCGCACGATCCAGGTGGCCATCGATCCGCAGACGAGCCCGCGGGAACTGGTCCAGCCCGGGCACGTGTTCCCGCTGAAGGCGAAGGCCGGCGGCGTGCTGGAGCGCGTCGGACAGACCGAGGCGGCGGTGGACCTGGCCCGGCTGGCCGGGCTGATTCCCGCCGGGGTGATCTGCGAGATCATGAACGACGACGGGACGATGGCGCGCGTGCCGGATCTCGGGCCGTACTGCGAGCGCCACGGATTGAAGATGATCACCGTCGCCGATCTGGTCGCCTACCGGCGGCGCCACGAGAAGCTGATCGAGCGGGTCGTCGCGACCAAGCTGCCGACCGCGTTCGGGGACTTCGTCGCGGTCGGGTACCGCTCGCTGGTCGACAACAAGCACCACGTCGCGCTGGTCAAGGGCGATGTGGACGGCGTCGAGGACGTGATCGTTCGCGTGCACTCGGAGTGTCTCACCGGCGACGTGTTTCACTCGCTGCGCTGCGACTGCGGCGAGCAGCTCGAGGCGGCGCTGTCGATGATCGAGCGCGAGGGTCGTGGCGTGCTGCTGTACCTCAGCCAGGAGGGTCGGGGGATCGGCCTGCTGAACAAGCTGCGCGCGTACAAGCTCCAGGAGGAGGGTCTCGACACGGTCGATGCCAACCTGCGCCTCGGGCTCCCGGCCGACCTGCGCGACTACGGGATCGGCGCCCAGATCCTGGTCGACCTCGGTCTCACCAGCATCCGCATCCTGACCAACAACCCGAAGAAGATCTCGGGCCTCGCCGGATACGGGCTGTCGGTCAGCGACCAGTTGCCGATCCAGTCCGAGCCCAACCCGCACAACGAGGCCTATCTGCGCGCCAAGCGCGACAAGCTCGGCCACACGCTGCATCACCAGGGCCTCGCGCTCGACGAGGAGATGCTCCACGCCGAGCACGAACAAGACCGCCTGCGCGATGACGGACACAGTGAGCGGCGGGTCGCGCTGTGCGTGGCCCGCTTCTACGCCGAACTCGGGCAGAAGCTCGAAGCGGGCGCCCGCGCGGCGCTGGCGGAGGCGGCGATCGACGAGATCGACGTGTTCGACCTGCCCGGCGCGTTCGAGCTGCCGCTGACGGCCAAGTACGCCGCTGAGTCCGGCCGGTATCAGGCGATCGTCTGCCTCGGCGCGGTGATCCGCGGCGAGACCGACCACTACGACTACGTCTGTGAGCGAGGCGGCGCAGGGCATTCAACAGGTCCAGCTGGAGACCGGCGTGCCGTGCGGCTTCGGCGTACTCACGGTCGACACCATGGACCAGGCGCTCGACCGGGTGAACGGCGGGTCCAAGCGTGACACCGGCCGCCACGCGGTCGAGGCCGTGCTCGCGTCGCTGGCGGTCAAGCAGGCGCTGTCGGGGCGCCGCGGCCCGGCTGGTTTCGCCCGCTAGGCGGTGCACCCGCAGGCCGGCTGGTTTCGCTCTCCAGGCAGTGCCCGGGCGGTTTCCCCCTCACCGGCGTTTATACTCGGTGGTCATGCCAAAGGTCTGTCACGTATGCACGAAGGGCCCATCGTTCGGTAACAACCGCAGCCACTCGATGGTTGCTACCCGCCGGCGCTTCGATCCGAACCTCCAGCGCGTGCGCATCGATGACGATGGCACCCCACGTCGGGTGTACGTCTGCACGCGCTGCCTGAAGGCCGGCAAGATCACCAAAGCTCGCTAAGTGCCTGCACCACGGCGCGAACGCGAGCGTGCTTGCGGCGGGGGTGGCTGACATGGCCGCGCCCGGGCGAGCGATTGACCAACGGACGATGTCTGACGCGAGCATCGTGCGGTTTCGCGTGCTCGTCGAAGCGGGCCTGGCGGCGCTCGAGGCCCGGCGCTCGGAAGTCAACGACCTCAACGTGTTCCCGGTCGCCGACGGCGACACGGGCGACAACATGGTGCTCACGCTGCGACGCCGTGCTGCAGGAGCTCGATCGCCTGGCCGGCGCTTCAGAAGGCCGCACGATCGACGACATCGGGCGCGACGAGATCGTCGCCTCGGTGGCCCGCGCGGCGTTGCTCGGCGCGCGAGGCAACTCGGGGGTGATCCTCTCGCAGCTGATCCGCGGCGCCGCGGAGGAGCTCGCGAGCCGGCCCGGAGAGCTGGTTGACCCGGTGCTGATCGGTGCGGCGCTCGCCCGAGCGGCCGATCAGGCCTACGGATCGGTGCGTGATCCCGCCGAGGGAACGATCCTCACCGTCGTGCGCGAGATGGCCCACCGGGTGGCCTCGGAGCTCGCGCACATGGAGGATGCCCGGCTCGGACCCGACTCGACGGCCGCCGAGCAGAACGCGGTCATCGCGTACGTGATCGAGAGTGCCCTCGACGCCGGTCAGGAGTCCCTCAAGCGCGGCCCGGACCTGCTCCCCGTCCTGCGCGACGCGGGCGTCGTCGACGCCGGCGGGTACGGCCTCACGGTGATGCTGGCCGGCATCGTCGGGGGCCTGCGCGGCAGCGAGCCGCCGCCGATCGAGCATCACGCCGCCGCGCGCGTCACCCACCCGCAGCATGCGTCGGGCACCTACCGCTACTGCACGAACTTCGCGGTCAGCGGGCTGGGGCTCGAGCAGCGGCATTTCATCGAGCTGCTCGAGCAGATCGGGGACTCGGTGCTCGTCGTGGGTGACCAGACGACGCTGAAGATCCACGTTCACACCGACGATCCGGACGGGGCCACGGCGCTGTTCGCCGCCGCCGGCCTGGTCTCGCATCTCGACGTGGCCGACATGCGCGAGCAGGTCCAGCGACGCGACGAGCGGCTCACCGCCCCGGCGACACCGGCCGTCTGCGGCGCGCTGGCGGTGGTCAGCGGGGACGGGATGCACGGCCTGTTCGAGAGCCTCGGCGTGCGCGTGCTGGACGGCGGCCCGACGCTGAACCCGTCGACCTATGACCTGCTGGCGGCGATCCACGCCGTACCCGCGGAACAGGTGGTCGTGCTGCCCAACAGCGCCAACGTGGTGATGGGCGCCGAGCGCGCCGCCGAGCTGTCGGACAAGGCCGTGTCCGTCGTGCCCTCGCGGTCTCAGCAGGCCGGTCTCGCCGCCGCCGTCAGCCTCGATCCCGACCGCAGCGCGTCGGAGAACGCCGTGGCCATGCTGCAGACGCTGGGCCGGGTACGGACCGGGGCCGTGGCGCCCGCGGCGCGAGACGACGTGCAGGGACGCTTCCGGGCCGGGGACGCGATCGGATTCGTGGAAGAGGAATTGGTGGCGTGGGGACGGCCCCGCGACACGCTGCGTGACGTGCTGGAGCAACTGGCCGAGAACTCAGAGCTGATCACCTGCCTGCGGGGAGCGGGCGCGCCGCTCGACGACGAGACGGTCCACGCGCTCGCCGTCGGCGAGGTCGAGTTCGAGCTGTCCGACGGCGGCCAGCCGAGCTACTGGTGGCTGCTCGCGGCTGAATGATCGCCCCGCGGTCGGGCCCGTCTGCGGCCTGGTCCGCCGGGCCACGGTTGGGCGCTGACGGCGCAGCGGACGCTGGCTGACCGGCGCCCCGGTCATCATCACGGCGATCGGATGTCCGCCACCGCGTTTGCCAGCCCTCGTCCGCTCGAGCCGCACGAGCTTGAATCCGCGCCGGTCCACTATCCCCGGGTCTCCCGGCTGGCCGAGCGACTGCGCCTGGAGGGGACGAAGGCGCAACGGGCGGCCCTGACGCTCGGACTGGAGACGGTCGGCGACCTGCTCGAGCACCTCCCCCGCGATCGGCGCGAGGCCCGGGCGGTCGCCGCAGCTGACGCCCGGCGAGACCGCGACCGTGGTCGTCCAGGTCAGGCAGATCGCGTCGCGATCCGTGCGCCGTCGCGGGATGCGCCCGCTCGTGGAGGCCACCGTGGGTGACGACACCGGGTCGATGAAAGTGGCCTTCTTCAATCAGCCGTGGCTCGTCCAGCGCTACCCGGCGGGGACGCGTCTGGTCCTGCACGGGAAGTTCGAAGCCCGGAATCGGTTCAGCGTCCAGGCCCACGCCCGGACGGCGGAGGCGGCGACCGGCGCCGAAGCCGTGGCGCACTATCCCGCCACCGAAGGGCTCTCCTCGACCCAGATCCTGGCGCTGGTGAGCGGAGCATGCGGACGCGTTCGCGGATTCGCTCGAGCCGCTGTCCGCCGCGCTGCGCACGTTCGAGCGCCTGCCCGATCGTCCGGCCGCGCTGGTGAGCGCGCATTTCGCCTGTGCTGCGTCCGGGGGGGTCAGCGACGGCGGTTCGGTTGACGACTCGCAGGCGGTGGGACGCCGCCGGCTCGCGTTCGACGAGCTCCTGCTGGCTGCGCTGGCGCTGCTGCGACGGCGCACGCTGCGTCGTCAGAGAAGCGCAGCGGCGATCCTCGACGGCGAGCGGGACCTGACGGCGCGGTGGCTCGAGACGATGTTGCCGTTCCAGCTCACCGGCGATCAGCAGCGCGCGCTGGAGGCGATCGACGGTGACCTGGGGGAGGCGCGCCCGATGCAACGGCTGTTGATGGGCGAGGTGGGGTCCGGCAAGACCGTCGTGGCCCTGTATGCGCTGCTGCGCGCGGTCGAGCACGGTTATCAGGGAGCGCTGATGGCCCCGACCGAGCCCCTGGCCGAGCAGCATTTCGCCACGATCCAGGCGCTGATGCCCGGAGAGGCCGTGCCGGCCGGGCTGCTGACCGGCTCGACGCCTGCGCGCCGCAAGCAGGATCTGCTCGGCAAACTGGCCAGCGGGGAGCTGTCGCTGATCGTCGGCACGCACGCGTTGATCGAGGATCCGGTCCAGTTCGCCCGGCTCGGGGTCGCCGTCGTCGATGAGCAGCACCGCTTCGGAGTCCGCCAGCGGGCGGCGTTGGACGCCAAAGGCCCGGCGGGGGAGAGCCCGCACGTCCTCCATATGACCGCCACGCCGATCCCGCGCACGCTGGCGCTGGCCGGCTACGGGGACCTCGACTTCACACTGCTGCGCGAACTGCCCAGCGGCCGGCAGCCGATCCAGACCTTCGTCTGCACGACCGAGCGCGAACGCGCCCGAGCCTACGACCGCATCCGCGAGGAGCTGCGCGCGGGCCATCAGGCGTTCGTCATCTGCCCGCTGGTGGAGGAGTCAGAGCTGCTCCAGGCGCGGGCCGCCACGGCCGAGTTCGAGCGGCTCCGCGCCGGGGAGCTGCGGGACTTCAACGTCGTGCTGATGCACGGGCAGCTGCGGCCGGGGATCAAGCACGACGTGATGGCCACATTCGCCTCCGGGGCGGCCGACGTGCTGGTCGCCACCTCGGTGGTCGAGGTCGGGATCGACGTCCCGAACGCCACCGTGATGCTCGTCGAGGACGCCGACCGCTACGGGATCTCGCAGCTGCATCAGCTCCGCGGGCGGATCGGGCGCGGCGCGCATTCGTCGCTGTGCCTGCTCTTCGGGCCCAAGGGCTCGGCGCGACTGCGCGCGCTGGCCAGCGAGGCGGACGGCTTCAAGCTCGCGGAGATCGACCTCGCGCTCCGCGGGGAGGGCGAGCTGGTCGGGGTTCGCCAGCACGGCCTCGCCCAGTTCCGCGTCGCTGAGCTGCCCCGGGACGCCGAGCTGCTGGACCGGGCGCGGGCGCTGGCGGAGCTGATCACCGCCGAGGACCCCGACCTGGCCCTGCCCGAGAACGCGCTGCTGGCCGACGCGCTGCACGCCGCCTACGGCGCGGAGGCGCAGGCCCCAATCCGCGCCTGAGCAAGCCCGCCAATTCGGCGGCCGAGCCAGAAGTCCCATGGGAATCGCTTGACTCGTCCCAATACAGGGCCGTCGGGTCGCCCGGCCCCGCAAGGTGACCGCGAATACTCTCGAGCGGGTGAGAGTGATTGCCGGTGTGTACGGGGGGCGGGAGCTCGTGGCGCCGCGGGGCCAATCGACGCGACCGACGTCCGATCGGGTGCGCGAGGCGCTGTTCTCGATTCTCAGCTCGGTGACCGGGGCCCGGGTGCTCGATCTGTTTGCCGGCTCCGGGGCGCTGGCGATCGAGGCGCTGTCCCGGGGCGCGTCGCAGGCCACGCTGGTGGACTCGTCAATGGCGGCCGTGACGGCGATCGAGCGCAACCTGGCGTCGCTTCAGCTGGAGGCCGAGGTCCGCCGTCAGACGGCGTCGAGGTTCCTCCGCGGTGCACGCGCGGCCGCTCGTCAATACGATCTGGTGTTCCTTGACCCGCCTTATCGCCACGTCAGCACTCTCGGGCGCGAACTGTCGACAGCCTTGGTACCGGTACTCGCAGCCGATGCTCGCGTCGTCGCTGAGAGCGATCGGCGCTCCCCGCTCGGGCTCGAGTTGGAACTGCTGGACGAGCGCCGCTACGGCGACACGTTGATTCAAATACATGGCACCCAATAACCGCACCGCAATCTGTCCGGGCACGTTCGACCCGGTCACCTACGGCCATCTTGACGTGATCGGCCGGGCGTCCAAGATGTATGAATCGGTGATCGTCGGCGTCGTCAATCTCCCGTGGCGCAAGGGGAAAACCCTGTTCACGGCCGAGGAGCGCATCGCCTTCGTCGAGCACGCCACCGACCAGATGCAGAACGTCACGGTCGAGCCGTTCAGCTCGTTGCTGGTGGAGTTTGCCCGGGCTCGGCAGGCGATGGCGATCGTCAAGGGCCTGCGAGCGATTTCGGACTTCGAATACGAGCTGGAGATGAACCAGTTGAACCGCCGTCAGGACCCGGATATCGAGTCCGTTTACCTGATGGCCTCGCCCAAGTACAGTTTCTTACGATCGAGCGGTGTCAAGGAACTCGCCACGTTCGGCGGCGATATCCATGACCTCGTACCCGACGAGGTGGCTCGCCAGTTGAAGGAACGGCTCGGCCGCTGACGAAACAGAGGTTCGCGATGGACGTCCTTGTACTCATCGACAAGCTGGACGATCTCGTCCACAACGCCAAGCCGGTCCCGCTCACGGACCAGGTTCGCGTGGATAAGGAAGAGATCTACGACATTCTGGATCAGATGCGCGCCACGATCCCTGAGGAGATCAAGCAGGCCCGCTGGATCGTCAAGGAGCGCCAGGAGATGCTCGCGGAAGCCAAGCGAGAGGCCGAGCGCATCGTCAAGGAGGCGCGAGAGCGCCAGGAGAAGCTGATCTCAGACGAGGAGATCACCAAGCAGGCGGAGCGCGCGGCCGAGGACATCATCGAGGACGCCCGTTCCCGCGAGCGCGAGATCCGCCTGGGTGCCGAGGACTACGCGGATGAGATCCTCAACACCCTCGAGGTGAACCTGAGCAAGTTCATCGCCGCGGTGCAACGCGGACGAGATCGCCTGGCCGGCAAGGACGAGCCGGCCGAAGTCTCGTAGGGCTGCCGAGGATGCGCAGCCGTGATCGAGGTTCTCGACACGGACATCACTCGGCTCGACGTCGACGCGATCGCCAACGCGGCTAACACGCGCTTGATCCACGGCGGTGGCGTCGCGGGCGCGATCTCCCGGGCCGGCGGCCCCCAGGTCCAGCGGGAGAGCGACGAGCGCGCCCCGATCGGCCTGGGCGAAGCGGTCCAGACGACGGGCGGTCAGATGCCCTGTACGTGGGTCATCCACGCCGCCACCATGGAGCTTGGCGGCCCGACGTCGGCCGAGATCATCCGCCGGGCGACCGTGAGCACGCTGCGTCTGGCCGATGCGCTGGGAGCGCGTTCGCTCGCGTTGGTGGCGTTCGGCACCGGCGTTGGCGGGTTCCCCCTCGCGCAGGCCGCGCAGATTGAGGTCAGCGAGGTGCGCAAGCATCTCGACGCCGGCAGCCGGCTGGAGCGGATCGTGTTCGCCGTCCGCGGCATAGCGGCCCGCGAGGCGTTCCAGGCGGCGCTGACCGACTGATCGCGCCCCACGCCGCTGCCGCCCCGCCGCCGGCGGCACCGCAATCAGGTTCCGTCGCGCGCCGGGGCGCCGCGAGCGGCTTCCGTCCGGCCTGCGCGCCATGCTGGACAGCTGCCATGAACGCGCTCTGGGTATTACTCGGCTTGATCGTTGGCGCAGGTCTGGTGGCCGTCCTGCTGCGGCCGCGCCTGCGCGCTTTGGGACTTGAGGCGGTTCGGGCTGGGAAGCTCGAGCGGGAGCTGGTCCGGGCTCGCGCTGACCTGGAGCACGAGCGCGCGCGGGCCGAGGAGCGCCTGGACACGGTCAACGACGCACAGGAGCGGTTGACCGCTTCGTTCAAGGCGCTGAGCGCCGAGGCACTGCAGTCGAGCATGGTCCAACTGGCCGAGCTCTCCCGCGCGCAGCTCCAGACCGCGCAGGCGAAGGCCACCGGTGAGCTTGACCAGCGCCGCCAGGCGGTCGAGCAGCTGGTGGCGCCGCTCAAGGAGCAGCTCGGCCGGGTGGACAGCCAGCTGACGCGGCTCGACCAGGAGCGGCGGGAGTCGCGCGGCCGGCTGGAGGCGCAATTGAAGACGCTGACCGACACGGGCGAGAAGCTGCGGACAGAAACGGGCGCATTGGTGACCGCCCTGCGCAAGCCCAATGCGCGCGGGCAATGGGGGCAGATGCAGCTGCGCAACGTGGTCGAGCTCGCCGGCATGGTCAAGCACTGTGATTTCGTCGAGCAGTCGTCGCTGGGTGGTGAGGACGGGACGCTCCGGCCCGACCTGATCGTCAGCCTGCCTGGCGGCAAGCACGTCGTCGTTGACGCCAAAGCCCCGTTGCAGGGCGTGCTCGATGCCTATCAGGCGCGCGACGAGGACGAGCGTCAGCGTCACCTGCACGACCACGCGCGGCTGCTGCGCAAGCACGTCAAGGCGCTCGCCGAGAAGGCCTATTGGACCGGATTGGAGACCAGCCCGGATTTCGTGGTCATGTTCCTACCGGGCGAGCATCTGTACGGGGCGGCGCTCGAGGCTGATCCGGCGCTGATCGAAGACGCCATGGCACGCCGCGTCCTGATCGCCACGCCAACCACGCTGCTGGCCATGC
The DNA here is from genome assembly GCA_963838535.1 of uncultured Solirubrobacterales bacterium. GTDB lineage: Bacteria > Actinomycetota > Thermoleophilia > Solirubrobacterales > Solirubrobacteraceae > Palsa-465. Next base: position 66,920 of record CAWIRN010000021.1, read on the forward strand.
TGCGCGCCGTCGGGTATGGATGGCAACAGGAGCGTGTGGCCGAGTCGGCCCAGGCGCTCTCCGACCTGGGACGGGAACTGCACGGCCGATTGGTCAAGCTGTCCGGGCTGTTCGCGACGCTCGGCACACGGCTCAACAGCGCGGTACGGGCCTATAACGAGACGGTCGGCTCCTACGAGGCGCGCGTACTTCCCGGGGCCCGCCGGTTCGCCGAACACGGCGCGGTCACGGAAGGTCGCGAGCCGACGCCGCTCGAGCACGTCACGATCAGTGCCCGCAGCGTCCATTCGCGCGAACTGGAGCCTGAGCTGACTGCAGACGAAGTCAGCGCCAGGCGGCTCCGGGCCGCGGGGCAGGGCGGTGATCAGGGTCGGCTCGAGATCGGGGAGCCGGGGGGTGATCAGGGACGGCTCCAAGTCGCGGAATAGGGGAGTAGGATGATCGAGGGTTACTGTCCGCGCCCCGTACGCCGATCGTCACGCCCCTCCCACCAGAGCCGGAGATCCTCGCGCTGGTGCGGCAGGGGGTTCGCCGACGGCTTGTGGGCACGGACGGAGGCGAGTGCGTCGTCGATGTCGATGCCCTCGCGGACTGCGACGACAGCCGCGGCGACGGCGGCCGACCGCTGCCATCCGGCTCGGCAGTGCACATAGCTGCGGACGCCTGAGTCAAGCGACTCGATCACGTCCTGCACGGCCGTGTCAAGCGCGTCGGCTTGGAGCCCGCCGTAGTCGATCATTGGGAGGCGGTGCTCCTCGATTCCTGCGGCCGCCAGCGCCGCCACCACTTGCTCGCGTTCGCCCGGCCCGTACTCCTCATCTTCGACCAGGTTCAGCACTCGGCCCACGCGTATCCATTGGAGCATCTTGACGTCGTCCGCGTCGAGCGGATAGGCGCCGATCAGCAGGTCGTCGCTGACATCGGCGAAGCCGTAACTGCGAAACCACTTTGACACGCGCCCAATCATCGCGGGTGGAGGGTCCTGACGCCCTGCAGGGCGCACTAAGCTCGTCCGATGTCCTTGCGAACAGACACTTTCGACCTTGGCGGCTTGCGCCTGCACTCGGGTGAAGGCCGCCGGCTCGAGGTCAATGTGGCCATCGACCCGTTCCTGCTCGGCGGCGAGCGCTACCCGGTCGAGCCCGCGCTCGTGCCGGCGCGCCTGGACGTCTCGCGCATGACCGGCGATGGCTACGCGTTGCGGTTGCGCTTCGCCGCGCGGCCCGTGGGTCCCTGTATGCGCTGTCTGGAGCCGGCCGCGCCGGTGTTCGAGGTCGATGCACGGGAGGTCTCGCAGCCGGGCGAGACGGACGAGCTCGAGTCGCCCTACGTGACAGGTGGAGTGCTCGATCTGCACGCCTGGGCGCGCGATGCGCTCGCGCTGGCCCTGCCGACGCAGCTCCTCTGTCGCCCGGAGTGCGCCGGTCTGTGCCCCGTCTGCGGCACGGACCTCAACGCCGCCGGTCCCGAGCATGGCCACGAGCGTGAGCCGGACAGCCGCTGGGCGAAACTCTCCGAACTGAAGTTCGATTAGGCTCTACACTCCGCCGCTATGGCCGTCCCCAAGCAGAAACAGTCTCACGCCCGCACCGCTCAGCGCCGCGCGCAACACAAGGTGGCAGCGCCGACGTACAACGCTTGCCCGACATGCCACAGTCCTCGGCTGCCGCACCGCGTCTGTCCGACGTGTGGAAGCTATCGGGGCCGCGAGGTCGTCAGCCCCGGCACGGGCGACGACATCGCCTGACCCCGGCGCCGTGGTTACTGTCGCCGTGGATGCGGGCGGGGCGGATCTCGGCCCCGCCGAGGTAGCTGCGGGCGCGGCCAGCGCCGCCGCGCGGGGGATTGACGTGCTGCTGTTCGGTCCCCGCGAGGAGATCGGGGCGGTTCCGGACGGCGTTCGGGTCGTCGACGCGCCAGTCTCGATCGCCAAGGCGTCGGATCCAGCGTATGCGGTCCGCTCAACTCCCGAGGCCTCGATCGTCCAGGCCGCCCGGGCGGTGGCAGACGGTCGAGCGCAAGCGCTCGTCTCCGGGGGATCGACAGGCTCGGCGCTGGCCGCCGGTCTGTTCAACCTGCGACGAGACCGCGGCATCTATCGGCCGGCGCTGGCACTGCCCGTGCCAATGCCGGGAGCACCGCCGGTGCTCTTGCTCGACGTCGGCGCCAATGTCAACTGTCGGCCCGAGCACCTGGTGCAGTTTGCGCACATGGGCTCGGCCTTCGCGCAGGCGGTGATGGGCATGCCGTCGCCTCGCGTTGCCTTGCTCTCCAACGGCGAGGAGCCGGCCAAGGGCACCCCCGAGCTGGTGATCGCGCACGCGCAGCTCGCCGGGGTGGGCGGCACCGGGCTACGCTTCATCGGCAATATCGAGGGCACGCAGATCACCGATGGCGCCGCGGACGTCGTGGTGATGGACGGCTTTACCGGCAACATCACGCTGAAGCTGATCGAGGGGGTCTCCGGTCGCACCCTGCGGGCGATCCGGGACGTCGCGATGAGCTCTCACCGGGCCAAGCTCGGCGGCTGGCTGCTGGCCCCGGCCGTGCGTCGGCTGCGCGAGGAGATCGATCCCGAAGGCCCCGGGGGCGCGTACATGCTGGGACTGCGCCAGCTCGGGGTGGTGGCCCACGGTAGGTTCACGCGCCGGGGCTTTGCCCGGGCGATCGAAGTGGCCGCGCGAGGGGTCGAGGAAGACGTGATCAGGCGCACGCGCGCGGCGCTCGAAGCGGCCGGAGCGCTACGCCCGCCGATTGAGGACGACGAGGAGGGCGACGGCGGCGCTTCGTCCGAGCCGACGGCTACGGTTTCGACCCGATGAACCGGGAGCAGGTCTTCTCGCTGATCCGCGCGCACCTGGCTGACGAGCTTGAGGTGAAGCCCGGCTCGATCCATGAGTCGACGCGTTTCCGGGAGGATCTCGAAGCCGACTCGCTCGACCTCTACACCCTGGTGCAGGAGCTCGAGGACTCCTATGGCGTGAAGATCTCGGATGGCGACGCAGCGAAGATCCTCACCGTTGGCCAGGCGGTCGAGTTTGTCCTCGCCAGCGGACCCGCGAGCCCGCACCAGTCGGCCTCCGCGAGCCAAGGTTCTGACCCTGAGTGAACGGGACCGCGAGCGGTTGGATCGCGGGATCGTGGGCTTGCGCGAAGCTGCGGTGTCCGAAGGATCGACGCTCCAGGAGTTGCTCGAGCGGCTTCCGGACGATCTGGCGGCGGCAGTGTTCACGCACTCCTCCTGGACGGCGCGGCGCTCGGATTCCTACGAGCGCCTGGCCTTCCTCGGCGACAGCGTGCTGGGGCTGGCCGTGACCACACATCTCTATCCCAATCTCAAGGCGGAGCTGTTCGGACCCGGCCGGTTGACCAAGATACGTGCCCAGGCCGTCTCCGGCCGTTCCTGTCGCGTGGTGGCGGACCGGCTCGCCGTGCCAGACCGACTTCGAGCGGCTGCCCCGCCCGGTGTCGCTCTGACCGTGGAGGGGTTGATCAGCACCGAACGGGTGCTGGCCTCGGTGATCGAGGCAGTGATCGGCGCCTGCTATCTCGCGTTCGGGTACGAGCGGACGGCCGCGGCCGTCGTCGAGGCGTTCGAGCCCGAGATCGAGGACGCACTGCAGCATCCGGTGGACTTCAAATCGGCCCTGCAGGAGCGCCTGGCCCGCCGCGGCGAGTTGGTCAGTTATGCGGTCGTCGATGAGCAGGGCCCGCCGCACGATCGGACCTTCAGCGTGAGCGCGATGGTCGAAACCGTCGAGATCGGCCGCGGCGCGGGTCGCAGCAAGAAGGACGCCGAGCAGGAGGCCGCGCAAGCGGCACTGGAGTCGATGCAGCAATGAGCGCTACGCGAGAACGACCGCGCCGATGTATCTGAAGTCGATCGTGATCAAGGGCTTCAAGTCCTTCCCGGACCGGACGCGGCTGGACTTCGGCCCGGGCGTGAGCGTCGTCGTGGGCCCGAACGGGTCGGGCAAGTCCAACGTCACCGACGCGGTGCTGTGGGCGTTGGGCGAGCAGTCACCACTCGCGGTCCGCGGCCAGTCGATGCAGGACGTGATCTTCAGCGGCGCCCCCGGACGGCAGGCCGCCAAGCACGCGGAGGTCGAACTCGTGCTGGACGACAGCGAGGGGACGCTCGCGCTCGGCGCGCCCGAGATCTCGATCTATCGCCGCCTCGATCGCATGGGCGAGGGTGAGTACCGTCTCGCCGGCGCGCGCTGCCGGCTCATCGACGTGATCGAGCTGCTGTCGGACACCGGACTGGGCAAGGATATGCACTCGGTCATTTCACAGGGCCGAGTCGAGTCGATCGTCACGTCCAAGCCGCGCGACCGGCGCTTGCTGATCGAAGAGGCGGCGGGGCTCGGCAAGCACCGCAAGCGCCGTCGCCGCGCCCAGCTGAAGCTGGATCGCACGCGGGACAACCTCGACCGGGCGCTGGACGTGGAGCGAGAGGCGCGCTCTCGTCTGCGACCGCTCAAGCGTCAGGCGGAGGCGGCCGAGCTGCACGCCAGGCTCGAGCGCCAAGCCCTCGAGGCCCGCTGGGAGCTCGCGCGCGACGAGGTCAGGCGCCAGCGCTCGGCGCTCGTCGCGGCGGAGGCGGCCGCCGCTGCGGTCCGGGGCAAGCGGGAAGGGCTACAACGCGAACTCGCGACGGTGGCCAAGCGCCGCGAGGCCGCCGAGGAGGCGCTCGCCGCGCGCAGCGCCCAGCGGGAAGAGCTCTCTCGACGCTCGTATGCCGCGCGCTCCGCCGCCGAACGGGTCTCCTACCGAGCCGAAGCCGTGCGGGCCGGCGCGACCGTGATCGAGGCGCGGCTGGCCCGGGGCAACGAGCTCGTCGCCTCATTGCGCGCACGCGCCGCCGCGGAGCAGCCCGACAGCGGTGCGGCGGCGCGGATCGCCGCACTGGAGCAGTCGCTGGCGGAACTGCAGCGTGATCGACAAGCCGAGCTGGCCCGCCAACTGGCGGAGCTCGAGGGACAGCTGGCCACCGCGGGGGAGGAGATCGCGCGGCACGACACGATCGTCGAGACCGCCCGGCTGGCCCGGCAGCAGGCTCAGGCGGAAGGTGAGCGATGCTCCTCGGCGTTGCGCGACGCCGAGCGCGTAGTCGAGGGGGCGCGCCGAGAAGCGGCCCGGGTGGGCGGCGAGCTGGCGGCCGTCAACCGATTCCTGCGCAATCAGAGCGGACCCCCCGGTGCCGCGGCGGCGCTGGCCGATGAGCTCGATGTCGATGCCGGATACGAGTTGGCCCTCGCCGCGGCACTCGACGGACGGTTGCGGGCCGCGCTGGTGACCGACCGCGGCGCCGGGGCGGCACTGCTCGACCGAGCCGGCGCCGAGGGAGGACGGGCCCTGATCGCCGATGCCCAGGGCGGACGGGTGCTGATCGCGGATGCCGAGGGAGGACGGGCGCTCGCCGACGACACCGCGGGGGGACGGGCGCTCGCCGACGACGCGGCGGGGGGAGGCGCGCTCGCCGGCGACGCGGCGGGGGAGGCGCGCTCGCCGGCGACGCGGCGGGGGGAGGCGCGCTCGCCGACGACGCGGCGGGGGGAGGGGCGCTCGCCGGCGACGTCGCCGCAGGGCCGGTGTCGCCCCCCGTTGCGGAGCTGGGCGACCCTGCGGATGCATCGGCGAGCCGGCCGTTCGCGGACGCCGAGCGCCTGGCTGATCACGTGCGCGGCAGCGGCCAGGCGCTGGCATTGGCTCGCGTGCTGCTGCGCGAGACGTGGGTGGTGGATGGGTTTGACGCGCTGCCCGACGCGTTTGCCGGCGTCGCCGTGACGCGCTCCGGACGCGTCTGGTCGCCCCGCGCGCGGGAGCTCCGACAGGCGCCGGCCGTGGGGGAGGACCGCGTGCTGGCCGAGCGCAACCGCCGCGAGCAACTCGTCCGGGCCAGCGAGTCCGCCGCCCAGGCCGAGCTTGCCGCGCGCGCGGGTCTGGAGCGCGCGACGCAGGCCGCCTCTGAGGCCGACGCTGCCCGCGAGCGAGCCACGTCGACACATCGCGCGGCAATCATGGCGCTTGACGAGGCCACCGAGGACCAGCGCCGCATCGCCGCCCTGATCGAGCGTCGGCGGGGGGCTCCGGACGACGGCCCGGAGGCTGCGCGGCGCTCCCAGGTGGCCGCCCAGCTGGCCGCCGAGCGCCAGATGATGCAGCGCGCCGAGCGCGAGCGCGCCGAACGCGGGTCGATGATCGAGCGCCTCGAATCGGCGGTGAGCCGAGACGACGCTCTGGCGCCGGTGGCGCGGTCACTGATCGCGGCGCTGGATGACGTCGCGGACGCGATTACGGCGCGACTGGGTGGCTTCGAGGCCGCGCTGGCCGCCGACCGCGAGGCCGGCGAGCACGTGGCCGGCGAGCTGCGCGTGTGTGCTCAGCAGGAGGCCGCGCTTCATGCCCAGCTCAACCGCGAAAACGACTCGCTCACCGAAGCCGAGGTGCGCCTGCAGCGCTCGCGCGACCTTGACGCGGACGCTCACAGCAACCTGCAGGAGCTGGCTTCGCGCCTGGATCTCGAGGCTGAGCCCTCGCCGCAGGAGCTGAGCGCCGAGGAGCGCGAGGGGCTGACCAACCGCCTTGAGCGTCTGGCCCGCCGGCGTGAGCAGCTCGGCCCGGTCAACCCGCTCGCGCACGAGGAGTACGTCGAGGCGCTGGCCCACGTCGAGGAGCTCGAGGCACAGCGCGCTGATCTCGAGACGGCGCTGCGCGAGCTCGAAGGCCTGATCGCCGACACCGATCGCCAGATCCGCGGGACGTTCGAGGAGACCTTCGAGGCTACGGCGCGCAACTTCGAGGAGCTGGCCAGCCAGCTGTTCCCGGGCGGGCGGGGTCGCCTGCGACTGGTGACCGAGCGTGAAGGGCCCCCACGGGTCCTGGGCGGCCAGCCCCCGCCCGGGGACGGTGCCGACGGAGCGTCGGCCGGTGAGGAGCTGGAGGGCGAGGAGGCTCCCGTGGAGGAGGATCTGCTCGGCGTCGAGATCGAGATGCGCCCCGCCGGCAAAGAGATGAAGCGGCTCACGCTGCTCTCGGGCGGGGAGAAGTCGATGACCGCGCTGGCGTTCCTATTCGCCGTGTTTCTGGCCCGTCCATGCCCGTTCTACATCCTCGATGAGGTCGAGGCGGCGCTTGATGACATCAACATCGATCGCTTCCTCGAGCTGCTGCGCCGCTACTCCTCGCGTGCCCAGTTCATCGTCGTCACCCATCAGAAGCGCACGATGGAGGCCGCCGACTCGCTGTATGGAGTGTCGATGGGTGGCGACGGGATCTCGAAGGTGATCTCGCGGCGCCTGGTCGACGACCAGGCTGCCTAGATGCCAGCCTTCCGCGCCGGTCAGGTGCCTCGGTCAGATGCCTCGGTCAGGTGCCTCGGTCAGGTGCCGGGCGGCGGGGCGAGAGCGAGAGCGAACGGACTTCCCTCGCTGTCGCGGCAGATCGCCCATTGCGCCCCGGGATGCACGACGGCTCCGCCCAACGCGGCCACTCGCTCCAAGGCCTGGGGCATGTCGTCGACGGTGAGGTAGGGCAACGAGAACGAGTCGCCGGGACCGCGTCCCCGGGCATGGACCCCGACCTCGGTGCCCTCGGTGTGGGTCTGCCAGCCCTCGCCCTCGTGCTCGCGGCGTCGCTCGAGTTCGATCCCGAGGATGCCTGACCAGAAGCGCAGAGCGCGTTGCGGGTCGTCAGCCGGAAATTCGACGAGGGAGGGTCGGACCAGTGCCATGCGACAACGGAATCTATACCCGGGGCGGGTTGAGGTCATGCCGGCGCGGGCCGGGTGGCCGGCGCGGCCCAGATCGAAGGCGGCGAGGCGGGTTCTGGGCGGGCTGGTAACGTCGCCGCCCTGATGGCTCGAGACTGGCGGGATCTGTTCATCATCGAGGGCGCGCCGCCGCCCGAGCAGGCGGCTGCGCCGGCCACTGAGGAGCGTCGCATGGGGCGGTTTCGGCGCCTGCGTGAGAGCTTGCGCAAGACCCGCCAAGCGCTGCAGAGTGAAATCCAGGCGACGCTGTTCGAAGAGCTGAACGACGAGACCTGGGAGCGGCTCGAAGAAGCGCTGATCTACGCGGACGTCGGAGCTCAGACCACCGCACGGGTCGTCGAGCAGCTCGAGCGTGAGGTCACAGAGAACAAGCTCTCCGGAGGGCAGGCGTTGTCGGACCGGCTGGTCGAGCTGCTGACCGAGATCGCCGACACCGGGGACAACCGGATCGAGCTGCTGGCGAAGCCCACGGTGATCCTGGTCGCCGGGGTGAACGGGACCGGCAAGACGACGACGATCGGCAAGCTGGCCTGGCACCTGAGCCGGGAGCTCGACCGCTCGGTCGTGCTCGGCGCCGGTGACACGTTCCGCGCCGCCGCGGTCGAACAGCTCGAGCTGTGGGCGCAGCGCGCCGGCGTCGAGTTTGTGAGGGGTCAACCGGAGGCCGACCCCGGATCGGTGGCCTACGACGCGATCACGGTGGCCCGCCGCGACGGCGCCGACGTGGTCATCATCGATACCGCGGGTCGCCTGCACACGCAGGACGATCTGATGGCAGAGCTGGCGAAGGTGCGCCGGGTGATCGCCAAGCAGATACCCGAGGCGCCCCATGAGAGCCTGTTGACGATCGATGCCACGACAGGCCAGAACGGGTTGCGCCAGGCGCGGCTGTTCTCCGAGGCCGCAGCGGTGACCGGGCTCGTCCTGACCAAGCTGGACGGCACCGCGAAGGGCGGCATCGCGCTGGCCATCGCCCACGAGCTCGGCATTCCCGTCAAGCTGATCGGCGTGGGCGAGCAGCTCGAGGACCTGCGACCGTTCGACGCCGGTGAGTTTGCCCGCGCGCTGATCACCTGACGCGCTCGGCGGCCAGGACTCCCCTCTGTCCGCACGGAATGCGGCGAGCAGACGCCGTTGGAACCGTCAATCATTTTCGTGGGTGCCCTAAGCTCGGGGGTCACATGACCGGATGGTTTGTGTGGGTGATCGTGGCGTTCGGGTTCAGCATTGGCGCGGTGCTGACCAACGGTTTCCGGCTGGCCCCCTTAGCCGTTGGGGCGGCACTGGCGGCGATTGTCGCCGCGGCAGGCGCGGGAGGCACAGCGGTGTGGATCGTGTTCGTGCTCGTGGCGCTGCTGTCATGGCTAGCCCTGCGGCCGCTCGCTCGTGCGCGCCAGGCGGCGGCGCCGCCGATCCTGACCGGGGCCGCGGCGCTGGTCGGCAAGCAGGCGATTGTGGTCGAGCGGATCGCCAACGACGAGGGGGTCGGCTGCATCGCGATCGACCACGAGGTGTGGACCGCCCGGGCGATGGTCGACGATCAGGTGATCGAGCGCGGCACCCGGGTTGAGGTGGTGCAGAGCCGGGGCGCGACCGCGCTCGTGAGCGGAGTAGCCGAGCGTGGGCAAGAACTCGGGCTCGGCAGGTCGGTAGCCTGAACAGCGGGATCGCCGTGTTTGACTCGTTAGCCGAAAAACTCCAAGCCACCCTCGCCGACGTTCGCGGGCGAGGCACGCTGACCGAAGACGATGTCAACTCGGCGATTCGCGAGATCCGTCTGGCGCTGCTGGAGGCCGACGTCAACTTCAAAGTTGTCAAGAGCTTCACCAACGCGGTCAAGGAGCGGGCCCTGGGGGCCGACATCATCGGCAAGCTGAACCCGGGCCAGCAGGTCGTCAAGATCGTCTCAGACCAGCTGACCGAGCTGATGGGCGGCGCCGCGCGTGAGCTGTCGTTCTCGCCCCATCCGCCCACGGTGGTCGTGATGGCCGGGCTGCAGGGCTCAGGCAAGACGACCGCTACGGGCAAGCTGGCTCGTTACCTGCGCGAGCAGCACGGCTCTTCGGTGGCGGTGGCGGCCTGCGACGTGTACCGCCCGGCCGCGGTCGAGCAGCTCATCAAGGTCGGTGCCCAGGCTGGGGCCGAGGTGTACGAGCAGGGCACCGACCGCAATCCGGTCGAGATCGCCAAGTGGGCTCGTGATCGAGCGGTGGCCGAGGGCAAGGACGTGCTGATCGTCGACACGAGCGGACGGTTGCATGTGGATGAGGCGTTGATGGCAGAGCTCGCCGAGATCAAGAAGGCGGTCAAGCCACACGACGTGCTCCTGGTCGTCGACGCGATGACAGGCCAGGACGCGGTCAACGTGGCCGAGCAGTTCGCCAAGGTGGTCGACTTCGACGGAGTCGTGATGACCAAGCTCGACGGCGACGCTCGCGGGGGTGCCGCGTTGTCGGTCAAGGCGATCACCGGCAAGCCGATCTTGTTCGCCTCGACGGGCGAGAAGCTCGACCAGTTCGAGCGCTTCCACCCCGACCGGATGGCCCAGCGGATCCTCGGCATGGGCGACGTGATGTCCTTGATCGAGAAGGCTGAAGCGAGCTACGACCAGGAGCAGTCAGCCGAGCTCGAGCGCAAGATCCGCAAATCGGAGTTCGGGCTGGACGATTTCCTGGACCAGATGCGTCAGGTCCGCCGCCTGGGGCCCCTGCAATCGTTGATCGGGATGCTTCCCGGGGTGGGCAAGGAGCTGAAGGGAGTCAAGGTCGACGAGCGGGAATTCGATCGCCTGCAGGCGATCATCCTCTCGATGACCCCGCAGGAGCGGCGCCACCCGGAGCTGATCAAGGGATCGAGGCGGTTACGGATCGCGCGCGGCTCTGGTACGAACGTCCAGGCGGTCAAGCAGCTGATCAAGCAGTTCGAGCAGGTGCGCAAGATCATGCGGCAGGTTTCACAGGGTCGGATGCCCGACTTGGGCGCGTTGATGCGCCAGGCACGCTAACCTCGCTTGAGCTGATGGCAGTAAGACTCCGACTAACGAGAATCGGCGGGCGAAAGAACCCGATCTGGCGGGTTGTCGTGGCCGACCAGCGCTCAAAGCGCGACGGGCGGGTGATCGAGACCGTTGGGCACTACAACGCCCAGACCGATCCGTCAACCATCGTCCTGAACGAGGAGCGCATTCGCGACTGGCTGGCTCGCGGCGCTCAGCCGAGCGACACGGTCCGCAAGCTGCTGCGCACGCAGGGCATCTCTTAGCGGCGGCCATGAAGGAGCTGCTCGAGTACCTGGCGCGGGGGCTGGTGCAGCGCCCGGATGAGGTGCGCATCAGCGAGGTCCACGAAGACGACGGCTCGATCGTGCTCGAGCTGTCAGTGGCCCAGGACGACTACGGGAGCGTGATCGGGCGCGGTGGCCGCACGGCCGCGGCGCTGCGGACGGTGATCAAGGCGGCCGCGGTCAAGGAGAAGCGCCGCGTGTTCGTCGACATCGTCGACGCCTGATGGGCGCCGCCAGCGCGGCCGGATGGCTGCGCGCCGGCGTGGTGGGGCGGCCCGCATGGGCTCGACGGGAGTTTCTACGTCACCCAGCCGAAGCCCGATCTGCTCGGGCTCGGCCTCGACGTGTGGATCGATGGTGAGCGCCGGCTGATCACGCGCCGCGCCGGCTTCGATCGCGGGCTGATCCTGCGCCTGGAGGGGTGCGAGGATCGCGCCGGCGCCCAGGCGCTGGGGGGCCGGGAGCTGCTCGTGGGGCGCGATCGGGCGCCGGAGCTCGACGCTGAGGAATGGTGGGCCGAGGATCTCGAGGGGTGTGCGGTTCATGATGCGCGCCGGGAGATCGGGGTGGTCAAGCGACTGCTGGCCCTGCCGTCATGCGACGTGCTCGAGGTGACGCGCGCGCAGGGTGGCCCCGAGCTGCTGGTGCCGCTGATCAAGGACGCGGTGCGGCGAGTCGATGTGGACCGGCGCGAGATCGAGATCGATCTGAGTTCCTGGGCGAGGAGTGATGGAGATCGATGTGTTCACCCTGTTTCCGGAGGCGTTCGCCTGGTTCGGAGCTCAGCGCCACGTGGCCAACGCGATCTCCGGCGGCCATCGCATCGACTACGTCAACTACCGCGACTACACCCCGCTGAACGCCGGACAGGTCGATGACACGCCGTTCGGCGGCGGTGCCGGCATGCTGCTGAGGGTGGATGTCGTGGAGGCGGCGCTGCGCGCGCGGTACGGCGAGGATCCGGTCACGGTGCGGGCTGAGCGCCGGGTGGTGGCGCTTGACCCGAGCGGGCGACTGCTCGACGACGCGCTCGTCGACGAGCTCGCGGGCGAGCCGACGTTGACGCTGCTGTCGGGGCGGTATGAGGGCTTCGACGAGCGTGTGCTCGAGCACTTCGCCGGCGATCGCATATCGATCGGCCGGTACGTGCTGGCCGGCGGGGAGCTGGCCGCGATGGTGATTTGCGATGCGGTGCTGCGCAAGCTGCCCGGGGTGCTGGGGGATGATCAGTCCTCGCTCGAGGAGTCCTTCAGCGTGGCGCTCGGAGGCGCTCCCGAGTATCCCCACTACACGCGACCGGCCGAGCACCGCGGGTGGCGGGTGCCCGAGGTCCTGCTCTCCGGCCACCACGCACGCATCAAGGATTGGCGCCTCGCGCAGAGCCGTTCCCGCGCCGCCGCGACCGACCCCGGCGGCAATCCCGACCGGGGTTGGGCGGGTGATGGCTCGGGGAGCGCGGACGGTTCGCTACCATAGGCCGCCGCAAGGTCGGGCCAGGCGTCGTGAGACGTTGGTGCCCCCCGCCAATGGATTATCACCCGCACGGAACCGTCCGACACGCGGGGGGCGGGTGCTTGCAATGCCATGAGCACCGTAATCGACAGCCTGGAGCGTGCACAGCTCCGCCGCGTACCGGTCTTTGACGCCGGCGACCGTCTGCGCGTCCATTTCCAGGTCATCGAGGGGACCCGCCGCCGTACGCAGGTGTTCGAAGGCGTGGTGATCAAGCGTCAGGGACACGGTGCGCGCGAGACGTTCACTGTGCGCAAGCAGTCGTTCGGGGTGGGCGTCGAGCGTACGTTTCCGTTGCACTCGCCAAAGATCGAGCGCATCGAGGTGGCCGGGCGCGGCGACGTGCGCCGCGCCAAGCTCTACTACCTGCGAGGTCGGATCGGCAAGCGCGCGCGGGTTCGCGAGCGCCGCTCGAACCGCCCGGAGGAGACGATCGAGCGCGAGCTGCTGTATCCGGAGATCGAGGAGCCTGACACGCCGGAGCCGGTGGACGGTCAGGCGAGCGCCGATGCGGTCGTCGCCGACGGGGTCAGCGACGATGCGGTCAGCGCCGATGCGGTAGCCGGCGATCAGGCGAGCGAGCCTCCTCCACCGATGGAGGCGCCGGACGCCGAACCGGCACCAGCGAAGGCGCCCGTCGGCGAAGAGTAGATGTGACCAAGAAGAAGAAGTCGTTTGCGAGCGCGACGCTCGAACTTGTCGTCGTCGTGGCGACTGCGCTTGGCCTCGCGCTGGCGATCCAAGCCTTCGTCATCAAGCCCTACCAGATCCCCAGCGGGTCGATGCTGCCCACGCTGCACATCAACCAACGTGTGTTGGTGGACCGAATCGGCACCCACTTCAGCTCGCCGGGGCTGGGGGACATCATGGTCTTTCACCCGCCGAAGAACTTCTCGTCCTGCGCGGATCCGAAGGAGGGTGAGAATCAAGCGGGTCAGGATGGGAAGAAAGCCTGTGATGTGGTCCAATCTCAGAAATCGTCCGAGACGTTCATCAAACGGGTGGTCGGCCTGCCGGGCGACCGGATCTCGATCGTCAACGGTCACGTGATCCGCAACGGGGTGCGGGAGAAGGACTCCTACATCATTCCCTGCGCGGGAGCCGGCGAGTGCAACTTCCCGGGGACGATCACGATCCCGCATGGTGACTATTACATGATGGGTGACAACCGGCCGGATTCGGAGGACAGCCGGTTCTGGGGGCCGGTGCCGAAGGCCTGGATCATCGGCGAGGCGTTCTTCACCTACTGGCCTCCGGATCGGATCGGCATTCTCTAGGAGCACCCAGGCGAGCGGCAATGTCCAGCCTCAAGTCGCTGCTCGAACTCGTCCTGACCGTCGTCATCGCGGTCGCGCTGGCGCTGCTGATCCAAGCCTTCATCGTCAAGCCGTACCGGATTCCCAGTCCCTCGATGGTTCCGACCCTGGACGTCGGCCAGCGGGTGCTCGCCAACCGGCTGATCAGCCATCCGAGTATCGGTGACATCGTGGTCTTCCATCCCCCCCGCGGGGCTGACCCGAGTGAGCCGGTGTGCGGCTCCGCCGACCAAGGTCCGGGTCACCTCCAGGCCTGTGATGTCCCGACGCCGGGCGAGTCGAGTCAAACGTTCATCAAGCGTGTCGTCGCAGGCCCCGGCGACCGGATCTCGATCGTCAACGGTCACGTGATCCGCAACGGCGTACGGGAGAAGGATTCGTATATCGCACCGTGCGGCCCCAGCAGTTCCTGCAATTTCCCCAAGCCGATCGTGATTCCGCCCGACCATTACTTCATGATGGGCGACAACCGTGGCGTATCGGACGACAGCCGTTTCTGGGGCCCTGTCCCCAACCAGTCGATCATCGGTGTCGCGTTCTTCACCTACTGGCCCCCGGACCGGGTCGGAACGCTCTAAGGCGCGGCCGTCGAAGCGGGCGGGCCGTCCCGGGCGACGGCTGTTCGGCTTCGATCGCACGTTCGACGTGCGGTTCGTCGCCGGCGCCGACGAGGCCGGAAGGGGCTGCCTGGCGGGACCGCTCGTGGCGGCTGCCGTGCTGTTCGATCTCGATCGGCTCGGCCCCGCCGACATCCGCGCGCTCGGCACCCTGAACGACTCCAAGCAGCAGACACCGCAGGGCCGGGCCGAGCTGTTTCCGGTCATCCTGCGGCTGGCCGCCAAGGTCGCCGTGGTGTCCCGCTGCGCGCCGGGGATCGATGCGCGTGGGCTGCATGTCACGAACCTGGCCGCCCTGCGCGACGCGCTGCGACGCGTCGCTTGCGACGGCTGCGTGTGTCTCAGCGACGGGTTCTCGGTCACCGGTCTTGAGCATCCGCACCGGGCGGTCATCGGCGGGGATAGCAAGAGCGCGGCGATTGCCGCCGCGTCGGTGATCGCCAAAGAGACGCGTGATCGGTACATGCGGCGAGCCGACACCACCCACCCCGGCTGGGAGTTCGCCCAGCACGTCGGGTACTCGACCCCCGAGCATCGCGACGCAATCGAGCGTCTCGGCGTCTCGCCATTGCACCGCCTCTCGTTCCAGTCCACCGCCTATCAGCAGCTCGCCCTCGAGGCATAGGGACGCATCCGGTCAGAGATCGCGCGGGCCTTGCTGCACCGCATTGTGGGAAACGCCCCAAACGAGGCCTCATTTTCGACGTTCGGGTCGTTCCCCATCCCCCAGCTGTGGAACGACCCAATCGATTTTCTTGAGCCCTCGAGTGGGTTGTTTTACGGGCGAATCGGTCAGAAATCTGACCTCCGGGAGACCATGTGAGTGTGCCATCCGCCTGCGCAGACGCGTGCGCGCATCCCGACCTGTCCCCGATGTCCGCAGCGCAGCCCAGCGAGCGCGACGAACATGCCAAATGAAGTGCGACACAACCGCGGACGTCCCGCCGGTCCGGTGGGAGCTAGAAGGCTCCCTCGAGATGATCGATGCCCACGAGCTTGCCGGCTCGATCGAACGTCACGCCGATCGCGTCGAAGCGCACCACGTCGGCGTGCGGGCGTTCGGTGCGCTCGATCAGCCAGCTCCCGGCCATCTTGCGGACCCGAGCCTGCTTGACCGCGTGCAGCGCGTCGAACGGGCTGCCGCTGTCGGAGGGGACGCGGCGCGACTTGACTTCGCAAAATGCGAGTACTCGGCCGTCGAACGCGACGATGTCCAGCTCGCCCCAGCGGGTTCGGTAGTTGCGCTCGACGATCGAGAAACCTCGGCGGATCAGATGCTCGGCGGCGAGCTGCTCGCCGATCTGGCCGAGGCGATGACGGAGGTCGGTGCTCATGCCGCTGACGCTACGCCGCGATGCGTAACGTGTGGGTTGCGCAATGTGACAATTCAGGAGCATTTCGCGAAGTTGACCGACGCAGAATTGGTGCACGCTGTCACCCACGCGTGACGTGAATCCGCATAGCTTGGTGCGATGCTTGCCCGGGTCGCGACGTTCGCCATCGACGGGGTCGAGCCCCGCCATGTATCGGTGGAGGTGGATATCCGCTCGGGCCTGCCGTCGTTCACCATCATCGGGCTCGGGGACGCGGCGATCCGGGAATCCCGCGATCGGATCCGCTCGGCGATCCTGAATTCAGGGTTCGAGTTCCCCGCCACCCGGATCACCGCCAACCTTGCCCCGGCGTTCCTGCGCAAGGTGGGCCCTGGATTCGACGCCGCGCTGGCGATGGGCGTGCTGGCCGCGAGCGGGCAGGTCCCCGGTGAGGCGCTCGGTGCCTACGCCGTGTTCGGCGAGCTCTCGCTCGGCGGGGAACTGAGGGATTCTCCGGGCGCGCTGGCCGTCGCAGAGGGGGCCCGGGGCGCCGGGTTGCCGCGACTGATCGTGCCTCGCGAGCGGGCTCGCGAGGCGGCGTTGGTGGAGGAGGTGACCGTGGTGGGCGTGGGCAGCCTCCGTGCCGCCGCCGAGGTCGTGATGGGTTCCGAGCCGCCGGCGCTCCCGGCCGCGCCGGTCAGGCTGACCCCGGTGGCCGAGGAGCCTGATCTCACCGACGTCCGTGGTCACGCAGCCCCGCTGCTGGCGCTGGCGATCGCGGCAGCAGGCGGGCACAACCTGCTGCTGGAGGGCGCGCCCGGCACCGGCAAGACGATGCTCGCGCGGCGGCTACCGTCGGTGCTGCCGGCGATGACCCGTGCCGAGGCGATCGAGGTGACGCGGATCCACAGTGTCGCGGGCATTCACGCCGATGGGCTCATATCCGCGCGTCCGTTCCGGGCGCCGCATCACACCATCTCTTCCGCCGGGCTCGTGGGAGGCGGCTTCCCGCCCCGGCCGGGCGAGGCCACGCTCGCCCATCATGGAGTGCTGTTTCTCGACGAGCTATCGGAGTTCCAGCGCTCGAGTCTCGACGCGCTTCGTCAGCCCCTGGAGGACGGTGCGGTGACGATCGTGCGCGGCCAGCGGGCGCTCGAGTTCCCCACTCGCTTCATGCTCGTCGCCGCGACGAACCCGTGCCCGTGTGGGTTCGCCGGCGTCGATGATCGATGTGGATGCGGCGAAGCCGACCTGAGGCGCCATCGACGGCGCCTGAGTGGGCCTTTGCTCGACCGGATGGACCTGCTGGTCGACGTACGGCGGCCGGACGAGCAGGATCTGCGATCGCCCCCGTCGACGAGCTCGGCCGACATGCGAGCACAGGTGGCGGAGGCCCGTGAGCGCCAACATCAGCGGCTCCGCGGGAGCTCCGCTCGCTGCAACGGCGATATGGATGTTCGTCTGGTGCGCGGCCGAGTACGCCTCGATGGCCCCGCCGAACGGGCACTCGGGCAGGCGTACGCGGTCGGCGCGCTGAGCGCCCGGGGTCGGCACCGCGTACTCCGCGTCGCCCGGACGATCGCCGATCTGCGACACCACGACCTGGTCACCGGCGACGACGTCCTGACTGCGCTGAGCCTGCGCCAACGGACGGGCGCTGATGCGGCATTGGCGGCGTGACGGCCGAGCGCGCGTGTGATGGTTGCCTTGCCCGGTCGTGGCTGCTGAGCCGGCTCGCCGCTCACCTGGAGGTCGTCCGCCACCGGATTGAGCCGTTGCTCGGGCTCGGTGACGAAGATCTGATCGCGGCCGTCGCGGGCAAACAGCGCGCCGCCGTGCAGGGCGAGCTGGAGCAATTCGATGCGGTTCAGGCTCGCGAATGCTGCGCGGCGACCGGTCTTGAACAGATCTGTGGCTGTGACCCCCGCTACCCCGGGTCGCTGGCGGCGTTGGCGGCGCCTCCGGCCGTGCTCCACGTTGGCGGCGGGGTCGAGCGCTTCCTGGCTCTGGTCGCTGAGCAGCCCGTGGCCATGGTCGGCGCGCGGCAAGCGTCGCCATATGGCCTGGAGGTGGCCCGCTCGCTGGCACGGGGCCTCGGTGCGGCCGGGATCACGGTCCTGAGCGGGATGGCCCTGGGCGTCGACTCCGCCGCTCACGCGGGCGCGCTCGAGGTGGGAGCGCCGACCGTCGCGGTGCTTCCAGGCGGGGCGGATCGCCCCTACCCGGCGTCCAAACGCGCGCTGTACCGACGGATCCAATCGACCGGCGGGATCGTCTCGGAGCTGCCGCCGGGAACCCTGCCG
Source organism: uncultured Solirubrobacterales bacterium (assembly GCA_963838535.1). GTDB lineage: Bacteria > Actinomycetota > Thermoleophilia > Solirubrobacterales > Solirubrobacteraceae > Palsa-465. Next base: position 85,037 of record CAWIRN010000021.1, read on the forward strand.
CGACGCTGGATGTTCCACGCCCGAAACCGGATCATCGCCGGCCTGGGCGCGATGACCGTCGTGATCGAGGCTCGCCGGGGCTCGGGCGCGCTCCTCACCGCTGCGGTCGCGCGCGGGCTTGGCCGCCCCGTCGGCGCGATACCCGGTCGGGTCACCTCGCCGCTCGCGTGGGGGCCCCACGAGCTGCTCAGGGCCGGCGGAGTGCTGGTGCGGGGCCCGCAGGACGTACTCGACGGGCTGTTCGGAGCCGGTGTGCGCCAGGCGCCGGGAACGGCCAGGGCAGACGTGCGGCCCGAGCTGCGGGCGTTGCTCGAGGCAATTGGGGATGGATATGACACGGCCGGCGCGCTGAGGCGGGCCGGGCTCGAGGTCGACCTTGGGCTTGCGGCGCTGGCCTCGCTGGAGCTGGCCGGCTACGTCCGCAGGGAGGCGGGCGGGAGGTTCTCGGTGTTGCCGTGAGTCGGCGCCCCGAGGTCGCGCCGCGCCGGCCGCGTCCACCTCGGGCAGTCATGCTCGGAGGGCGAGTGGGGGCGGCTCCGCCGACGGACCTCGGCGTTCCGACGGCGAGGCGGTCCCGACGACTGGGATGGTCCCATCCCAGTCAGATTTCTGACAGATTCGCCTGCACGGGATCCCAAACTGAGGGTCGGCTCGCGGGTATGGGGAATCGCGCATGGTGGGCATGCGCGATGTCCCGAATCGGTGTCGGTTGACGCACTTTGGGAGATGGTGCAGGTGGGGTGGCTGGGGAACACCCCGAACGCCGAGAACGAGGCCCCCGTTGGGGCCTCCCAGCCTGTTGTCACGATCCCGTGACCATTTCGGGTATCGACGACCCCCGGAGCGTGAGGAGAGCCTGGCGCATGCCACTCGGCCGGCGCACGGTGCGTATCGGCGTCTACCAGGACACAGGATCACCACGAATTACCCCGAGGCGATCGTCATCCCCGTCGCCCTGTAGGCGCCGGAACCGTGAGGGCACGATGGCGTGGGGCCTCTCCTGCCCGGAGGTCGGGCGCTCCCAGCGCCCGACATCCTGGCCAACCAGCGCGGCGGGCGGCGGCTGTCAAGTAGCGCACATCACCCCCAAACACTGCAGCGCCCCGCGAACAAAATCAGCCTCCCACCGCTACTTGACTGCCGACGACCGACCGCGCTACCCCGTCATGAACCCCTCACGCCAACGCACGGACACAACACAGGCCCCCCTGCGTTTCCGCGGGAGCCCTAACCTCGCAGGGATGGAACACCCGCGGCGGATCCCACGTGTCCTGTCGATTGCCGGTTCGGACTCGGGCGGCGGCGCGGGGATCCAGGCGGACCTGAAGGCGTTTGCCGCATGCGGCGTGCACGGGATGACCGCGATCACGGCGATCACGGCCCAGAACACGGTCGGCGTCAGCGCCGTACACAGCATCCCGCCGGAGATGATCGTCGCGCAGATACAGGCGGTGAGCGGTGACATCGGCGTTGACGCAGTCAAGATCGGGATGCTCGGCACCGCGGCGACTGTCGAGGCGGTGGCGCGCGGGCTCGACGAGCTCCCGCAGGGCACGCCGGTTGTGCTCGATCCGGTGATGGTGGCTGAATCGGGCGCGGAGCTGTTGGACCCGACGGCCCGCGCGGCACTGATCACGCTGCTGTTGCCGCGGACCACTGTGGTGACGCCGAACCTGCCCGAGGCGCGCGCACTGGTGGCGGTCGCGTCGAATCTGCGCGAGGCGGGCGCACTGCCGCGGACGCCAAACGCCCGCGGGGGCGCGCCCTGGTTTCTGACGCGCCGAACAGCCAGGAGGGGAGTGCGCTGGTGGCGGACGCGCCGGACAGCCAGGAGGGGACTGCGCTGGTGGCGGACGCGCCGGACAGCCAGGAGGGGAGTGCGCTGGGGCGGACGCGCCGGGCAGCCAGGAGGGGAGCGCGGAAGGGAGGCACGCGCCGGGCCGCCAGGAGGGGAGCGCGGAGGGGGGGCGCGCGCCGGGCCGCCGGGAGGGGAGCGCGGAGGGGGGGCGCGCGCCGGGCCGCCGGGAGGGGAGCGCGGAGGGGGGCGCGCGCCGGGCCGCCGGGAGGGGAACGCGGAGGGGGGCACGCGCCGGGCCGCCAGGAGGGGGCACGCGCCGAACCGCCAGGAGGGGAGCGCGGAGGGGGCGGACGCGCCGGCCCGCCGGCAGGGGAGCGCGGAAGGGGGCACGCGCCGGACCGCCAGGAGGGGAGTGCGCTGGTGGCGGACGCGCCGAACCGCCGGGAGGGGAGTGCGCTGGTGGCGGTCGGCGATTCCCGGGCCGCCGGTGAGGAGGCCGACGTCGTGACGCTGGCACGAACGATTCACGCACTTGGACCGTCTGTCGTGATCATCACCGGTGGACATCGAGCGCAGGCGACGGATGTCTTCTTCGACGGCGAAACCGTGATCGAGCTGACCGGGGACCGGTATCCCGATGGCGCGGCGCACGGTTCCGGCTGCACGCACGCGTCCGTGCTCGCCGCCTGCCTGGCCTGGGGCGATGGGCCGCTTGCGGCGGCCAGGACAGCCAAGGCGCTGGCCGCCCGCGCCGTCCGGGATGGGTTGACCGAGATTGGGGCCGGGCCCGGCCCAGTTGACGTGCTCGGGGTCTCGTCCCGAGGCAGCTTGCACTAAAGACCACAATTTCTATCAGACTTATCTACATTGCCCTGGGGGCAGTCGCATCTGACGGCCGCTCGCACTCAGTGGCCGGGCTTCCCGGTCCAAACGAAATTGGAGGTTTAGCTGTGTCTGATCGCAAAGCGCGGTTCCACGCGCCGGCCCGACTTGCGCTGGTGACGCTCGTGGTGTCCGTGCTCGGTTGCGTCCTGGCGGGTCCCGCGGCCGCCGCCGCGCCAACTGGTCGTGAGCGACACGACCGGTGCCGAGGATGGGCCGTTCAGGCTGCGACTGAAGGGATCTTGTCCGGCGGTCCACGTGGTCAAGCCCAAGCCGAAGGCCAAGCACCACGGGAGCAAAAAGGGCCAGAACAAGAAGGCCGCGCGGAAGTAACGCGGTTTCGGTCGACGCCGATCGCCACCGAGCGGAGCGCGGTCACCGGCCGCGCTCCGCTCCCGATCGGCGATTGCGCTCCGAGAGCGGCTTTCCGAGCCGCGCGCCGCTAGCCCCCCCGGTCGAGTGTGCGGTTTTGACATAATCCGGCCGTGCGCTTCCTACGGATGAAGCCCGGGCACGGCGAGGTGCTGATCGCTGAGGGCGAGGTTGAGCTTGCCGATGACGAGCAGCGCTTGATCGAGGAGTTTCGCCGGCAGCTCGATGCCGGACTGTGGGCGGCCGTTCCGATGACCGGCCCGCTGGGTCGCCGGGACTCGCTGATGGTCCGCTCGTTCGAAGAGATTCCGCGGGACGCGGAGCGCGTGATCTTCTTCCCGCGGGCGGCGGGCGGGAGATAGGGCGGGCGGTCGCGCAGTGCTGTTGGCGCTTGCCGCGACCACTCTTGTAGCGCTCGCTCTCCTGTCCGAGGAGCTGTTCCCCAGGCTCGAGGAGTCCTGGGCCCGCCATCGCGCACGTCGTCGGAAGACAACGACGATCTCCTACGACCCGGGTCGTGAGCGACGGGCCGAGCAGCGGGCGAGGACGCTGCTGCGCTCGTGCGTCAACGATGAGGAGTGGGCGATGTACCGCGACCTCGGCTTCATCCGTGTGTGGGGCTCGCAGGCCGATGGGCCGGACAAGGGCGGGGGAACGGGCGGCGCCGCCTACGCCTACCTGATCTACCCGCATCGGGCGATCGTGGCCTATCTCGCGCAGACGCACCGGCTGCTGAACGAATACTGCGTTGGGTTCCCAGACGACACGCGGCCGTACGGCAGCCCCCTGCTCCCCGATTCCGACGACGTACTCGCCAAGTGGATGGCGCTCACGGGCGATGAGCGCCGGCTGATCTCCACCGCCAACATGCACCTTCCGGGGCGGCAGCTCGATCCGGTGCGGGTCAGGCGCGACCTGTGGCGGCTGGCCCAATGGGAGCGCGCCCGGATGCGCAGCGCCGCCAGCGCGGCCGCGTCCGAGCAGATCGACGCCGCCGGCTGACCCGCCGCCGCGTGCCGTCCCCACCTGGTCGACCGCGCGGCTTCAGGACGCGCGGTCGTGGATGACGTCGCGGAATCTGTTGTCCGCGTGCCGCTGATCAGGGTGCGTGACGCACGGGCCGGAGGCCCGGGCGGTGGGTCGGTGCAACCGGGCGATGGGTTTGCGGGCGGGTATCGGTGCAGAGATGAATGTGGCGCGGAGCGGGCGCGAACAAAAATGAACTCAGCCCGCTTGATTTGAAGGGGGTCTCAGGATTGTGCTCAGCGGGCCCTGAGGCACGACCCCCCTGCGGATCGGGGGGGTTGGGCGGGATTTGTCACACCTTCGCGCTGCGTAGGTGGGTTCAGCCATGCTCGGCGGGCGGTGCGGCGCGCACTGGCGTCCCTACGCGCGAGACGGTTCCGCCGCACGGAAGCTGGCCTGAGAGTCAGATTTCTGACAGATTCACATGGATAACAACCCAATCGAGGGCCCGAAAAGCTCGATGTGGACGTTTCACAGCTGGTGGATGGGGAACGACCCGATCGCCGAAAATGAGGTCTCCATTGGGATGTTTCCCACCTGACCTCAGCTGGTGAGCGCGACACGCGTGTAGCGATGGTTTGGGTTGTTCGTTGTTCGTTGTTCGTTGTTCGTTGTTCATGTTGATGTGTGTGACCTTGTGCTTAAGCTCAGGTCGGAGAGGCCGACGGGGGCGGTCAGAGCCTGGTCAGTCAGCGGCGCGGGCGGCCTGAGCCGGAACCCTGGGCACCACGGTGGCGTCAGGGCGGCCACGAATACCACGTCGCGACCCACGGAACCTGCCGGGGCGCCCGATTTTCCCCCTCGTTCAGCTCGGGCATCCACTCACGCCGGGAAATTGCGATGGCCCGGGCCGATTTGTGCGGCGCTGCGGTTTCCGGGGCCGGCCGGGCCGCTCCGACCCTGGTGTACGGGGCGCGCCTGGCGCGACGTGGCACGCGGAATTTGACGCGGATGCTGCCGCCTGGGGTTCTAATCTCAAGTAAACATATTGGGCTAGTGCGAACCTGGTACTCTCACCGCAAATCGGATCGACATTGTGGAGATTCACCGACATCGGGGGCTTGCCGCAATGAAGAAAGGAATGACTTTGAGATCAAGAACCAGGAGATTCGCAGGGCTGCTGGCGGTGGTCCCAGCGCTCGCCTTGCCGGCCACCGCTGGGGCGACGACGCTGTTCGGGTCGGGATCGAGCGCTGAGCAGCCGATCCTGCAGTTGCTGTTCCGGGGCTAAAGCCAGGTGCATCACAACATTCGCTTCAACTTCCTGCCCGACGGCGACAACGCGGGCGTCAAGGATGTCCAGGCCAGTCGCCGGGAGTTCGCGGTCAATACGCGCCCACCGCTGCCGAGCGACTCGGGTACGACGCAGTTCAAGCTGTTCCTCGACGGTCTGTGTGTGGCGGTGAATCCGTCCAACAGCGTGAGCGACTTGACGATCGCCGAGGCGAAGGACATCTTCACCGGCGTCGACGCGAGTTGGACCCAGGTGCCGGGATCGAACCTCACCTCGACGATCGACCCGACGGGTCGCAACTCGAGCGCCGGTTCCTACACGTTCTTCCAGTCGGCCGTACTCGGCGGTGCGACGCAGTCATCGAACGTGCATCCGGTCACGTCTGACGGATTGGTCGCGACGGCGGTGCACGGCGACAAGAACGGGATCGGTTACGTCGGGCTCGCGCACGCGGGCGGGGGCAGTGGCGTCAAGCCGGTCAAGTTGAACGGCGTGGCCTGCAACACCGCCAACATCAAGAACGAGACCTACCCGCTGTTCCGCTTCATCTGGGGCGTGTTGCCGACGGCTCACCCGAGCGCCCAGGTCGAGAATTTCATCGAGTGGGTCAGGACCAGTAAGGCGGCCGGGCAGATCATCTCTCGCGCCGGAGCTGTGCCCGCCTTCAACAGGAGATAACAGGAGTCCCGCACCGGGATGGACGACGACATCCTCCTCGAGGAGGAAAGCGGTTTCAGCCAGGACCAACGCGCCGAGTTTCTACTCGGCGCGTTGGTCTGCGTCGTGGTCGCACTACTGCTGGCCATGCTCGTGTTCGTGTTCCACGAGGCGTGGCCGTCGTTCTCCCATAACGGACTCGGTTGGTTCGGCGCCGGCGGCAGCGTCGACAGCCAGATTCAGGCGATCTTCACCGCAGGGGACTTCAAGCAGGCGGCCGTCTACACCTTCCACGCGTGGCCGCTGATCTGGAGCACGATCCTGACCACCGGAGCCGCGGTGGTGATCGCGTTCGTGAGCTCGCTGTTCGTGGCCGTGTTCATCGTCGAGTTCGCCCCGGTTCGGCTCCGGCGGGTGCTCGAGCCTGTCGTGCGGCTGCTGGCGAGCGTGCCGTCGGTGATCTACGGCCTGGTCGGCGTGCTCGTGCTCGTGCCCTTCATCGGCAACGATCTGATCACCGAGCACGAGAAGTCCTCGGTGACGCCGACGATTCAGCTCAGCGGCTCGAGCCTCCTGGCGGCGGTCCTGATCCTCACGGTGATGATCGCCCCGATCATGATCGCCGTGCAGTTCCTGTCCACCGCCACGAGTCGCGCACGATCGGCCGGGAGCAGCGCGCGGCCCGCGAACGCGCGCCGGCGGCGCTCGTTCAGTCTCGGCACGGCGGCCGTGCTCGCCGCGATCCCGGTGGCGGTCGCGGTCGGCGTACTGGTGGGGCGTTCGCCCAACGACAACAACGCGAAGGTGCTGGCGGCCCTGAAGCAGCAGAAGCCCACGGTGGTGACCGTGAACGGCGCCGGCAGCGGCAGCGGTGGCGCGACCGCGGCAGCTTCGACGTCGGGGTCAGGATCGGGGTCGGCCGCGAACGCGTCAACTCCTGTGGCCAGCCTGAACAGCGATTTCTCACTGCCCAGCGGCTACACGGTCGAGCTGCAGACGTTGCCGCGAGCCGGTACCACGGCGGGCACGGTAACCGCCGCCGAGCGGTCCGAGCGCGCGAAGGGAGCGACCGCGGTGGGGCTCATCGTGCCCGCCGACTTCCACCTCACGCCGAGCCCGCCGGCCGGTGCCTACGTCATCTTCTCGGGTCAGTACAAGACCCACGCGGCGGCGACGGCTGCCTTCGCGAAGCTGAAGGGCAAGTTCTCGGGGGCCAAGGTGATCGCCGTCACCTCAACCGCCGCCGGTGGGAGCTCGACGAAGGTCGTGGCGCACACGAACTTCGGCGCCGCCCACCAGGTGGACGGCTTCAAGCCAACCTCCAAGCAGCTGTCGTCAGGCGCACAGATCGTCAAGCGGGAGAGCAAGCAGATCAACAACAACTACGTCCAAGCACAGAAGGGGCTGCCCGATTCGGTCTCGGTCCCATGAGACCGCTGCTGCGAAAGCCACCCTCAACGGCCGTGGCGCAGCAGTCCGATCCCGCGCCGGCGGTCGACCCCGAGCTGATCGGCCAGCGCGATCGGCTGGTGGAGCGCTTCGCGGTCATGCAGTCCGAGCTGGGGGGACTGTTCTACGAGATGGCGATCCGCGACCACATCCGGATGGACGTTCTCATGCCCAGGGCCGCCGAGCTCCAGCGTGTCGATGCGGAGCTCGGCCAGCTTCAGCGACTGATTGACACTGGGGCCACGAGCGTCGGCGGCAACTGTCCCGCCTGCGGCGCGGTGTATGCACGCGGCGCGGCGTTCTGCGCGCAGTGCGCCCACCCCCTGACCGAGCCATGATCGCCTGGCTGCGCTCAATCCGCCTGACGCCACGGCAATTCGCCATCGTGGCCGTCGCCTCAGCGCTGGCCACCGGGGTGATCATCGACTCTGCGATCGGCAGCGGCAGCGGTGGCGTGCCGAGCGCAGTGATCGTGGCGCTGCGCCACCCGGTCGTGGTGCACCGAGCCCCCAGCCGCACGGCGGTCGCACAGACCTCCGGCGCCACCGCCGGAGCCGACGCGGCGAGCAGCCCGTCGTCCGCGGGCGATCCCGGCTCGTCGAGCGCTGGCGCCTCTTCGGTCGCCCCGGCCGCGTCGAGCGCGGCGCCGACCGACAGCGGTGACGCGAGTGACACCGGCGATAGCGCGGGCACCGCCGACAGTGGGGACACCAGCGGCAGTGGCGACACCAGCGGCAGTGGCGACACCAGCGGCAGTGGCGACACCAGCGGCAGTGGCGACACCAGCAGCAGTGGGGACAGCAGCGGCAGTGGCGACGGCACGGGCACGACACCCTCGGGCCCGGCCACGCCGGCCAAACCCACCTACAAGGTCAAGCACGTATTCGTCATCGCGCTGTCGACCACGACCTATCGGGCGACCTTCGGTCAGGGGTCGGTGGCGCATTACCTGAATGACACCCTCCGGCGCCGCGGCACGCTGTTGAGCGGCTATCAGACGCTGGGGCCGGCTGAGCTCCCCGACTACTTCGGGATGATCAGCGGTCAGGCGCCGAATGCTGACACACGCGCCGATTGCCCGAAGTACGTCGAATTCCCGTCCGGGGCAAAGGCCGCCGGCAACGGGCAGATCCGCGGACGCGGGTGCATCTACCCCGACACCGTGCTGACGATCGGCGACCAGGTGACGTCCTCCGGGAAGCAATGGAAGGCCTACATCGACGACATGGGCAGCTCAGCCTGCCTGCATCCAAACTCGGGCGCGGTTGACAACGCGCTGCTCCCGGGCGCGGGCAGCCAGTACGCGACTCGCCACAACCCGTTCATCTATTTCCACTCGCTGCTCGACCTCGGCGATTGCAGCAGCGACGACGTGTCGCTCGATGGGCTGTCAAAGGATCTGCACTCGGTGGCCAAGACGCCCAGCTATGCGTTCATCGCCCCCGGTACCTGTGACGACGCGTTGGCAACGGTGTGCCCCGATGGCCAGCCCGGCGGGCTGGCCGGCGAGGACGCGTTCCTGAAATTGTGGGTGCCCCGCATCCTCGGGTCCCGCGCGTACCAGCGAGATGGGGCGCTGATCATCGCCTTCACGACGAGCCCGCGGGCGCCCGACAGCTCGCCCGACCAGCGCCCGGTGCGCACCGGAGCCCTGATCCTGTCGCGCTACGCCACACGAGGGAAAACCCTCTCCGGTCACTATGACCCGTACTCGCTGCTGCGCTCGGTCGAGGACCTGTTCGGCTATACGCCGCTCGCGCAGGCGAGCACCGCGAAGTCCTTCGTCACCACGGCGCTCCCCGCGGCGGCCGTGGCGAGCCCCTGAATCGGCCCGCGATGACCGCGCTCGCGGGGCCGAGCGCGTCGGCCCGCTACAGTCTCGATCCGTCGTGAGCTCAGCCAGCGCGCCCCTCGATCCCAAGCACCGGAGCCACGCCCTGACCGAGGGCCCGGAGCGCGCGCCCGCGCGCGCCTACCTGAAGGGGATCGGCTACGACGATGAAGCGCTGTCGCGGCCGATCGTCGCGGTCGCCAACACGTGGATCGAAACCATGCCGTGCAACTTCCACCTGCGCGCGCTCGCGGCCAAGGTCAAGGAGGGGATCCGGGCGGCGGGCGGGACGCCGATGGAGCTCAACACGATCGCGATCTCCGACGGGATCACGATGGGCACGCCGGGCATGCGGGCCGCGCTGGTCAGCCGTGAGGTGATCGCCGACTCGATCGAGCTCGTCTGCGACGCGCACATGTTCGACGCGGTGATCGCGATCAGCGGCTGCGACAAGACGATCCCCGGCACGGTGATGGCGCTGTGCCGCCTCAACGTGCCCAGCTTGATGCTCTACGGCGGCTCGATCATGCCGGGTCACTACCACGGGGAGCAGGTGACGATCCAGGAGGTGTTCGAGGCCGTCGGCGCCCATTCCTCGGGGCGGATCACCGACGCCGAGCTGACCGAGATCGAGGACGCCGCCTCGCCCGGTGCGGGCGCCTGTGGTGGACAGTTCACGGCCAACACGATGGCGATGGCATTCGAGGTGCTCGGGATCTCGCCGGCGGGGTTCTCGATGGTTCCGGCCGTGAATCCGCGCAAGTCACAGGTGGCCACCGAAGCGGGCACGCTGCTGATGGACGTCCTGGCTCGTGGGCTGCTGCCCAGCGACATCATCACTCGCGAGAGCATCGAGAACGCGATCGCGGCCATCGCCTGCAGCGGGGGGTCGACCAACGGCGTCCTGCACCTGCTGGCGATCGCCAAGGAGATGGGCATCGAGCTGTCGATCGACGACTTCGACCGGATCAGCCAGAACACGCCTCTGCTGTGTGACCTGAAACCGGGTGGGCAGTTCGTCGCGCCCGACCTGTATGAGGCGGGAGGCGTCCCGCTGGTCATGAAGCGACTCAAGCAGGCCGGGATCCTGCACGAGGACGCGCTGACCGTCACCGGCCGCACGGTCGGCGAGCATGCGGATGCGGCTGAGGAGACCGCAGGCCAGCGCGTCGTGCGCCCGCTCGACGATCCGATCAAGCCGACGGGCGGACTGGCGATCCTGCGCGGGAATCTGGCGCCCGATGGCTGCGTGGTCAAGCTGGCGGGGCACGAACGCGTCCTGCAGACCGGCCCGGCGCGGGTGTTCGAGTCCGAAGAGGACGCGATGGCCGCTGTGACCGCCAACTCGATCCAGCCGGGGGATGTGCTCGTGATCCGCAACGAGGGGCCGGCCGGCGGCCCGGGCATGCGCGAGATGCTGGCCGTGACCGCGGCGCTGGTCGGACAGGGGCTGGGGGAGGACGTGGCGCTGATCACCGACGGCCGTTTCTCGGGCGCCACGCACGGGCTGATGGCCGGTCACGTCGCACCCGAGTCAGTGCGCGGCGGCCCGATCGGGCTCGTCCGCGACGGCGACCAGATCACGCTCGACGTCGCTGCCCGCCGCCTCGACGTGGCGCTGTCCGACGCGGAGTTCGCGGAACGAGCGCAGGCGTACGAGCCTCCGGTTCGGCCGTACCCCGGCGTGGCTCTGGCCAAGTACGCGCGGCTCGTCTCGAGCGCGGCAGACGGCGCCGTCACCCGCTGACGGCGTCGGAGACGACAAGCTTTCCTCAACCCAGCCGGGCCTTGGCCCGGCCCTAAACCGAATCTGCTGCAGCTGGGGAGCCCGAACGCCGAAAATGAGGCCTCGGGTTGGGACGTTCCCCAGGTTTTCGCGATCCCGTGACCTCTCCCTGGACACCGTCAGCGTCGCGGCGGGCGGAGAACCTGGCCGGTGGCACTCGGCAAGCGCGCCCAGGCGATCGTCAGCCCGCCGCCGGGCGCCTGCCAGAATCGCCGATCGTGGATCGCCACCTCAGCCCGAATGACACCGCTGTGACCTCCGAGCTTGCCGTACGGGAGCCGGGCACCCGGTCTGCCGAGGACCTGCGGGGCTACCTCCCGGGCGTCGAGCCCGACCGTCGCGTCACGGATTGGGGCCGCTCCGAGCGCCTCGAAGGGCTGGTCGACCGGACGCTGTACGAGTTTCTCTACCGCTACTGGTTCCGCGCCGAAGTGCAGGGCGTCGAGAACGTACCGGGCGCCGGCGGGGCACTGCTCGTGGCCAGTCAGGGAGCTGCCGTCTGGACCGGCGGGCCGATGATCGCCAAGGCGCTGCGGGAGCGCAGTCGTCAGCCGCGCCCGGTGCACCTCCTGATCGATGGGCCGTTGCAGGGAGTTCCCGGCCTGGGGATGTTGTGCACGAAGTTGGGGGCGATCCCTGACCATCCGGCCAACGCGCGTCGCCTGCTGTTCGATGAGCGCCAACTCGTGCTCGCCTTCCCCGAGCCGCCCCAGGATGCTCCGAAGCGCGTCTCCGGAGAGCGCTAGGCCGGCGCAGCCTCGAGGGCGGCAGCTTGATCGCGGTCGCGGTCAGCGCCGGTGTGCCGATCGTGCCGATCGCCGTGCTGGGCGCCGAGGCGGCGTCGCCGTTATTCGCCCCCGTCGATCGGATCAGGCGTCTGACCCGGCTGCCGCAGGTTCCGCTGAGCAGCGGGTTGCCGCTGCCGGCGAAGTTCAGGATCCGGTTCCTCGCGCCCTGGGTGACTGCTGAGCTTGGCCGGGACGCTGCGGACGCCGCCGCCGTGTCGGCTCTTGAGCACGACGTTCGCGCGCTGATCCAGGCGAACCTGGTCGAGATGGCCGCTGAGCGCCGCAGCGTGTGGCTGGGTTAGGCGCGCATCGATGGCGGACACTGAGTCGGTGACGGATTCGCGTCGCATCCTGATCACCGGCGTATCGAGTCCCGAAGGGGGGCGCCTGGCGCAGTGGCTCGAGCGCCAGGCCGACGTCGAGGCGATCGTCGGGCGTCGACACCGACGACCCCAAGCACGAGTTCGACCGCACGGAGTTCGTGCGCGTCGATCCGCAGCACGCACAGTTCGGCCGGGTCCTGCGCGCCGCGGCGATCGACACGGTGATCGACACCCGTCTGGTCGTCGATCCGCTCGGGCGCTCGCTCACGGAGGCTCACGAGGTCAACGTGAACGGGACCGTCAGCATGCTGGCCGCGTGTGGTGAGGCGGATTCGCCGGGTCCGCAAGCTGGTCGTTCAAGTCCTCGGCGCATTACTACGGATGCCACCTGGGCGATCCCGCGTTCCTCGACGAGGAGATCAGCGGCGCGTCCGCCGACGACGGCGATCGAGCGCGACATGGTTGCCGTGGAGCAGACGCTGCAGGCGTTCGCGGCACGCCACCCGGCCACCACGGTCACGGTGCTGCGCTGCGCCGACGCGGTCGGTGCCGAGGCACGATCGTCATATCTGTCGCTGCTCAGCTCTGCCCGCCGTGCCCTCGCTGCTCGGATTCGATCCGCGCTGCCAGCTCATCCATCAGGAGGACGTGGTCGGGGCACTGGCGCACGCGGTGCGCCAACGACCTGCCGGGGACGTATAACGCCGCGGCCGACGGGGTGCTCACGCTGTCCGAGGTCGCGTCACTGCTGGGCAAGCGCGCGCTGCCGGTGCTGCCACCATGGGGAACGGTGCTGGCCGCCGGCCAGCTGCGCCGCTTGGGGCTTCAGATTCCGGTCGAGCTGCTGCGCCAGTTGCGGTTCGGACGTGGGCTGGATAACCGTCGCCTGAAGGCGACGGGCTACGCCTATCGATACACGACCCGCGAGGCGGTGCTGAAGCTCCGGGGCCAGCGTCTGCGTCCGCTGCTGGGCAGCGGTGAGGACGCCTACCGGTACGAGCGCGAGGTCGAGGAGTTCCTCCGCTGGAGCCCCAGCGTACGCTCGGCGTCGGTGGCTGGCGCGAAGCAGGCGAAACCGCCCGCGCATCCGCACCCCGGCTCCTACGACGAACTGGACGCCGGCGAGGTGATCGAGATCATCTCGTCGCTGGAGCCAGGCGCATTGCACCGGCTGCGCCACTACGAGGCGTCGCACCTGGCACGTGACGGCGTGCTGGAGGCGCTGGACCGCGAACTGGCCCAAAAGCAGGGATCGCCGCCCCGGCGATGAATGAGATCTTGCAGATGTCCGGTCGATTGAGTTCGACTTTTGCTGCGATGCGGACGGGCCGATAGAATTCGTGCAGCGGATGGGTGATCTCTAGTGGCGAATGTCTCATATCTCAAGCCCCTGGCGGGCGATCGCTCAGCCTCGAGGGGCCGGGGTTCGATCGACTCGCCACCTCGGCGTTTCCGGCGCGGGCGCTATTTCGTAGCGGCCGCATTGCTGCTCGTGATCGGGATCGTGGCCGCCGGCGCGCTCGTGCTGACGTCCGCGCGGGCGAGCCTGACCACTGATTCCACCGCTCTGGCCAGCGTTGGCCTGCCGCTGGGTGGCGGCAAGATCGAAAGCGTCACGGTCGTGACCGGCCCGCACCAGCAGCGGATCCCGGTCGAGATGCGAGGCGACAAGATCTGGCCCAAGGGCAAGGTCCCGGCAGACGAGGTCGTGTCGATCCAGGTCGTCGTCAAGCGACCCGGCTGGGTCGCGTGGCTGGCGGGGAGCACGCAACGGCTGCAATTGACGACCAGGACGCCGCGTCGCCAGCCTGCACTCGCACTACCTGACCGTCAGAGCCGGGGCTCCGCTGAAGCTTCGCTTCAAGCAGCCGATCAAGGTGATCTCCTACGGTCCGGCCGGCGCGACGAGGCGCCACGTGCTCGCCACTCCGCAAAGTGTCATCACTGTGCCGCGCAGCTCGGCAGCCGGAACGATCTTCGTGTCCGCTGCACCGCGTATCTGGGAGAGCTCGAAGACGGCCCTGATCAGCTGGTTCCCGGCGGGCGCCGCGGCCACCGCGGTGGCTAATCCGGCTCCGGGCTCGCAGATCGAGCCCGGCACGCCGATCACCCTTACCTTCTCCAAGCCGCTGTCCCGGGCGCTGGGCTCCGATCGCCCGCCGGTGTCTCCGAGCACCCAGGGCACGTGGCACACGCTCAACAGTCACACGATCATCTTCCGGCCCGAGGGCTACGGATACGGGCTCGGCGCCAAGGTCACGATCGCGCTGCCCTCCGGCGTGCGGCTGGTCGGCGGACAGCAGACCGGCACCTCCGACGGCGGCACGTGGATCGTCCCCGGCGGTTCCACGCTGCGCCTGCAGCAGATGCTGGCGATGCTCGGCTACCTTCCGCTGCGGTTCACCTACGCGGGTAAGGACGTCGCGCTGACGCCGAAGGCCCAGGAGAGCGCGGCGGTCAAGCCGCCGGCCGGCAAGTTCTACTGGCGCTACCCCAACACCCCCGCGGCACTGGTCAGCTTCTGGGCGCCCGGCGCGTCCGGGGTCGTGACTCAGCGGTGCGCTGATGGCGTTCGAGAACGACAACGACATGACCGCCGATGGGGTCGCGGGTCCGGCAGTGTGGAAGGCGCTGATCAACGCGATGATCGCCGGCCACAAGTCGGCCTTCGGCTACACGTTCGTGTCGGTCAGTGAGGGCTCGCCGGAGACGCTCAACCTCTGGCACAGCGGCAAGACCGTGCTGACCACCCCGGTCAACACCGGGATCCCCGAAGCCCCTACGGCCACCGGCACCTATCCCGTGTTCGAGCACCTGTCGGTGACCACGATGAGCGGCACCAACCCGGACGGCAGCACCTACAGCGATCCGGGGATCCCGTGGGTCAGCTACTTCAATGGAGGCGACGCTCTGCACGGCTTCCTGCGTTCGCCCTATGGGTCGCCCGCAGAGCCTCGGGTGCGTCGAGATGCCGCTCGGCACCGCCGGAGCGGTCTACCCGTACACGCCGGTCGGGACGCTGGTTCACGTCACTTAGCGCGCTCGCCGCTGACGCAGGGCTGTCGGCCCGAGTCGCGAATGGCAAGGATGCCATGCCCATCACCTCTCACACAACCCAATCCCCGCCGGCTCCCGCGACGACAGCCGTCTCTCCGTCCTGGCGGGCAGCGCTCGACGCGTTCGAGCAGGATCTGCGCCGTCGCGCCGTCGCGCCGAAGACACGGCTGGCGTACTCGATCGACGGCCTGCAGTTTGCCGGCTGGGCCAGTGCGAAGCAGCTCACCCCGACCTCGATCGAGGTTCGAGCGCTGCGCCGCTACGCCGCCAGCCTGTCAGAACGGGGCCAGGCTCCCTCGACGGTAGCCCGCAAACTGGCCTCGCTACGCGGACTGTTCCGCACCCAGGTCGAGCTCGGGGTGCGATCGGAGAACCCGGCCGAGCTGCTCAGCTCTCCCAAGCGGGTGCAACGCCTGCCGCGCGTCCTGAAGGCGACCGAGGTAGCGGCACTGCTCGACCGGATCCCCGCGACGACGCCGCTGGAGCTGCGCGACCGCTCACTGTTCGAGCTCGCGTACGCGTCCGGGCTGCGCGCCGAGGAACTGGTCACGCTCGACCTGGAGTCGGTGCGAGTTCGACTCCGAGTCCGTGCGGGTCGCGGGTAAGGGCGGTCGCACTCGGCTGGTGCCGGTCGGCGAGCACGCGCTGGGCGCGCTCGAGCGCTATCTCGCTCGCGGTCGTCCCGCGCTGATCGTGGCGGCGGAGCCGGCGTTGTTCCTGTCCAAGTCGGGTCGTCGGCTCAGCACCTCCGATGTCCGGCGGCGGCTGCAGACCTGGGCCCGGTTGGCGGCCGCGCGAGCCCCGGCGCTCGCCGGAGCACATCCGCACGCGCTGCGGCACTCATTCGCCACGCACCTGCTGGAGGGGGGTGCGGACCTCCGGGCGATCCAGGAATTGCTCGGGCACGCGAGCATCTCGACGACACAGGTATACACTCGGGTGGAGTCGGCGCGGTTGCGTTCGACCTACACGCGCGCCCATCCACGCGCGTAGTAGTGATTTGGCAGGGTAATTGGAAACCAACGTTAAAGCGATCGAGCTCCATGAGCTGTGGAGACGCTACAAAGCGTCCGGTGACGAGCGTGCTCGCGAGCGGCTCGTCGTCGCCTACTCGCCGCTGGTGAAATACGTCGCGGGCCGGATGGGTTCCGGGCTGCCCGCGCATGTCGAAGAAGCCGATCTGATCTCCTACGGCCTGGGCGGCCTGATCTCGGCGATCAAGCGCTTTGACCTCTCGCGAGAGATCAAGTTCGAGACGTACGCGATCACGCGCATCCGCGGCGCGATCATCGACGAGCTGCGCACGCTCGACTGGGTCCCGCGATCGGTCCGGGCCCGAGCGCGCGAGTTCGAGAAGACCAACATGAAGCTCGAGGCACGCTTCCAGCGGGCGCCCAGCGACGAGGAGATGGCAGCCGAGCTCGGGATCAGCATCGAGGACTTTCAGGATGGCCTGCTGCAGATCTCCAATTCGACGATCGTCGCGCTCGACGAGCTGTGGAGCGTCTCGGACGCCAGCGGCGATCAGTTCTCACTGCTCGACACGCTGCCTGACCGCCGCGCGCCCGATCCCCAGCAGCTGGTCGATCAGAGCGAATTGCGCGACCGGATCGCCGACGCCATCGCGGCGCTGCCCGAGCGCGAGAAACTCGTCGTGGCGCTCTACTACTACGAGAGCCTGACGCTCCGGGAGATCGGCGAAGTACTGGGCGTCACCGAGTCACGCGTGTCCCAGCTGCACACCAAAGCGGTGCTGCGGCTGCGCTCCAAGCTGGGCGGGGAGCTCGAATAAAGCCGGTCGCCCGCTGGATGCGTTCTCGACGCGATAAGGTCGCTTTTTCGCTGTCCGAGAGAGAGGAGACCAGGCATGCACAAGGCCGCGGATCGAATCCGCAACGTGGCCCTCGTCGGCCACCGCGGCAGTGGCAAGACCTCGTTACACGAGGCGCTGTTGTTCCAAGCGGGGGCGGTCAACCGGCTCGGGTCCGTCGTCGACGGCACCACGGTTTCGGATTCCGATCCCGACGAGAAGTCGCGCCAGATGTCGATCTCCGCGGCGCTGAGCTCATTCGAGTGGCAGCAGCGCAGAGTCAACCTGCTCGACACCCCGGGCGATTCAAGCTTCATCGCTGACGCACTCGGAGCGCTCCGAGTCTCCGAGTCGGCGATCTTCGTGGTCAACGCCGTGATGGGCGTCGAGGTCCACACCACCCGTTTGTGGCAGCGGGCCGCCGAGCTGGATCTGGCGCGACTGCTGTTCGTCAACATGCTCGACCGCGAGCGCGCCGACTTCTTTCGCACGCTCGACTCACTGAAGTCGGCCTTCGGCCCACACGTCGTGGCGACCGAGATCCCGATCGGCTCCGAACACGAAATCTCGGGCCTGATCGACCTCGTGGACATGAAGGCCTACGCATATGAGAACACGAGCCCGCCCGCGCGCGATAACTGCACCGAGATCCCGATTCCCGACGAGCTGCAAGCGCAGGCCGAGGAATACCGCGAGAAGCTGATGGACGAGGTCAGCGAGAGCTCCGACGCGTTGATGGAACGCTATCTGGAGGGCGAGGAGATCTCCCACGAGGAGATCGTCGCGGCGCTCAAGGACGGCACCAACCACGGCGCGCTGTTTCCCGTCACCTGCGGCGTCGCGACGCGCAACCTGGGCACCAACCGCCTGCTCGATGCGATCGTCGAGGACCTCCCGTCGCCGGTCAAGCATGGCGGACTGGACGTCGGCGAGCTCAATCTCGAGCCGGTCGAGGACCGCGAGCTGTTCGCCTACGTGTTCAAGACCCGCGCCGATCCGTTCGCCGGGCGGATCAACCTGTTCCGGGTCTATCAGGGTGTGCTCGGGCAGGACTCGCACGTGCTGAACACGCGCACCCACCACAAGGAGCGGGTCGGCCAGCTCGTGACCTTTGAAGGCAGCCAGACCGGGCATGCCAACGAGTTCGGCCCGGGCGACATCGGCGCCGTCGCCAAGCTCAAGGAGACCAAGGCCGGCGACTGGCTGGCCTCGCGGGACGAACCGATCGAGATGCCGAGCATCAAGCTTCCCGCTCCGGTGATGGCGTTCGCGATCGAACCCAAGAGCAAGGGTGACGAGGACAAGGTGTTCACGGCGCTGCGTCGCCTCCAGGAGGAGGACCCGACGATCGACCTGCACCGCGACCCCCAGACCGGCGAGCAGATCGTCGCCGGGCTGTCACAGGTCCACGTCGAGGTGATCGTCGAGCGGCTGAAGTCGCGCTTCGGGGCCGAGGTGACGCTCAAGCCGCCGCGAGTGCCCTACCAGGAGACGATCCGCAAGCCCGCCAAGGCGCACGGCCGCCACAAGAAGCAGACCGGCGGGCGCGGGCAGTTCGGCGACTGCCACATCGAGATCGAGCCGCTGGAAGCCGGCGGCGGGTTCGAGTTCGTCAACGCGATCAAGGGCGGCGTGATCCCCACCGGGTTCATCCCGGCGGTCGAGAAGGGAGTGCGCGAGGCGATGGCGGAGGGAGTGGTGGCCGGCTATCCGGTCAAGGACCTCCGCGTCCGGCTGTATGACGGCTCGTATCACACGGTTGACTCATCGGAGATGGCGTTCAAGGTCGCCGGCTCGCTGGCCATGAAGCAGGCGATGGAGCAGGCCGGCGCCGTGCTGCTGGAGCCGATCATGCTCGCCACCGTCAATGCCCCCGAGGACACGGTCGGCGACGTGATCGGCGACCTCAACTCGCGCCGCGGCCGGCCGCTGGGGATGGAGCCGGTCGGCGCCGGGATGACCGAGGTCAAGGCGGAGGTCCCGATGTCGGAGATGCTGTCCTACGCGCCGGACCTGAGGTCGATCACCGGTGGTCAGGGCGAGTTCACGATGGAGTTCCTGCGCTATGAGGAGGTGCCCGGGCACCTGGCCGGCAAGGTGGTCGACGAGGCACGCGCAGAGCGCGAGGCGGTAAAGGCGTAGTACGCTCGGACTTTGTGAGCACCAGATCAATCCAAACGTCGGTAGCGATCTCCACCTGCGATGTCTGCGGGCGGACGTTGTTGCGGGGCGAGCGAGCCGAGGTGTACCTGAGCGGAGGAGCTCGGCGGTCGGTGTGTGATCTCTGTACCTCGCGCGCCGTGAACGGCGGCTGGGTGCGGGAGGGCACGGTTCCGGACTACGACCAGAAGGACGCCAGGGTCGATCGCCGTCGCTCGTTGCTGAGCCGGTTGCGCCCGCGTCGCGAGACCCCGTCGAGCCGGGGTTCGGCCCCGGTCGACGACGAGCCTGACCGGCCCTCGCGTTCGGCGCCGGCGTGGCCCGAGCGTCCCGACCGAACCCGTCCTGAGCGCTCACGGGCTGACCGCTCACGCGCTGATCGCGCACGCGCGGGTCGCGAGCGTGCGCCGGGGCGCGAGGAGCGTCACGTCCGGGCGATCCCCACCAGCGTGGAGCACAAGGTCGCCTCGGCGGTCGAGGTGTTCAACTCCTCCGAGCATCTGCGGACCGTCGCCGGGGTGGCCCGGTCGCTCGGTTCCCCCGATGTCTCGGTGCGGCCCTCCGCTGAGCGTCCGAGCGCCGTCAATCTGGTTATCTCGTGGGAGCTCTGCTGGTACCGCTACGAGGTCGATCTGTCCGACGAGGTGCCGACCGTGCGCGTGGCCGGGCAGGGGTATGAGCTCGACGAGCTGACCCTCGAGGAGCGCGAGCCCAACGCGACCGCCGACGAGCGCGGCGTGCTCTCGCTGACCGGCTGACGGTCGACTAGACGAACCTTCGAGCGTGTCAGCGCAGCTGGGGAGCCGTCGCGGTTGAAGCTCGTCGTCCACGTTGACGGGGGGGCTCGTGGCAACCCGGGCCAGGCTGCGATCGGGGTCGTGGTCTCCGAGCCCGGCGGCACGGTGATCGATGAGGTCGCCGAGCGGATCGGCGTCGCCACCAACAACGTGGCCGAGTACCGTGCCCTGCTCCGGGGCCTCGAGCGCGCCGCTGCCCTCGGGGCGCGCGAGGTCGAGATCATCAACGACTCCGAGCTCGTCGCGCGCCAGCTCACCGGCGCCTACAAGGTCAAGCATCCGTCGATGAAGCCGCTGTATCTGGAGGCCATCTCGGCGCTGAGGGGATTTGACGGCTGGCAGATTCGCAGCGTCCCGCGGGCGCGCAACGCGCGCGCCGACGAGCTCGTCAACCAGGCCCTCGACACGGCCCGTTGATCCGAGCACGGGGCCTGCAGGTCACGGTCGCCGGGCTCGCGCCGGGCGGGGTCGTTACTCTGTCTGGTCGTGACCGATGCCCTGATCGAGCTCAGCGCTCGACTGCGCGACACAGCCGAGCGGCTCCGGACGGGCGAACTGGAGCCCGACGCTGCGCTGGTGTTGATCGAGGAGTGCGCCCGGCTGGCCTCCGAGGCCAGCTCGCAGGTGGACGAACACGCCCGGGCGGCGCTCGAGCCGCTACCGGACCTCCCCGGTCAGCTGCCGTTGCCGGCCTCCTAGTGCCCGCTGTGGCGAGGAGCCGTGCGTCCTACCCGGAGCATCTGCGCGCCGATGTCGAGCGGTACCTGGAGTCGTTGCGTTTCTCCACCGACGTGGCATCGGCCGGTCTGGAGGAGGCGATGCGCTATTCGCTGCTGGCCGGGGGCAAGCGGATCCGGCCGGTGCTCGCGCTGGCCAGCGCCGAGGCGCTCGGGCACGATCCGGCGTCGGTGCTCCCGCTCGCCGGGGCGATCGAGCTGATTCACACGTATTCGCTGATCCACGACGACCTCCCGGCGATCGACAACGACGAGATGCGTCGGGGACGGCCGACCTGCCATCGGGCGTTCGGCGAAGCTGTGGCGATCCTGGCGGGGGATGGGCTGTATGCGGAGGCGTTCCGGCTGCTGCTCACAGAGCAGGGTGGTGATCCCGCCCACGTGCTCGCGGCCGCCCGTGAGCTGGCCGCCGCGACCGGTGTGCAGGGTATGGTCGGCAGGGCAATATCTCGACGTCACCGGCACCGCGCCGGCGGGACCGGCCGGGCTACGCCGGTTGCACGAGCTGAAGACCGGGCGGCTGATCGCGGCGAGCATCGAGTGCGTTCTGCTGCTCGCCGGGACGCAGCAAAGTGACACAATCACCGGGTTCCGAGCCTTCGCGAGCGAGTTGGGCGTGCTGTTCCAGATCGTGGACGACGTCCTGGACGTGATCGGCTCCCAGGAACTTCTGGGCAAGCAGCAGGGGAGCGACGAACGGTTGGGAAAGCGCACCTACGTAACCGAATTTGGGCTCGATGGAGCGCGGAGGCTGGCCGCCGAGTCGCACGAGCGCGCTCGTGACGCGCTCAACCAGGCGGCGCCGGTCGGAGCCGCGGAGCTCGAGCAGATCACCGACTTCATCGCGACCCGGAGCTACTGATGTCAGATCATATGAACCGCATCGAGGAGCCAAGGGACCTCCACAACCTCAGCGACGAGGAGCTACAGGAGGTGGCTCAGGAGGTCCGCGAGGACATCATCACCACGGTCGGTGAGATCGGTGGCCACTTCGGTGCCAACCTCGGCAGTTGCGAGATCGCCGTCGCGCTGCACTCGCTGCTGGACTCTCCGCGCGACAAGATCCTCTGGGACGTCGGCCACCAGGCCTATCCGCACAAGATCCTCACCGGACGCCGGGATCAGCTCCACACGATCCGCAAATACCACGGCCTGGCGCCGTTCTGCTCGATCGAGGAGTCAGAGCACGACATCATGGGCGCCGGACACGCCTCAACGGCGATCGGCTACGCGGTGGGGATCAAGGAGGCGATGCGCCGCGGGCACGGCGAGGATGGCCACGTCGTCGCGGTGGTCGGCGACGGGGCGCTGACCGGAGGGGTGGCCTTCGAGGCGGTCCATCAGGCGGGCGGCGAGGGCACGCCGATCGTCGTGGTGCTGAACGACAACGGCATGTCGATCGCGCCGAACGTGGGCGCGCTGTCGCGGTACTTCAATCGCGTCCGCCTCAACCCCAAGCTGTGGCACGCGCGCGAGGGGGTCGAGGGCGGCCTGACCAAACTGCCCGCCGGGATCGGCGCCGCGTTTGAGCGGCTCGGGCCCCACTTCAAGGAATCGATCAAGGCCTTCTGGGCCCCCGGGCTGTGGTGGGAGGAGCTGGACTTCGCCTATATGGGCGTGGTCGACGGCCACGACGTGCGCGCCCTGCGCCGCGCGCTGCGTGAGGCGCTCGCCGCCGAGCGGCCGGTGGTCGTCCACTGCGCGACCGTCAAGGGCAAGGGCTTCGCGCCCGCCGAGGAGGGCGGGCTGGAGGGGATGGAGCAGTGGCATGCCGCCAAGCCGCATTCGATCACCAACGGCGCGCCCGCCGCCAAGGTGGCCAAGCCGGCCGGCGCCAAGCCCGCTCCGCTGGCCTACACCCAGGTGTTCGGCGAGGCGCTGGTCCGCGAATGCCGGCGCGACGATCGGGTGATCGGGATCACCGCCGCGATGAACTCGGGCACCGGACTGAACCTCCTCCAGCGTGAGCTGCCCGATCGCTACTACGACGTCGGGATCGCCGAGCAGCAGGCCGTGCTGTTCGCCGCCGGGCTGGCGCTCCAGGGGTGCAAGCCCGTGGCGGCGATCTACTCCACGTTCCTGCAGCGCGCCTACGACCAGATCGTCCACGACGTCTGTCTGCAGCGGCTCAACGTCGTGTTCGCGATGGACCGGGCCGGACTGGTCGGCGACGACGGGCCAACCCACCACGGCGCATTCGACATCGCCTATCTGCGCTGCCTGCCCAACATCGTCCTGATGGCCCCGCGCGACGAGGCGATGCTGGTGCACATGCTGCACACTGCGCTCCGCTACGACGACGGTCCGGTCGCGCTGCGCTACCCGCGCGGTGAGGGCCGCGGCGTGGAGCTGCCGCGCGCGCCCGCAGGTACTGGAGATCGGCACCGGCGAGATCCTCCGCGAGGGCACGAGCGCTCCCGACGGAGGCGTCCGAGTGGCGCTACTGGGGTACGGGAGCGGGGTCGGGAAGGCGCTGGAGGCAGCCGACATCCTGTCCGACCACGGGATCGAGGTCACCGTCGCCGACGCCCGGTTCGCCAAACCGATCGACGCCGGCCTCGCCGCCCAGCTCGCGGCCGAGCACGAACTGCTCGTCACGGTCGAGGAAGGCGTCCTGGCCGGCGGGTTCGGCTCCGCCGTCTGGGAGACCCTCTCCGATGCCGGCGTCGCACCCCGCATCATGCGAGTCGGGCTTCCCGATCGCTACGTCACCCACGGCGCGCCGAAGTTGCTCCACGAGGAGATCGGCTTCACCGGCCAGCGGATCGCCGAGCGGATCGAGGCAGCGGTGGCCGAGCGCAGCGGGGTCACGAGCTAGCGGACGGCTTCTGGCAGGGAGCCGTCGGGGGTGCCACCGGGCGCGCGCCCCCACGCGCCCGGGTCCCCGACACCGCCTCACGCGCCCTCATATCGCAGCGCCGCACCCCCGGCACTGCCCTGCCAAAGCGCAGCGCCGCTCCTCCCTGGCGCCGCCCCCCACGACGCGGCGCTCGCCTCCGCGCACCGCGTCCCGTATCGCCCCCAGCAGCGCGGCGCTGCCCTCGCGCACCGCGTCCCGTATCGCCCCCAAGCAGCGCGGCGCTGCCCTCGCGCACCGCGTCCCGTATCGCCCCCAAGCAGCGCGGCGCTGCCCTCGCGCACCGCGTCCCGTATCGCCCCCAGGCACGCCGGCTTCGTAGCCCATCCGCCTGTGTGTGGCGGCGCTCCCCGTACCTCCCGGAAGGCGGCCCGCCCGATGGGCGGGCCGCCTCAAGGAGAGGAGAGTTGTGGGCGTGGATCGCCTGGCGGAAGTCATTCGGATCAGTGGCGAGAGGCTCAAGGGTCGGCTCGCGTTCATCGTCGTTGGATGGTGGCGGGCACGCGCTCGCCTGAGTGTGAGGTCGATCACGTACCGTTCGGCGGAGGTGAGACGCGTTCGGCTTGACAATCTGCTCTCAGAGCGAGGGATGTTCCCGTCGCGCACCCGTGCCGCGGCGTCGGTGCTGGCTGGTGAGGTGATGCTGCTTCCCGGTCGGCGCCGGGCCGAAAAGCCGGGCCAACTGGTCCCGGAAGACGTTGAGCTGGAGCTCAACCGCGCGCCGGCGTTCGTCTCTCGCGGCGGGGTCAAGCTGGCCAACGCGCTCGACTCGCTGGAGTTGGACGTGACCGCACGGCGCGCGCTCGACCTCGGCGCCTCGACCGGAGGTTTCACCGACTGTCTGCTGAAGCGGGGCGCCGCGCACGTGGTGGCGCTCGACGTTGCCTATGGCCAGCTCGACTGGAGCCTGCGCTCGGATCCTCGCGTGACCGTGATCGAGCGCGAGAATGCGCGCTCACTCCGAGCCGACGAGCTTCCCTACCCACCTGACCTGGTGGTGATTGATCTGTCGTTCATCTCGCTCGTCAAGGTGCTCGGGGCGGCGCTGGGCTGCGCCGACGAGCGCTTCGACTGCCTGGCTCTGATCAAGCCGCAGTTCGAAGTGGGACGCGGCCGGGTCGGCAAGGGCGGGGTGGTCCGCGAGCCGGACCTGCGGAGAACCGCGCTGATCGACGTGGGACACGCGGCGCGCGAGCGGGGCGCCGCCGTGCTCGGCTACGTCAGCTCCGGGCTGCCCGGGCCCAAGGGCAACCTCGAGACCTTCGTGTGGCTGGCCGAAGGGACCAGGGGTGGGGTCGACGATCTCGAGCTGGCTGCGCGAGAGGTGGAGCCGTGAGGCCAATTCGGACCGCCACCGTATTCACTCATCGGCGCCCCGCAGAGACCGGGCCGGCGCTCGCAACCCTGATCGAGCTGGCCTCCGCCGCTGGGGTGGTCTTGCGATTTGACCCGGAGGAAACACGCAAACATGCGCTCCAGCCCGCGGCGTGCCTCGAGCTCTCTGCGGCGATCGACCCGAACGTCGACATCTGCTTTGCGCTCGGTGGCGATGGCACGATGCTCAGCGCGATGCGGAACTACGCGGGAACCGGCGTTCCGGTGTTTGGGATCAACTTCGGCGAGGTCGGCTTTCTCGCCACCGTCGATCGTGACGAGGTCCAGGCCGGATTCAAGCGCGCGTTCGCCGGGGACTTTGAGGTGTTGTCGCTGCCCGGCATCGCGATCTCGGGAGCGAACGGCCGGTGGCTCGCCATCAACGACATCTCGATTCACCGCCAGGCCGGCAAGCGAGTGGCCGACCTCGAGTACGCGGTGGGCGCCGACGAGGTGGGACGCGTGCGCTGCGACGGTCTCGTGGTCGCCACCGCGGCGGGGTCGACCGGTTACAACCTGGCGAACGGCGGCCCGGTGATGGCCTGGGGTGTGCACGGGTTCGTGGTGTCGTTCATCGCGCCCCATTCGCTCACGGCGCGGGCGCTGGTGGTGGCGCCGGGGGACGTGGTCACCGTTCACAACCGCTCCCAGGAAGAGCCGGTCGACGTGATGGTCGACGGCCGGCCGATCTGCGTGCTGGCGCCCGCAGAGCGGCTCGAGGCGCGGTTCGCCACCGATCAGGGCTCGCTGGCGCAGATCGCCGGAACGACGTTCTATCAACGCCTGCGCGAGAAGTTCGGGCGTTTGGCGACACCACTCTGGGGCTAGCCACCCGATCCGTCGGACCCACGTGGTACACCCTCGCGGATGCTGTTTGAGCTACGCGTTGAGAACCTGTTGCTGATGGAGCGAGCCGAGCTGCGGCTCGAGCCCGGCCTCAACATTCTGACCGGGGAGACCGGCGCCGGCAAGACGCTGCTGGCGCACGCTCTCGACCTGCTGCTCGGCGGGCGGGCCCGTCGCGGGATCGTCCGGAGCGGGGCTTCGGAGGCCTACGTGGAGGGCGTGTTCGCGCTACCGACCTCGGGCTTCGCGAGCGGCGACGCGTTCGCCGGCTCCGACAAGCTCCCGACCGGAGCCGAGGAGATCGTGCTGGCGCGACGTGTATGGCCCGACGGGCGTACACGCGCGTACGTGTGCGGCCGGTCGGCGACGCTCGCCGACCTGCAGGAGCTGGGCAGCCAATTGGTCTCCTTCTACGGGCAGCACGAGCACCGCAAGCTGATGCTGTCAACCGTTCAGCTCGACGTGCTCGACGCATACTGCGGTGGCGAGCAGCTGGCGCTGCGCGGGCGGGTGGGTGGCGCGTACGAACAGGTCCACCGGCTCGAACAACGGGTCGCCGAACTCGATGGACTGGAGGGCGCCCGGGACCGGGAACTGGATTTGATCATGTTCGAGCTGGCCGAGATCGAGGCAGTGGCGCCCAGCGAGGACGAGGAGGACGGGCTGACCGCCGAGCGGGACCGGCTGCGCCACCTGGAAACCCTTCGTATGGCGGCCGCGGCCGGCGCAGAGGCGATCGCGGCGGAGAGTGGCGACGGCGTCTCCGAGCGGCTCGCCGAGGCGGCCCAGCAGCTCGAGCTCGCCTCAGGCATCGATCCGGATCTGACGGCGCTGTCGGAACGGCTGCACTCCCTGCGGTATGAGGCAGAGGATCTGGGCGCCGAGCTGCGTCGCTACGGGCTTGGGTTGGAGGGCTCCCCCGGACGGCTCGAGCAGATCGAGGAGCGCTTGGCGCTGTTCGCCCGCTTGGAGCGCAAGCACGGCGGGTCGATCGGCGACGTGCTGCGTCATGCCGAGCGCTGCCGGGCCCGGCGCGATGAGCTCGAGCACGCCGACGTCGCGCTCGCGGCGGCGGAGGCCGAGCTGACAACGGCACGAGCGGAGCTCGATCGTCTCGCCGGAGCGCTCAGCTCCGCTCGTCACGCGGCGGCGCCGGCGCTGGCCGCGGCCGTCCGTGGCCGCCTGGCCCAGCTGGCGATGCCGGACGCCGAGTTCGAGGTCGAGCTGCAGCCGCGCTCGGAGGGATGCGGGGCGCGGGGAGCCGACGCGGTCGCCTTCCTGATCGGGCCGAACGCGGGGGTCGCCCCCGGTCCGCTGCGCGAGGTCGCGTCGGGTGGCGAGCTGTCTCGCGTGATGCTCGCACTGTTGAGCGTCGCGCACGGGCAGAGCGACGAGGGAGGCGTCGGACAGGCGTCGAACTCCCTGCTGGTGTTCGACGAGATCGACGCCGGCATCGGGGGCCATACCGCGCGCGCGGTGGGGGAGCATCTGCGCGAGCTCTCGCGCGGCCGTCAGATCCTCTGTATCACCCACCTGCCTCAGGTGGCAGCGCTCGCCGCGCGCCATTTCACGATCGCCAAGGACGCGACGGCCGTACCCGCGACCACGACGGTCGGCGCGCTCGACGGCGATCAGGTGGTCGGTGAGCTCGTGCGGATGCTCGGCGCCGGCGAGGGAGACCGGGCGGCCAGCCAGCACGCCCGTCAGCTCCTGCGCGCGGCATAAGGGCACCTCAGGCCCACCCACCGACCCGCGTGGGGCCGCGGAGAGTGGTCGCCGCCGCAGATACGCCGGAGATCACTGAGCCATCCGCGTTGACCACTAGTGTCGAAGCCGCAATAGACTGAATCGGAAGGAGTCGATTGATGGCCCAAGGCGAGACGCGCTTCATCTTCATCACCGGCGGGGTCGTGTCCTCGCTGGGCAAGGGAATAGCTGCAGCATCGATCGGGCGGTTGCTGGTCGCCCGCGGGTTGGACGTCCAGCTGCAGAAGTTCGACCCGTACATCAACGTCGACCCGGGGACCATGTCCCCCTACCAGCACGGCGAGGTGTTCGTCACCGAGGACGGCGCCGAGACCGACCTTGACCTGGGCCACTACGAGCGCTTCACCGACGCCAACACGAGCCGGGCCTCGAACGTCACGGCCGGCGGCATCTACAACACGGTCATCCGCCGCGAGCGCCGGGGCGACTATCTCGGCGCGACCGTTCAGGTGGTGCCCCACATCACCGACGAGATCAAGCAGCGGATCCGGCTGATGGCGGACTCCAGCGACGTCGACTTCGTGATCACGGAGATCGGCGGCACGGTGGGTGACATCGAGTCGCTTCCGTTCCTCGAAGCGATCCGTCAGTTCCCCGTCGACGTGGGGCGGCGGCGGTGCATGTTCATCCACCTGACGCTCGTGCCGTACATCGGTCACGCCGGTGAGCTGAAGACCAAGCCGACGCAGCACTCGGTCAACGAGCTGCGGCGCATCGGTATCGCCCCGGACATGGTGGTGTGCCGATCCGAGTCGGTCATCTCCGGCGACATCCGGCGCAAGATCGCCCTGTTCGCGAGCCTCCCGGTCGAAGCCGTGGTCTCCGCCTATGACGTGCCGGACATCTACCGCGTGCCCCTGGTGTTCCGCGATGAAGGCGTGGACGACTTCATTCTCCGGGAGCACTTCGGGGTGCAGGCGCCGCCCCCGGACCTGACCGGATGGGAGGCGATCACCCGCCGCGCGACCGAGGCCGGACGCCATGTCCGGATCGCGTTGGTCGGCAAGTACGTCCAACTGGAGGATGCCTACCTGTCCGTGGTCGAGGCGCTGAGGCACGCCGGTGTGCACCACGGGTGCAAGGTCGAGGTCGAGTGGATCGACTCCGAATCGGTCACCGACCCGGACGTCGCCCAGCGCCTGCAGGGCGCCGACGGAATCCTGATCCCGGGCGGCTTTGGCGGTCGCGGGATCGAGGGCAAGATCCGGGCCGCCGGGGTGGCCCGAGAGCACCGGATTCCCTATCTCGGCATTTGCCTGGGCATGCAGATCGCCGTGTGCGAGTTCGCGCGCAACGTGGCCGGGATGGAGGGCGCCAATTCGACCGAGTTCGACCTCGAGACGCCGTTCCCGGTCATCGACCTGCTGCCCGAGCAGAAGGAGATCGCCGACATGGGCGGCACGATGCGGCTCGGAGCCGACCCCGTCAAGCTGCACGACGCGACGCGCTATCCGCCGGCTTTACGGCGAGCCGGTGATCTACGAGCGCCACCGCCATCGCTATGAGGTCAACAACCATCTGCGTCGCAAGCTGGAGTCGGCGGGGCTCATCTATTCCGGCACCTCGCCTGATGACCGGCTGGTCGAGGCGATCGAGTTGCCGGCCGACCAACACCCGTTCTTCGTCGCCTCTCAGTACCACCCAGAGTTCAAGTCCCGCCCCGAGCGCCCCGCGCCGTTGTTCCGGGAGTTTGTGGGGGCGGCGCTGGAGCATGCCGAGGCGTCCGAGCCGGCGTCGGCCGGCGAGCTCGACGCTGCCGACGAGCATGACGTACGCGTCTCGCGCGGCACGGGACCGTGAGGCGGGCGACCGACGCCGAGCGCGATCGGCTGCACGACACGTTTGCCGCACTGTGCATGATCGAGAGCCCGTCGGGGCGGGAACGGGCCTGTGCCGATCGCGTCACGTCGGAGCTGCAGGGGATGGGGCTCGAGGTGGAGGAGGACGCTCGCGCCGCGACGATCGGCTCCGACGCGGGCAACCTGCTGGCTCGGATCCCGGGTCGCGGACCGGACTCGATCCTGCTGTGCGCGCACCTCGACACCGTTCCGCTCACCGCGCCGGTCGAGCCGGTGCTCACCGAGGGTGGTTGGGAGAACGCGAACGAGGGGATCCTCGGCGCCGACAACAAGTCCGCCGTCGCGGTGATCCTGGAACTGGCGCGACGGCTCACCCGGGCCGGCGAGCCGCCCCCGGTCGGGCTCGAGCTGCTGTTCACGGTCTGCGAAGAGGTGTCCCTGCGTGGATCGCGGGAGTTCGATGTCGGTCGGCTGACCAGTCGCTTCGGATACGTGTTCGACCACGCCACACCGATCGGAGAGATCGTGCTGGCGGCGCCCACCCATCATCGGATCGTCGCCGAGCTGCACGGTCGCGCGGCGCACGCCGGCGTGCGACCCGAGGCGGGCCGGAGCTCGATCGCGGCCGCGGCACGCGCCATTGCGGCGATGGCACTCGGACGGCTGGATGCCGAGACGACGGCGAACGTCGGCACGATCGCGGGGGGAACGGCGATCAACGTCGTCCCGGAGCGGTGCCGGATCGAAGCTGAGGTGCGGAGCCTGGACGAGGCCCGGGTCGAGCAGGTCGCGACGGAGATGGTTGATCATCTCCAAGATGCCGCCAACGCGTCCGAATGCGATCTCGACGTGACGGTTGAGCGGATGTTCCAGGGCTACCGGACGCGCCCTCGAGCCCCCCAGGTGGTCGTGGCCGAACGGGCGCTGCGGGCCTGCGGCTATGAGCCCAAGCACATCGTCACCGGCGGCGCGACGGACGCCAACTCGTTCGTGGCGGGCGGCTTTCCCTGCACCAACCTGGCGGACGGCACCGAGCACAACCACGAGCCCACCGAGCGGATCAGCGTTGACGCGCTCGAGGGTCTGCTGGAGGTCGCGATCGTGCTCGTCGAGGAGGCGGCGCGACTCCAGGAGGCCGGCACGTCATGAGCGAATTCCAGCTCCTCGGGGCGGAGAACGTATGGGTGGGGCAGATCGTCACGGTCGGCGTGGAGCGGTTTCGCCACGCCGACGGCGCGGAGGTCACCCGCGAGAAGGTGTGGCACCCGGGCGCCGTGGGGATCCTGGCCGTTGATGCCACGCACGTCTGGTTGACGCGCCAACCGCGCGAGGCCGTGGGAGCAAGCGCGTCGCTCGAGATCCCGGCGGGAAAGCGCGACGTCGCCGGTGAGGAGCCGCTGGCGACCGCCCAACGCGAACTCGCCGAGGAGATCGGCAAGCGGGCAGAGACGTGGAAGGAGATCACGATCTTCTACACCAGTCCGGGCTTCAGCGACGAGCGGGTGTGGCTGTACCTGGCCAGTGGGTTGTCCGACGCACCGGTCGCCGAACCCGATGAGAACGAACGGATTGAGGTCGTGCCCTGGGCGCTGACGCAGGTCGACCGAGCGATCGCGGAGTGCGAGGACTCGAAGTCGCTGATCGCGCTGCTCTGGCTGTCGCTGGCGCTGGCGCGGGGAGAGTCTCCCCAGCACTGACCGGGAGGGGCGGCTCGCGAGGAGCCGGATCGACCGCGGGGCTGACCGCGGGCGGGCGGCTTGCCGGAGGGCCGGATCCATCGCAGGACTGCCGGGTCGATGGGCGAATACGTCACCATGGCTACCCATCAGGCGCCCTCGACCGGCTCTCGCAGGCTGACCGAGCTCACGCTCGATTTTCTCGCCTCGCTCGAGCTCGAGCGGGGCCTATCGCGCAACACGCTCGAGGCGTATCGGTCCGACCTCCAGCAGTACGGGGAGTTCCTGGGGCGCTGCGATCGTGACCCGCTGGACGTCGACCCGAGGGACCTGGCGAGATTCGTCTCGGAGTTGGCCGTCGGACGCGAAGGAAAGCCGCCCATGGCTGCGGCCACGCTGCAGCGCAAGATCGCCTGCCTGCGCTCGTTCTACCGGCATCTCCGGCGCGAGCAGATCATCGACCACGACCCGACCTCCGAGCTGCGTCCGCCCCGCTCGCGCGGAGCACTGCCCAAGGTGCTGAGCCGTGACGAGGTGCTGCGGCTGCTGGCCCAGCCGGTTGGCACCACGCCGGCCGCGGTGCGTGACCGGGCGCTGCTGGAAACGATGTACGCGTGCGGCCTGCGCGCCTCCGAGGCGATCGGGCTCGAGCTACCCGAACTCGACCTCGAGGCCGGCATCCTGCTGGCGCGCGGCAAGGGCTCCAAGGAGCGGCTTGTCCCGATCGGCAGCCAGGCGATCGCGACCCTGGAGCAATACCTCACTGGCGCGCGGCCGAAACTCGTCGGGCTGCGCCACGAGACGCACGTGTTCGTCAATGTGCGCGGCTCCGGCCTGTCCCGCCAGGGCCTGTACAAGATCGTCCAGCGCCATGCGCGCACCGCCGGACTCGCGGACCGGATGAGCCCGCACACGCTGCGCCACACGTTTGCCACGCATCTCCTGGCCGGCGGCTGCGATCTGCGATCGCTGCAGGAGATGCTCGGTCACGCCGACATCGGCACCACCCAGATCTATACGCACCTGTCCACCGAGCGCTTGCGCGACGTGTACTTCGACGCTCACCCGCGGGCGCATGTCGATGGGCCGGTGAACCCGTCGGTCCCCGACACGCACTGAGGATCGGCGTCATCGCTGCGCTGGGGCGGATCGACTACGGGGATGGCGAGGACTGACGGCGCCGGACGCTGGGCCGGGAGCGGCGCCGCGGCTGACAGAATTGCCCGGTGGCCGCACCCGACAGGATCCCGCTCGTCGGCCCGCCCGCGCGGCCTGGGGCACGGTCGGAGTGAGACGCGCGTTCGTCGTGGTGCTCGACGCCTGCGGCGTCGGAGCGCTGCCCGATGCCGCCGACTACGGGGACGCCGGCACCAACACGCTCGGCCACCTGGCCGACCAGACCGGCGGGCTGGTGCTGCCGACGCTCGGAGCCCTCGGACTCGGATCGATCCTCCCGCTCGACCGGGGTGCCACCGTCGGTTGCCCCCGTCCTCCATGGCCGCCTGCATGCGCTGGGGCCGGGAAAGGACTCGACGGCCGGCCACTGGGAGCTGATGGGTGTGGTGATGCCGGACGCGCTACCCACCTTTCCCGACGGTTTCCCGCGCGAGGTGATCGCGACCGTCCGCGCCGCCAGCGGGCGCGGCATTCTGTGCAACCAGCCCCGCAACGGGGTCGAGGCGATCGACCACTTCGGCATGCAACACGTGCGCAGCGGCGATCTGATCGTCTACACGAGCCAGGATTCAGTGCTCCAGATCGCCGCCCACGTCGATGTCGTCACCCCCGACGCGCTGTACGAGATCTGTCGCCAGGTACGCTCGGAGCTGACCGGCGAGCACGCCGTCGGCCGCGTGATCGCGCGGCCGTTTGGCGGCTCCGCGGGCCACTTCGAGCGGACCGAGGGTCGGCGTGACTACTCGGTGGCCCCACCCACGCGCAGCTACCTCCAGGAGCTGCAGGCCGCCGGCGTCGAGGTGCACTCCGTGGGCAAGGTCGGCCAGCTGTTTGCGGGGGTCGGGATCGATGTCCAGCATCCCGGCCCGACCAACGCCCGTGCGCTGCAGGAGACGACCGCGCTGATGTCCTCGCTCGATCACGGCCTGGTGTTCACGAACCTGGTGGAGACCGATCAGGTCTATGGGCATCGACACGACGCGGTGGGCTTCGAGCGTGCCCTGCGCGAGATCGACGCGTGCGTGGCGGGCTGGCTCGGGCGGCTACGAGGCGACGATCTGCTCGTGCTGACCGCCGACCACGGCTGCGACCTGACCTCCTCCCGCACCGATCACACGCGCGAGCACGCGCCCCTGCTGGCCCGGTTCACCGGCCACGGCGGGCGCCGCCACGACGGCCCGCTGTCCGACGTGGGAGCCAGCGTCCTGCAGTGGCTGGCGGGGGTCGCGGCTCCCGAGCTGCCGGGGCGATCGTTCGTATAGATGAGATGCCCGAGCTGCCCGAAGTCGAGACGATCCGACGCCAACTGGCGCCGCACCTGGAGGGCAGGACGATCATCGAGGTCGAGATTCTCGACCCGCGCTGGACGCGTCCGACACCTCCGGAGCTGGTGGAGGCCGAATTGCGAGGCGCGCGCGTGGAGCGGCTGAGCCGGTCGGGCAAGTACCTGATCTGGTCGCTCGACCACGATCGTCATCTGCTCATGCACCTGCGGATGACCGGCGCGCTGCTGTTCGATCCCGATCCGGAGCCGCCGCATACGCGCGTGCGCTTTGGCCTGGATGGGGGAGATCGCCTGGTCTACGTGGACCCGCGTCGGTTCGGGACCGGACATCTGCTGCCTGGCGCCGTCGCGCGGGACGCCTACTTGGCTGCGCGGCTCGGTGTCGAGCCCCTCACGCCCGACTTCACCCTCGAGTATCTGCGCCGGATCACCCGTGGCCGGCGGGCGCCGATCAAAGCGTTCGTGCTCGACCAGCGCCAGATCGCGGGGGTCGGCAACATCTACGCCGACGAGGCTCTGTTCCAGGCCGGGATCCACCCGCTGCGCGCCACCGGCACGCTGACGCGAGCGCAGCTGGAACGGCTACGCGAGGCGATCGAGGCGGCGCTGTCGGCCGGGATCGAGGCCAAGGGCGCGACGATCGACGACTTCCGCCATGTCGACGGTGCGCGCGGGTCGTTTCAGGATCAGTTCCTCGTGCACCTGCGCGCGGGGGAGGCCTGCCCGAGGTGTGGCGGCCCGATCCGCAAGATCGTCGCCGCAGGGCGCGGGACGTACGTGTGTGAGCACTGCCAGCCCCGACCCCGACCCCGGCCCCGGCGACGCGCAGCCAGGTGACGATCGGAGGCTAGACGAGCTCTCCTGTCGTGGCTGTGGGAGACCGGGTGAGAGGGTGTGTGGCGGTCATATTTCTGACTCATTTACCTGGCTGACAGCCCAATCGACGGCTCGGAAAACGTCGATTGGGACTGCGTTCCCACGTCGGCGAGCTGGCGAGGGACCCACACAAACGGCCGTTAGACGGCGACGAGCTCGCGCAGCCGTCCAGCGCGATCGGCGGCCAGGAGCTCGTCGAAGCCGCCGAGCGGCTTGCCGTCGATCACGATCTGCGGGAACGTGATCATCCCGGTGAGCTCGGACAACTTTGCGCGACCGTCCGGGTCCTTTGCCAAATTGATTTCTTCGTAGCCGATTTTACGGCGGGCGAGGAGCGCCTTGGCGCTGGTGCAACGGGAGCAATATTCGGTCGTGTACACGATGACGTTACTCATGACTTCACAAAGTATAGCGCGGGCTGGCCGCCCTGCGCGACATCCCGGCCGGCAGGCGGGGGACCGATCCGCGTGGCTGGCACGCTGAAGACCGAGGCGATCGTGCTGCGTTCGATCCGCTACGGCGAGGCGGACCGCATCCTGCACCTGTACACCCCCCGGCACGGCCGTCTGAGCGCCATCGCCAAGGGCGCCCGCCGGTCCCGGAGCCGCTTCGGGGCGCGACTGGAGCCGTTCTTCCACGTGCGGGCGGTCCTGCACGAGGGTCGCAGCGACCTGCTCACGGTGACGAGCGTCGACACAGTGGCGTCCCACGGCGCCGTGCGCGATCACGCGGCCACGCTCGACGCCGCCGCTCGGGCCTGTGATGCCGTGGCGCGCCTGTTCGAAACCTCCGACCCGCACCCCGAGGTGTTCCGACTGCTCGCCAACGAGCTGGCGTTGCTGCATGCTGATGTCGCCCACGCCGGGGCGGGCAACGGATTGTCCTTTCGCTTGAAGCTGCTGCTCGTAGCCGGGATCGTGCCGCAGCTCGCGGCGTGCGCGGTGTGCGGCGAGACCGAGCACCTGCGCGGGTTCTCGGGCGCGGCGGGCGGCGTCGTGTGCAGCTCCTGTGAGGCGGCGGCGTTCCCGCTCGACGAGGAGTCATATCGGTTCCTGGTGGGGGCGCTCGGACAGCCGCTGGCCCAGGCGCCCAGCGCGTCCGATCGCGCGCTGCGGCAGGTCGAGCGGGCAATCGGCGAGACGGCCGAGCACCACGCGCACGTGCATCTGAGACCGCTGCTGGCGACGCGCGTAGGCCCCTGATCGGAGCCCCAGCGCGTAGGTCGGCGTGCGAGTGGGCCCCACCGGAACGTCGCGACCCCACTAGGTGTCACGGGTTCGCCACAAGTCGGGTGCCCGACACCGGGCGGTGTCAGAATCGCAGGGTGAGCAATCAGATCCTCTCCGCCGCGCTACGCCCATCCGGACGGCGCGGTGGCGCGCGCGTTCGCGCAGCGGATTGCGGCCCGGGAGGAAGCCGAGCTCTCGCCGCTGGCGACGCCGTCGTATCCGGCCCGGCGCCTGCGCGTCGAGGCGGACTGCGGGCTGCGCACCCCGTTTCAGCGCGACCGCGACCGGATCGTGCACTCCAAGGCGTTCCGACGGCTCAAGTACAAGACCCAGGTGTTCGTGGCGCCGACCGGCGATCACTACCGGACCCGTCTGACCCACACGCTCGAGGTGACGCAGGTGTCGCGCACGGTCGCGCGGGCCCTGCGGCTCAACGAGGACCTGGTCGAGGCGATCGGGATGGGACACGATCTCGGCCACCCTCCGTTCGGGCACATCGGCGAGGAGGCGCTCGACCGCTGTCTGCAGGCGCGATTCGGGTCCTCGTTCCTGCATCACGAGCACTCGCTGCGGGTGGTGGACACGCTCGAGCGCGACGGGCAGGGGCTCAACCTGACGATCGCGGTGCGCGACGGGATCGTCAGCCACTCCGGGCGGGCCGCGGAGCCCTCGACGCTGGAGGGGAAGATCGTCCGGCTGGTCGACCGGGTCGCCTACATCAACCACGACATCGACGACGCGCTGCGGGCGGGCGTGATCTCGGCGGCCGACCTGCCCGCGCGCCCGATCGCGATCCTGGGCGACACCGGCCCCCGTCGCATCGACATGCTCGTGCACGATCTGGTCGAGCATTCCGAGTCGGCCGGAGACATCGTCCAGGGTGAGGTGATCGGAGGCGCGATGGCGCAGCTGCGCGCGTTCATGTTCGAGCGCGTGTACCTGGGACCGGAGGCGACGCGCGAGCATGCGAAGATCGAGCTCGTCGTGCGCTCGCTGTTCGACCACTACTGCGCCCATCCGGAGGAGATCCCGGCCTCCATACCGCCCGGTGACCTGGCGCGTCGGGTCACCGATTACCTCGCCGGCATGACCGACCGCTACTGCATCCGCACGTTCGAGGCGCTGAGCGTGCCGGTCGCCTTCGCGCCGTGAGCCGCTACACCGCCGATTCGCGCGACCGCGTGCTCGACGCCGTCGACATGCTCGCGCTGGTGTCCGCGCGGACCGACCTGCGCCGAGCCGGGGTCGACAGCTACTTCGGTCTGTGCCCGTTCCACGACGAGCGGACGGCGTCGTTCCATGTCCGGCCCGACGAGAAGCACTACCACTGCTTCGGCTGCCAGGTCTCCGGCGATCCGTTCACGTTCGTGATGGAGACCGAAGGCCTGGACTTCAAGGCGGCGCTCGAGTCGCTGGCCGACCGCTTCGGGGTCACGCTCGAGACCGAGGCCGAGGACCCCGCGGCGGCCGCGCGCCGCCAGCGGCGCGAGCGGCTGCACTCGCTGCTCGGCCGGGCGGCGACCTACTACTCCCGCTACCTGTGGGAGGCGCGCGAGGCCGAAGGGCGCCCGGCGATACCTGCTCGGCCGGGGTCTCGACCGAGGAGACGCTGCGCGAGTTCCGGGTCGGATACGCGCCGAGCGCGTGGGACCGGATCGTGCTCGCCTCACGCCGGGCGGGCTTCAGCGACGAGGAGCTGACTCGCGGCCGGGCTGGTCAAGGCGTCGCACACGCGCGCCGGCCAGGTCTACGACCGCTTCCGCGAGCGGATCATGTTCCCCTCGGCCGACGCGCGCGGACGCGTGCTCGGTTTCGGCGCGCGCGCGCGATGCGAGACAACCAGCGACCGAAGTACCTCAACACCTCCGACGGCGAGCTCTACCACAAGCGCAGCCAGCTGTTCGGGATCGATCTCGCGCGGGCGTCCGCCGCTCGCGAGGGACGGATGATTCTCGTCGAGGGCTACACCGACGTGCTGGCGCTCCACCAGGCCGGGCTGCGCAACGCGGTCGGCATCATGGGCACGGCGCTGACCGAGGAGCAGGTCCGCGAGCTCGAGCGAATCGTGCGCGTGCTCGAGCTGTGTCTGGACGCCGACAGCGCCGGCCAGGAAGCGATGCTCCGCGCCTCTCGGGTCGCCGCCGGAGCGCAAGCTGGAGCTCCGCGTGGTCCCGCTGCCCGAGGGGGGCGATCCGGCCGAGCTCGTCGAGCGCGAGGGTCCTGACGCGCTCCGGGCTCGCGTCGCGCGCTCGGTGCCGTTCGTCGCCTTTCACGTCGAGCGGATCCTCGAGCGCGCCGACACGGGCAGCGCGGAGGGGAGAGACCGGGCGCTGGCCGAGCTGCGGCCGGTGCTGGCAGAGCTCCCGGCCAGCGTCCTGCGCGACGAGCTGATGCGGCGGGTCGCCGGTCGGCTCGAGCTGTCACAGGGGCGCTTGGCGACGCTGGTGGTCGACGGGTCGCCCGGTCCGCGCGCGCGGTCGGGCAACGGGAGCGGGAGCCGGACGAGTCCGCACCCGCGGGGGCGAGCCTCGGCGCGCTGAGCCACGGCGCGCGAGCGGAGCGGACATTCCTCGCGCTGTGCGTCGCGGTGCCCGATCTGGGGGCCGCCACATTGTCCGAGATCGACCCCGATGAGCTGTTGACCAGCGAGCCCCTGCGCCGCGCCGCGCGGCACCTCGAGGGCCGAACCGACTCCCCGCTCGCCGATCTCCCGTCCGACGACGACGAGCTCGCGCGGATCGTCGCCGATCTCGTCGCCCGCGCCGGCCGGTCGACCGACGTCAGCCCAGAACGCCTCGAGCACGCCCGTCTGGTGCTCGAGCGAGACCGGCTGGACCGCGCGATCATCCGCGCCCGCGCGGAAGGGGGAGCGGGGATCAACGAGCTGGCCCGGGAGCGAGAGAGGGTGCTGGAGCAGGTGAGAGGGGTGGTGTCCCGACTGGAAAAGGCAGTCTGAGCAGGGGGTTTCCGTCCGACGGGTATGAGAACATACGTTCGCCCGGTGAAAGAGACGAAGGACGGGATCGGACGTGGACAGAGAATCGCTGAAGTTGCTGCTGGGTCAAGGGCTGAGCATCGAGAAGATCGGCGAGAGGTTTGGCAAGCACCCGTCGACGGTGTCCTACTGGATGGCGAAATACGGGTTGCAGGCCGTGAACCGCGAGAAGTACGCGGCGAAGGGCGGGGTGGAGCGGGAGCGGCTGGAGGAACTTGTGAAGCGCGGAGCATCGATCGCGTTGATGGCCGAGAACCTCCAGCTGAGTCCGGGCGCGATCCGTCATTGGCTCGCCAAATATGGCCTGGAGACTGTGCCCACGGAACAACGACGGAAGACGAAGGCAGCCCGTGATGAAGGTCGAGCCATCGTGCGGCGCGACTGCCGGCATCACGGGCTCACGGATTTCTGGATCGAAGGGCGCGGAGCGTATCGATGCCTTCGCTGCCGACAGGAAGCGGTCGCGCGCCGACGTCGAAAGATCAAGGAGATCCTGGTCGATGAGGCCGGCGGGTCATGTGCGATCTGTGGCTATGACCGCTGCATCGGCGCACTCCATTTTCATCACCGGAAGCCGGTCGAGAAGAGCTTCGCGATCAGCGTCGATGGGGTCACGCGTTCACTCGCGCGGGCCCGAGCAGAAGCCCGCAAATGCGTCCTGCTGTGTTCTAACTGCCACAGCGAGGTAGAGAACGGGGTGGCCTCTCTGCCGGTAGAGTAAAACGTCGGTAGGAAGCCTCACACTCAATACACCATAATCCGGGGTAGCTCAATTAGGCAGAGCGAACGGCTGTTAACCGTTAGGTTGTGGGTTCGAGTCCCACCCCCGGAGTTCGTCCCAGACGACCACCTGACCGGAGGCCCATGAAGCTCTACGTCTGCTACGGGACGTTCACGACCCCCCGCCCGGGTGGGCATCCGTGCGCCAACGCCTATCACGCGCTGACCGACGCGGGCTATCGGCCCGAGGTGATTCGCTCGTATGGGCTGGGGCTGCTGCCGGCGATGTTCAATAACACCGCCGGCAGACGTGAGGTGAAGCGACTGACGGGCCAGCAGTGGGTTCCGGTGCTGGTCACCGACGAGGGTACGGTGATCCAGGACTCGAGCCGGATCGCGGCCTGGGCGCGGGAGCACCCGGCGGTTGCGGCCGCCCAAGCTGCCCCTGCGGCGGGCTGATTCGAGTCGCCGTTGCGACCGGCGATCACCATCGACGCGCTGGTGCGGTGGGAGGAACACGGGGCGACTTGGCACGCTGTGGAGGTGAATGACCGCCGCGCGGTGGTCGAGTTGTGCACGTGCCACGGGGAGCCGGTCGACGTGCTGGAGAGCGACGAGCCGGCGCTCATCGCGTTTGTGCGCGGCCGTCGCGCTGATTGAACCCGAGCGTTTCCACGAGCTCGGCGGCCCGCTCGGCGCCGTCGTGGTGGGCTGCCCATGCGGCCAGATCACGCGCCCGCACGGCCAGAGACCGGTCGCTCAGCGCGCGGCGCACGGCGAGCCGCAGGCTGGCGGGCGTCAGCAGCCGCCAAGGGAGCCTCACGCCGACGCCTGCCCAATCGGCCCGGGCGGCGTTCTCGGCCATATCGCCGACGTGGGGGACGGTAACGACGGGGCGACCGGCCGCGAGCGCACGGACCATCGTGCCGTGGCCGGCGTGGCAGACCACGAGCGCCGAGCGCGGCATCGTGTGCGCGTAGGAGAGCCACTCAACCAGCCGGGCGTTGCCGGACACCGGCACGGGCCCCGGCAGGGCCCGGCGATTCCAGGTCGCCAGCACCCGGACGGGCTCGCGCGCGAGGCCCGCGAGCGCGGCCCGCAACAGACGGTGCTCGGGATCCTGGGCGGTCGACGGGGCGATCAGCACCAGGGGGTTCGCGCCGGGTGGCGGCTCGACCGGTTCGGACACCGGCTCCCACATGACCGGGCCGACGACCTTCACATGCTCGGGCCAGCGGCGCGGGTATTCGAGCTGCGGGAACGTGCCGACGATGCACAGCTGTTGGCTCAGGCCGCCGTGAAATCGCTGCACCGGAGCCAGCCCGAGCTGTGCCCGAGCGTCGTTCAGCTCGGTCCGCCCGAGGCGCAGTCCAGTCTGCACGCGGCGGTCGAGGGCCCGCCACAGTGCCCTCCCGGCCGCGGTGCGAGGCAGCCGGGCGCCGAGCGCGTAGGGTGGAAAGCCGGGTGCGCTCGGGGGGTAGAGGTGTGGGATGAGCGTCGCGACCGCCACGCCTTCGAGTTCGCCCGCCAGCGCCGGCGCGAGGGTGATGATGTCGTGGACGACGATGTCGGGCGCGGACCGGGTCACCGCCGGTCGGGTCTCGGCCGTGGCCCGCACCACCGCTTCGTAGGGGCTCAGCGGCCGGTCGCGCGTGGGGAAGACGGGGTACTCGGGCGCCGCCAGGAAGCGCATCCCCTCCGCCTCCACGTACTCCCGCCAGCGCGACCAGGTCTCGAACGTCACGTCGTGACCTCGGGCCGCCAAGCGTGCGCCGAGCGCCAGCATCGGGAACGCGTGGCCCGGTTGGCCGAACGCGCCGAGGAACACGCGCAGCGGCTCGCGGGAGTGCGAGCGGCCCAGCGCCGGCGGTCGCCCGCGGGCGCCAGTCAAGCGGCGAGCTCGGCCACGGCGGCCAACTGCGCGATCCGGTCCTCGGCCGTGAACGCCATCGGCGTGACCATCAGCGTGCCGACACCCGCGTCCCGGAAGGCCGCCAGGCGATCTCTGACCACCTCGCGGGGGCCGCACAGCGACACCATGTCGATCAGCTCGTCGGGAATCGCCTTCCCCGCCTGCTCGCGCTGGCCATCGAGATACAGGTTCTGGATCTCGTCGGCCGCCGCCTCGAACCCGTAACGCCGCACGAGCCGGTTGTAGAAGTTCTGAGCTCGCGAACCCATGCCCCCGATGTACAGCGCCAGCAGGGGTCGCATCAGGTTGCGAGCGGCCTCGCGGTCATCGGAGACGTAGGCGTTGACGACCGGAGCGATGTCGAAGCCGCTCAACGAGCGTCCTGACCGGGCGGCGCCCTGCTCGAGCAGGACGCGGAAGTCGGCGACGTGCTCGGGGGAGAAGAAGGTCGGAATCCAGCCATCCGCGATCTCGCCGGCCAGGGCGGTGTTGTTCGGACCGATCGCCGCCAGGTAGATCGGGATGCGCTCTTGAACCGGGGCGATCGTCAGCTTCAGCGCCTTGCCCGGGCCATCGGGCAGCGGCAGCTCGAGCGTCTCGCCGTGATACTCGAGGCGCTCTCGGGCCAGCGCCTTGCGCACGACCTCCACGTACTCCCGCGTGCGTTGTAGCTGGCGCTCGAAACGCTGTCCGTGCCAGCCCTCGGCCACCTGCGGACCTGACGATCCGATCCCCAACAGCATCCGTCCCCCGGACAGCTCGTCGATCGTCGCGGCCGTCATGGCGGTCATCGCCGCGCTGCGCGCCGGCATCTGGAAGATCCCCGAGCCGAGCTTGATGGTGTCCGTGCCGGCCGCCAGCCACGCGAGCACGGTGGCGGCATCCGAGCCGTAGGCCTCCGCGGCCCACACGGAGTCGTACCCGAGCCGCTCCGCCTCCTGGACGACTCGTAGCTGGTCCTGGGGCCCCATGCCCAAGCCCCAGTAGCCGACGTGTACTCCGAGCTTCATCTAATCGGTGTCGATTCCCGCCACGAGGATCGCGTATAGCTCGATCGGGCGTCAGTCAGCCGCCGGGGCGGCATCGACCGGCCCGACACCGAGGCGGGTCAGCCTCCGCCGCTGACGGTGCCGCTGCCACCGCTGCTGCCAGAGCTGGTGCCGCTACCGCCAGAGCTGCTGCCACTGCCGGTGGAGGGAGCGGGGCTGGGCGTCGGCGGCGCGCTCACCACTGGGCGCGGGGCGGGTGCCGGGGTAACCGGCGCGGGGGCCGGTGCGGGCGCCGGAACGCTTTGCGAGGGAGAACCGGAACCCGTCGAGACACTCGGGCTCGTCGGGGACACCGCCGGAGCGCTGCTGGGCACCGCGACGGCCGGTTTGGGCTGGACCACCGGCTTCGCAGGG
Source organism: uncultured Solirubrobacterales bacterium (assembly GCA_963838535.1). GTDB lineage: Bacteria > Actinomycetota > Thermoleophilia > Solirubrobacterales > Solirubrobacteraceae > Palsa-465. The sequence goes on from CAWIRN010000021.1 coordinate 127,659, forward strand.
GACCGGTGCGCGACGCGGTGCTTCGCTCTGACCTTCAGTGCCGGGACCGGCTGGGCCGCCTTCACGTTGACGACGATTGGCTTGGCCGCGATCACATGTTGGGACTGCGCGAGGCCGGTGCGTCCCCTCGTCCCGGTCCTGGTTGTCACCCCCGCGGCGAAGGCAACGCCGAAGGCCACGACGAGCAGCCCCGCGACCAACCACAGCCGTCGCCGCCGGACGGCTCCCCGGGCGACGCGATCCGCGCCCGCAACACCGGACGACCCTATTCCCTCCACCGAGGGGTTCTCGCTGACCGCAGAACCGATTCCCACCTTAGCCCCCAATTATCGCATCCAGCTTTGCGTCACCATCATACGCGGCCGCAGCCGTTTGTGAAAGGCTTGTCCTGGGGACGCCTGTGTGGGCTACGCAGGGACCCCGCGCATTCGGTATTCTCTCCGCGTTCAGGGCGTGGGGTGGCTTTGCGACTGATCAGACACTTCGTGGGTCAAATGGCTCTGGGCCGTCGAGCGCCCGCCGGGACGGTCCGTGGATCGGCGGTCGGCGCGCTCCTGATTCTGTGCACCGCCTTGGGTTGGTGGCTGCCGGTCTCGCCGACAGCGGCGGCCGGTCCGGCGAGGACTGTGAGCGTCAAGCTCGCGCCGGCGTCGATCGTGGCCAACGGGACCTCGACGACCAAGGCCACCGTGACGGTCACCGACGCGAGCAACGCTCCCGTTTCCGGCGACACGGTCGCATTCTCCGCCGCCCCCGACGGACTGAAATTCAGTGCCGTCAAGAGCCGCGGAGACGGGACCTACACGGCGACCATCACGGGCTCGACCGCGATCGCCTCGTTCACGATCACCGCGACCGACAGCTCGGTCATGCCCAACGTGCTGGGCCAGGCCGAGTTGGCCGAGACAGCGCCCCCGCCGCCCCCGACCCTACCGGCCAAGAATGTCAGCGTGGGGCTCTCGCCCGCCTCGATCGTGGCCAACGGGTCGTCCACGAGCACGGCCACGGCCACGGTCACCAACGCGAACGGCGCCCCCGTGTCCAACGACACGATCGTTTTCTCGACCAACGACAAGGGCAACGTCGTCAGCGCAACCACCAACCGCGGTAATGGGATCTACACGGCGACGATCAGGAGCTCTGGGACGGCCCAGTCAGTAACGATCACCGCGAAGGACCAATCGGCGAACATAAAGGGGACAGCGACGCTGACCCAGACAGCGCCCCCGCCGCCCCCGACCCTACCGGCCAAGAATGTCAGCGTGGGGCTCTCGCCCGCCTCGATCGTGGCCAACGGGTCGTCCACGAGCACGGCCACGGCCACGGTCACCAACGCGAACGGCGCCCCCGTGTCCAACGACACGATCGTTTTCTCGACCAACGACAAGGGCAACGTCGTCAGCGCAACCACCAACCGCGGTAATGGGATCTACACGGCGACGATCAGGAGCTCTGGGACGGCCCAGTCAGTAACGATCACCGCGAAGGACCAATCGGCGAACATAAAGGGGACAGCGACGCTGACCCAGACCGCCCGCCCTCCCGCTCCGGGCACCTCGACCACGACCAAGCTGTCATCGGTACCCACTGATCCGGTCACCAATCAGCAGGTGACGTTGATCGCGACCGTCGCCTCGAGCACCGGCGGGGCGCCGACGGGAACGATCTCGTTCAAGAACCGCGCCACCGCGATCAGCGGGTGTGCCAATGAACCGGTGACGACGCAGGCCCCGATCGTCACGTGCGTGACGACGTTCTCGGCGGCGAGCGCCCCGGAGCTTCTGACCGCCGTCTTCGTCCCCAGCCCCGGGTCGGGCATGGGCGGCTCGACCAGCGCCACCGATTCGCTGGGGGTCGGTCGGGACTCGACCGCGACGACGCTCAGCGTGCCGAACGGCGGAATCGTCAAGATCGGTGCGGATGTCACGTACTCGACCACGATCACCTCAGCCCACGGCGGCGCGTTCGAGACCGGATCGGTCGCCTTCGAGGACGCTGGAACGCCAATTCCGGCCTGCGCCGGCCAACCGCTCGCGGCGGGGGGCACCGCGACCTGCACGGTCAGCTACGCGGCGGCAGGCACGCACGCCATCACCGCGGTGTATCTCGGCGACGGCAACTTCAGCGGTTCAGCCTCGGCGCCTGCGCAAGCCGTGGGCGTGGTCAAGGCGCCCGCCAAGGTGCTCGGCATCATCGGCTCGACGATGCAATGGACCTTCTTCTACACGCCGAGTTATACGAAAGTGCTCGCGTTGGCCGTCAACAGCGCGCCGATCGGGGCGACCGTCATCCTTCAGTGCAAGGGTGGGGGTTGCCCGTTCGCCAAGCGCTCCATGCCGGTGCGCAAACCCAAGCCATGCAAGCGGACGTCGAAGCACAAGTGCCCGCGGAAGCTCTCCGTGACGATCCACCTGATGCCTCGCTTCCATAATCACCATCTGCGAGTCGGAGCGCGAATCATGGTCAGGGTCGTCCGGTCTCACTGGATCGGCAAGTACTACGCGTTCGTCATGCGCGCTCGGCAGGCGCCAAGGGTCCAGGTCGAGTGCCTGGCTCCCGGCTCAAGCCGCCCGGGCGTGGGCTGCTGAGCGCGACCGGTCCCCAATCCTTAAACCAGCGGGCGGCCGCGAGCATCCGTCACCCGCTGACGCGGGCTCTGCTCGTGCTCACGTTCACCACGGGGTTGGTCGATGCGGCCAGCTACCTGGGGATTGGGCATGTATTCACGGCGAACATGACCGGCAACATCGTCCTCTTGGGCTTCGGGATCGCGGGCGCCGGCGGGCTGCCCGTAATCGCGCCGATGGTCTCCCTGGGCGCATTCCTGCTCGGAGCCGGCGCGGGTGGCGTGCTCGCATCGCGGTTGGGGGCGCACCATCCTCGCCATGTGGCCAGCACGCTGGCGATCGAGACCGTGCTGGTCGCGATCGCGGCCGTGGTGGCCGCCGCGATCCACATCCGCCCCAATACGGTCTCGGGCGACGTGGTGATCGCCCTCCTCGCGCTGGCCATGGGAATGCGGAACGCGACGGTGAGAAAAATCGCTGTGCCCGACCTCACGACCACCGTGCTGACGATGACACTTACCGGACTGGCGGCCGACTCGCCCCTGTTTGGGGGCTCGGGCAAGGGCTCGACGCGTCGAACCGCCGCGGTGGTGACGATGCTGGCCGGAGCTGTGGCGGGAGCGCTGCTGCTGAAAACCAGCCTGGCGCTGCCCCTGGCGGCGGCCGCCGGGCTGGCGCTCGCGACGTGGTTGATCTACATACCGGCGGCCCGACGGGAAGTTCAGCTAATTAGTAGTTAATCAATTAATTATTAATTTGATTTACTGACTTACGCGAGCCTCGGTCAGCGGGCCGTCGGTTTCGGCGTGCGAAAGGGTTCCCGCGAGCCAGTCCACGGCGGGCGGGATGTGCGCGCGGTCGATCTGGTGGGCCACGTCGGACTCGTGGTACTCGACCTCGAGTCCGCCGGCTTCCAGCAGGTCGCGGGCGCGACGGGCGAACTCGACCTGGATCACCGGGTCCCGCCGGCCGTGGGCGATGAAGGCTCGGAGTCCGGGTCGGCCGGGGAGGTCGGGCCGCCAACCCTCGACAGTGGGCACGAAGCCCGAGAAGGCGAGAATGCCGGCCGGTGCGGGCCGGTCGGGTCCGAGACCGAGCGCGTAGCTCATCACCGACCCCATCGAGAAGCCGCCGAACACGGTGCGTTCCGGTGGGATCCCGGTGCGCTGCCAGAGCTCGTCGTGAAACTCCGTCAGCTGGCGGTAGGCGGCGGAGAACGTGTCGGGATCGGGGTAGCCGACCCTCGGCACGACATACCAGTGATAACCCGGCCACCCTGGCAGGGTCAGCGGCGCGCGCGGCGTGGCCACGTGCAGCCGCCGCTGCGGATCGAACTGATCGCCCAGCGAGAGCAGGTCATGCTCGTCGGCGCCGCGGCCGTGGTGGAGGATGAGCAGGCCGTCTGGGCTTCCCGACGCCGCTCGTTCGCGGAAGGTCAGCGGGCTCATGCGCCGACCTGCTCGGCGCGCGGGTTCACGATCGGGGTGAGCGTGCGCTCAAGCTGCTCACGCAGGTGCTCGTGCATCTTCGGCAGCATCAGGTGCTCGCCCAGATGAGCCGGATCCTCATCGACCGCGAAGCCCGGCGACAGCGTCGCGATCTCGAACAGGATCCCGACCGGCTCGCGAAAGTAGATCGATTTGAAGTAGTCGCGGTCCCGCACGTCGGTCACGTATCCGCCGGCCGCCCTGACGCGCTGCTGCCACGCCAGGTGATCCTCGTCACGCGAGGCCCAGGCGATGTGGTGCACGGTGCCGGCTCCCTGATGCCCGGCGGCTTGGGGTGGCTGGTCGTAGGCCCAGTGGAAGTGCCGCTGCTCGCCGGCCAGGCGGTATTCACCCGCCCCGACATTGGTGAAGCCCAGCGTGTCGGTCAGGAACGTCTCATCCACGCGCTCGAGCGGACCATACGCCCGGGCGCCTTCGAGCCCGAGGATCGCGTGCTCCGCGGGCACTTCCGGATGCTGGGCGGTCAGCGGTGGGTTGCCGTCGTCGGCCACCACGAACTCGAGGCCCAGGCCGTCATAGTCCGCAAAGCGCAGCGAATGCTCGCCGCGCTCGGACGCGTAGCCCTTGGACTGCAAGCGCTCGGCCCAAAAATCCAGCGATGCGTCCGACCCGACGCCGAGCTGGATCGTGTGGATCATCCCGGCCCCGGCGCGTCCGCGCGCCGCGCCGGCAAACTCGAACCAGGTCAGGATCGATCCGGGCGCGCCGCGCTCATCGCCGAAATACAGGTGATAGGCCTCGGGGGCGTCGAAGTTGACCGTCTTCTTGACCAGCCGAAGGCCCAGGACATCGGCGTAGAAGTCGACGTTCTGCTGCGCGTCGCCGGTGATCATCGTGATGTGGTGCAGCCCCTGAAGCTTCATATCATCTCCTCGCATATTGCTTGCGGTGGCAAGCATAACACAGTTTGCTTGCGCTGGCAAGCGTCTGCGCTAACCTTGTTCAGGTCATGATCTCCAACCAGGCCCGTCAGGGCACTTCGTCGATCGGCCCCCGTGTCCTGGTTGAGACGGACGGTCTCACGCAATGGCCGCAGACCCATGCCGACGCCTGGATCGGACTGCTGGAAACCCACAAGCAGATCACCCGCGCGCTGGACGCCGAGCTCGAGTTGCGGCACGGGCTGGGCCTCAGCGGCGTCGAGGTGCTCGGTCGGCTCGCGGCGGCCGACGGCCGGTGCCTGCGGCTCTCGGCGTTGGCGGCCGAGACGGGCCTCAGCCTGAGCCGGATATCCCGCGTGGTGGACCTTTTGCAGCAGCGCGGGCTGGTCGATCGCCGTCCCTGCGCAGCCGATGCCCGGGCCGTCGAGGCGCATCTCACCGCCACCGGCCTGACCGTCGCCCGCGCGGCACAGGCGACGCACTTTGCCTTCGTCCAAGGCCACTTCTTCGACCGGCTCAGCGCCACGGAATTGGCCACGTTGGCAGTCGTGTTCGCTCGCTTCGCGCCCCGGTCGGCCGCTCGCTGCCTGGATCAAGGCTGACCATCGGCGTGCTGACCGCGTGACCGCGCTGCTCTGGCTGCGGCGCGATCTGCGCCTGCGGGATCACCCGGCGCTGCGTGCCGCGCTCACCGAAGCAGATCGCGTGGTTGCCGTGTTCTGCTTCGATGAGGCGTTGCTGAGGGGTCGGCACGCCTCGGGACCCCGAACGCAGTTCCTGCTCGAGTGTCTGGCCGACCTCGACCGATCGCTGCGCGAGCGCGGCAGTGGCCTGGTCGTGCGTCACGAGGCACCGGAATGCGAGCTGCCGGCGCTGGCTCGAGAACTTGACGCCGGCTCGGTGCACTTCTCCGCCGACGTCGGGCCGTTCGCACGTCAGCGGGAAGCGCGCGTGAGCCAAGCGCTCGCGGGGGCCGGGATTATCCCGCGCCCGCACCCGGGGCTGTTCGTCCTGGACAGCCCGGCCTCGATCAGCACCGCGGCGGGGCGAGCCTACTCGGTGTTCACGCCCTTCTACCGCCGGTGGCTGAGCGAGCGGCGCCGCGCCGTACTCGCCGCCCCACGGTCGCTGCCGGCAATCGGCCGGGGCGTCGACGCCGGGCGATTGCCGAGCTTGGCCGCGCTCGGCCTGGAGTCGGAGCTGACCGAGCCGATGGTTGGGGGAGAGCGTGCCGGGCGCGCAGCGATGAGAGCCTTCCTGTCGGGTGGGATCGGGGGCTACGACGAGGGGCGCGACGCGGTCGGGCGCCAAGGCGTCTCACGTCTCTCCCCGTACCTTCATTTCGGGTGTATCTCGCCCCGCGAACTCGAGCGCCGGCTGCCGCCGGGCGCCGGGGCAGACGCGTTCCGCCGTCAGCTGGCCTGGAGAGATTTCTACGCCCACGTGCTCTGGCACTTCCCCGCCAACGCCCGCTCCGAGCACCAGGCGCGCTACCGCGGAACCATCCGCTGGAGCCACGCTCGGCGGCGCTTTGACGCCTGGTGCGATGGTCGCACGGGCTTTCCCCTCGTCGACGCGGGCATGCGACAGCTGCGCCGGGAGGGGTGGATGCACAACCGCGCCCGCCTGGTCGTCGGCTCATTCCTGACCAAGGACCTCGGGATTGACTGGCGCTGGGGCGAGCGCTGGTTTATGCGCCTGCTGCTGGATGGCGACGAGGCGAGCAACAACGGCAACTGGCAGTGGATTGCCTCGGTGGGGGTCGATCCGCAGCCGGCGTTTCGCCGGATCTACAACCCGGCGCGCCAGCAGGCTGGCTTCGACCCCGACGGCAGCTACGTGCGCCGCTACGTTCCCGAGCTGCAGTCCGTCCCGGACCGGTACCTGGCCGAGCCGTGGAGGATGCCGCGCGAGGTGCAGGAGCAGGCCGGTTGCCGGATCGGGTCGGACTACCCGCGACCGATGGTCGACCACGCCTCGGCCCGCCGTGACGCGCTCGCGCGTTACCGCGTCGTGAGATAGGGCCTCCGAGCGACTGGCTCGCGGGGGCGGGCCCGCCCTGACGGTCAGCCCGTGCGGCGGATCGGGCGCTCTCTGCGGTCGCGCTCGACCTCGGCCCGAGCCGCGATGGGCAGCGTGGCGCGGACCACGGTTCCCTGGCCGGGGGCCGACTCGATCTCGAGCGTGCCGTCCAGCAGCTCCGTGCGCTCGCGCATCCCCAGGACCCCGAACCCGTCGGTCGGCCGGATCGCGTCGAACCCCACGCCGTCGTCCCTCACGGTCACCGCGACCGTCGTTCCGGACTCGATCACCTCGACCACCCCGCGGCGGGCGTGCCCGTTCTTGACCGCGTTGTTGAGCGCCTCCTGGACGATCCGGTAGATCGTCGTCTCCACTTCGGGCGTGTGGCGACGAGCCGCCCCGCGTTCATCGAGGGCGAGGTCGACGTGAACGTCGACGTCCAGGCCATGCTTGGACACGCGTTCGGCCAGCGCCTCGATGGCCGCCGTCGGTCCCAGCTGGTCCAGCTCGGGGGGGCGAAGCTCGGTGATCAGCGCCCGTAGCCCCGAGATCTCCGTCTCGAGCTGACCGATGGTCGCCTCGACCGCCTCGTTCAACGCGTCGCGGCTACCGGCGCGCCGGGCGGCCGCCAGGCCGAGCCGCAACGCCGCGAGGCCCTGCAGCGTCTCGTCGTGCAGCTCTCGCGCCCACCGGGCCCGTTCCTGCTCGGCGACCGCCAAGCGCTGGCTGCGCCGCTCGACCGCGACCGACTGGGCCGTGGCCACCGCGGTGGCCGCACTCGCCGCGAAGGACTGCAACAGCCGCTCATCTTCGGCGGTGAACTGCGGCCCGCCGTCGAGCCGGTCGACCGCGATCAGCACCCCGAAGAAGCGCCCGTTGAAGATCAGCGGGACGATCAGACCACCTTCCACGTCGAAGCCGAGCCGGCCCAGCCCGTACTCGTTGAAGCGCACGCGATTGAGCTCGTCCTCCAGGCGCTGAGTGCGCCCGGTGCGCAGGGCGGCGTCAGCCACCGAGCCGTTCAGCGGGATCTGGGCACCGACCAGACCGCGTGCCAACTCCCCGGCGGCGGCCGCGACCTCCAGATTCCCATCGCGCTCCAGTTCGATCACCAGGGCGCGGGCGGAGACCAGGGCTCGTCCGCGCTTGGCCACCAGCTCCAACACGGTCCCGAGGTCGGTCTGGCCGCCGAGCGCGCGGGAGATCTGGACCGTCGCCTCGAGCGTGTCGACGGTTCGCTGCAACTCGTCGCGCCGCGCCTCCGAGCCGGAGTATCGGCGCGCATGGTCGATCGCGACACCGGCGAATTCCGCCAACAGCACCAGCGACTCCTCGTCGGCGGCGGTGAACTCGCCGCCCCCGTGCTTGTCGGTCAAATACAGATTTCCGAACGGCTGGCTGCCGACCATGACCGGGGCGCCGAGGAAGCTCTGCATCGGCGGGTGAGCGACGGGAAAGCCGTACGAGCGCGGGTGGGCTCCGACGTCGGGCAGGCGCAGCGGCACGGGATGGCGGATCAACTCGCCCAGCACGCCCTTCCCGGTGGGCTCGGACCCGATCTGACCGCGTGTCGCCTGATCAACCCCAACCGTGATGAACCGAGCCAGCGCCGTGCGCGACTCGTTCAACACGCCCATCGCCGCGTAGCGGGCCCCGGTGAGCTCACGTGCCGACTCCAGCACGCGGTCCAGCACACGGTCGACGTCCAAATCGCCCAGCACACTCCGCGCGATCTCCAGCAGTCCGCGCGCGGCCGGGTTCGACGGGATGGCCGGGCCGCTCGCGCCGGCCGACGATCCGTTCGTGGTGTTCGCGTCGCTGATGATGGCTCCTCACGGGGGACGTCGTGGGCACGGATCCGATGCGCCCGAAGACGACGCGCCGGCCGAGGGTTGGAGCCGGTCAAGACTTGCCCGCCGAAAATTAGAACGGGCCATACCGACCATACACCTGCAGGCAAGGGACAGGGCGAGGGCCCGGAACGTCGGCGATATGCGAGGCGGCACCGACGTGTGCCAAAGTTATAGTCCGGCTGGCCCGAGGTCGCTGATGAACTACCGAGAGACCGACCATCTGCGAGTCCTGATCGCCAACGAGCGCCGGGATCGGTTGGCTCTGGTCGCGCCCATTGTGGCCGCGCTGGGACACGAGGTGATCGCGCGGGAGATCAACGTCGATGACGTGGGTGCGGTGACGGCCCGGGAGAGGCCCGACGTCGCGCTGGTCGGGCTCGGTGAGAGCTCGGCGCACGCGCTCGACCTGATCGACAAGATCGTCAGGGAAGCGGCCTGTCCGGTGATCGTCCTGATCCACACCCGGGATCCTGAGTTCGTCAAAGAGGCCTCCAAGCGGGGGGTGTTCGCCCACATCAGTGACGCCGACGTCGAGGATTGGCAGAGCTCGATCGACATCGTGCTGCGACGCTTCGCCGAATACCACGACCTCGAGGGAGCGTTCGGACGGCGTGCGCTGATCGAGCGGGCCAAGGGCATCCTGATGGAACGCCACTCGGTCGACGACATCAACGCCTACGAGATGTTGCGTGAGCAATCGCGGATCAACAACCGCAAACTGATCGATCTCGCCACCGCCGTCGTCGACGGCCACCGCCTGCTCCCCCGGCAACCTCAACCCGCCATCGCGCGCGAGGACCCCTGCTAACGTGGTATGGGTCGGTCACCCAGGCAGGGGTTCTGTCTCGTCAGGCCGGCACGGGGAGGCCGACCTCCCGCCCAAGGCCGGTAGGTAGCGCGTCGGCCTTCAGGCCCTTCGGCCCACCCGCCGCGGTGGCGCGCCGCGCCGGCAATCGCCGGCGGAAAGGCAACCAGATGATTATTTATGTGCTCGTCGCGCTGGTCGTGGTGCTGTTGGTCGGTACGGCGATGTCAGTGAGGATTCTCAAGCAGTACGAGCGGGGGGTGCAGTTCCGCTTGGGTCGCGTGAAGGGCGGGGCCCGCGGACCGGGGCTGATCTTCATCACTCCATTCGCCGATCGGGTGCACCGGGTTTCGCTGCGGATCATCACGATGCCGATCCAGTCGCAGGGGATCATCACCAAGGACAACGTCAGCGTCGACGTCTCCGCCGTGGCCTACTACCGGGTCGCTGACCCGGTCGCGGCGGTGGTCGCGATCGAGAACGTCGAGTCGGCGATCAACCAGATCGCTCAGACGACGCTGCGCGCGGTGGTGGGGCGCCACACGCTCGACGAAACGCTGTCGGAGACGGACACGATCAATCAGAACATTCGCGAGATTCTCGATGTGCAGACCGAGGAGTGGGGCATCGAGGTCACGACGGTCGAGCTGAGAGACATCCAGCTGCCCGACAGCATGAAGCGCGCGATGGCCCGTCAGGCCGAGGCCGAACGTGAGAAGCGCGCCAAGATCATCGCCGCCGAGGGCGAGGCGCTGGCCGCCGGAGAGCTGGCTCACGCCTCCGACGTGATGATGGCCCACCCGCTGGCGCTGCAGCTGCGCAACCTGCAGACCCTGGTCGAGATCTCGGTCGACAAGAACTCGACCGTGATCTTCCCGGCGCCGCTGATGAGCACGATCCAGGAGCTGGGCGCGTTCCTCGCCCGCGAGACCCAGGCCGTGGGCGATCTCGGGGTGCCTGCACCCGGCGACGACCGACCGGTCCCCGGGCCGGTCGGCGAGCTCCCGGTTGCCGGAGCGGTCGGCGAGCTGCCGGTTGCCGGAGCGGTCGGCGAGCTGCCGGTTGCCGGAGCGGTTGGCGAGCTCCCGGTTGCCGGAGCGGTCGGCGAGGTCCCGGTGCCGCCGGTCGTGCCCATCGCCGCCAATGGCGCTGCGGTCACACCCTGACCGGAGCCAACCGGGGGGGTCCACCGGCTGGTGCCGACGGGGGATCTACCGGCTGGCGCCGAGGGTCTACCGGCTGGCGCCGACGAGCTCGACGGCGGCGGCGACGAGCGTGGCATTGTCAGGCGCCATGGCGCCGTCAGGGAGCACGAGAACGTCCTCCAGGCCGATCCGCACGTCGTGGCCGGCGGCCGCACCGGCAGCCACAACCTCCCACGTGCGCTGACCAAAGCCGTGCCAGAGCTGCGGAACTCCGTCCGGAATCAGCTCCGCGATCGCGCGGGCCTGCTCAGCCCCGTCGTCGACCTCGACCAAGGCACGGGTCAGCCGGTGGGCGAACGGGCTCCTCGCCAGCTCCTCCGCCTCGGACGGGAACGCCAGGCCAGCCTCCACACCGACCCCGGCGTGCAATGCCGCGCGCATGATTCCGGCCCAGCCGAGCTCACCGAGGTTGACCGACACGAAGTCGGGCGGCGTGCGCCAGCGGCTGATCGCGGCCGCGCGCGCAAACGGGTCGGGATCGATCGCGGCCGCCGTCGATAGGCCGATCGGTAGACGCGGCGCCGCCGCCCGGATCGCGGCGACGGCCGCGTCACACGCCGCCGCAGCGAGCGTGGCCACGCCGCGAGCATCGCGAGGATGCACGTGCACGGCGAACGCACCGTTGCGGCGCGCCGCAACGGCATCGATCGCCAGCTCGGCCGCGCTCAGCGGTACCGCCGCGTGCTCCTCGCGGGTGCGCCCGCCGTTCAGACACGCCTTCACCGCCATCTGCTCAGCCCCTCGGCGCCGATCCGCGGCGGCGGTGTCCAGCGCCTCGCTCCTGGGGCGCGGTCATGATCCGGCGCTAGGCGGTCGTGGCGCCGAGGGCCTCAGTGATCGCAGTGACCGCGTCTCGCTCGGCGTCGCTGACGCCGTCTGCGTCGCCATCGTGTTCTCGGTGAGCGTGGGCGACCTTATCGGCGAGGTGCAGGACGAAATGCCGGTAGTCGTCGAGTTCCTGCGGCGTCGCCTTGTCGCCCAGCAGCGCCACGGCGTCTCGTAGATGTGTCAAGCCCTGCTCCTTGAGCTCGTCGTATGAGTGGTAGCGCGTGTGATCGACCGCCGGCTTGGCGGACACGATCTCATCGAGCAGCTCACTCTGGCCGTGCTGCTTGCGCGCCTCGGCGTAGGCCTTGGCCATCGACAGGGTCTCGCGCAGCGTCCCGCCGCGCTGGGCCGTGATGACGATCATGCCGGCGCTCGGCGGTCCCTCCAGAATCAGCTCCCATTCCGGTGCTGTGAAGTCGGCCTTTCCAGTCATGTCAACGCTCCGTCTCGGTGTCGGGGTGAAGCGATCAGTGTAGGTGGGGCGAGTGGTTCACAGCTTGACGGCGAGCAGGCCGGCGGCCAGCAGGACGACGGCGATCCAGAGTGCCGACAGCGCTCCTTCCAACGGCTCGGCGAGACGGGCCTTGGTCAATTCCACGACGGTCCCGTCGGCGAGCTCCTGCTTCCCGGTTACCGTCGTGGTGCGCCGCCGCAGTTCGCGTACCGGCGTGCTGAGCCGGCGCTGAGCGGCACTGAGCAGGCAGCACGCGGCCGTGACCAGCAGGCCGGCCGGGCGGATCGTCAGCGCCTGCGCGAAGTAGCCGGTGAAGGCCGGGAAGCCGCCCCAGGCGATCGCGAACCAGAGGTCGGTGTGAAATCGTCCCCCGGCGATCTCGAGGTTGTACGCCGGCACGAGCAGCGCTCCCGCCAGCACGAGCGGTACCAGCAGCGGCGAGACGACGAACGCGCCGGCCACGCCGATCCCCACGGCCCCCACCAGCCCGACCGCCGCCAGGCCGATCAGCGTGTGGCGGCGCAGGCGGGTGCCCAGCGGGCGCCCCTTGAGTTCGTCCAACGCGTGGGCGCTGACTCCCACGGCCAAGAAGAACGCGGCCAGCGCCGCGAGCAACCGATCGGCGTGGAAGGTCGGCGCCGCGGCCGCCCCGAGGACCACATAGCTCAAGTGCCAGGCCGTGTACGGCGGGTGCAGCAGCGTGACGAGATCCCGCCAGCCACCACTCCGCAGCGCGTAGAAGGCCGGGCGCTCGAGCCTACGACGCTCGGTGGCCATCCCTCACGCCGTGCATCACCAACCCCGCTCCGAAGCTCGCGCGGCGCAGTTGCACCTGACCGATGCCGGCAGCCTCCCACAACCCGACAAGGTCGGGTTGCACCGTCTGCAGCTCCTCGATGCTCGGTCCGAGAAAGCGCCCGACCTCGAACCAGGCTGGGGACACGAGCCGCCCCAGCAGCGGTAGCCCGACGCGGGTGTAGGCGCGCCACAGCGCGCGCAGCGGCGGCGAGCCAGGCACGCCGAACTCGACCATCCCGATCGCACCGCCTGGCTTGACCACGCGCGCCAGTTCGCGCATCGTCGCCGCGCGATCGTCCACGTAGCGCAGCAGGTAGGTGAAGGTGAGGGCGTCAAACTCGGCGTCGGCGAACGGAAGCCGCTCGGCCTCGCCGCGCACCAGCGTGACCCGCGCGGCGAGCGTGGGCTCGCGCTCGATGCGATCACGCGCCGCCGACAGCATCGCCTCGCTCTGATCCAGCGCCACGACGGTGCACGCGCAGCGGCCGGCCAGCGACGCCGCCACCAGCCCCGTGCCGGTCGCCACATCGAGCACTCGCTGCCCCGGCTGCGGATCGACCGCGCGCACGAGCGCGCGGCGCCACATCGGATCCTGTCCGAAGCTGAGCCATGCGCCCATACGGTCGTAATCGCGAGGCAGGCCATCAAACAGCGACAGCGCGCGCCGCTTACGGGGGGAGAGGTTCTCGGCGATCGTCATTCGGGCATTGTCGCGGTCGGGCCGTCCACCGTGACGGATTCTCGACTAACCAGGCCGTGATCGTCCGTCCGCCCGTACCGGCCGGCGCCGAAATCGGGCGGATGTGCGGTTTCCGCGAGTCGGGCGGGGTAGCGCCCGACCTGGGCGGATGTGCTGCGCTCTGTGATCAGGTGAGGGTTCGTGGCGGGCGCGCGACGACATTCGACAGCCCACGACGACCGCGCTACCAGACCAACCCTTGCCCAACTACGGATACCTTCGGAGAGCCAAAAACGCACGCCGCGCGCCGATGGGGCCTACGGCAGCCGGCCGACCCAGCGCACCGATGTGACGGCGGCGCCGAGCAGCAGCACCAGCGCGGCGATGGCGAACGAGGCGGTCACCTCGTGCTGGCGAGGCCGGCTGCCGAGCTGTGAGCCCAGGCTCTTATAGATCGTGCTCAGACTGGCCGGCGTCCTGCGCGGTGAAGGCACGCCCACCGGACACCTGAGAAATCTGCGCGAGCAACTGCGGGTCGGGCGAGACGTCGGTCGACGGCGCGAATGGATCTGGGTTCGGGAGCGTCGCCCCGGGGGTGCCGAGCGCGACGGTGTAGATCGGGATCTTGTCGACGTGGGCCTCGTGCGCGACGGTCACGGGGTTCTGGCCGGCGTTGGCATCGCCGTCGGAGAGCAGCACGATCGCCGACGGCGGCGGCTTGGTCCCCTGGTGCAGGAGCGAGATCGCCAGGGCCAGCGCGTCACCGGTGGCGGTGGCGCCGTTGGCCACCTGACCGTCGATGATCTGCCGAGCGCCCTGATGGTCGGTGCTGGGGCCCTGGACGCCGTCGGGGGCGCCGGAGAAGGCGACGGCGCCGACGCGAACCGACGACGGCAGCTGATCGATGAAGGTGTTGGCGGCGCGCTCCGCCGCGACCAGCCGCGTGGGCGCGACGTCGGTGGCGGCCATCGAGCCGGAGTGGTCGGTGACGAGCATGATCGAGGCTTGCTGAACGGCAACCCTGACCGTGACATGGGGCCTGGCCAGCGCGACCACCAGCGACGCCATCGCCGCCAGCACGAGCACCGTGGTCAGGCGGCGCCGCCAGTCCGGGGCGGCGTCCGCCGCCAACTGCAGCGTGGAGACGGCCGTGAAGCGAACCGCGTAGCGATCCTTGCGGGCCCGGGCAATGCGGTACGCGGCCAGCGCGGCCGGCACCAGCAGCAGCCCCAGCAGCCACAGCGGGGAACTGAAGCTCATCGCAATCGCCGTCCCAGCTCGAGCAGCCACGGCTGGTCGGTGTCGAGCACCACGTGATCGACGCGTAGCCTGCGCAGTTCGCGCGCGATGGCCGTGCGACGTTCACGCTCGAGCTCGGCGAAGCGCTGTCGTACCTTCCGGCGGGAGGTGTCGACCTCGATGCGCCGACCGCTCTCGGGGTCGATCAGCGCCAGGCGACCGAGCGCCGGAAGCTCGCGCTCGCGCGGATCGCCGATCTCCAGCGCCAGTACCGAGTGGTGGACGCGTAACGCGCCCAGCGGGCGCGCCCAGCCCTCCTGGTCGCGGAAGTCCGAGACCAGCGCGATCAGGCCCGGCTGTCGCGCGAGCTTGCCCAGGCGAACCAGCGCATCGGCGAACGCGTGGGGGTCGCCCTGGCCGTCCGGCGTGACGCCCTCGGCGAGCAACCGGCGCACCGCGACGATCCCCGGCTTCGACGCGCGCGGCGGGAGCAAACGTGGCGTGCCGGCACCGAAGGCCACCACGCCGACGGCGCCGGCCCGGCGGATGCCGATCCGGGTGAGCACGAGCGCCACGCCCTCGGCGATGTCGGCCTTCAGCCGCTCGGCGGTTCCGAAGGCCATCGAGGGCGAGAGGTCGAGCACGATCCACGTCGTCAGCGCCCGCTCGGGAACGTGCAGTCGCACGTGCGGCTGCCCGGTGCGGGCGGTGGCGGCGGCGTCGATGTGACGGACGTCATCGCCGACCTCGTACGGCCTCATCTGGGCCAGCTCGACACCCGCACCCACGCCGGCGGCGCGGCGATCCGATGGCGTCGTGCGCGTGATCAGGCGGTTGATCATCAGATCGATCGACTCGACCAGCGCCTGCGGTATCGGGCCGGGGCCCTGGCGGGCCGCGGGAGGAGCGAGGGTGGCCTGGGTCATGCCGCCTGGGGGCGCCTCAGGTGGTCTTCACGGGGCTCGGGCACCGCGACCAGGATCTGATCGATCAGGTCGTCGGCGCTCACACCCTCGCTCAGAGCGTCGTAGGACAGAACGATGCGGTGCCGCAGCACGTCGGCGGACAGGTCGCGGATGTCCTGCACGGCCACGTGACCACGGCCGCGCAGCAGCGCCAGCGCCCGGGCCGCCTGGACGAGTCCGATCGGCCCGCGCGGGCTCGCCCCGTACTCGATCAACCCGGCCAGCTCCGGCAGTCCGTATTCGGCCGGCCGCCGCGTGGCGTCGGCCAGTGCCACGGCGTAGCCGATGATGTCGCGATCGACGAGCACGCTCTGCGTGGCGGCGGCGTAGCGGCGCAGATCATCGAGCTGCAGGAATTGCACGACTTCGGCCGGGTCGCGCAGGCTCCGTCCCACGACGGCCGCCTCCTCGCCGAGGGATGGATAGTCGACCACGATCTTCATGAGAAAGCGGTCGATCTGCGCCTCGGGCAGCGGATAGGTGCCCTCCGACTCGATCGGGTTCTGCGTCGCCATGACGATGAACGGCTCGGGGACGGGATATGAGGTCCCCCCGATCGTGACCTGCTGCTCCTGCATCACCTCGAGCAGCGCCGACTGGACCTTGGCGGGCGCGCGGTTGATCTCGTCGGCGAGCAGGAAGTTGCCGAACACGGGGCCCAGCTCGGTCTCGAACCGGCCGGTGTCCGGCCGATAGACCCGCGTGCCCACGAGGTCGGCCGGCACCAGGTCGGGTGTGAACTGCACCCGCCGGAACGACCCGCCGAGCACATCGGCGAGGGTCTTGACGGTGAGCGTCTTGGCCAGACCGGGGACGCCCTCCAGCAGTACGTGCCCGCGGGAGAGCAGACTGACCAGCAGGCGCTCGAGCATCGCGTCCTGCCCGACGATCACCCGCTTGATCTCGTACAGCGCCTCCTGCAGCGCGGCCCGCGCCTCTTGGCGGATCGGTGCGGGCGGGTCGCCGTGAGGGACCGAGCCCGGCGGATCGCCGTGACGGATCGAGCGGGGGTGATCGCCGTGAGGGATCGTGGGGTCGGTGTCGTTCATGTGGTCGGGTTCTCCTTGTGGTTCTCGGTCAGACGAGTCGGCGCATCCAGCGGAGGGTGAGCGCGCTGCCCAGCAGCAGCAGCACGAGCCCCACGCCGGCGAAGCTCGAGGTGATTTCCTGCTTGACGGTGCGGCGCCCGAGCTGGGCGCCCAGATGGTCGTAGATCGCGCTCAGGCGACCCGAGCTCGCCGCTGTGTACGCCTTCCCGCCGGAGGCCTGGGCGATCTCGGCGAGCGCCTGCGGATCCGGCGGGGCGGGGTGGACGACGGTGCCCGTCTTGCCCTTCCCGCGCGGCACGGTGATCGTGCCGGTGGGCGTGCCGAGGGCGACGGTGTACACGGGGACGTGGGCTCGCCCCGCCTCGCGCGCCTCGGTGAGCTGATCGAGACCGCTGGTCGACGTGCCGTCGGACAACAGCACGATCGCGGCCGGCGGCCGGCGGCCGTTCGTCTTGGGGACCTGGTTCAGGATGCGCAACGTCGATTGCAGGGCGCTGCCGATCGCCGTGCCGCCGCTGGCCCGCAGATCGGCGAGGTCCGATCGCACGGCCGGAGCGGTCGGTGGTGGGCGACTGCACCAACTTGGGCGAGGTGCTGAACGCGTACAGGCCCACGCCGGACTGGCTCGGGGCCCGGTCGAGGAAGCGTTCGGCGGCCTTGCGCACCGCGGCCAGTCGCGAGGGCGCCACGTCGGTGGCCGCCATCGAGCCGCTGGTGTCGATCAACAGCATGACCGAGCTTTTCTTGACCGGAGCCGCGACCTTGGCCTGGGGCCTGGCCGCCGCGATCACCAAGGCGATCAGGGCCAGTGCGAAGGCGATGAGCGGGGCGTGGCGACGCCAGCCCGGACGGTTCGGCATCACCGACGCGGCCAGCCAGGGCGACGAGAAGGCCGCCGCCGCGGCCGACCGCTGGCGCTGGTGACGGGCATACCAGAGGGCCAGCAGCGGCAGGGCCAGCAGACCCAGCAGGAGCCACGGCGTCGCGAAGCTCACGGGGACCCGCCGGGGCGGGCGGAGACGATCACACCGACCGTTTCCAGCGCACCGCCGTGGTTGATCTGCAACAGGACCTCAGCCCCGACGGGCTGGGAGTCGACGATGCTGGTGAACTCCGCGGGGCGCGTGATGGCTTGGCCATTGATCGCCGTGATCACGTCGCCGCGCTGCAATCCGGCCTGGTCCGCCGGTCCACCGAGGGCGACGTTGGTGACGAGCGCGCCGGCGCCGGGGGAGTGCGTGGTCGTCAGCCCGAGCCACGGCTGGGGCAGCGCGAACCCGCCCGTGAGGTGGCTCGTGGCGGGGCTCCCGGCGCCGAACGCGCCGATCGCGAAGGCGGCAGCGCTGCCGAGCGCCAGCACCAGCACGAGCACCGCGGCCGTGCGCGCGCGGCGCCGCCGGCGCCGAGGCCCGGTGCGGTCCACCCTGGGCGGGGCCACCGCCGGCTTGTCGGGCCGGCCCGGCGTCGATGCGGTTCGGGCCCGCGGAGGAGCGACGGCCGGCTGGCCACTGGTCCGGTCCTGGGCCCGCGATGGCGGGCCGGGTGCCGGCGGGGCCGTACGTCCGCTCTCCGCCTTCGGGCTCTCCTCGCGCTCGGGAGCCGCGGGGCGGGCCTGCGCACGGCCGCGCGCGATTTCGTCAGCCGCGTTCGCAGACTCGCGGGCCCAATCGCCGGACCAAAGATGCCGAGGTGACGCCATGGTGGAAGAACACGGTAAGGCCGGCGCTTTAGACCAACATGATCGGCCACTTAGACGAGCGTAAGAGAGTTGGGGTTAGGAGCGTGGCTCTGCCTGCGACCATTTCGGCCTGATGGGCCCGCTTGACCGCCCGACAGTTTGTCAGCCCTGCGGTCAGGCGGCCGTGTGCTCGCGCTGCAGCCGCTTGAGCACCACGGCGGAGTCCGGATCGTGCCCCAGCACGAGGTCGCGCATCATGCCGGCGTCGAGCTGCGCTGGCTCTGTCGCGTCGAAGAAGTCCTCCAGGGTGCGGGCGAACCGCAACGGCTCGTCGAGGTGCGGGAAGTGGCCCGCGGCGTCGAACACCTCGAGCCGGCTGCCCGGCATGCTCTCGTGCGCGGGCTGCGCGTGCTCGACCGGGATGATCCGGTCGCGGCGGCCCCAGATGATCAGCGACGGCATCTTCGAGGCCAGGTAGAGCCGGTCGGATCCGTCCACCCGCTGGCCCGTCGGATCGATCACGCTGCGCAGCGTATGAATGAACGCGCTGCGCGCCTCGGCGTTGGACAGCGACTGATAGCCCCGCGCCATCTCCGTCAGATCGGGCCCTGAACGCAAGCCGATCCGCCCCAGGGCGCGCGGCACGAGCGACGCGACATCGAGCACGCGCGGGTGGGCGAGCAGCGGCAGGACAAATTCCGACCCCGGCAGCGTGGCGGCTCGCAGCAGCGGGTGGACCGACTCGCCCAGGCCCCCGCTCGAGACGAGCACGAGCCGTTCACAGCGCTCGGGGAACTGGTAGGCGAACTGCATCGCGATCCCACCGCCCAGCGAGTGGCCGACCATGCTCGCGCGCTCGATGTTGAGTCCCACCAGCAGATCACGAATGCCGGAGGCATGGGCGCCGAGCGAGTAGTCGCCCCGCGGCTTCGCCGATTCGCCGTGGCCGAGCAGATCCGGGGCCAGCACCGTGTGGGTGCCGGCCAGGAGCTCAACGATCTGGTCCCACTGCGCGGCGCGGCCGGCGACGCCATGGATCAGCACCACGGGCGGTCCTTGACCGGCGATCGTGAACTGCACGCGCTGACCATGCAACGACAGCTCGACGCGCTCGATCGCCACGGCAGGCCGAACGTGTGGCCCGCGCCCTTCAGTGGCCGGCTCGGCCGGCCGGCCTGGGGGAGCTGGAGTCGCCGTCACGTACCCACCACGCTACCGGGTCCGTGGCCGATCAAGGTCTCGACGCCGTCGAGGATGCGCTCGAGGCCGAACCGAAACTCCTCCTGCTCCTCGAAGCCCGAGGGGTCCTGGCCGATCTATTCACGATCGTGCGATGTTCCAGGCAGCGCGAGACCCCCCACGCTCACAGGCTGAGCGGGGCGGGTGCGGGGAGGCGTGGGCCGATCATCCAGATGGTCGAGCCGCGCCCGGCCGCCCGGCCGGCAGTCCGCTCGGACGCGGCACCGGCGTACGGTGCGGCGCGGTCGACGACGTCGTAGACCACTTCGGTGTCCGTCATGCGATCGTGCCACGCTCGCCGCGACGGATCGCGGACCATGGCGAAGTATCCGAGGCCCAGTGGGAGTAGGGCCACGATCAGCGCGAGCACGCGCCGAACCGCGCGACCGAGCGTGAGATGACGCGAGCCGTCGTGAGTGACGCGGATGGACAGGAAGCGCATCCCCGGCGTCTGCCCGGCCAGGGCCCAGAAGGCGGCGAAGATCCCGCATCCGATGATGAACCCAAGGACGCCCAGCACGATTGCCGCGGCGAGCGACAGTTGTCCGCCGAACGCGTAGGGGATCACGGAGGCCAGCACACTGGACACGAGCGAATACAGCACGACCAACAGCCCAAGATCGATGCCGGCCGCCACCAGTCGCGTGGCCAGCCCAGCCTGGTTGGTCTCTGACTCGGCATCGTGACCGCGGACCATTCGCTCCAGGGCGTCATCGAGGGCCTCGGTCAGCTTGGTCAGACGGACCCCGATGTCGGTGATCAGGCCGGCGCTCTGCGCGGCGATCGCCGCCCGGATCTCCGGCGCGCCCGCGACCCGTTCCACCAACATCTGAGCCTGCTCGCTGGCCAGAATCTCAACCCAGGCCTGCTCGGCCGCCGCCGACTCCAGGGCCCGCTTCACGATCTGCGCGATCTCCTCGCTGTTGAGCTCCACGGTCGCCGCGTGGCTCTCGATCGCGCGCTCGATGGCCCGCCCGATGGCGGGGCTGCGCAGCGCGCGCACGATCGCTTCCTCCACCGCCTGATCGAGCGCACGATCGACGCCGGCCACATGCGCCATCCGCTCCGCACCTTTCGCTCCGGCCGACAGCAGGCGGGCGACCGGCGGCTTGCCACCATCGGGCTCCACCGGCGCATCATCGCGTAAGCCCCCGCTGGCCGCAGCGATGGCACCGGCGAGCCAACCCTGATCAAGCGCGCACGCGCGCTGCCCGCCTCGACCCCGAGCGGTGCGGGCGTTAGCTTTGGCGCAACGAACCCCGATGTCCCGCACATAGGACTTCCATCAGGACATCACGCGGATCGATATCCCGACGCTGATCCTGTATGGGACCGCCGACCGGATCCTGTCGCTGGACACTGGCCGAGTTCACCAGCTAGAGGCCCAGCGGGGAGGCAGCTCGACGAGATCGCTTGAGTCAGCGCTCGGCGAGCGCGAGTTCGGCGAGCCGCTTGACGCCCGCCCGGGACCGGGCGACGGCGAGGAATCGTTTGGCGTGGCAGAACAGGGCATCCGGCACGCCGGTGGCCGCGACGAGCTCGGCGCCTTCGAGCCCGCCCCACGCGGCCGGCAGATCGCGCCGGTTCTCGAACGAGCCCGAGTTCCCGGGGCACCGCTTCGAGGCCGAAGCCCTGGCGCTTGGGGTAGATCACGAACAGCGCGTCGGCCGCCGTGGGCACGAGCACGTGCTTCCACGGGGCATTGACCGGCAATTCGACGACGCGCGCGTCCGGCGCTGCGGCGATCGCCTCGCGCACGACGCGCTCAGAGCGGCGACCCGAGGCGGCGGAGGCGACCTCGCGGGCGAGGATGTCCCCGGCGAACGCGACGGCTGCGTCGAAGCGCTCACGCTCCTGTCCGGGTGTCAGCGTCTCATCCCAGCGTGCGTTGAAGCCGCCGATGATGCCGCTGATGGTCATCGGACGCGCGCCGTCGATCAGCGACTGGGTCAGCCGTTGGCCGGTGTCGTTGGCGTCCACCGACTGAACGAGCGTCTCATCGACCGTGTCGGCGACCTCCTGGTCGCCATCGCAGATCCGCGCGCCGAACTCGCGCCACACCAGACCGAACGAGGCGTAGCGGACACCGTTGTCGCGCACGGCAGCGAAGTCGCGCTGATGATGGTCGAAGTCCCCGGTCGACGCGTCGTCGCGAAACCCGACGTCGACGCGGAGGTCGGCCTGCGCGAGAGCGTCGCGGTCGCGCGTGCGCACCACCTCGACGGGATCGCCGAGCAGACCGAGCGCGGCGAGGGCGAACACCTCGTCGGCGTGAAAGGAACCGTTGTGGGTGGCGATCAGCATCCTCTGAGACTCTAGGGGCCATCGAGAAGATCGACGAAGGCGTTGAGGGCGTGGTCGACGCATGCCCGCAGCGAGACGGCTATCGTGGCGTCCCCGGACGGAAGCGCTCGAAGAGCCGATCGCCAGGTCGCTGCCGCGCCAGCACCACGCAGTCGCGGCCAGGAGACGACAGGATGCTCGCGGGCAGGTCCACCACCCAACGTAGGAGGTGCCCGATGGATCACGCGGCCTCAGCGCGACGGTTCTATGACCGGATCAACAGCGGCGACTTGGACGCGGTCATCGAGTTGCTCGCCGACGATTTCGTCGACCACGAGGAGATGCCCGGGATTGCTTCGGGGCGAGAGGGAGTCCGTCAACTGTTCACGATGTTCCAGACAGCGTTCCCGGACATGCGCTGGGAAGCTCAAGACGTTCTCGCGGACGGAGACAAGGTCGCGGTTCGGGTGCGGGTCACCGGAACGAACCAGGGCGAGCTGATGGGTATGCCGGCCAGCGGCCGGAGCGTCAGCGTCCAGGTCATCGACATCATCCGATTTGGCGACGACGGCCTCGTTCACGAACACTGGGGTGTGTTCGACATGATGGGCATGATGCAGCAGCTTGGCGTCGCGCCGGGCGTTCCCGGGTAGGGCGGGGTCGCCGGGGACGGCCGCCGCCGAGCCGACTGGCATCCTTTCGGTATGCCGGACGGCCTGCCGATCCACGTCGACGACGTTCCGCCCCACCGCTGGGACTACGGCGAGGTTCGTGCCACGCGTCGGCGTCTCGGCGTCGCGTCCGGCGCCAGGCGACTCGGCGTCGCCCTGATCGAGATCGACCCGGGCAAGCGCTCGACACCGCCGCACAGCCACGCGGACGAGGACGAGGTGTTCCTCGTTTTGGCCGGTGACGGGCTGAGCTATCAGACCTCGGGCCCTCAGGACGCGCGCACGTACGAGATCGGCGTTGACGACCTGCTCTGGCACCCGGCCAATGGAGACGCGCATACGCTGGTCGCCGGCCAGGATGGGCTCACCGTGATCGTGGCGGCCGAGGGCTCGCGGACCAACATCACCTATCTGCCTCGGACGGGGCAATTCTGGCTCGGTCCGGTGTGGTCGCCTGCCGACAGCCCGCACCCCTATGACGCCGACGCGGCGCTCGGCCCGCTCGAGCTGCCCGAGCCGACCCTTGAGCGACCGCCGACCATCCGCAATCTCGCGGAGCTCCGGCTGCACGAAGGGCGTGACGGCCGCCTCGCCTACGCCACGCGTGGCGTGCACCAGATGGGCTCAGACCGGCTCGTGCTCGCGCAGGATGAGATGCCGCCCGAGACCCATAACACCGATCTGCACTTCCATTCAGCGCGTGAAGAGGCGTGGTTCGTGCGCAGCGGCGGCGGCAGCGCTCGCCTCGGCGAGGAGGCGTCCCCGCTGCGCCCGGGATCGTTCTGGCTGTGCCGCGAGAACACGGGCGTGGGCCACCGCATCGAGGTCGGCGCGAACGGGATGCAACTCGTGACGATGGGCGACCTGATCCCGGGCGACGTCTGCGTGTATCCCGAGAAGCGAACGCTCAAGCCGGCCCGCGGGCTCGAACTCCCCTACTGAGCCGACCCTGGCCACCGATGTCGACCCGGCCGGGGGACCATCGGCTGGACCACCGCCGCAGCCCGGAATCGAATACGATCGCCTGGCATGGCAGGAAACCAGGCTCTGATCGGTATGCGGGCCAGTATCGGCGCCGGTGCCTGGCTCGCCCCGGGCCTGGCGGGGCGTCTGTTCGGGCTCGACCCGGTCGCCAACCCGCAGCTCCCATACGTGGGTCGGCTGTTCGGAGTGCGCGACGTGGCGCTGGCCGCTGGCCTGCAGCTCAGCAGCGCTCAGAGCCGGCGGCTGTGGCTGAAGGTCGGCATCGCCTGCGACGTGGCCGATAGCGTCGCCGGGATCCTCGCCGGTCGAAACGGCCAGATCTCCAAACTGTCCACGGTTCTCGTGACCGCGCCGGCGCTGCTGGGAATCGGGCTCGGCATCGCCGGGCTGCAGGCCGCCGAGGAAACTCCCGCACCGTAGGCACACTCGGCCCCGCCGGTCACCACCGCGCCTGGGGGTGAGTCGGATGCCGAGCGGGAGCCGGGCTGTGTTTCGAGTTCCTCAGCGGCCGGCGGGGATGACCGTTTCCACCAAGCCGGTGACGACGTCGTAGACATGCCCGGAGACTGTCACGCGCGGCGAGATCGCGCGTGCGCGACGGACGCGCTCGACGTCGCGGGTGACGGTCGCCGCGGGGTCGAGAACGGCATGCTCGCGCAGGGTCGCTTCGTCGACGCCGATCCGCTCGGCGTAGCCGTGGCGGAAGCTGTCGTCGGCGAGGGCCCCGGTTCCGCACTGGGTGTGGTGGATGACGGCGACCTCGAACAGCGGGCCGTCGGGGAGTGCGTTCTCGCCGAGTTGGCCGATGAAGGCGACGTCGTTGATCACCTCGGGGGTGACCCGTCCACCCACGTTGCGGATGACCATCGCGTCGCTGAGGCCGAGGCCCAGGAAATGGGCGGGGTCGACGCGCGGGTCCAGGCACGTGATCACGAACAGGCGCAGGCGGGGGAAGACGACGGCGCCTGCATGGCCGCCGGCGGCGGCGAAAGCACGGTTGCGTTCGAGCGCGGACTCGATGTTGGCCGCGCCCCGCTGGTCGCGGCGGGCCAGCTTAAACCCGGTGGCCCGGCCGACGTCCGACCTCGCGTCGGTCACGAGCGGTGTGAGGGGAGGTCGCCCATGGTGTGTGATCTCCGTGGTTGGGGGTTGGTGTGCAGTCCGGGCGCGGCTATCGGCGGCGGAGCCAGACTAGGACGAAATTCTAATTCACAGAAACAAGAAAATCAAGTTATATAAATATATTTTTTATCAACTGCTAGAGTTACTTCGACCATGAGGTCCTACGACGAGTACTGCGCGATCGCGAAATCACTCGATGTGGTCGGTGACCGGTGGACGCTGTTGATCGTTCGCGAGCTCGCGCTGCGGGGAGCCTGCCGGTACACCGACGTGCGCAACGGGCTCCCCGGGATCGCCAGCAACCTGCTCGCCGAGCGGCTGCGCGGACTCGAGCACGCCGGCGTGGTCGCGCGCGAGGACGCGCCGCCACCGATCGCCACCACTCTGTTCCGCCTGACCCCCCGCGGCGAGCAGCTCCGCCCGGTGCTCGAGGACCTGATCCGGTGGGGGCTTGCCGCTGATGACCGAGCAGAAGCCCGGCGACGCTGTCCACAGCCACTGGCTCGCGTGGGCGCTCGAGCTGATGCTCACCGATCGCCAGCCGCACGCGTCCCCCGTGACGGTCGAGCTGCGAACGGGCGATCAGCCGATCGTGATCGAAACGCGCGACGGCACGATCCGCACCCGACTCGGACCCGCGGAGAGCGCCGACGCGACGCTCACCGGGCCCCCCAAGCCGATCCTCGGGCTCCTGCTCGGCCTGCTCACACCCGCCGACGCCACAGCCAGCGGGGTCGAGTGCCACGGCGACCCGACCGTCCTCGACCGGATCGGCGCACACATGACGCCCGCGGCGCCCCCGACCTGAGGGCAAGCCGGCCCGTCTGCCAGGGCCCGGGCAGGACTCGAACCTGCGCGCGACGGACTATGAGACGCTGCTTTTCCCCGGTAGCTCAACTCTTCGATCGATGCCGCCACGACCAGGTTGTAGCGAGCAGAGGGGACGAACCGGGTCCGCCGAGCGACTTCCTCCCAGATCGGACGCCCGCCGCCGACGCTAATCGGTAGGGGGGTGAGGTCAAAACACTAGGGTCGTTCCCGATGCGAGTCGGCGGGTGAGGACGGAATGCTCGTCGGCGTGAGACGCATCGTCGTACTGCTCGTCGGTTCAGTGTGGCTGGCTGCGATGACCGCCGGTGGCGCATCGGCCGACGTGACCGTGCATGTGTCGACGACGAGGGATGAGCATTTGGTGAACGGTCAATGTTCGGTCGTTGAGGCGATCCAGTATGCGGACGGCCAACCCGAGCCAGACTGCGGTTCTACCGCCCCGAGCGGCATCGTGACCATCAGCGTGCCGGCCGGTTGCTACCGGATCTACGGCGGTGCCTACATCGTGTTGGTGGCGAACTCGCCCGTGACTCTGCTGGCCGTCACAGGGGCAGGCCCTGGACCGCCAGCATGCGGCGGAGGCGGCACCGTGATCGATGCCGAGCAGGCTGGACCCGCGTTGTCGGTTGCCTCACCTTTTTCCAGTGTTGCAGTATCCGGTGTCACGCTGACCGGAGGGCGTCCGTGCAACGGAGTCGGCGGCTGCTCCGGCGGCGGCGTCGATAACGCAGGACGTCTGACGCTCGACGACGTCCTGGTGACGGGCAATGCCGCCGCGCCTGGAGACGATCAGACGACGCCGGGGACTGGTGCGCCGGGTGGGGACGGGGGGCGACGGGGGTGGCGTTTTCAACGCCGTGGGCGCACAGTTGACCGTGACGGATTCCGGGATCGTCGATAACGCGGCCGGCAACGGCGGCGCCGGTGCCGACGGGCTCGGCAACAGCGGTGGTTCCGGCGGAACTGGCGGTAGCGGTGGCGGGATCTACAACAACGGCGGGTCGGTGGCGCTGAGCAACTCGACGGTGAGTGGCAACACGGCCGGGGCGGGCGGGACAGGCGGACTGGGAGATGCCAGCGCCAACCCGGCGACCTCCGGCGGAGACGGTGGCCCGGGCGGGTCCGGTGGAGGGATCGTGAGCGTGCCCGGGCTTGCGGGTGCCGGCACCCTCGGTCTCACAAACGTGACGGTGGCCGGCAACACCGATCGGCTCGGGAGGCTCCGGTGGTCTGGGCTTGCCCTCCGGCCGCGCCGGGCCAGGTGGGCTCGGCGGAGGTATCGCGAGCACGAGCACCGCGTCTCTGACGAACGTCACGGTCGCGGGCAACTTCGGCGGCGCGGCGGGCGACGGCGTGCTCGCGGCCGGCGGGGTGCTGAGCGAGTATGGCTCGCTGATCGCCGGCAACGGGGGCAGCGGTGGCCAGAACTGTGCCGGCGCGATCGTCAACCGCGGCGCCAACATCACGTATCCGGCGCAGAGCACCAGTGCTTGCCCAGGGGTGGTCGCGGACCCGAAGCTCGGCGCGCTGGGTGCGCACGGCGGGGGGGTCGCCACGATCGCGCTCAGGCCCGGAAGCGCGGCGATCGACGCCGAGCCCTCCGGCGCCGCGGTGTCCCGGAACAGACGAGCGCGGCGTGCCGCGCCCGCAACGCGCGGCGTGCGACGCGGGTGCGTACGAGAGCGCGCCTCCGGGGCTCACACACCTGAACGCCACCGCGACGGGTCCGACGACGGCGACAGTCACAGCTG
Source organism: uncultured Solirubrobacterales bacterium (assembly GCA_963838535.1). Lineage (GTDB taxonomy): Bacteria > Actinomycetota > Thermoleophilia > Solirubrobacterales > Solirubrobacteraceae > Palsa-465. Next base: position 155,071 of record CAWIRN010000021.1, read on the forward strand.
ATGTCGACCCCCACCTCCAAGACACGACGGTCGTCGTTCGCTCCGGACCGTCGGCGAGCTATGGCTCCTCGAGCCAAGCCGTGGATGCCGGCTCGAGCGAAGGAGTGGTCCACGTGAGCGTGCCGCTGACCGGCCTCGCTCCGGGCGCGAGCTACCACCTCGCGTTGGTCGCCACGAACGCGGACGGCACGACCAGCAGCGCTGATGAGACCCTGACCGTCGGCAGCCCCGGCCGGGGCCCCGGCGCCCGTGTACCGGTGCTCACCAACGTGCGTCAGTCGGCGCGACGCTGGCTCCCCGGGCAGGCGCTCGCGACATTGGCTCGGCGCCGGTTGCCGGTCGGGACAACGTTCACCTTCGGGCTCAGCGCAGCCGCCACGGTCACGCTCTCGTTCACGCAGACTCTGCCCGGACGCCGCATCAACGGTCGCTGCATGGCGCCCAGCAGGCACAACCGCCGTCGCCCAAGATGCAGCCGCGTTTCACGAGCGGGGAGCCTCGCGTTGCGGGGCCACGCGGGCACCGACCGGGTCCGGTTCTACGGACGGCTCTCCAATCGGACCCGGCTGAATCCCGGCAGCTACACCGTGGCAATCGCCGCGGTCGACCCAACCGGCCGGCGGTCCGCTCAGAAGACGCTGAGCTTCACGATCGTCCGTCCCTAACTAACACGCACCCCACCGGGCTCGCCGGCGGAGGCGGGCACGCGGCTCAGCGCGACGGCGAGGTCGCGACGGCTGTGGATCGAGAGCTTGGAGTAGGCCTGAGAGAGCTGCGCCTCGACGGTCTTCGTCGAGACGAACAGCGACTGCGCGATCTCGCGATTTGTCTGCCCCTCGGCGGCCATCCTCGCCGTGCGTAGCTCGGCCGGCGTCAGCGAGTCGGGGCCGCTCAGCGCGTGGCGACGGGGGCGTGCGCCGCTCGCGACCAGTTCTGTGCGTGCGCGATCCGCGAGCGCGACGGCGCGGAGACGGTGGGCGATGTGCAGCGCCTGCGTGAGCTGCTCACGCGCGCCCGCGTGCTGACCTCGGACGCGGAGCCCGGCGCCGAGGTTCACCAGCGCGCGGGCGTGCTCGAGCCGGGCGGGAGACCGCTCCAGGATCTCGACGGCCTGGCGCAGAGAAACCAGGGCGTCGTCGCCGGGGTCGAGGGTCCCGCAGCACCGAGAGGGCAATTCCGTGTCGGCGTGGAGCGCCGAACGCGATCGCCTGCTCGAGCTCACGGTCGGCGATCTGCTCGCGCCTGCCCTCGCGGCCGAGGTGGACGAGAGCGTGCGTAGCGGCCGGGACCCAGTCGGTCAGGACGCTCAGCTGGAGCCCCGCGGCGGACATCCTGCGATCGGCGTCGAGCAAGTCCGCCACACCGAGTTCGAGCTCGCCGAGCGCGACCCTCACCGTGCCGCGCCCCGCAAGGCTGACGACACCGTGCCAGAGCTGCGAGCAGTCACCTTCAGCTCGACGGACTCGAGCAAGCTCGGCGGCTTCCGGCGCGCGACCCCGCTCGAGCAGAATCGGGCCAAGCCATTGAAGTCCGTGGATGTAGTTCCCGGGCCCGCTGGCCAGCTCCAGCGCGCGCCGCCCACAGTCCTCCGCCAAGTCAAGATCGCCCGCACGGAATGCGGTCAAGGAACGGAAGTGGGCGGCCGCCACGAACATCGGCACCGACCCCGCGTGCCTGCGCCTCGGCGAGCATCAGGTCCTGCAGCGCGGGCGGCGTCATCGAGCTCGTCGCTGAACGTCAGCGCGACCGTGGCGCCGCCCAGCGCCTGCCAGTATTTCCTTCAGACGCTCGTCGCGTAGCGCGGCGCGCGCGAGCGACGCAATCTCGCGACGCGGGCACTCCGGCCGGCGCACCAGTCATCGCCAGCGCCGACAGCAGCGCGGGATTACGCACCTCGCCTCGGCGAGCCCGCTCGAGATGCCGGGCGGCCCGCGCACGGATGCGATCCGAACGCCGACGAGGTGCAGAGAACCACCGCCGATCAGGTGCGTCTCGATGATCTCGACGAGCGCCGGATCGAGGCCATCGCCCGCCTGCAGGGTCGCGCTCCAGCAGCTCGCTCCCGAGGTCATACCGGCTGGCGCCCATCAGGGCGCCAGCGAGCTCGAGCGCGATCTGAGCACGGCGAGCCGGGTCATCGCGAGCTCGAGCGCCTCACGCAACGCCGGGTAATCGCTCTCGACCGACACGTAGGTCTCCGCGCGGCCGAGCTCGACCAGCACGTCGAGCCTCGCGTCCGCCGCGGGCGGCTCGCGAGCGCGCGGCGTCAGGTACGAGACGGCAGCCTCCGGGGCGCCGTGGCAAGCGCGTCCCGCGCAGCGGCTCGCAACGCATCCACCACCCAACCGTCGCCGTAGGGCTCGGTGGAGAGCAGATGCGCGGCGACGCGATCGCTCGGCGCGCCCTCGGCGAGCAGGACGCCGAGCCGCCTCGCGATGCAGCGCCGCACGCCGCGACGAAGCGAGCTCCGCCCGCGATCGCCTCGCCGACGATCGGGTGCACGAACGACAACCCGGGCGCCCTGCGCGAGCAGCTCGACAGCTCGCAACGCGTCGGCGGCCACCTCGGCGCGATCACGCTGCAGGCCCGCCAGCGTCGCCGCGTGACGCAGCGGACAGCCCGGCCCGAGCACCACCAGCGCCTGCGCCAGACGCTCACAATCAGACCCCAGACGAGCAAGACGGACAAGCACGCTGCGACCGACCGCGCCCGCGCCCAGACGAACGCGACGCGTCTCGCAGCCTCAACCGTCGGACGGCCCCGGTCCGCCTTCAGCGCGATTGCCAGCTCACGCAGATAGAACGGATTCCCGCCGGTGGCTTCGTGACAGGACCGACACAGCTCCTCGATCGGCCCGCGCCCCGAGCGCGCCGCGCACGAGGATGGCGCTGGCGTCTTCGCTCAATGCAGCCGGCCGCAAGCACACTCGCCGCCAGCTCTCCCAGCTCCGCATCCAGCCCTGCCATCGGCGGAGCGCTCCCCCGTTCGCAAGCCCACGACCAGCAGCACCGGCAGCGAGCCAATGTCGCCGCGCCAGGTACACGACAAACCGCGCCGACGCGGCATCCAGCCACTGCGCGTCGTCGACGAGCAACACCAGCGGACCGCGCTCCGCAGCCTCCGCGAGGAGCCAGTACAAGCCGTGCAGCACCGCCGCCGCACGATCACGATCCACGGCGCCTGCAGCCTCCGCCTCGAACACCGGCGCCGCCAACCGCGCGGCGCCCTGCAGCGAGGACAGATCGCCCTCGGCCTCGCGCGACAGCAGCTCCCGTACCGCCGCGAACGACGACTCCATCACGAGCTCGTCGCCGCGAACGCCCAACACGGCCATCCCTCGCTTCCGCGCAGCCTCGGCACACGCCTCGAGCACAGACGTCTTGCCGATTCCCGCCGGCCCCTCGACCAGCGCCAAACCGCCCTCACCGCCGACAGCGCGACCGAGCAGCGCGCCGAGCGCCGAAAGCTCGACGGTCCGCTCCAGTAGACCCACCGCAAGCCGGTCGACCGGGAACGCCACGCGCGAATCATGCCAACGCACCGGGTCACGTCGCCAGACCCTCAGGGTCACGCGTCAAATCGTAGGGTGGTCCCTACGCCGACCGGCGCGCGTGAGCACTGCTCGGCGCGGTGAGCTTCGAGCAATCCGATGAGGCACGACGAGTCGCGCCCTTGCGTCGCGGGGATGACATGGCCCGGGCAGGACTCGAACCTGCGCGCGACGGATTATGAGTCCGCTGCTCTAACCAACTGAGCTACCGGGCCGGCGCCCGCAAGGTAGCGGTTTGAGCCGTTGGGGACGAACCGGGCCGCGCGTCGCGGTATCCTGTCCGACCGATGATCACGGCAAGCATCCTCGGTCTCGGCGACCAGCCAAGCGCGTTCGGGCAAACGCTCGCCCTGATCATCACGTTCATCGGGATTGGCATTTTCGTGAACGTGCTGATCGTGTATGTGGTCTTTCAGGTGCTGGCCGAGCACAAGCAGAACCAGGAACGCCAGCAGGGGTTTGACCAGTAGGCCCGATTAGTTTCGGTCCCGGGCCGCCGACGCCAATCGTGTCAGGCGACCGCGATGGCTGGGGGAGGACCGCGCCTCGGAACGGGCTCGGCCGGCCGCGCTCGGGGAGGCAAATGATGCAAGGTCGGACAAGGTTCTGAAGGAAGGGCGCTGGGCGGCGTCGAATCAGACGCCTGCCAATGAAGCCTTCATCTACACCGACTGCCACCCCAGCGTCATCGCATGGCCACCAGGCCCTGTCCGCTTACATCCGCGCGCGCTTCGATGAATTCTCGCGCTCGCAGAAGGACGTCGCTCAATACATCGTCGACCACCTCGACGAAGCGGCGTTCCAGACGGCTGAGGAGCTGGCGCGACGCGCAAGCACCTCTTCCAGCACCGTCGTGCGCTTCTCCCAGGCCTTGGGGTTCGAGGGATTCCCCGAGCTCCAACAGGCGGCGCGGGACGAGTACCGGCGGCGACCGCCCGGCGCCACCGAGACGCAGGCGGCGGCCGCACCGCTGTTCTCGCTCGACCACACGGAGTTCGAGGCGGCACTTGCGGCCGACCATGTGAACGTGGAGGACACGGCGCATAAGCTCTCGCGCTCCAACGTCGAGGCGGCGGTGGACGCGATCGTTTCCGCGCAGAAGGTGCTGATCGCCGGTACTGATCAGATGGCGTTCTTTGCCAGCTACCTGCGGCATCTGCTGATGCTGCTCGACCTGCGGGCCGAGATCGTGGCCAGCCCGTCTCAGGAGGCGCTCGGCCGACTGAGCCGGATCGACGAGGAAACGCTGGTCATCGGCCTGTCCGCCGGACGTCCCCACCCGCTGATCACGCGAACCATGAAGCTGGCTCGCCACCGCAAGGCGTCCGACGCTCGCGATCACCGACGCGACCCTCTCCGAGGTCGCGCGGCTGGCCCGGATTCGCCTGTACTACTCCTCCAATACGCCCGCGTTCGTACGCTCGCACACAGCCCTGCTGTCGCTGATCCAGGCGCTCGCCTACGGCGTGTATGCCCGCGACGCACAGCAGTACGACGTGCGCATCAAAGCGTTCCGGCTGAAGTAGCCACCCCAGCCCGACCGAGCCCAGCGTGAGCCGCGCCTGGGCCGGGGCGCTGCGGGATCATGCGGCGGTTGTGTCGAGTGGGGGCCGTGCAGGGCAGGTGCTCTGGCGCCTTCCCAGCGCCACTGAATCCACCGCGTCGAGGCCTGCGGGGATCCGGCCCCCGCGCGCTCAGCTAGTGGATGCGGAAGTGATCGGTGACGGCGTGAACGTGCAGGAGGCCCAAGACGAGCAACACGATGGCGATCGCGCCGATGAGTACCAGCGCGACGAGCAGCGTGCGCGCGATTCGGTAGGGCGCGAAGTGTCTTGGGCGGCTGGAAAGCGTCCCGGGCTTCGCTGGCGCCGGGAGAGGTTTGGTGATCATTGGACTCTGATCTTACGCCGCCGGCGGGACAAATCCTGCCTCTGAACCCAGGCTTAGCGCTGAGCGACGAGCAATGCCTGCGTGGCGTGGCCAACCCTGCCGCGTTGGTCATACAGCACGCTTTCCGCGATCCCGACGCCACCCCTGGCGATGCGGGTCTGCGACCGCAACCCGATCCATTCGCCGATCGGCTCGCGCTCGACGTACAAGGTCAGGTCCGGATTTATGAACAGGTGGTCTTGCCACGACAGCACCGCGCTGATGCCGTTGCCGAAATCGCCCGCCGCGGCCAGCCGTTGCAGCGGCGAGGGCGGCTCATCGTCGAGCAGCGGATGGCGCAGGCGAAACCACGCGCTGGCCGGTCCCGGCTCGTAGAAACCCCCCGCGACGAAGCGGATCTCGAGCGCGTCGGAGGCGAACATGACGAGCCCGGGCCGGCGAAAATCGTTGGGGCGCCCCGACTCGGGGCCGGGCGTCAGCCCCGACGCCTGCGCAGCGGCCTCCACCTCGGTGCGCTGGATCCGCAATGCTCGCGCGCGCACCACCTCGGTGCCGTCGGGAGTCCGCATCGACGCCTCCAGCAGCTGCACGCGCCGTCCGGGCCTGACCAGCTCCGCTTCGACGGCGATATCGCCGAGGGGGACCGGGCGCAGGAACTCGTAGCTGAGGCGCGCGAGGGCCAGATCCGGTGAGGGCGCGCACAGTTCAAAGGCGCGCGCGAGCAGCGCCGCCGGCGCTCCGCCGTGCTGGGCCTCGGGGTCCCATGGTCCGCGGGCCAGCCCGGTGGCGTGGAAGCCCCGATCCGTGCGCTCGAACACCGCCTCGGACATGGCGCCACAAACTACAGCCCGGGTACACTCAGCGATCATGCGAGAAGAACCCGACACGCCTCGCGACGAGGCCACGTTCACCGTCAAGGCCGGCCTGGCCGAGATGCTCAAGGGCGGTGTGATCATGGACGTGGTCACACCTGAGCAGGCCAAGATCGCCGAGGATGCGGGCGCCGCGGCGGTGATGGCGCTCGAGCGCGTTCCCGCCGACATCCGGCGCGACGGCGGCGTGGCGCGGATGTCAGACCCGTCGATGATCCAAGCGATCCAGGCAGCCGTGACGATCCCGGTGATGGCGAAAGCGCGGATCGGGCACTTCGCCGAGGCGCAGGTGCTGGAGGCGCTCGAGGTCGACTATGTCGACGAGTCCGAGGTGCTGACACCCGCCGACGAGGCCAACCACATCGACAAGTGGGCGTTCAAGGTCCCGTTCGTGTGTGGCGCCACGAACCTGGGCGAGGCATTGAGACGGATCGGCGAAGGCGCCGCGATGATCCGCTCCAAGGGCGAGGCCGGCACCGGCGACATCGTCGAGGCGGTGCGGCATCTGCGGTTGATCAGAAGCGAGCTGCGGCGGCTCACGCTGCTCGATGACGCGGAGCTCGCGACGGCTGCCAAGGAGCTCGGCGCGCCGTTGCACCTCGTGCGCCAGGTGGCGGCCGACGAGCGTCTGCCGGTGGTGCTGTTCTGCGCGGGCGGGATCGCGACACCCGCCGACGCCGCGCTGGTGATGCAGCTCGGTGCCGAGGGTGTATTCGTCGGCTCGGGCATCTTCAAGTCCGAGGATCCCGATCGCCGCGCCCGCGCGATCGTCGAGGCCACGACCCATTACGAGGACCCCGCCCGGGTGGCGGCGGCCTCGACCGGTCTCGGTCAACCGATGGTGAGCCTCGAGACCTCGAAGCTGGAGTCCGAGCAGCTGCTGGCATCCCGCGGCTGGTAGTGGCCGCTGCGCGGCCAGTGGGAGTTTCGCCTGGCGGCGAAACGTCCCGGGGCACAGCCGGGCCGCCAGCCGGAGTGTCGCCGGGCGGCGAAACGCCTCGCGGTACGAGCGTCGTCGGGGTGCTCGCGCTCCAGGGCGACTTCGCCGCCCACACGAAGATCCTGCGCCGGCTCGGCGCGCGACCGCGCGAGGTCCGCGTTCCGGATGACCTGTCGGGATTGGACGGGCTGATCATCCCCGGTGGCGAGTCGACGGTGATCACGCTCGGGATCGAGCGCGAGGGCCTCGGTGACCCGCTGCGGGAACTGGCGCAATCGGGCCTGCCGGTGCTCGGCACCTGCGCGGGCATGATCATGCTCGACCGCGACCACCTGGGCGTGCTCGACATCCGGGTGCAGCGCAACGCGTTCGGACGTCAGCTGCGATCGTTCGAAGCCGACCTGGAGCTGGTGGGCGTCGACGGCGGTCCGGTGCACGCCATCTTCATTCGCGCCCCGTGGGTCGTCGAGCACGGCGCCGGCGTCGAGGTGCTGGCGCAGGTGGCAGGGCATCCGGTCGCAGTCCGGCAGGGCAACGTCTTCGCGGTGGCGTTTCATCCCGAGCTCGCCGGGGAGACCCGGTTGCACGAATTGCTGCTGGAGACCGATGCCCGGCGTGCGGCGGACGCCGCGTAGGGGAGGGTGCTGAGAAGCACGTCGCAGTGGGCAAGGTTTCAGCACGGCCCCGGGCCGAGCGGCGACACGCCGCTATCTCAAGGGTGGAGAAGCGGGAGTTTGTGGCGGACGCGGGTTGGGCGAGCGGGAGGCGGGTGCCCGGGGGGCCGCGCCGCGCTAGCCGCGGCGTGCGGGCTCGGGATCGGGCACGGGCACGGGCAGGGGCCGCGAGTACTCGCGGAACTCGCGCTCGAACGCAGCCCAGTCGAGTTCTGGCAGGCCGTCGGGGTCGGGCGGCGGGAGCGGCGTCTGCGCCCGGGGCGGATCGCCGGAGTCGCGGCCGCGCGAGAGCCACGCCGCCAGCGCGCAGGTGGCGATCCCAGCCGCGCACACGGGCCCGGCCAGTCCGGCGTGATCGCTCAGCGCCGCGAGCCCGCCGATGAGATAGCAGCTGAGCGCACAGAACAGCAGCCGGCGCAGCCTGCCGGCCGACACGGCGCGGCGAGGGGCGGGGAGGCAGGCGCTGAGGAGGATTGCCAGCCCGAGCGCGATCGCAAGGGCGAGCTTCCAGGCCACTGACGCGGACACGGTCATCGTTGTTCCCGATGATCGACCCGCAGCGCCCAGAAATCAAGGGCGCTGTCGGCTCTGGTTGGCGCGAGCGTGGGATTCAGGAGCCGGCCGTCACACCTCGAGCCCGTGGCGCATCGTGTTTTCGGTCACGGTGCGCGGCTCGACGAACTGGAGCAGATAATCGGGGCCACCGGCCTGGGCTCCGGTGCCCGACAGCCGGTTGCCGCCGAACGGCTGACGAGCGACCATCGCGCCGGTGATGCCACGGTTGACGTACAGGTTCCCCACCGGGGTCCGCCGGCGCACGTAGCGGACGGTGGCGGGATCCCGTGCAAAGAGGCCTCCGGTGAGCGCGAACGGAAGTCCGTCGATCAGATCGCACGCCCGCTCGACGTCGGGGACGCGCTCGACTGCGAGCAGCGGCCCGAACACCTCCTGCTCCAGCACCGGCGAGCCCGGAGGTAGATCGCTGACCACGGTGGGCGGGCAGAACCAGCCCCGTTCCGGCACCGCGCCGCCACCCGCGACGATCCGCCCCTGTTCTGAGGCGAGCTCGGCGTAGCGGTTGACGCGCTCCTGGGCGGAGCGCTCGATCAGCGGCGGAACCTCGGTCCCCAGCTGGTCGGCCTGGCCGACGACGAGCACCTGCACGGCACCGGCCAGCCGCTGCAGCAGCTGCTCGGCGATCGCCTCGTGCACGATCAGGCGAGAGGCGGCCGAGCATTTCTGACCCGCGTAGGCGAACGCGGAGGCGACGATCGCCGGCACCGCGTCGTCGATGTCGGCGTCGGCGGCGACGATCACGCAATTCTTGCCGCCAAGCTCGGCGATCACCGGTTTGAAGTGCCGCTGTGCCGGCGTCGTCTCCGCCGCCGCGCGAACGATGTCCAGCCCCACCGGCAGCGAGCCGGTGAAGGCGACGGCGTGGACGCCCGGATCACGGACGAGCGCGGCGCCGACGTCGCCCTCGCCGGGTAGCAGGGCCACGACGTCGGGCGGGACACCGCCAGCCCGGAGGGCTTGCACCAGGCGATGGGCGAGCGCCGGAGATTGCTCAGCCGGCTTGAGCACCACCGCGTTGCCGGTGGCCAGCGCCGCAGCGCTCATCCCGCAGGGGATGGCCAGCGGAAAGTTCCACGGGGAGATCACCGCCACCACCCCGCGCGGCGCGTAGTGCAGCTCGTTGCGCTCGCCGGCGACCTGGAGCAGCTGCCGGCCCTGTTCGAGCTCGATCGCGCCGCGCGCGTAGTACTCGAGGAAGTCGATCGCCTCGCACACGTCCGCGTCCGCCTCTGGCCACGGCTTGGCGCATTCCCGAACCTCCAGCGCGGCGAGCTCCAAGCGGCGCTCACGCAGCCACGCCGCGGCGTTGATCAGGGCGTTGGCACGCTGCGTGGCGGCGATCGAACGCCAGGCCCGAAGCCCCTGTTGCGCCTCCGCGACGGCTGCCGCGGCCTCCGACGCGCCGGCGCGGGCTGCCCGGGCCACGAGCCGTTCGGGCGCTCCCGGATCGGTCGATGCGAGCTGATCGCCGACCCGCTCGTCGGAGCCGATGCGCACCGGCACGTTGATCGGGAGCTCGCGGTCGACGCGGGCCAGCGCGTCGGAGAGCTGGGCACGCACGGCGGAGCGACGCAGCTCCAGCACCGGCTCATTGGCGAACGGGGGCAGCATCGCGCTGACTTCAGAAGTGAATCACGCCCTCTGCACGGGCGATCGGTCCCCGGGGCCGCTCGTCGCGCCGCCTAGCTGGTCCGCGCGTGTCGGCTGAACTCCATCAGCGGAGAGAACGACGGTCTTGCCGTCTGGGAAGCGCACCGTCACCGTTTCCACGTCCTGGCCCGCAACCCTCCCGTTTCCCGTCGCGATCACCTCGGCGTCCCAGAGGTTCCCGCTGACGGCATCGTCTGGATAAGTCGCCTTGAACCTGATCGCCCACGGCGTACTTGGACATTGCCTGAGTCTATCCGTGAGAGTGTCCTGCGTGCGTGCGTATCAGGTGAGAACCGGCTCTCCCGGGCTCTCACGGCGGAGGTGCTCGGATTCCGGATCACGGAGGCGCGAGAACTTCGTCCAGGGACGAGCCTTCGCTCATGCGCCTTGTGAAGGATTCGTTGCTCGTGTTCTCGAGCAGGCGACGGACGAGGTAGGCCATCCCGGCGACCAGGTCGCCGACGGGGCAATAGGTGCGGACGCGGAAGCCGCGCGTGGAGAGGGCGTCCTGGAGCTCGTCGCCGAGCCCGCGCAGCACCTGCAGCTCGAGCTCGCGGTCCTCGGCGCCGGCGACGCGGCTGACGGCGATCGCGTGGGCGACGGAGCGCAGGTTGTGCGAGGCGATCGCCACGCGGACCGCGGGGCGCGCGTGAAGGAGCCGGCGGGTCAGCGCTTCGAAGTTGCGGTCGCACTCGGCCTTGTCCTCGAACACCGGCACGGGCCAGCCGTGCTGGCGGGCCTGAACGAGTTCGTGATCCCAGTAGGCGCCCTTGACCAGCCGGACCTGCAGCGGCGGCCGGCGAGGCGAATCCCGGGCCCACTGGAGGATCCTGGTCAACTGGTCGGGCGAGTCGCGTAGGTAGGCCTGGAGCACGAGCCCCACGGACGGCCCGTCGGCGAACTGCGGTTCGGAGAGCAGGTCGAGCAGCAGGTCGAGCACGGCCTCGCGTGAGTCGAGGGACTCCATGTCGACGTGGATGTGGGCGCCCAACGTTCGTGCCCGAGTGAAGAGCGGGCGCAGGCGGCGTGCCGCATCGCGTTGGCCGAGCTCGGGCGCGTCGGGGCGCAGCAGGGGGGTGAGCGCAGAGACCTTCACCGACACGTTCGCTCGGGGTACCGGGCCGGCGCCGTCGAGCTCCAGGATCGGACGCGGCGACCAGCCGCGGGCGGCACTGGCGAGCTGCTCGAGCGCCTCGGCGCACCGGGCCGCGTAATGATCTCCCTCGGCCTCGGTCACGGTCGCCTCGCCGAGCAGGTCGACGGAGCTGGCCACCCCACGCTCCCAGAGCTGGCGCAGCACGCCGAGGGCGGCGGACGGGGTCTCGCCGACGATGAAGCGGTGCGCCATGTGCTTGACGCCGCCGGCCGCGGCGGCGCCGAGGGCGGCGCGGCCGGCCTTGGAATGGGAGATCCGCATCGCGGCCGCGATCGGAGGTGGAGCGTCCGGGACCTCTTCCAGCAGTCCGGTCAGATGCCGAGCGAGGTCGTCGAGCGACCGGCAGGCCGGGACCACGTCGACGAACCGGAACAGCGCCGCGCGCAGCTCGCGGTCGCTCGAGGCGAGCTCCATCGCGCGCGCGTCGAGCGCCCTCACGGGGTGACGGGCGGCGGACGGGAAGGCGTCCGCCAGTTCCGCGCCGATTCGGCGGGTTTCCCGCTCGACGGGGTCGTCAGAGAGGCCGACGGCGCCGGCGGGTGCGCTCATCGCGCCGCCGCGCTCGGGTCAGTGGACGTCGGCGGCGGGAGCGTAGGCGCGGCGGGCGCGGCGGGCGTGGCGCGCTCAACCGCCTCCCAACCCACCTCGCGGCTGCGTCCGGACTGCTCCGCCGCGGCGCCTCCCCGGAGGCCGAACAGGCGCTTGGCGTACAGCAGGTAGACGACCACCGCGAGGTTGACGATGAAGCCGACGACCTTCAGCACCGTCCCCCCGTGGACGATCTCGTAGATCTCGAGCGGCAGCAGGATCGACGTGGCCAGGAAGGTGAGGTACTCGGCCCAGCGCTTGCCGAACCACAACCCGACCGCCTCGGTGGCCTCCAGGAGTCCGTAGGCCAGCAGGGCGACTCCGATCTCCTCCAGCGTCCCGGAGCGCAGCGAGAACAGCTTGTCGAGGTCACGCAGGATGCCGACGTGGCCGGTGTTCTGCACGGGTCCGCCGGCCACCCCGCCCTGAATGTCGGTCAGGACGCGGTAGAAGGGCGCGCGCAGGCCGGCGCGGTCAGCCTCGAACGCGAGCACTCCCACCCCGAGCAGGCTGAGGATGAGGAAGTGAAACGCTCGATCCACGGCGATGAGCCGCAGCACGATCCTGTCCCGCAGCGGCTTCCCGCGCAGCGGCAGGTGGATGTCGGCGCGGTCGGGAGGATGGGGGCGGGTCGGCGCCGGCCGGCGCGGGCAGGGCGAGCCAGGCGTCGCAGCGCAGACAGCGATGCCAGCGAACCCCGTCCTGCTCGCGCGCCACGATCGCGTCCTGCGGCCTCAGCTCGGCGGCGTCGGTGCCGACGAGGGCATGGCCGCGGATGCCGCAGGTGATCAGCTCCCAGTCGAGCTGGCGACGGCGACGGGGTTGCTCGGTGCCGGGAGGGGGGCGCACGTCAGCCCAGGATGTTGACCGCTCGCGCCACGACGAGTCCGATCGTGAGCAGGGCGGTCAGCGCCTGTGCGCTCATCAGCCACTTGGCCCGATGGGTCAGCGGCATCGTGTCGGTCGGGCTGAACGCCGTCGCGTTGGTGAACGAGGTGTAGAGGTAGTCGGTCATTCCGGGCGCCCAGTCCGGCGGCGCGTGATGCGGCTCGGTCATCTGCACGAACAGGAAGTCGGGCGTGGTCTGAGTTTGGGTGGCGCGTGACAGCGGGCCCCCGCGATCGAGCTCCCAGAACCACAGCGCGAACAGCAGCACGTTGGTGACCCACAACACGATCCCCGATCCGATCAGGGCACGGCCGTTGGATGGGCCGCCCCCGAGCAGGTAGTGGCAGAGCAGCACGAGCGAGACGGTGTTGGCGGCGCTGACGATGCCGATGAGCACCATCGCGATCTGACGCCGCAGCGGCGAATGCCGCATCCGAGGATGGGGCGAGGAGATCACCAACCCGAGCAGGGCGAGCGCCTCCAAGGAGGGCAGCAGCCAGGTGGGCCCGATCGTGAGCTGGTCAGGCAGCGACAGGTCGAGCAGGATCGCCCCGGCGGCGATCAGCTGCGGGGCCCAGAACGGATCGTGCTTGGCCAGCGCGGCGGCGAGCGCCTCGGGGCTGGGGGGATGATGGGGTTTGGAGTCCATGGCTGGGCGTCGGTCGGCTCTGCTCAGAAGGATGATCGACGCGGGTTCACATGCGGGCCCTTGGGATACTCGCAGGCCGATGGCAGATCGAAACCCGCGGGGGAATGATCGACTCGAGCTCGCGGTTCGGTCGCCGGGCCGGACCGACACCGTCCCGGGCGACGCGGTGCTGATCGCGGAAGTGCGCGACGAGCTGCGGACGGGCTTCGGCGCGCTGGCCGCGGTGGAACGCGGCGTCTCGGTGTTCGGGTCCGCGCGCACGCGACCGGAGGACCCCGATTACCAGCTCGCGCGGGCGGTCGCCATGCGCCTGGGGCGCGACGGCTTCGCGATCATCACCGGGGGCGGTGCGGGCATCATGGAAGCCGCCAATCGGGGCGCCCGAGACGCGGAGTCGCCCTCGATCGGGCTCTCGATCGCGCTGCCGCTGGGGGAGCGCATGAACCGATATGTCGATCTCCCGCTCCGGTTCCAGCACGTGTTCACGCGCAAGGTCATGTTCGTCCGCTACGCCTCGGCGTTTCTGGTCTTTCCGGGCGGGTTCGGCACGCTGGATGAAGTGTTCGAGCTCGCTGCGCTGATGCAGACCGGCAAGCTCGCATCGTCGCCGGTGGTGCTGGTGCGCCGCTCCTATTGGGAGCCGCTGTTGGCCTGGCTGCGCGATTGCGCCCTGACCGCCGGGAAGATCTCCCGCTCAGACCTCGACCTGCTGGCGCTCGCCGACGACCGGGATGAGATCTGTGACCTCGTCGGCGCAGCGGCGAGACGGGTGTAGAACGGTGCCGCCGTCTCCGCGCACGGCGGAGACCAGACGCGGCCGGCGAGCAGGATCTCAGCCCACAGCCGCCGAAACCCTCCTGATGCGCGTGTGCTTGGTCGTCCTGTCGATGCTTGGGGTGCTGGGGCTCTCCGGTTGTGGAGGATCGAGCCCGACGGTCGCCAGCACGACCGCTCCGGATACGGCGCCGGCGTCGAGCACCAGCTCGACGGTCACGACGGTCACGACGACCGTGACCACCAGCAGCGCGCGCCAGCACGACCGCGACCGCGACCGGGACGAGCCCTCAGCCTCCGCCCCCAGGGTCAGGAGTCTGCGTGGCGCTCGGGGCTCGCGCTGTCATTTCTGGGCGGGCAGGGAGCCACCGGCCACGGTGAGCTCGGCTACGCGCTGAAGAACATCGGGAGCACGAGCTGTCGCACCTTCGGCTTCCCCGGTGTGCTGTTTCTCGACCGATCGGGCGCGGCGCTGCCAACCGCCTCCACGCGCACCACGCAGGACTTCTTCGGTTCGGTGCCGGCGCGGCCGCTGGTCATCGCGCCCGGTGCGAGCGTCTCGTTCCGGCTCGGTGTGACCCATGGCATCAGTTCCACCGCCGGCTGCACGACCGCCTACGGTCTGCAGGTGATCCCTCCCAACGACACGGCGACGCTGCGCGTCTCGATGCCCCAGGGCGCCTACGAGTGCGGCACAGCGACGGTCTCGCCGCTTGCCTCAGACCAGTCGGCCTACCCGTAAGCGTACACGTCTCACCCGTCGTGGATTGGGGGGTGGGGGTGAGGTGACCCGTGAGCGGACTCTGAGGCACGAACCCCCTATGAACCAGGGAATTGTGGGCGATTTGTGCCACTCCCCGTGGTGCGGGTGCGTGCCGGACATGTCCGGTGGGCCGGGTGGGATCGTTCGGTCCGGCGCGGGCAGGGGCCCGACACGACGGCTGGCCTCTGAGGGTCATATTTCTGACTGATTTGCCTGTAAAACAGCCCAATCGAGGGCTCGGGAAACTCGTTTGGGCTGTTCAACGGCTGGTGGCTGGGGAACTACCCGATCGCCGAAAACGAGACCTCCATTGGGGCGTTTCCCAGGTGTTTTCGATCCCGTGACCGTTCCGGGGACCGTCAACCCGCTCGCGGTCGGCGAAGGCGGCGAGTCAGCGGCGGGCGGCGAGCCAGGCAGGGCCCTGATGCAGCATGCGGGTGATCTCGTGGGCCGGAACCGGACGTGAGAAGTGATAGCCCTGGACGAAGTCGCACCCCATCCGGGCGAGCTCGGCGACCTGGAGCGCGGTCTCGGCCCCTTCGCCGACGACCTGCAGCGACAGGGCGTGTGACATCGCGACGATCGCCTCGGTGATCGCCGTGTCGCGGGGCTCGGTGCCCAACCCGTCGATGAACGATCGGTCGACCTTCAAGGCGTCGAGCGGCAAGCGGGTCAGGTAGGCGAGCGAGGAGTAGCCGGTGCCAAAGTCGTCGAGCACGAGGCGAACCCCGAGCGCCTTCAGCGCGCGCAGCGCCTCGGTCAGGCCCTCGGCGTCGGCCAGCATCACGCTCTCGGTGATCTCGAGCGTCAGACATCCAGGATCCAGCCCGGTGGCGCCCAGCACGGCGCCCACCACCTCGGCCGGGTTGCGGTGGGCGACCTGGACCGCGGAGAGATTCACCGACATCTCGATCGGCGCAGCGTCCGGCCGCGCGCGATACCAATAGGCGGCCTGGCGCGAGGCGCGCTCCAGCACCCAGCGACCGATCGGCTCGATCAGCCCGTTCTCCTCCGCTACGTGGATGAAGTCGTCGGGTGCGATCAGGCCTCGCTCGGGGTGCTCCCAGCGCAGCAATGCCTCCACGCCGACGACCGACTGGTCGTGCAGCGAGACCAGCGGCTGGTAGTCGAGTCGGAGCTCGTCACGCTCCAGCGCGCGACGCAGGTCGTTCTCCACCCGCCGCCGGGAGATCGCGCGGCCGCGCATCCCCTCGTCGAACAGCTCGTAGCGTGAGCGGCCCCGCTCCTTGGCGCGGTACATGGCGGCGTCGGCGTCGCGGATCAGATCCTCGGCCAGCTCTCCGCCGCGGGCGAGCGCGATGCCCATGCTGGTGGTGACGACGTGCTCGCGCCCGTCGAGGGTGAACGGCCGCGTGAACATCTCGGCGATCCGCTCCGCCATGTCGATCGCGTCGCCTTCCCCGGAGATGTCCTCGAGCAGGATCCCGAACTCGTCGCCGCCGAACCGGGCCACGGTGTCACTCGAGCGCACCACCTGCTTGAGACGTGGCCCGGCCGCCGCGAGCAGCTCGTCCCCGGCCTGGCGTCCGAGGTGGTCGTTGACAGGCTTGAAGCGATCGATGTCGAGGAACAGGATCGCGGTCAGCGAGCGCCGGCGCCGCAGTCGTTCGAGCGCCTGCTGGAGCCGGTCGAGGAACAGCACGCGATTGGGCAGGCCGGTCAGTGGATCATGGAGCGCGCGATGGCGGATGTCGTCCTCGGTCAGCTGACGCTCGAACGCGTCACCGAGCACGTTGGCAATCGCCTGGACGAAGTCCACGTCGCCGGGTGGGTAATCCCGCGGCTGGTTCGCGTGCACGCCGAGAATCCCGAACGGGCTGCTGCGGCCCTGGATGACCACCGACAGGCCGCTGCGGACTCCGTGGTCGGCCAGGATCGCCGCGCGGCCAAAGCGCGTCTCGACCGACCAGTCGGGAACGATCACGGGGGCGCCGGTGAGGATCGTGAAGCCGGCCTGCGACGCGGCCCCAGCGGGAACCGGGTCGCTCATGACCGCCGTATCGGGCAGCCCGACGGCGACGCGGACGAGGAACGACCCGCGGTCGGGCATGAGCTCGGCGACCGCGGCGATCTCGACACCCACCAGTTCTCGGGCGGCCGTCACCGCCTCCTGCATCAGCTCTGACGTGGTGGCACCCTCGAGTGCGTGTTCGCCGAGCCTGGCCACCGCCGCCTGCTGTGCCACCCCGCGCTCGAGCTCGAGCTCGGCCTGCTTCCGATCGGTGATGTCGGAGAGGACACCGTGCCAGCGCTCCTGGCCGTCCTCGCCGCGCAGCAGCAGCGCGTCGTCGCGGACCCACACCACATGGCCGTCGCGATGCAGCAGCCGGTACTCCGCGGCGCCCTTGGCGGGTGCCGTCGACATGTAGCTCGCCTCGAACGCGATCATGCGCTCGCGGTCAGCGGGGTGCAGCCGCTGGGCCCACAGATGCGGATCAGCGCACCACTCTTGGGGCGAGAAGCCGAGAATCGTCTCGATCTGGGGACTGACGTAGCGCCAGCGTCCCGCCTCGCCGGGTTCGGCCGTGTAGAGGATGGCGGGTACTCGCTCAAGCAGCCCCGGGTAATCCGTCGCGCCGCGCGCAGGGGCGACCGCCGTCCCTACGGGCGGCGCAAAGGCACCAGCGCGAGGTTCAATCGGGCGGTCCACCGTCTCATCGGTTATCGGCGCGGCGGAGTCTGAGTTGCAGCGTGGAATCCCGCAGATGCGTGCGGGTTTTCTACGGATCTGCGGCCCCTACGCGCCGGTGGCCCGAAAGCGGGTGAGCTCGGCTCCGTCTTCCGCGCGCACCGAGCGCTCGCTGATCAGCAGGTCGAGGTGCCCGAGGACCTCGGAGATCGTCAGGTAGGCCTGCGTGACCGCGACATTTCCCCACATCTTCAGCGCGAGCTCGTACGCGGTCAGCGGGCCGTCGCCCAGCGTGCGCAGGAGCTTGCGGGCCCGCCGCTCGTGCATCCGGAAACGCTCGTCGATCAGCGCCACATGATCGAGTACCGGCGCTCCGTGGCCGGGCAGCACCAGCTCGGCCGGGAGTTCGCGGGTGGCGCGCATCGAGTCGATGTAGTCGATCAGCGCCCGCGGGCGGGCGCGATCAGCGGTGTCGGACAGGGGTCTCGAGACCACCGGGTTGGAGGAGATATGAGCCAGCAGGTGGTCGCCGGTGATCAGGATCCGGCGGTGCTCGTCCCAGAAGACGGTGTCCGACGGGCTGTGGCCGGGTCGGTGAAACACGCGCAGCGTCCGGTCGCGGAGCACGAGCGGGTCACCGTCGTGCAACGGGAGCGTGACCCGGCCGCTGGAGCCGAAGGCCCGGAACGCGGCGCCGACCGACCCGAGGGCGGCCGCGAGCTCGGACGGGACTCCATGCCGGCGCATCACCTCGAGGGCGAAGTCGTCGTCGGCGGCCGCGCTGCGCTCGAAGTCCTCCAGATACGGAGCGAGCAGGTGCAGCGCGGCGACGTCCGCGCCGGAGCGGCGCTGGATGATCTCGAGCAGGCCGAGATGGTCCATATGCTGATGGGTGATCACGACCAGCTCCAGGTCCTCGACCGAGCGTCCATGATCGGCTAGCGCGCGCTCGAGCTCGTCGAGCGAGGTGCCGGAGTTCGGGCCGGTGTCGATCAGGGTCAGCGGCTCGTCGTCGATCAGGTAGCAGTTGACGCGCCCGACCAGGAACGGCGTCGGGAGCTCGAGCCGGTGGATTCCCGCCTCCGCGGCTCGCTGCAGCGACTGCGCGGCGGTCAGGGCGGGCGGCTGCGTCGCGGTCACTGTCGGATCACGCTCAACACTTCGTCGCGGCGGCGCTCCATGTCCTGCATCGAGTGCCGAGACTCGAGGCACAGCCGCAGGAGCGGCTCGGTGTTCGACGCCCGCACGTTGAAATGCCATTCGTCGTAGTCCACGGAGATGCCGTCGAGCCGCACGCGCTGGGCGTCCGCATAGCGCTCGGCCAGCTCTTCGATCTTGGCGGCGGGATCGTCAACCCTGGAGTTGATCTCCCCGGAGATGAAGTAGCTCGACCGGTAGGGCTCCAGCAGCTCGGACAGGCTCGCGTCGCGCACCGACAGCAACTCGAGGATCAGCAGCGCGGGGATCGTTCCCGAGTCGGCGCAGTAGAAGTCGCGGAAGTAGTAGTGCCCGGAGACCTCGCCGCCGAACGCGGCACCCTCGGAGCGCATGCGGGTCTTGAAGAATGCGTGTCCGACGCGGTTCATCAGCGCCCGTCCGCCGGCTTGCTGCACCGTGTCGGCGACGGCGCGACTGGCCCGCACGTCGTACAGGACCGTCGCGCCGGGCTCCTTGCGCAGCATCGATTCGGCCAGCAGGGCGGTGAGGAAGTCCCCGTCGACGAACCCGCCGTGCTCGTCGATGAAGAAGCAGCGATCGCCGTCGCCGTCCCAGGCGATCCCCAGATCGGCGCCGCGCTTGACGACCTCGCGCATGATGAACTCACGGTTCTCGGGCAGCATCGGGTTGGGCTCGTGATCGGGAAAGTTGCCGTCGGGCGTCCAGTAGGCCTCGATCAGATCGAGGCCGAGGCGGTCCAGCAGCGGCCCGACGGTCGGGCCGGCCATCCCGTTGCCGCCGTCGACCACGACCCGCAGCGGCTTGATCGCCGTAGGGGTCGATGAACTTCAGCGCGGCGGTCGTGAAACTCGTCGTAGAGCGAGACGCCCTGGACCGATCCGCCTCCGGGGGGGTCGCCGAGACCCGCCTCGATCATCGCGCGCATGTCGCCGATGCCGGTGTCGCCCGACAGCGCGATGGCGCCGCGCCCGACCAGCTTGGCGCCGGTATATGCCTTGGGGTTGTGGGAGGCGGTGCACATCAGGCCGCCATCGAGCTCGCGCGAGCCGACCAGGTAGTAGAGCATCTCGGTGCCCACCTGGCCGGCGTCCAGAACGCTGGCGCCTTCGCTGCAGATCCCGTCGCGATAGGCCGCCGCGAGCTCCGGGGCGCTCAAGCGCATGTCGCAGCCGAGCCCGAGCCTGAGCTGTGAGGTGGGCTTGCCCTCGAGCTCGCCGATCACCCGCGCGAACGCCCGTCCGATCGCTCCGGCGGTCCCTGCGTCGATGTCCTGCGCCGTAGAGACCGCGGATGTCGTAGGCCTTGAAGATCGCGGGATTGATGCCTCCGGTCATCGGCGCCGGATGCTACTTGGGGGGTTCGAGGCTCGGCGCGCGGGATAATCCGCCGCCGTGAGACCGAGCGTGGTGATCCTGTGCGGCGGACGCGGAACCCGCCTGCAGGAGCACACGCAATCGATTCCCAAGCCGCTGGTCGAGATTGGCGGGCGTCCGATCCTGTGGCACGTGATCCAGATCTACCTGGCCCAGCGGTTTCGCAGTTTCGTGCTGCTGACCGGCTATAAGGGCGAGCAAGTGGAGCGGTTCGTCGCCTCGCAGCCGTGGCCCGAGAGGACCGAGATCCGCTGTCTGGCGACCGGCGAGGACACACCCACCGGCGGACGCCTGCAGCTCGCCGCCCAGATGCTGGACGGCAGGCGCTTCTGTGTGACATACGCCGACGGGGTCGCGGACATCGATCTGGGCGCGTTGCTCAGCCTACCACGACGAGCACGAGGCGAGCGCGACGATGACGGTCGTTCGCCCGGAGCTCCCGTTCGGCGTCGCCCGGTGTGGCCGCGACGGGGTCGTGCGCGGCTTCATCGAGAAGCCGCGCAGCGAGCATTGGATCAACGGCGGCTTCTTCTGCTTCGAACCCGCCGTGCTCGACCTCCTGGGACCCGACAGCGTGCTCGAGCGCGAGCCGCTCGAGGGTCTGGCCGCGACCGGGCAACTGCGCGCGTTCTTCCACGAGGGGTTCTGGGATTGCCTGGACACCTACAAGGACGCGGTGCTGCTCAACGACCTGTGGGGGGCGGGCAGCGCACCGTGGAAACTGTGGAGCTGAGCGGTCGCTCGGTCCTGGTGACCGGCGCGTACGGATTGCTGGGCTCGTGGCTCGTGCGGGCGCTGCTGATCGGCGGCGCCCGCGTGGTGGCGATCCGTCGCGACGCACCCGCCGTCTCCGGGCTGTCGCTGCTCGGGCTGGCCGACCGCGTAGACGTTGTCCACGGCGATATCTGCGACCACGGTCTGATCGCCCGCGCGCTCAACGAGTACGACGTCGACAGCGTGTTTCATCTCGCGGCCCAGACCCTGGTCGGAACCGCCAGCCGGGCTCCGCTATCGACCTTCGAGACCAATATCAGAGGCACCTGGCTCGTGCTCGAGGCGTGCCGGGGCCACGGCGTGCAGAGCGTGATCGTGGCCTCCTCAGACAAGGCCTACGGGCGCCAGCTCGAGCTCCCCTACCGCGAGGACCACCCGCTCGCCGCCGACGCTACCCGTACGACGTCTCCAAGGCCGCGGCCGACATGCTGGCGCGCTCCTACTGGCACACGTTCGGCCTGCCCGTCGCGGTCACCCGGTGCGCGAACCTGTACGGCGGGGCGGACACGAATCACTCTCGGCTGATCCCCGAGGCGGTCTGCGCCGCGCTGGCGGGCCGAGCCCCCGTCGTGCGATCCGACGGTTCGCCCGAACGCGACTTCCTGTACGTCGAGGACGCCGTCGACGCCTATCTGGCGCTGTGGCGCGCGCTGCAGCGAGGCGAGGGGCGCGGCGAGGCGTTCAACGCGGGGGGTGGCGAGCCCTACCGGGTCCGAGACGTGGTGGATCTGATCTGTCGGCTGGCCGGGGACGACGTCGCTCCGGACATCCGGGGCCTGGGCACCCCCGCTCACGAGATCGACCGCCAGTGGGTCGACTCGGCGAAACTGCACGCGCTGACCGGCTGGGGTCCCGTGGTGACCCTGGAAGAAGGCTTGCGCCGCACGATCGACTGGTACCGGGCACACCCCTTCTAGACTTGGCTTGATGTCCGGTCACTCCAAGTGGCATTCGATCAAGCACAAGAAGGCGATCGTCGACGCCCGCCGAGGCCAGCACTTCACCAAGCTGGCCCGGGCGATCACCGTGGCCGCGCGTGAAGGCGGGGGCGACGCAGAGGGCAATCCGGGGCTGGCGCTGGCGATTCAGAAGGCCCGCGACGCTTCGATGCCCAAGGACAACATCGAGCGCGCGATCGGTAAGGGCACCGGCGACGGCGTCGACGCGGACCGGATCGAGACGGTGCTCTACGAGGGGTACGGGCCCGGCGGCGTGGCACTGCTGATTGAGACCCTGACCGACAACCGCAACCGCACCGGCGCGGATGTGCGCCACGCGCTGTCCAAGCACGGCGGCAGTCTCGGCGAGCCGGGCTCGGTGTCATACCTGTTCGACAAGCGCGGCGTGATCGTCGTCGACGCCTCGCGCTACGACGAGGACGACCTGATCGTCGCGATCGACGCCGGAGTGGAGGACATCTCGCTCGACGATGACGTGTACGAGGTGGTGACCGAGCCGGGGGACCTGGCGACGGTGCGCGACGCACTCACGCGGGCCGGCGTCGAGATCGACAGTGCCGACGTGACGCAGCGGCCGAAATCACGCGTGCCGCTGGGCGAGGCCGACGCGGCGAAGCTGATCAAGCTGATCGATGCGTTGGAGGAATCCGATGACGTCGGGGCCGTCCACGCGAACTTTGATGTCGACGCCGCCGTGCTCGAGCGGATCGTCGGCTGACTCGGCTCGCTACCCTCGCCCTGCATGACCAAGCGCCTATCCATCATTTTCGCCGTCGTCGCGCTGGGCGCCGGCGTGGCCGCGTGCGGCAGCTCGAAGGCGCCGGGCGTCGAGCTCGCCCCCGGCGGCGGCGCGACCGCGACGTCGGTCGCGGCCGCCACGACTGCCAGTTCCACCGCGACCGCGACCACCACGTCCGCCACCTCAACCGCGACCAGCACGGTCCCGCTCCCCGCGGCGCTCAAGACCAAGCCGAAGGTGGTCGTCCCCACCGGCCCGCCGCCGAAGCAGCTGGTGGTCAAGGACCTGATCAAGGGGACCGGGCCGGTCGCCAAAACCGGCTCGACCGTGACCGTCCAGTACGTGGGCGTTCTCTACAAGGGCGGGAAGCAGTTCGACGCATCCTGGAACGACGGCAGCGGCCAACCGGTCGCGCTGCCGCTGACCGGCGTGATCAAGGGCTGGCAGCAGGGAATCCCGGGCATGCGCGTCGGTGGCCGCCGGCTGCTGATCATCCCCGCGAGCCTGGGCTACGGCGCGGCGGGTAGCCCTCCGACGATCCCGGCCAACGCGGCGCTCGTGTTCGTGATCGATTTGCACGCCGTTTCGTAGTCTGCTCGTCCCCGCCGCCCCGGAGTTCACCAGATGCTCTCGATCCTGATGCCGGTCTACAACGAGCGCGAGCGCGTGGAGCGCGCGATCCTCGAGGTGCTGCAGACTGACCTGCCCAGCGAATTCGAACTGATCGTCGTCGACGACGGGTCGACCGACGGCACGCGGGAGATCCTGCGCAACACCACGTGGGACGAGCGCGTCCGGCTGTTCGAGCACGAGCACAATCAGGGCAAGGGCGCGGCGGTGCAGACCGGATTGGGGCACGCGCGAGGCGAGTACGCGGCGATCTTCGATGCCGACCTCGAGTACGACCCGGCGGACCTCGGGGTGCTGATGCCGCCGCTCCTCGACGGACGGACCAACGCGAGCTTTGGCGTGCGCGTGTTCGACGGCTACACGAGCCACTCGTTCCTGTTCGTGCTCGGGAACAAGGGCGTCACGCTGGCCTGCAACGTGCTGTTCAACGTGTACCTGCACGACATCATGACCTGCCACAAGATGATCCGCACCGATGTGTTCCGCAGCCTGCCCCTGCATTCGGCCGGGTTCGCGATCGAGCCCGAGATCACCGCGCGGTTGGTCCAGCGGGGAGAGCGGATCTTCGAGGTGCCGGTGCACTACCGGGCGCGGTCCAACGAGGAAGGCAAGAAGCTCACCGCGCTGGACGGCTTCCGGGTCGTCGCGACACTCTTGCGCTGTCGGTTCACTGCCGCGTAGCGGCATGTCGGCGACACTCTTGCGCTGTCGGTTCACGCCGCGTAGCGCGGCGGCGCACGCTTTGTGCGTGCGCGGCGGGGAGGGTGCCGGTGCGATCTGTGTCGTCGCCCGGTAGATCCCTTGTACGACCGCGAAGGCCGGCTTGAAGTTCCCCGCCAGGTCGACCAGGCCCTTCTGGTTGAACGGCGGGTCCGGGAGGGGGTTGCCGCCGTTCCAACCGGGGCTGACGGCAAAGTCCCCCAGCGCGAAGTACATCGCTGCCGATAGCCAGGGCCTCGCTGCGAACACGTCCAGGTGGAAGGCCGCAGCATTGGACTGGAACGCGTACGTCCCCTGCTCCTCGACGGGGCCGTCCCGGTTGGCTTCGAACCCGAACTCGGTCACGAACAGCGACTTGGTCGGGTAGCAGGCGTGGAGGCTGTCCAGGAACGGTCCCAGTGCGTCGCGGTCGTCGGTGGCGCCTCCACCGGCGCTGTACCACCCGAAGTAGTCGTTGAAGCCGATCACGTCGAGCGGCGCATAGGCGGGTTGGCACGGGACCCCGGGCCAGTCGGCGATCGCCAGGCCGACGGGACGGGTCGGGTCGAGCTGGCGGGCCAGGGCGGCGGCGCCGGCGATGTACCGGGCCTCCGCACTGGTGGGAGGATTGGGCAGCTCGTTGCCGATGCTCCACAGCAGCACGGAGGGATGGTTCTGGTTGGTGAGGATGTTCTGCCTCAGCACCGCATGTGCCTGCGCGAGCCATCCGGGTTGGCTCTGGTACTGGCTCTGGACCTGATAGACGGGGATCTCCGACCAGATCAGGATCCCGTCCCGGTCGGCCAGCTCTTCGATCTCCGGGTTGAGCGGGTAGTGGGCGCGGATCACCGTTGCTCCGAGCGCTCGCGTCCAGGCGACCAGTTGGCTCAGCTGGGCCGGGGAGAGCGCCCCACCGGTTTGCAGGCTCGACTCGTGGATGTTCACGCCGCGCAGGTTCAACAGCCGCCCGTTCAGCTCGAGCCGGCCGGTCGCCGTGACCGTGATGCTGCGGATGCCGCTGTAGGTCACGTAACCGCCAAGCGGACGGCCGTTGGCGTCCGACAGGGTCAGGCTCGCCCGATACAGAAACGGGTCGTTCGGGGCCCACAGGTGAGGATGGGGGATGCCGACCTGCGCCGTTGCGGTCCAGGTGGCGTGCGGGGCGATCCTCCGTCCGCCGAAGTTCAGTCGCGCGCCACCGTAGGAGCCGCGCAGCAGGACGGTCTGCGGGGCACCAGTGAGGTTGCGGACCGATACCTGCTCCTGCACGCTGGCCGCGCAGGTGGGGCAGGGCAGCACGGGCCGCACGACGGCCTGGGCGAGGTCGGCGCGTTGCACAGAGCGGAGGTACACCTCGCGCAGCAGCCCGCCGTAGTTCCACCAGCCACCGCCCGGACCGGGCGGCAGATCGGCCGCTGTGCGGCGGTCATCGACACGCACGATCAGGCGGTTGACCCCGGCCCGCAGGCCCTTGAGATCGAACTCGAAGGGAAGATAGGCGCCGGCGTGGCTCCCGATCTGGCGTCCGTTCAGCCACACTGTCGCGCGATAGTTGACCGACTCAAAGCGAATGATCCAACTCCGATCCGCCGCCGGCACATACCGCGCGAACGCCGTGCTCGGCAGCGTGAAATCCCGCCGGTACCAGCCCACCGATCCCGCCATGCCGGCGGCCGAGAAATTCCCCGCGTTGTACGCGTTGGGCACTGTAACCGGCGACCAACCGTCGGTGGCCGCCACGTTGCGCCACCAGCCCTGGGCGTTGCCGACGTCGGCCGGGTCCGCGCGGAACAGCCACGCGCCCCCCAGCAGGTAGCGGTCAGTCTGACCATCGCGGTAGAGCGCCCCCTGGGTCGGCGGCTGCGCGACATAGACGGGCGCGCTCTGCGCGTCCGCGGCGCCGCTCACCCCGAGCCCAAGCACGATCGCGACAGCCAGCGAAGCGACGAACGCCCGTCCGAGGACGAACGACCCTGAGCACGCGCGCACGAACGCAGCGAGAAGGAGGGGACGCGCCCCAGGGTATGGGTGGTCCGCAGCTTCCTCGACGGATGTCACCGGTTCACAGCTGCCGCGGGTGGGTCGCGGCACGTGGTGTGTGGTCGCGGGCGGGCGCGGCGATCGGTGCGATCTGGATCGTCGCGCGGTAGATCCCCTGTACGACCGCGAAGGCCGGCTTGAAGTTCCCCGCCAGGTCGACCAGGCCCTTCTGGTTGAACGGCGGCGTGGGTAGCGGGTTGCCTCCCGAGTATCCCGGGAAGGCGGCGTACTCCTGCAGCGCGAAGTACATCGCTCCCGACAGCCACGGCTTGCTGGCGAACACGTCCAGGTGGAAGGCGACGGCATTGGACTGGAACTCGTACGTGCCGCGCTCCTCGACGGGGCCGTCCCGGTTGCCGTCGAACCCGAACTCGGTCACGAACAGCGCCTTGGTCGGGTAGCAGGCGCGGAAGCTGTCCAGGAACGGTCCCAGCGCGTCGCGGTCGTCGGTGGTGCCTCCGCCGGCGTCGAACCAGCCGAAGTAGTCGTTGAAGCCGATCACGTCGAGCGGCGCGTACGCCGTCTGGCAGGCGACGCCCGGCCAGTCGCTGATCGCCATCCCGACCGGCCGGGTCGGGTCGAGCTGGCGGGCCAGGGCGGCGGCGCCGGCGATGTACCTGGCCTCCGCCGCGGTGGGCGGGGTGCCCAGCTCGTTGCCGATGCTCCACAGCAGCACCGAGGGATGGTTCTGGTTGGTGAGGATGTTCTGCCTCAGCACCGCATGTGCCTGGGCAAGCCATCCGGGTTGGCTCTGGTACTGGCTCTGGACCTGATAGACGGGGATCTCCGACCAGATCAGGATCCCGTCGCGGTCGGCGAGCTCCTCGATCTCCGGGTTGAGCGGGTAATGCGACCGGATCACGGTTGCTCCGAGCTCTCGGGTCCAGCTGACCAGGGCGCTCAGTTGCGCCGGGGAGAGCGCCGCTCCCGTCTGCAGGCTCGACTCGTGGATGTTCACGCCGCGCAGGTTCAACAGCCGCCCGTTCAGCTCGAGCCGGCCGGTCGCCGTGACCGTGATGCTGCGGATGCCGCTGTAGGTGACATAACCGCCAAGCGGACGGCCGTTGGCGTCCGACAGGGTCAGGCTCGCCCGATACAGAAACGGGCTACCCGGCGCCCATAACCGCGGGTGAGCGATGCTGACCGCAGCCGTTGCGGTCCAGGTGGCGTGCGGGGCGATCCTCCGTCCGCCGAAGTTCAGTCGCGCGCCACCGTAGCTGCCGCGCAGCAGGACGGTCTGCGGGGCACCAGTGAGGTTGCGGACCGATACCTGCTCCTGCACGCTGGCCGCGCAGGTGGGGCAGGGCAGCACGGGCCGCACGACGCACCTGGGACAGGTCGGCGCGCTGGACAGAGCGGAGGTACACCTCGCGCAGCAGCCCGCCGTAGTTCCACCAGCCACCGCCCGGACCGGGCGGCAGATCGGCCGCTGTGCGGCGGTCATCGACACGCACGATCAGACGGTTGACCCCGGCCCGCAGGCCCTTGAGATCGAACTCGAACGGAAGATAGGCGCCGGCGTGGCTCCCGATCTGGCGTCCGTTCAGCCACACCGTGGCGCGATAGTTGACCGACTCAAAGCGAATGATCCAACTCCGGTCGGCCGCCGGCACGTAGCGCGCGAACGCCGTGCTCGGCAGCGTGAAGTCCCGCCGGTACCAGCCCACCGATCCCGCCATGCTGGCGGCCGAGAAATTCCCCGCGTTGTACGCGTTGGGCACTGTGACCGGCGACCAACCATCGGTGGCCGCCACGTTGCGCCACCAGCCCTGGGCGTTGCCGACGTCGGCCGGGTCCGCGCGGAACAGCCAAGCGCCCCCCAGCAGGTAGCGGTCAGTCTGACCATCGCGGTAGAGCGCCCCCTGGGTCGGCGGCTGCGCCGCGTAGACCGGTGCGCTCTGCGCGTCCGCGGCGCCGCTCACCCCGAGCCCAAGCACGATCGCGACAGCCAGCGAAGCGACGAACGCGAACAGCAGCAGGAGACGCGTCTCGGGTGCGGAGGGGGCCTGCCGGGTCCGGGCAGCTGAGACTGGGACGCTCGGCCCGCCGCTAGAATCGCCCGCCGATGCCAGCTCGCGGTCAAGCAGCCGGAAGGCGCGAGCGCGGCCCGGGCCTGCGGGGCTGGTTGGCGAGCGGCCCGCTGACTCGGGCCCAGGTCGTCGTCGATTCGCCGCAGCAGCGGCCGGACGATGGCGAGCCACGGGGCGCGTCATCGGCTCGCTCGCTGCGCGGCTACGACCCGCTGCACTCCTCGACGCTGATCGCCGTCGTGGCGTGCTTCGCGCTGGCGGCGTTGTCGGCCGCGGTCCTCCCGACGGTCCCCAGCTATGACCCCTGGTCGTGGATCGTGTGGGGCCGCGAGGTGTCCGACCCGCATCTGAGCTTCGTGGTCGGCGGCGGGCCGTCGTGGAAACCGCTCCCGCTCATCTTCACGACGGTGTTCGGGCTGTTCGGCGGCGCCGCCCCGACGCTGTGGGTGATCACCGCCCGGGCCGGGGGATTCCTCGGCCTGGTGTTCGCCTGGAAGCTCGCCGCGCGCCTCACCGGCGGCGGGCGGGCCGGCGCGTTCGCTGGGCTGGTGGCGGTCATCGGCGTCGTGCTCACGCAGGACTGGCTGTACTACTGGTTCCGCGGCACATCGGAACCGACGCTGATCGGCGTCTCGTTGTGGGCGATCTACAGCCTTCTGGACCGCCGTCACGCCCAGGCGTTCCTGCTCGGCGTCGCGGCTTCGCTGATTCGCCCGGAGTGGTGGCCATTCGTCGGCCTGTACGGGCTGTGGCTGTGGTTCAGAGTGCCCGGGCTGCGGCTGCTGGTGCTCGCCGGTTGGATCTCGATCCCGGTCTTCTGGTTCGTCCCGGCCTGGATCGGCTCCGGAGATCCGTTCCTGGCCGCTTCGCACGCCGCCAAATACAACGGCCATCTGGGCTCCGACCCGTTCCGGACGGTGGTCGCCCGCGGAATCAATCTCCAGGTTCTGCCGGCGTTGATCTTCGCCGTCGTGGCGGTGGCCATCGGCTGGTTCAAGGATCGCGACAAGGTGATCGTCGCGCTCGGCGCGGGAGTCGCCGCCTGGTGGGTGGTCGTGGTCGGGATGACGCTCGACGGCTACCCGGGACTCGAGCGCTTCTTCCTGCCCGCCGCGGCGCTGACCTGCGTGCTCGCCGGTGTCGGGATCACCCGGCTGGCGCTGCTCGTCGGCGAGCGTGTCTCGACCACGCGGGCACGGGCCGTAGCGGTCGCCGTCGCCGCGGCGCTGGTGCTCGTCTCGATCCCCTTCACCGCCAGCCGATGGTCCGCGGCCTGGGCCGCCAAGCCCGCGGCCTCCCAGGCCGTCACCACGCTCGATCAGCTCAGCGCCGCGGTGGCTGCGGTCGGCGGACACCAGGGCGTGTTTCCCTGTAAGTCGAGCTTCGCCGCGGTCAACCACGGCGTCCAGACGGCACTGGCGTGGAAGCTCCACGTCACGCTCAACCGGGTGGGAACCGCGATGCGCGCGCCCGGAGTCGACTTCATCGGCCCTCACAATGGCACCGACGGCGCGCCGGCGCGCGTCGATCCCCGGCTGACCAAGGCTCAGACGCTGGCCCAGGTCGGGTCCTGGCGCGTCGTGCGGCTGACCGACCCGCACGTACCGGCGCTCGATCCCTGCGTCGGGCGCTGAGCGTCCGCGATCCGGGGCGCTCGCGTTGACTGCGGTCATTTCTGCTGCACCGGCTGCTTGTGCTTCGCCGGCTTCTGCTTGTGCCGCTTGGGCTTGGGCTTGGGCTTGGGCTTCGGCGCGATCGTCACGACGCGGGTCACGGTGGTGGTGTTCCCGGCTCGATCCTTGACGGTGATCGTCAGCTGATAGCGGCCCGCGCGCTTGTAGGCGTGGAACTTGCCGCGGGTGATCTTGTCGCTCGAGCCGTCGCCCCACCGGAGCACGATCTGCGCGATGCCCGAGGCGGCGGCGGGCGGCTCGGGCGGGGGCGAGTCGGTGGCGGCCACGTTGATGTGCACGTAGGAGCCCACCCGTCGGAGACCGGTGAGCGTGAAGGTGACGCGGGGAGGCACGGTGTCCACCCAGACGGTGGCCGGGCGGGTCGCGCTCGTCAGGCCGGCCACGTTGACCGCTGTCACCTGCCACGTGTGCGAGCCGTCGAGCACGACGGCCGGGACGCGGATCTGCGTCGAGCGCGTGCTGGCCACCTGGGCTCCGTCCACGCTGAGGAGGTAGCTCACCGGCCCCCACGCCTCTGGCGCCGCGGACCAGGTGAGCAGGGGATGGGCGCTCACCGCGTAGCGGAACGAGCTCAGCGCGACCGGCGCTCCGCGGCGGCTGGTAGAGCTGCGCCGCGACGATCGCGTGGGCGCCGTCGCTCCCCTGGACCCAGGCGACCGCCGCGTCGCCGTTGACGTCTCCGGCCGCCGCCAGGCCGCTCGCGGCATCGGTCGGCCCCAGGCTGGGCGCGGACACGACCTGCTCGGGGCCGAGGTCAGAGCCGTCCTGGGCGTAGCGGAGCCGGATCTCCGGGGCGCCGGTGATCCCGGGGTTCTGCTGCCAGGCGATCAAGGTCGAGACCAGGCCGGCCGTGGCGGGGACCGCGTCGGGCGGGGTCGAGTTCGCGAGGCTGTCGACGCGCGTCAGCGCTCCGGCGACCTCGCTGGTCCTGAGGGTGGTGGCGAACAGCTGGTCTGACTGCCCGCGCGCCGACGTGACAAACCCGCGGCCGTACTCGGTCACCGCGACCGCCGGGGAGTCTGCGCCCTGTGGCCCCGGCGTGGCGAGGCCGTCGGGCTGGGTCACGCCGTCGTATTGCGATGCGTGGAGGCGGTTCATCAGCACGCGCGACTGCGCGGTGGAGCCGTTGGTCAGCACCTCGTGGAACACGACGGCGGCATAGGAGGAGTCGCCGCCGGCGGCGATGGCCGGCTCGTCGGCCGAGACCTCGCTCCAGCCCGACAGGGAGGGGACGTCCGCCTGCTCGAAGACGATGCTCGGCGCGGTCGCCCAGACCCGGCGGGTGTAGATGTGACCGGCCTCGCCCCACACCACGATCCCGACCCCGTCGCCGGCGGTCACGACATCGGGACGCCCCGTGCCGGTGCCGGCGTCATCGGCCGGCACCGCATCCAGAGGTGAGGATTCGAGGGCCCACTGTCCGTCGTCGTAGTAGGCCGCCCGCACGTCGTGGCCACCGCCACCCACAGCCGTGAAGGCCAGATACGCCTTGCCGAAGTCGCTGATCGAGATCGTCGGATTGCTGGCCCCCGCGAACAGGGCGATCGGCGCGCCGAAGGGAGACAGCGCGTTGGCGACATCGACGACGTACAGCACCCCGCCGTTGATGAACGCGATCAGCAGCACGCCGCCGCGTCCGGCCGCGATCACCGGCTGAGACGATGGGCCGCTGAGCCCGGCGTCGACCTGCTGCGGGGCCGAGAACGCGCCCTGCAGCAGCCGCGAGACGAACACGTGGGGCACCCCGAGGACGTTCTTCACGTAGGCCAGCCCGCCGGTGCCGTCGCGGGCGACCGACAGCCCGGACAGACCGACGATGTCGGCGCTGGGACCATCGATGACCGTGTTGGCGGGCCCGAGCACGGGCTGCGCGGCGGCGGGGCGGGCGAGCGCAACACAGGAGCCGAGCGTCAGGAGCAGGGCAAAGCCGAGCGCCCACAGCGCCCCGCGTCCTGTTCCGGCCCGCCCGGATTGGGTTATCGGAGGTCTGACACGTCTAGAACAGCAAATCGGGCCGGAGGTTGCGGTCCGGCGAGGCCCGTGAATGATCTCGCCCGCGCCGCGGAGTGCACAGGGAGGCGTCCGGGCGCCTGCGCAGAATGTCTGCTGGCATGGTCGTACTCGGCATCGATCCCGGCACCGCGAGCACCGGCTACGGCCTGGTGCGCAGCGAGGGATCGCGCCTACAGGCGATCGAGGACGGGGTCATCCGGACCGCGCCGGGGGTCCCGCTCGAGCGCCGGCTGGCGGCGATCCACGCCCGCGTCGCAGAGCTGCTCGACACCCACCAGCCCGATGCGATCGCGATCGAGGAGCTGTACTTCGGCGCCAATGCGCGGACCGCGTTCGCGGTCGGCCAGGCCCGCGGCGTCGTGCTGCTGGCGGCCGGCCAACGCGGCGTCCCGTCGCGTTCCTACACGCCCCAGCAGGTCAAGGGCGCGGTGTGCGGGCACGGCCGGGCCGAGAAGGACCAGGTCGGGCGGATGGTGGCCAGGCTGCTCGGCCTGTCGCTGGTCCCGACGCCCGACCATGCGGCCGATGCGCTGGCCGTGGCGATCTGCGATCTCAACCGGGCACCGCTGGCGCGCGCGGTGGCCGCCGGGCCGGGAAGGCGCTCGTGCGCCTATGATCGCCCTGATCTCGGGATCGGTCGCGGTGCGTCGCACCGATCACGTGGTCGTCGACTGCGGCGGGGTCGGATATCGGCTGGCCGTCTCGGCCGAGACGCTCAAGCACGTCCCCGCGGTCGGCCGGCAGGTGCTGCTGCACACCCACCTGGTGGTCCGCGACGACGCGCTGGCGCTGTACGGGTTCGCGACCGAGGAGGAGCGCGACCTGTTCCTGATGTTGCTCGCGGTGCAGTCGGTCGGGCCGAAGGTCGCGCTGGCGGTCCTGTCCGGCGGGCCTCCGCGCGAACTGCTGGCCGTGCTCGCCGCGGGCGACGTGGCCCGGCTGCAGTCGGCACCCGGCGTGGGCAAGCGGACCGCCGAGCGGATCATCGTCGAGCTGCGCGAGAAGGTGGGCGCGGCGCTTCCCGAGCGGGCGATCTCGGTGTCCCGCGGCGATGACCCCCGGATGCTCGCGCGCGACGCGCTGCTCGGTCTCGGGTACACGGTGACCGAGGCCGACGAGCTGCTCGACGGCGCCGCGGGCGAGCGCGCCGAGGACCTGATCGCCGACGCGCTGAGGAGCGCGCGCCGATGAGCTCCGCGCAGCCGCGCGTGCAGGCCCCGGAGCAGCTGGCCGAGGACGAGCTCGAGCTCGATCGTTCGCTGCTGCGTCCGCGCCGGCTGCAGGACTTCGTCGGTCAGGAGGCGATCAAGGACCAACTGACGGTCTCGATCGCGGCCGCCGCGACGCGCGGCGAGGCGCTCGATCACGTGCTGCTGGCCGGGCCGCCGGGGCTCGGCAAGACCTCGCTGGCCCAGATCGTGGCCGCCGAGCTCGGCGTTCCGTTCGTGCAGACCGCCGGCCCGGCCCTCGAGCGCAAGGGGGATGTCGCCTCCTATCTGACCGCGCTCGAGCCACGGTCAGTGTTCTTCGTGGATGAGATTCACCGCCTGCCGCGCGCGCTCGAGGAGACCTTCTATCCCGCGATGGAGGACGGGTGCCTGCCGATCACCGTCGGTCAGGGCGCGGGGGCGCGGATCGTGACGCTCGACCTGCCGCCGTTCACGCTGATCGGGGCGACGACCCGGACCGGGCTGCTGACCACGCCGCTGCGCGACCGCTTCGGGATCCAGCACCGGCTCGCTCACTACGGCGCCGAGGACCTGGCCAGGATCGTCCGGCGCTCGGCGCACCTGCTCGGGGTGCAGATCGAGGACGGCGGCGCGATCGCCATCGCGCAGCGCAGCCGGGGAACGCCGCGCGTGGCCAACCGCCTGCTCAAGCGGGTGCGCGACTACGCCGAGGTGCGCCACAGCGGCGTCGTGACGGCTCAGATCGCGGCCGATGCGCTCGACCTGCTCGAGGTCGACGAGCAGGGACTCGACCGGCTGGACCGCGAGATCCTGCTCGCCATCTGCGAGAAGTTCGCCGGCGGCCCCGTCGGCCTGTCGACGCTCGCGGTGGCCGTGGGCGAGGAGCAGGACACGATCGAGGACGTGTACGAGCCCTACCTGCTGCAGCGCGGACTGATCGAGCGAACCGCTCGAGGGCGAGCGGCGACCCGGCGTGCGTTTGAGCACCTCGGACTGGAGCCGCCCGGGCAACCTACGCTGCTCTAGGACGCGCGCCCTCTATCCTCAGACGGCGGCATGAGTCACGAGCACTACTTCATCTGCCCTCACTGTGGCCACCGGTCGATGGGCACCGACCGCAACGCGGGCTTCCGGCGGGAGGCGCGCGGGTGCGAGCAATGCGGGTTCGCGTACCTGTTCGAACTGCTCGACGACTACTACCCGGCCCCGAACGCGGCCTTCTTCGCCTGCGACTCCGACGGGCGGATCGTCGACTGCGGCCGGGGCTCGTTTGAGTTGACCGGCCTGAAGACCGAGCACGCGATCGGGCAGCGGGTCAGCGAACTGCTGGGGCTGCGCTTCGAGGATGGGTCCGATCACGTCAGCACGGCGTTGGAGTGGGAGGTCCGCGTGCAGCACAAGCCGGTCCAGGTCAACGCGCAGGGCGAGCCGCCGGCCAAGGCGGTCGCCGACATTTTCCCCGCCTACGACGACGAAGAGGGCGGCCTGCTGGTCGTGCTCACGCCGACCAACCACCACTGATCCCGCCGCCGCCAGACCACTAGCATCCCACTCGACTGATGTCAGATCGCCAGCGTCACGGCTTCGTCCTCCTCATCGTATTGGGGTTGATCGCAGCGTCGGTGTTCGTGATCTTCGGGAACAAGACCCGACTCGGGCTCGATCTGAAAGGCGGGATCCAGCTCGTCTACGAGGGTCAGCCGACGCCGCAGACCCCGGTCGTCACCCAGGATGCGCTGAACCGGGCCGTGGACATCATGCGCGAGCGCGTCGACCAGCTCGGCGTCTCCGAACCTGAGATCCAGACCTCCGGCGGCAACCAGATCTCGGTCGGCCTGCCCGATGTCCAGGACACGGGGCGCGCGGAGAAGCAGGTCGGGACGACCGCGCGGCTGGAGTTCTACGACTGGGAGCAGAATGCGCTGACGGCGAACGGCAAGACGGTCGCCAGCCAGCTCCAGACCCAGGATCCGACGGCGCTGGAGATGAGCCAGGGATCGGGCTCGGTGGCGCCGGGCAACCCCGGGGCGGGCAGCATGCTGCTCTACGACGCGGTCAAGCTCGCGTCCAAGCAGCCCGCCAGCTCGAGTCCCCAGAACGCCCGCGCTGGGCCCGAGTACTACATGTTCGGAGCTCCCGGCAGCGCCGCCTGCGCGACCGCCGCCAAGGATCAGGGCAAGACACCGACTCCCGGTGTGCACTGCCTGCTGTCGGGGCCGGAGAGCGGCGATCAGGCCCAGCAGGACCTGATCCAGGGCCTGCCGGCGGGGGTCAGCGCCTCGGAGGCCGAGCAGCTGGTCGTGCCGCAGGGCACGGTCGTGCTTCAGGCCGCCAACCAGAGCGCCAACCATAAGCTCAGCTTCGACGATCCCACGGCCCAGTTCTACGTGCTCAAGGACAACGTCTCGCTGTTCGGCAACGACATCACGAATCCCCAGCAGGGCACCGACTCCACCGGCAGCCCCGACGTCCAGTTCGGCTTCACCTCCAAGGGCAAGAAGGAGTTCCAGGACGTCACCCGCGCGATCGCCCATCGCGGGGACCTGGTCAGCGGGCTCGGCCAGAAGTTGGTTCAGCACTTCGCGGTCGCGCTCGACAACCAGCTGATCACGGTCCCGTCGATTGACTTCAAGACCTACCCCGACGGGATCCCCGGCGACACCGGAGCCGACATCACCGGCGGCTTCACGATCCAGTCGGCGCAGGATCTGGCCACGCAGCTGCGCCTCGGTGCGCTCCCGATCAAGCTGAAGCTGATCTCCGAGTCCCAGGTCTCCGCCACGCTCGGCAAGCAGGCGCTGCATCAGGGACTGATCGCCGGCGCGGCGGGCTTGCTGATCGTCGCCCTGTTCCTGATCCTCTATTACCGCGTGCTCGGCATCATCGCGACGGTCGCCCTGGTCGTCTACGCGCTGTACTTCTACGCGCTGATCAAGCTGATCCCGATCACGCTGACGCTGCCGGGCATCGCGGGACTGATTCTCACGATCGGGGTCGCGGCGGACGCCAACATCGTGATCTTCGAGCGGGTGAAGGAGGAGATCCGGGCCGGGCGCTCGATCAAGCAGGGCATCGCGACCGGCTACCGCAAGGGCCTGACGGCGATCATCGACGCCAACGTGGTCACGATCATGACCGCCTTCATCCTGTTCGTGCTCGCCACCTCCGAGGTCAAGGGGTTCGCCTTCACGCTGGGGATCGGGGTGATCGTGTCCCTGTTCACCGCCGTGCTGGCCACCCAGGCGATCCTGATGACGATGGGGGACTCGCGGACGATCTCGCGCCCGTCGGCGCTGGGCGCGGGCGGCAAGAAGCGCACCTGGAGCTTCGACTTCATGGGCGCGTCGCGGTACTTCTTCTCGATGTCGGGCGTGATCCTGCTGATCGGCGCGCTGGCGATCGGGGGCCGGGGGCTCAACCTGGGGATCGACTTCACCTCGGGCACGCGGATCACGACCAGCCTCACGCACACGGCGAGCGCGCCTCAGGTCAGCTCCGTGGTCAGCGCGGCCGGAGCCAGCAATCCGGAGGTCCAGAAGGTCTCCAACAAGGCGCTGGGCGACAACGTGTTCCAGATCTCGGCCAAGGAGCTGCAGCCGGGAAGCGTGACCCAGGTCAAGAGCTCGTTGCAGAGCAGGTTCGGCGTCCGCTCGTTCGACAGCACATCGGTGGGACCGACGTTTGGGCGGACGGTCGCCAACAGCGCGGTGATCGCCATCATCGCCTCGCTGCTGGTGATCTCGGCCTATGTGGCACTCCGCTTCGAGTGGAAGTTCGCCGTCCCCGTGCTGATCGCCCTGATGCACGACCTGTTGATCACGGCAGGCGTCTATGCGCTGACCGGCCGGGAGGTGACGACGGCGACCGTGGCTGCGCTGTTGACGATCTTGGGCTACTCGATGTACGACACGATCATCGTGTTCGACCGTGTGCGCGAGAACGTCCCGCGCATGCCTCGAGCCGCCTTCTCGCAGATCGTCAACCGCTCCATGTCCGAGGTGCTGACACGATCGCTGGCCACCACCTTCTGCACACTGATGCCGATCATCGCGCTGCTGCTGTTTGCCCCGGCGCTGCAGGACTTCGCGTTCGCGCTGCTGATCGGCGTCGCGTCCGGGGCGTACTCGTCGATCTTCATCGCTTCGCCGGTGCTGACCCATTGGAAGGAGCGCGAGTCCGTGTACCGCACGCGCCGGCACCGGATCGAGGCCGATCTCGGCGCCGTCCCCGCCTACGCGACCGACGGAGCGGACGTCGAACCGGTGCGCCAGCGCGGACGGGGCCGCGTCGGGCGCCTGACCACACCGGCGCCCGAGACCGTGTCAGCGAGCGAGTTCGAGCAGATGAAGCGCGATCTCGCGCTCGAGGATGCGCCCTCACGCCACACCTCCACGCTGACCAAGCGGCTCGCGCACACCGCTGAGGAGGACGCGGCGGCGAAGCGCAAAGGGTCGGGCACCGCCGCTCCGGTGGCTCCGGCGGGTCCGCCCACGGCGAAGCGCGGCGGCTCGGGCACCGCCGCTCCGGTGGCTCCGGTCGGCCCGCCCGCGGCGAAGCGCGGCGGCTCGGGTACCGCCACCCCGGCCGCTCCGGCTGCACCAGCGGCTCCGGTGGGCCCGCCCGCGGCGAAGCGCGGCGGCTCGGGCACCGCGGCTCCGGTGGCCCCGCCGGCCGCTCCGCGGAGTGCGGGCACGGCCGCTCCGGTGGCGCCGAACGGCGATGAGGGGAGCGACGGCCACACGCACGCGCCCGACAGCGCCGAGAACGAGGGGGTCTCGCCGACCGCCAAGCCCAAGCGCCCGGCCAAGGCCCGGTCACGCAACCGCCGACACGGGAGACCGCGCTGATGGCGATGCTCGGTTGGGTCATGATGGGCTTGGCGCTCTGGCACTTCTCGATCTGGTTCCCCGATCACTACTGGGGCGGCATCGTCGGGGCGTTCATCGGCGCGATCTTCGGCGCGGCCCTGTCCGGGCTGATCATCAGCGGGTTCCAGATCCCACCCCGCAGCGACACTCACCTCTCGACCGTGCTCGAGGCGATCCCCGGGGCACTGATCGGTATGGGGCTGGTGTATCTCGAGGGCCTGCGCCGCGAGCGTGCCGGTCACGCGGGCGCGGTCGGGCTGCGCTGAGGGCGCCCCGACGCACCTGATCCGACTGTAGGGTCCCGCCACGCGGATCCGTCGGGGGCGACGCCTAGGCTGCTGCTCGCATGCCTGAGGCCGCCATGCTCAACGCGATCGGTTCGCCACCTGCCGCGACACCGCTGCGCGTGATCGAGAGCGGCGCGTCGGCGGACGCGCCCGCGCCCGCGGCCCGCCTCGACATCCCGCCCTACGACCTCGGCGCCGCGCTGGCGCTGGAGCGCGAGTTCGGGATCAGCCACGTGGTTTCGCAGATCCTGGTGCGCCGGGGGCTCGGGGCGCCCGCCGACGCGCGGGCCTTCCTCGACGCGGGTGAGGTTCATGAACCTGACCGGTTCGACGGGATCGGCGTGGCGGTTGCACTGATCGGGCGTCACATCTCCGCGGGAACACGCATCACCGTCCACGGCGACTACGACGTCGACGGGATCTGCGCGACCGCGATTGCCGTGCGCGCGCTCAGGTCCCTGGGCGCCAACGTCGACTGGTTCCTGCCCAGCCGGATCGATGACGGCTACGGCATCTCGAGTGCGACGGTGCAGCGGCTCGCGGCTCGCGGCACGGCGCTGCTGCTGACGGTTGACTGTGGCATCACCGCGGTGGGCGAGGTGGCGGCGGCGCGGGCCCTGGGCGTCGACGTGGTGATCAGCGATCACCACGCGCCACGGGCCGACGGCGAGCTTCCCGACTGCCCGATCGTGCATCCCGCGGTGTGCGGTTACCCGTGCCCGTACCTGTGCGGGACCGGCGTGGCATCCAAGCTCGCCCAGGCGCTGGGCGCCGAGACGGTCGCCGAGGACCTCGAACTGGTGGCGCTCGCGACGGTGGCGGATCTCGTCCCGCTGCTGGGCGAGAACCGGCGTCTCGTCCGCGAGGGCCTGAAGGCGCTGGGTGGCACCGCCAAGCCGGGACTGCGCGCCCTGATGGCCGTCGCGAAGGCCGACCCGAGCGCGCTGGACAGCCATGTGCTCGGATTTCGGCTGGCCCCGCGCATCAACGCGGCGGGGCGCCTGCGCCGACCCGACGCCGGACTCGAGCTGCTGCTGACCGGCGATCCGGCCCGGGCTGAGGAGATCGCGGCCGAGCTGGACTCCGTCAACGTCGAACGCCGCCTGGTGGAGCAGCGACTCGTATGGGAGGCGGAGGCCCAGGTCGGCGAGCTTGGCGAACGCAGCGCCTACGTGCTATTCGGGGAGGGATGGCACCCCGGGGTGATCGGCATCGTCGCGTCGCGGATCGTCGAGCGCCATCACCGTCCGACGATTCTGATCGCGCTCGACGGCGAGCAGGGGACCGGCTCGGGACGCAGCATCCCCGGCTTTGACCTGCTCGCCGCGCTGCAGGCCGGAGCCGATCACCTGGAACGCTATGGAGGCCACCGGGCCGCCGCGGGCCTGACCATCACCCGCGAGCGGCTCGAGCCCTTCCGGGAGGCGATCGAGCGACACGCCGCCGAGTGGCTGACTCCCGAGCTGCTGGCTCCGGTGCAGCGGGTCGACGCGATCGTCTCCGGCGCCGAGCTGGGGCTGGGGCTGGTCGAAGAACTCGCCGCGCTCGAGCCGTGTGGGATGGGAAATCCGACGCCCCGCCTGCTCGTTCCCGGGGGCCGGTTCGGCGATCTGCGCCCGATGGGGGAGGGGCGCCACGCGCGCTTCTCGGTCATCGCCGGCGGCGTGCGAGCCCGAGCCGTCGCCTTCGGCTGCGAAGGACGGCTGGTGGCCGATCCGCTGGCGCCGCAGGACGCGACCTTCAAGCTCGAGGGCAATGTCTGGAACGGGGCTGTCGAGCCGCGGCTCGTGCTCTGCCACGCACAGCCGTCGCGCCCGGGCATGATCGAGGTGCTCGGGGAGCCTGAGGACTACCTCGGCGAGGCGCTGAGGGAGGTCGACGTACCGCTGGCGATTGAGGTCGACACCCCGGTGGCGATGGAGGTCGACGTCCTGCTGGCGCCGGAGGTCGACGTGCCGCCGGCGGTGAAGGTCGACGTCCCGCCGGCGCCGCGAGCGGTTGGCGGCGGTGTGGGAGCGCGGGCGGTATTGGACCGCAGGGGTGAGAGCCCGCTGGCGATTCTGACCGACGCGATCGCCTGCGGTGGACCGGTGCTGGGGGTGTGCGCTGACGTGCCGCGCCGTCTCGGAGGACTCACGGCGCGGGTCGGCGGCTTCGCCCTGATCGCCTATCCAGCGCTCGAGCGCGCGCCGTCGCTGATCAGCCGTTTCCCCCAGGTCGTGGCGCTCGATCCGCCCGCCGATCGCCTGGCGGCAAGCCTGCTGAGACGGGGGTCGGGGTTCACCCACCTGGCTTGGGGCGAGGCTGAGCTACGCTTTGCAGAGCAGATGCACGAGCTGGAGTACGGACTCCGCGCTTCGCTCGTCGCCTTCTACCGGAGCCTTCGGCAACGGGAGCGGGTGGCCGGTGAGGAGCTCGAGCGACTGCTTCGCGGCGATGGTCCGCATGGTCGATCGGCTCGTTTGGCCGGAAGATTGGTGAGGGTGCTCGCGGAGCTGGAGCTCGTCAGCCTCGACCGGGATCTGCCGGCCCTGTCGATGGCGGGCCGGGCGCCCACCGCGCTCGAACACTCGCCGTCCTACCGGGCCTATGCACAGCGATACGAGGACGGACACAAATTCCTGAGCAGGGCAAATCAACCGCTAAGCGTCTAAGCCGGGCCGCTGCGCTGGCCAAGGCGGGCTTGGAGGCGGAGCCGCCTGCCCCCGCGGGAACCGATCCAGACCGCCGCGGATCCTCGACGCTGCTGACCAGCACGCGCGGGCCGGTGGACCGCGTACGCGATCCTCACCCGAGCCAGGTGATCGAGCGCGCCGAGCTGTCGCACGCCGAGCGGGTCCTGCTCGGAGACCTGTTCGCGATCGTCGAGGAGCACGCCGATCAGGCGGCGGTGACGATCGAGCGCGATCGGGTCGAGGACGCCTTCGTGTACGCCTGCCTCCATCACGCCGACCAGCGGCGCGGATCCGGCGAGGACTTCATCACCCATCCGATTGGGGTGGCCAAGATCTGCGCCGGGATGCGGCTCGACACCGAGACGCTATGCGCGGCGTTGCTGCACGACACGGTCGAGGACACCAGCGCCTCGCTGGAGGAGGTCTCGGCCGAGTTCGGCGAGGAGATCGCCGGGCTGGTCGACGGCGTCACCAAGCTCACCGGGCTGACCTTCCAGTCTCGCGACGAGGCCCAGGCCGAGAACTACCGCAAGATGATGGTGGCGATGGCGACGGACATCCGCGTGATCCTGATCAAGCTCGCCGATCGGCTGCACAACATGCGGACGATCTCCGGGCTGCCCAAGCAGAAGCAGATCGAAAAGGCGCGCGAGACGCTCGACATCTACGCGCCGATCGCCCATCGCCTCGGTATCCACGCGATCAAGTGGGAGCTGGAGGACCTCGCCTTCCAGACGCTCCATCCGCGCAAGTACAACGACATCAAGGATCTCGTTGCGCAGCAGCGGGCCGAGCGCGAGCGGTACGTCAACGAGGCCGGCGAGTATCTCGCCCAGGAGCTCGAGGACCTGGGGATCAACGCCGAGATCGCCGGGCGCGCCAAGCACTTCTACTCGATCTATTCCAAGATGACGAAGAAGGGCCGCGAGTTCAACGAGATCTACGACCTCACCGCGATGCGGGTGACCGTGGACTCGGTCAAGGACACCTACGGCGCGGTGGGCGTGATCCACTCAATCTGGAAGCCGCTGCCCGGGCGCTTCAAGGACTTCATCGCGATGCCGAAGTTCAACATGTACCAGTCACTGCACACGACCGTGATCGGACCGGAGGGCCGGCCGCTGGAGATCCAGATCCGCACCCGGGAGATGCACGATCTGGCCGAGTTCGGGATCGCGGCGCACTGGATGTACAAGGAGGACGGCACCGGGGCCGACCGCGCGCGGGGCCTGCGCGACCCCAACGGCAAGCTGAAATGGCTGCGCTCGCTGCTCGATTGGCAGCAGGACCTCTCCGACCCGCGCGAGTTCATGGAGACGCTCAAGGTCGACCTGTTCGAGGACGAGGTGTTCGTGTTCACGCCGAAGGGCGAGGTCAAGTCGCTCGCCGCCGGCGCCACCCCCCTTGACTTCGCCTACGAGATCCACACCGACGTGGGACACCGCTGCGTGGGCGCCAAGGTCAACGGCAAGATCGTCCCGCTCTCCTACCAGCTGCGCTCGGGCGACATCGTCGAGGTCCTGACCTCCAAGCGCGAACGCGGGCCCTCGCGCGACTGGCTGGCGCTGGTCAAGACGACCCGTGCGCGCAACAAGATCAAGGCGTGGTTCAAGGCCGAGTCGCGCAAGGACACCGAGCACACGGGGCGCGAGCTGCTCCAGGAGCACCTCAAGAAGCAGGGCCTACCGGCGCAGAAGCTGGTCGGCTCGCCGCTGCTGGCGGACGTGATCCGGGAGATGGGCTTCCGCAAGGGAGACGACTTCTACATCGCCCTGGGGGCGGCGAAGATCTCGCCCAAGACCGTCGTCAACAAGGTGATGCAGCGCCTCAAGCAGGGTGAGGCGGCCGAATCCGAGCCGACCGCCACCGATGACCTGCTGCAGACCACGCGCCGGCGCACGCGCACCGAGACCTCCACCCGCTACGGGATCGCGGTGCAGGGCATCGACGAGGTCATGCTGCGCCTGGCCAAGTGCTGCCGCCCGGTGCCCGGCGACCCGATCGTCGGCTACATCTCGCTCGGCCGCGGGATCACCATCCACCGCGACGATTGCCCCAACGTCGCCGTGCTCAAGAAGGACCCCGACCGCTTCACCGACGTCTCATGGGACGGGGATGCCGACACCGCCTTCCGGGTCGAGATCGAGGTGGACGGCTGGGACCGCCACCGGCTCCTGGAGGACATGTCGCGCACCTTCGCCGAGGCCGGGATCAACATCCTCGATGCACGCTGCACGGTCAACCACCCGATGGTCAAGAATCGCTTCGTAGTCGAGGTGGGGGACACGCGAACGCTCGACCAAGCGATCAGCCGGTTGCGCAACATCGACGCCGTGTTCGACGCCTACCGGGTCACCCCGGGCGCAGGCTGATCGCTCCCAAGGTCCGGGGCGGCTCGCATGAGACCGTCGCAGTTCGG
This sequence comes from uncultured Solirubrobacterales bacterium, assembly GCA_963838535.1. GTDB lineage: Bacteria > Actinomycetota > Thermoleophilia > Solirubrobacterales > Solirubrobacteraceae > Palsa-465. Next base: position 198,260 of record CAWIRN010000021.1, read on the forward strand.
GGGAATTGGGCAGGTCCGCGGCACCAGTTCGTCGGATTGCGGCCTGACACCGACATCAGCCGCGCTCAGGCCCGTGCGTCTGGGGTGAGCTGCGCGCGGGTCCGCGGGCGCGGGTCCACCGCGCTCGGCTCCGCCTGGCCCGGGTCCGCCTCGCTCGGACGCGCCGCGCTCGGGTCCGGCTCGCTCTGGCCCGCCAAGCTGTTGCGGTGCGGACACGCGGACCGTGCGGGCGCGGGCGGTCGGTAGCTTGGTGATCAGCACCGCCTGCCCGGTGGGGAGGGCCTTGATCTCGTTCGGGTGCACGATGAACTGCTCGACCTGGCGTCGCGTTCCCCGGCCGGTGTGTTGAGCACCGAACAGCCGTCCGCCGATTTGCTGCGTGTCCGCCCACGCGGTCTCGGTCCCGGCCATCTCGGCGATCGTCTGTGCTGAGCCAGGCACGTCCTGCCGGTGCGCGAGCTTGACCGCCGTGTTACCCAGCACCTGGTCGCGCAGCCCGCGCGCGGCACGGTCGAGATCGGCTAGTTCCTGGGTGGCCAGCAGCACGCTCACTCCAGCCTCGCGCCCACGGGCGAGCAGCGAGATGACGTTGTCGCTGCCCAGCGCCGAGAACTCGTCGATGCCGATCAGCGCCTGATCGCCGCGGGCGTCCGCACCGCGGCGTTCCAAGCGATGGCCCACCGCGGCGATCAGGTCCTGAACCGCGAGCGTGCCGAGTTGGGCTGACAGCTTGCCGTACGTGCTCGAGTTGAGGCTGAACAGCACGACCTCTCGCCCCTGCAGCGCCGAGCGCAGGTCGACCGTGGCGCCCGTCTCACCGGCGCCGATGGGTGCGAGGTACGGCCCGGTATGTGACTCGCTGATGATCGCCAGGCGCGTGCCGAGGCCCCTGATCGCGCTGAGCTGATCATGGGTCAGCGTGGCCAGGTAGTCCTGCACGCGCTCCGAGGTCGATCGCGGGAGGTGGCGGAGCATCCCGGACAGCTTGCGCGGATCCATCAGACGCACCACCCCGTCGATCGTCGGAGGTCCCTGGGGATCTGCCGTCTGCAGGACCTGGAGCACGGTCTGGAGGTAACGCTCGGCGGCGCGCTGGTAATGAGGCTCGGTGAAGCGCTCGGTCGCGATCAGCTTGTCCTTCAGCTCGGTGGCGTTGCCGTGCTGGAGCGGATTCCAGTGCGCTGGACCGTCTGGAGTCCAGATCACGAACGGGCGCCCGGCGGCCGTGGCGGCAGCCGCGAGCTCACGGGCAAAGGCGGGCGAGCCCTTCATGTCGATTGCCACCACCGGCCGGCCCCGGCGGACGTGGTCGGTCAAGACCCGCAGCAGTGAGGTCGACTTGCCGGCTCCGCTGGCGCCCACGATCAGCCCGTGCGCGGACAGCTGGCGGTCGCTCAACGTCACCGCCCGCCCGGCCAGGTCGCGGCCGAGCACGACGCCGGCGTTGGGCGCCTGCGCCGCGGCAGCTCGCGCCCGACGGGCGGCCACCGCGCGGATCGCCGCGACCGCTCCAGTCGCCGCCGCAGCGGCCAGCAGTCCGATCCCCGCCCACGTCACCGGGACCACCAGCAGCACCGCCAGCGCAGCCAGCGTCCAGTACGGACGTCGGCGGGGTTGAGGGGTGGAAGGCGGGTTCATCGCGCCCGGTCCGATTCGAGCCGGCCCGCAGATCGGCGCCGCCGGGTGACGCGCTCGGCGGCAACACCCGCCGAGCCGGTCCGATCTGCCCCGGCCAAGCTCACCCATTGCACGTGCACCAGGTGAGAGATGCCGACGTTGGCGGCTGCCGCCCGCACCCCGCGAGCCACCCGTGCGTCGTCCACCAGATAGAGGACACCATCAACGCGCGGATCGGCCCCGTAGCCGGCGATGATCTGCTCCAGTCGAGACCGGCCCTTCGGGGACAGCTCGAGCTCGATCGCAAACCGCCGCCCGTCCGCGCCGACGAGCACCAGATCCGGATAGTGGAGCCGGGCGCGCCCACCCGGACCGACGCCGCCGAGTCGCACCCCCAGCGGGTCGGCGCGCCCATCAGCCGTGCCGTCGTGTGAGCGCAACCGGCGTTCCGCGTGCACCTCCCGCATCGGCCCGAACACGCCGTTGCGAGCCGCGAGTGACAGCCATGCCACGCCCACGTCGTGGCGGTAGCCGCGCAGGTCGATCCGGGGCCGGGGCAGGGCGCTACCAATCAACTGGAGCCCCGTGTGGGTGATTTGGTAGCAGCCCGGCTCCCCCTGGAACAGGGTCCGATGGATCAGGAATCCGGCCTCCGAGAGCGAGTGCAGCCGCGCGTACGACGCGCCGGCGGAGACGCCGAGCAGGGCCTGCACGTGGGTGGCCAACACCAGCCGGTGCTCGCCGATGAACGACAGGAGGGTGCGATCACGGTCGGTGATGCGAGTTCCGCGCCGCCGCCGCGGGTTGGGTGTCTCCCGCTCGATCCTGGCGGGAGGGCGAGGCGCATGAGCGTCCACGATCTACTGAGCCCGGTGCGGCTCGCTCTTCACCCCCGGCCGGGGAGTGAGCTTCGCTCAGAGCCCGGGATGCGGCAGCGAGCTGGTGTTGACGACCTGGAAATCGCGGCCCGTGAGGTGGTCCAACTGATGCAGCGCGTCGTCGTTCCACCGCGAATTGGGCGCGCCCGAGATGTACCAGGGCGAGCCGTTGTCGGCCAGGATCAGCCCGTAGCGTTTGAGCGCTTGTGCGATGACTCGGGCCTGATACGGCAGCCGGGAGATGTTCACGCCTGCCTTCAGACGTACCCGGAGGCCCATCGGCGGCAGGGCGGCGCCGCTGCACGTCGACGCGTCGTGCCGGGCCGGATACACATAGGCCTTGGCGGTGCATGGCGCGGTGAAGCGCAGGGCGTGGTCGATCGCTCCTCGCGCCACCTCGTCGTAGCGAGCCAGCCCGGGCAGGATCGGCAACCCAGCCGCGTCCGCCGACGTCCAGCCGGCGGGACGCAGATGGTTCGAGCCCAGGTTGAAGATCGCGCCTGAGCCCGCGGTCCAGTGCCGGCCTCCGTCGTGCGGGGAGGCGGCATATAGCTCGTAGTCGGTGCAGGTGTCGCGGTCGACGACGATGACGTGCCGGTCGCCGGTCGAGTTGGGGCCACCCTCGATCGGGACGCCGGGCGGGAGCGGGTAGGCGTGACCGTCGGACTCAGACGCGTACTGAAAGCTGACCGGGACCCGGCGCGTGGCCTTGGACACGACCACGTACGGGATGCCGTTCGGCGCACCGTTGTACACGGTTCCGAAGTCGGGATGGACCGGATCGCCCACGCCGATACTGGCGATCAAGCGGGCCGAGTTCTTCGCGACCGGGAGCCGGTCGACACGCTGATTCCATGGGTTCTGAGCCGGGAAGACCGAGCAGTGCGGAGCCCCCGGCAGGGAGGGCCCAGGGCCGCTCGGGTCCACGCCGAGCAACGAGTGCGCGCCCACGATCGTGGGCACGGCCGCCATCGAGCAGCAGGCTATGAGAAGCGCGATCCGTCGCAAGCCACCCCCGATCATAGGCGCACAGCCCAACCCGGGGGCGGCTCAGGGCCGCCGTTGATTCCGGATTTAGCGGCCCGCGTTGTTTCCGTGGGTCGGGGTGGGAGTTCGTGACGGGCAGCGGGGTCGGTCGTCGGCCGAATGGCATACACCAGGCTGGCCGCACGCTCCGAGGGTTATCGGTACCCGGAAAGTGTCCAGGACCGTAAGACAAGGTGGGGAACGTCCCAACGGAGGCGTCATTTTCGGCGGTTGGGCTGTTCCCCAGCTCCCCAGCTGTGGAACAGCCCGATCGACTTTTTGGGGCTCTCGATTGGGTTGTTTTACAGGCAAATCTGTTAGAGATCTGACTCTGAGGAGGTCACGCATGTGCGGGGGACTGTCCCGCGCGCGGCGGGCGGCGGCGGCGCTGTCAAGTAGCGCGCACCACCGGCGCAACACCGCACCGCCTCGCGCACACAATCACCCGCCCGACGCTACTTGACATCCGACGACCGACCGCGCTACCCCTGACACGAACAGAACCCCTCACTCCGACCCACGGATCCATCAGGCGAGCCTGATTTCCGCCGGAGCCCTGAGCGTGCTGAAACCTTGCCCAGTGTGACGGGTTTTTCAGCACGCCCTATGAGACGACGACGAGTCCGCGTGGGGTGACCCCGAACACCGCCTCGTCGACCTCGCCGATGTAGTCGCCGTCGACCTGGAGCGGCAACGGCCGTTGGTCAAGCGAGGTGAGGCGCAGCCCCGTCAAGCCGCCGAACGCGCGGACGCGCCGGTGGCGCGAGACGCGGGCCCGCTGAGAGAGCACTCGCCAGATGATCGCCGGCATGTCGATCGGGCTGGCGCGTTCGAGCACGACGGCGGCCAGGTCGCCGCTCTCGAGCGTTGCCCCCTCGCCGATGTGCACCGGCCGATCGCCGAAGAAGGTGTAGGGCGTGGCGTTCTGGACGATCGCGGTGACGCCGGCCACGCGCTGCTCGCCGAGCTCGGCCTCAAAGCGCGGCGGGCGCACGAGGTAGCGCCGATTGAACGTCTTGACTCCCGTCCAGGCGTAATACCACTCGCCGGCGCGCGCTTTCAGACGCGGGTGTGCGTCGACTCGCTCGACCACGCTTGCGTCCAGACCGACGCCGGCGGAGAAGAGGAAGTGGCGCCCGTTGACCCGAGCGAGGTCGACGCGTCGGGGCCGCCAGCGGTCAGCCACCTGCAGTAGGTGCTCGGTCGCGTCGATCACGTCGGTGGGGATCCCGAGCATGCGGCAGTACACGTTCGCGCGACCGCCGGGTAGGCAGGTCAGCGGCGTACCAGAGCCGACCAGCCCGTTCGCGGCCTCGTTGACCGTGCCGTCACCGCCGAAGGCGACGACGACGTCGTAGCCTTCGCGGGCTGCTTCGCGGCCCAACTCGGTCGCGTGATCTCGAGCCTCGGTATCGATCGCATCGACGCGATAGCTGCCGCGCAGCGCGTGAACCACGAGGTTCCTGAGCCGGTCGGAGACGGTCGTCGCGTAGGGGTTGACGATCACCAGCATCCGCCTGCTCGGCGCGCTGACCTCGGTCACCCCCAGCGTGGTCTCGCCCTGTGGCAAGGGATCGGCGGAGGCGGGCACCATGGCGTTGTGCTCAACACCAGCGGACGGGGGTCGTTACGCGAATATCGACGGCATCATCCCGACGCGGCGGGTTGAGCAGGGCCGTGGGGTCCCTTGTCGTCCGCCGAGGGGCTTGTCTATAATTCCCGCCACATAGCAGTACGCATCCAGAGGGGTGGAGGGATATGGCCCTACGAGACCCCGGCAACCTCCCGCAAGGGAACGGTGCCAATTCCATCAGGCTCCAACGACAGGCCTGGGAGATGTGGATAGGGCGGTTTCGTAGACCTCCGACCACAGACCCCGGCGGAGGTTTTTTGAGATATGCCGCCAGAGTCACTTCGCTGCAAAGAATGCAAGACCACCTACTCGCTCGACGCGCAGTACGTGTGCGAGCGCTGCTTCGGCCCGCTCGAAGTCGCGTACGAGTCCCGCTCACACACCGACCCGGCTGAGCTGCGCCGCCGGATTCAGGCCGGCCCGCACTCGTTGTGGCGCTACGCGGACTTCTTGCCCGTGAAGACGCCGCCACGCGGAACGCTGCCGGCAGGCTGGACGCCACTGTTGCGGGCTGACCGTCTGGCCGCGCAACTGGGACTGGAGGAGGTGTGGGTCAAGAACGACGCGGCCAATCCGACGCATTCGTTCAAGGATCGGGTCGTCGCAGTGGCCCTGGCGCGAGCCCGCGAGCTCGGCTTTCAGACCATCGCGTGCGCATCGACGGGAAATCTGGCCAACGCAGTCGCCGCGCACGCTGCGGCGGCCGGGCTCGAGTCATACGTGTTCATTCCCTCAGACCTCGAGGAGCAGAAGGTGCTCGCCACTGGGGTGTACGGGACGAACCTCGTCTCGGTGCGCGGCAACTACGACGACGTCAACCGGCTCTGCACCGAGCTCTCGGGCGAGCACGAGTGGGCGTTCGTGAACATCAACATGCGCCCGTACTATGCCGAGGGTTCCAAGACGCTCGCGTATGAGACGGCTGAGCAGCTCGGTTTCGAGTTGCCCGATCGGGTCGTGTGCCCGATCGCCTCGGGATCGCTGTTCACCAAGATCGCCCGCGGCTTCGAGGAATGGATCGAGCTCGGCCTGCTGGCGGGTGTGCAGCCGACGTTCAACGGCGCCCAGGCGGCGGGGTGCTCCCCGGTGGCCAGCGCGTTTGCGGCGGGACAGGATTTCTGCCGGCCGGTCAAACCCAACACGATCGCCAAGTCCCTGGCGATCGGAAACCCGGCCGACGGACCGTACGCACTCGAGCTGGCCCGGCGGACCGGCGGCTCGATCGAGTCGGTGACCGACGACGAGATCCGCGACGGGATCAGACTGCTCGCGCAGACCACCGGCATCTTCACCGAGACGGCCGGCGGCGTCACCGTCGCAGTGCTCGCCAAGCTCGCCGAGCGAGGGGATATCGACCCCGCAGAGCGGGTTGTCGCGTATATCACCGGCGAAGGGCTGAAGACGCTTGATTGCGTGCGCGGAACTTTCGAGACGTGGGAGATTGAGCCCACCGTCGCGTCGTTCGATCAGGCCAGCGAGCGCGTCGCGGCCGCGGCCTGAGAGACTCCAGGCCATGGCAGTCAGCGTCAAAATCCCCACGCAGCTCAGGGCGGCCACCGAGGGTGAGTCGCTTGCGAAGGTTGACGGCTCAACCGTCGGAGAGGTACTCGATGCCCTGTACGAGCGCTACGACGAGTTGCGCAGCCGAATCGCCGAGGACGGCGGGCTACGTCGGTTCGTCAACGTGTACGTGGCAGGCGAGGACATCCGGTTTCTCGACGGCCTCGACACCCCGGTGAAGGACGGGGACGAGGTCACGATCCTCCCGGCCGTCGCCGGCGGCGGCTAACCGGCCGGGCCGCGCCGCCGTTTCGCCCGTAGTCAAGGGGCGTTGACCCCTCCTGCGCCGGTCGTCCACCGCCTCGTGCGTCTGAGCAGGACCCTACGCTTTGTGGGTTCCATGATGATTTTGGGCGATCCCGCGCCTCACTGAGTCTGCCGTCGCTCGATGCCCAGCTTCGGACAGCTCACGGTCATCATCCTCGCGGGACTGGGTGGGCCGCTGCTGGCCGCGTCGGGCCGGATCGTCATCCCGGTCGTGGTCGGCGAGCTGTTGGCCGGAATCGCGCTCGGAAAGACCGGTGCCGGGCTGATCCACGCGAATAACCCGACCATCAGCTTCCTGGGCGACATCGGCTTTGCTGTGCTGATGATGGTCGCGGGCATGCATGTGCCGCTCCGCAACCGCGGCCTGACGCAATCACTGGGCCGCGGCGCCGTCGCGGTTCTCGTGAGCGGCGCGGCCGGGCTGGCTGGAGGCGTGGCGATTGCGCACGGCTTGGGCATCGGCCATCCGGCCCTGTGGGCGATCCTGCTCGCCACCGGGTCGGCGGCGATCGTGCTCCCAGCGCTCGATGAGGCGGGCGTGAGCGGCGATCGGGCGCTGCTGGCGATGGCGTGGGCGACGGTGGCCGACGTGGCCACGATCGTCGCGGTCCCGCTCGTCCTGAACCCCTCAAAGGCCCTGCGAGCCGGGCTGGGTGTGCTGGCGGTCGCCGCGGGCGCGGTGGTGGTGCTGTTCGTCGCGCGCTTCCTCGCCGATTCCTCTCAGGTGCGTTCGCTCAGGCACACGTCCAAGAAGCGGAAGTGGGCGCTGGACCTCCGCTTCGCCCTGCTGGCGCTGTTCGCGCTCTGCGCGCTCGCCCAGTGGGCCGGAACGACGATCATGATCGCCGGCTTCGCGGCCGGGTTGATCGTGGCGGTGGAGGGCGGGCCGCACCGGCTCTCCAATCAGGTATCCGGAGTGGCGAACGGCTTTCTGGTGCCGCTGTTCTTCGTCGTGCTCGGAGCGAGCCTCAACGTCCGCGCACTCGTCCAAACCCCCACCGCGCTCGAGCTCACCGTCGCGCTGATTGTGGGAATGGTGCTGGTGCACCTGATCGCCGGCGTGGTGATCCGCGCGCCGGCGTGGGTCGCCCTGATCGTCACCGCGCAGCTCGGCGTGCCGGCCGCGGTGGTCAAGCTCGGGCTCTCAGATGGGGTCCTGACCGCGGGTCAGGGCGCGGCGATCATCCTCGCCGCGCTGGCCAGCCTGGGGATCTGCGCCGCCGGTACCGCCATTGCCAGCGCGGCCCGGTCGGGTCGCCGTGCCCCGTCGGGGAGCGCCTCGGCGCCTCGTGCGCAGCCGGGCGGTGCGGCCCAAATCGAGCGGCGGGTGTGATGCGTCACAATGGGGCCGTGGGTGACGTGGCGAAATGAGGGGCTCGAAATTGCGAGTGGCGCTGGCCGGACTGGCTGCGCTGGTGTTCGTCGTCCCGGTCGTGATCGGGCTGCTCTTGACCTCGGGTGGCCAGGCCGGCGCGGCCGCGTCCACCGCCGCCCACTTCACCCCGGCTCCGGCGACCCCGAGTCACCCCCACAAGGCCAGGGCCGCGTCGGTGCCTCGGGGCAGTGGAGCGCTCGTCGCACTCGTGCGTCACCCGACGACGATGCGCTCCGCGCCGGGCGGTCGAGCGCTGGCCAAGGTCGCGACGCGCACCGGGTTCGGATCGCCGCAGGCACTCTGGGTGGTGCAACACAAGCCCGGTTGGCTCGGGGTGATCAGCACACAGGCCGGAAACGGACACGTGGGTTGGATTCCGCAGTCCGCGACGTCGCTCGGTCGGGTGTCCTGGGAGCTCAAAGTGTCGCTCTCGCAGCGGCGGGTGACCGTGATCGAGAGTGGGAAGGTGCGGCAGCGCTACACGATCGCCGTCGGGGCACCGAACTCCCCGACTCCGACCGGTCGGTTCGCGGTCACGGACCGCCTGGAGACCGGGGATCCGGGCGGCCCCTACGGCTGCTGCATCCTGGCGCTGTCCGCGAAGGCGCCGCATGCGATCTCGGATTGGAATGGAGGAAATCGGATCGCGATCCATTCCACACCTGAGACCTCGAGCATCGGCCTGCCGGTGAGCCACGGGTGTATGCGCCTCACGCTGGCCGAGGGCCAGTGGCTGCTGAAGCACATTCCGCTCGGGACGCCGACGCTCATCAGCGCCTAGCGCGCTCTAGGGTGGCGACTCGTCCGCGGGCTCGCCGGTGGCTTCGCGGATCCTGTCGATCGCGCGTCGCAACAGCCGCGAGACCTGCATTTGCGAGACCCCGATGCGGTCGGCGATCTCCGCCTGCGTGAGGTCGCGCGCGAACCGCAGGAAGAGGACCATCCGCTCGGAGTCAGACAGCTCGTCGGCTCCCTGAGCGATCACCGCGAGGTACTCGGTCAGCTCGAGCTGCTCATCTTCTGAGCCGAGCGTCTGCGCGGGTGTCGCGACGGGCCCCTCATCTGCACCGGCCGGTTCGTCGAGTGGCGTCGCGTAGCGACCGTGGTACGCCTCGAGCGCATCGAGGGTCTGCTCCTCAGTGATGCCGAGTGCGTCGGCGAGCTCGCCGATGGATGGAGAGCGACCGAGACGCAATGACAGCCTCTCGGTGGCCGCCGATAGCTCGACCACCCGCTCCTTGACTCCGCGCGGCACGTGCAGCGCCCAGCCGGTGTCCCGGAAATAGCGCTTGAGCTCCCCGAGGATCGTCGGGGTCGCGTAGGACGTAAAGGCAAACCCCCGCCCGGGGTCGAAGTTGCCGATCGCGTTGAGCAACCCGAGCATCGCCACCTGAACAAGATCGTCCAACGACTCGCCGCCGGAGTCATAGCGCCGAGCCAGGCCGTACGCCAGCGGCGCAAAGCGTCGCACCAGCTCCTCCTGGATCGCTCGGCCCGGGTTATCGTGATAGCGCTTGAACAGCTCGTCCGTTTCGAGCCCGGTGATCGGCTTGGGGGGGACGGCGCCGGTCAGCCGAGCCGCCATTGAATCGGTCCCAAGCCTGGGAAGTGGAGGGCCTCCGCGGCGGCTCCGGTGAGGTCCCATTCTCGCCCCGCGATATACGGCCCGCGATCGATCACGGGAACGCGAATGGCTCGCCCGCCGTACCGGAAGATGATCTCGGTCCCGCACGGCAAGGTCTTGTTGGCGACACCGAGCTGTGCGACGTGGAGGACGCCACCGCAGGCAATGGGATCTCCGTAGGCGGTGAACACCGATGCGATGCTGGTGTTGTACTGGCCGGGCGGCAGCTGGGCGGGGTCGATCAAGGCATTGGAGAGGTTGAGGCGGTCCAGGTGATATCGAGCGATCGCGAGCTGGAAGCGGGCCACCTCCACGCGCACCTCGGCATTGCTCGGCGCGCCTTTGGCGGGTGCGCTGCTGACACTCGCCGGCTGGCTGGGGGAGGGGTCGTGCGATGGCGAGAGGGCCGGCCCGGATCGATCGCGCCGACCCGTCGTCCCTCCGGCGGCGACCTGGCCGGCGACCGGCTCGACGACCTGAGGGTGGGCATGCCGAGCTACCGTCGCCGGTGTGGTCGAATCTGCGGTGCTCGACGCCGCGCGATGGTTGGACCCGCTGGAGCCGCACCCCACCATCACCAGCGCTGCCATCGCTGTCGCTACTCGGGGCAGGATCCCCTGACTCTAACTGGCGGGCTGCACACGAGGATGGTCAGCCGCGCCCGGACGAGGGGGCTCACCACCGGCCGGGCCCGATCGACCCGGATCGAATCCCAACCCGACCGGACCTTACACCGACTACAACTGATCCTGTAAACCAATCACCTGAGGACGTCGCATAGGTGGACGGGACGATGGCTATAGGCTCACGCGATGGCCGTGCGCGCGCTTGTCTTCGACGTCTTCGGGACCCTCGTCGACTGGCGCTCAGGGATCGCGCAGGCGTTTCGCGAGAGCGGGCTGCCGGGCGGCCCTGAGCAATTGGCGGACGCGTGGCGCGCACGCTACGTGCCGATCCTGGCCGAGGTGAACGACGGTGCCCGGCCGTGGGGCAACTTCGACGACCTTCATCTCGCGACACTGGACGACCTCCTGGCTGAGCACGGCTGGGAGCTTGCGCTGGAGGAGCGACGTCGGCTCGTCGGGGCGTGGCACCGGCTGGACCCGTGGCCGGATGTGCGCACGGGCCTCGAGGCGTTGCGTCGCCAGCGTGTCGCCGCGACGCTGTCCAACGGCCACGTGGCGCTGCTTGTCGACCTGTCGCGACACGGCGATCTGCGCTTCGACTGCGTGCTCTCCGCGGAGATGGCGCACGCCTACAAGCCAGCGCCGGAGGTCTACCAGACCGCGGCGCGTCTGCTCGTCGTCGAGCCCGGTGAGCTGATGCTCGTGGCGGCCCACCCGTGGGACCTCGAGGGCGCGAGCCGCGCCGGGCTGCAGACCGCCTTCGTCGATCGCCCACAGGAGTACGGGTTGGGCTCTCCGGTCCGTGAGTATCCCGCCGCGGATCAGTCCGTGGCCGATCTCCACGAGCTGGCGGCGCGGCTGTGACAGGCGATCTCCCCAGGCCTGTGAGGGCGCTGTTGGCGGCCGCCAACGCGCACGACACCGATGCATTTCTGGCCATGTTCACGCCAGACGGCGTGGTCGACGACTGGGGCCGCGAGTTCGTCGGCGCCGAGGCCATTCGCGGTTGGAGCGACGGGGAGTTCATCGGCGTTCAGGTGCGTCTCGCGGTGACCGGCGTCACGCGGCAAGGCGATGTCACCGTGGTCGCGGCGGACGTCGGCGGCAACGGCTTCAACGGCCCGAGCCATTTCTCCTTCGCCGTCGACGGCGATAAGGTCGCCCGGATGACGATTCGGGCCTGAATCTCCGCCCCGGCTCGGCCCGGGTCTGGCGGTCCGGGCCCAGCCGGGCTAGCGCGCGCCCGCGCCGTCCGTCGGGCGGCTCAAGGCGGGGTCGCCGAAGGGCACGTCGTCCGCTATCAGGCGACTCGTGCGACCGTGGTTGAAAAAGCTGATCACCCACTTCAGGTCACGAACAGGCGGCTCTGAAAGCCCATCAGGTAGAAGATGTGGACGACCAACCAGATCGCCCACGCTGCCGCTCCGCTGAGCCTGGCGAACCCCAGATCAGCGACGGCACGGCCGCGGCCGATGGTGGCGACGTTGCCCTTGTCGTGATATTTGAACGGAGGCGTGGATCGACCGTTCAAGCGATCCACGACGAGCCGCGCCGCGTAGTGGCCCTGCTGGATCGCGACCGGCGCCAGGCCAGGCAGAGGGGTTGCACCACCGTCCGAGTTCCGGACGCTCACCATGTCTCCGAGTGCGATCACCGCCGGGTGACCCGGGAGCGTGAGGTCGCGCTCGACCGTCACGCGGCCGGCGCGGTCAACCTCGGCGCCGGCCAGCTCGCCCAGGATCGACGCCAACCCGCAGGCGCTCACGCCGGCCGCCCAGATCACCGTGCGTGTGGCGACGCGTTCGCGGGAGCCGTCGCTGGCCTCGAGCGTCACTGAGTCGGCATCGATCCCGACGACCGTGCGGCCCAGCTCGGGCGTGACGCCGATCCGCCGCAGCGAGCGCGCCGCCTTCCTGGAGAGCGACGCGGGGAAAGCCTGCAGCAGCCGGTCGCCGGCCTCAACGAGCAGGACGCGAGCGGCGTGCGGAGTCGATCGAGCGGAAATCGTCGGCGAGCGTGTCGCGGGCCAGCTCGCCGATCTGGCCCGCCATTTCGACCCCGGTCGGCCCTCCGCCCACCACGACAAACGTCATCTCCGCGTCTCGGTCGGCTTGGTCGGTGGCCATCTCGGCGCGCTCGAAGGCGCGGAGAATCCGCGACCGGACCATGATCGCGCTCTCGAGCGACTTCACCTCGCCGGCGTGCTCGCGCCACTCCTCGTGGCCGAAGTAGGAGTAACTGGAGCCGACGGCGACGATCAGCGTGTCATACGACACGGTCAGCGGGTGCCTGCACATCGCCGACCGGGGCCAGCGAGACCTCTCGCGCGGCAAGATCGAATCCCGGATACGTCGGCCAGCAGCACGCGAACGTTGGGCGCCCAGTTGAGTAGCGAGCGGAGCGGGAAGGCCACGTCACCGGCCGCCAGCGCCCCCGTCGCGACCTGATAGGTGAGGGGCTGAAACAGATGGAAGTTGCGTCGATCGATCAGCGTCACGTCGACCGGCGCCTTGCCCAGCCGCTGGGCCGCGGCCAGGCCACCGAAGCCACCGCCGATCACCACCACCCGGTGGACCGGGCCGGACGAACCCGTGGGCGCCGAGCTCATCTCAGGCCGCGCAATTGGGCCAGAGGTATGTCCACACATCCATCGATCGCTGCACGCTATCCGACTCGCGCCGGCGCGCGATCACTCAGGTGCCACACGGACGCGTCCGGCGCGGGGAATCGTCGCGGGCGCGGGCGTCAGCCAGGAAGTCCGGTGGGACGGGGTCCGCACTGCGCGCCGGCGGCGGTTAGCATCCGGACGGTGGATCTGGAGCTCACCGACAAGGTGGCCGTCGTCACCGGGGCGAGCAAGGGGATCGGCCTCGCGGTCGTCAATTCTCTGGCGGCCGAGGGAGCGAAGGTAGTGGCGGGAGCGCGCACGGTCGACGGACTGGAAGGCATCGATCGGGTGACCCCGTTTCAGGCCGACCTGTCCGACCCGGACGGTCCGGCTCGGCTGGTGGCCCGCGCCGTTGAGCTCCACGGCCGAATCGACGTCCTGGTCAACAACGTGGGTGCCGTGCACACGCGGCCTCATGGATTCCTCGGTACCACCGACGCCGACTTCGAGGCCTCGCTGCAGCTGAACTTCTTTGCGGCGTTACGCGCCACGCGCGCGGCGTTGGCCGACATGCTCAAGCGGAGCGAGGGAGCCATCGTCAACGTGGCCTCGGTCAACGCATTTTTCCAGCCCGACGCCGGGGTGATCGACTATGGAGCCGCCAAGGCTGCCCTGGTCAACCTCGCGAAGGCGCTGTCGCAGGAGTTTGGGCCGCAGGGCATCCGGATCACCAGCGTCTCGCCCGGGCCGGTGGCGACGGACCTCTGGCTGGGCAAGGACGGCGTCGCAGAGAGCTTCGGCCGGGCCACGGGGGCGGGCCCCGACGCGGTGCGCGCACAAGTGCTGGCGAACGTCGCGACGGGCCGGTTCTCGACAGCGGACGAGGTGGCGACCCTCGTCACGCTGCTCGCTTCGCCGCGGGCCGGGAACGTCACCGGCGCCAACTGGGTCATCGACGGCGGCCTGGTCAAGACCACGTAGCGGACAGCCCGTTGAGCGGAGCTCGGCCCGCGGTCGGGTTCGTGCGCGCAACGCCAGAAATATTTCGATTCCCCGGCGTGAGCTTTCCGCCGCTGGGCGCGTCGTACGGGTGTCAATCCAAGGCGCCCTCTCGAATTGGCGGCGCCGGCAACGGAGGTATCACATGAGGCGCTATCTATTTGCAGCCCTGGTCAGCGCTGGCCTAATGGCCGCACTGCCCGCATCATCGGTGGCTCACGCGCACCGCGCCGAGCGAGATCACCACGGTCAGCGACACCACGTGCGCGCACATACCGAGCGGTTCGGCGATCGCGGAGACGACATCGACCGGGGCGACCGCGGCGACGACAACGACAACGGCAACGCCAACTGCTCGATCGCGCTGAGTACTCCGGGGACGCCCGTCCGCGCCGCAGCGTTGCGCGTCTCAGGCGTTGCGTCGGTGTGGGAGAAGGTCCAGCTCGACTCCTAGCCGTCGGAAACCGATGGGAATCGAGATCGCGGGGAAGGCCGGCGGGCCAGTACGGCCGTCGGCCTTGGCTGGGTTCGGGAAGGTCTGAGCGTGGTAGGCGTCTTCTTGACAAGTGTTCGTTTCCGCCAACCGTTGGGAATCATGAGCCCCGTCCGCCCGCTGCAGATGCAATCGGACGCGCGGCTGGTCGAGCTCGTCCGAGCGGGTCACGAGCGGGCGTTCGACGCTCTGGTCCGGCGTTATCGCCGGCAACTGCTCGCCTACGCAGGTCGGCTGCTCGGCGCCGAGGGACGCGCTGAGGACGCGCTCCAGCAGGCGTTGCTGAAGGCCTGGATCGCGCTGCGCGATGGCGCCGAGATCGATGATGTGCGGGCCTGGCTCTATCGGATCGTCCACAACAGCGCCGTCACCATCCTGCGGCGGGCCCAGCTCGACTGCGTCGAGCTCAACGACGCGCTCGACGCGGCCGCGCCCGAGTCCGGGCCCGAATCGCGACTGGTCCTGCGGGAGATGCTGAGCAGCGTCGCCGCGCTGCCTGAGCTGCAGCGCCGGGCGATCCTGCTGACCGCCGTGTCCGGCAGTAGTCACGGGGAAGCGGCCAAGATGCTCGGGCTGTCCGACGGCGCGGTGAGGGGCCTGGTCTACCGGGCGCGCGCCTCGATTCGCGATGCCGCCGCCGGGCTGCTTCCGGTAGGGGCCTTCCATTGGCTCACCGGCCTGGGCCAGCGACGCTCCTCGGCGGCCGGTCGCATCGCCGAACTTGCGGGGGCGGCCGGCGGCACGGGCTCCGCGGGCGTCTTCGCAGCCGTGCTGAAGGGCGGCGCGATCGTGGTCAGCGCTGGTGCGCTGGCGACGGCCGGGCAGCTCGCGATCCCGTACGCCAGCACCGCTCCGCATCACGCTGCCCCCGCATCGGTGCATGCAACCGGCCAGCCTGGCTCAGCCGCGCGCCGGGCAGCGGTCGGGTCCTCGGCGAGCGCCAGCGCCAGCGTCAGCGTCAGTCTGGCCGCGAGCGGGCGTGATCGGGTCGGTGAGCGGGGCGGACGCCCCGCACCGCGTCGCGGGGACCGGGACGGCGGCCGCGGCGCCGGGGGCGGACACGCACATCGTGGCGGAGACGGACTGCGAGGCAGCGGCTCGGGGCACGGCTCAGCGGACGGTTCCGGCGAGAGCAGAACCCGCGGTGATTCCTCGGGCAGTTCCGGCGGCACTCCGGGCGCTGGTTCCTCGGGCGATTCCGAGCACACCTCTACTCGCGGCACGTCCAATTCCGGCGGTGAACCGTCCGGACTCGCGAGCGGCGCAGGCGGAGCAGGTGGAGGAAGCGGTTCAGGCGGCGGCACTTCGGGCAGTGGCGGCGGCACGTCAACTGCTGGCAGCGGGACCTCGACTGGGGGCTCGGGAAAGGGCGGCGGCGCCCCGGGCGGGGGGGCGGGCGATGGCGCTGGTACCGCGAGCGGCAGCTCGGGCCCGGGTCGGGCCCCCGGAAGCGGCTAAGGGTCCGTCGGAAGCCGTGCCGCAGCTGCTGCTTCTCCGTGGGTGGGGTCGGGTGAGGGGCGAAACGCACCTGGCAAACGTCCCAATGGAGGCCTCGTTTTAGACGTTCGGGTCGTTCCCCAGCCCCCAGCTGTGGAACAGCCCAATCGAGGTTTTTGAGTCCTCGATTGGGCTGCTATACAGGCAAATCTGTCAGAAATCTGACCTCAAGGCCGACTCAGTCACGTCGTGGACTCAGGCGCTCATACCACCCACCCATGGAACGTCAGGAGATTCACACCTACCCTACGGACCCTCTCGGTCGTGGCAACCGATGTGATCGGCGCTGAGCTCGCCGGTCCGATCACCGTGGACGGATCGGCTCCCAGCGTTGCTCGGTGGCCAGCGCGACTCGGAGCAGGAGCGGCTCGGAGAACGGTCGGCCGATGATCTGCATGCCGTAGGGGAGCCCTTGATGGCGACCGATGGGCGTGGAGACCACCGGGCAGGCGAGCTCGCTCGGAGCGAGCACGCACGAGAGCAGTCCGGCGCGCAGGTCCTGCGTTGCGCCCCGGATCGTGACCGTTTCGGCGTCCTGCGGCGGGGCGACGACCGGGGCGGAAGGAGCGAGCATCGCGTCCAGGCCGCGCATCTTCGTCGCCACTTCCTCGATCAGCAGGCGGCGGCTTTGCTGGGCGGCGAGGTAGGCGGTGGCCGGCAGCAGCCGTCCGGCCTCCAGGCGAGTGCGTACCGCCCCGCTGTAGTACGGCTGTTGGGCTGCGAACCATGGCATGTGGATCCGGGCTGCCTCGGCGTGCTGCACGATGTGATGAATCGCCCCCGCGCGAGGGAGCAGCTCGAGGCGGACCGGCTCAATGTCCGCGCCGAGGCTCTCGAGGTGCCTCGCCGCCTGAATCACCCCGGACTCGACATAGGGCTCCGAGGCCTCCAGCAGCTGCTCCAGAAGGCCGAGCCGCAGCCCGGTCAGCGGGCGATCCGGTCGCGTCGGCTGAGCGGCGCCCGGATCCGGCGCGACCGTGCCGGGCGGCCCGCCGTCGGTGAGGACCTCGAGCAGCAGAGCCGCGTCGGGCACGCAGCGCGCCAGCGGCCCCACCGTGTCATAGGTCCAGGCCAGCGGCACGACCCCGTCAACCGGCACCTGACCGAGCGTCGGTCTGATGCCGACGAGGCCGCAGAATGAGGCGGGCACGCGAAGCGAGCCTGTCGTGTCGGTACCGAGTCCGGCCAGCGCCATTCCGGCGGCAGTGGCGACGGCCGGTCCCGAGCTCGATCCGCCGCAGATTCTGGCCGGGTCATGTGGGTTACGACAATTGCCCCAATGCGGATTGCGCCCGTCGATCCCGTAGGCGAACTCATTGGTATGGCCCTTGCCGATCACGATCGCTCCCGCCGCCCGGAGCCTCGACACGGCCGGCGCATCGCACGCGGGTGTTCGACGCCAGTGAGCGGCACCAGCGGTGGTGGGAAGGCCCGCCACGTCGATCACGTCCTTGACACAGACGGGCACTCCCAGCAGCACGGGCTGATCCTGGCGGCGGTCGGCCGCCTTGGCCTGCGCGAGCGCGCCGTCCGCGTCGAGGTGCAGGTAGGCGTTGAGGCTCGGGTTGAGCCGCTCGGCGCGTGCCAGCACCGCCTGGGTCAGCTCGACCGCCGACAGCCGCCGAGAGCGAATCTCGCGCCGTGCCTCGACGATCGTCAGCTGCGCGGGATCGGCATGCGAACTCACTGCCACTCCGGCCGGCCGGGCGCGGGTGGCACTCCCTCCAGTGGCAACTCCTCCAGGCTGGCCGCGAGCGCCACGAGCCGGGCCAGCGCCTCGCTCACGACCACGCGCTCGACCAGTTCTGGCGTCACCTCGGCCACCGACTCGACGGTGGCGGCGGCGAGCGCGAGCGCGTCAGCCGCGGGTGGATAGTGAGGGTTCGGCGCGGCGATCACCGCCATCCCCGCGGCGACCGCGGCCCGCAGGCCGTTGCTCGAGTCCTCGATCGCCACACAGCGGCCCGGCTGCACCCCGACGCGCCGCGCCGCCTCCAGGTAGACGTCAGGGGCCGGCTTGCCGTGCTGAACCTCCTCGGAGGAGACCGTGGCTACGAACGCATCGGCGAGCCCCGCCAGATCGAGCACCAGATCGATCAGCTCGCGGTTCGACGATGAGGCCAGGCCAAGCGGCCAACGATCGCGCAAGGCTCGCACCGCCTCGCGGGCGCCCGGAAGCAGCGGGAGGTCCGCTCGCAAGCGTCGCTCCATCCTGGCCACCACGTCCCGGTTGATCTCCTCGACGTCCCGTTGCACCCCCAGCTCGTCGCGCAGGTACACCGACCATTCCCGCGAGCTCATGCCCATCATCGCCCGCGTCGCGTCCTCACGCCAGCGGCCCCCAGCCTCACGCACCAGCGCCTGCTTGGAGTCGTTCCACAGCGGCTCGGAATCCACGAGCACGCCGTCGAGATCGAACATCACAGCGTCGAGCACGGTTCACTTCCTCATTGCGAGTCTGGCCGGCGGCGCACTCCATAATTGTCGCGCCACGTCCAGGCCGAGTGCAGCGTCGACGCGACGGAATGGACATAGCCTCCGGCCACGCCCGATTGCTGGCTGCAAGCGCTCGCGACCGCCGCCGACGTCATTGTTGTCATCGACCACGAAGAATTCCGAAAGCAACGGCAGCGGCGCACCCCCAAAGGGTCAGGCTTTCCCTCCCAATCGGGAGGCAGGCACGGATCCCACGACGTCGATCGCGATGCCAGCATTGAGCGAGCAGCGACACGTTTCGGGAAATCTGCCCCCTCGACCAACTTTGCCGCCGCTGCACCGTTTAGAACGATAAGGGGCGAGCAGGTTGGAGCTTCGCGGGGTGCGCACCCATCGCCAAGGGTACGCACCCCGCTGAGGCCCGGCCCCCACGGCTCATAGACGTAGCTTGCGCAGCAGTCATCAACGGCGCGGGCCCAGTGGTCGAACTTTCCGTTGATCCGGGCCCTCGTCACCGCTACCCTCAGCCACCTCGGTCGCGAGACATGACAACCGAACTCGTACTGCTCGGAACCGCCGGCGCACCCATGCCCGTCGCCGGCCGTGGCGGGATCTCGTCGGCGCTGATCGTCGACGAACGCGTCTTCGTCATCGATTGTGGCCGCGGGTCGCCAACCGCCTTCGTCAGCGCGGGACTTGACTTCAGGCGTCTGGACGCCGTCCTGCTCACCCACCTCCACGCCGACCACACCGGTGATCTGGCCGGCATGCTTCTGTACCCGTGGGGTGTCCGGACGGGCGATCATGGTCCGCTGCCGCCGATCCGCGTCTACGGGCCGTCACGACCTCCAGCGCTGCCCAGTGGTGATGCCACCTTTCACCGTGAGACGACCATCCACCCGGAGCTACCGGCTCCCGGGACGGCCGACCTGGTCCGCAAGATCCTCGAGGGCTACGCCTACCACCTGAACGTCATGCCGCTCGACGCGCTCATGCCGGACGCGGGCGCGTTGGTCCGAGCCATCGACATTCCCGTCCCGGAGGTCGCCGTTACCGAGTCGTCCGAAACCTGCCGTGTGCCGTTGTCAGTCTCGTAGCGCGCGGAGCGCGTTGATGATCACGGAAAGGTCGATGACTTCTTGGAGAACAGCGCCGGCAACGGGGGGTAGGTAGCCGGCGGCGGCGACGCCCATCGCGGCCAGGCTCAGCCCCATGCCGGCGATCACGCTCTGGCGGGCGATGTGCAGTGAGCGGCGGCCCGTGTGGATTGCGTCCGCGACCCGGTCGACGCGGTCGACGGTGATGACCGCGTCGGCGGTTTCCGAGGAGACGGTGGCCCCGGCGGCGCCCATGGCGATGCCGAGGTCTGCGAGGGCGAGCGCGGGTGCGTCGTTGACACCGTCGCCGACCATGATCACTGGGCGCAGTTGGGTGTCGGCGCGTGGCGGCGGACCACTGCGACCGTTTCCTCGGGCGACTGCTCGGCGTAGACACGGTCGAGGCCGAGTTCGCGGCCGACCCGCTCGGCGACGGACCGGCGGTCACCGGAAGCCATCGCGACGTGGCGGATACCCTGCGCGGAGGCGTCCGACGATCCGTTGCGTCGGGTCGGAGCTCGTGGCCATCACGATGCACACCGCGAGGCGACCGTCGACGCTGACCGCACGGGTGCTTCGCCTGAGCCGTGGCCGCGCACGACCACCGCGGAGGCGATCTCCTCGGCAGGCACGCCCTGAACGGGTGAACGCACGGCTGCCAACGGCCACCGTATGACCGTCGACGACGCCCTGGATGCCCTGACCGGGCGGCGTGATCTCGTCGCCGCCGCCAGCGTCAGCTCGGCCGGCGGCAGCGCAGCGACGGCCCCTCGGCGCATGCGCCGACATCCGGTCCACCGATGCGGCCAGCGCCGAGTGCTCGCCGGGATCGAACTGCTACGAGTGACGATGTCTCGGACGGCCGGCGTCCCGACGGTCAGCGTGCCGGTCTTGTCGAACAGCACGGTGCGCGCCTGGCCGAGCGTCTCGATCGCTCCGGCGCCCTTGACGATCACGCCATACCGCGCCGCCGAGACAGCCCGCACACCAGCGCGATCGGCGCCGCCAGGATCAGCGGGCACGGTGTCGCGACGACCACGACCGCAAGCGCGCGAACCGGGTCACCGCTGATCGCCCAGGCGAGGCTCGCGAGAGAGAGCGTCGCGGGCGGCCGTCGCTGACCCGAGTGTGGACGCTACGAGGCGGCTGCCGGCTTCCTCGGTTCCGCCGGTACGACCAGCATCGGCAGCGTGGAATGGTGCAACAGAGTGTTGGAGACGCTGCCCAACAACGCCGATTGGACAGCGGTGGCACCGTGCGTGCCGACCACGATCAGCTCGGAGTCCGTTTCGGCCGCGACGTCCAGGATCGTGCGCCATACGCTGGACTCGTTGCGCTGCACTCGGACATCGACCACGAGGCCGAGCTGACGCGCCAGGTCGCGACCGTCCTCCGCGATCGCATCGGCACGTTGCACCGCGATCCGCTCCAGCTCGGCGATCGTTGGGTCGCTCGGAGCGCCCGTGGTGCCGAACGAATCGGCCAGGAACTCCGCCGGCGGATTCCACACATGCAACAGAGTCACAGGCGCATGTCCAACCGTTGCCTGGGCGACGGTGAGGGCATGCCGGGCACTCGGCGATCCGTCATAACAGATCAGAATCGACATCGAATCGACACTCACTTCCGGTTTAGGGGTGGGCGATCAACGTCCGTTGAGACGCCGCCGGCTCATCGTGGCACGTTCCCTACTCGCCGGTGATCGCGAGCTTTGCGGAGCGCTCCTCAGATTGGGCTCTTCCAAATAGCATGTACGAGCATGTTGGGTTCGCCGAGAGGGTCTTGACGTTGGTGGCCCGCTGAGTGCGAGGTCTGCGGACGTGAGGCCCGCGCAGGTCGGACGCGCACGCGTTCTGGCTGCGCGCGCCCGGCTGCGGGGAGATCCGGCCGGTCACGCTGCCCGAGCCGGGGCGGGACGACGTGATGGTGCGCACCTTGCGGTCCGGCGTCAGCCGCGGCACCGAGACGTTGGTGTTCCGGGGCGGCGTGCCGCCGGCCCAGTACGCCGCCATGCGGGCACCGTTTCAGGAGGGGGACTTCCCGGGGCCGGTCAAGTACGGCTACCTCAACGTCGGCGCCGTGGAGCAGGGACCGGCGGAGCTGCGCGGCCGCACGGTCTTCTGCCTGTACCCGCACCAGACCGCCTACGTGGTGCCGGCCGGCGCGGTGACCGTCGTGCCCGAGGACGTGCCACCCGCTCGTGCCGTTCTCGCGGGCACGGTCGAGACCGCCGTCAACGCCCTGTGGGACGCCGCGCCGCTGCTCGGCGACCGGGTCACCGTCGTCGGCGCCGGCATGGTCGGCTGCTGCGTCGCACGCCTGCTGAGCCGGTTCCCGGCGGTGCAGGTCACGCTCGTCGACGTCGATGCCGGCCGGGCCGACGTCGCGGCCGCGCTCGGCGTCGACTTCGCGCTGCCGGCCGACGCCGCCGACGGTCGCGACCTGGTCGTGCACGCCAGCGCGACGTCCGCCGGGCTCCAGCGCTCGCTCGACCTGCTCGCGCCCGAGGGCACGGTCATCGACCTCAGCTGGTACGGCGACAGCGAGGTCCGGCTTTCGCTGGGCGGCGCGTTCCACTCGGGTCGCCTCGGCATCCGCGCCAGCCAGGTCGGCACCGTCTCCCCGGCCCGCAGCGGGCGCCGCACGACGGCCGACCGGCTGGCACTCGCGCTCGAGCTGCTGCGCGACCCCGCGTTCGACGCGCTCGTCACCGGGCAGTCCCGCTTCTGCGAGCTGCCCGACGTGATGGCCCGGCTGGCCGCGGGGAGCCTGCCGGCGCTCTGCCACACCATCACCTACGACGGGGAGTAGATCGTGTTCAGCGTGACCGTCCGCGATCACATGATGATCGCCCACAGCTTCCGCGGCGAGGTGTTCGGGCCCGCGCAGCGCCTGCACGGCGCGACGTACGTCGTCGACGCCACGTTCCGGCGCGCGGCCCTCGACGCCGACAACATCGTGGTCGACATCGGTCGGGCGGCCGAGGAGCTGCACGCCGTGCTGGCCGAGCTCAGCTACCGCAACCTCGACGACGAGCCCGCCTTCGCGGGCATGAACACCTCGACCGAGGCGCTCGCCCGGGTGGTCGCAGATCGACTCGCCGACCGGGTGCACGCCGGCGCCCTCGGCGACGGCGCTCGGGAGCTCGACGGGCTGGTCGTCACGCTGCACGAGTCGCACATCGCCTGGGCGAGCTACGAGCGGCCGCTGTGACGGCGGTGCACGTCGTCGTACCCGACGGCATCGACGACCCGGCCCGGCCGAGCGGAGGCAACATCTATGACCGCCACGTCTGCCGCGGGCTCGCGCTCGCTCGGCTGGTCGGTGCACGAGCACGCCGTCGCCGGCTGCTGGCCGCGACCCGACGCGGCGTCGTTCGCCGCCCTCGCCGGCGTCGTCCAGCGGATCCCCGACGACGCCGTCGTGCTGCTCGACGGACTGGTCGCCTCGACGGCCCCCGAGGTGCTCGTGCCGCAGGCGCGCCGGTTGCGCCTGGTCGTGCTCGTGCACATGCCGCTCGGTCACCGCCCGGCCGATGACGGGGCCGACGACGTCCGGATGCGGGAACGCGCGGTCCTCTCGGCCGCCGCTGCCGTCGTCACGACCAGCGCGTGGACCCGGCGCCGGCTGCTGGAGCTGTACCCGCTGCCCGCCGACCGGGTGCACGTCGCCGAGCCCGCCGTCGACGCCGCCGACCTCGCAACCGGGACCGCGGCCGGCGGGGCGCTGCTCTGCGTCGCGGCGGTGACCTTCGACAAGGGCCACGACGTGCTGCTCGATGCGCTGGCGACGATGTCGGACCTGTCCTGGCACTGCGTGTGCGTGGGCAGCCTGGACCGCGACCCGGCGTTCGTGGAGGGCCTCCGTCGCCGCTCGCTCGACGGCGGGCTCGGCGACCGCGTGTCGCTTCCCGGGACCACGGACCGGAGCCGATCTCGACCGCAGCTACGCCGCCGCGGACCTGATGGTGCTGGCGTCGCGCGCCGAGACGTACGGCATGGTCGTCACCGAGGCTCTGGCCCGTGGCGCTGCCGGTCGTCGCGGCCGACGTCGGCGGGGTGACGGAGGCCCTCGGTCACGGCGCCGACGGGATCCGGCCGGGGCTGCTGGTCCCGCCGGACGACCCGGCGGCACTCGGCGCCGCGCTCCGGGCCTGGCTCGGCGACGCCGAGCTGAGAGGGCGGTTGCGCCGGGCCGCCCGCGAGCGGCGCGAGTCGCTCTCCGGGTGGTCGACCACCACGTCCGTCATCGCCGGTGTCCTGGCCGGGGCGTCGCGATGACCGCTCCGGGCATCCGGGTCAGCCGGGATGGCTTGCCCTGCGCGAGCCTGCCGACGCCGCGGCCCGCGCACGCGACCTCGTCGAACACCTCGCGCCGACAGCTCCCGGCAACCGGCCGCCGGGTGATCCACGACCTCGGCTGCGGCACCGGCGCGATGGGCCGCTGGCTCGCGCCGCTGCTGCCCGGGCCGCAGCACTGGGTCGTGCACGACCGCGACGCAGACCTGCTGGCGGTCGCCGCCGCCGACCTCCCCGGCCCGGCCGCCGACGGGGCCGCGGTCACCGTCGAGGCGAGGCACTCCGACATCACCCGGCTGCACCCGGGCGATCTCGCCGGCGCAACCCTGATCACCGCCTCGGCGCTGCTGGACCTGCTGACCGAGGACGAGCTGGCCGGGCTGGTCGCCGTCTGTGCCGGCGCAGGGTGTCCGCGTGCTGCTGACCCTGTCCGTCGTCGGTCGCGTCGAGCTGACCCCGGCGGATCCACTGGACCGCCGCGTGGCCGCCGCATTCGACGCCCACCAACGCCGCACGACGGAGCGGGGCCGCCTGCTCGGCCCGGACGCCGTCGCGCTCGCCGTCGAGGAGTTCGGCCGGCTGGGCGCCGAGGTCCTCGTCCGGCCCAGCCCCTGGCGACTCGGCGCCTCGCAGGCCGACCTGGCGGCGGAGTGGTTCACCGGGTGGGTGGGTGCCGCGTGCGAGCAGCAGGTCGAGCTGGCCGCCGAGACCGACGCCTACACGCGCCGACGTCTGGCGCAGGCAACCGCCGGAGAGCTCGCCGTCACCGTGGACCACGCCGACCTGCTGGTCCTGCCCTGACGAACCGTCCAGCGACTCGCGACACCCCCAGGCGCCGGCACCATCCGCGCGGCGACGCGACGGATCGTCACCGTGGGCAGTGGCGGCGGGATCGCTCCCCTCGGTCAGTCGGTCTGGAACCGCGGCGAGAGCGCGTAGCGCAGCAGCACCACGTCGCCGATCTGGCGGACCCCGGCGAGCGTCGCGCGCCGGCCGGGGTTCCACGGGAAGCGGCCGTCGCTCACGAACCGCGGGGCCCGGGAGTCGCCGACGAAGAAGGGAGCGACGACCAGCTGCAGCTCGTCGACGAGGTTGTCGGTCAGGAACTGGGTGTGCACCTTGCCGCCGCCCTCGACCATCAGCCGCTGCACGCCGCGGGCGCCGAGGTCCTCGCTGAGCCTGCGCATCTCGACCCGCTGGCCGCCGTCGACCACGGTCGCCACCGTTCCGAGTCGCGAGCGGGCGTCGACCACGCGCGGGCTCGCGCAGTAGACGAGCTTCTCGGTGTCGCCGGTGGTGAAGAAGTCGGCGCACGGGTCCAACTCCACCCGCTCGGTCACGGTGACCTTGATCGGCGACGGCGGGAGCCCACGAGCCGTCCGCTCGTCGCGGCGGTTCTGCGAGCGCACCAGCAGCCGCGGGTTGTCGTTGCGCACGGTGGCCGCGCCCACCAGGATCGCGTCGCAGGAGGCGCGCACGGCGTCGACCCGGTCGAAGTCGGCGTCGTTGGACAGCTCGAGGCGCCGCGGCGTCGCGCTGCCGAGATAGCCGTCGATCGACATGCCACAGCTCAACAGGATGTAGGGGCGGTCAGGCATGTGCTGCTCTCTCCCGGAGCGGCGGTTCGGTTCCGGCTCGGCAGGCCGGGTACGACGGAACCATGCCACGACGAGGACGGCGGCGCCCGGCAGGCTGGCGACGAGCACCATGACGCCGTAGACGACGGCGGTGGTGACCCCTCGTTGCGCACCCAGGCCGGCCGCGCCGAACGCCCATGCCGTCACGCCCTCGCGCGGCCCCCAGCCGCCGACGCTGGGCAGCACCATCGCCATCATCACGAGCAACGCTATCGGCAGCATCTGGGACAGCGGCGCGTGTGGTGCCGGCGGTCCGCGCGGCGATCAGGAAGGTGACCGCGTGGCCGGCGACGACCAGCGCAGATGCGAGCGCGATGCCCAGCCACGCCCTCCGGGCGAGCAGCGCGTCGCGGATGTCGCGGGCCGCGGCGCGCGCGGACCCGCGCCCACGCAGACCGGCCGCCACTCGGGTCGCGCCCTGACCACGAGCACGACGCCGAACACCGCCACGACGACCGCGATCGCCACCAGCGGCATCGACGAGCGCACGGGCGACGGCAGCGCGAGGAGAACGACGACGGTCAGGACGACCTGCACGACCTGCCCGGCGGAGCGTTCCCACGCGACGGCCCGCAACCCGCGGCCGACATCGCGCACGTCGCGACCGTGGCTGACCCCGCGGTGGACGTCGCCCACGACCCCGCCGGGCAGCGTGACGTTGAGGAACTGCGACCGGTAGTACGCCGCCACCGCAGCGGGCAGCGACAGGTCGACACCGAGACCACCGGCCACGATCTTCCAGCGCCAGGCACAGCACACGGTGGTCAGCACCGCGATGCCCGCCGCCGCCGCCAGCGCCCGGCCGTCGACCGTGCGGACGCCGTCGAGGAACGGGCCCGTGCCCAGGCGCCAGACCAGGACGGCGAGCGTCAGAGCGGGGCCGACGCGCCCGGCCCACGTCCACGCGGTCCGGCTCATCCTGGCGCTCCTGCCGCGCGACGGTGCCACCGTCGCGCACCCTGCGCGAGAGCTGCGTGGCCGACGGAACGGGGTCTCGAAGACCGACGCGAAGACCCGCGCGAACACGATCGTCAGCGGCAGCACCAGGGCGAGCGTGACGAGGAACGCCGGAACGCCCTGGCTGACCCGGCCGGCCACGACCAGCTCGTAGACGACGACGACGATCGGGGCGTGCGTCAGGTACAGGCTGTAGGACGACGAGCCGAGGTTGCGCATCGGCCGCGCGTCGAGCAGGCGCAGAAGAGAGGCCGCACCCGGACGGCCGGTGGCCAGAGCGGCCAGAAGGCACGCGATCGCTGGGCCCAGCGCGAGGTCGACCCAGAACAGGTGGTCGAGCGTCCACACCGAACCCTGCCACCAGATCGTCGCGAGCACGGGCGCTGCGGCGCCGAGCGCGAGCCACGCCCACGGCCACGACCGGCGGGCCGTGCTGGCGCCCACGATGCCGGCGCTCAGGATGCCGACGGCGAACAGCGCGGCGAGGTCAGGCGGTGACTGGATCACGAAGGTGTCCAGGCGCGCGACGTGCGGACCGACGATCCCCACCGCCGCGACGACGAGCGTGACGGTGGCGACCATGACGACGGCGCTCCACCGGCGCACCATCAGCAGCAGCAGCGGGAACAGGAGGTACAGCTGGGCCTCGACGGCCATCGACCAGAACGCCGCGTTGGGGCTTGGCGCACCGACGATGTTCTGGACCAGCAGGCCGTTGACGACGACCGATTTCGCGTCGGGCACCCCGTGCCCCGGCTGGGCGACGACCAGCCACGCGACCGCGAGGCTGAAGGCGAGGGCGGCCCAGTACGCCGGCAGGATGCGCCGGGCGCGCCGGTGCGCGAACCGGGAGATCCCGTCGAGCCGCCAGCCGTGGCGGGCCGGTGACAGGGCCAGCGAGAAGCCGGACAGCACGATGAACACGACGACCGCAAAGCGACCGTAGATGAACCAGCCGGCCCAGAACGGTGCGTGGTCCGCCGGGTAGCCCGGGAATGCGCGCAGGAAGACGTGGTTCACCACGACATACAGCGCGGCGAGGCCCCGCAGGCCGTCCAGGCCGGCCAGCCGCTGGCGCCGGTGGCCGGCGACTACGGGTATCGAGGTGGGGCAGGCCGGCTCGACCACACGATCAGGCGTGGCGCCAGTGACGACGACGCTCCGAGCCACCTCCGCATCATCGGTCGTGACGGCGCGCATGTCCACAGGCTTTCACGACGCGCTACCGGGTCGCCGGTTTCGAGTCGAAGGCGGTGAGGAAGCGGTTGCGGAAGGCGCTCATCGGCCAGACCGGCGCGCTGCGCTTGGGGCGCAGGCCGGGACCCCAGCCCCAGCTCCCGATCTGCTTCAGCACCTTCGGGTCGTGGGCGATGATCGAGATCGGCACGTCGTGATTCGAGTTGTGGCCGCTGACGATCGGCAACGGCTGGTGGTCACCGAGGATGACCATCACGAGATTCTTGTCGTTGAGGTGCTGCACGAACGAGATCAGGCTGTTCAGCGAGTACACGATCGACCGGCCGTACGCGGCCTGTACGCGGGGCGGGTTACTCCAGAATGCCCCCGTCTCGTGGTCCATCGGAATGCGGTTGAAGATCGAGCCGTTGCCGACCTCGTTCCAGGGAACCTGCTCAGGGATGCGGTTCCACGGCATGTGGCTCGACACAGTGTCGACCTCCGCGAACAGCGGAGGGCGGTTGGTCTTCGAAAGCTCGAGGCGTTGCAGCGCCGCGTAGGTGTACTGGTCGGGCATCGACGCGTAGGTGAACGTGGGGCCGTGATAGCCGACATTCCGCCGGTCGTAGAGCTTGTCGTAGTGGTAGTACGACTTCCCCTGCGGCCAGTCGTAGTCGTTGGACGGCACGTCGTCGACCGTCCGCCACCCGGCCTCCTTGAACGCGTCGCTGAGCGTGAAACGGTTGGTCGTCATCAGCTGGTTGTAGCGGCGCTGGCTGTTGACCCAGACCCCCGACTGCAGGGTGGAGTGCGCCAGCCAGCTGATGCCGCCGTAAGTCGACGAGGTGAGGAAGCCGCTCCGGGCCGAGAAGCCGGCGGACGCCAGCTGCTTGTCGCCCTTGCTCAGAGCGGCATCGACCTCCGGCGAGAACGAACGGCCCTGCACCGCCTGCTGGCCGTAGGCCTCCACGAAGACGAGCAGCACGTCCTTGCCACGCAGGCCGGTCAGCAGCTGGTTGGCCGGAGTGTTACGGAAGCTGTCGTGCTTGATCTGGTTGGCGAACACGCTCTCGTCGTGGATGTCGGCCTGCACCGCCTGGACGTTGTCGACGACGACCCCGGCGGCGAGCGTGGACGCGATCGGCGTGTGGGAGATGAGCTGCGCGCCGAACAGCCAGCACAGCGCCCAGACCGCGCCCACTCCCCCAATGGCCCGGAGGGCCGGCCGGCGGTGGGCGGCCGCGACCTTGGTCAGCCGAAGCATCGCCAGGATCAGAACGGCGAGCAGGGCGACAACGCCGACCCCGACGCCGACGATGATCAGGTCCGCCTCCGTGCGACCGAGCACCTCGCGCATCGTCGTGATCCCGATTCCGACCGAGCTCGTGTCCCCGATCGGATCGAACGGCCGTTGGAAGGTCGTGAAGAACCCGAAGTCGAGCACCTTCAGGACCACGACCAGCGTGAGAGCCAGTCCGGCGATCACCGCCAGGATCCGCCGCGGGATGGCGGGCAGGAAGAGGGCGACCGCGATCAGGACGAGGCCCTCGAGCGGGATCCTCAGAAATCCGCTCAGCGTGAGGTATTTCGGCTGGTCCGGAGCCACGAGGACGACCCACACGAGCAGAGCGGCGAGAACCGTGAGCACGACGGCGATGCGCTGTCGGGCGCGTCCGGAGGCCGTGGGAGTGGGGTCCGCGGGACGGCTGCCGGGGGGGATGGCGTCCCCGGGACCGGTGCCGGGGAGCATGGCCTCCGGGGCACTGGTGCCGGGATCCGTAACCACCGCGGCCGCGAAACGCACGCCGTGCCGGTTG
The DNA here is from genome assembly GCA_963838535.1 of uncultured Solirubrobacterales bacterium. GTDB lineage: Bacteria > Actinomycetota > Thermoleophilia > Solirubrobacterales > Solirubrobacteraceae > Palsa-465. Next base: position 227,881 of record CAWIRN010000021.1, read on the forward strand.
CTCCACAGCCACCACACGTCGCGGCCAAACGACTCGGCCAGCAGGACGAGAGCGACGATCAGAGCGGCCTTGGTCAGAGTCGGCGGCAGGAGGTCTGCAGCCGCGACAGTGAGCACGATCCCCTGCATCGCAGCGACGACCTTGCGCCAGTGGCGCGGCGGCAGCGGTTCACGCATCCAGGGCAGCAGCCACCCGGTGGCGAGGAACGCGTACCGTGCCGCACCGATCGCGAGCACCCAGAGGCCGGCCGAGCGGGCGACATACACGCTCAGGACGAGGATCAGGAACGCGTCGACCTCGCCGTCCAAGCGCGCGCCCAGTGTCGCTGTCGTCCGCGTGCGCCGTGCGACCCACCCGTCCACCGCGTCCAGCGCGAGCGCAACCGCAGCGAGTGACACCAGCAGCGTGACCGGCGCGGGCTGACCGAACGAATCCGCGACCAACGCCGCGACCCCGACGGCGAGCGTAGCCCGAGCCAGGGTCACCCAGTCGGCCGGGCCAAGCCGATCGGCGCGGTAGAGGGAGAGCCCGCGCGCCAGCGCCGTATTCGTGATCACTCCGCAGGCGACTCCGACCGCCCACGCAGCCGGGCTCAAGCCGGCGCCGCTCAGGCCGACGGCGACGGCGAGTGCTCCGAGCAGCATGACCTGGGCGATCAGGGCGGTCACTGGGGCGGTCTGAGCCGTTCGCATGGTGGTCCTTTTCAGGCGGAGTCGGTCGTCGTGGCTGCCAGGGGGGGCACGACCAGCCCGCCGCTGGCCCTCGGCCCCGCACGGAGCCCGCTGAGTGGCGATCCCACCATCAGCGGCTGCCGGAACCCGCCGCAGGCCACGCTGGTGCAGAGCAGGTTCATGCCAACCATGACGCTGGAGCCCGGCCAAGCCTTCCCGGCCGCCGGCTGACATCCTGCGCGTCGGTGCGAACGTGACGCCGGAGACGATGAACCGCGTGGGCGTACAACAGCCGTGAAGCAGGACGAGCGCGGCCCGTTCGTCCAGGCCCTCAGGCGAGCCCGCGTGTCGGCGTACGCCCCCGGCGAGTTCGTCGAGCAGGAGAGCTTCATGCGCGCCGGGGAGATCCGGGCGCTGGCGGGTCAGGCCGGAATTGCCCCCGGGGTCTCCGTGCTGGACCTGTGCTGCGGAGTTGCCGGGCCGGGCCGGTTCCTCACTCGGGAGCTGGGGTGCACGTATCTGGGGGTGGACTCGAGCTCCAGCGCCCTCGACATCGCACGTGAGAGCGCTGGCGACCTTCCCTGTCGCTTCGAGGTCTGGCGGATCCCCCCGATCCCTCCGGGCCCGTTCGACGTGGTTCTCCTGCTCGAGACGATGCTGGCCTTTCCCGAAAAGGAGACGCTGCTTCAGGCGATATCCCGCGGGCTGACGACCGGCGGGCGGTTCGCCTTCACGATGGAAGAGGGTCTGCCCCTCACGGAGGCAGAGCGAGACAGGATGCCTGACGCCGACACGGTTTGGCTCACCCCACTGCACGAGATGCTCACGTGCTTGGAGCGGGTCGGGCTGGTTGTCCGCTGGCAGGATGACTGCAGCCGATCCCACCTTGCCATGGCAGACGCGTTGCTCACCGCGTTTGCCGCCGATGCGACGGACATTGCCGCCCAGATCGGACGCCGGGCACTGGAGGAGCTGCTGGCCGCCCACCGACTCTGGAGCGATTGGCTGCGGGCGGGACGGGTCCGCAAGCTCGCTCTCGTTGCGGAGAAGACGGACGCACCACGCACGGCGGCCTCGGACCTCGCGGCGCCGCGCAGCTGATCCGACAGCGGCGCGTGGCCCATGGAGGCTTCGGTCCCGGCGATAGCCGTTGCCGTCGACCAGTGGCTGACCGAGGTGCTGGCTACACGTTGTGTTACCGAAAGTGACCCACTGGTGAGCGCCATCGCCGACCCTGGCGGCGCAAACTCAATCCACACGCCAAAAGGAACGTGCGTGACGAACGATGGCCTGGAGAACGCCACCTGATCTCCTCGCGTGGTGCTCGGTGCCTCCGCCAGCGGCCTGGGCGAGCCAGCCGAATGAGGCAGCCACCTCAGACGGCGACGCCCACGAGACGGGACGCAGCGGCGGGGATCGAGGGGTCGCTTCGTCGCCAAGCTCAGCGCCGCCGGCACCGCCCACCACCCGGCCCACGCGGTCTGCCACGCCGCCCAGCGGCTGAGGCCTGCCCACAAGACAGTACGCTGGACGCGCGATGACGACACCTTCGTCCTTGTGGCAGGGTGAGCGGTGCCGGCGTCGCGGTGCCGCGCCCGTCTGGGTCGCACGCGTGGTGGTGCTCGTGGCGGTGGCGCTGGCGGGGATCGCTCCCGCCGCTGCGGCCCGGAGCCCGTCCACGGTCAGCGTCTCAGGAAGCCGGTTGATCGGCGTCGACGGAAAGCCGCTGCGGCTGATCGGCGTCGATCGCTCCGGCACCGAGTACTCGTGCTCTGGGTTGGTGAGTGGCGGCGGTCTCGGCTACGGGGTGTTCCAGGGGCCTGCCGATGCAGGGTCGATCCGCGCGCTGCTCTCCTGGCACGTCAACGCGGTGGCATTGCCGCTCAACGAGGCCTGCTGGCTGGGGGGCGTACGCGCGCTTGAGCCCGGACTTCACGGGACCCGCCTACCGGCGGGCGATCGTCGACTACGTCAGACGTCTGAACGGTGCGGGCATCTACGTCGTGCTGCGGTTGTCGGCGGCGGCTCCCGGAAACCACGCTTACGGCTCCGATCAGATCAGCTCGGACGAGATCCCGATGGCCGACGCCGACCACTCGGTCGCCTTCTGGAGCTCGGTGGCATCCACATTCCGCGGTTACCGGCGCGTGCTGTTCCACACCTATGACGAGCCGCACGACGTCAGCTGGAAGTGCCTGCGCGACGGCTGCACGGCCGACGACGCGCCCGAGGGCCGTCAGCGATTTGGGTCCCTACCAGACCGCCGGCAACCAGGACATGGTCGACGCGATCCGGGCGACCGGGGCGCGGCAGCCGATCATCATCTCCGGGCCGGACTTCGCCGGTGATCTCAGCCAGTGGGAGCGCTACGCGCCCCACGATCCGCAGCATGCGCTGGCGGCGGATGTTTCCTCCTTCGATTACTCCGATTACGTCGTCGCCCACGCGCCGGCGCTGCGCGCGTTTGCGCGGCGTCATCCGGTGATCGTCGGAGGCTTCGGCGACACGCACTGCGTGTCGACCTACTCAGAGAAGCTGATGAGCATCATCGACTCGATCCACCAGTCCTACCTGGCTTGGGCCTGGGATACGGTCCAGGACTACGGTGGCTGCGCGAACGCCCTGCTGAGCGATCCGGGGACCGTCAACGGCTTCCCCGCCGGCTACTACTCCGGGCGACCGAGCGGTTTCGGCCGCGGAGTCCGCGAGCACTTCCGCAGGATCCGATGACCGCGACAAACAACGGCGGCATCAGCGCGCTGCGCCCGGCTCTCACGCTCTGACGTCGACGCGTCCCGCCAGCGAGCCACTCGGTCGACCCATCAATCGTGCGTTGCCGCGTTGCCCAGAATCGCGGACGCGCGCACGTCGGGGGCTTTCGTGAGGTTTTGTGAGCTGGTCGAGTCGGCTCAGCCAATGGTGCCCGGAGTTCGGTCGGCGCTGTGTCACAATCGGGCGCGGTGAACAACCAGCGGCCCGGAGCTGACAGGGAGAAAGCTCCGGAGTGTCATGTGGATTCGCTTGCGGAGGATCTCCGGACCAGCCGGCGGTCATTTCTGATCGCGTCGGGGCGGGCCGCCGCATCCGTTGCTGGACTCGCGGTTCTCTTGGACGGCGCCGTCCCCGCACTGGCCTCGCGGAGGGGCCCGGCCGGCCCCTCCCCGCGGCAATGGCGAATGCTGGCCCGATCGCTACGCGGAGAACTCGTGTTGCCCTCGGACGCCAGGTACGCCAGGGTCGCGCCCCCCTATGACCAACGCTACGCCGCGGAGCGCCCGCTCGCGGTGGTGCTCGCGGCCGATACGGCCGACGTTCAGAGCGCCCTGGGCTTCGCCCGCCACACTGGCATCCGGCCGATTCCCCGCAGCGGCGGCCACAGCTACGCCGGCTATTCGACCGGCAGCGGCCTCGTGATCAGTCTCGAGCGGATGAAGCGAATCACCGTTGATGCATCCGGCCGTGTGCACATCCAAGCGGGCGCGCGAAACAGTGACCTCTACGCCGCGCTCCCCGCCCACGGCGTGGTGATTCCCTACGGCCGCTGTCCTACCGTCGGCGTGGGTGGGTTCCTGCTCGGTGGAGGGTTCGGTTTCAACTCCCGCAAGATCGGGACCGCGAGCGACAATCTGCTGTCGACCGAGGTGGTGACCGCCGACGGCGAGGTCCGCACCGCCTCGGCAACCTCCGAACCCGAACTGTTTTGGGCCTGCCGGGGAGGCGGGGGCGGGAATTTCGGCATCAACACCGCGTTTCGTGATGCGCAGTCACCCGGCACCCAGGTTCTCGGTCTATTCGCTCACCTGGAAGGAATCGGACGCCGTCGCCGCCTTCGAGGCCGTGCAACACGCTGTCGCGCACGGCCCCGACGGTTTCTCATGCCGGATCGGTCTCGACCTATCCGGCCGACCGCCGCACGTCGCCCTCACCGCCAGGGCACTCGGCCAGTACTGGGGGCCGGCGTCGGAACTCGCCGACCTCCTGGCCCCGGTGATCAAGGCGGCGCCGCCGGTCACGCTCACCATCCGGCCGGAGTCCTCCATCGGCGCGCTGAGGTTTCTCGAGGACGAAGTCCCCGTCGGCAGCTTCACCGAGCGGTCGGCGTACCTGCCCGCGCTGCCACCACCGCCGATGGGACAGTTCGTCTCGACGGCGATCAGGCATTTGCGCCGCTGGCCGGGCAGTTCGAACGGCAGCGCGGTCGGCCTGGCGATGTTCGCCTGGGCCGGCGCCCTGAATCGGGTCAAGCCAGCCGCCACGGCCTTCGTTCACCGCGACGCATCGTGGCTGTTCGTGGTCGGCGCCTCCTGGAGCCAGAAGGACACGCCGCGCCGCGTGGCGTCGAACCTGCGCTGGCTCGACGGTCTCAGCAACGCACTGGGCCAATTCTCCAACGGGCAGGCCTACCAGAACTTCATCGACCCGGCGCTCGCCGACTGGCAGCGCGCGTACTACGCGACCAACATCAAACGTCTCACCGCCGCCAAACGCCAGTACGACCCCGAGGCAATCTTCCGGTTTGCCCAGGGGATCCCGCTGGCTCGAAGTGCGTAGTCCGGCGAGCGCGAGCCTCCCTGCTGCTCACACACACACCGTCATCCCCAGAGTCGGTCAGACGCGAGCTTGGCACCTTCGGCCATGGCCCGGAACTTCGCCCACACAACAGTCGCCGCCACGACCTGCATTCCGGCGACCGTCCCAAAGCCGCAGTCAGTGCCGGCCATGACGTTCTCCGGGCCGACCACCCCCGCGTATTGCATGAGCCGCTGGGCGACGACCTCGGGATGCTCCACGACATTGGTGGTTGAGTCCAGCACGCCCGGAATCAGGTACTTGCCGTCGGGCAGCTTCACGTTCTGAAACACCGTCCACTCATGGGCATGACGGCCATTGGATGCCATCAACATGATCCCTGCCGGCTTCGCCTTCAGGATGATGTCGATGATGTCTTTCAGCTCGACATCACTGGTGCGGGGGAACTCTCCGTTACCCCAGCAGACATGGATCCGGGACGCCTCGGCCGGCACGTTCTCAAGCGCATGGTTCAGCGCCTCGACACTCATCTCCAGCTGCTTGCGGAAGTTCTCCAGCGAGCCCGCACCCGGAGCCGTCATCGCGAAGTCGGGACAATCGAGCTGCAGCACGAAACCAGCACGGTGAATCGCCTCGTACTCCTCCCGCATCGCGTCGGCGATCGCCCCCAGATACTCCTCCTCGCTCGGGTAGTACCGGTTGGGTGAGAACACGGAGATCACGCCCGGCGACGCGGCGCTCATAAAGGTGCCCGTCGGCGCCAGGTTGTCCACCGTCGCCTGCAGGTTCTCGATGTCCGCCTGCACCGCGCTCTGACCGACATATGACACCGGGCCATCACACGAGGTGAATCTGATCTCGGCCGCCGAAGCCATCGTCGCCGCCATGTGCTCGGCAAAGTCAGGGAACTCAGTGAGGTCGATGACCGCGGCCGCGACCTCCTGGATCGACCCCTCTCCGCCAAAACCGGTCAGACGATCCTTCACGTACGTGGCGTAGCTGGGCTTGCTCACCTCCCCGTCGTTGAGGATGTCCACGCCGGCGTCCAACTGCTTGCGCACGGTCTCCTGCACCGCCGAACGCACCTCCGCCTCGAGCCGAGCACTCTCGACGACCTCGCCCTGTTCTTGCGCCAGCACCAGCGGCAGCAGGCTCGCGGGCCGAGGCAAGCTGCCGGCGTGCGTCGTCAAGATCCGGTCTGTGCTGCGCTCCATGATCACCCCTCCGCCGAATGTAACGAGGTCCAGAATTCTCGCAGAGCCACGCCACCACGGGCTGGATTCGGCGCTCCTGACGTTTCTCCGTGGGTCGGCTGAGGTTTCGCAGTGGGGTAGCGCGGTCGGCCGTCGGCTGTCCAGTAGCGTCGGGCGCTGGGTGCGCCCGACCCCTGCGGGCGGGAAAGAGCCCGACGCCGGTGTGCTCTGAGGGTTTGCCGCCACGGTCCGCCCAACCCAGAGTTCACGATCGCCTGGGCGGGCTCGCCGAGTGGGCATACGCGGGGTTCTCGGCACCCTCGGCGGCTACCGGTACCCATGGCAATCTCACGGGAGCCGAAGCACCTGGCAAACGTCCCAACCGAGGCCTCGTTTTCGGTGTTCGGGCTGTTCCCCAGCCACCAGCTGTGGAACGTCCCGATCGACTTTTTCGGGCTCTCGATTGGGCTGTTATGCAGGCGAACCTGTCAGAAAACTGACCTTCAGGAGGAGGCCATTCCGCGGGCCGGACCCCGGGGTCCGTCGAGGTTGGTTCAGCGCCGGGAGCTCGGGGCGGCGTCGGCTGCGAGTTCGACCGCGGTCTTGTACGCGGCGGTGTCGGAAGCCGATAGGGACCATGGGCCGCTGGGCGCCCATTGGAACCAATCGCTCTCAGCGAACCGTGGGTCTTGGGTGAAACCTCTGAGCATCGGCGCCATGTATGACCGGCGTTGTGCGGCGCTGACCGCCCAGGTTCCGCCGGGCATCGCGTGGCGTCCGGTCTGCCATCCGTACTCGTCAGCGTACATCGCTACGCGCAGGCCGAGCGCGTCCGCCCGGTCCGCGTCAGCTTCGAAATGGGCGAGGACCAGGGCGGGGGTCTGATAGTAGGCGTGGAACGCGAGGCCGTCGGGATGAAAGCTCGGGTCGGCGTTCATCACCCGGTCCAGGAAATGCGGGCTGAACTGGCTGATGCCGCCGGCGATGACGAGCGCGCCGGGGTTGACGCGTTTGACGGCTCGCTGGGCGCGGTCGAACAGCTTCCCGTACGCGCTGGCGTTCGGGTGATACCAGAACGCCCACAGGTCCTCCTCGTTCCAGATTTCGATGGCCGAGGGGTGATAGCGGGCTTCCACCTGGGCGGCGTAGTCAGCGTAGGCGCCGTAGTTGGCGGAGGTGGGTGGCGGGACCGCGGGCTTCCCATTGCTGGCGGTGACGTACAGGCCCGAGTGCCCCGTCGCCCAGGCGGGCGCGAGGTCGATGTCCGCCAGCCAGGTGATGCCGTGCGCGGCGAGCTCAGCGGCGACCTTGTTGTCGAAGGACCAGTCGAACACCCCCCGCTGCGGCTCGGTGTACGCCCAGACCGCGTCAACCCGCGCGTCGCGCACGCCGGCTGCCGCCATCGCGCTGAGCTGCGCGTTGACCTGGGCGTCGGTCACAAGGCCGCGTGACTGGCTGACAAACAGGCCCCCGAGGTCAGCGCCGGGCGTCGCCGCCCTCCCTGGCTGGCCCGCCGCCGTCCGTGTCATCACCCTCTTGACCCGAGCAGGATCGCTGGGGTTGAGCAGCCCCCTCCCGATGACGACCGCGCCTGCCGTGAGGACTGCCGTCGCCACGACCACGAATAGGATCCTCGTCCGGCCGGCGGGCATGCTCTGAACCATAGGAGCTCGCCGTTTTCCCAGCCGTCGCGGGCGTCCCGAGCGCGAGCGCCGAATACCCACGTGTAGGGGCGCTCAGGTGGGCAGTTGATCGCCCGCCTGTTCCGCCACCATGTACGCGGCGTACCAGTCGGGCCAGTTCGGGTCTGCCTCGCCCGTGCGCGCCTCGTGCTCGCCATGGGCGGCCTCGGCGCGCCGCAGCGCGCTGGCCAGATCGCTGGTCGACGCGAAAGACGTCGCCGCCGAGTCGACGCGGCCGGGCAACCGCGTCGTGACCTCCTGCAAGAGCCAGCCGTTGCCGTCGGGATCGCTGAACGAGGCGAACGAGCCATAGCTGCCGCGATCGGGCGCCGGGCCGCTGAGGCGGCCGTTGGTCGCCGGATGGAACCGGGCGCCTGGCGTCCCTTCGTGGAATATGTCGCTGACCTCGACACCGCGGCCGATGAGCCCGTCGCGCGCAGCCTCGATGTCGGCGACGATCAGGTACAGGCCCTGGGCCGAACCGGCCGGGGCCGACGTGAGGTTGCGGCCAAATTGGATCGAGCAGCCGGACCCCGGAGGCGTGAATTGGATCAAGCGGAAGTCCTCACCGGGGGCGACGTCGGCGTCGAGCCTCCAGCCGAGGCGCCCGTAGAACTCCTTCGCGCGGTCGACATCCGAGACGGGGATGACGAGCACCTCAAGGTTCCCCTCGACGTTCTTGACGCCCGCGATCGCACTCGCGTCGTTGCGGTTCGGTTCGGTGCCACTCATGTTGACCCTCCATTCGTTCGTATCGGGTTCATGGTCCGGCCGAGCGCCACGGATCGCCCCGTGGACTCCCCGGTCAGCGCCCCAGGTCTGTCACGCAACCAACGGCGGTCCGCCGACGATGTCGCATATCGCACCGGCGAGCGCGGTGTTGCGCATCATCTCAACGACGACCGCGGCGACGTCGGCCGGTCCGCCGAGCCGATGGGGGAGCGTTTGTCGGCTGTGCGCCAGAAATCGGAGTACAGTCGTCGTCGGAAAGGATTCTTGTGAGTCGGCCTGGCCAGGCAGCACACCGCCCCGAACGATCATTCGCGTGGCCAGGAGCCGCCGATACGCAGGGGGCAACCTGATGTCAGGCGCGGTCGGACTTGCCGCCGTGGTCGTTCTGGCGGTCGTGTTCGCTACGGCGGGAGTGGCGAAGGTCATCGACAGCGCAGGAACGCGAGAGGCCGTCGTGGCGTTCGGCGTTCCTCAGCGCCTGTCCGTGCTGGGCGCGGTCCTGGTCCCGCTCGCAGAACTGACGGTCGCGATACTGCTGATCATTCCCCGGACCCGGATCGCCGGTGCCGCGGGTTCGCTGGTTCTGCTGAGCCTTCTGTCAGCAGCGGTTGCGGTGAGCCTCGCGCGCGGTCGCGCCCCCGAATGCCAATGCTTTGGACAGCTTCATTCCGCCCCTGCGAGCTGGAAGACGCTGGCTCGAAACGGGCTGCTCGCCGGGCTCGGCGTGATCGCGCTCACGGTCACTCCGGCCAGCCTCGCGGGCTCAGAGGTTCTGCCGGCCGCTGGGGCGCTCGCGACCGTCGCTGTGCTGGCGGCGTGTGTGCTCGGCTACGTCTCGCTGCTCCGTTCGCAGGGGAGGCTGCTGTTGCGGCTCGACGCGATTGAGCGAGGGCTGGCGCAGGCGGGCATCGGGTTGGAGGCGCAGGCGCCGGCCATGCCGAGCTTCGGTCCGGCCCCCGGCGCTGCGGCGCCGGACTTCACGGCAGTCGACGAGACGGGGACGACGGTCTCGCTCGATGACCTCCTCGCGTCCGGGCTGCCGTTGCTGCTGGCGTTCACGAGCCCTGACTGCGGTCCCTGCCGGACGCTGGTACCGACGCTCGCGGCGTGGCAGCGCGACCACGCCGAGCGCCTCACCGTCGCGGTCGTCACGACCGATCCCGGTGCCGAAACGCGGGCACACGGCCTCGCGCGTGTGCTCGCGGACGATGACCTGACCGTGTACGGGCTGTATGAGGCGAACGGCACGCCGAGCGCCGTCCTCGTTTCTGCCGACGCGACGATCGCCAGCCACGTGGCGCAAGGCGTCGACGCGATCGTACGTCTCGTCGACGAGGCGCTCGCCGAACCACTGGACGTCGACGAGCCGGGCCTTCCAGTCGGAGCGCCGATCCCGGAGGTGAGCCTCGTGGGGCTCGATGGACAGGCGACGTCGCTGATCGGAGACGCCGAGGACGCGACCCTGCTGTTGTTCTGGAATCCCGACTGCGGGTTCTGCGGTTCGATGCGCGATGAGCTGCTGGCCTGGGAGCAAGGCCCGCCGCGCGGCGCGCCACGGCTGGTCGTGCTCTCCTCCGGTGATGAGGACGCGACGCGCGCCGACGGCTTCGCCAGCGCCGTCGTGCTTGACCCCGGCATGGTCGTCGGCTCGGCGTTCGGCGCTACGGGAACCCCGATGGCTGTGATGCTCGACAGTCGCGGAGTGGTTGCCTCGCCGCTGGTGGCAGGGGCTGCCGCCGTGCTCGCGCTCGCCGGTCCGCCCGGCGCGCGCAGCGGACGGGTGGGCATATGAGCCAGAGCGCGTTCGACGATCTCGCGCGCACCCTCGGAGAGTCGATGTCGCGTCGCAGGGCGTTGCGCGTATTCGGCGCGGGACTGGTGGCCACCGTCGTACCGGGACTGACCGCGCGCCGGGCCCAGGCCAGCAGCCCCTGTGCGGCCGGCGAGACCGTCTGCGGGTACCCCGACGGCGGCGGCTACAACGTGGGGTGCTGCATGGGGGCGCCGGGCGAAACGCGCACCGTGTGCTGCCCGGGAAAGAAAGGAATCGTCGGCTCGGTCTGCTGCCCCACCGGCTGGACATGCAACAACACCAGCCCCGACGTGCCCGGCTGCAAGTGCATCGGCCACGTCGCTGAGACCGGCCAGTGCCGCCAGTGCGACCCACCGAGAGCCACGTGCGGCGGCACATGCTGCAAGCTCGAGACCGAGTTCTGCGAGTTAATCAGTCAAGACGGCGGACCAGCCAACTTCGCGTACAAGTGCTTACCCACACGCTGTTACCCCCCAATCAGCGTGCCGTGTGGAGATCACTGTTGCATCGGCGGGTGGCACTGCTGCGGCGCAGGGGGCCAATGCTGTCCGCCTCAGTATGTGTGCAACGACCGGACAGGTGCAGCGGGGGGAGGGTGCACGTGCCAAGTGCGTTGCGGCAGTGGCTGCTGCCAGACTGGAGAAACCTGCTTCCACGCAGCGCCGAGCGGTCGCCGGGAGGAAAGGGTGTGCCACGGGCCCAATGACCAGTTGGCGGCCGATTTCCCGAGGGGCAACAATGATCCTGCTCAGTCGGTGGGCCTTGGGGCGGCGTCCGCGGCCGCGGGCAGTGCCGCGATGGCGGTCGTGATGTCGAGGTCTCACGGCTCGCCGCCGGCGCATCGGGCGCAGGGGACGGCCGCAGCGCCGGCCGCGCTGGCGCTCGCCGCGGTTGCCACGCAGGGTGCAACGGCCTGCCGGGCGTTCGCCTCGCCAGCACCGGATTTCGCCTTCACACGGCCCGTCAGGCCCGCGCGTCCCAGCGTCCCGGTGATCGCGTCCACCGCGGGGCTCGGCGCGGGCGCCGCGAGCGCACTCAACGCGCTCCTGGTCGCCGAGGCGAACGCGTGGGTCCTCGTCCAAGCCGGCGCGCGGGCGCGCGCCCGGGCGCTCGGCGCGGTCGAGAAGCACAACTTGCCCGCGGGACGCCGACAGACGCTCGCCGCTGCCGGCTTCGCCGCGCAGGCCGCCCGCGCGCTGCGCCGCCTGCCCGTGTTGCGCACAGCGGCCGCGACGGCGCTGCGAGCGGGAAACGTCGCCGAGATCACGCTCACGATCGGAGATATCGCGAGGTACCAGGCGTCGGTGCGACGCAGCGGCATTCCGAGCGCCATGCGTGCGCTGCTCGTATCGCTCGGACTGAACGCCAGCGAGATCAGGCACGCGCAGGAACTGCTGCTCGCCACCCCACAAGGCTCGGCGGCCGGTGACGTGCTGATCGCCCCGCTGGCCAGCGCCACTCAAGCGACCGCCGTCAAGCGCAGCGGCTCGGCGTTGGACAGCTACGCCAAGGCGGCACGCAAGCGCCCGATCGTCAGCTCTCGACCAGGGCCGCTGACGATCCCAGCTACGCGCGGCAGGCCGCGACGGTGACCACGACGCCTCCGTCCCACCTGGCCGTTCGACATAGGGCGTAGGCCCGACGCACGGTGCTCGAGCGCGTCCGTGCGCCGGGGACGATCAAGCGCCCGGACGTGGAAGCGCACTGCCGCCTGCGGGGTCGGGCGGGGAGTTCGCTGCGGGGGCTGTCTGTGCTTCCGAGGTCCCTGGCCGGTCCGGAAGGGTTACCGATGCAGGCGAGCCCGGAGCGTCTTGGAGTGCCCGCGGCCCGGATCGCGGCCGAGGCCTACTGACCACGATCTGGATCATGGCGATGATCAGGACGACCACGGTCAGGATGCGCTCGCTCTCTGGGATCTCGTCGAAGATGGCGTAGATCTGGATCGACGCGGCGAGAGCCTGTGCGGCGATCGCGAGGACGATCACCCGCCACCCGGTCACCTCCCGCCGCCCGAGTCGACCCGGGTGCGGTTGCCAGGCCGCGTAGGCGAGGAGAACCGCGGCGCCCGCCCATGCGGCGTCGTAGACACCCCGATCATGAGAGCCCGCCAGAGCGTGCGCGGAGGAGATCGCGTCGGCGACCCCCATCGCGGTGAGCGCGAGCCCGAGCGCCAGCCACATCCGACCCGCGCGCCAGCCCATGAGGGCGAACACTCCGAGGACCGCCCCGACGAGGACCGCGTCGAGCAGCGGATACGTAAAGTTGAGCACCACGGCCAGCCCCGACGCGCTCGATTGCTCGGCGGCCGGCTGCAGGAAGAGGGCCACCCAAGGCGTCGCCACGAGCAGCATCACCGCGATGCCGTCAATCCAGCGGTGAAGCTCGAAGCCAGGGACCCGTTCTCGGACCAGCAGGACGAGCGCCGCGATGATCAGCGGATACCAGGCCAGCCAGAACGCGTCCGAGATGCTCGTGGGCGGTGGGGCGGCGCTCTCGCCTAAGCGAATGCTCCAGATCGTGTCGCCGATAGCCCAACTCGCGATCGCGAGCGCGACCAGCAACCACGCCGCGCGGCTGCGGCGTGCCCGCAACCCTGCCCCGGCGCAGATGGCCGCAGCGCACCACAGCAGCCCATTGTTGACCCAGTCATCAAACAGGCCGTCGAGCCCTCGACCTCCCAGTCCCAGGCCCTGGTGAGCAGCGTACAGCGCCACCAGCGCCGCCATGATCGGCCACACGACGCCGATAGGCGGAAGACGCAAGCGCGCGCCCCGCCGCCAGGACGCTCGAATCTCCACGGACAAAGACTAGCCGGAGCATTCTCGCCGGCGGAGATAGGGGCGTTTTCTGGCGCTGCTGACGTTTCCGTGGGTCGGGTGAGGTTTCGTAGTGGGGTAGCGCGGTCGGCCCTCGGCTGTCCAGTAGCGTCGGGCGCTGGGAGCGCCCGACCACCGCGGGCGGGATCTCACGGGAGCCGAAGCACCTGGGGAACGTCCCAACCGAGGCCTCATTTTCGGCCTGTGGGCTGTTTCCCAGCCACCAGCTGTGGAACGTCCCGATCGACTTTTTCGGGCTCTCGATTGGGTAGTTATGCAGGCGAACCTGTCAGAAAACTGACCTTCAAGGAGGCCATTCCGCGCGTCGGGACCGGCCGGGCGTTGGGATCGCCGCTTGCGCCGGGACAGCCGCGCACCAGACCGACCGACCCGCTCGCCCGCCGAGCATGGCTGCACCCACCTCCACCGCGCGTTCGGGTTGCCCACCGCCAACGCCCTGATCGCACCGCACCCGCGAGGCTCAACCTCGCCGCGCTGCGCCCATTCCTCCCAGGCCGCTCAACCACCCACGGAAACGACAGGAGACTCCGTTTCTTGATCGACGGATTCGGCTCGTCGGTTCGTCACGTTGACATCGCGACCTCGCGACGCTACCGTGACTCTCTCTGACCGTATTCGGGGCACTTGAACCCAGGATCAGCTGTGCCGCTCACGGTTTGTGTCGCCTACGGCGGGAGTTCTCCGTCGTACCGTGTGAAGCCGCGCGTTCACAACTGTGCGAGATCACACTGGTGTTGCACTCCTCACGCCACATGCCTGAGAGGACCGTGTGAAGAAGAGAAGAGTGGTCGCCGGGCTGGCAGGTACGGTCGTTGCGGTGGCATTGTCAGCGACATCATGCGCTGCCGCCACGCCCTTGACCATTGTGCAGGCCATGGCCAAGGCTGACGCCTACTGGCTGGCAAATGCGGTCAGCCCGGCTGGCGCGACGTGGCAGAACTCCACCTTTCACGTCGGTAACCTGGCCTATTTAAGCGTCACCGGGGCCACTCCCAATACTGCCACGCAGACCTGGGCTGCGAACAACGCCTACGCGGTGGATGGCGGGGCCGACTCTGACGGACCGAACGATCTGGCGGCCGGCGAGGTGTACCTGATGTTGGGTCAGCCAGACTCGATCCGTGCTCGGGTGGCCAGCGAAGTGACGGCCCATAACGATACGTTGTGGAGCTATGTCGACGCCCTGAACGTAGCCATGCCGTCCTACGCACGCCTTGGGATACTCGACAAGAGCGCTGCAGATCTGAGCGCGATGCAGGCGGCGTTCAACTACACCGAGAACACACTGGGCCTTTTCAATAAGGCGACGGGGCTGTGGTGGCGTGACGCCAGTTTCAAGGGCACGAACACATACTGGTCGCGAGGCAACGGCTGGGCGATGATGGCGCTCGCCAAGGTCCTACAGATTCTTCCTTCCACCGATCCGCGTTACGCGGGTTACCTGCAGGTGTTTGACCAGATGGCCGCTGCGCTTGTGCCGCTGCAACTGTCGGACGGCTTCTGGGGCGCCGACCTGCGCAATCCCAGCGCCTACGGGTATGAGGAATCGGGCACGGCGTTTTTCACCTACGCCATCGCGTGGGGCATCAACGCGGGTATCCTCAACCCTTCCGTTTATGAACCGGTGGTGAGCAAGGCTTGGACGGCATTGAGCACGATCGCTCTCCAAGCCAGCGGGGAAGTTGGATATGTGCAGGGTGCAACGATAGGCTCGTCCCAGCCCTCCGACGGCCAGCCGGTGAAGGTCACAGACACAGCGGCCTATGGGGTTGGGGGCTTCCTGCTGGCGGGCTCGGAAATGGTGCACATCAGCACTCCGCCCGTCAGTACCGAGCTGCCGCCGAGCAACCGCACGGTGCCGGCAATCTCCGGGGACACCACGCAAGCGCAGACGCTGACCGAGTCGCACGGCGGCTGGTCCAACAAGCCCAACAGCTATACGTATCAGTGGGCGGACTGCGACCCTTCCGGCGCCGCCTGCACTGCGATCGGCGGCGCGACCGGCCAGACCTACACACTTGCCGCGAGCGACGTCGGCCACACGATCCGCGTGGTGGAAACCGCCAGCAATGCCGGTGGGGCCGGCGCGCCGGCAACTTCAGCGGCGACGGGAGCTGTGGCGGCCGTCTCCGCGCCGGCGTCGAAGCCGGCGAACAGCTCGCCACCGGTGATTTCCGGTACGACTGTGGTCGGGCACACGTTGTCGAGCTCGACGGGCGCGTGGTCGGGGACGCCGCCGCTCTCCTACAGCTATCGGTGGGCACTGTGCACCACCGCGTGCTCGGCGATCGCTGGAGCCGCGGGCAGCTCCTACACGCTCACCAGCGGCGATCGAAGCGCGAGGATCGCGGTCATCGTGACGGCGACAAACGTCACCGGGCGCACGCAGGCGTCGTCGCGTCAGGTGGGCCCGGTGACGGCAGCCGGGCCATCCTCGCGGCAGGTCAAGGCTGCGCTCTCGAAGGTCCTCACGCCCTCGGGAAAGTCCGCCAAGATCAACGCGATCGTCAAGACTGGCGGGTACAAGATGTCGTTCACAGCGCCTGGCGCAGGGAAGGTCGTGATCGACTGGTACGCCAGGGTAAGGCGCCGGCAGACCCTGATTGGCTTAGCCAGCGTGGTGTTCCGCCGGGCCGGCAAGGCGAAGGTGAAGCTCAAGCTGACCCGCAAGGGCATCAAGCTCCTGGATATCGGCGCAAACGTCAAGATCACCACCAAAGCCAGCTTTACCTCCACGGGCGGCGCCTCGGCCAGCAGCACGAAAGCCACGACGCTCACACACTGACCGGCGAGCGGCTCTGCCTGCTACGCGCGTAGGTCCCGCCGTTGGATGCGCACCATGGCCACTGTCGTCAACGCCAGCGCGAGCACGCCAAGGACGCTGAGATCCACGATGTCAACGCCTGCGGTGAGCGGATCGTGACCCGCGTAGTAATAGAACGGAGACACGTATTTGAGCCAGGCGATCGCGGCCACGAGCGGGGCAAAACCGTTGATCAGCCAGCCGGCGACCCCGACGGCGGCCGCGACTCCAGTGGCCAGCGCCCGGCGGCCGGTGCCCACCGCGACGGCGAGGGCGATCGCGCCGATGGCCAGACCGAAGAATGCCAAGTGCAGTGAGTAGGCGCTGAGGTCTCCGAGGCTGATCCCTCCGCCGCCGAGCGCGACGCCGCCGATCAGGCCGAGCCACGTGGCCGCAGCGATCAGCCACACAACGACGGCAATCGCCCCGGCCTTTGCTGCGATCAGGCGGCGGCGGTCCACTGGATGGGCGAGCACGAGGGCGAGGATGCGATCTTCCTCCTCGCCCGCAGTGGCGCTGACCGCGCCGGTGATCGCCATGGCGGAGATCACGAGCGGGCCGTAGATCGAGCCGATCTCGCTCCTGAACCAGCCGACGATCGTGCCGTAGTCCGCACCGCCCAACAGATGAGAGACCCCTGACGGGATGTTCAGCTTTCCGAAGGAGTGCCCGACCGCCGGGAACAGGGCTCCGACGGCAAGGAGCACAGCGACCAGCCCGAGTGCCGCGAAGCCGGTCGACGGCAGGCGCAAGCGTAGGGTCATGGTGAACGCCGGCCAGCTCACGACGCACTGTCCTGCCGGTAGTAGCGCAGGAAGATCTCCTCGAGGTCGTCATCACGCGTGCGGATCGCCTGCACCCGATGGGCCGCCGCGGCCTTCACGATCGCGTCAGCGGACCCCTCGAACGCCACGGTCAGGCGCGACCCGTCGACGGTCGCCTCCCGTACTCCGGGGAGTGCCCGGAACGTCTGCACGGACACGGGTGCGCTGAACTCGATCTCCAGTCGCTGGACCGCGACCTTCCGTAGGTTCTCCAGCGAGTCGACCACGACCAGGCGGCCCGCGCGCAGAATCGCGACGCGGTGGGTGACACGCTCAACCTCGGAGAGCGTGTGCGAGGACAGAAACACGGTATGTCCTCGAGCGCTGACTTCGGCCAGCAGCCGATGGAAGCTCTGCTGGACGAGCGGATCGAGACCGGCGATCGGCTCGTCCAGGATCAACACCTCCGGGTCGTGCATGAACGCCTGGATCAGCCCAAGCTTCTGGCGGTTGCCAGTCGAGAGCTCGCGAATTGGTCGATCGAGATCGGCGTCGAACCGCTCGGTCAGCGAGTCACGCGCGCGTCGATCAACCCCGCCACGAAGCGCGGCCAGGTAGTCGAGCACCTGTGCACCGCTCAGCTTCGGGTACAGCGCGAAATCGCCCGGGAGGAAGCCGACCCGGCGGCGGATCTCGAGGCTGCGCTCACGGGTGTCGAGCCCGAGAATCGACGCAGAGCCCGAGGTCGGCTTGATCAGATCCAGGAGCAGACGCATCGTCGTTGACTTCCCGGCGCCGTTCGGCCCCAGAAAACCGAACACCTCGCCCTGCTCGATCTCCAGATCGAGGCCGAAAAGTCCATGCCCGGATCCGTAGTCCTTCGAAAGACCCGTGATCGCTATGGCGGGTGGGATGACCACGACGCCACGATAAGCGGCGTAGCCTTCAGGTGGTAGGTGGAGACATGGCTCGGGCGCTGATCATCGTCGACTTCCAGAACGACTTCACTCCAGGTGGAGCACTACCGGTGCCGGATGGACATCAGGTGTGCGAGCGGATCAACGAGCTTGCGGCCTCCGGCGAGTTCGATCTGGTCGTGGCGACCCGCGACTGGCATCCACCTGAGCACGGATCGTTCGCCACCAGCGGGGGCCCTTGGCCGCAGCACTGCGTGGCGGTGAGCCACGGTGCGCAGTTGCACGCCTCGCTCGACCAAAGGCGGATCGACGTGATCGTCGACAAGGGCCAGCATCCAGACGCGGCGGGGTACTCGGGATTCGAAGACACCGGGCTCGAGCGCCTGCTGCAGGACCACGGGATCGACGAGGTGACGATCTGCGGTCTGGCGACCGACTATTGCGTGAAGCACACGGCGCTTGACGCGCTGCAAGCCGGACTTCGCGTCCGTATCGACGAGCGGGGAATCCGAGGCGTAAATGTCCACCCGGGCGATTGCGAGCGGGCACTGGGGGAGATGCGCGAGGCCGGCGCGGTGATCCGGTAGCGGGGCCGAGACCAGCCCGCTCGCGCGGGTGGTGGCGCGACGTGTGCCGCCGCGCCACCGTGCGGTGCGTTGTGTCTTGTGAGGAGAGCGACGAGTTACACGACCTCGGTCGTCAAGGCTGCGAGGGTCTGGGCGGTGAGCTGGGTGTCCTCGCTGCCGCGAAACTGGTCGACTTTCCCGTCGCGCAGACGCCAGTAGTGGTGCATCGTCATCGATGTTTCCCGGCCTGTGGCGATCGAGCGGAACGTCCAGTCGACAAGCAGGTGGACGTCGTTCTCGCCGGCCGCGAAGCTGTGCGGGGTGAATTCTGAGATCTCGATGCTGTTGGCGAGGTCGCCGAAGAAGTCGGCGACGCCGGCTTTGCCGGTGCGCTGCCCGTACCACGGGGCCGCCGTGCCGGCGGCTTGCGCTGACCAGTCGACGTCGTCGGTCACCCGGTCCTGGATCGCCGCGACGTCGCCGCGTCCGACCGCGTCGTAGATCGCTTGGACGGTGCTGAGGTTCGTCTGCTGGCTCACGGCGTTGCTCCTTTGCTGGGGGTTGGGCGCTGTTGGCTCCACCGCTGGGCGGCCTCGAGCTGCGCGGCGAGGGAGATGATCGTCGTCTCGCTGTGCGGAGGTCCGGCTAGTTGGATCGCCATCGGAAGTCCGTCGCCGTCGTAACCGGCCGGAATGGACGCGGCGGGCTGGCCGACGTAGTTCCACGGCGGCGTGTAGCACACGTATGGGCTGCCTTGGTTGAACGAGCGCAGCGCGCCGGCGCCGCGCGAGATCTCCGCCGGTGGCGGGGGTGCGGCGGTGGTCGGGGTCATCACGAGGTCGTGATCGTGGAACACCGCGTTGAGGCGCTGGGCGATCGCCGGCTCGCGATTGATGCTGCGGCGCAGCGCTCGACCGCCCAGTCGCCGCCCGACGGTGATCATTCGACGCGTGCGCCTGTCCAGGCCATCGTTGTGGGCCTGCGCGTCCTGGCTGATCCCGGCCGCCCAGCGCGGGGTGAAGGTGGTCAGGAGCTGTCCGTAGTCGAGCGTGTAGGCGCTCACCTCGTGACCGAGCGAGCGCAGCAGGTCCGAGGTCTGCTCGACCGCGGTGATCGCCGCTGCCGATGGCTTGACGCCCGGGATCGCAGGCTTCAGCGAGACGGCGATGTGAAGCCGCGCCGGCTCACGCCTCGCCGCCGCCGCAAATGAGATCTCAGGCTCGGATGGGCCGGCTGAATCGCCGGGCACGGGTCCGCGGATCGTGTCGTCGAACAACGCGACGTCGAGGACGCTGCGGCCGAGGCCGCCGAACACCGTGCACCCGTACCAGTGATCGGCCATCGGTGCGAGCGGGACGCGGCCCCGCTGCGGCTTGAGGCCGAAGAGACCGCAGAACGCGGACGGGATCCGGATCGACCCGCCGCCGTCAGACCCGAGCGCGATCGGCACAAGCCCGGCGGCGACCGCCGCGGCGCTGCCGCCACTCGAGCCGCCTGGGCTGCGGTCGAGGTTCCATGGATTGCGGGTCGTCCCGTGCGCTTCTGAAGCGGTGAAGTGGCCCCAGGCGGCGAGCTCGCACAGCGCGGTCTTGCCGAGCACGACCGCTCCGGCGGCGCGCAGGCGGCGAACCACCTCGCAGTCGACCGTCGCGGGGTGGAGGTGTCCGGCCCTGCCATGCGTGGTCGGCTCGCCGGCGAGGTCGACGTTGTCCTTGATCGCGATCGGCATCCCGAGCAGGGGCCCGCGCTCACCGGCGCGGAGCCGCCTCAGCACAGCGTCGGCCTCGGTCAGCGCTCGCTCGGCGCGGACGGAGATGAACGCACCAAGCGCGCTGTCATACCGTCCGATCCGCGTGAGGTAGAACTCGGCCAGCTCCCGCGGCGTGACCTGGCCCTGGCTGAGCAGCTCGCCGAGGCGAGCAACGCCGGCAAACGCGAGGTCATCGTCTGCGGTGGACAGCGGGCGTGTGGCGTGTTCGATGTGTCCGGTCGTCATATCGTCCCCTTGGTTCGTGATGGGGCGACGATATGCAGGCGACTTGCACGGCACATGGGGCGAACGCCCCATCCGACCTGCGGGCCCGTCTAGGGCGCCAGCAGCCCATGCTCCACGGCGAACAGTGCCGCCGCGGCACGGGTCGATGCGCCGATCTTCGAGTAGATCGACTCGATGTGGCGTCCGACCGTCTTCGGCGAGATCGCCAGCTGCTGCGCGGTCTGCTTGTTCGTCAACCCCCGGGCCAGCAACCGCAGTACCTCAACCTCCCGGGCGGTCAGGCCCGCCGGCGCTTCGGCGACCGGCACCGCGCGCTCGCCGACCGACTCGAGCACGGCGTCGACAGCCTCGCCACCAAGCTTGCCCGCCCTCGCCTCCTCGCGCAGGACCGCCGCGGCTTCGGGACTCGCCAGGGCGGTCCGGTACGCACGCGGCTCAGCCATCGCACACCAGGCGTCCGCCACTGCGAGCACCCGCGCTGCCGCCGGCAGCTGCGCCGCGGACAGCCCGCGGTGATACCCCGAACCATCCAGCCGCTCGTGATCGGACGCGGCGATGCGGGCAAGATCGGCGAGCGCGGGGATCCGCGCCAGCAGGCGTTCGCTGTGGTAGCTGTGGAGCCTGGCCTGCTCCCACTCGCCGCCGGTCAATGCGCTCCGGCTTCTCCCACACGGCACTCGACACACCGACGCGGCCGAGATCGTGAAGCCACGCGGCACACCGCAATTCGCGGATCGCATCCGCGTCGAACCCCAGCCGCCAGCCAGCCGCCTCGGCCACCTCGGCCACGGCTCGGGAGTGACCGAGCGTTCCATATGAGGTCAGGTCCGCGTAATCGGCGATCACGCAGCAGGCGTCGGCGAGCTCGTCGCCGAGAAACACCCGCGGCCGCGGTTCGAACGCCACGACCCGCTCCCAGGCATCGACGCTCTCGACCTGCGCGAGCAGGTCGCCGGCGTGATCAACCAGCAGCGCGGCCAGCGACGGGTCGAGGCTCGCGCCCGCGCACCGGTCCGCCATCGCCACCACCATCTGCGGGCCGCCGGCAGCCGCGAACGCCGACGTATCGCGGGCGGCATGGAGAATCCGCGCCGCGATCGGGATCTCCTCTCCCGGCGATTCCGTTCGGCATTCCCTTCCCGTCCCAGCGCTCGAACACGAACCACAGGCCCGCGGACACTCTGGGCGGCAGCCGCAACCGCTCGCCCAGCCGCTCGCCGACCTCGCAGTGGCTACGGAGGTTGACCCGCGCGAAGCCGGGACCCGCGGCGACCGCGGCCACGAACGCCCTCAGGCGCCGCGGCGGCGGAGCCGTCGGGTACACGTTGCGCCACAGATACGTCACGATCTCGACCGGCCGCCCCGAGTCGATCAGCGTGAACGCGGCCTTGTGTGCGACGTTATCGCCGAACGCGCGCGCGGTCACCGGCGCATCGGCCGTACAGCCGATCGAATGGAGCAACCCGAGATAGAACGCATCCTCGAGCTCCTCACCCTCCAATCCCGCCAGCGTCGCCAGCTCCGTCGCCAGCAGACACGTCCGCAGCCCGTGCTCGGACGGCTGGCCGGTCCCCAAATCGGTCGCCAATGACAGAGCCGCGAACAGCTCTCCCGAACGCACCCCGGAACTCACCCGACCCACCGCCCCGGCGCCCGGACGTTCGACCTCTGCATAGGCGAGTTCTACAGGCTCCGCGACGCCGAGACCAGGGCCGCGTCGGTTCCGAGCACATACACCCCCGGCGGGCGCGCTATCGCGCGGTGAGCACCACATTCTCCTGGTCGGGCTGGTGGGGCTCCGTGTCGGAGCGCTCGGCGACCCCAATGATCAGCGGGCGTAGGAACGCGGGCACATGGGTCAGGGTGTCGTGCTCGACGCGCGTGACGTCGAACCCGGCGCCGCGGATGCTCTCGAGCGTCGGCCGGTTGCAGTGGCAGCCGTGCCCGATGCGGACGTTGAGCGGCATCATGCGGTCCTGGCGGCGGGCGAGCGCGGGGTCCTCGGAGCGGACGTGCTCGATGAACAGCAGCTTGCCGCCGGGGCGCAGCACGCGGCGCAGTTCGCGCAGGGCGCGAGGCTGGTCATCGACGGTGCAGAGCACCAGTGTCGAGACCGCGACGTCGAAGCTCGCATCCTGGAATGGCAGGTCCTCGGCGGGCGCGCGGAGAAGCTTGGCATCCGGGGTGAGCGCTTGGATTCGTCGTTGCAGGCGGCGGATCATCGGCTTTTCGGGTTCGGTGAGCGTGAGCGTGCTCACCCTCGGGCCGTAGAACTCGAGGTTGCGTCCGGTGCCCCCGCCGATCTCGAGCACGTCTCCGGCCGCCTCGGCGAGCAGCGACTTCGCGGTGCGCGCCCAGTCCATCCTGTTCGGTCTTGGCTCCCATGCGATCGTAGATCGCGGCGAATACATGGCCCCACACACTCATCTCATCAGCTCCTTGGGCTGGTGGTCATCTGGTTGACCGTGACCGTAGGACGCAG
Organism: uncultured Solirubrobacterales bacterium; assembly: GCA_963838535.1. GTDB lineage: Bacteria > Actinomycetota > Thermoleophilia > Solirubrobacterales > Solirubrobacteraceae > Palsa-465. Next base: position 250,867 of record CAWIRN010000021.1, read on the forward strand.
CGCGACGAGCGGGCATGAGGCGTTTGCCTCATCTTTCCCGGCGCCAGCGCGCCAGGCCCCTCCGGCCTCCGAGGCTGACCGGCGTGCGGGGCCTCACACCGTCGTGCCAGCCGGGAACCGCTCCTCCGGGAGCAGGCCGTGCTGCATCGCGAACAGGCTCGCCCGTGCCCGGGTGGAGGCGTCGATCTTGGCGTAGATGTGCTCGACGTGGTTGGCCACCGTCTTGGGCGAGATCACCAGCTGCCTGGCGATCTGTTTGTTGGACAGCCCGCGCGCGAGGAGCGTGAGCACCTCGACCTCTCGCTGCGTGAGGCCGGCGGGGCCTTCGCGGCGACGCGGGACACGATGTCCGGCAGCGCCGAGAACCGCCTCGACGGTGTCCGCGTCAAAGCGACCGGCCTTGACGTCGGCTCGCAGCTCGGCGGCGGCGCGGTCGGCTGAGCGCGGTGGGCGGTAGGGGCGTGGCTCGCGCATCGCCTGGTAGGCGTCGGCGGCGCCGAGGATCCGTGCCGGGCGGGAGATCGCCGTCCCCGTGAGCCCGCGGGGATAGCCCGAGCCATCGAGACGCTCGCGGTGCTGCACGGCGATCGCACCGAGCGGCGCGAGCGCCTCGGACCGGTGCAGCATCCGCTCGGTGAGGTGGGGATGCAGCCGGACCCGCTCGCGCTCGCCCGCTCCGAGCGGGCCGGGCTTGTCCCAGATCGAGTTCGACACCCCCAAGCGCCCGAGGTCGTGAACCAGACCCGCCCGCCGGACGGTGCGGGTCTCCGCCTCGGAGAATCCCAGCTGCCCACCGGCCGCCGCCGCGAGATCGGCCACAGCCCGTGCGTGGCCCAGCGTGTATGGCGATTTGAGGTCAACGAAATTGGCGATCGCCGCCAGCGCGGCGTCGAACCGCTCCCCGGAGAGCATGACCGCGAGCGCCGGCTCGGCCTCGATCACTGCATCCCACGTCGCGACCTCGTCGAGACCCGCGAGGATCAGCTCCGCGTCGGCGTACATCACCTGTGCCAGCGCAGGGTCAAACTGCTTACCGGCGCGCTTGCGGGCCAGCGCCTGAGCGGCCTCAACCCCGCCGACGCGGTGCGCCACCTCAATGAACTCCGCCAGCATGGCGAGCCGCGACGCGATCGGCACCTGCTCTCCCTTGAGCCCGTTCGGCCAGCCGTGCCCATCCCACATCTCATACGCGCCACCCAGCGCGGCGAGGACCGCGTCCGGCAGTTCGAGCTGCTCACCCAGCGTCCTGGCCATCCCGGCGTGGTGGGCGATCATCTGGTCAACGTCGCGGTGGCCGGAGATCGCGAACTCCAGCCCGATCCGGAAACGGTGCAGCGGTGGATTACCCGAACCCAACCGGCGCATCCCGGCCGCGGTCCCGCGCAGGCTCCGGATCTCGTAGTCGTACTTGCCGGACTTCAGGACGATGTCGTCGCCGAACCACTTCGCCTGCTCGTGCGCATCGGAATGGCAGCCGACGTTGACCAGCAGCGCCGTGTAGTAGACCGCCGCGCGCGTGGGCTCGTCGAGCCCGATCCGCTCGGCCAGTCGCGAGGCGATCAGGCATTGGCGCAGGACGTGCTCCATCGGCTGCCCGAAACCGAGGTCGATCCCGAGCGAGAGCGCCGCCACGAGCTCGGCCAGGCGGACGTGCGCGCGATCGGTATCGCCATCCACACGCCGACACTACTGCCGCCACGCCTCGCCGGAGCGAAAGATGAGGATTTGGCGCGACTCGCGGTGGCCGCCTAAGTGGCCTAAGGTTCGATGAGCCCATTGTCACCTTCATCGCCTCTAACGATCGTGATCGCTGACGACCACGCGGTCGTGCGACAGGGCCTGCGCTCGTTGCTGGAGACTGAGGAGGACCTCGCGGTCGTCGGTGAGGCGAGCGACCTTGAGGAGACGCTCGTGGTGCTGCGCGAGCAGCGGCCTGCGGTCCTCGTGCTTGACCTGCACATGGGACGTGAGTTGAGCTTGACCACGCTCTCCGAGCTTCGTTCCGCCTCCCGATCGACCGCCGTTGTGATTCTCACGATGGACGACGACCCCGCGTTCGTGCAGCCCGCGTGGAGCGCCGGCGCTGCCGGTTATGTGCTCAAGGAGGCCTCGCGGACCGAGCTCGTGCGCGCGATCAGGACGGTGGGCAGGGGCGGTCGCTACCTGGATCCGGCGATCGGCGGTTGGGCGCTCACCAGCGCCGGGGATGGGGTGCTGAGCGAGCGCGAGCTCGAGGTGCTGCGGCTGCTCGCGCTCGGGCATACCAACAGCGAGATTGCCAAACAGCTGCACATCAGCCCCCGCACCGTCGAGACCCATCGCGCAAATCTGCAGAGCAAGCTGGGTCTCAGCGGGCGGCCGGAGCTGGTTCGCTACGCACTGGAGCACGGGGTGATCCACCGATGAGCACCAACGCCAGGGCGCGTCAATTCGAGGTCGAGGCCGCGGAACGCCGGGTGATCGAGCAGCTGAAGATGACCGCACCATCGCCGTCCTCGGTTCGCCGCGCGGCGGTCGTCTCAGCCGCCGTCGTTCTCTTCGCGGTGACGTTCGTGGCTCGCCTCGCCGTCCACGACCCTGATGCCCTGCTCGCCAACTTCTATCTGATTCCGATCGCACTGCTGGCGATCGAATTCGGCACGCGGGTGGGGGTGCTGGCAGCCTTCGCCGCGCTCGGGCTCGTGCTCGCCTGGACGGCGCTCGGAGAACGTCCACGTGAGCGCGCTCGGATACAGCTCGCGGATCGCCGCACTGCTCGTCACCGGAGTCATCGTGGGACGGTTCTCCGAGCGGCTCCGCGCCGACATCACCGAGCGGCAGCATGCACAACGACACCTCACGATGTACGCCGATGAGCTGGAGCGGGCAAACCATCACCTGGGTCGCAGCGTCGAGCGGCTCGAGGCATTCGCGGAGATCGCGCGCGCCGTGGGCGGCGAGACCGATCTCGAGCGTGTGCTCTCGCTGATCCTCGCTCACGCCAGAGAAATCGTGGCTGCGCGAGAGCTGATCGTGTACCTGTCCGAGGGCGACGAGCTGGCTGCGGTGAGCGGACGGGCGCAGCACGACGCCGCGCCCGTGCGGCTACCGGTGCACGGCTCGCTCGCCGGCGAGGTGCTGCTCAGCGGTCGGCCTCGTCGCGTCAGCTCGGACGATTACCAGGCGCCAGCTCGAGCAAATGATGCCGGGCGCGAGCGCGGCCATCCTCGTACCGCTGGTCTTCCGGGGAGAAACGCTGGGTGTGCTGGCCGGAATCGATAGCGCCGACGGGCGCCCGTTCGCAGACGGCGACGTGCAGCTGCTGATGTCCGTCGCGGCCAGCGCCGCCACCGCCATCGCGACCGCGCGCTCGGTTGGCGCCGCGCGTCTGCGCCTGAGCCTCGAGGCGGCCGAGCAGGCACGCGCTCGCTGGGCCCGCGAGCTGCACGACGAGACCTTGCAGGGGCTGAGCGGCGTGCGCATGGTCCTGTCGGCGGGTCTCGCGCGCGATGACCTCGCCGCGCTGCGCCGCGCCGCGGAGACCGCGTACGAGCACGTTGGCGGAGAGATGCGCAAGCTTCGCGACCTGATCGCCGAGTTGCGACCCGCTGCACTTGACGATCTGGGACTGGGTCCGGCGATCGAGTCGCTGGCCAACCGTCAGGCATCGATAGGTGAATTCGCCGTCGAGGTCAGGCTGGAGCTCAACCCACAGCGGCGCCTGGCTCGCGACACCGAGACCGTGACCTACCGGATCGTTCAGGAGGCGCTGAGCAACGTGGTCAAACATGCCGGCGCTCGCTGGGTGACCTTGCAGGTCAAGCAGCTCCCGGACCGGGTCGAGCTCAGCGTGGATGATGATGGCCGCGGCTTTGAGCCGGACCAGCTTCACGAAGGGTTCGGTCTGCTCGGGATGCGCGAACGGGCGCTTCTGGTGGGAGGAACCCTGTCGGTGACCTCGGCGCACGGCGCAATGACCTGCGTCAGCGCCGTTCTGCCCGTTCCGGCGTAGGTCGGACCGCCTCGCCGGCGCTGAGGCCCGGCTCAGCCTTGGCCTCCGCGAGGGCCGGGCTTCCCCGTGACCAGACCACCAAGCGATCCGCGGAGTCCCGGCCATCGACCATTTGAACTGGGTCACGTTCTCCTTCGCCGAGAACAGGCCCGGCCGTGTCCCGCGGCGGACGAACAGCACCGGCGCGGGTGCGGCCTTCGCGATCTCCGATCGGGTCGGGCCCAGGCCCTCGCGGCGCCAGCGATCGGACAGGCCGATGACCAGCAGACCCGCGCCGGCGGCCGCCGCGACGATGCCGTTCCGACCGCCCGCGACGACCAACGGCTCGGTCGCGATGCCGGTGGCCTGCTGCACGAGCAGGCCGGCGTCGGCGAGCATGCGGGTGACCGACTTGCCCTCGTCGGTCTGGCCGGCTGCGCCCAGCAGCTTCAGCGGCGCGCCGGTGCTGGCGGCCAGCCATGAGCCCAACTCAAGCGCGGCCCAGTCGTGTTCGGCGCCGCCGAACGGGACCAGCACCGAGCCCTCGGGCCCGATCTTGATCGGGACGTCTTCGCGCGCCACCAGGACGGCCACGTCGCACGCCGTCTTCTCCAGCAGCACGCTGACCTCGCCGAGCGGGACGCCTTCGCCGATCAGCCGCCGGCGACCCTCGATCAGGACGAGGTCCACAGGCTCCCGTTCGACGATGTGGACAAGATCGCTGCCGAGATTGACCGAGCTGAACGCGACACCTCGGGCCGCCACGCCGTCGGCGGCCAGCCGCGCGCGGACCTCGTTGATCGCGTGCGAAGCTCGCTCCAGCTGCAGGTTCTCGGTCTGCAGACCGCCGCGTACGCCGGCGCCCGCCCCGCGCGTCGGCCGAACCGGGCGGGCGATGATCAACTCTCGCGGGGGCTGAGAGCGGGCCAGCGGCTCGGCCAGCGCGATCAGCTGCCCGAGTGCGGCGTCGGTCTGCGGCGCGACCAGGATCGAGCGCTCCGGCACCTGCAGCTCGGGATGCTCATCGGCCGCGAGCCGCGCCGCCTCCGCGAACTCGTCCTCGATGTCGGACCCGTACTCGTTGCGCGGGTCGAGCAGCTTCAGCAGCGGACCGGCCATCAGCGTGGTGACGATCGCCATCAGCACCAGGGCCGCGAACAGCGCGTTCGAGATCGCGCCGGCGCTGAGCGCGAGGTTCAGCACGATCAGCTCGGTCAGGCCGCGGGTGTTCATCAGCGTGCCGATCACCGCTGACGCGCGCCAGTCGAAGCCGGTGACGCGTGCGGCGATTGCCGCACCGGCCAGCTTGCCGACGATCGCGATGGCGATCAGGACGATGGTGATCAGCCACAGCTCCGGCCGGTCGAGCAGGCCGACGTTCGTCTTCAGCCCGGTGTAGACGAAGAAGACCGGCAGCAGCAGCGTCACGACGAAGTCCTCGATCCGCCGCGTGACCTCCTCGGTCAAGCCGCGCGTGGCGCGGCATCACCATGCCCATGATGAAGCCGCCGAAGATGAACGCGATGTTGATCTCTTCGGTCACATACGCCGACAGCAGCACGCCGATGATGATCGCCGCGAACCACCCGCTCGGAATCCGGCCGACCTCGTCGAAGGCGGTTGCCATGCGCGCCAGGATCCGACGCACGACGAACACCATCACGAGCGTGAACGCGATCGCTTCGCCGATCGTCTTGACGACGTCGCCGAACGATCCGGAGACGGCGATCGTGGTGGCCAGCGCGATCAGGAACCAGGCGGTGACGTCATCGATCGCGGCGCAGGCGATCGCCAGCGAACCGACCGGTCGCTTGAGCATCCGGCGCTCGGCGAGGATCCGCGCCAGCACCGGGAATGCGGTGATCGACATCGCCACGCCCATGAACAGGGCGAAGGCCACGAACTTCTTGTTGGGCCCGACCAGCTTGTACAGCGGCAGCGCCACCGCGATCCCGAGCAGCATCGGCATCGCGACGCTGGCGTTGGAGATCGCGGCCGCCTGAGTGGCCCTGCCCTTGAGCTGATCGCGGTCGACCTCGAGGCCGACCAGGAACATGTAGAAGATCAGCCCCAGATTGGCGGCCACACCCAGCGCGGGCAGGATGTCGGTCGGGAAGATCGCGGCCTGCAGGTTGGGGGAGATCGCGCCCAGCACCGACGGACCGAGCACGATCCCGCCGATCACCTCGCCCATCACGCGTGGCTGACCGAGCTCGCACGGCCAGGATCCCGAACAGCCGAGCGACGATCAGCACGATCGCGACGGCGAGGAAGAAGGCGGCGACCAGCTTGTTGAAGTCGGCGCGCTGCTTGGTGGCGGTGAACTTCTCGCCCGCCGGCGACAGGCCCGAGGGCGTCGTCAGCACCGGCTTGGCGCCGGCGACCGGCGTGCCGACCGGCGTCGCCACGTCGAGCGGGATCAGGCTGACGTTCTGGAGCTGGAGGTCGTTGGCGGTGGCGGTCATGCGAACGTGACCGCCGCGTGTGCAGGCCACGTCGCCCGCGACGACACCCGTCTTCGTCGAGTAGGCAACGCGACCGAGCTTCAGCGACTTCGCGACCACCTTGTAGCTCGATCCGCCGCCGCTGAGCTTGAACGAGCCGCCGAAGCAGGTCGAGCGGGGGGACAGCGCGTACGTGCCGGCGATTCCGGCTCGGTGTCCGCGGGTTCGCCGCCCCGGGATCAGGTGGGTCGCGCTTCAGGCACCGCCGTGAGCGGGACGCCGCCCAGCGTTCCCGAGATCGCCCCCTTGCCCCCGGCACGACGATCGCGTCGAGCGTCTGTTGCTTCCTTGCGCCGGAGACGCAATCAACCGTTCCCGTGAGGCGACGCCCACCGCCGCACGCTGCCCGGGTGCAGCCGCAGCTGTCCGGAGAGCGTTCCCTGATTGTTGGTGATGTTGACGAACTGTCCGGACTGCTGCAGGTTGAACGATGGGCCGGCCGGGGCCGGCTGCGCCGGCGCCGTCGGCGGCAACGGCGCTCCGCCGACGCGCTTGGGCACCGCTCCCAGGCACGGGTTCGGAGCGCTCGCGTCGTAGCCACCTGCGATCACGGGCTGGGCTTTCTCATTGCGCCCCTTGTCGACGACGATGACGACGACCGCCACGGAGATCGCCGCCAAGATCAGGTAGAACGCGATTAGGCGGCCCGCTAGGCGCCCACCCGGCATCCCCGTCTCTGACGACATCGAAGCCCCCTCCTCCATCATCCGGTATTGCAGCGATCAGTGGCCGGCGCCGACGCGTCCCTTCAGTGCCGGTTTACCGTGGGGAAAACGCTAGCCGATGCAGGTTGCCTGCGCATCGGGCACCTACCATCGAAATACATCCGTAAAAGGCCGCAAGTTTGGTCCGCAGGGGCTCTCGGGGTACGGCCGGCTGCCCGGTGGAGTCCTAGTCGTGGCCGTCGCCAGCACTCATCCCGACGCGATTCGCCAGGCGCCGGACTCGAGCACGATGCGCATGGGTTCGGCGCCGTCCCCGAGCGAGATCAATGCCTCGTTGGCGGCAAAATCGATCTCGAGCCGGAGCGACAGTCGCGGGACGGCGGCCGGCGGCGTCGGCTCCGGCTCGCGGTCTGGCTCGGTGACCGGCTCCGGGATCTTTGGTTCTGGCGTGGGCTCTGGCGCAGCGGCCGGTGGCGCCGCGCGCTCCGCCGTGGCTTGACCCTCGGCCTCGGCTTGAGAATCGGCGGACGGATCGGCCGCTGCCGGCGCGGGGAGCTCGCGAACGACCAGCGTGCTGCCTCCAAGCTCGATCGTGTCGCCCTGCTGGAGCGTCTGCGGCCCCGAGATCCGCACCCCGTTGACGAACGTGCCGTTGGTGGATCCGAGGTCTTCGACTGACGCACAACTCGCCGCCATCGAAGCTCACGCGGGCGTGGTAGCGCGAGATTTCCTCGTCATCGCCGAGGCGTCCGAGGCCGTCGGCATGGCGGCCGATCAGCAACTCGTCGGTGACGTCGAGCCATGTCCCGGCGGCGTTGCCGGCCACGACTTCAATGCGTGCGGGAGCGGCCATCCCGGCGAACTGTATCCGCTGCGGAAATTCCTGGGTACGGCATTTTCGGGGTTGCAGCGGACCGGCGCCCACGGTAGTCTGCTGCTGCGCGACTATGGCAAGTCTTTGGCTCATAAGCGGATCGCGCGCGGGTCAGTCGGTGGGGGTCACCGGTGAGCTGGTCATCGGTCGGGAGAACGCCGACCTGACGATCGACGACGCCGAAGTGTCCCGCCGCCACGTCGCCGTGCGGCTCGAGGGCGGACAGCTCGTGGTCGAGGACCTGGGCTCTGCGAACGGCACGTTCGTGAACGGGAGCCGCATCGAAGGCCCCGTCAAGGTCGGCGGCGGCGCGAAGATCCGCGTCGGGCGGACCGAGTTTGAGGTTCGCGGCGTGCTTCCCACGAGGGGTGAGAAGCGCGACTCGACCCGGGCGGCGGCCAGTCCGGTCGCCGATCCGCAGGCGACGAGAGCCACGCCGACTTTCGACCCGGAGCTGACGAAGGCCAGATCCCTGCTGGACCCGCAGGTCACGAAGGCCACGCCGAACGCGGACCCGCAGATCACGAAGGCCACGCCGATCGCGGATCCGCAGATCACGAAGGCAACGCCGATCGTGGACCCGCAAACCACCAAGGCACGCGCGATCCCGGACCCGCAAACCACCAAGGCACGCGCGATCCCGGACCCCCAAACCACCAGGGCACGCGCGGTCCCCGACCCTCAGGTCACGCAGGCCCGGAGCGTCCCAGCGGACCTCGCAAGGCCGCAGGCGTCGTCGGAGTCCGTGCTCGACACCTCGCCGGCGATCGCCCCGGCGCCTGCCGCGCCGGCTCCGGGATCGTCAAAGAACATCGCTGGTGAGGTCGGCGCTTTCAGTCCGCCGGCTCGCCGGCGCAGCCGCGGCCTCGCGTCGCGCTCGTGGGTACCGACGGTGGCCTCGTTCGGCACCGCGATTGCCGCCGCGGCGGCGCTCATCGTGTACTTTGCCGAGCACGGCGTTCCCAGCTGAGCTCGCGCGGGCGAGCCTGCTACGCGGCGGGCTCCCAGCTCGGCGCCGCGAGCCGTTCGCGCTCCGGGCACTCACACGGCAGAAACGGCCGTCCGGGGATTCCCTTCCCGCGCGGGCTGGATCGGTGATCGGCCCTGTCAGCCCTTCGGAAGGATGTCGATGCCGTAGGGCAGGTTGGCCGCCGGAACCGGGATCTTGACCGTGGCGATTTCCGTCAGCATTCCGGTCGTTCTGGTTGATGTTGTACGCGTCGAGGTAGTTCGCCGGCAACGGCGCTGGGACGATCCTGGATCCGTGGATACCCTGGGGCCGGGGCGAGTCGGCGTCGTCGTGATTGCCGATGATGTACAGCCACTTGCCACTCGGATCGATCGCCAGAGCATCGCTCGTCCCCGTCGACTTGAGCGGGACTACGCTGAGGAGCTTCAACGTCGAACCGTCGCTGCTGATCGAGTACACCGAGATGTTCTGGGTGACCGAGTTGCTGTCATACAGGAACCGGCCGTTCTTGCTGACGGCGATCCAGCACGCGGCGACCCCGGGGTTCTTCACGTTGGAGACGAGCTTCAGCGCGGCCGGGTTGCTGTAGTCGTACACGGCGACCCGGCTGGCGACGGTCGCGTCGACGTAGACGAATTTCTTGCTCGGGTCCGGGTTGAACGTGATGCCGAACGGAAGCGGGTAGAGCACGGACGGGATGAACGCCGGGGTGACCTTGCTCAGGCCGGCGAGGAAGTCCGGCGGGAACGAGGTCGTACCGAGCTGTTTGAGTGCTCCCGTGCTCACCACGGACACGGAGCGGATCAGCTGCGGCCCGAAGGTCGGGAACGCCGCGCCCGGCTTGATCTCGGGGTAGAAGCCGGAGGTGACGATCGTGTTCCCGTCTGGCGACACGGTCGCGTCGATCAGGCCGTCGGCGTCCGGAGTGGTGCTCGACACCTGCGTCAGGGCGCCGCTCGAGGACACCTTGAAGGAGACGAGGTCGGACGGACCCGGGGGCGATGAGCCGAGTGGGTTGAACGGTGCGATGATCCCGTGGTTGGCCACGATCAGGACCCCGTTCGAGTACCCGAGGCCCATCGGCGCCAGCCCGTGGGCGGAGAACGGCGAGCCCGCCACCGGTGTGAGGGCGCCGGTCTGCGCGTTGACGTGGAACACGGCGATCGAGTTCGACCCCTGATTGACCGCGAACAGCAGCGTGTGGTCGGGGCTGAGCAGCACCTGGTGATCACCCGACGTCGTCCCGACCGAGTTGGGCAGGGGCAGGACGAGGGGGGTGCCGGAGCCGCCGGTCGGATAGAGCTTCGCCTGCGCGACCAGCGGACCGCCGTTGGTGGTGTACGGGATCGCCGCGACGGCGTTCTGGTTCGGCGTCGGCGTGTTGGCGTCCACGTAGATCCAGCCGGCGATCGGCCCGCTCGCGACCGCCGAAGTGGTCGTCTTGGTGACGAAGTAGGCCGCGACCACGAGCGCGACGAGCACGGCCAGGAGCCACGGCGCGTTCACGGCACGGCGACGCACGCGCACATCGAGGAACTTCTCGAGCTCGGGGATGCTCCCCTGCTCCGCGTGCAGGTCGGCGGTGACCTTCTGCGGATCCGCGTAGGCCGGCGTCCGGGGAGCCGCCGCCAGCCCCTGGGGCACGGCGATCACCGCCGAGTGCCTGGCCTGCACCTGCTGGCGGTCGCGCAGCTGCATGACGGTCACGCCGGCGAGCAGTTCGTCCCCCGCGTCGAGCCGGGCCGGCCCGTGGAGTTCGTTGTGGTTGACGAACGTACCGTTCGCCGAGCCGAGATCCTCGACCGTGACGTAGTCACCGGTCGGCGTGAGCTGGAGATGACGCCGCGACACCTCACGGTCTCCGAAGCACGAACCCGGCCGCCGGATCACGGCCGACGATGATCGGCGTGTCGACCACGATTCGCTTCCCGGCGTCGGGCCCCTCGACGACTTCCAGGATCAATTCGGACACGGCGCAGCAAGCATACCTGCGCATCGAGCGGCTTGGGTAGGAAGTTTGTTACCGCGCTCGTTCGGCGACGAGTTGACGAGATTTTTCTTGTCACGCCGGTGCCGGGCGACTTATAGTCTCGCGCCATGGGGGCAAAAGCACCGCGCGATTCAGTGATCGCCGTCGTCGGCGAAGGGTTCGGGTCATTGGTGGTTCACACCACCGCCCGCTACCTCGGGTTCACCAACGCAGAGATCACGATCTTCGGCACAAACGACAACCCGGTCGGTACGTATCAGCAGTTCGCTTACAACCTGGGCCAGACCGTTCTGCGGTCTGAGTCCGAGTCACATTTCCTTGCGCCCGACTGGCCGACGTTCGCCCAGATCGACGCGCTCGCACACCGGTCGCCGAGGCCGCTGTCCCGGTCGATCAGGCGCAAGTACAACCCGGGGGTCTCGGAGATCCTCACCGAGGCTGCCGTCGTGGCCAAGCGGATGAAGTGGGAGGACTCGCGCGTGTCGCTGCGCATCGGCTGGCTCCAGCGCGAGATGAACCCGACCCCGCACTTCGTCCTCTACGACGAGCAGGCGAACTTCGTGGGCCGCGCCAAGCACGTGATGCTCGCGGTCGGGCACGGGCCGCTGTCGTTCCCGCCCGCCCTGGCCAAGGCACGCAAGGATCCGGCGATTGCCGACCGGATCGTCCAGGCCTACGAGCCCAAGCAGTACTCACCGGACGGGCGCTACATCGTGCTCGGCGCCGGGATCGCGTCGGTCAACGAGTGGGCCAACATCCTCGATATCGGTGGCTCGGTGCTCGCCCTCACGCGGCAGGCGCAGCCGGAGACACAGGACCTCAACGTCCCTCGCTGCCTGTTCGAGTCGCAGGGAATCGACGCCTACGTCTCGCTGTCCTTCGACCAGCGGATCCAGTTCCTCGGCGACGTGCTGCGGGGGACGCGCCCGAAGCGCAAGACGTGGCTGCAGACGATCGAGGACGGGCGCAAGGAAGGTCGCTTCGACGCCCTCGTCGGCGAGATCACCCAGGTCGAGCTCGGCCGGGCCGGCCTGCGGACATACGTCGAGAGTCGCGACGGCACGGAGGATCCGGGCTGGCTGGACGTGACCGGGGTGACGGCCGGGACCGGCTTCAACAAGTCGGTGCTCACGATCCCGCTCCTGCGCCGGCTGGTCCAGCACTACGGCGTGCCGGTTCAGGACGGGCGCATGAAGCTGCAGACCAACTGCGGCGTGCCCGGCCTCGACCGCCCGGACTCTCGGCTGTGCTGCATGGGCCTGATCGCCAACAATGTGATCCCGCACGGCGACACGATCGCGGGCCTGAAGTACATCGGCCGACGGTTCGTCTCGGACTGCGCGCGGGCGGAGCACCTCCGGCGCCGCCCGTTCAGAGGACGGCTGGCGCTCCAGGCGTCGATGGGCCGGGACGTGGCCCGCGCGCTGCGAAACGTCGACCCGACCAAGCAGTTGGCGTAGAAGGGAGCCCACGAGTCATGTGCCCCACGGTGCTCGGCCGCGTGCAGACGCGGTGGGCGATTCTGATCATGCCGGCGATCATCGCCACGATCATCTCGCTGATCACGCAGAACCCCGGGTGGATCATCCTGATCGGCGTCTACTTCGTGATCGGTGTCGGGCTCGACACGCTCTTTTATCCGTTCATCATCCGCTGGCAGCCGCCGTGGCTGACGTTCACGCTGGCGACCGGCGAGTTCGTGATCGTCTACGTCGTCGCCAAGGTGCTGCACGTCAGCCTCACACCTCTCGAGGCGATCCTGCTCTACTGGCTCGCCTGGTGGATGGCGATCTGGACCAAGGTGGTGATCTTGCCGCTGATCTCGCTGAGCTGGATCGAGGACGCAGGCGAGTTCCGCTCGACCGCGTGGTCGGTGGAGCCGGCGTACGTGCCGCTTCCGGTGACCGCTTTCCCGGCGCAGCCGTCGACGGGAGGCCCGCCGGCGCTGGCCCGGAAGTTCTCGGCCGCCGTGATCGAGATCCCCGAGGAGCTCCGCCGGGCTCCGAGTCCGTCCGGGGTCTTCCAGATCCCGGACGACCTGCCGCGGAAGTGACGCCCCTGGGCAGCTCGGAGAGCCCGGGTCTGCTTTGAGCTTCCCTGACACATGCCCTATCCTGGGTTCGGACAAGGGGGATACGGTCCCCAGCGGGCAGCGGGCCTGTTCATAAGTCAGCTGACGTCGAAGTCGAGGAGCGAACGGAATGCTTGCGCCGGATTCACGCGTGGGAACGACCATCGGGCCCTATCGTGTCGACGGTCTGGTTGGCGTCGGTGGGATGGGCAAGGTCTACTCTGCCACCGGACCCGACGGGGTCCGGGTTGCGCTGAAGGTCGTCAAGGAGGAGCTCGCACGGGACAAGACGTTCCGCAAGCGGTTCGCCCGCGAGGCCCACATCGCCATGACGGTTCGCAATCCGCACGTCGTCCCGGTCCTCGACACCGGTGAGCATGAGGGCCTGCCGTACATGGTCGCCCGCTTCATCGACGGGCAGTCGCTCGAGCAGAAGCTCCGCGACGAGGGCCGGCTGGACCTCCGCACCGCGGTCAGCATCTGCGCCCAGGTCGCCGTCGGCCTCCAGGCTTTGTGGGAAGCCGGCATGGTCCACCGCGACGTGAAGCCCGGCAACGTCCTGCTGGACACCGAGGGCAACGCGTATGTCACCGACTTCGGGCTGGCCAAGGACAGCCAGGGCAGCGTTTTGACGCTTCCGGGGCAGGCGCTCGGCTCGATGGACTACATGGCCCCGGAGCAGATCCGCGGCGAAGCCGTTACCGCCGAGACCGACATGTACTCGCTCGGCTGCGTGATGTTCGAGTGCCTCCACGGGCTGCCGCCGTTCGCCGATCGTCAGGGCATGCGCGTCCTCTGGGCACACCTCCAGGACGAGCCGCCGAACCCCACCGGCGTGTCGGAGCAGGTCGGCATCGCGGTCAAGAGCGCGCTGCAGAAGTCGCCGAAAGACCGGCCCAAGACCGGGACGGAGTACGCACGCAAGCTGTCGCTGGCCGCGGGTATCCCGATGGCCGACGTCGCGTAGCGGCGCTCGGGCAGGGCGCGCGCAGCTCAGGCCGGTGTGGCCACGGCCTCCATGAACAGGTTGGCCAGGCCGCCCGCTTCCGACGCGCGTGCCTGCACGAGTGACATCCCCTGACCGTTGAACAGGCCGTCGCGCTGCCAGCGGCTGGGGTCGAGGCTGACCGCGTAGGGGTTGATCGTGGTGGTCTCGTCCGGGGCGGCGTCGCCGAGGTTCTGCGCGGCACGCCCGAATGCGACCACCGCAAAGCCCTCCATCAGGCCAGCGGTGGCGGCGAGCTTGGCCTTGAGGGTCTCGTCGTCGAACCCGCCGGCCATGTCGAGATGGCGCTGGAACATCCCGGGGAAGTCGGCGGTCGGTACGATCGCGCGCCGCCACTCACGGTCCTCGAGGTCGTTCCACTCGCGGTAGAGCAGCTCGAGCCGGCGGGTGATCGCCCAGATCCGCTCCAGATCGGGCCGAACGGCGGCCATGAAGTCCACGTCGGTGTACTTGTCATGGAAGAACAGCGCGCCGACCGTTCCCCAGTACAGGATGTTGTTGGCGCAGATCTTGACCGTCATGACCATCGGGTTGTGCCAGAACCCGTACTGGTCCTCGTACTGGGTGAGCGCCACCCGGTAGGTGGCGAGGTACAGCTCGTCGTGGGCCTTGGCGCGCTCGGTGACGTCCTCGCCGTCCAGCTCGCGGGTGATCAGGTCGGTGCTGAGCGTGTTCGAGATCGCGATGAAGTCGGAGCCCGGCGAGTAGAACGGGTCCAGGAAGGGGCCGGCCTCACCGACCAGGCACCATCGGTCGCTGCCGGAGAACTCCTGCTTGGAGCCGTAGGAGAAGTTCTCGATCCTCAGGAAGTCCTCGACCTGATCGCCACGGCTGTCGAGCGCCGCGCCGAGCTGTGGCTCGTGGCGGCGGATCCAGTCGAGCGCTCCCTCGAGCGTGTTCATCTCGTCCCAGCGCGTGGAACTTCGGGTCGGCGACGATCCCAATCGAGATCGGGCCTGAGGCCAGCGGGATCAGCCACACCCAGTAGCCCTTGCCGCACAGGTGGTTGGTGCTGAAGCGGCGCAGGCCGCGCTCGGACATCCGGTCGAAGAACTCGTCGTCGTCGGGATCGACCCACGACTCGATGTCCAGGCCGCCGGCGAGGCGGAACCAGGCGGAGTTGACCATGTGGCCGTTGTCCTCGAGCAGGCCAAGCTTGCGCTTGAGGATCGAGCTGCGGCCGGCGGCGTCAACGACCCACCGGGCCTTGATCGTGGACTCCTCGCCGCCGGGGCCACCGCGGACGATGGTCACCGTGTGCGGATCGGAGCCGACGTCCACGCCGGTGATGAACGAGCCTCCGAACACGTCGACGCCCGCCTCGCGGCACTTCTCGCCGAGGAAGTTCTCGAACCGGCCGCGGTCGAGCTGGAAGCTCGGGTGGTCGAGGGGGCGGTTGATGCCGCGCTCGATCCGCTGGGCGATGTCCCGGTTGCCGTCCGCCGGAAACCACCAGCGGAGGCCGAACTTCGTGATCTCGTCGTGCTCGAGATGGTCCCTCAGACCCAGCACATCGCGGAAGTAGCGGGAGGAGACCTCGACCGTCGACTCACCGACCTTGAACGCGGCCTCCGGCGCGAGGCCCGGGCGCTTCTCGGCGATGAACACGCTGGTCTGCGGCCGCGCCAGCTTGAGCTGGAGCCCGAGCGACAGACCGGCCAGACCCCCTCCGAGGATTGCGACGTCGTAGCTCTCTCCCGGCTGATGATTGGCTGTCACGATGATCTCCGTCCCCTCTGCCCAGTTGATGAATGTACGGTGCCCCGCCGACGCTAGAACAGCTGGTTCTCTCCGCCGAATACCGCGCTCACCGAGCCGTCGGTGAAGACCTGCCTGATCGTGTCGGCGAGGATATCCGCAAAGACAGGACGACGATGTTGTCCGGGGCGCCGGATCGAAGCGGGATCGTGTCCGTGACCACAATCTGCTCGAAGCTCGCGGCCGCCAGCCGCTCGAACGCCGGGCCGGAGAGGACCGGGTGCGTGCATGCGGCGTAGACGCGCGCAGCGCCCGCGTCGAGCACCGCCTGGCCGGCGGCGCACAGCGTGCCTGCGGTGTCGATGATGTCATCGACGATCAGCGCCGTCTTGCCGCGCACGTCTCCGATCACGTATCCGATCTCGGCCACCTGCTGGGCGGGCCGCTCCTTGGTCATCAGCGCCAGGTCGGCTCCGATCGACTCGGCGAACTTGTGGTTGAGCTTCACGCGCCCGACATCCGGGGAAACGACCACGAGATCATCGAGATCGAGGCTGCGGAAGTAGTCCGCCAGCAGGAACAGCGCCGTCATGTGGTCGACCGGGTTGTGGAAGAAGCCCTGAACCTGGCCGGCATGCAGATCGACCGTGAGGATGCGGCTCGTCTTGACCAACTCGAGCATGCCCGCGACGACCCGCGCGCTGATCGGCTCGCGGGTCGCCGACTTCTTGTCCTGCCGCGAGTACCCGAACCACGGGCTCACGGCGATCACGCGATGCGCCGATGCGCCGATGGCCGCGTCGACCATCAGCATCAACTCCATGATCGCGTCGTTGACCGAGATCCCGGTCTCCTCGTTGGCGCACATCGGTTGCACGATGAACACGTCGGCGCCGCGGATCGATTCCTCGTAGCGGCAGTAGACCTCGCCCGCGGAGAACGTCCTCAGCGTCACATGGCCCAGCTCGATCCTGAGCTTCCTGGCGATTTCCGCGGCCAGGACGGGGTTGCCGCGCCCCGCGAAGATCATCAGCTTCTTGCCGGTGATGATCGGTACGCTTCCGGATGCGCCCCTCGGTTGTAGCGCGCCCATGTGCCCATCCTATAGGCAAGTCGGATAGGCGGAATGTGAGATCTCACCGCTTGACGGGACCGCCATGCCCCCCCTACGCTCCGTTCCTGTGACGCCGGGGCGAGGCAGATGACAGGCGAGGCAGCTCTTGCCGGAAGCCGCCTGTTCGAGGGCCTGGCCGGGGACGAGCTCGAAGCCGTGGCCGCTCAGATGCGGCCACGTCGGTTCGCCGCCGGCGAGCAGCTGTGTGCTGCGGGCGAGCCGAGTGACCGGATCTGGTTGATCACCGCCGGCCTGGTGAACTGGACCGCCGGCACGACCGCCGGCGGCGGCGAGATCGAGCTGCGGATGCGCAAGGGCGACGTGATCGGCGCGCAGGACGCGATCACCGGGACCGAGCGCACCGCCACCGTGTTCGCGAGCACCGACACGCAGACGCTCGAGCTCGACGCCCCCGGCCTGCTGGCGCTCGCGGCCCGCTTCCCGCAGATCCTGGTCAATGTCATCCAGAGCCAGCGCGAGCGGCTGTTCCGGGCCAGCGCGCGCAGCGCGGCGCTGTTCAGCGCCAGCGCTCGCAGCAACAGCAACCGCGGGGAGGAGATCGGGATCGTGGCGGGCGCGTCACTGCGCGGAACGATCAGCGCGATCGCGGCCGCGGCCCGGGCGGCGAGCCCGCATCCCGTGACCGTGCTCGACCGCTCGCTGTCGTTCGCCGGTGCGCTGGCGCGCTCCGATGATCTGGCCAGCGTCAGCGACACCGTGCTGATTCCGAGCGCGTTCGACCCCGAGACGCTGGGGGTCCTGCTGGACGAGGTCGATCGCGTCGTCGCGCTCGTCGGCGACGGCGCGGAGGCCGAGCAGATCGGCCGCGTTGCGCGCGGGGCCGAGGGACGGCGGCTCGAGATCGTGCTGGTGTCGGACGAGGCGCGGCGCGCGAGCCAGATGTGGCACGTCGACACCCTGAAGCTGGTCGTGCGCGAGTGTCCGCGCCAGCCGGACTTCCCGATCGCCGACGCCGACATCGCGTGGATCGGCCGGCATCTGACCCGCACGAAGCTCGGCCTCGCCCTCGGCGCAGGGGGCGCGAAGGGCTACGCCCACGTCGGCGTCCTGCAGGTGCTCGAGGAGAACGGTTACGTCGTCGACTTCGCCGGCGGCTCGAGCATCGGCGGCTTCGTCGCGTCTCTGCTCGCGCTCGGCAACGACGCCACCGCGATCGGGGCGAGGTTCGGGGCCGCCTTCAGCGAGGAGAACGTCGGCAAGCTGTTCGCCGGGTCCCTGGTCGGCGCCGCCGGGGTTGAGCTGCTGACGGAGATGCTGCGCACGGCCACCGACGGACGGCACTTCTCCGACACGGTGATCCCGCTCTCGATCCTGGCCGTCGATCTGACCGCCCGCGCGCCCGTGACGCAGCGCTCGGGCGAGTTGCGCGAGGCGCTGTTGGCGGCCCTGTCGGTGGCCGGCGTCTTCCCGACCCAGGAACGCAACGGACACCGGTTGATCGACGCGATCTCGCTCGTGCCCGTGCCGACGGCGGCGGTGATCGAGCACGGCGCGGACATCGTGGTGTCGGTGAACCTGCTCGGCACCGAGACGCTCGAGCGCTGGCCGGGGGTATCCGAGCCGGAGCCGGAGCCGGAGCGCAAGCGCCGCCGCGGCCCGCTCGACACGCTGCTCGAGGCGATGGACCTCAGCCAGGTCGACACCAGCGCGCGTCATGCCGCGCTCGCCGACGTCGCGATCACGCCGCGGTTCGGGCCAGGCGAGTGGCGCGACTTTCAGCATGCCGACCTGTATCTCGAGGCCGGGCGCGAGGCGGCGCTGGCGCAGCTGCCAGCCCTCCAGGCGCTGTCGCGGCCCGTCGATGCTCGCCTCGGCGCGGCGCTCGACGAGCCTGATCTGAGACCGGCGGGCGCAGGCGAGCTCGACTCCCGTATGTTCAAGCTCCAGATCAACGCCGGCCCTGCCACCGGCACGACGATCGAGCTGGTGGGGACGATGATCATCGGCCGGGAGGGCGCCGACATCGCGGTCGAGGGCGACACGGAGATGTCGCGGCGCCACGCGCGTCTGCGGGTCGAGGGCGGGCGGGTGCTCGTCGAGGATCTTGGGTCGACCAACGGCACCTACGTCGGCGACCGGCGGATCACGAGCCCGGTATGGCTGGACTCCGATACCGAGCTGACGCTCGGGCTGTCGCGGATGACGGTGCGGTTCGCCGCGCCGATCCGTTGCGCCCGACGCCGCTGCAGCCGACGGCGCTGCGGCAGGTCGATAGAACGGTCCTCCGGCCCGCGCGACCGCCCGCACCCGCGCCGCCCCAGCGCCGGCCAGACCGGCCGGCCGTTCACCCGGGGCGCCCGCGCAACGGCCGGCGCCGGCCGCCGGGCTCGAGGTGCGTGGCGATGCCCGCGCCTGGTGGACGCTCGTGGCGGCGGCGCTCGGGCTCGGGATGAACGTGCTCGACGGGACCGATCGTCAACGTCGCTCTGCCGTCGATCCAGCGCGACCTCCACTCGTCGTTCTCGACCGTTCAGTGGGTCGTGAATGCCTACCTGCTCTCGTTCGCGATTCTGCTCGCGACCGGCGGACGGCTGGGCGACATCTTCGGGCGCCGGCGCATCTTCCTGATCGGTGTCGCCGTGTTCGCGGCCGCCAGCGCCGCGCTGCGGCGTCGCCCCGAACAACGCGACGTTGCTCGTCGGGCGGGTCATTCAGGGCGCCGGCGCGGCGCTGATGATCCCCGCGACGCTGGCGTTGATCGTGACGAACTTCCCGCCCGACCTGGTCCCCCGCGCGATCGGGCTGTGGACCGCGGTCACCGGCGTGGCGCTCGCCATCGGCCCGGTGCTCGGTGGGATCCTGACGAAAGCCGTGAGCTGGCGGGCGATCTTCTACCTGAACATCCCGCTCGCGCTGATCACATTCATGATCGCGCGTGCTCGCCGCGCGAGAATCCCGCGACGAACATGCCTCGCGGAGGATCGACTATGCGGGGATCGTGACGCTGTCGCTCGGCCTCACCGCCGGCGTGCTGGCGGTGATCGAGGCGAGCTCGTGGGGCTGGACCTCGGCGCGCATCATCGGCCTGCTGGCCGGTTCGGTGCTCGCGCTGGTGCTGTTCGTCGTGATCGAGCGGCGGAGCGAGGCGCCGATCCTGCCGCTGGCGATCTTCCGCAGCCTGCCGTTCCGCGGCACCAACATCGCTGGCTTCGTGCTCATGTTCGTGGTGCTCGGCGTGTTGCTGTACATGGCGATCTACATGCAGGCGGTGCTCGGCTTCAGCGCCTTGAAGGCCGGACTGCTGTACCTGCCGGCCACGGTCCCGATCGCGCTGCTCGGTCCGGTGTCGGCCCGCCTGGCCGAGCGCTTCGGGGCATCGCCGGTCACCGCGGTCGGAATGGTGTTCCTCGCCGCCGCGGGCGGCGTCGAGACGCGGCTGACTGCGAGCACGGACTACGGGCTCATCGTCGCCGTGATGGTCGTCCTCGGGATCGGGATGGGGCTGATCGGCGCGCCGATCTCGCGCCTGGCGATCGCGTCTGCCGAGGCGCGGTTCGCCGGAGCCGCGTCGGGCGTGTTCGCGATGTCGCGACAGATCGGTGCCGCCGTCGGCGTGGCCGTCATCGGCGCCGTCGTCCAGTCGGTCGGCCGGACGCGCGCCGCCCAGGATCTCGCCACCCTGCCCTTGCCGCCGGCAGCGCAGACGGCGATCGCGCACTCGGTCGGGTCCGGTCCGCCGTCGGGAGGGCCCCAGCTCTCACCCGCTGTTGCGCGAACAGGTCGCCGCCTCCGTGCGCGACGCGCTGGCCTACGCGATCGCGCGGACGGGATTCGTGACGCTCGGCGTGGCCGTGGTCGGCGGTGCCGTCGCTGTGTGGCTGATGCGCAAGCCGGCGTCTGGACCGGTGCTGTCGGCGTCCGACCGGCTGATCGGCGAGCTGACCGCGCGCTCCGGAGTGTTTGCGATCGTGCCCCGGGTCGGCGTCGAGGGCGACGCGTCTCTCGCTCAGCGCTGGCGTGCGACCCAACGGCCACCGTCCCAGTAGAACTGGAGCGGGTCGCCGCCGCTGTCGACCCGCAGCGCGGCCTGGTGCGCCGGGCCAGTCGACGTCGAGTTGCACCAGTGCTCCCCGGACCGCCCGCGGCGGCGCGGGCGCGATCGGCTTGCGCAGCGCGCCGGCGACCGCCTCGATCAACTTCAGGCAGGTGCTGTAGCGCGCGGCGGGGTCCTTGGCGAGCGCCTGTGCGATCACCGGATCGAGCGCCAGCGGCAGTCCGTGCACGCGGCTGGACACGGCCGGCGGCGGCTCGGAGACGTGCGCCGCGACCACGTCGGCGAGCCGCTCGCGAGGGAACGGCGGCTCGCCGGTCAGACATTCGCAGACGACGCAGCCGAGCGCGTACACGTCGACGCGATAGTCGGAGGTCTCGCCGCTGATCCGCTCGGGTGCGGCGTAGGCGATGCTGCCGACGAATGTGCCCGCCTGGGTCAGGCGGCGGATGTCCCGCGAGGGGGCGGCACTGAACCCGAAGTCGGTCAGCAGGCAGGTCCCGTCGGCGTGATGGGCATCGCCGGAGGCGACCAGGATGTTGGACGGCTTGACGTCGCGATGGATGATGCCGGCCGCGTGGGCGGCGTCGAGCGCGTCGGCGACCGGGGTGAGCATCGAGACGACCCGCGGCGGCGGGAGCGGACCGTGCTGGGCGAGGAACCTGCCGAGATCCCGACCGGCCACGTACTCCATCGCGATGTAGAGCCCCTGCTTCGTCTCCCCGACGTCGCGGACGCGGACGATGGCGGGGTGCACGAGCGCGCGGGCGAACCGCGCCTCGCGGATGAAGCGCATGGCGCTGCGTGTCGTCCGCCGCAAGCTCTCTCGGCAGGAACTTCAGCGCGACCTCGCCGCCGGTGACGACGTGCCGCGCGCGATAGACCGCGCTGACGCCGAGCGGCCGACAGCAGGCTGGTGATCTCGTAGCTGTCGAGCCTGCTGCCGACTTTCAGTGGCGAGGGCAAGATGTCAGGCCGGCTGTGCGATCGCCTCCATGAACAGGTTCTCCATCCCCCGGGCCGGCGACTCGCGGGCCTCCGCGATCGTCATCCCGGAGCCGTCGAAGAGCCCGTCGGCAGCCCAGCGGCTGGGGTCGAGGCTGATCGCGCTGGGGTTGATCTTCTGGTCCTCGCCAGGCGCCGCGTCGCCGAGATTCCTCGCCGCTCGGCTGAAGGCGAGCACGGCGTACGCCTCGAGCAGGTCGGCGTTGGCCGCGATCCGTGCCTTCAGCTGCTCGTCGTCGAAGCCGGCGATCATGTCCTTGTGGCGGTCGAACATCGCCGGGAAGTCCTGCGTCGGGACCATCGCCCGCCGCCACTCGCGCGATTCGAGTTCGTGCCACTCGCGGAACATGGCCTCGAGCGTGCGGGTGATCGTCCACATCCGCTCGACGTCGGGCCGCACGGCTGCCATCAGCTCGAGGTCCGTGAGCTTGCGGTGGAAGAACAGCAGCCCCAGGCAGCCCCAGTAGTAGATGTTGTTGGCGCTGATCTTCACGTTCATCACCATCGGGTTGTCCCAGAACACGTACTGGTCCTCGTACAGGGTCAGGTGCACCCGGTAGCAGTTCAGGAAGAAGTCGTTGTGGGCCGCCGCCCGCTCGGCGACGTCCTCGCCGCTGAGCTCGCGGGTGACCAGATCGGTCGAGAACGTGTTCGAGAAGGCGATGAAGTCCGACCCAGGGGAGTAGAACGGGTCGAGGAACGGCCCCGCCTCCCCGACCAGGCACCAGCGGTCGCGGCCGGAGAACTCCTGCTGGCATCCGTAGGAGAAGTCCTCGATCTTGAGGAAGTCTTCGATCTGGTCGCGGCGGCCGTCGAGCGACTCGCCGAGCTGCGGCTCGTACTCGCGGATCCAGTCGAGCGCCTTGTCGAGCGTGTCCATCCGATCCCACTCGTGGAAGTTCGGGTCGGCAACGATCCCGATCGAGATCGGCCCGGAGGCGAGCGGAATCAGCCACACCCAGTAGCCCTTGCCGCAGAGGTGGTTGGTCGAGAACTGCCGCAGCCCCCGCTCCGACATGCGGCTGAAGAAGTCATCGTCGCCGGAGTCGGCCCAGTCCTCGATGTCGAGGCCGCCGGCGAGCCTGAACCACGCGGAGTTGACCATGTGGCCGTTGGTCTCGAGCAGGCCCAGCTTCCGCTTGAGGATGAACGACCGGCCGCTCGCGTCGACCAGCCAGCGCGCCTGCACCGTCGACTCCTCGCCGCCGGGGCCGCCGCGCACGATCGTGACGCGGTGGGGATCCCCGACCTCGACGTTCGTGATGAAGCTGCCGCCGAACAGGTCGACTCCCGCCGCGTCGTTCTGCGCGCCGAGAAAATTCTCGAACCGGCCACGGTCGAACTGCCAGCTCGGAACCGGCGCGTGAGCTCGTGGCCCGCGTTCGATCCGCTGGGTGATGTCGCTGTTGTCTCCGGCCGGAAACCAGAAACGCAAGCCGCACTTGCGGACCTGCTGCGTCTCCATGTGGTCCATCAGGCCGAGCACTTCGCCGAAGTAGTTGCAGGCGATCTCCTGCGTGGACTCGCCGACCTTGAAGGCAGCCTCGGGTGCCGGCCCGGGGCGCTTCTCGGCGATGAAGATGCTCGTCTCGGGGCGGGCGCGCTTGAGCTGCAAGGCCAGCGTCAGGCCCGCCAAACCCCCGCCGAGGATCGCCACGTCGTACCGGTCGGCCGGCTGTCTATCGCTGCTCAAAACCGCCTCCTGTCGCTTGTGCCCGCCCCTGTCTGCGCCCCGTGATCAGCCGATGAGTCACCCCAAGAACCCCCTCGCAGTGCCGGTAGACGCCCAATCATGACTAACCCCGTGTACGCATGCAAGCGCAGGATCAGGGTCGATCCCCGCCGTCCGGGCAAGGCTCCGACGCATCTTTCACAAGCCGATTCCGTAGATTAGAGTGCGGAACAGGATTTCCCCCGGCACAGCCATGAAAAGAATCACTTCTCAGGTGGCAACCTCGGTGTTAGAGTCGCCGCCTTGGGGTCTACTTCTGCGGGGGAGAAACGAGTTGAACGCGCAGTCGGATTCGTCAGGGAAGGGACGATGAGCGCTCCGCCGCCCGCCAACGGAACGAAAGTGAAGGTGTGCGGGATCGTCGATCAGGCCGAGCTCGACATCCTCGCAGCGGTCGGGGTGGACTTCGTCGGGCTCTGGTACGGGGTCGCGGGAGGCCCGCACGATCTGCCGCTCGACCGCTGGGTCGAGCTCTCCGCGGCCGCCGTCGAGAAGCCGGCGGCGGTGCTGGTGACGTTCGCCAAGGACGCTGAACTGCTCGGGGATGCGCTCGCGGCCGCCGAGGCCGGTTGGATCCAGCTCCACGGCTACCAGTCACCCGGGCTGGTGCGCAAGCTGAAGGCCAGGGCGCCGGAGGTCAAGGTGTTGAAGGTCCTGCACGTCAAGGGCGGCGAGTGCCTGGAGGGATCGCTGGTCGGCGCCTACGAGAAGGCCGGCGCCGACGCGTTCCTGCTCGACGTTGTCGCCGAGGACGGGCGCGTGGGCAGCACCGGACTCGCGCTCGATCCCGCGATCGCGACCGCGGTCACGGCGGGCTTCAACCTGCCCTTCCTGATCGCGGGCGGGATTTCCGACGCCAACCGGGACCGGTATGCCGCACTGACGGAGAATCCGCGGTTCATGGGGGTTGACGTCGATACCAACGCCCGGGGTGCCGACGGGAGAATCAGCGCTCAGCGGGTGAGCGCAATCACGCACGCGTGGCGGGCCGATGACTAGTCGCTTCATCGACGCCCTGGTGGCGTCGCCGCTGCCGATCATCATGGAGGTCAAGCGCTCCGACGCCGAGGGCGTCGAGTTGATCGGCGATCGCCCGATCGAGCAGATCGTCTCGGAGTACGTCGCCGCAGGCGCGCCGTGCATCTCGGTGGTCACCGGCCGGTGGTTCGGCGGGGTGGAGCAGATGCTGATCGACGTCGCCGGACTGACCGACCTGCCACTGCTCCAGAAGGACTTCATCACCCGCGAGAAGCAGGTGATCCGGGCCAAGGAGATCGGCGCCTCCGCCGTGCTGCTGACCGCGCGGATCCTGCCGAAGTCAACCTTCCCGCACATGATCGAGACCACGCTCCGGCACGAGCTGACTCCGTTCGTCGAGATCGCCGATCACGAGGAGCTCGCCTCCGTGGTCCATGCCGAGCAGTGCATCGTGGCGATCAACAACAAGGACATCCGCGCACAGGAACGGGGCGCCGGCGACCTGGACCGCAGCCGCTCGCTGCTCGACGCCGTGATCGACTCCGGCACGCCGGTCCCGGCGAGCGCGAGCGCGATCACCGACCCGCAGATCGCTGCGGAGCTGGTCAGCAGCGGCTTCAAGGGACTCCTGATCGGCACCGGCCTGCTCCAGGCGGACAGCATCCAGGGCTGGATCGACGCGTTCGAGCGGCACCGGAGCGCGCAGGCGGCGTGAGCACCGAGGCCGTGAGATCACTCGCCGCGCACTTCGCCGCCCATGCCGAGCGGGCGCCGGATGCGCCGGCGTTGATCTGGGACGGGCAGGCGACAAGCTACGGCGAGCTGCGGAGCATGGCCGAGAGCGCCTTCATCGAGCACGATCTGGCGAGCCTGCCGGCCGATCGGCCGATCGGGATCCGGGCGAAGAAGTCGCCCGAGGCGATCGCGCTGATCCTGGCGTGCCTGCAGTCAGGCCGGCCGTTCCTCTTGCCGTCGATCGAGCTCGCCGCCGACACGCTGGCGAAGCTGTTCGCGCAGGCAGGCGTCAGCACCGTGCTCTCGCCGACCGGCCCCCGGAGCGACAGCGCCGCCAGCCTGCGGGCGCTCGTCGACGCGCCGCCGACCGAGTCGATCGACGTGCCCCCGTCGGAGTGGCCGCCGGCGGGCGGGGCGCAGGGCGTCACGTTCATGCTCACGACGTCCGGGTCGACCGGGCTGCCGAAGATCGTCCCGTTGCCCGAGGAGGGCATCGACGCGTTCACCGACTGGGCCGCCGAACAGTTCGGGATCGGCGCCGGCACGGTGGTGGCCAACTACGCGCCGCTCAACTTCGACCTCTGCCTGCTCGACATCTGGACGACGCTGAAGCACGGTGGGACGGTGGTGATGGTCGATCAGGACCGCGCGACGCAGAGCCCCTACCTGTCGGCGCTGATCCACGACAACGGCGTCAACGTGCTGCAGGCCGTGCCGATGCTCTACCGCCTGCTGATCGACGTCAACCGCGCGGGTGGGGACCCGTTCCCGACGGTCCGTCACGCGATCACCACCGGCGACAAGATGCCGGCGACCTCACTGGCCGAGCTGCCGACTCTGTTCCCGGGGGCCCGTTGTTACAACATCTACGGCTGCACCGAGACGAACGACAGCCTGATGCACGAGTTCCTCGGCCTGGCCGACGGCCACATCCCGAGCAACATCCCGGTCGGCCAGCCGCTCCCCGGGGTGACCGCGCGCGTGCAGAACCAGGACGGGACGCCGCTGCAGGGCACCGGCACCGGCGAGCTGCTCGTGTGGACACCGTTCCAGACCCGCGGGTACCTGAAGTCCGAGCTCAACGCGGAGCGCTTCACCACGGTCGACGGCGAGGAGCGGCCGTTCTACCGCACCGGCGACATCGTCCGTCGCCACGACGACGGCACGCTGACGCTGGAGGGCCGGGCGGACTTCTACGTGAAGGTGCGCGGGGTCCGCGTCTCGACGCAGGTCGTCGAGCAGGCGATCCAGGAGCACCCCGAGGTCGTCGAGGTCGGTGTGGTGGCGATCGAGGACGAACTCGCGGGCAAGCGCCTGTGCGCCGTCGTGCGCAAGGAGCCGGACTCGACGCTGAACAGCCTCAAGTTGCGCCAGCACTGCATGACCAGGCTCGCCCGCACCGAGATGCCGTCGAAGATCACGATCGTGACGGAACCCCTCCCCAAGACAGGTACCGGAAAGGTCGATCGCACAGCGATCACGGCCGAACTAGAGAGGACGCACAGCTAAATGGATGACGAGACCGCAAAGATCAAGGGCTTCATCGTCGAGGAGTTCATGCCGGACATCTCCGTCGACGAGCTGGAGTCGGACTTCGACCTGCTGACCGGCGGGGTCGTCGACAGCCTTGGCCTGCTGAAGTTCGTCGCCTGGATGGAGGACGAGTTCGACATCACGATCGACGAGTCCGAGCTCGGGCCCGACAGCTTCCGCACGGTCACGGCGATCAAGGAGTTCATCGACAACGCGCGGGCCGGTGGCTAGCAAGACGCCATCGCCAGCGCTCGCCGCGCTGGTCACGCGCAGCTATCCGATCGAAGCCGACGTCTGGGCCGACTTCTGGCAGCGCCTCGCCGCCAAGGATCTGCATCCCGGCGAGGCGGTCGCGGTGCTCTCGTCGCTGACCACCCAGATGCCGGACGGCGCATCGGTCAGCGCGCTGCTCAGCTCGCTCCGGGCGGGTAACCCACAGCCGGCTGCGCCCGCCCGCACGACGGTCAACATCGTCGGCACGGGCGGGGGGCCCAGCACGTTCAACCTCTCGTCGGCGTCGGCGTTCGTCGCCGCGGCGATGGGCACGCGGGTGATCAAGACCGGTTCCCGCGCCTACGCGTCACGGACCGGCTCGGTGGACCTGCTCGACCGGCTGGGGATCCGGATGGCCGGCAGCTACGAGGAGCTCGAGCAGCTGCTCGACACCTTCGGGATCGCCTGCGCCGGGCCGTTCGTATACCCCAAGGAGCTGCGGCTGCTGGCCCGCCAGATCCTGCCCTTCGACTTCAAGACGGTCGGGCGGTTCTTCAACCTCGTCGGGCCGTTCCTGGCCGCGGTTCCCGTGACGACGCAGATCACCGGCGTCTCCGACCACACGGTGCTGCCGGTCTTCCGCGCGCTGACCAAGGAAGACCCCACACGCGACTACTGGCTGTGCTGGAACGACCTGGGGTGCGATGAGCTGCTGAGCGTCATCGACGGCCACGTGTACGACAGCGCTGCGGACGCGGAGCGGGTGATCGCTCCGGGCGAGCTGGGCCTGACCGACCGGCCGTTCGAGGATCTCCTGCCGGTGGCCGAGCTCGACGACACAGTTCCGCACTTCCTCAAGCTCATCAGCGGCGAGGGCCCGACGGGCGCGATCGAGAGCATCCGCCTGAACGCCGCGCTGCTGGCGATCCAGGGTGGAGTCAGGGAGGACTGGACGGGCGCCCTGGCGCTCGCCGAAGAGACGATGAGCAGCGGCGAGGCGGCCCGGCTGATCGAGCGGATCCGCGCTCACGGGGCAGTGGGGGCAAGGTAGGCCGCGGTGGCGTTCTTCAGCGAGCCGCTGCCGGGACGCCCCGGCCTCGCACTGTTCCTCAACGCCGGGGACCCGCCGCTGCACGTGTTCCGGAAGCTCGTGCTGATGCTCGACGCGGCCAAGGTCGACTGCCTCGAGCTGGCGATCCCGTTCCCGAACTCGGCCAGCGACGGGCCGGTGATCCGCGAGTCGGCGAGCCGGGCCCTGGCCGACGGCGTCGACGCCGACGCGGTGCTGGGATTCATCGCCAGCGTCCGCCCGGGGCTGACGCACCTGAAGATCGCGCTGCTCGCCGACTGGAGCTACTCCATCAAGCGCACGCCGCTGCCCGAGTTCCTGGCCCGGGTCAAGCAGGCCGGCGCCGACGGCCTGCTCGTCCATGGCCTGCCACCGCGGCTGCGGACCCGGTACTACGACGCGGCGCGCGAGGTCGGCCAGCCGATCGTGACCACGTGCTACGCCACCTCCGAGCCGGCCTTGGTCGACGAGGCGGCCGAGCAGGGGTCGGCCTACATCTACCTGGTCGCGGCGTACGGGCGCAGCGGCACCGTCGGACCGCCAGACCACGCCGCCCTCGCACCCGGTGATGGAGCGCCTGCGCGCCGCCAGCACGGTGCCGATCGCGGTGGGTTTCGGGGTCAAGACGCAGGCGCACATTGAGAGTCTGGGCGCGGTCGGGGCCGACGCGGCGATCGTGGGCAGCGAGTGCGTGGCCCGCGTGGCGGCGGCTCAGGCGGCCGGCCAGGATGTGGTCGAGGACTTCAAGGGGCTGCTGGTCGAACTGGGACACGTCCCGGACTCGGCGGCCGCCCAGCCGGTTCAGTAACACAACCAAAGGGAGCACGCCATGCTGATTCGCAAGCTCGACAGCGTCAAGACGGTGGATTGGGGCAACGGGGTGAGCCGCCGGTTCCTGCTCGAGTCCGACGGAATGGGCTACACCGTCACCGACACGATCATCAACGCCGGGACGACGTCGCGCCTGGAGTACAAGAACCACCTGGAGGCGTGCTACTGCATCGAGGGCAGCGGCGCGGTCGTCGAGATGGACGGCACCCGCCACGAGATCGTGCCGGGCACGCTGTACGCCCTCGACAAGCACGACATGCACGACCTGATCGCCAATCCCGAGGGCGATATGCGGCTCGTGTGCATGTTCACCCCGGCGCTGACCGGTGACGAGGCCCATCGCCTCACCGAGTCCGGCATCCACTCCTCGGTCTACTAGGGCTCACGACGATGGCACTGCCCGCCCCCCTCGGCGACTGGAACGACGAGCAGAAGGCGCTGCGCAAGGGACTCCAGAAGTACTACGAGGCCCTCAACGCAGGCGTGCTCGAGGACGATGCCGCCGAGCGGTTCAACCGCGACAAGTGGCAGCTGATCCGCGAATCCGGCGTGATCCGGATTCCGTTCGCCGAACAGTGGGGCGGACTCGGCCACGACGCGCTCACGCTCGTCTACGTGCTGGAGGAGCTGGGCTACGGGTGCCGGGACGCCGGGCTCCTGTTCACGCTGGCCACCCAGGTCGTCAGCGCGGCGATCCCGCTGCAGAAGTTCGGCTCTGAAGAGCTGAAGGAGCGCTACCTGGCGCGGCTGAT
Organism: uncultured Solirubrobacterales bacterium; assembly: GCA_963838535.1. GTDB lineage: Bacteria > Actinomycetota > Thermoleophilia > Solirubrobacterales > Solirubrobacteraceae > Palsa-465. Next base: position 280,589 of record CAWIRN010000021.1, read on the forward strand.
CGACGGCGAGATCATCAGCGCCCACGCGATCTCCGAGCCGTCGGCCGGGTCCGACGCGATGGCGATGAGCACGACCGCGACGCCGGACGGCGACGGGTATTTGCTCAACGGGGGCAAGACGTTCATCACCAACGGCCCGATCGCCGACGTGATCACCGTCTACGCCAAGCTCGAGACCGGCGACGGAGCGTCGGGCATCACGGCGTTCCTGGTGCCCACCGACACGCCCGGGTTCCACGTCGGACCGCCGATCGCCAAGCTCGGGCTCAACACCTGCCCGTTCTGCGAGCTCGAGTTCACCGACTGCCGCGTCCCGGCGACCAATATCGTCGGCAAGCCGGGCGCCGGCTTCTTCATCCTCGAGCACGTGATGAACTGGGAGATCCTCTGCATCTTCATCATGATGGCCGGGGAGATGCAGGAGCGGATGGAGCGGTGCATCGCCCAGGTGAAGAAGCGCACCGCGTTCGGGGTGCCGATCGCCTCCAACCAGTACGTCGCGGGCAAGATCGTCGATCAGAAGATCGGGATCGAGACCTCGCGCAAACACCTCTACGACACCGCGCGGCGGTTCGCCAAGGGACGCAGCGTGACCACCGAGATCTCGATGGCGAAGCTGGTCACGAGCGAGGCCAATCTGGCCTCCGCGCTGTCCGCCGTGCAACTGTTCGGCGGCCGCGGCTACATGCGCGAGTACGGCATGGAGAAGGGGCTGCGCGACGCGGTCGGCGCCCCGATCTACTCGGGCACGAACGAGATGCAGCGCGTGCGCATCGCTTCGATGCTCGGCCTGTAGGACGGGACGCGCATGGGACTGATGACGGGAACGGGACCGCTGAGCCGGACCCCGGCCGGCGGGTTCAACTTCGACCCGCCCGCCCGTGGGTCGGTGTACGTCGAGCCGACCGCGAAACGGATCCGGGTCATGGTGGACGACGTGACGATCGCCGACAGCGTGCGTGCGTCGATCATGTCCGAGACGAACTTCCAGCCGGTCTACTACTTCCCGCGCGACGACGTCCGGGCGGACGTGCTGGTGCCCTCCGAGCGCCGCACCCACTGCGCGAAGAAGGGGGACGCGCGCTACTACTCGATCGAGCTGGGCGACCGCCTGATCAAGAACGCTGCCTGGACCTACCCCGAGCCGATCGCGGGCGCGCCAGGGTTCGGCGGCCTGATTGCGTTCTACTGGGACCGTGTGGACCGCTGGTTCGAGGAGGACGAGGAGATGTTCGTCCACCCCCGCGATCCGTATCACCGGCTCGACGTCCTGCCCAGCTCGCGTCATGTGCGGATCTCGCTCGACGGCGAGCTGCTGGCCGAGAGCCGCAACGCGATCGCGCTGTTCGAGTCGAACCTGCCGACGCGCTGGTACCTGCCGCGCGAGGACGTCCACGCGCACCTCGTCCCGGTCGACACCGTCACGCGCTGCGGCTACAAGGGCGCCGCCGCGTACTACTCGGTGCAGCTGGCCGGCGGCGGGATCGTCGAGAACCTCGTCTGGTCGTACACCCAGCCGTTCGACGAGGCGCGGCGGATCGCCGATCGCCTCTGCTTCCTCAACGAGCGGGTCGATATCGAGGTGGACGGCGAACTTCAGGCACGTCCGGCGACGGCGTGGAGTCGCGGCATCCGCTCTGAGGCGTGAGGGTCCGGCGGCGACCGCTCAGCGGCTAGATGTCGTGAACGCCGCGGTAGCGGCCGCCGTGGAAGAGCAGCGGCAGCCCCTCCGGGTCGTAGCCGATGTCGAGCACTTCACCAATGAAGATGTGGTGGTCGCCCGACTCGTACTGTGCGTGCAGATTGCAGTCGAGGTATCCGATTGCGCCCTCCAGGATCGGCGATCCGGTCTCCGCCGTCCGGTGGGGGACCTCCGCAAACGCGTCGCGGCCCTTCGGTCGGTCGCGCGAGGCAAAGTAGCGAGACAGCGGCTCCTGCTCGGCCGCCAGGATGTTCACGGCAAAGCAGCCGTTGGCCGTGATCTGGTTCATCCCCTCCGAGCGGGAGATGATGCAGACCAGGATGAGCGGCGGGTCGAGCGAGAGCGACGAGAACGCGTTGGCCGTCATCCCGTAGGGATGCTGCTCGCCGCTCGTGGTGATCACGGTCACGCCGGTCGCGAAGCTGCCGACTGTCGAGCGGAACTCTTGGCTGCCGAAGCCGGGCACGGTCCGGGTACCCGCTAAGCGCCGGCGAGCTTGTCGAGGCGACCGCGGATGACCTCGTCGAAGTCGACCGACAGGCCGAGCGACCCCGCCACGAGCTCGCGGAACTCCTCCTTCTCGAGGGCGAGGAGCTTGACGTCGGTCCTCGCCTTGACGCTGGCCGACCGCGGCAGGTCGAGCATGATCGCGACCTCGCCGTACAGCGTCCCCGGCTTCAGCGGCGATACCGACTCGGTCTGTCCATCGACCTCCCGGATCACCTCGGCATCTCCCTCGAGCAGGATGAGGAACTTGTCAGCCGGCCCCCCCTGGCGAACGATCGTCTGGCCGGCGGTGGCGGTGATCGGTTGCAGCGCCGCGGTGACCGTCTCCGCGTCCTGCGTCGGCAGGTTGGCCACGACGCTGAATGCCCGATCGCGGTGGAAATCGGCACCAAACGCGTTCGAGTCGCCGCGGCTCGCGACCGGCGTCGCGGCCCGATTGTCGATCAGCTGCAGGTCGGTCGGCACGATCCGGAAGAACGAGATGCTCATCGTCGATCCGGGCGACAGCGTCGGGAACCGCTGCCCGAACAGATCCGCCACGCGGGCGATCTGCTCACCGCTGAGGATCACCTGGCATTCGCCGACGCCCTGCAGGCCCTGTGTGGCGTTGAGGTCCTCGGAATAGTGGTCGATGGCGAAGGAGACGACGGGGTTCTGGTCGATGTGATGCGTGGTGATCGTCCCGGCCCGGCTCCAGAAGTACAGCGTCGGCCCGTCGTTCACGTACAGGAAGGTGCTCGCGCGAGGCACGCCGCTCGAGGAGACGGTGGCCAGCGTCAGCGTCCGCTGCCCGCTGAGGTATTCGACGATCTCCGGCGGAACCTCGACCGGTGGGCCTGCTGAGCTCATCCCAGTCTCCTTTGTCCTGTTCAGCGTGTCCGCATCGTACAGTGACCGTTCGCTCACGCGTCGACGGTGAGACGCGCGGAGGCCGCAAACGGAGCCTGGGACGCGGCGGCGACCTGCTCCTCGCGCAGTCGGGAGGAACTGACCTTCATGCCATCCTCGTCGCGGACGAAGCAATGGACGTGGACGACGAGTCCGAGCGCTCGGAGGAAGGCGGGATCGCCTTCTCGATCGCGGCCGCAGGAGAAGTCCTCCCCCACGCAGAGAAGCTCGAGACCGAGCGCATCGACCAGCGAGCCGGCGAATCTGCCTGCCGGAACCTCAGCGAGCGCACGAGCGAACGGCAGCACCACGACTCGGTCGGCTCCAGCTGCCCGAAGGCGGGAGACCCGCTCGTCGATTGAGCAGAGATCGGGCAGCACCGCGCCATGAGCGAAGTAGCGCTCGGGACGCGGAGAGAACGTCACAGCAACCACATCCAGTCCTTGGCTCAGCGCCAGCCGACGGGTGGCGGCGACCAAGCTGCGATGGCCGGCGTGGACGCCATCGAAGGTCCCTATCGTCACGGCACACCGCGATCGGTGGGCGTGAAGGATCTCGTCGATTCCATCCCAGCCCACGTCACCCGGGACGACAGGCCCATCGCTCATAGGCAAACTATCGCACAGGATCGATCGCGGGCGCGCACGATTTGGTAACTAGTCGCTGAACAAGCGGGCCGCGACCGAGCGGGCCCGCTCCCCACAGGTCCTGCCCTGGGCGGCTGCTCGCGGCTCGCCGGCCGGGGCGTCAGGAATCGAGCCGATTGAGGTAGGGCGCCAGATAGCGTCCGAGGAGCTTGGTCGACTCGGGCCACAGCGGGCGAACGGAGGCGCGAGACGTTTCCTGCAACCTCGCGCCCAGCTCCGCATACAGGTAGCGCCGATCACGCCCGCCGAACAGGACCGCGCGGAGCACTGGCTGCGGGTCACCCACCAGCACAGGCGAGCCCAGCTCAGCCGCCAGCACTGCCGCGATCGCGTCCGCTTGCTGAGTGGCCAGACCCCCCTGCTTGATCGACCGGGTCGTGGCGTCGCCCGCCGCAAACACTCGCGTGACGCCCTCCACCCGGCCGAACTCATCCACCGGCACGAAGCCGTCCGGGTCGCACGGCAGACCGCGGATCTGAGGACCGCGCAGCCGCGGGAGCGCGAACGCCAAGTCGGCATGAAGCTCGCGCCCTCCGGCGAGCAGGAGACGGCCCGCATCAACCCGCACGGCATACCCGCTGATGAACGCGACCCCGTGGGAGCCGAGCAGTACCGCGACTTCGGCGCTCGCCACGGAGCCAAACACGCCGAGCGGCTCTCGTTCCGGGCTGACGATCGTCAACGGCACACCGCTCACGCGTCGTTCCGCAAGCCACGCCGAGGTGTGCAGGGCCAGCTCGTACAGCGGCAGCGGCCACGACAGCCCACCCGGAACGACGAACCCGACACTCTGATGACGCCCCGCCCGCGAAGCGATCAGCAGCTCTTTCAGCCTGCTCGCGTCCTGCGAGCCACGGAACGGGATCGCACCGGGCAGCGTTCCGGTGGGCCGAGCGCCGACCGCGACGATGAGCGCGTCATATGGTCGCTGCGCGCCCGAGCGAAGCGCCACCGTGCGGGCTTGCGGGTCGACACCGGCCAGCGCGTCGTGAACCAGCTCGACGTCAAGCTCGGCGGCGATCGGTGCCAGTGGGTAGCGGTGCTCCTGGCCCTCGTGAAACGGGCTGAGCACCTCGTAGGCACGGATCACGAGATCACGATCAGGGGCCACCAACACGAGTCGCACGCGCGTCCCCGCCAGGTCGCGCAGCGCAAGCAGCGCCTCGACGGCCGCTGGGCCCCCGCCGGCGACAATCACGTTCGCAACTGACGACGACACACCTATCAGGCTAGTGTCGCGATCGGTGAGGTCATCGGTAGCGGCTACGGACTGGCCGGCGGGGAACGCCGGACCGCGAGCAGGGGGAGGCCGCCTGGACGGTCGAGGCCGGTATGCCGCTCCGCGACGCGGGAGAGCTGATGATCTCGCGCGGCGTCCAGCACCTCGTCGTGGTAGCGCCGGGAACGGCGCGGCCGGTCGGGATCCTCTCGACGCTCGACGTCGCCCACATCATCGCGTGGGGTGGCGAATAGCTCAGCCGCGGGAGTGGCGATCGAGGAACGCCACGTCGTCGTCCGACGTGCGCTCGTCACCGCGGCGAGCCACCGGAAGGTTGGCGGTGATCGTCGCTCCCTGCCCTGGGGCGGAGTCGACGCTCACGCTACCGTCATGCAGCTCGGCGCGCTCGCGAATCCCGAGCAGTCCGAATCCACCGGTCTGCTTCGCCGGGTCAAAGCCCTCGCCGTCATCGCGGACGGTGACGCACACCATGCGGCCGTCCTCGATGACCTCGACAACCGCCCGCCGCGCGTGCCCGTGCTTGATCGCGTTGCCCAGCGCCTCCTGGATGATGCGATACAGGGCGGTCTCCAGCTCTGGCGTGAGGCGCTCGCTGGCGCGGCCGTGCTCGTAGGCGAGATCGAGGCTGACGTCCAGCTCCAGACCAGTGCGCCTCAGCCGGTCCGCGAGTGCGTTGATGGCCGCCTCGATGCCCAGCCGGTCCAGTGCCGCGGGTCGCAAGTCAGCGATGAGCGCACGGAGGTTGGCGATATCGGACTCCAACTGGCTGATGGCCTGCGTGTTCGCCCTCAGCATCGCCTCGGGTTTCCCGTTGCGCCGCGCGGCCGCCAGCATCAGGCGCAGATTGCCCAGACTCTGCAGCGTCTCATCGTGGAGTTCACGCGCCCAGCGCGTACGCTCGGCCTCGGCCGCCGCCAAGCGCTGATGGGTGCGCTGATCGGCAGCCGACTGCGCGGTCGCCACCGCGGTTGCGGCGCTGGCGGCAAACGACTCGAGCAGACGCTGATGCTCGGCCGTGAACTCGCCCGTATCAAGCTGGTCAATCGCCACCAGCACGCCGTAGGCATGGTTGCGAAAGACCAGGGGAACCACCAGCCCAGCATTGGCGCGAACCCCGAGATGGCCCAATCCATGCTGCTCAAAGCGCTTGCGATTGAGCCCCTCGGCGAGCCGTTGTGTCTCACCGGCCCGTAGCGCCGCGCTGGCCACGGTATCCGCAAGGCCGACCCGCTGGCCGACCAGGTCCATCGGCAGCTCGCCGGCGGCGGCAGCGACGACCAACTCCTCGCCACGCTGCAGCTCGATCACGACCGCCCGCGCTGAAACCAGGGCACGTCCGCGCTTGGCCACGAGCTTCAAGATCGTCCTGAGATCCGTCTCTCCACCCAACGCCCGAGCGATCTGGATCGTCGCATCGAGCGCGCCGACAGTGCGCTGCAGTTCGAGACGCTGCCCCTCGGCACGCGTGTACCGGCGCGCGTGGTCGATCGCTACGCCGGCGAAGTCCGCCAGCAGTACCGCGGCCTCCTCGTCATGCTGATCGAACTCAACCGCGTCCTGCTTGTCGGTCAAGTACAAATTCCCGAACGGCTGGCCGGCCACCACGATCGGCACACCGAGAAAGGACCGCATCGGGGGATGGCCGACCGGGAACCCGTAGGACTGCGGGTGCAGGCCAACGTTCGCCAGCCTGAGCGGCCGGGGATTCTGGATCAGCTCACCGAGTACCCCGCGTCCCGTGGGCAGGGACCCGATCCGCTGCCGCGTGGCCTCGTCGATGCCGAGCGTGTGGAACTGCGCCAGCTGCGTCCGTGACTCGTCGAGCACTCCGAGCGCCGCGAACCGGGCGCCGGTCAACTCACGGGCCGACGCCAGCGCTCGTTCGAGAACAACCTCCAGATCCAGATCCTCCAAGACGATGCGCGCGACAGACAAGACTGCGCGCGTGGCTTGGTCCATTATCGAATCATTCCACGAGTGCGCTGCCCCGGCCAGTGCGCTCGCACGCAATGCCCAGACGCGTCCGGCGTCCGGCGTGCCGCAGGCCCCCTCGACGCGCACCCGCCCGATGGGAGCGGCTGGGTAGTTTGCCGCTGCTCCGGTGCGGGTGCGCGCGGAGGCGGGGTGGCCGGTCGCCGGGTAGCGTTCGTCGCTGATGGAGCGCAAGATCATCATCGGCTATGACGGATCGCGGGGCGCCTATGAGGCGCTCGTGCTCGCTCGCCTGCTCGGCGAGCTGACCGGCCGTCCGCTGCTTCTTGTGGCCTGCTGTCGCGACGATCGGGTCCCCGACGCGGGCATCGTCGAGAGCCGGGACGTGCTCGCGTACCCGGAGGCTCGGCACATGCTCGATCAAGCGCCGATCGGATCCGACATCGAGCGCCGCGTGATCCGTGGTCGCTCACCCGCAGCCGCGCTCTCGATGCTCGCTGAGGAGCAGGATGCGGTCGCCATCGTGGTCGGCTCTGCGCATCGCGCCGCTGCCGGCGGTCTCATCACCGGCGGCGTGGCCCGCCAGCTCTTTGTCAGCTCTCCGTGTTCGGTCGCCGCCGCGCCGCGCGGATACGGTGATCGGGCTCCCGAACGTCTGACCCGGATCCTCGCCGCGTATGTGGAGACCGACGAAGGCCTCGACGCTCTGCGCATCGCCGAGTCCCTCGCCCACGCCGGCCACCTGGCGTTGCGCGTCGTGTCGGTCGTCGATCCCCACGAGGCATCGGGCGATGCGAGCTGGGGAAAGGACTCGAGGCGAGCCCGAGAGCGCGCGCTCGACGGTGCGCTGCGCGGGCTGGCGAACACGGTGGCGGCCGAGGGTGTAGTGCTCGAGGGTGACCCCGTCGCGTGCCTGCTCGAGGAGGCCGCGTTCGGCGTCGACCTGGTGGTCACCGGCTCGCGCGGCTTTGGCATCGTGCGTCAGGTCGCGCTCGGAAGCGTCAGCTCGCGGCTGGTCGAGCGCTCCATCGTCCCGCTGCTCGTCGTCCCGCGCGGTGGCGATCGCGACCTCGTCGCGGCGCGAGCCCTTCACCCCGCACCTGCGAGCCGCGGCGAGCCGCAGTCGTGAACGACGTCGAGTAAGCGTTCAGTTGGCGGGTTCGAGTTGGCCTCGAGACGTGCGCCGCCGTCAGCTGCGCGATCCGTGCCAGGTATGGGGCGAGGTATTTGGCGGCGATCTTGGTCGGCGGCGACCAGGTGGGCTGGTCGGTGAACTGCGAGCTGTATCCGTGCCCGCCGGTGATCCGTGCGCTGAGGAAGCGTGGGGCGCCGCCGGTCAGGAGCATCCCGTGGATCACGGGATCAAATGGTGACGGGTCCACCGGCGCGCCGGCCAGCGCGGCGATCGCCTGCGCCGCGGTGTCGGCCTGTTGCGCGGCGATCCCGCCGTGCTTGATCGCGAAGTCCGTCGCGTCACCGGCTGCGTACACCCGGGGGACGCCGCGCACCTGACAGTGGTGGTCGACGGGAATGAACCCGTTGCGGGCGCAGGGAAGCCCACGCGCGTGGGGGCCGTAGAGCTCTGGCAGGGAGACGATGCGATCGACCGAGAGCGCCCGCCGTCCGGGTCTGATCACGATCTCGCCCGACTGCGGAACCTCGCAGTGGGCCGAGCAGATCACTTCGATGCCCCGTTCGGCGAGCAGGTCCGACACGCCTCGGCTCGCACCCTCGCCAAAGATCTGCAGCGGTTCTGGCTCGGGGGTGAGGATCGTGATCGCCAGCTCGATACACATGTCCGCGGCCCGCGCCGCGCTCATCAGCGCCAGCTCATAGAGCGGCAGTGGCCACGCCATCCGCGGGGGAACCAGGAATGCCAGACGACTGACGTACCCGCCCTCGATGTCCTGCATCAGTCCATGAAGTTGCTCGTCGAGGTGGCGGTCATCGATCGTGATCGCGTGCTGGTAACGCGCTCGCGCCCCGGCCCCGAGGCACAGCATGAGCGCGTGATAGCGAAGCTGCCGGCCCGACTCGGTGTGCACGTTCCGCGCGGTCCGATCAAGCCATGCAAAGCTGTCCCTGATCAGCTCGATATCGAGGGCGCTGGCGATGCGCTCCAGCGGATAGCGCTCGGCTACCGCGTAGCCGAACGGCTCGCGGACGGTCATCGGCCGGCAGACGAACTCCTGGTTGGGCGCGAGCAACCTGAGGCGTGCGCGCTCGCCCGCCAGGTCGCGTAGCGCGAGCGCGGCCTCGAGCGCCGCGACCCCCCCGCCGGCGATCAGGACCTCGAACCGGTGCGGACCTTCCGCGACTCGGGCTCACGTGCGTCGCGCCGGTCTCATGCGGCGGTTCCGAGCAGCGAGGCGATGGCCAATGCCATCGGCCCAAGCTAACCCCGCCCAGCCTGGGGGTCATCCGCAGCCCGCCGTAGTCCCGGTGGCGGCACTCTACGGAGCGTCGAGCAGCCACGAGCGGTCGTGGCTCGAGATCCCCGAGTCGCGCACGCCTTTCCCTCGGGTATCTTGCGGTAATGCTTGCTCCCGATACCGGATCGGACGCGTCCGCGCGGGAGCTACCGGCGACGATCCGGATCGTCCTCGCCGACGACCACACGGTCGTGCGCCGTGGGCTGAGGCTGCTGCTGGACTCCGAGCCCCGGTTTGAGGTCGTCGCCGAGGCCGGCGACGTCGACGGTGCCCGTCGCTACGTCCGCGGTCACCACCCTGCCGTGCTGGTGCTCGATCTCAACATGCACGGCGACTCGAGCCTTGAAGCGATTCCGGTGATCCGTGGCGAGTCACCTGACACGCAGATCGTTGTGCTGACGATGGAGGACGAGCCGGAGTACGCGCGCGAGGCGCTGGCCGGCGGAGCGATCGGGTATGTCCTGAAAGAGGCCGCCGAGGACGAGCTGGTCGAGGCGGTCTGCCGCGCGGCGTCGGGCGAGGGGTACCTCAACCCGCGTCTGGGCGCGCGCGTCGCCGCCCAGCCTGTCGGCCCACCGGACGACCTCACGGCCCGCGAGCTCGAGGTTCTGCGGCTGATCGCCCTCGGCCACACCAACGGCGAGATCGGCGACCAGCTCTACCTGTCCGTGCGAACGGTCGAGACCCACCGCGCTCACATCCAGCAGAAGCTGGGGCTTGACTCGCGCGCCGAACTCGTGCGCTACGCGCTCGATCGCGGACTGCTCAAGACCTGAACCGGCTCGAGCCCGGCCCGCTCGGCGATCCGGGTTATTCCGCAGCCGCAGAGCACCAATCCCCCGATGACGGCACTCAGCCTCGCTGAGAGACTGAGCCACACCTCGATCAGTCACACAGATCCAGATGACCGCCTCAGCCCCGACACCTGTGAATCCTCCCGGCGCTCACTCCACCACGAGCGGCAGCGCGGGAGCAACTTCTCGCGCGGCGATCTCACGGATCGCGGTCGGCATCGACGGGTTCCCCGAGGGCGAGGACGCTGCCGCGTTGGGAGCGGCGGTGGCCCGTATGACGGGGGCCGACGTGATGCTGGTCGCCGTCCATTCAGCGCCGCTCTTTCTGGCGCCTGGTTGGGACTGGCGAAGCCTTAGCCAGGAAGCGGAACGGACCCTCAGCGATGTTCGCCGTGCTTTCGCGCCCGGAGCGAGGACTCTCGCCGAGACGGATCTGTCGATTCCGCGGGCCCTCCAGCGGGTTGTCCGGCGGGAGCACCGCGACCTGCTCGTGCTCGGATCGAGCCGCCAAGCCCCTGTTGGCCGCGTCCGGATCGGCAAACGGACCCGTCAGTTGCTGTGCCACTTCGAATGCCCGCTGGCGATCGCGCCGCGCGGCATGCACTCCGAGCCGGACATCCGGCTGAAGCGGATCGGCGTTGGGTACGACGGCGGACCGGAGTCTGAGGCCGCGCTTGCACTGGCGGGGTCGATGGCGTGCGCCGGCGCCGAGCTGCACGTGCGCGGCGTGGTCGATGACCGGGTGCCGGTGCTCTTGCGATCGGCGCTGGGAGGCTTCGTGGCTGTCGAGTGGTCGGACGTCATCGCCGAGGAGGAGCAACGCCTGCTCGACCAGGCCGTTGCCGCAGCCGAGGCCACCGGCGCGACGGTCAACGTCGAGGTGCTCCGCGGCCGCCCAGCCGACGCGCTGCTCGCGCTCTCGAGCGAGGTCGATCTGCTCGTGATCGGTTCGCGGCGCTGGGGGCCCACGGCGCGGGTGCTGCTCGGGAGCACTGGTGAGGCGCTCCTACAGGATGCAGCCTGTCCGGTGATGGCAGTACCCCGGCCGCAGGCCTGAGGCGGCTCGGGCGTCGTGGACCGCCCCCGATCTCCGCCAGCTACCCGCCCTCGCGTAGACGACGTCGCCGGTCCGCCCAGTTGGGCTTTGCAGGTACTTCGGAGCGAGCGCGCCCGGCAGGATTTGAACCTGCGACCTCTCGCTCGGAGCGGCGCACCTCTGCCACCACCTCGAACGCTCCCTCATGCGGCTGCAGCGCTGCGCAGGGCTGCAGCGCTGCGCAGCTCGCGCCATGCGGCGATGTGCTCCTCATCGGCGGCCGGGGTGACCAGCAGCGGGCACGCCGAGTGGCGGGCGAGATACTCGCTCATGCTGCCGAGCACGACTCGTTTGACGGCTCCCTCGTGTCGGGAACCGCACACCAGCACGTCGACGTCCTCGCTCAGCGCGGCGAGCTCCTCACGCGCGAACCCAACCGTCACATCGACCTCGGCGCCGACGACTGGGCCGAGCTGCTTGCGCGCGGCGGCGATCTCGACCTCTGGGTCCCCGACGAACGTGGCCGCGGCGGTGAACGCGCCACCGCCATACAGATGCGGCTGGGCCACATGGTGTACGACGAGCTTGGCGCCGAGGTCGGCGGCGAGCAGCGCAGCATGGGCCAGAGCGACGTGGCTCTGATCCGAGCCGTCATAGGCCACCGCGATCGTCTCGGTCTGATGCGATCCGTTGGCATAGCCGCCAGGAGCCACGGCGACTGTGCACGGTGCGTGGTGCAGCACCGACCGTGTGTCGTCGCCGATCAGGGCCCGGCCGACGGCGGACCGGTGGCAGCTGCCGATCACGGTCAGGTCAGCGCCCTGATCCTGCGCCACGTCGTGCAGACCGCCGCCGACGCTCGCTGCCGGGACGCTGATCATCTCCGTATCCGGGATGGAGCTGACGTCGTGCTCCGACGGGTCGCTGGAGCGCGTGTCCTCGGCGAGTCCGTAAGGCCCATTCGATCCGCCGGAGCGCAGGACGTCGAGCAACTGCACGTGCACGAGGGTCAAGCGAGTCGCTCGGGGCGCCAGATCCCGCGCCAACGCTGCGGCGTCCCGCCCGCCGCCCAGCCCGTCGATCCCAACCACCACATTGACGTACATCGCATGCTCCTTCGACGAGTTGGTCGACCGCGACGTGACGGCGGCGGGTTGCCAGCGCCATCCGCGCTGGCCACGCGTGCCGCTACGGCAAACCACTGACCTGGCCGACTGGAAGACGCGAGGACTGGAGGTGCTCGTCACCGTCGCTAGGCGCTCAGCGCGGCGATCGGCGTGGGCGGCGGGGCCGCCTCGACACGCACGCGAGCGTCGGCGATTAGCGCGCGCGCTGGTCCGGCGATCAGCGGGTTGCAATCCAACTCGACGATTTCGGGATGTGCCTCGACCATCGCGGCGACACGCAGGATGACGTCCTCGATCGCTGCGAGGTCGCAGCCCGGCGCGCCGCGGTAGCCCTCGAGCATTGGATAGGTTCGCAGCGATTGCAGCATCTCGCGTGCGTCGAGGTCGGTGATCGGAGTGATCCGCACCGCGACGTCTTTGTCCAACTCGGCGGTCGTTCCGCCCGCGCCACATGCGATCACGGGGCCGAAGTTGTGATCGTTGACAACCCCCACGATCAGTTCGATGGCGTTCGGGGCCATCGGCTGCACGATCAGCCCCTCGAGCCGATGGCCGGCCCGCGCGACGGCTACCTCGATCTCGCGCGCCGCGTCGCGCACGGCCTGGGGATCCTCGAGTCCGAGTCGCACGCCGCCGATGTCGCTCTTGTGCAACAACCCCGGAGCCACCGCCTTGAGCGCCACGGGCCGATCCAGCTGCGCGGCTGCGGCAGCCGCCGCCTCGGGCCCTGACACGACCCGTGTTTCGATCAGCGGAAGTCCGTAGCAGTCAAGCAGCGCCACGACCTGAGGGGGCGCCAGCCAGCCTGACCCGGCGGCTAACGCGTCGCTGATGATCGCCGCGGCCTCCGCCGGCCGCGTGTTCGATGGCGCGAACGGGGTTCCCTGGCGTCGCGCGCGCCAGCGGCCGTAGCGGGCCGCCAGGGCAAGGGCGCGTGCCGCGTCCTCTGGGAATTCGTACCCCGGTATCGCGGCGCCATCGGAGGCCAGTTCCGCTGGGATCCTTTCGCTGGTCATGAACACGGCCGCGATCGTCACGCCGGCCGCGGCTGCGGCTGCGGCCGTGTCGCGGATCGCGGCCGCCACGTCGCTGGCGCGGGTCACGAGCGGTGGTACGAAGATGGCCAGGATCGCGTCGCAGACGTCGGCCTCCACCAGCGTCGTGATCGTCCGACGATAGTCCTCGGCGGACGCCGTGGCGATCATGTCGATCGGGTTGCCCAGCGACGCCGCGCCGGGGAGGAATGCGCCCAGCCGGCGCTTCACCGCCGTGGGCAACTGGGGGACATCGACACCATTTGACTGGCAGGTGTCGGCGCACATGATGGCCGGACCGCCCGCGTTGGTGATGATCGCGACGCGGCCGCCGCGGGGCACCGGCTGCTTGGCCAGCAACGCGGCAACATCCAACAGCTCGTGCAAGGTGTCCGTCCGGATCACACCGGCTTGTTGGAACAACGCATCGACGGTGACATCGGAGGCCGAGAGCAGCGCGCCGGTGTGGGACGAGGTGGCGCGGGTTCCGGCGGGGGAGCGGCCGCCCTTGACGGCCAGCACCGGCTTCCGGCGGGCGACCCGCCGGGCGATGCGGGCGAACTTGCGCGGATTGCCGAACGACTCCAGGTACAGCAGCACGACGTCGGTCCCGGGATCCTGCTCCCAGTAGCGCAGCAGATCGTTGGCCGACACGTCCGCCTTGTTACCGATCGACACGAACGACGACAGACCGACCTCGAACCGGGCGGCCGCCTCGATGATCGCGACGCCCAGCCCGCCGCTCTGCGACAGGAAGCCGATCCGGCCCGGCAGCGCCTGATGGGGAGCGAACGTCGCGTTCAGGCGCACGTCGCTGGCCGTGTTGAGCACGCCGAGGCAGTTCGGCCCGACGAGCCGGATCCCGGCGTCACGGCACGCGGCGATCAGCTCTCGCTGCCGCCGCGAGCCTTCCCCGCCGGTCTCCGCGAACCCCGCCGAGACGACCAGCAAGGCGCGAACGCCCGCCGGCGCGCAGTCGCGCGCCACCTGGACGACAGCGTCAGCCGGTACGGCCACCACGGCCAGCTCGGCCGGGCCGGGGAGCTCGCTCACCGAGCGGTAGGCGGGCAGGCCCTGGACCTCATCCGCGCGGGCGTTGACCGCATAGACCTCGCCGCCGTAGCCACCCGCGATCAGATTGTGCAGCAGTTCGCCGCCGACCGTCCCCCGCCGGCGCGACGCCCCGATCACCGCAACCGACTGAGGCTCCAGAACGCTGCGCACCGCAGCGACCGCGGCGATGCGTTCGCGCTCCTCGAAGCGGGCGATCGCGTCGGCCGAGAGCGACGTCGGCAGCTCGATCGTGATCACGCCCGGAGCCGACCGCGTGTCCACCGGGAATCCGCTCTCGCGGAAGACCTCGATCATCCGGTGGTTGACCGGCATCACCACCGAGGTGAACGTCGATATGCCGTGCCGCTGGGCGGCATCGGCAAGCTGCGCAAGCAGGATCGTCGCGATGCCGTGCCCCTGCCACGGGTCTGAGACCACGAACGCGACCTCCGCCCGGTGGCGCCCGGTGCGGACGTAGGCGGCGTGGGCGACGATCGCGTGCTCGGCGCCGCTGACCGCCACGAGCGCAAAGCGGTTCGCGTAGTCGACATCGAGTGCCCAGGAGGTCACCCAGTCGACGCTGGCCCGGCCGAAGAACCGAAGCACCATCGACTCCTCCGAGAGCGCGCTGAAGAACGCCCGCAGGGCGGCCTCGTCATCGGCTCGAACGGGCCGGATGCGCAGGGTGGAGCCGTCCCGGAGCACGACGTCGGCCTCGCGGTCGCGGGGATACTGCGCGCTCGTAGCCGACGGTGTGCTCACCTGAGCGACACTACTCGCGGCCGCGAGCGCGCCCATCAGCGGTCCCTACGGATGCATGAGCAG
The DNA here is from genome assembly GCA_963838535.1 of uncultured Solirubrobacterales bacterium. Lineage (GTDB taxonomy): Bacteria > Actinomycetota > Thermoleophilia > Solirubrobacterales > Solirubrobacteraceae > Palsa-465. The sequence goes on from CAWIRN010000021.1 coordinate 295,806, forward strand.
TACCCACTGCCGACCGCGCCGCGACCTGAGCCCTTCGCGGCGCTGGGTCGGTCTCGCCACCTCATTCCGCGGGGAGCGGCTGGGTAGTTTGCCGCTGCTCGGTGCGGGTGAGCGCGGAGGCGGGACGGCCGGTCGCGGCGTAGGGTCGTCGTGCATGGAGCGCAAGATCATCGTCGGCTATGACGGATCGCGGGGCGCCTATGACGCGCTCATGCTCGCTCGCCGGCGTGGCGAGCTGACCGGCCGTCCGCTGCTGCTGGTCGCGTGCTGCCGCGACGATCGGGTCCACGACACGCGCAGCGTCGAGGATCGGGGCCTGCTCGCGTACCCGCAGGCTCGACACACGCTCGACCAGGCACCAGTCGGAGCCGACATCGAGCGCCGCGTGATCCGTGGTCGCTCACCCGCCACCGCGCTCTCGATGCTCGCCGAGGAACAGGATGCCGTCGCCATCGTGGTCGGCTCTGCGCTTCGCGCCGCGGCGAGCGGTTTCCTCACCGGCGGCGTGGCCCGCCAGCTCTTTGCCAGCTCTCCCTGTTCGGTCTGAGCGAGTCAAGGAGCGTCTAATCAAGTGTCCCAATCCCAGAGCCAGGTTTCGTTGGCGCGAATCGCCGCGGGTGTCGATCTGTATCCGGAGGGTCGCGATGCGGCGGTGCTCGGCGCGACCCTTGCGCGCGTGCTGGATGCGGAGCTAATGCTCGTGGCGGTGCATGCCAACCCAATGGTCGTGCTACCGAGCGAGGTCAGCTGGAGCGGGATGCACGAGGCAGCGGAGACCCAGATCCGCGAGCTCCGCGACGCGGTCGCGCCCGATGCTCGGATCATTGTGGAGACTGACTGGTCAGTGCCAAGGGGATTGCTCCGTGTCGCCGAGCGTGAGCACCGCGACCTGCTCGTCGTGGGTTCCAGCCGCCACGCACCGCAGGGGCGAGTGCGGATCGGGGGGCGAACCCGCCAGCTGCTGGGTAGCTTCCAATGCGCGCTGGCGATCGCGCCGCGCGGCTTTCACGAGCGCTCCGAGGTCGGCTTTGATCGGATCGGCGTCGGCTACGACGGCGAGCCCGAGTCGCGCGCCGCGCTCGCGCTGGCCGGATCGATCGCGCTCGCCGCCGGAGCCAAGCTGCACGCCCGCGCAGTCGTCGACGATCGGATCCCGCCGATCGGCTGGTCGGCCTTAGCCCGCGGCGGCGCGCTGCGCCCGGTGTGGGAGGACAGCATCCGGGCGACCACGGACGCGCTGCGCGAAGAATTACTGCCGGCGGCCCAGGCGACGGGCGCGTCAGTCCAGACCGAGGTGCTGACAGGTCGCCCCGCCGACGCTCTGTTAGCGCTCAGCCGCGAGGTGGATCTGCTCGTGATCGGGTCACGACGCTGGGGTCCGACGGCCCGGGTGCTGCTCGGCGGCACCGGCGAGACGCTGCTCCACGGAGCCCATTGTCCGATGCTGGTCGTTCCCCGACCGCCACATCAGAGCCCGGACGACTCGCCGGGGTAAGCCTCGCGCACCAACACTCGAACTGCTCACCCGCAACCGGCACGAGCGCCGGTCGCGGCCGGCCGCAAACGGAGCCCGGTTCGTCCTCAGCCCCTGCCCCAGGCCAGCGCCCCGGCGAGGTCGAGTGTCGAGATGATCCCGACCGGACGCGCGGTGGGTGTCGTGGACACGATCAGATGGCTGACACCGTGCTCGCTCATCACCTCTGCGGCATGCTTGAGATCGTCGGCAGGACTGACCATGATCGCGTTCGACCCCGCGAGCTCGCCGGCCGTCGCGTCCAAATCGCCCCGTGCCGCGGCACGCGCAAGCTCGATATCCGAAACGATCCCCCACGCCTGGGCGCCGGGCGCGGCGGACTCCGACTCGGCGCCCTCGACAACCACCGCGTGTATGCGGTAGCTGGCCATCATTTCAGCGATCGCGCGCAGACTGGTATCCGCCGGACAGGTGAGGATCCCGGTGCGCATCGCATCGGCAACCGTGGCGTGTTGGAAGGACGGCCCGATCAAAGAAGTCGTTCTTGGCATCTCTGCCTCAGAGTATCCCGGACGACGGTGGACGAGACCGGGCTCCACGACGCCGACCAGCACCACAGGTTGGGACGAGCATGGCCAAGGCGGGTGACGCGTCCGGAATCGTCGAGTGTGTCACCACCATATAAGCGGGGGTGGAGCGCCGGCGTCCGCGCCAAGCCGCGGTCGCCTGACGGGTTCCTACCGATGGAGCCAGTCCCAATCAGATGTCATCGTTGGCGATACCGTGCGCGACCTGCACCACCAGTCACCCTCCCCGTCGCGACCGCGTTGCCAGCACTGCGGTGAGATCATCGGCGTGTACGAGCCGCTCGTCCTGGTCAGGGAGGGCACGCCGTACACGACCTCGATCGCCGCCGAGGCACACCTGTTCCCGACCGTCGAGGCGTGCTACCAGCGCGCATGCTATGAGCATGGCGCCAGCAGCGACAGCGTCGCGGCGTAGACGCTTCCACGCGGGTTCAGTAGTTCTCCGGTTTGATCTGGTTCTGATCACCGGATGGGGTGGGGCACCTGCTCGGTGATGCTTACGCGCGTAAACGCGACTCAGGAGGAAAGCCGAGATGTCGGCCAGGATCACGAAAGCCGCTCCGAATCACGCGCCGCTCGATCGCGGTCCCGGGGTCCGGCCGTCTCGCCGCGACCTACTGCGGGACGAAAACATCAGCCTGGTCAACCGCCTCATGGTGCTGCGCTGCGCGCTTGAGGGCCTCGCGGTCGACAATGCGGCGGCCCGGCGCCAGCTCGCGCGGCTGCGGGCGGAGAATCGTGCCCTGCGTGCCACGCTTGCCGAGCGCAGCCCGGCACGTCACGTGCCCGCACTGCCCCACCTGGAGCCCACTGCCCGCAGGTGACGCGGATGAGGCTGGCTGACCACGCTCCTCGAGACGCGCAACGGCGAGCGTCCTGACCTGCCTCGAGCCGTGCGCCCGCGAGCGCCCGATCTGTTCGAGGTATGGTTGACGACGGGCAGCGGCACACGCTGACCTGGCCTCCGTGCCGAACCGCACTGGATCGCGGACGGCTACGGATGGCGTCCGCTGCGTCAGTTGTCATCGTGGCCACCCGGTGCCCGAGTCGCGACCCCGATTCCCCGTCCGCAATGCCGACACGCTGCGAGCGCTGCGCGCGGTCGGCGTGGTGCACGATGGCTTGGGAGACACTTCCTAGGAGCAGTGACCGGATGCCGGTTAGGCCGCGACTGCCGAGCACGATCGCGCTCGCTTCAAGTTCGTCAGCCTCCGCCAAAATGGTCTCCCAGATCGTCAGGCCGCACTCCCGGACTGCGAAGTCAGACGCAAACCAGGACGCGGGGCTGCGCATCGAGGCTCGCCCGGCGCGCACGTCGGGCTCCTTGTTCGGCTCGGTGTCGGGCGCGCTGCTCGCCCTCCGCGTCGATCCGCTCGAAATCCAGCGCGGCGACGGCAAACCCGGAGCGGGCCCGCGCCAGCACCTCCGCGAGCCCCTCCCACACGGTCAGCACAACCGCCGGCTGGCCGCTCACGAGCTCGCCCGCCTGATCGATTGCCGTCTGCGCGTCGGCTGAGCCGTCATAACAGATCAGAATCAAGCCTTCTTCTCGCGGGTCGTGCCGGGCTTCTTGGCCGCCGTGCGCGAGCGCGAGGCTCCCTTGCGAGCCGTTTTTGCCGCCGTCTTCTCCGGCCTGACCGAGGCCGCGAGCTTCGCCAGGTCCTTGGCCAGCTGGCGGTTGGTCTTCGCGGCGTCACGGCGCAGCGTCTTCAGCGCCTTGGACAGATCCTTGTAAGCGACGTCGGCGCCATGGCCCACGTTTCGGGCCAGCGTCTTGAGCGCCTGGTTCGCTTCCCCCAGCGCTGTCTCGAAGCGCTCCGCGGCCTGCTCAACCTCCCGGCGTGAGTTCGCGGATCTCGACGCCCTGCTGGGCGAAGCGGAGCGGCGGGCACCAGCGGGCGACTTCTTGACTTGAGGCATGTTCGATCTCTTCCGTTGATGTGAATCGCGAAGGCGGCAGGCTGTTTCCGCACCTGACCGACAGCCCTGGGCACTGTCCCGACTGTCGCCGGCCCCGGCCAGGTTATGCCCGTGACGTGTCCTGTTCATCCGTAGCTCGCCACATCCGCGGTGCTGATCAGCACGCGTTGCCGGCGTCGCGCCCGAGAGCGCTCGTGGCCGCTTCGTAGTCACTACGGATGTGGTTGCGCACGGCGCGCGGATGCCCGCGGCTGGGGCAGCCGACATGCTCCGCGGAGCATGCCAGACGAGACTGAGGCCACGTCAAGCACACCATCGCCTCCGGATCCGCCCCGCACTCGCGAGAGTGGGCCATGGCGGGTTGAGGGCGCGCGATCTACTGCGAAGGACGATCAAGCGCCGCCCACGTATAAGCGCCCGAGCGTGTGGCTGGCGCTGGCGCTGGTGGTGGCGGTGAACTGGCTCGTGGTGCTGGCACTGGCGAAGCAGCCGATCGTTCGGGTGACGGTTCCGTACAGCGTCTTCAGTCAGCAGCTGCAGGACCGCAACGTCGCGAGCGTGAACGCTCAGGGTGCGAAGATCCAGGGGACGTTCCGGCACAAGGTCACCTATCCCGCCGGCCAGGAAGGAACGTCCAGCACCGAGTTCAGCACCGTGCGCCCGACGTTCGCCGAGGACCACCTACTGGGCAGGTTGCTGAGCGATGGTGCTGTGGTGAGCGCGAAGCCGGTCAGCTCCGGTCAGTCGACCTGGGTCACCATCTTGGCGGGGTTTGTGCCGACGCTGCTGCTGGTGGGGTTCATCTTCTGGATGATGCGCCGTGCGTCGGGCGCGATGGGCGCCGGTGGTGGGATGCTCGGTGGGTTCGGGGGCTCGAAGGCGCGCAAATACCAGGACAGTGAGCGGAGAACGACGTTCGCGGACGTCGCCGGGATCGATGAGGTCACCGAGGAGCTGGCCGAGGTGGTCGACTTCCTCCAGCACCCAGACCGCTACCGGCGGCTCGGCGGGATGATCCCGAAGGGGGTCCTGTTGAGCGGGCTTCCGGGGACCGGAAAGACGCTCCTGGCGCGGGCCGTCGCGGGCGAGGCGGACGTGCCGTTCTTCTCGATGTCGGCGTCGGAGTTCGTCGAGATGCTCGTCGGGGTGGGCGCGAGCCGCGTCCGCGACCTGTTCGAGCAGGCCAAGCAGGACGCGCCGGCGATCGTGTTCATCGATGAGCTCGATGCGATCGGCCGCGCGCGCGGCGCCGGCGGGCTGAGCGGCTCAAACGACGAGCGCGAGCAGACACTCAACCAGATCCTCACCGAAATGGATGGGTTCACCGGCAACGAAGGCGTGATCGTGCTCGCGGCGACCAACCGCCCCGAGATCCTGGATCCCGCGCTGCTGCGCGCCGGACGCTTCGACCGCCGGATCACCGTCAACCCGCCCGACCAGGAAGGCCGCTTGAAGATCCTGCGCGTCCACACCCGGAGCGTTCCGCTGGCCGATGACGCCGATCTGGCCACGATCGCCTCCAGCACACCGGGCATGGTGGGCGCCGACCTGCGCAATCTCGTCAACGAGGCCGCGCTGAGCGCTGCACGCCACGGCCGAGACGCGGTGCAGCGCGAGGACTTCACCGACGCGCTGGAGCGGATCGTGCTCGGCGCGGCGCGGCGGATCCTGATCTCCGAGGATGAGCGGCGCCGCACCGCGTACCACGAGTCAGGACACGCGCTGCTCGGGATGCTGCAGCCCGGCGCCGATCCCGTGCGCAAGGTGTCGATCATCCCGCGCGGCCGCGCGCTCGGCGTGACCTACCAGAGCCCGGAGTCCGACCGCTACGGTTATGACGCGGACTACCTCCGGGGCCGACTGATCGGACTGCTGGGAGGCCGTGCGGCGGAGGAGGTGGCGTTCGAGAACGTGACGACCGGGGCCGAGTCAGACCTCGAGCAGGCCACCGCGCTAGCTCGACAGATGGTCGGGCGCTGGGGGATGTCCGACGAGGTCGGGCTCGTGTCAGCGCTTCCGCGTCCCGGAGAGGAGACGTTCGCATTCCCGGGCTCGGCCGGCGCCACCTCCCAGCGCACGCTCGAGCGGATCGACGACGAAGTCAGACGCATCACCGACGAGTGCTACCAGCAGGCGCGCCAGACACTCGCCGAGCACCGTCCGCAGCTCGACAGCCTCGCCCGGACACTGCTCGAGCACGAAACGCTCGACGAAACCGATGCCTACGCCGCAGCCGGCATCCCCGCACGCCCCACCCAGCCCGCAGCAAGACCGACCGGGACAATCGCCCAGCCCGAGGCAGCTCACGTGGCGGCACAGCACGCCGTCGAGCCATAACCGATGGAATCCTCACCACGCTCCAAACACGGCCCCACAATCGTCGTGGGATACGACGGCTCAGAGGCCTCGCGCGTCGCCTTGGGAGTGGCCGCGCGCCGCGCCGGACGCCGCGGACGCGTGTTCGTCGTGCACGCCTACGATCTTGGCCCCGAGCTCGCCGCCATCCCGAACTCCGACCGGTGGCTCGCCGAACGTCAGGCCCACGGACGGTCGATTCTGGATGCCATCCTCCTGGTCGGCAACGAAGAGCTCCTCGACACCGAATACGAGACCGAGCTGATCCACGGTCCTGCAGCCCAGGCGATCGCCGACGTGGCGCAGGCCAGAGGAGCCGACGAGATCATCGTCGGCGCACGGGGCGTGGGTCGTCTGCGGTCGCTGCTGGGCAGCGTCTCGCACGAATTACTGCACGTCGCCGACCGGCCCGTGCTCGTGATCCCAGCCGCAGCAGTTGACCGCGTGCAGCACCCACGAGGGAAATGAGCGAAGGCTCTGCTCGTGGCTAGACCCGTAGTGTGTGTCGTTGGCGGGGGTACCGCTGGGCTGGAGGGACTTCTGGCCGCCCGCCAGCAGCTCGGCGCGAAAGTCGAGCTGACGTTGATCGCGCCCGAGCGCGAGTTCCGCTACCGGCCGATGCGTGTCGGTTCGCTGTTCCGTGCCTCGCCGGAGCGCGGGCTGGCGATTGCTGACCTCGTCGCCGAGGTCGGAGCGACGTGGGTGGTGGACTGCGCCTCGGTTGTGCGCGAGGCGGAAGGCAGCGTGCTGACCCGGGACGGCGACATTGTGGGTTTCGACTTCTTGCTGCTCGCACCGGGAGCGCGCTCCAGGCGAGCGTTGCGCCAAGGCTACGTGTGGGAGCGCGGTGCCGATCCGAGCTTCCTTGACCAGATCATCCTGGATCTCGTCGCCGGGAAGGTTCGCAGCGTCGCCGTGGTCATCCCGCGTGGCGCGCGCTGGCCGCTGCCGGCCTACGAGCTTGCCCTGGTGCTGGCGTGGACGGCGATCCGGACCGACGCCCGCGTCACGCTGATCACCGCCGAGCCAACGCCGTTGGGTGCGCTCGGGCGCGCGGCCACGGACATGGTGGTTCGCGAGCTCGACGCAGCCGGCGTGGAGACCGTCTCCGGCGTCGAATTGGTCGACGCGCTCCAACCTGATGCTGGGCCACGTGAACTTGGGGGTGTCATCCTGCTGCCCGAACGGGCAGCCGATGAGGCCGACGCGCTCATCGGTAAGCCGACTTCGCCCGCCCGCGTGCGGCTCGGCACCGGTTCGACAGCCAGCTTCGACCGGTTGATCTCGCTACCGACCATCATCGGCCCGCTGATCGGCGGGGTGGCGGCCGATGCAGGCGGCTTCGTCGAGGTCGACGAGGCGCTCAAGGTCTGCGACAGCCAACGCGTGTGGGCAGCCGGAGGGTGCATCGCCGCCGCGCTCGAGCACAGCGCGCTCGCCGCTCAGCAGGCGGACGCCGCCATCGCGGCGATCGCGGCCGCGAACGGGGCAGGCCCGCCGAGGCCGTCCGGCGCGCCTGAGCTCACCGGCCTGCTCCTCAGCGGGCAACGCGACCAATGGCTCGCCGAAAATCCCCTCGGAACGCACGAGCCCTCGACCCGCTGCCTGTGGTGGCCCCCAGGCCGGGCGGTAGGACGGATGCTGGCCCAGCGGATCGCCGCGTGGGATCCATCGGTCCGCCAAGCGCTGCCGAGCCACCCCGCCGGGTTGGTGATCCGGGCACCGGTGGCGCTGGGCTGCCGCGACAGGACGTTCGTCGCCGAGGGGACCGAGGTGAGCGCCAAGGTTCGCACCGCACGAATGCACGACATCGAAAATCGACAGCTGAGAGCCATCGAACGACGCGAGCGCGCCGCCGATGCCGAACTGCAAGCCCTCAGCGACCGGCTCCAGACGTTCGCCGCCCACCAGCAGCACGTAACGCGTGAGCTCCAGCAGCATGGCTACCTCCTCCATCACGATCAGCCCGCAACCAGCCACGAGTCCGGCTCGGCATAGCTCCATCGTTACGCGACTCCGGTGCGGGTTTCACTCATCCGGACAAAAACCTGTGGAGCGGGTTGTTCCCCCAGACGGCGGCGGCCGGCGCGCCGCGATCGCCACTGCGCTGGGATCGTCGCATGTTTCGTCGGTATTCGACCGCATCGAGGTGCGAAGCACGCCCGGATGACCTGGGGCACCGACAGGGTCAAGCTGAGTCGCACCAGAGCCTTCCGACGCGGACACAGTAAGGAGCCACCATGAACGCGATTGTCGTCTACGAATCGGTCTACGGCAATACGCGCGCGATCGCTGAGGCGGTGGCCGAGGGACTGGGCGGCGCCCAGGTGCGCGGCACACACCGCGTGGGGCGCGAAGCTCGCGACCGCGTTGCCGCTCGCGGCCGAGCAGCCGGTCGAGTCCGGTCAAGCGTGAACGGCGCATACCGAGTCTGGTCGCGATGAGCGACCCCGACGCGTACCCGATCGACCGGCGCTGCGAGCAGGCGATTCGAAACCATGACAGGCGAGGGTTTCGAGCTCGCGTTCGAGCTGGATGACGATCTGCTCGGGGTCGGGGATCAGCGCGGCGTCGACCATCAGCCCGACCCGACCGTCACCTCGCCGCGGTAGCTGAAGATGCTCACGCTCATGCCCATGTGCCCTGAGGTCGGCGCCCAGACGAGGACCGTGCGCACGGCCGTGCCCGCGAGATAGACCGGTTCGCTGGGGCCCGGCACGTTGGTTATCACCGCCGTGCTTTTGGCCGAGAACATGTCGATGATCCTCCGCTCGACCGGCTCGGGGGTCAGGCCGGTGACGCTGAGCAGTCCGTAGGAGACGGCACCGTCGCGGCCGGATTTGATCTCCGTCATGCGGCGGTGGACTTCAGTGAGGCGTCGATAGCTCCCGCTCGTGCCGACGGGAAGAGGCAGGAACACGAGCCCGAACTTGTTGCCGAGCTGGCGCGGCACCGGCTGGTCGAGCGGCCGCAGGTTGAACGGGACCATGGCCTGGATCTCGGCGATGGGGCTGCACCGACCTTGAAGGTAGTGGCGCAGCGCGCCGCTGATCGCCGCCAGCAGGACGTCGTTGACGGTGGCGTCGTGGGCGTGGGCGATGTGTTTGATCTTCTGCAGCGACAGGGGCTTGCCCCAGGCGACGTGCCGGCTGATGCCGGGGTCGCCCTTGATCGCCGTTGCAGCGTCGGCGGGGGTCAGCAGCAACCTGAGAAACGAGTGCTCATGATCACTTCGGCTGGTCGTAGAGGCCGGCGAACATCGCGGCGTACTTGTCATAGATGAACGAGCGCTTGAACTTGAGCGTGGGTGTGAGCTCGCCTTCGCTCTGGCTGAGGTCGTGGTCCAGAATCGCGAAGCGTTTGATCTGCTCGATCCGGGCGAGGTTCTGGTTGACGGCGTCGACCTCCTTCTGGATCTCCGCGCGGACCCGTGGATCTCGCGCGATCGTCACCGGGTCGGTGGCGATGCCGAGCCGCAGGCCCAGCTTCTTGGCCTCGTCGCCGTCGAGGGTCAGCATCGCGACGAGGTAGGGTCGGTTGTCGCCGAAGACCACCGCCTCGGAGATGTAGCGGCCCTCGCGCAGTGCGCTCTCGATGTTGACCGGGGTGATGTTCTTGCCGCTGGAGGTGATGATCAGGTCCTTCTTGCGACCGGTGATCGTGACGAAGCCATCCTCGCTGATCGAACCCAGGTCGCCGGAATGCAGCCAGCCGTCGGGTGTGAGCATCGCCTCGGTGGCGGCCGCGTCCCTGAAGTAGCCTCGGAACACCTGAGGTCCGCGGATCAGGATCTCACCGTCCGGAGCGACCGCGACCTCACAGCCGGGCAGCGCCCTGCCGATCGTCCCGAATCGCACGGCGTCGACCGTGTTGATCGTGGCCGCGGCACAGGTCTCGGTCAGACCGTATCCCTCGAGCACCAGGACGCCACAGGCGTCGAAGAACTCGAGCAGGTCGCGGCCGATCGGTGCGGCCCCGACCAACCCGAGCTGAAGCCGCGATCCGAAGATGCCGCGCACCTTGGCGAGCACGAGCCGATCCGCCAGCCGGTACTGCACGTCGGTGAGCAATCCCGGCATGGCGCCCTGACGCAACGCCGGTCGCGCCCGGGCTCCGCAGGCCAGCGCCCACTGAAAGAGCGCCCGCTGCGCGGCGGAGCCGTCCGCGACCCGACCCGTCACGGCAGCGTGGATCTTCTCGTAGATGCGGGGCACCGCGGGGAAATGGGTGGGTTCGGTCTCGGCCAGATCGTCGATGATCTGGGCGGCGTCGCCGCTCCAGTAGATGACACGCGCCCCGACACTGAGCGCCACGGTTTGGGCGACACGGGCGAGCACGTGCGCGAGCGGGAGGAACTGATACAGCGAGTGAGTCTCGTTGAAGCGGAGCTGTTCGACGTACATCCGCGTCGCGGCCAGGACGTTGGCGTGGCTGAGCATGCAGGCCTTCGGTGGCCCGGTCGTGCCCGAGGTGTACACGAGGGCCGCGGTGTCATCGGATGAGATCTCCTCCAGGCGCTGCTGTGCCGCTTCGGGCGGCACTTCCGCGCCTCGGCGCCGCAGCGCGTCGAGCGTCATCACATCGTTCCCGTCCGGCTCGAACAGCACGACATGCTCGAGGGCCGGGCAACGGTCGCGGATCCGGTCGATCTTCGCCGCCTGCGCGGCGTCCTCACAGAAGATCAGCCGTGCCTCGGAATGCTCGAGCACATAGGCACATTCCTCCGGCGAGTTCGTGTGATAAATCGGCGTCACAACCGCGCCGGCACACAGCGCGCCGCAGTCGGCCAGCGTCCAGTCCGCGGAGGTCAGCCCAAGGATCGCGACGCGATCGCCGGCGTCGATGCCGAGACCGATCAGGCCGCGGGCGATCTCAGTGCTGAGGGTTCCCAGCTCGGGGTAGGAGACACACGCGGGCTGACCGTTTCGCCGGAACTGCAGGGCGATACCGGGAAACCGGGCGGCGGAGTCGAGCACCATCTCGGCCAGCGTGCCGGGAACCCCGGCGGGCCGGGGTGTGGGCGTATCGCCGGAGCTGGAGGTGCCTGGTTGGACGTTGCCCGGGGTGGTGGCGAAGTGGTTCATGATGAGCCTCCGATTGACGAGCGCCGGGGCCGCCGGCGGGCCAAAAGCGGTCGCGGGAGCCGCTCGAAACCACGTCGCGTCAGAAGGTGGTGTGACGCTATTCCGACGTTGCGCCTCGGTCATTGGGGTTTTCCCGCACTGCTCTCACGTGTTATCCCTGAGCTAACCGAACGGGCGCTGCGCCAGCGAGCTGCTCGGCGCGCCGTTTGATCCCGCGCAGCATCTTGCGTTCCATCACGAGTGAAGCGGGCTCCATCGGCAGCATCCCGATGCGCGCGGCGAACGTGGGGAGGCGGAAGCGGTTGCGGCTGATCAGCCTCGTGCTCCCGTCGTGCTCTGCGAGGACGAACGTCCAGACCCAGTTGCCGTCCTGCGAGCGCCACGCGAGCACGCGGCCGGGCTCGACCAGTTCGAGCCGCATGCGGTTGGCGCCGAAGCCGATCGTCTCTCCGACCTTGGGCTGCTGATACTCGGCCATGACGCTGTCGGCGCTGTGCATGTTGAGCCCGAGCAGGTTCTCGATCCAGTCGTACGTGTAGGCGCCGCCGCGCGGGGCCGGCCCCATCTGGGCCAGCCACGGCCAGACATCGGCGGCGGGCGCTTGGATCTCGATCGCGCGGGTCGAGACGCCGTCAGCTTCCTCGAGCAGTTCGTCTCCGGGTAACCGTGACCTCGCCTCGGTGTCTGTTGCCCCCCAGGTCAGGACCGGGCCGCGCAACAGCCCGTTGTAAAGCCCGCAACACGCTGCGCCCAGAGCAGCGGCGATTCCGTACGGCTTCATGAGCGCGGTCTGTGGACGCTGGGGCTCCCAAGCATCGGGCACGCCCAGAGCGATGCCATATCGATAATTCGCGGCTGGCTAAGTAAGAGCACTAAGCCGGTGCGGTGACGGGTGCGAGGACTCGTTGGGCGAGGTCGACGAGGCGGCTTGAGTAGCCCCACTCGTTGTCGTACCACGCCACCACCTTGACCTGGGTGCCGTCGATGACGCTGGTCAGTGGCGCGTCGAAGATCGAGGAGTAGGACGATTTGACGATGTCGGAGGAGACGATCGGGTCCTGGTTGTAGGCGAGGATGCCGGCGAGCGCGCCGTGGTCGGCGAGTCGCTCGAAGGCGCCGTTGATCTCGTCTCGGCTGGTCTCGCGCTGGGTCTCGATGGTCAGGTCGACCAGCGATCCGGTCGGCATCGGCACTCGCACGGCATAGCCGTTGAGCCGGCCGGCGAGCTCGGGGATGACCAGGCCCAGCGCCTTGGCGGCACCGGTCGAGGTGGGGATGAGGTTGATCGCGGCGGAGCGCGCGCGGCGCAGGTCGGAGTGCGGCCCGTCGAGCAGGTTCTGGTCAGAGGTGTAGGCGTGCACCGTGGTCATCAGGCCGTGCTTGATCCCGACGGTGTCGTGGAGCACCTTGGCCACCGGCGCGAGGCAGTTGGTCGTGCAGGACGCGTTGGAGATGACGTGGTGGCGCTCGGGGTCGTAGACCTGGTCGAAGTTGACTCCGATCACGACGGTCGCGTCTGGCGGCTCCTCGCCCTTGGCCGGGGCGGAGATGATCACCTTGCGCGCGCCGGCCTCCAGGTGCTGGGCGGCGGCGGCCCGGGTGCGAAACCGCCCGGTTGACTCGATGACAACCTCGACGCCCAGCTCGGCCCACGGAAGCGCGGTGGGATCGGTCTCGGCCAGCGCCTGGATGGCGACGCCGTCGATCGAGATGCCGCCCGCCTCCGCCACGACCGTGCCGGGAAAGCGCCCGTAGACCGAGTCGTACTTCAGCAGCTGCGCGAGCGTACTCGCGGCGGCGAGATCGTTGACCGCCACCACTTCGATGTCTGCGTGCTGGTCGTAGGCGGCGCGCAGGAAGCTGCGGCCGACCCGGCCGAATCCGTTGATCGCTACACGTGTGGACATCAGATAACGCTCCCAGTTTCGTTTGTTGGTGATGAGTCGGCCGGTCCGCTGCTGAGGCAAACGAAGCTCGGTTCCCAAGCTACGCGCGGACGCCGCCCCCCGTAATCCGGAGCGAGACCCGGTGCTCATCAGTAGTTCTCCCTGAGCCACCCACAGGCCCAGCAGGCATCGGGAGCTCACCGCGTTGGTACTCGGCTAAGCGCTCCGCGGCAATCCGCGGATCTCGCTCACTGGTGCTGCGGGTAGGTTGTCAGGCGTGTCGGCAACCACCCGTTCGCCCTCCGGTCCTTCGGCGGACCCAGCGCAGGTTCGCACGGCCGTGGCGCAGCTGTACGCGGGCTCTGCGCCGAGCATCGAAGAGCTGGTCGAGGTGCGTGAGACGCACATCTCCTGGGTGTTCCTGGCCGGCGACTGTGCCTATAAGCTCAAGAAGCCGCTCGTGCTGCCGTTCCTCGACTACGGCACCCCGCAGCGCAGGCGGGAGCTGTGCCTCGAAGAGGTGCGCCTCAACCGCCGGTTGGCCGCTGATGTCTATCTCGGTGTACGCGCGATCGTCGAGACTCCGGCCGGTCTTCGGCTGGCCGAGGCGGACGACCCGGCGGCGATCGACTACATGGTCGTCATGCGCCAGTACGACGAACGGGACACAATGTCGGCGACCCTTGATCGCGGCGAGCTGATCGATGCGCAGGTCGTCGACGTGGCGAGCCGGCTGGCGGCGTTCCACGCCGCGTGCCCCCGCGCGGCGGGCCGAGATCATGGAGCCGACGGCGCCGAGCACGAGGTCGACCGCAACGTCGAGGAGTTGCTAGAGGTCACGCGGTCACGCGTCGAGCGCGCGAGAATTCGCGCCCTCGCGCGGTTCATGAGCGCATTCGTCACCTCTCGCTCTGATGTGCTCGACGAACGGCAGGCGCAGGGATGCGTCAGGGAGTGCCATGGCGACCTGCGCGCTGAGCACGTCGTGCTTCGCCCGCAGGTGAGCGTGGTGGATTGCCTCGAGTTCGACGCCGACCTGCGCACGCTCGACGTCGCCGATGACCTGGCGTTCCTGATGATGGACCTCGCCGCGCGGGGCGGCGAGCTGGCCGCCGCCCAGCTGATCGATGGCTACCGGCAGGCAGGTGGAGACTGTGGCGATAACGCGCTGCTGGCGTTCTTCGCCGTGCATCGCGCGCTGGTTCGCGCCAAGGTGTGGCTGCTGCGCGCCGATCAGCACCCATCGAACAGCGCCGCCCATGGTCATGCGAGCGCGGCGGGGCGCGAGCTCATTGTGCTCGCCGGGCGGTTCGCCTGGCGGGCCCGGCTGCCATTGGTGATCGTCGTGTGCGGCGCACCCGCGAGCGGCAAGTCCTATCTCGCCCAGGCGCTCGGCGCCGCCGCGGGGCTGCCCCGACTCAGCTCAGACGTGGTGCGCAAGACATTGGCGGGAATTCCGCCCACCGAGCCGGGATCGCCCGAGCATTACCGCGACGAGTTCAACCGCGCGACCTACACCGAGCTAGGTCGCCGTGCCGGCGCCGAGGTGGATTCCCGCGGCGGCGCGCTCGTCGACGCAACGTTCCGCCGTCATGCAGATCGCGACGCTTTCTACGAGGGGTTCGCCGAGGCCGCGCCGTTGCTGTTCATCGAGTGCCTCACCCCCAAGGAGATCGTGGCCCGGCGCGCGGCCGCCCGCGAGCGCGATCCAGCGCGGATCTCCGACGCCACCCTCGAGGTCGCGCTGCGCGAGGGCGAGCGATGGGAGCCACTCGACGAGATCCCCGCGAACGCTCACCTGCCCCTCCGAACCGACCGCGCCATCGACGCGATCCTCACCGACGTGATCGCCCTGCTCGACGAGCGGCTCGCCGCAGTCCGCGAGCCCAGTGCCGTCGCTGCCGTACCACCTGAACCGAGGTGACCCGTCGTAGCCGACTACGATGGTCGGCGAGCGGCGCGGCGCTGTCGCAGGCTCGCTGGTGTCTGTGGTGATGATTGCGCTCATGCGGCCAACCTTTGCTCCGGGGATCGCTGGCGAATCCGTAAGCTCCAGCCGATCGCGTCCGCAGAACCCCGCACCTTTTCGCCAGCTCCGAACCCGGCCGTGCTGCCCCCGTCGCTGGATCACGTCAGATTCAGCCGATCAGGGGATTCCCACTCGACGCCGCGTCACATCTCGGGCGTCGTTGCACCTCTGATCGGAGCACACGTAGCTCGCGCGGAGTGAGATTGCGGGATCGGCTATGTCGGCGTGGTCGCCGGCTGGACGTAGGGCACAGAACCCCGACAACGCCGTCGGCACGACGATCGCATCAGGCGATCTCACGGTCATCGATACGGACGGATACGGATGGACTACGTGTGCGCGCGTGGTCGGATGCCCGCATGGGCAAAGACACTGACGCCACTCCCGTCGAAGAAAGGGCAGGCGAGCGCGTTGCGATCGGCCGCGTCGCCGTGGCCGTCGATCCGCATTCAGGGGGACAGGACGCGGCGGTTCTTGGCTCGGCGATCGCTGGGGCCATGGAAGCGGAGACGATGCTGCTGACCGTCGAACCGGACCTGAGGCTGATCCTGCCCGGGCTGGACTCAAAGCAGATGCGCCGGAATACCGAGGCGATGCTCGTAAACACGCGCCAATCGGTGGCCCCGGAGGCCCGGATGAGGATCGATACCGACCTGTCGACCGCCCGGGGCCTGAAGCGGCTGGCGGCCCGGGAGCGCTGTCATGTGCTCGCGGTGGGCTCGAGCCGGCGTGGCCCTGATGGCCAGGTGACGATCGGCAGGCTGACGCGGCAGCTATTCGACGAACTGGGATGCGCGGTGGCGATCGCACCGCGCCGGCTGAGTCGACGGCCAGAGCTCGTGTTGACGAAGATCGGAGTCGCCTTCGATGACGGGCCGGAGTCGAGAGCGGCGCTGGGCACGGCTGCGGCGATCGCGGTCGGGTGCGGCGCGGCTGCGTCCACGTGGCCGGGCAAGCGAGAAATGACCGTCGTTCTGCGCCACAGCCCCTCCCCTGACGCTCGGCAAGCGAGCGCCCAGCGGCGTCGCTTCGAACATGCCCGATTACGATCAGGCCCGGGCGGAGTTCTGACGGGCGGCGGGTCGCGGCGATCGCCTCGTGCGGCACGTCTCGGCTGTTGCCGGGCGCGTGACGGTCGCGTCGTTTCTCAGTAGCAATCGCCTGGCAGAGATCACCACGGGAACAGTCCATGCTCGCGCTGGCTACGGCTACCAGCCGTTCTTCGGGAGCGGCGGCGTGATTGCATACTTGCAGAGCAGTTTGTTGGGCTTCGCATATGCAGGCGTCCGGGTCTCCTCGATTGCGACTGCGTAGAACCTCGTGAACGCTCGGCCCGGCGCATTTACTGTGATGTTCCAATAGCCCTGGGTGTGACCCGCCCACGAGCCGGTGCGGACGAACCCGCCGATCTGCTGGTAGCCATCCTGGTAGAGCCCGATCCTGCGGCCCATCGTGCAGCCCGGACCTCCGTCGACCTTGCCGACGAAGGTGACGCCGTGACCGCTGCGCGCCCACTGGGGCGGCTGCATCGTGATCGTGGTCTTGACCGGAGTGGTCTTCTGGGCGGACGCCGATGTTGCGGCCGGCGCGATGAAGGACATCGCGACAACGAGGCCAACGGAGGGCAAGGCGGATCATGAGGGCCCCATTTCGATGGATCGCCGGGATCCTCTAGTGCTACTGCTGCTGCGTGATCTCTCCATCCGTCCCAGACCACACGCATCGTCCGGTATAAACCCGCACCTGGATGGGTCACCGCAGCAGATCGAGCGGGTCGCGAGCACCTCATCGGTGACGACATCGCGCGTGTGGTCGAGGATCCAGTAGACGCCGCGGCGCGAACACGTTCTCGGGCTCCAACGGCGTGACGCAGGCCGCTGGGGCCCATTGAGACCCGCTTCAGGTTATGCGTCCGTGGTCACCGTAGTTCCCCCGAGCGAGTGTTCGGATGCCCACCGATTTCCTGCTCAGAACCGCGGAATACGGTGAAAACGTTCCCAATGAGACGGTCGACATGATGAGCGCATCCTCCTTTGCGGTGCTTCCTTCTGCCAGAGCCAGCGACGCTCCGCTGCGGATCGCGATGGTCGCGCCGCCGTGGATCACGGTGCCGCCAGCTGGTTATGGGGGGATCGAGGCGGTCGTCGCTTTGCTGTGCGAGGCGCTGGTGGCGCGGGGTCACGAGCTGACGCTGTTCGCTGCTCCTGGCTCGCGCTCGACGGCGCGGGTGTATCCGCTGCTTGAGGATGCTCATCCGGATCAGATCGGTTCGGCGCTGTACGAGTCAGACCATGTCGCGGGCGCGTGGGAGCAGATCGACGTTGCGTGCAGCAACGGTACACAGGCGGAGAGCGCTGTCACGGCCGCCTCCTTGGGGTCCGCATCAGCGATGTGGTGCCCAACCCGATCGCGGTCGAGCGCTGGCCGCTGCGCACCGAAAAGAAGGATTACCTGTTGTGGATCGGCCGCATGGATCCGGTGAAGGGGGCGCACCGCGCGATCGAGGCGGCGCGGCTGGCGGGCCGCACGCTCGTCCTGGCCGGGCCTGTGCAAACCGGCCAAGAGGAGTATTTCCGCGCACGCGTGGAGCCTCGCGTCGATGCCCGGCGCGTGCACTACGTCGGCGAGGTCACCGGGACCGCGAAAGAGCAGCTGTATGCGAACGCGGCAGCGCTGCTAATGCCGATCCGCTGGCGCGAGCCGTTCGGGATGGTGATGATCGAAGCGCTCGCCTGTGGGACGCCGGTGATCGCGTTCCCGGAGGGCGCCGCGGCCGAGATCGTGATCGACGGTGAAAACGGGATGCTCGTCGCCGACGAGAGCGAGATGGCGCGAGCGATCCAGCGGCTCGGTTCGATTGACGCCGAACGGTGCCGCGCGAGCGTAGCCGAGCGCTACGACATATCGATCACCACCTCGGCCTACGAGCGGGTCTACCGACGCGCGACTGGCCCCGACCGCGCACGCCAGGTCTGGCTCGAACCCCACACGCCGAGAGACCCAGATGGGCTCCCCGGCGAACTCATCAACGGGCACCGATGAGCCCAGCTCTCCACGCGAGTACCGATGTCTTCGCTTCCGACTACGAGTGAGCTGGTCGCGCTTGGCGCTCCGATCGTCCTGAGGGACGGTTCGCGAGTTCGTCTGCGCCAAGGCCACCGCTCCGATAAGGGGCTGCTGCTACGGGGATTTGAGCGCTTGAGCCCCGAGTCCCGCTACCGAAGGTTCCTCTCCGCGAGGCCGGAGCTGAGCGAGGAGATGGTGCGCTGCCTGACTGAGATCGACCACCACGACCACGAGGCGATCGCCGCCCTGGACGAGAAGACCGGCGAGGGGATCGCGGTTGCGCGATACGTCCGCAACCCCGAGCGGTCCGACGCGGCGGAAGTCGCCGTTACGGTCATCGACGATTGGCAGCACAAGGGCCTCGGCACGTTCCTGCTGGAGGTGCTTGGCGCCCGCGCGCGGGCGGAGGGCATCCGGACCTTCACTGCCCTGATGCTGGCCTCCAACCAGGAGATGATGGATGTGCTCAAGGCACTCGGGCCAGTCCGGATCGTCGATCAAGAAGCGGGCACGATCGAGATCGAGATGCCGATCCCAGAGATCGGGCTCTCGCCCGCGCTCAGGAAGCTGCTGCGGATCGCGGCTGGCAGCAACGTGGTCGTCCCACTTGAGGCCGGCCGCGGCACGTCTCGGCTGTTGCCGGGCGCGTGACGGTCGCCTCGTTTCTCAGGCGGGTCGACGATCAAGTCGGGCGGGTGGCGGGTGGTCGTCGCCACGGCGGTAGCGCTCGGGTCGTCGTGTAGGAGCACAACTCGCACATCGGTGACGCGCGGGCTACGGAGATGGGGTCACGCGGCGAGCTGAACATCGGCCAGCTGATGCGCGAGCGCCACGCCAACGAACGCGATCGTCGCGCCGCGCCCAGCAACCACTACCTCCTGCTCGCCATCGCTGCGGCCTGCGAGCGGCTTGCAGCAGACGTCCCGCCCGGTCGCTGCGACCCTCGAAGAGTCCGCACTACTGACGGCGGCCGGATCTGCGTGTCGGTCGGCTGTCAGGCTCGAGGATGGATCGATGGCCTCGTCTTCAGCCAAATCGCATTGCGCGAGCGCTCAGGCGAACCGTGGAAACGACCGATGCGCCCGTCGCATCTGATCGATGCAACACAAGGACCTCCAGCCCGCGTCGGTGAGCGAGCTTGATCGTTTCGTCGAGCGCTTGCGAGCTTTCGCGGGTCCCTTCCAGCGGGACGAGGATGCGTTCGATTCGCTCGGACGGTTGGGCATGGGGTGGGACCACGGCGACCGGCTTTGGGATGCGGGTGATGACCTGCAGCGCGGTGTGTCCGGCGGGCTGAGGACCACCGTGCACGCCGCGCGCGCCGAGGACGAGCGCGGCGACGTCTGGGTCTTGGCCGGCGTTCACGATCTGTTCGATCGGAGCGCCGCTGACCTCGCGCAGCTCGACGCCGGCGGCACGTGCGAGCTCCGCCGCGGCGCTGGAGGCTTCCTCCTGTGCCCCCGGTAGGCGCTGCCGCTCAGCCCCCGGGCCCCGACCGCCGCGTCGCCGTGGTCCGGCGCGCTCGCGAGCAGATGGAAGATCGCGAACCTGACGGCCAACTGCAGCTCCGGATCGCCGTCGATCAGTACGTCGGCATCCTCCCAGCGTGACGCCCAGGCGCGTCGATGCTCGGCGAGCAGACGATCGAACCCGAGCCCTCGGGCGCACTGGAGGCGATCGAGGGCCGCGCCTTCATCGGCGGGGCCTCGAGCGGCACCTTCATAGGCTGCCACGCGGTCGAGCACGCGGTCGCCGACCGTGCCGGTCAGTTGATCGCGCGCCGCCGTGACGATCGACCCCGGCCGGCCCCTGACGCGCATCCACATGGCCCCGTCTCGCTGTCCTTGCTCGAGTGTGGGTCCGGGTGGCGCAGAGAGCGGCCGGGACAGGTGCTGGCCTGCGCTGCGGTCCCTCACTCGCAGCGCAGAGGTCGCTGGTCGCGCCAGCGAGGAGAGCAGCAGCGCGTCGATGCGTCCGGTCTCCGATTGCAACTGCTGCTGGAGCACGCCGGCGTGGAGATCGAGTACGCGCCGGACCGCACGTGGCGAGGGCTCGTCGAGCGCGATTGTGTTCCAGCGCGGCGCGGCCAGCAGGTGCGCCTCCGCGCCCGTTCTCGTGTACACGCCGGACATCAGCACCGCGGGGTCGCCGCTCGGATTCGCCGTGATCACGCTCCCGCGCGTCCCGAGCAGCCCGTCGGTCAGCGTGAGCAGCGATTCGTGGAAGCGTTCGAGCTGGGGATCGACGCCGTCGATCACGAGCGTCCAGGCAGGGTCGGGGTCGACGATCGGGAGATCGCCGCGCCGGCGGCGTGCGACCTGGTCCTCGAGCACCGCCGCGAACATCTCAGGGCCTCCGCCAAGCCTGAGGACGCCGGCTGGAACGCCGCTCGGCTCGACCCCGACCGAAACCACCGTCGCGCCGTGCGCGGCATCGACGAGCAGGTTTGAGTCGCTCCCCGGCAGACCGCCAAGTGGTCCAAGCTCGTCGCCCGCGATCAGCACCTGGCCGGGTCCGATACCGCGGCGCCACAGTTCGCGCATGATCCAGCGGGCCGAATCGGACTTGTCCGTGAGGCCGATCTCGACGTGCTTGGCGTCGCTGGTCACCCGCGGATCGGCCAGACCGGCATCCGTCGCGGCGCCGCGTGCGATCTCCACCGCCTCGGTCAGCCCATCGATACCCGCGGTTGCGAGACGGGCCTGCACGGCGATGAGCAGCTCGTCGATCCGTGCCTTCGGTGGATCCTCCCAGCCGAGCCCGGGGATCAGATCAATCTTGCGGCGGTTCAGCCGCTCGGACACGGTCCGCGCCACGACCCCCCGCACCGCCAGGCGCTCGACGGTCAACTGCGCCGCACGCGACAGGACCGCGTTCTCATCAGCGCTCGTCGTCCGCCGGTAGACGAGTTGCGGCCCGTCACGATCGACGCGAAACACCTCCGAGCCGCGGTTGAGCGCCAGCACCAGCCCCCCGGGTCCAGTCGGACGCGCAGCGAGTTGGCTGTCGAGGTTACCCACGTGCGTGCCGCCCACAACCGCCAGCTCGACCCCCGCTGCGCACGCGTCTTCGACGAGGCGGCGCAACCGGGTGGCGTCAGCGTGACGGTCGGGTACCGCGGTGCCGTCCCAGTCGAACACAATCGCCTCGAAACGCCGCGCGAGCGCCGCGGGGAGCGCCGGATCCGTTTTCGGCGCGTCCTGCGCCGCGGTCATGTCGACATCGTGACGCGCACGTCGCCCTGTTGCTCGAGCAGCGAGAACCCGGTGCTGGGTCCGGTCTGGCGAAACGCGAGGCTGACCTTTGAGCGGCCGACGCGGATGCCGCGGATCTCGACGTCTCCGAGCCAGTCCGGGAGCCGTGGCCGGTCGACCGTCAGCCGGTTCTCCGGTGCATGCGCGGATATGCCGAGCATCGCTTGGAGCAGCATGAATGGCGCGGCTGCCGCCCAGGCCTGGGGGATGCACGCGACGGGGTAGGCGACGATCGCCCGCGAGCCGTCGCGGTGGAAGCCGCAGAACAGCTCGGGCAGGCGGAACTCGCGCGCCCCCGCGGCGACGTCGAACAAGCCGGCGGCGATCCGGTTGGTCGCCGCGTCAAACCCGTAGCGCTTGAGGCCGGCGGCGGCGATCGCGTTGTCATGCGGCCAGATCGAGCCGTTGTGGTAGCTCATCGGGTTATACGCCGGCGAGCTGCCCGACAAGGTCCGGATCCCCCACCCGGAGAACATGTCCGGCGCCATCAACCGCTCCGCGACCAGCCCCGCCTTGTCGTCATCGACGATCCCGCAGTACAGGCAGTGCGCGGGATTCGACGTAACGCTGCGGACCTGGCGCTTGCGCCCGTCGAGCGCGAGCGCGAAGAATCCCTCGTCCGCATCCCAGAACGCCTCGTTGAACCCGCCCCGCAGCGCGCCGGCCTCCGCTCTCAAACGGCCCGCGCGGTCCTCGTCTCCAAGCGCCTGGTACACGTCAGCGATGCGCAGCTTCGCCTCGTACACGTACCCCTGGACTTCGACGAGCGCGATCGGCCCCTGCGCAAGCGACCCGTCCGCGTGCACGATCGAGTCATGCGAGTCCTTCCAGCCGTGGTTGATCAGGCCCGCCGGGGCGCGGCGCTGATACTCGACGAACCCGTCGCCGTCGCGATCGCCCCACTCATCGATCCAACCGAGCGCGGCGTCGAGCGCCGGTCGCAGCCGAACCATCGTGTCGAGATCAAGCGTCCAGCGGTAGTAGCCGCCCGCGACCATCAGGAACAGCGGCGTCGCGTCCACCGTCCCGTAGTACGGCGTATGGGGGATGTGCCCCGTCCGGGCAAGCTCCCCCATACGCAGCTCGTGCAGGATCTTGCCCGGCTCGGCGTCGCGCCAGCCCTCATCGGCCTGGGCCTGCAGCCCGGCGAGCACCAGCAGCGTGCCACGCGCGACCTCGGGGTTGATCATCAGCGACTCACACGCGCTCAGCAGCGAGTCGCGCCCGAACGGCGCGACGTACCAGGGAATCCCCGCGGCCGGCAGCTGATCGCTCCCGACCGGCATCATCAGCGCGTGCAGATCACGCACGGACGCGTCGATCAGGCGATCGAACAGCTCGTTGTCCGTCGCGATCGCTGCGCACGCACCGACCCAGCCGGCATGTGCGGCCTCGAGTCGCGCGGCGCTGCGCTCGAGCGTCGGCCCAGCACGCCGCCGCCCATCGCGAGCAGGAAACACCGTGATCAGCAGCGAGAACGCCTCACTCGTGACGAGCTCCACCTCCCAGACCACGTGCACACGACCCCCGGCGATGCTCACGCCCCCCGGCGAAGGTTCGAGCTCGACAAGCGTCTCCCGACGCTGACCATCGCCGGCCACATAGCTGAACCGCAAACGATCCCCCTCGTGGGTCGGCGGCAACAGCCGGCCGCTCGTGCGACGTTCCACGCCACGGACCTCGAACACGTCGGCGAAATCCGCCGCCAGCCACACTTCGACCGTCGTCGCGACCGGCTCCGGTCCGAAGCTGCGCACACGCACCCGATAGAACAACCGATCCGCGATCAACAACGTCCGGCGCACATTGATCGTCTCCTGCGGCACCATCACATCGCCCTCAGCACGCAATCCGGGATTGGTGGCATTGATCACCGCGTGATGCCCTGACTCCATCACCGAAGACAGCAGCACCGGCCGCGCCCCACCGACCGTCAGGCGCAGCTCGGACAGATGGCGAGTGTCCTGCACGTAGAGACCCTCCCCCGACGCGCGAGCAGGGCGGATATCCCCGTCAGGCCGCGCGCACACGAACACAGCGCCTGACTTGAGCGCCAATAATTCCTCGCGCGCCTCCGCCGGCACATCGGGCGCGCCCTCGAGCTCGCGCAACGGCGGCGGTGCCTCGCCATCGGCACGGGCCGGAGCCGGACTGACGTGGGCCTCGGGATCTCCAGCCGATGTCATCAGATCGTTGTACCCGATCAGCTCTGATTTGCAGGTACTTCTGAGCGCGCCCGGCAGGATTTGAACCTGCGACCTTTCGCTCCGGAGGCGAACGCTCTATCCCCTGAGCTACGGGCGCTCGGCGGGAATGACGTGGACGAGCTTACAGGGGCGACCGCCAGCCCCGCCGAGCGGCGAGCCGTCGCTGAGCTGCGCCGGTCGGGCTCGCGGGTGAGCGCCGCGATCGGATGGCGTTGGGGTTGGCCGCACTCGACTGACAGACTGATCCGCCGATGGACCTCTCGATCTTCTTCGCGGGCACGGCGGGCTCGATTCCCACCGCGCGCCGCGGCCTCCCCGCGGTGTTGGTGCGCCGGGGCGGCGATCGGATCCTGTTCGACTGCGGCGAGGGGACGCAGCGCCAGCTCGTCAGCTCGGTCGGGCTGACCGAGCTCACCGAGGTGTTCCTGACGCACCTTCACGCCGATCACTGGCTCGGCCTGCCGGGCATGCTGAAAACCTTCGACCTACGTGGGCGGGAGCGGCCGCTGACGATCCATGGGCCGCCGCCACTGAGCACCCTGCTGCCGCTGGCGCTGCGGGCAGCGGGTCGCGTGCGGTTCGAGCTTGACCTCGTGGAGCTCGAACCGGGCGACGTGCTCGAGCGCGACGGCTACCGGATCGCGCCCGTCGAGGTCGCGCACCGCGTGCCCGCGCTCGGTTATGTGCTGTTCGAGGACGAGCGTCCAGGTGTGTTCGATCCGGACGCGGCCGTCGCGCTCGGGCTCGACCCCGGACCCGAGTTCGGCCGCGTGCAGCGCGGCGAGACGATCCGCGGGGTGACGCCCGACCAGGTGCTCGGTCCGGCCCGTGGCGGGCGCAAGCTGGTGATCTCGGGCGACACGATGCCGTGCGAGTCGATCCGAATCGCCGCTCACCAGGCCGACGTGCTCGTCCACGAGGCGACGTTCGCCGAGGAGGAGCGCGACCGCGCCGCCGAGACAGGCCACTCGACGGCTGCGCAGGCGGCGACCATCGCGCGCGACGCCGAGGTCCGGATGCTGGCGCTGACCCACGTGTCCACCCGGCACCCCATCGGCCTGCTGCGCGACGAGGCCAGGGCGATCTTCCCCGGTACCGTGTTGCCACGGGACTTCGACACGATCGAGATTCCGTTCGCCGAGCGAGGCGAGCCGGAGTTGGTGCGCTGGGATGGTCGCTCGCCGGAGGGGCAGCCCTCGCCGGACGCACACCCGGGGCCCAAGCCCGACCCCGTGGTCGAGTCCGAGATCGACCCACAACCGTGAGCTGCGGACCGTTATGCAGCCAGATGTTTCCAAATCAGGTGACAAACACCTGGACGTGACGTGACGTGGCGTGCGAGCGAACAAAATCGCCCCACCGGGTGTGAATCGGAGGGGTGGGGGCGATGTGGCCCGCTGAGCGGGCTCTGACGCACACACCCCCCGTGACCCAGGGAGTTGGGGGAGATTTGTGCCACCCCCGCGGCGCGGGTGCGTGCCGCCGGGTCCGGCGGGCCGGGTGGGAAGGGTCGGTCGGTCGCGTGCGGGGCTCCGACACGATGGCTGGCCTCTGAAGGTCATATTTCTGACCGATTCGGCTGTATAAAAGCCCAATCGAGAGCTCGGAAAACTCGTTTGGGCTGTTCAACGGCTGGTGGCTGGGGAACTGCCCGATCGCCGAAAATGACGCCTCATGTGGGACGTTTCCCAGGTGTTTTCGGTCCGGTGACATTTCCGGGGACCGTCACCACCCTCGCGGTCGGCGAAGAACCTGGCGCAGAGAACCTAGCGCAGGGCACCCCGCGAGCGCGCCGGCGCATATCGCAGGGATCACCCGAGTGGGGTTCACGAACGCGGCACGCGCCAGCGCGGCGGCCGATTCGCAGACCGCCCGTCGCCGGAACCGTAGGCGCCCAGCGGCGTCCGGCCGGTCCTGCCCGGAGTCGGGCGCTCCCAGCGACCGACCGCGCCACCCCGGTCCGCCGGGTGCGTTGCTAGGCTCGTTGAGTCGGCCCCTTTAATCCGGTCCCGAGAGGCCAGGAAGGAGCACGTTGAACGCCGCTACGGTCGTCCTTGACCGCGATGACATTCGCCGCACGCTGGTGCGGATCGCACACGAGATCGTCGAGAAGAATCCGTCCGGGTCGGTTGCGCTGGTCGGTATCCATCGCCGGGGGGCGGTGCTCGCCACGCGGTTGCACGCGCTCATGAGCGAGCTGCAGGCCCCGGCGGTTCCGCTCGGCTATGTCGATATCTCCTTCTATCGCGATGACCTGGCGATCCGTCCGAGCGCGCCGATCGTGCATGCGACGCAGCTTGACTTTCCGATCGACGGACGCACGATCGTGATCGTGGACGACGTGCTGTTCACGGGGCGGACGGTGCGCGCGGCGATCGACGAGATCTTTGACTACGGCCGCCCGGCCCGGGTCCAGCTCGCGGTGCTGGTTGATCGCGGCCATCGCGAGCTCCCGATCCGGCCCGACTATGTCGGTAAGAACCTGCCCACCTCCCAGGATCAGCACGTGAACGTACGGGTCGAGGAAATCGACAGTCACGACGAGGTGACGATCAGCCCGGAGAACGAGCGTGGCAACGCCGAACCCACGCGTGGGCGGGCGGCGGTATGAGTGGTCGGATGCCCCGGCACCTGATCTCGATTGACGACCTCGATCGCGCGGGGATCGAGCGGATCCTCGATCGTGCCGAGTCGTTCGCCGAGGTGTCGGGACGGGAGATCAAGAAGGTGCCGGCGCTGCGCGGGCGCACGATCGTGAACCTGTTCTACGAGGCGAGCACGCGGACCAGCTCCTCGTTTGACCTGGCCGCCAAGCGATTGTCGGCGGACGTCGTGTCGATCCGCTCGGCGGGCTCGAGCGTGGACAAGGGCGAGTCGCTCAAGGACACCGTGCATACGCTCTCGGCCTACGACCCGGCGGCGATCGTGATCCGCTCGCCGCATGTCGGCGCGGCACAGCTCGTGGCGGGCTGGACGGCCGCCGCGGTGATCAACGCCGGGGACGGCAAGCATGAACATCCAACCCAGGCCCTGCTCGACGTGTTCACGCTCCGGCGCAGGCTCGGGTCGCTCGACGGCACGAAGATCTGGATCGTCGGAGATGTCCTGCACTCGCGGGTGGCGCGATCGAACATCCTGGCGTTCCGGCGGATGGGAGCGACGGTGACCGTGTGCGGCCCGCCGACCCTGATCCCGCGTGGCATCGAGGCCCTGGGCTGTGACGCGACGCCGCGGATCGAGCGCCTGCACGAAGCCGACGTCGTCTACGTCCTGCGGATGCAGAACGAGCGGATGCACGAGTCGTTCGTGCCCTCGCTGCGCGAGTACGCGGCCCGCTACCAGGTCGGCACGGGCCGGCTGACTCCGGGTCAGCTCCTGATGCACCCGGGCCCGGTCAACCGCGGGGTGGAGCTCTCGGCCGACGCGATCGATTCGCCCCAGGCGCTGATCGGCGAGCAGGTCAAGGCGGGTGTCGCGGTGCGGATGGCCGTTCTCTACGAGCTGCTGGTCGGCTCGCCGATGTTGGCGGCGGTGGCAGCGGGATGACAGGCCAGACACAGCGACTGTTCCACCGCCAGCGGCCGCCGGCCGATCTGCTGATCCGGTCGGTGCATGCGCTCGATCCCCGGGGCGACCTCGACGAGCCCCACGACATCCTGATCCGCGGCGGCCGGATCGCCGAGCTCGGCGCCCCGGACTCGTTGCCGGCCCCCGAGGACGGGGAGACGCTCGATGCCAGCGGAAAGCACGCCTTTCCGGGCTTCGTCGATCCGCACGTCCACCTGCGCACACCCGGGCAGGAGTATAAGGAGGACCTCGATACGGGCACGGCCGCCGCCGCCGCCGGCGGATTCTGCGCGGTGATCGCGATGCCCAACACCTCGCCGGTGATCGACGATGCGGCGATCCTCGGGTCGCTGGTCGAGCGCGCGCGGCGCGAGGCCCGGGTCCCGGTCGGCTTTCTCGCCTCGATCACCCGCAACCTGGCCGGCGAGGAGCTGACCGAGATGGCGGATCTGAGCGACGCGGGCGCGCTCGGGTTCACCGACGACGGCAAGCCGGTGGTGTCAGCCGGAATGCTGCGCAAGGCACTGCAGTACCAGCGTCTGTGCGGAGGCGTCGTGGCGCTGCACGAGGAGGACCCCGCCCTGTCCGGCGACGGAGTGATGCACGAGGGCGCCGTGTCCGCCCGGCTCGGTCTGGCCGGAATCCCCTCGATCTCGGAGTCGACGATGGTCGCGCGGGATGCGACGCTGGCCGGGTACGAGGACGCGCGCGTCCACTTCCAGCACCTGTCGTGCGTCGAATCGGTCCAGGAGCTGGCCGCGGCCAAGGCAGCCGGCGCTCGGGTCAGCGGCGAGGCCTCGCCGCACCACCTGACGCTCACCCACGACGTCGTCAGAACGCTCGACAGCCGCTACAAGATGAATCCGCCGCTGCGCGCGGAGATCGACCGGCTCGCCTTGGTCGAGGGATTGAAGAGCGGGGTGATCGACTGCATCGCGACCGACCACGCCCCCCACGCCCGCCACGAGAAGGAGGTCCCGTTCGAGCAGGCGGCGATGGGCACGACGGGCCTCGAGACCGCGTTTGCCGCGCTGTTCACCGAGCTCGTGATGTCCGGCGAGCTCGAGTTGGCCACGGTGGTGGAACGGATGAGCGCGGGCGGGGCCCTGTATGACCTGCCGACGCCGCGGATCGCGGTCGGCGAGGTCGCCAATCTCTGCCTGGTCGACCTCGACGCTCGCTTCGAGGTGGGCGAGGACGGCTATGCGAGCCGCTCGACGAACTGCTGCTTCCACGGGCGCTCTCTCCACGGCCGGGTGCTGCTGACGCTGGCCGCCGGCGCGGTCGCGTTCCGGCGGCCGATGCTCGTCGATCACCGGTCCAGCCGGTCCTCGGCGACCGCCGTCCTGCACGGAGGCGTCGGCGGGCGCGGCCGGGGCTCGGGCCCGCAGGCGTGACGCGCGCCACTGCCTACGTCCTGCTCGAGGACGGCACCCGCTTTGACGGGCTGGCCTGCGGCGCCGACGATCACGCGGTCGGCGAGATTGTGTTCACGACCTCGATGTCGGGCTACCAGGAGGCGATGACCGATCCGAGCTACGCCGGTCAGCTGATCATCTTCACCTATCCCCAGATCGGCAACTACGGTGTCTCGCTCGCCGCCATGGAGTCAGATCGCGTCCACGCCCGGGCCGCGATCATGCGCGCCGGGATCGACCGCGACGACGCGCATGGCGCCGACGGCGGGTGGCTGAGCTGGCTGGCCGGCCGGGGTATTCCCGCGGTCAGCGACCTCGACACGCGGGCGCTGGTGCGCCATATCCGCGACCGGGGCGCGATGCGCGGCGGCGTCTTTCCGGCCGCCATCACCGACGCCGCGGCGCGGGAGCTGATCGCGCAGGAGCCGGCGATGGCGGGTCGTGACCTGGCCCGCGGGGTCACGCCGACCGAGCCGATCGTGCTCTGCGGTCAGGGCGGCGAGGGGCCGCGGATCGCCATGATCGACACCGGTGTCAAGCGCTCGATCGTGCGCAACCTGCGCGAGCGCGGGGCGACGGTCGAGCTGCATCCGTGCACGGCGAGCGCCGGCGCGCTGCTGGCGAACGATCCCGACGCGGTGTTTCTGGCCAACGGTCCGGGCGATCCCGCCGCGCTGGACTACATCGTCGGCACGGTGCGCCAGTTGGTCGGCAGGTTGCCCGTGTACGGCATCTGCCTCGGGCATCAACTGCTGTGCCGCGCGGTCGGCCTGGAGACCTACAAGCTCCCGTTCGGCCATCACGGCGCCAACCACCCGGTCAAGGACCTGACCACCGGCAGAACCGAGATCACCAGTCAGAACCACGGGTTCGCGGTCCTCGGGCCCAGCGGCGCCCGCACGATCGATCGCGACGAACCGGTCCGCTGGGAGACGGACTTCGGCGCCGCCGAGCTGACCCACATCAACCTCTACGACCGCACGGTGGAGGGCCTGACGCTCCGAGACGTCCCCGGCGCCACGGTCCAGTACCACCCCGAGGCGGGGCCCGGGCCGCACGACTCGTTGTATCTGTTCGACCGCTTCCTGGATGAGATTCGGCGCAGCGCAGCGGACAAGGGCGGTGGGGAATCGCTTCGCGATTCCCCGGCGGCATTGCTTCGCAATCCCGGGACTGCCTGATGCCCCGGCGCGATGACCTGCACAAGATCCTGCTGCTCGGCTCCGGCCCGATCGTGATCGGCCAGGCGGCCGAGTTCGACTACTCCGGGACGCAGGCCTGCCGCGTGCTGAAGGAGGAGGGCTACGAGGTGGTGCTGGTCAACTCGAACCCGGCCACGATCATGACCGATCCCGAGGTGGCGACCCGCACGTACATCGAGCCGCTGCTGCCGGGACCCGTCGCCCAGGTGATCGAGCGCGAGCGGCCCGACGCGCTGCTGCCGACGCTCGGCGGGCAGACCGCGCTGAACCTGGCCAAGGCGCTGCACGAGGACGGGACGCTCGCGCGCCACGGAGTCGAGCTGATCGGCGCCAACTACGAGGCGATCGACCGCGCCGAGGACCGCGAGCGGTTCCGCGACACGATGACCGCGGCGGGACTGCGGGTTCCCGAGAGCGCGATCGCCCACAGCGTCGCAGGACGCTCGGGCTGCGCTGGCGGTGATCGGGCTGCCGTTCATCGTCCGTCCCGCGTTCACGCTCGGCGGCACCGGCGGCGGCGTGGTGCGCGACGAGGCCGAGCTCGAGCGCGTCGTGATGGGGGGCCTGGCGGCCTCGCCGATCGGGCAGGTGCTGCTCGAGGAGTCGGTGCTCGGCTGGGGCGAGTTCGAGCTCGAGGTGATGCGTGACCGCTCGGACAACGTGGTGATCGTGTGCTCGATCGAGAACCTCGATCCGATGGGCGTGCACACGGGCGACAGCGTGTGCGTCGCGCCGCAGCAGACGCTGACCGACCGGCAGTATCAGGCTCTGCGCGACCAGGCGATCGCGGTGATCCGCGCCGTCGGGGTCGAGACCGGCGGCTCCAACGTCCAGTTCGCCGTCAACCCCGCCACCGACGAGATCGTCGTGATCGAGATGAACCCGCGCGTGTCGCGGTCGAGCGCGCTGGCCAGCAAGGCGACCGGCTTCCCGATCGCGAAGATCGCGGCCCGGCTCGCGGTCGGCTACACGCTGCAGGAGATCCCGAACGACATCACGCGCGCGACGCCGGCCAGCTTCGAGCCCGCGATCGACTACTGCGTGGTCAAGTGGCCGCGGTTCGCGTTCGAGAAGTTCCCCGGCGCCGAGGCGGGCCTGACCACGCACATGAAGTCCGTCGGCGAGGCGATGGCGATCGGGCGCACGTTCAAGCAGGCGTTCGCCAAGGCGCTGCGCTCGCGCGAGCTCGACATGCAGCCGATCTCGCCCGCCGACGACCGAGCAGCTGCTGGACGCTGGTCGCCAGCGCCGGGCGCCGAGCGCTTCGACCACCTGCTCGAGGCGCTGCGGCGCGGCGCGTCGATCGACGAGCTGCACCGCCGGACGCGCATCGATCCGTGGTTCCTGCACGAGCTCGGCCGAGCTGGTCGCCGATCCGCAGGCGCCGTTCGCCGGCGAGCGGACGTTCAAGGCGGTCGACACCTGCGCGGCGGAGTTCGCCGCCCAGACGCCGTACTACTACTCCGGCTGGGAACGGCCGCGACCGGGCCCAGCCACGAGGTCCGGCGCGGCGACGCGGCCGAGCGTCGTGATCCTCGGCTCGGGGCCGAACCGGATCGGGCAGGGAATCGAGTTCGACTACTGCTGCGTGCACGCCGCCCAGACGGTGCGCGAGCAGGGCCGCGACGCGGTCATGATCAACTGCAACCCCGAGACCGTCTCGACCGACTACGACACCTCGGACCGGCTGTACTTCGAGCCGCTGACGCTCGAGGACGTGCTGGCGGTGTGCGAGGTGGAGAAGCCCGAAGGGGTGGTGGTCCAGTTCGGCGGCCAGACGCCGCTCAAGCTCGCCGCCGGCCTGCACGCCGCCGGCGTCCCGATTCTGGGCACGAGCATCGACGCGATCGACCTCGCCGAGGACCGCTCGCGGTTCGGGCCGCTGCTCGACCGGCTCGGCTACAACGCGCCCCCGTACGCGACCGCGCGATCGCGCGAGGAGGCGCTCGAGCGCGCGCCGGAGGTCGGCTTCCCGCTGCTGGTCCGCCCGAGCTACGTGCTCGGGGGCCGCGCGATGGAGATCGTCTACAGCGTCGCCGGACTGCGGGACTACCTGGAGCGCGTCGGCGGCCAAGACCGGCGCCACGATCTACCTCGACCGCTTCCTCGAGGACTCGATCGAGGTCGACGTCGACGCCCTGTGCGACGGCAGCGACGTGTGGATCGCCGGCATCATGCAGCACGTCGAGGAGGCCGGGATCCATTCCGGCGACTCCGCCTGCGTGCTCCCGCCGCACGCCCTGGGCGAGGAGATGCTGGACCAGATCCGCGAGCAGACGAGCGGGATCGCGCGCGCACTGGGCGTCGTCGGACTGCTCAACGTCCAGTTCGCGATCCACGGCGACGAGGGCTGTACGTGATCGAGGCGAATCCGCGCGCCTCGCGGACGGTGCCGTTCGTGTCCAAGGCGATCGGCCTGCCGCTGGCCAAGCTGGCCTGCCGGATCCTGCTCGGCGAGCGGATCGCCGACGCTCGACCTGCCGCACCGAGACCACCAACGGCCACGTGTGCGTGAAGGAGGCCGTGCTCCCGTTCGACCGCTTCGCCGGCGCCGACTCGCTGCTCGGCCCCGAGATGCGCTCGACCGGCGAGGTGATGGGGATCGCGCGGGACTTCCCGACGGCGTTCGCCAAGGCCCAGGCGGCGGCGGGCGCCAAGCTGCCGAACCGGGGAACGGTGTTCATCACGGTCGCCGACCGCGACAAGCCGGCCGCGACCGGGATCGCCAGCTCGCTGCACGACCTGGGTTTCGCGATCATCGCCACCCGGGGGACCGCGCAGGCGATCCGGCGGATGGGGATCCCGGCGACGGAGATCAACAAGATCGGGGAGGGCTCGCCGCACGTCGTCGACTGGATCGAGCGCGGTTCCATCGACCTCGTGGTCAACACACCGGTCGGCACCGGCGCCCGCACCGACGGGTACGAGATCCGCTCGGCGGCGGTCGCGCGCGGGATCCCGTGCATCACGACGATGGCCGGCGGGATGGCCGCGGCCCGGGCGATCGCCGCCGGCCGGCGGGGCGAGCCCGAGGTGGTGTCGCTGCAGGAGATCCACGCCGAGCACGCGCAGAGCGAGGCGCGTTGAGCGCCACCCGCGTGACCGCGCCGCCGCGCCGCCGCGCCGCGCGAGTCACCGGGCGCGAGAGCCACGGGTCCTATGTCGTGCTGCGGTGCTCTGACCCCGAGGGTCCCTATCCGCAGGCGGGCCAGTTCTACATGCTGACCGCCGCCACGCGGTGGGGTGGGGGAGCCGCCGAGCGGCCATTCCTGCCCCGTGCCTTCAGCGTGCTTCGGGCCGAGCGGGACCCAGCGCTCGGGCTGCAGTTCCTGATCGAGGATGTCGGGCCGGGGACCAACCGGCTGTGTGAGCTCGGGCCCGGTGAGGACCTGTGGCTGCTCGGCCCGCTCGGGGCCGGGTTCGCGGCCCCGCGTGAGGAGCGCGGAGCGCTGCTGGTCGGCGGCGGTGTCGGCATCGCGCCGCTGGCGATCTGGCAGGCTGTGCAATTGGCTGGCGCCAATTGCATTGGGGGAATCGCCCAGAGGGCGATTCCCCCGGGCGAAGGCGCGGGTCCCCGCAGCCGCGTCACGGTTCTGCTTGGGTTTCGCGACGCGGCGCACGCGCCCGGGGCTTCGCTGTTGCCCGGGGCGCGGGTGGCCACCGACGACGGGAGCGTCGGCCACCACGGGCTGGTGACCGAGTTGCTGGACGAGGAGCTGGAGCGGGATCCCCACCGCGAGGTCTATGCGTGCGGGCCGCCGGCGATGCTCGAGGCGACGGCGCGGTTGTGCGCGGAGCGCGCGATCCCCGCCCAGCTCGCGTTGGAAGCCGGCATGGCCTGTGGGTTCGGTGCCTGCTACGGATGCGTGGTCCCGACCCGCCGCGGCTACCTGCGGCTGTGCATCGACGGGCCGGTGCTCGATGCAGAGCTGCTCGGGCCAGCGGCCGAGGATCAGAGCCGGCTCGGAGCGGTGCGACATTGACGATCGAGTTCTGCGGCATCGAGCTCGAGCACCCGATCATCAATGCCTCCGGGACGTTCGACGCCATCGCCGCCCTGCGCGCGTTCGGCGACGAGCTGCTGGAGCAGTTTCCGTTTGCCGCGTTCGTCACCAAGACGGTGACATTGCTGCCGCGCCAGGGCAACCCGCCGCCGCGGCTGTGGGAGCTCCCGGCGGGGCTGATCAACTCGATCGGCCTGCCGAACAAGGGGCTCGATGGCTACCTGGCCGAGGACCTTCCGGTGCACGCGTCGCTGCCCGTGCCGCTGGTCGTCAACGTGATGGGCTTCAGCCGCGAGCAGGTCGCCGAGCTGGTGTCGGCGTGTGCGCCGCGGGAGGAGATCGCCGCGCTGGAGCTGAACGTCTCCTGCCCCAATGTCGAGACCGGACTGGTGATGGGCGCCGACCCGCGGGAGGTGGATCTGCTGCTGCGCCACGTCAGGCCGCTGACCGACAAGCCGCTGATCGTCAAGCTGACGCCCAACGCCGGCGACGTCGCCGCCGTCGCGCTGGCGGCACAGGACGCGGGCGCCAGCGCTGTGTCGTTGATCAACACGATTCGCGGGATGGCCCTGGACCCGCGCTCCGGGGCGCCGTGGCTGGGCGGGGTGACCGGGGGCGTGTCCGGGCCGGCGGTCCGCGCCGCGGCGCTGGCCCAGGTCCACGCCGTCTGCGCGGCGGTCGAGATCCCGGTGATCGGGATGGGCGGGGTGCAGTCCGGCCAGGACGCGCTCGACCTGCGCCGAGCCGGCGCCGCGCTGGTCGCGGTCGGCACGGAGACCTTCCGGGACCCGGCCGCAGGGCTGCGCGTAGCCGCCGAGTTGGCCGATCTGCTGACAAATCAGGACAATCCGTGGCTCGGTTCCCCGACTCGCACCTGACCCGCCAGGCTGAGGTAATCAAAGTTACCCACAGCGACTAAAACCCCCTGCAAACGGTGGTTATTCCCGTAACCAGTCTCGATAGTGCTGAACCTCAGGTTGAGGTCGAGTCGAATTGCGGGATTGGGCTTGATCGCGACGCCGCACGATGTATAGTCGCCGCGGATGCCGCCGGTCAGTGAATCGTTCTTCAAACCTCTCGCTGCGCCGGAACGCTCGCTCACGCAGCGCATGGAGGCGCTCCAGCGCGCCAACGATGTGCGCAGCCGGCGCGCCCAGCTCAAGCGTGATCTGAAGGCGGGGCGCCAGCCGATCCACGAGCTGCTGCTCGAGCCGCCCGACTATCTGGAGACCGCCAAGGTGTTCGATCTGCTCCTGGCGGTGCCCAAGTACGGGCGCGTGAAGGTGAACAAGATTCTCTCCCAATGCAGGATCTCGCCGAGTAAGACGCTGGGTGGGCTCTCCGGACGCCAGCGCGGCGAGCTGGTGGACCTGTTGCGCCGCCGCTGACGCGGCCCCGCCACAGCGCCGACGGTGGCCAGAGTGTTCGTGATCACCGGGCCCTCAGGGGTCGGCAAGGGGACGTTGATCCGTGGGCTGCTGGAACGCGTGCCGGAGCTCCAGCTGTCGGTGTCGGCGACCACCCGCGCCTCCCGACCGGGTGAGCGCGACGGGTCGCACTACCACTTCATGACCGCCGAGGAGTTCGCGGGACACGTCGCCGGGGGCGACTTCGTGGAACATGCAACCTACTCGGGCAGTCGTTACGGCACGCTGCGCTCCGAGCTCGAGCGGCGCCTGCGCGACAGCGTTCCGGTGGTGCTCGAGATCGAGCTCCAGGGCGCGCGTCAGGTGCGGGAGGCGATCCCCGACGCGGTCGCGGTGTTCATCGCGCCGCCCTCGCGCGAGGCGCTCCGGGCCCGCCTGGTGGGCCGCGGCACCGACGCACCGGCGCAGATCGACGCCCGGATGCGGACCGCCGAGAGCGAGCTCGAGGCGCAGCCGGAGTTCGCCCACGTGGTCGTCAACGACCGTCTCGAGCAGGCCACCGAGGAGCTCGCGCAGATCGT
Organism: uncultured Solirubrobacterales bacterium; assembly: GCA_963838535.1. GTDB lineage: Bacteria > Actinomycetota > Thermoleophilia > Solirubrobacterales > Solirubrobacteraceae > Palsa-465. The sequence continues at coordinate 331,807 of CAWIRN010000021.1, forward strand.
CAGAACCGAGCTGGCGAGCCACGCCAGGTCTACCGCTAACCTTGAAAGCCCCAACCAAGGACACGCACCTTGATCTCACCACGCATCGACAAGCTGCTCGAGCACGTCGATTCCGACTACGCGAGTGTGATCGTCGCCGCCAAGCGCGCGCGCCAGATCAACTCCTACTACCACAACCTCGGCGAGGGAACGTTCGACGAGTTCCCGCCCCCGATGGTCGACACGCGCTCGAAGAACTACCTGACGATCGCACTCGAAGAGGTCGCTCAGGGCAAGATCAAGTACCACTACCGGTAGGCGGGTCCGTGGTCCGGTTGCTCGCTGGCAGCTGGATGACTCCCGCGGCCCCCACGACCGTGAGCCGGGACGGCGAGCGGCGCAGGAGCGGGCGGTAGCGGCTCCATGTCCCGGTGGCTGATCGGCGTGAGCGGCGGGATCGCGGCGTACAAGGCGATCGAGACGGCGCGACTGGCGATCCAGGCGGGCCACGCTGTGCGCATCATCCAGACCCCGGCGAGCCGGCATTTCGTCGGGGTGACGTCGTTTGAGGGCATCACCGGCGCGCCGGTGCTGACCAGCGAGTTCGAGCCCGATCCCGCCCGCGGGGCCTACCCGGGCGAGGCGGTGCCAGATCGCGCGCCGATCAGCCACCTGGCGCTCGTCCAGCGCGCGGATCTCTACCTGATCGCCCCCGCGAGCGCGAACACGATCGCCAAGCTGGCGCACGGCCACGCCGACAACCTGCTGACCGCCGCGGCGCTGGCCGCCGTGTGCCCGGTGGCGCTCGCGCCGGCGATGAACAACCACATGTACGCCAACGCGGCGACGCAGGACAACCTCGCGCTGCTGGCCCGGCGAGGGTTCACGATCATCGGGCCCGGTGAAGGAGAGCTGGCCTCCTACGGCGAGCACGGGATCGGCCGGATGGCCGAGCCCGAGCAGCTGATCGAGGCGGGCCAGTCGCTCCTGCAACCGCCGACCTGGGCGGGGTTGCGCGTGCTCGTCACGGCCGGCGGTACGCGCGAGCCGATCGACAGCGTCCGCTACATCGGAAACCGTTCCTCGGGGCGGATGGGCCTAGCCCTCGCGGCGCAGGCCCGCCGGCGCGGCGCGGAGGTCACGGTGGTCGCGGCCAACGTCGCGCTGGCGCCGCCGCCCGGAGTCCGCCTGCTCGCAGCGGCCACCGCCGCGGAGCTCGCGCTCGCCTGCGAGCGGGAGTTCGACGCCTGCGACGTGCTGCTGATGGCGGCCGCCGTCGCGGACTTCCGGCCGGCGCACCCCGCCGATCGCAAGCTGAAGAAGGATGCGGGCGCACCGATGATCGAGCTCGAGCCGACCGAGGACGTGCTCAGTGGCCTGGCGGCCCGGCGGGAACCGGGGCAGGTACTGGTCGGGTTCGCCGCCGAGCACGGAGACGGTGCGGTGGGCTACGGGCGTGACAAGCTCGAGCGCAAGGGCCTTGACGCCGTGGTGGTCAACGACATCTCGCGGCCGGGAATCGGCTTCGACGCCATCGACAACGAGGTGACGATCCTCGCCGCCGACGGCAGCACGCGACGCGTGGCCCGGGCGAGCAAGGAGCGGGTCGCGGCGGCGGTGCTCGACGAGGTGGAGCGGCTGCGAGCGCGGAAGGAGGGAACCAATGGAGCCTCCCGAGCAGACACCGGTAGCGCCGCACGAGTCTGAGGCCTTCGCCGCCGTCGCGCGACGGCTGGCCGCAAATATCGCGCGCGCGGTGCAGGTCAGGGAAGAGACCCTGAAGCACCTGCTCGTGGCCCTGCTGGCGGAGGGACACGTGCTGATCGAGGACAATCCGGGCGTCGGCAAGACCGCGCTGGCGCGGGCGCTGGCCCGATCGATCGACTGCCAGTTCGCGCGCGTGCAGTGCACCTCGGATCTGCTCCCCGCCGACGTGGTCGGCACGAACGTCTACGACCAGCGCGAGCAGCGGTTCGAGTTCCGTCCCGGACCGGTGTTCGCCAACGTCGTGCTGGTCGACGAGATCAACCGGGCGTCGCCCAAGACGCAGTCGGGACTGCTCGAGTGCATGCAGGAGCGGTGCGTGACCGTCGATGTGCAGACGCACGAGCTGGCGCGCCCGTTCCTGGTCCTGGCCACGCAGAATCCGATCGAGTACGAGGGCACCTACCCGCTGCCCGAGGCCCAGGTGGACCGGTTCATGATCCGCATCTCGCTCGGCTATCCCGACCGGAGGGCCGAGTCAGGGATGCTCGCGGCTCACGAGGCCGGCGACCAGGTGCTGGCCCTGATGCCGGTCGCCACGGCCGGCGAGGTGCTCGCCGCGCAGGACGCGGCCGCCCGCGTCCGGGCATCGGAGCCGTTGCGCGACTACATCGTCCGCGTGCTGTGGCGCACGCGCGATGATCCGCGCGTGGACCTCGGCGCGAGCCCCCGCGCCGGGCTGATGCTGCTCCGCGCGGCCAAGGCCCACGCGATGATGGAGGGGCGCGACCATGCGCTGCCCGATGACGTCCAGGCGCTGGCGCGACCGGTGCTCGCGCATCGCCTCGCGGTGTCCCCCGAGACCCCCCGATCGGCGGCCTACGACGTGATCGACGACGCCCTCTCCTCGACCCGGGCGCTGTGATGGTGACGGAAGGGAGTTCGGCCAGTCGGGCCGCGGCGGTCGCGATCACCGGGGCGGTGCTGACGCTGATCGCGCTGGTGTTCGATGCCGCGCCCCTGTTTGTGCCGGGGATCGCCTTCACGGCGATCGGCCTGGCCGCCCCGGCGTGGTTGTGGGCGGCCGCCCGGGGAGCTCGCGCGCAGCGCAGCCTGCACGCCGAGCGGGTGGTCGAGGATCAGCCGCTCGAGGCGACGATCGAGGTCCGGCGGGGTCACCTCGGCCTGCCGGGGGCCGAGGTGCTCGATCCGCTGGTCGGGACGCGGGTCTCGCTCAGCGGTCCGCTCTCGCCGATCGGGGGACGGCGCTCGGCGAGCGTGCGGGTGCGCGCGCGGTTCGCCCGCCGCGGGGTGCACCTGATCGGGCCGCCGTCGCTGATCCTCCGTGACCCACTCGAGCTCGCCCGGATCGTCAGCGTGAGCGTCGCCGCCCCGCAGCAGCTGCTGGTGCTTCCGCGTACCGAGCCGGTCCACTGGTTGACGCCCGGACGGGGTAGGCGGTCAGACCTGCCCGACGGGAGCTCGCCCTCCGACGCGCTGGCCGCGGTCGATCTCGACGGCCTGCGGCCCTACCGTCCCGGGACACCGGCCAGTCGAATCCATTGGCCGGCCGTCGCCCGCGGAGCCGGCTTGTTGGAGCGACGCCTGGAGGCCGACGGCGACCGCCGACCGCTGGTCGTGCTGGATGCGCGCGGCGAGGTGCCGCTCGACCTGCTCGACGCGGCGGTCCGAGCCACTGCGTCACTGGCCCTCGAGCTGGCGCGTCTGGGCGGATGCGGGCTGCTGCTCCCCGGAGAACGCCGCGCCACCCCAATCGACGGTGACCTCTTGAGCTGGCCGGCCGCGCACGCCCGCCTGGCGGTCGTGCAGGGGGGCCCCGAGACACGCGCCCCGGCCCTCGGCGAGGTCGGCGCTCGGCTCGGCCCACTGTTCTACGTCGCCGTGGCGCCGTTCGATCGTCTGCCGGCGCTGATTGCGCGCATGACCCGGGGGCCGGGCGTGCTGGTGGTTCCGGCCAGCCGCCTCGCCGAGGGTGGCCTTGCCGGTGTCCGCACGCCCCTGGTGGCGAGCTTCGAAGTGGCGGGCTGTCGCGGATTCGCGATTGGCGCGCGTCGCCGGGCGGTGGCGGCGGTCGCGTGAGCGCCACCGCGCAGGTTGGCGTGATGGACCTCCGAGGTGGGCGGACCCGTCCATCCACCTCGCCGGAGGCGCTCTCGTCGGACCGCCCCGGGGTGCGGATCGCCACGTTCGCAGCGCTGGGGCTCTATGGGGTGCTGCGGTGGGCAACGCTGCTCACCCCGGCCCCCGGATGGCGGCTGTTCGGGCTGTTCCTGGTCGCGTTGGCGCTGGTCGTGGCCGGCCCTCGGCTGCGCCCGCTCGGAGCGCCCGCGGCGGTGCTCGCCGTCGTGGCCGCAGTGCTGGTCGCGTTTGCGCTGGCCGGGGTGCCGCTCGCCTGGGTCGTCCACATGCGCGTCGCGGTGACCGCCGACGCGATCGGGCGCGGGCTGAGCGCGCTCCCCGGCGTGCTCGTGCCGTACAACGGCATCAATCCCACGGTCCGCCTGGTCACTGTGCTCGGCGCCGCGGTGCTGCTGCTGGACGGGGCGTTGGTGCTGGCATTCGCCCCGCGCGCGCTGGGGGACGTGCGCCGGGCAGCGGCCGCGCTGCCGCTGATCGCGCTGGCCGTCGTGCCGTCGACGCTGGTGCGCCCGCAACTCCCCTACCTCCAGGGACTGATCCTGTTCGGGCTGGTGGCGGCGTTCATGTGGGGCGAGCGCGTGCGCCGCTACGCCGTGGGCGGCGCGTTCACGCTGGCGGCCCTGGCCGGGGTCGCCGCGATGATCGCCGCACCATCGCTGGACCAACACAAGCCGTGGCTCGACTACCGGGCGTGGACGAACACGTTCGCGCCGGCGAAGATCGACGTGTTCAACTGGACGCAGACGTACGGTCCGCTCAAATGGCCCAGTTCAGGCCACGAGGTACTCGCGGTGCGGGCAAAGCAGCCCGACTATTGGAAGGCGGAGAACCTCGACGTGTTCAACGGCTCGGGCTGGACCGAGGGCGCGGTGACCGTGGGCGCCCAGATTCCCCCGCCGGCCGCGTCGGCGGCGGCGCTGTGGACTCAGCAGCTGACCGTGACGATCCAGGGCATGAAGACCACCGACGTGATCGCCGCGGGCTCGGCATCGGAGCCGCGGTCGATGCCGGGTGGAGTGGTGCCCGGGATCAGCGCCGGCACCTGGACCGCAGGGCAGCAGCTCGGGCCCGGGTCCAGCTACCAGGTCAGCGCCTATTCGCCGCGACCGACCGCCGCCCAGCTCAGCCACGACAGCGGTGACTATCCCGACTCGGCGCTGGCCGATTATCGCTCGATCGATCTGCCCAAGACGGCGCTCTCGGTCGGCGCGGCGCCGGAGGTCCGGTTTGCGCCCTTCCACTCCGGTCTGCCGGTGCAGAGCGTGATCGGGGCCTACGGCGTGCGCGGCGCCGCCGTCGTGGAGCAGTCTCCCTACGCGGGCGCGTTCGCGCTCGCCCGCGGACTCGCGCGCGAGTCGACCACGCCGTACGCGTTCGTGACGAGCGTCGAGCGCTATCTCTCGGTCGCGGACGGCTTCGGCTACAACCAGAATCCGCCGGTCAGCCCCTACCCGCTGGAGAGCTTCCTGCTCAAGGACAAGATCGGCTACTGCCAGCAGTTCTCGGGTGCGATGGCGCTGCTGCTGCGCATGGGCGGGCTACCGGCGCGGGTCGCCTCGGGGTTCACGTCCGGCACGTATGACAAGGCGACGCACGAGTGGGTGGTGAGCGACCTGGATGCCCACGCCTGGGTGGAGGTGTGGTTCCCGCACTACGGTTGGGTGCGCTTCGACCCGACTCCCGCCAGTGCGCCCGCCCGGGCGCAGAACGCCGCTCTGCCGCTGCTGCCCACGCTGCCCGCCGCCCGCAAGGCGGTGCCCCAGGCCCCGCGGCGCGACACGGCCCCGACACCCGTCCACAGCGGCGCCTCGCACCAGAGAGGCGGCGGCCACGGCGCAGGCCCGCCGATCCTGGCGATCGCCGCCGCGGCGCTGGTGGTGGCGCTGGGGCTGGCCGCGATCGTGTGGCTGGTGCGGCTGATGCGGTTGCAGCCGAGCGAGGAACAGCTCGTCGCAGAGCTCGAACGGGCGCTGGCCCGCTGCGGTCGCCCGGTCAGCGACGGCGTGACCCTGGCCTCCCTGGAACACCGGTTTCGCTCCTCGCCGCCGGCGGCGGAATACATCCGGGCGATCCGCCTGGCCCGCTTCGGCGGCGAGCGCGAGCTGCCCACCCCGACACAGCGCCGGGCCCTGCGTGCGCAGCTCAGTTTGGGCCTCGGCACGACCGGCCGGCTACGCGCGCTGTGGGCGCTGCCGCCCCGCCGAACACCGAGCGCGAAGACGCTGGGGAGGCGCTTACAATCTGATTGATGGACGATGTGTATGAGCTATTCCGCCGCGGGACCGAGCTGCTGGAGGCAGGCGAGAACCACCAGGCGACGATCCCGTTGTCGCGCGCGCGCGACCTGGCCCCCGACAAGACCTCGATCCGCGAAGCCCTCGGTCGCGCCCTCTTCCACAGCCAACAGTACGAGCAGGCGGCAGCCGAGTTCCAGGCCGTCATCGACCGCGCGCCGACCAACGATTTCGCCCTCTTCTGCCTCGGCCGCAGCCTGCAGATGCTCGGCCGCCACGCCGAAGCCCGCAAGCCCCTGGTTCTGGCGGCGAGCCTCGAACCGGAGCGCCGGGACTACCGCGTATATCTGGATCGCGCCAGAGCCCGCGCCGCCGAGGCACCAGGGGTTTAGGGGCCGTCTCGCTCGGTCCGCTATCTCGCGAGGACGCACAAACTCCGCCCCGGCAGTGCTACGCTGAGAGCACAGCAATCGCGCCGGGCGCTTCCCGGTGGCTGTACCGGAAAGTGGGCGCTGGCCCGCTTTTTTTATGACTTTTATGACGGAGGAGATCGTGAGTGCACTCCACACAGACATCGAACGGCAGGTGGCAGAGCTCGAGCCTGAGATCGAGGTGCTGCTTGTGGAAGTCGTCTCCGGCTCAACGTTGCGGCTGTTCGTCGATCACCCCGACGGGGTGACGCTCGCGGTGTGCGAACGCGTCTCGGGGCACCTGAGCGAGTACCGCGACCGTTACTCGCTGGAGGTGTCATCGCCCGGACAGGACCGGCCGCTGACCAAGCCACAGCACTACACCCGGTTCCTCGGTCGGCGGGCGCGCGTTCGGCTGCGCAACGCCACTGAAGGTCACAAGCAACTGACCGGCGAGCTGGTCAGCGCCTCGGAGCGGGATGTCACGATCGCGGCCAGCGACGGCGTCGTCACGATCCCCTACGAGCAGATCGTCCGCTCCAACCTCGTACCCGGAGACTGAGGCCATGTCCAAGGAGATCGTCGAGGCTGTCAAGGGCCTCGCAGCAGAAAAGAACATCTCCCATGAGAAGCTGATGGAGGCGCTCGAGGACGCGCTGCTGTCGGCCTACAAGAAGACGCCCGGCTCGGCTCCGTACGCGAAGGTCGAGATGGACCGCGACAGCGGCGACTTCATCGTCTGGGAGTTGAAGATCCCGCCGGAGCTCGAGGAGCAGTTGCTGGTCGAGGCGACCACTGACCAGCAGCCGACGGTCGATCCGGAGACGGGCGAGATGCGCGACCCGCCGGAACCCGAGATTGACCTCGAGAAGCTCAAGGAGTACGAGGACCAGATCGAGGTCGAGGACGTCACGCCCCACGACTTCGGCCGGATCGCCGCGCAGACGGCCAAGCAGGTGATCCTGCAGCGGATCCGCGAGGCCGAACGCGACATGATGTTCGAGGAGTACCGCGACCGCGTCGGCGAGCTGATCACCGGCATCGTGCAGCAGTCCGACTCGCGCTACACGCTGGTTCAGCTGCGCGAGCGGGTCGAGGCGTTGCTGCCCAAGTCAGAGCAGGTCGACGGCGAACGGTATGACCACTCGCAACGGATCAAGGCCGTGATCAAGGACGTCTCGAACTCGACCAAGGGCCCGAGCATCATCGTCTCCCGCCGCGATCCCGAGCTGATCAAGTCGCTGTTCGAGCTCGAGGTGCCGGAGATCGCCGACGGCCTGGTGGAGATCACCGGCGTCGCGCGCGAACCCGGCTACCGCTCGAAGATCGCCGTCGTCTCGCACGTCGACGGGGTCGACCCGGTCGGCGCCTGCGTCGGGCCCCGCGGCTCGCGCGTGCGCATGGTCGTCTCCGAGCTGCGCGGCGAGAAGATCGACATCATTCCCTACAACGACGAGCCGGCTCGCTTCGTCGCCAAGGCGCTGTCGCCGGCGCGGGTGCGCGAGGTGCTGGTCGACGACGCCAACAAGCAGGCGACGGTGATCGTCCCCGACGATCAGCTCTCGCTGGCCATCGGGCGCGAGGGCCAGAACGCGCGGCTCGCCGCGCGGCTCACGGGATGGCGGATCGACATCCGCTCCGAGACCGAGTTCGCCGCCGAGGAGGCCGAGCACGGCTACGAGCAGGAAGAGGCCCAGGGCCGCTGCGCGGCGATCCTGTCCAACGGCCGTCGCTGCCCGAACGCGGCGCTTCCCGGCTCGCGGTACTGCGGCATCGAGGCGCACCAGGCGCTCGCCAATCAGGACACCGATCAGGTGGCGGGGACCGGCGCCGAGGCCGTCGACGCGGCGGACCCGGCCAACCCCGTCGCCGCCGCGCCCGCTCCCGAAGGCGCCACCTCGTAGGCGAACTAGACTGGCTGTTCAATGAACAAGCGCGTGCATGAGATCGCCAAGGAACATGGCCTACCGGCCAAGGACGTGCTGGCACGCCTGAAGGCAGCGGGTCTCGACGTCAAGGCATCCTCCTCATCGGTGGACGAGGCGACCGCCGAGCGGGTGCTCGGGAACGGCGGCAGCGCCGGGGCAAGTGCCCCCGCGGCGGCCAAGACGAGCGCCAAGGCGAGCGGATCTGCGAAGGCGACGACGGCCGCCAAGGCACCGGCGGCCGCGAAGGCGACCGCCGCCCCGGCCGCTGCAGCACCGGTGGCCACCCCAGCTCCCGTCGCCGCGGCGCCCGTCGTGGATGATGCGTCCTCAGCGCCCGACGGCGCGTCCGCGTCCCCCGACGACGCCGATGCCAGTGCCCGTGGGGCAGGCGGGGACGCGCACAAGCGCCCGACGCGCGACTCGCTGCAGGGCGAGCGCGCCCCCGGAACCCCGGGCGGCCGGCGCCGCGTGGTGATCGATTCTCAGGCCTCGCGTCGCGCGGCCGGTAGCGGCGGCCCTGGGCAGTCAAACCAGCCCCCGCGCCGCCAACGGCGCGGCCGGCGCCGCCGCGGCGTCTACGACGAGGAAGCCGAGTCGCGCCCCTCGGCGCGCAACGCGCTGGCGGAGCCGGGATCGGTTCAGATCAACTCGGGGTCGACGGTCAAGGACGTGGCCGAGTACCTGGGCGTGCCGGTACCCGAGGTGATGAAGAAGCTGATGGCGCTGGGGGAGATGAAGACGCTCACCCAGACGCTGTCCGACGAGTCGATTCAGGTCCTGGCGACCGAGCTGGGCAAGGAGGTCGAGATCGTCCACTCCGAGGACGAGACGATCGCCGAGCCGGTGTTCGACGACGCGGAAGCGGACCTGGTCGAGCGCCCCCCGGTGGTGACGATCATGGGTCACGTCGACCACGGCAAGACCTCGTTGCTCGACGCCATCCGGGAGACCGAGGTGGCGGCGGGCGAGGCCGGCGGCATCACCCAGCACATCGGCGCCTATCAGGTGCACCACGATGGCCGGACCGTGACCTTCCTCGACACCCCCGGCCACGAGGCGTTCACGGCGATGCGAGCCCGCGGTGCCAAGGTGACCGACATCGCGGTGATCGTGGTGGCGGCCGACGACGGCGTCAAGCCCCAGACCGAGGAAGCCGTCGACCACGCCAAGGAGGCGGGCGTGCCGATTCTCGTGGCCGTCAACAAGATCGACAAGGAGGGCGCGCAACCCGATCGCGTGCGCACGGAGATGACCGCGCTCGGGCTGCAGCCGGTCGAGTGGGGTGGTGACACCGAGTTTGTCAACGTGTCGGCGAAGACCCGGGAAGGCCTCGACGATCTGCTCGAGACGCTGATCGTGATGGCCGAGATCGAGGAGCTGCGGGCCAACCCCGAGGCTGCGGCGTCGGGCACGGTGATCGAGTCCAGGCTCGACCCCGGTCGCGGTCCCGTGGTCACGATCCTGATCGGACGCGGCACGCTGGAGGTCGGAGACGCCCTGGTGGCCGGCGCGCACTGGGGCCGGGTCCGCGCGATGCACGACTTCCTGGGTAACCGGATCGCGCAGGCGCCGCCGGGTGAGCCGGTCGAGGTGCTCGGCTTCGACGGGGTCCCGGAGGCCGGCGAGCACATCCGCGTGGTCGAGCACGAGCGCCGCGCCCGGCAGCTCGCGGGTGAGCGGGCGACGCGGCTGAAGACCGAGTCGCTGGCCCGGCGCAGCGGCAAGCGCGTGTCGCTCGAGGACATCTTCAAGAGCGGCATCCAGGAGCTGAACCTGGTGCTCAAGGCGGACGTCGCCGGATCGCTGGAGGCGATCGAGGACGAGATCGCCAAGCTGCCTCAGGACGAGGTGTCGGTCAACGTGATCCGCCGCGCGGTCGGCGCGGTGACCGAATCCGATGTGATGCTGGCCGCCGCGTCTGACGCGGTGATCCTGTCGTTCAACGTTCGTCCGGTCGGGGACGCGCGCTCGGTGGCTGAGCGCGAAGGCGTCGAGATCCGTCACTACTCGGTGATCTACCGCGCGATCGACGAGCTGCGCAGCGCGATGCAGGGCATGCTCGCCCCCGAGGAAGTGGAGGAGGTGCTCGGCTCGGCCGAGGTGCGCCAGACCTTCCGCGCCTCACGCGTCGGCACGATCGCCGGCTCTCACGTCACCGAGGGCAAGATCACGCGCGGATCCAAGGTGCGGCTGGTGCGCGACGGCACGGTCGTCTACGACGGCGAGATCGCCAGCCTGCGGCGCTTCAACGAGGATGTTCGCGAGGTGGCGAGCGGGTTCGACTGCGGCGTCGTGCTCCGCGACTTCGCCGACGTCAAGGACGGCGACGTGCTCGAGACCTACGCCACCCGCCAGGTCGAGCGCGAGCTCGCCTGAGCGTTGCGCGGCGATGTCCGCGGGCGGCTTCGTGGCTGTGCTGGTGATCGAGCTGCATTTCCCGGAGGCCAACAGCCTCAAGGCCAAGCGCAAGGAACTGTCCTCGATCAAGGCCCAGCTCCACGGACGGCTCGGCGCGGCGGTGGCGGAGGTCGACCATCAGGACCTGTGGCAGCGCGCGACCCTGACCGCCTCCCTCACCGGCGGCTCGCTGAGCACGCTGGCCGGGGCGGTCGACAAGCTCGAGCGCTGGCTGATCGCGCGGTGCCCCGACGGAGTGCACGTCGAACGCCTCGTGGCGTCGGTCGAGGATCTGCGCCAATGAGGGCGCAACGCGAACGCTCGTGCGGAGGATAGGATGAGCGGTGGACGGACGCGCCGCGTCGAAGAGGCGGTGAAAGCAGTCCTCAGCGACGCGATTGCGAAGGATCTCAAGGATCCGCGCGTGGGATTCGTGACCATAACCGGAGTCAAGACCAGCCCAGATCTGCGCTATGCGCGCGTGTACTTCAGCGTGCTCGGTGACGAGCACGAACGTTCGCGCAGCGTGGCCGGGCTGCGCTCCGCGCAGGGTTTCCTGCAGCGCCGCGTGGCCTCCGAGCTGACACTCAAGCACAGTCCCACGCTGAGCTTCGAATACGACGGGTCAGTCGACCACGGGATGCGGATCTCCGAGATCCTCGACCGACATGGCAATGCGCCCGCCGGGGGCGGACCGGGCAGCGAGGAACCGGGCAACGATGGCTGAGAACGGCGACCGCTCGGCCCTCGACCAGGTGCTCGGAGAGCTCCGTGCCGCCGACAAACTGATCGTGGTCACGCACGAGAATCCCGACGGCGATGCGCTCGGTTCGCTGGTGGCGATGCGGGAGATCCTCACCGCAGTCGGCAAGGACTGCCTGATCTTCATGGCCGCAACCGAGCTGCCGCTACCCCAGGAATACCGCTTTCTCGCGCTCTCGAACCTGGTCAGCGCGCCGCCGCCGGACATCGACGAGCGCACGATCGTGTTCCTGGACTGCGGGAATCTGGAGCGCAACCCGGCCGAGGCGTTCCAGCGACCGGGTGTGCGGATCCTCAACATCGACCACCACCACGACAACACCCGCTTCGGGACGGTCAACCTCGTGGTTCCCGAGGCCTCCTGCACCGCCGAGATCGTCTGGGAGCTGATGCACGGGCTCGACGTGACGCCGACGCTGACGATCGCGGAGGCGCTGTACGTCGGGCTGATCACCGACACGGGTCGCTTCATGTACGAGAACACCGGGCGCCGCGCTCACCTGATGGCCGCCGAGCTGATCGACGCCGGGGTGGACGTGCACGAGATCTACCGGCGCGTCTACGAGCGTGTCCCCTACGGGAAGCTCGCGCTGCTCGCGCGCGGGCTGGCCAACATCGAGCGCTACGACGACGGGCGCCTGACGGTGACCGCGCTGAGCGCCGACGACTTCAGCCAGTCCGGGGCCGAGGAGAGCTACTCCGAAGGCGTGATCGACCACCTCCGGGCCGTCGAGGGGACCGCCGTCGCGGCGCTGGTCCGGGCTCGCGGCGGGAGCGGCGAAGCGTCCCTGCGCAAGGTCTCGCTGCGGGCCAGCGATGAGCGCATCGACGTCTCGCGGATCGCCCGCGCCCAGGGCGGAGGGGGTCACCGTCAGGCCGCCGGCTTCACCACCGAGATGTCCCAGGAGCAGCTGGTGCGGTTCCTGCGCGAGCAGCTCGCTGCGCAGCTGTGATTTTGCCGGACTACGGAGACCGCACGGCTAAAGCCTCGCTCCCGGCCTCACATTTCCGCTCTTGAGTTCCGATAACCGCTCCGATGTTCGGCCACGTCAGCACGAGGACTACGTCCTCTTATATGACAAACCCCCGGGCGTCACGTCGCACGACGTTGTCGCCGTGGTCCGGCGCACGTTGCCGCGGGGGACGAAGGTCGGCCACGCCGGGACGTTGGACCCGTTTGCCACGGGTCTGCTGCTGGTGCTGGTCGGTCGGGCGACGCGGGTCCAGCGCTTCCTGATGGCGCTGCCCAAGACCTACGTGGCCACCGCCCGGTTCGGGGCCGTGTCGAGTACCGGCGATCCGGAAGGTGAGATCGTGACCACCGGCGTCGTCCCGGACGGAGACCTGGTGCTGCCGACCGGTCGCGTCCGCCAGACGCCCCCCGCCTATTCGGCGATCAAGATCGGCGGGCGCCGGGCCTACGCGCTGGCGCGCGCCGGAGTCGAGGTCGAGATGCCCGAGCGCGAGGTGCACGTGTTCCGCTTCGATGAGCAGTGGAGAGACGCGGACCGGCGCGGCTTCGTGATCGAGTGCTCGTCGGGGACCTACGTGCGCAGCCTGATCGCCGACCTCGGCGACGCGTACTGCGAGGCGCTGCGACGGACCCGGATCGGGTCCTTCGACGTGGCCGATGCGAACCCCGAGCGCCCGGTGGCGCTCAGGACGGCGCTCAGCTTCCTGCCCGAGGTGGCGCTCGATCCAGACCAGGCGCGCCGAGCCGGCCACGGGGCGAGCGTGGAGAGAACGCCGGCGCGTTTTCCCTCGGGAGAATCTGACGATTCTCCCGGCGGCGCGGCCGGGATCGTGCGTCTGACCGACGGCGATGGGCTGATCGCGCTCGCCCAGTCCGGGCCGGGCGGTGCGCTCAAGCCGATCGTCGGCTTCCGCTAGACGCCGTCAACGACGCACTACGCTTTCGCCTCGATGCAGGTCACGATGCTCAGCGATGTCCAGCCGCGCCCCCGGCGGGTGGCGGTGGGTGAGTTCGACGGCGTCCACCTCGGCCACCGTGAGGTGATCCGGGGCGGCGACACCGTGCTCACGTTCGAGCCGCACCCGTTGCAGGTCGTCCGCCCCGAGGCCGCGCCGAAGCTGCTGACCAGCCTCGACGTCAAGGCCGAGCTGATCTCGACGCTGGGGGTCCAGGAGCTGGTCGTGGTGCCCTTCGACGACGGATTCGCCCACCAGAGCCCGGCGGAGTTCGTCGATCACGTGCTCGTCGGGCAGCCTCCAGGCGACCCACGTATCGGTGGGGGAGAACTTCCGCTTCGGACACCTCGCGGCCGGCGACGCGGCGATGCTGTCCGGCGACCCGCGGTTCGAGACTCGAGTGGTCCCGCTGGTCGAGGTGGACGGCGAGATCGTCTCCTCCAGCCACATCCGCGCACTGGTCGGAGCAGGGGACGTCGAGCCCGCCGCGCGCCTGCTGGGCATGCCCTTCCAGCTCCGCGGCGAGGTGGTGCGCGGAGATCAGCGCGGGCGGACGCTCGGCTTCCCCACGGCGAACATCGTCCCGGACGAGGCCCTGGTGTGCCCGGGGCACGGGATCTACGTGGCGCGGGCCGATGGGGCCTGCGCGTGCGTCAGCATCGGAGTCCGTCCGACCTTCGGGACCGGCCGCGCCGTGCTCGTGGAGGCCTTCCTACTCGATCGCAACGTCGATCTCTACGGGCACACGCTGCGGATCGATTTCCTGCAGCGCCTGCGCGGCGAGCGGCGGTTTGAGTCGGTGCCGGCGCTCGTGGAGCAGATGGAGCGCGACGTGCAGCGCACGCGGGAGCTGTGTCGCTAGCGCCCCTAGGGCGCCGGCGGGCCGCCGGCTTCGCCGTCTGTCTGCTGCTCACCGCCGGGGCACACACGGCATGGGGCCGGAGCGTGGTGATTGGGCGCTCGGCGATGGGGCGCCCGATCACCGCGCAGGTGCTGGGTCCGGACAGCGCCCGACGCAAGATCCTGCTCGTGGGCTGTATTCACGGCAACGAGTGTGCCGGCGTCCCGATCCTGTCCGCGCTGGCCCGCCGCCCGGTGCGGACCGGGGTTCAGCTGTGGCTGATTCGCGAGCTCAATCCGGACGGTACCGCCGCCGACACCCGTCAGAATGCCGACGGCGTCGACCTGAACCGGAACTTCCCGTTTCAATGGCAGCGCGTATCGGATCCGACGTTCTACTCGGGGCCGCGCCCGGAGTCCGAGCCGGAGACCAGAGCCGCCGTGCGACTGATCCGCGCGATCAAGCCGGCGGTCACCGTCTGGTACCACCAACACATGGATCTGGTGGACATGCCGGGAGGGGACCGAGGCGTCGCCCGACGCTACGCCCACCTGGCGGGCCTGCCCGCGACCTGCCTGCCGTTCCTGCCCGGGACCGCCACCGGGTGGGAGAACCACACCTTCCCGCACACCACGGCGTTTGTGGTCGAGCTTCCGGCCGGCGCGGTCGGGCCGGCCTCGCTGGAGCGCCATCTGCGGGCGATCAACGGGCTCGAGCGCGGCGAGCGGGTCGGCTCGCCGCGCTCGTGTGGCGGGTAGCGCCCGTCATCGAGGGGCTCGCAGCTCTGCTAGCCTCGGGCCCGCATGCCTCTCACTCAAGAACGTAAGCAGGAGCTGGTCACGCAGTTCGGTGACGGGCCGGCTGACACCGGCAAGACCGAGGTTCAGATCGCGATGCTGACCGCGCGCATCAACGAGCTCACCGACCATCTGCGCACGCACAGCAAAGATCATCACTCGCGGCGCGGCCTGCTGATGCTGGTCGGTCGCCGACGCCGGTTCCTCAACTACCTCCAGCGCAGCGACCTCGAGCGCTACCGCACGCTGGTGCGGGAGCTCGGTCTGCGCAAGTGATACCGGCGGGTGGGTTGGCGCCTGAGTTCACGCTCAAGCGCGGGGACGGCAGCGACTTCACCCCGTCGGATCTGGAGGGGCAGACGACGGTGCTGGTGTTCTATCCGTTCGCGTTCAGCCCCGTCTGCACCGACCAGCTGAACCTGTACGAGGAGGTGCTCGACGATCTCAAGGCCCGGGGCGCCACGCTGTACGGGGTCTCCTGCGATGCCACCTACTCTCAGACCGCGTTCCGTGAGCAGCTCGGCGTGACGATCGAGCAGCTATCGGATTTCGAGCCCAAAGGCGAGACCTGCCGGGCGTTTGACGCCTACCATCCGGGCGGCTTCCCGCAGCGCGCGCTGGCCATCATCGGCCCCGACCGAGTCGTGCAGTGGACCTATCAGGCACCGTCCCCGGGCGACCTGCCGGGCGCCAACCTGATCTTCGACGCGCTGGGGGATTGACCCCGGCGATCGTTCTCGGTGCGCGAGCTAGGTTCCGCCCCGGTCCCCGAGCCGGGGGGTGACGATCATCTCCGCGGGCCCGCTGACGCGCCCCTGGTGGTCGAGTACGCGGACTTCGAGTGCCCGTTCTGCGCGGTGCTCGAGCAGCGTCTGGCCGGGCGGCGCCTGCGCGTGCTGTTCCGCCATTTCCCGGTCCGCTCGAGCCATCCGCGAGCGTGGGCGGCCGCCTGCGCCGCCGAGGCCGCCGCCCGGCAGGGACGCTTCTGGGAGATGCACGACCTGCTGTTCGCCGATCAAGCCCGGCTCGAGGATCCGCACCTGTGGCGACGCGCCCAGGAGCTGGGGCTCGACCTGGAGCGATTCGACTCCGACCGTCGCAGCGACGAGGTGCGCGCGCGGGTGCGGCGGGACTTCGAGTCAGGCGTGCGCGCCGGGGTGGTGACGACGCCCACCCTGTTCGCGCTCGAGCACGGTCGGGCCGAGCGGATCGACCCCAAGACATTCGACCGCCGCGACGGCGAGCGCTGATCAGTACCACAAACGGACCGTGCGGTCCGGTTAAGTGGCCAGGAAAGTTCCCGCGCTGACCGGCCGATCCCGCGAGCGCCCCCGGCGGCACACGGCTTTCAACCCGCTAGCATCAACAAAGTTCGGAACGAAGAGACGATACGAAGCACTCCGCCGACCGAAGGGCGGAGGGAACGAAGGGAATTGAATATGTCTGACGCCGTTACGCGCGTCTCCGTCGAGATCGAGGGAAAAGAGATCTCGTTCGAGACCGGCAAGTTGGCCAAGCAGGCCTCCGGCGCAGTTGTCGTCCGCTCGGGCGACACGATGGTCCTCTGTACCGCCACCGCGGGCAACCTTCGTGAGGTGGACTTCCTCCCCCTCACGGTGGACGTGGAAGAGCGGATGTACGCGGCCGGGAAGATCCCCGGCTCATTCTTCAAGCGCGAGGGACGGGCCGGAGAGAAGGCGACCCTCACCGCACGACTGATCGACCGGCCGATTCGTCCGCTGTTCCCCAAGGGATGGCGCTACGAGACCCAGCTGGTGGCGCTGCCGATGTCGGTCGATCACGTCAACCCGTACGACATGCTGGCGATGAACGGCGCGTCCGCGGCGCTGATGATCTCCCACATTCCGTTTCCGACCCCGGTCGGGGCGGTGCGGATCGGCAAGGTCGACGGCAACTTCGTCGTCAACCCGAGCGAGGAGGATCTGTTCGAGGGCACTGACCTCGACCTGATCGTCGCCGGTAGCGAAGAGGCGATCCTGATGGTCGAGGCGGGCGCGAACGAGATCCCCGAGGCGGAGATCCTCGATGCGCTCGACATCGCCCATGATGAGATCAAGAAGCTGTGCGCCGCTCAGCGCGAGCTGGCCGAGAAGGCCGGCAAGCCCAAGCTGCAGGTCGAGGCGCCGCAGGTGGCGCCCGATCTCTACGAGCAGCTCAAGGCGTCGCACGGTGCGGCGCTGCAAGACGCCACCCAGGTCGAGGACAAGCTCGAGCGCCAGGATGCCACCAAGGCGGTCGAGGAGCAGGTGCTGGCGCAATACTCGGGCGAGCCCGAGTCCGACACCTACGTCGAATACCGGGGCAACGCCCAGCGCGCGTTCGACAAGCTCGAGAAGACGCTGATCCGCGAGCGGATCGCCGTGCAGAAGAAGCGCCCCGACGGCCGTGGCGCGGACGAGATCCGTCCGATCTCGATCGAGGTCGGCGTCGCGCCGCGCACCCACGGCTCGGCGCTGTTCACGCGCGGCCAGACGCAGGCGTTCAGCGTCGTCGCGCTGGGCACCACGCGTGAGGAGATGCGGCTCGACACGCTGGGGCTGGAGACCACCAAGCGGTACTTCCACCACTACAACTTCCCGCCGTTCTCGGTCGGGGAGGCGGGCTTCATGCGCGGGCCCAAGCGCCGCGACATCGGTCACGGCGCGCTCGCGGAGCGAGCGCTGGTGCCCATGATCCCGAGCCAGGAGGAGTTCCCGTACACGATCCGCGTCGTCTCGGAGATCCTCGAGTCAAACGGATCCTCATCGATGGCCTCCGTATGCGGCTCGACGCTGTCCCTGATGGACGCCGGCGTGCCGATCAAGCGCGCGGTGGCGGGGATCGCGATGGGCCTGATCAAGGAGGGCGAGGACGTCATCATCCTCACCGACATCGCGGGCGTCGAGGACCACCTCGGCGACATGGACTTCAAGGTCGCCGGGACCGACCGCGGGATCACCGCGCTGCAGATGGATATCAAGATCAGCGGCGTGACGTTCGAGATCCTGCGCGACGCGCTCGCGCAGGCGAAGGTGGCCCGTCAGTTCATCTTGGGCGAGATGGCCCAGGTGATCGACACGCCGCGGGCCGAGCTGTCAAAGCACGCGCCGCGGATCTCCTCGATCAAGATCGATCCGGAGAAGATCGGCCTGCTGATCGGCAAGGGCGGCGAGACGATCCGCTCTCTGCAGGAGGAGTTCGAGTCCCAGATCGACGTCAACGACGAGGGCCAGGTGCTCGTGTATGCGTCCAACGGCGAGCGCGGCGACGCGCTGGTCGATCGGATCCGCTCGATGACCAAGGAGGTCGAGGTCGGCGATGAGTTCACCGGCAAGGTCGTGAAGACGACCACGTTCGGCGCCTTCATCGAGCTGGCCAAGGGCACCGACGGCCTGCTGCACATCTCCAACGTGGCACCGGGTCGCCGGATCGACACCGTTGAAGAGGTCCTCAACAAGGGCGACGAGCTCAACGTGCGCGTGGTCGAGGTCGACCGCGAGCGCGGGCGGATCGGCCTCCGGCTCGCCGAGGACCCGGACATCGCGGGCAAGAGCGCCGAGGAGCTGAGCGCGGTGGGCAGCGGCGACAACGGCCCTCCCCGCCGTGACCGCGGCGGGCGTGACGGACGCGACGGCCGCGATCGCCCACCCCGTGACCGCGCACCCCGCGATCGAGGCCGCGTGCGCGATCGCGATCCCGACCGACCGCGCTCCTAGCCCCTTGGTCCAGGAGCACCGACTGACGACGCTCGACTCGGGCGTCCGGATCGTGACGGAGGCGATGCCCTCCGTCCGGTCCGTGTCGCTGGGGTTCTGGATCGGCACGGGCTCGCGGAACGAGACCGACGAGCAGGCCGGCCTCTCCCACCTGCTCGAGCACCTGTTGTTCAAGGGCAGCTCCAAGTACGGCTCGCTGGAGATCGACCAGATCTTCGACGCCATGGGGGCGGAGCTCAATGCGGGCACCGGCAAGGAGACGACATCGGTCTACGCGCGCGTGATCGACGAGCACGTCGCGCATGCGTTCGACGTGATGGCCGACATGGTGTTCCGCCCCTCGCTGAGTGACGTCGACTCCGAGCGCCAGGTGATCCTCGAGGAGATCGCCATGTACGACGACGAACCCCACGAGAAGGTGTTCGACGCGCTCGGCGAGGCGGTGTTCGGAAACGATCCCTTGGGCCGGGCGATCATCGGCCGGGCGCCGGTGATCGCCAACACTCCGGTGCCGGAGATCGCGAGCTTTCACGCCGCGCGGTACGCGCCGGGGAACGTCGTCATCGCCGCCGCCGGCGCGGTTGATCACGATGCCCTCGTCGCCATGGCCACCGAGCGCGTGCCGGCCGGCCGGCCCGACGCCGTCCGTGCGCCGCGCACACCCCCGCCGGCGACGGCGCCTGCCCCGGCCGGAGGCGGCGAGATCGGGCGCCGGCGCTTCGAGCGCAAGGACACCGAGCAGTACCACGTCTGCCTGGGTGGAGCGGGCATCTCCCGCCACGACGATCGGCGCTTCGCGCTGCGGGTGCTGGACACGATCTTCGGGGGAACGTCCTCCTCACGGCTGTTCCAGGAGATACGCGAGCGCCGCGGGCTGGCCTACGCCGTGTACTCGTTCACCAGCGCCTACCAGGACACCGGCCAGGTGGGGCTCTATGTCGGCACGCGCGTGGAGCACGTGGCCGAGGCGCTCTCGGTCATCGGCACGGAGCTCGCCCGGTTCCGGGACGACCCCGGCACCGCGGAGGAGCTCCAGCGCGCCAAGGAGAACCTCAAGGGGCGCGTCCTGCTGGCGCTGGAGTCGACCGGCGCGCGGATGAACCGCCTCGGTTCGGAGGTCCTGGGCGGGGCGGCGCTGATGCCGCTCGACGAGCTGGTGGAGCGGATCGACGCCGTGTCCCGCGAGGACCTGGCCGCCCTGGCCGACGAGCTGTGGGCACCCGAGCGACTGTCCGCCGCGGGCATCGGGCCCGACGAAGCCCGCTTCGAGGAAGCGCTGGCGGGCGTCGGCCCCGCTCTGGTCGAGAGCGGCTAGGGGAGGGCGGGCGGTGAGCCCAGAAGTGATTCGGGTCGCGGTGGCCGGAGCCGCGGGGCGGATGGGGGAGACGGTGTGTCGGGCGGTGGCCGGCGCGCCTGACATGGAGTTGGTCGGACGGGCTGATCCCGCCCTGGGGACTTCGGTGGCCCAGGTGCTGAGCGCCGCCCCGGATGTGCTGGTCGATTTCACCGTGCCGAGCACCGCGGTGACCAACGCGCGTCAGGCGGTGGCCGCCGGGGTGCACGTCGTGATCGGCACGACGGGGTTCGATCCCGACGAGCTCGAGGACTTGCGCGGGGCCCCGGCCAACGTGTTCATCGCCCCGAACTTCGCCATCGGCGCCGTGCTGATGATGGAGTTTGCCGTGGCGGCGGCCAAGCACATGGCCCGCGCCGAGATCATCGAGTTGCACCACGACGGCAAGCTCGACAAGCCGAGCGGCACCGCCGCTCGCACCGCCGTGCTGATGGCGCAGGCCGCCGGAGGAGGCGTCGAGGTGCCAATCCACTCGGTCCGCCTGCCCGGGCTCGTGGCTCACCAAGAGGTGATCCTCGGTGATGTGGGGCAGACGCTGACGATTCGCCACGACTCGATTGATCGCGAGTCCTTCATGCCCGGAGTGCTCCTGGCGGTCCGGCGGGTCGGCACGTTGCCCCAGTCGCCCTTGGTCGGGCTCGAGCGGCTGCTGTAGACGCGCCGCGTTTCGCTACGGTTCCCGCCCATGGCGATCGAGGTCACGCCTGTCGCCGGCTCGGGCGACCTGCGGAAGTTCATCCAGCTTCCGTTTCGGCTCCATGCCGGTACGCCGTGGATCCCTCCGCTCAAGCTCGAGCGGTACCTCTTCCTGAGCCGCAAGCTCAACGCCTACTTCAAGCACGGCGAGGCCCAATACTTCCTGGCCCGCCGTGACGGCGTCGTGGTCGGCCGGGTCACGGCGCAGATCGATCGCGCGTTCAACGAGTTTCATCACAACCGCTGGGGGATGTTCGGGTTCCTGGAGTTCGAGGAGGACCAGGCCGTGCTTGACGCGCTCCTGCACGCCGCCGCCGGCTGGCTGCGCGAGCGCGGCTGCGAGCGGATGGTCGGCCCGATGGACTTCCAGCTCAACGACGAGTCCGGGGTCCTGGTCGAGGGCTTCGACCGCGAGCCGATGATCAAGCAGCCCTGGCATCCGCCCTACTACCAGCAGCGCTGCGAGGCGGCCGGGCTGACCAAGGCGATGGATCTGCTGATGTGGGAGCTCTACATCAACGAGCGCGATCGGCTGCAGCCGATCATCCCGCGGATCGCCGAGCGGGCGCGGACCAAGTACGGCATCAGGATCCGCAAGATGTCGCGGCGCAAGCTGCGCCACGAGCTGGACGACTTCGCCCGGGTCTATAACGCCGCGTGGTCGCGCAACTGGGGCTTCGTTCCGTACTCGAAGGCGGATCTCGACGCCTACGCGCTCGATCTGCAGCTCGTCTACGAGCGGGACTGGTTCATGGTCGCCGAGAACGACAAGGAGACCGTGGCGATCGCGATCACCGTCCCTGACATCAACCAGGTGCTGAAGAAGATGCGCGGCCGGTTGCTGCCGCTCGGTTGGTGGTACTTCCTGAACAAGTCGCGCATCATCGACCGCATCCGGGTGGGCTTCCTGGGCGTGATGCCCGAGTACCAGCACACCGGGGTCGCCGCCGCGCTGTACATGGAGCACTACGCCGTCGCCGAGCGCAGTCGGCGCAAAGGCGGCGAGATGGGCTGGATCCTGGAGACCAACCACTCGATGAACCGCGCCATGGAGGCGATGGGCGGGCGCGTGGTCAAGCGCTACCGCGTGTACGAGCAGCTGCTCGAGACCACCGCTGAACCGGCCGCACAGACCTAGGTCTGGCTCCTGAGCGTCCGGGCGGCGCGCGGGCCCGCCGCTTGCTCCACGTGGCCATAGCGGCGCCGAATACCGAACCGCTACTTTTTCCGGCGCAAGCGCTTAGGATCCAGAGCGGAGGTCAGCATCCCGTGAAGCGCAACGTCCTCGTCGTCACCAACATCACCGCCACTTCCCAGGAGCTCCAGGGCGCATTGGTCGCCCGCGCCGAACGCGGGAGGGCTGCGTTCACGCTCATCATTCCGGCGACGCCGTTTGGCGGAGGGCGGGCGGCCGCCCGCGCCCAGCTCACACAGGCGCTCGAGGGCCTGCGCGAGGCCGGGCTCGAAGTGGACGGGAGCGTCGGGGCAGGCGACCCGATCTCCGCGGTCAGCGAGGTGTGGGATCCGCAGCGGTTCGACGAGATCGTGGTCTCCACGCTCCCGATGCGTGTCTCCCGATGGCTGAACGCCGGCCTCCCGGAGCGCGTCGAGCGGCTCACCGGGGCGCCCGTGACCCACGTGGTCTCCTCACCCCCCAAGCCGGCGGTCACCACCGTCCCCGCGCCGTCGCGCGAGAAGCTCGGCGTGATCGCCCCGCTGTCGGTGATGTCTTGGGGGGGACACAAGCAGCCGTAGGCCGGGCTCCCTGCGATAATCCCGCCGATGTCCGCGAACCTCGGCTCCATCCTGACTGCCATGGTCACCCCGTTCGATGCCGACGGGCGGGTCGACGAGGAGGCCGCGGTCAGGTTGATGCACCATCTCGTCGAACACGGCTCCGACGGCCTGGTGGTGTGCGGCACCACCGGGGAGGCCTCGACGCTCAGCGATGAGGAGCATCTCGGGGTGGTCCGTCTGGCCGTCGAGGAGATGCGTGGTCGGTGCACGATCATCGCCGGCGTCGGCTCCAACGACACGCGCCATGCGGTGCACCTGACCGAGCGGGCGACCGAACTCGGTGCCGACGCGCTGCTGTCGGTCAACCCGTACTACAACCGTCCGTCGCGCCGCGGGATCGTGCGTCATTACCAGGAGGTCGTGCGCGCGACCGATCGTCCGATCGTGCTCTACAACATCCCCCAGCGGACGGGCTCGGACATGCCCAATGACCTGCTGGCCGAGCTCGCGCAGCTCGACAACATCGTCGCGGTCAAACAGGCCAACGCGGCCAATCTGGCCCAGGTCGACGGTCTGCAGATCTACGCCGGCAACGACGACCTGCTGGCGGACGTGCTCGATCTCGGCGAACCAGGCGGCATTCTGGTGGCCAGCCACCTGTTCGGCGAGGAGATGCATCGCATGGTCGACGAGCCCGAGTCCCGGCGCGAGATCGACCAGAGTCTCCAGGACGTGTACCGCGATCTGTCCATCGCCCCGCTCGCCTGCAGCGTCAAGGCGGCGCTCGGCCTGCTGGGGCTGGGCGTCGGCGCGCCGCGGCTCCCCTACGTGGAGCTCGACCAGCGGGAGACCGCGACCGTGCGCGACCTGCTCGAGCGCCACGGGATGCTCGCGACAGCGTGAGTAGCGGTCGCAGCGGGAAGCTGCGTGTCCTGCCGCTCGGCGGCCTGGGCGAGATTGGCAAGAACATGATGGTCGTCGAATACGCGGGCCGGATCGTCGTCGTCGATACCGGGCTGCGCTTCCCGACCACCGACATGCTGGGGATCGATCTCGTCCTGCCGGACTTCAGCTATCTGCGCGAACGGGTCAGCGACATCGAGGCGATCGTCATCACGCACGGCCACGAGGACCACCTGGGTGCGCTGCCGTGGGTCCTGCGCGAGCTCGGGGCGACCCACGCACCGACCGTCTACGGCGGCCGCCTGACGATCGCCATGGCGCGCTCCAAGCTGGACGAGCACAACCTGCGTGACGTCGCGCTCGAGGACCTCCCGCCGGGGGACGAGGTCTCGCTCGGGCCGTTCACGCTGGAGCTCGTGCACATGACCCACTCGATCCCGGACTCGTCCGCGGTCGCGCTGACCACCGACCTCGGCACGGTGCTGGTCACCGGGGACTACAAGTTCGACCAGACCCCGGTCGACGGTCAACCCGCGGACGTCTCGCGACTGGCCGAGCTGGGCCGGGAGGGAGTCCTGCTGCTGTGCGGCGATTCGACCAACGCCGACCGGCAGGGGTTCTCGCCCTCCGAACGCGACGTCGGGCCGCATCTGGAGGAGGTGTTCGCCCGCGCGCAGGGCCGGATCATCGTCACCAGCTTCGCCTCCAACATCCACCGTGTCCAGCAGGTCGTCGACGCCGCCGCCGCGCTCGGGCGCAAGGTCGCGCTGGTCGGGCGCTCGATGCGCAAGAACGTCAACATCGGACGGTCGCTGGGGCACATCGAGTTGCCCGAGGGGATGACCATCCAACCCCAGGAGGTCGAGAACTGGCCCGAGCACAAGGTGGTGGTGATCTCGACCGGCTCACAGGGCGAGCCGCTGTCGGCGCTGCGGCGCATGGCACACAACGATCACCGCTTGATCACGCTGCGTCGGGGAGACACGGTGGTCTTCTCGGCCACCCCGATTCCCGGCAATGAGCGCGCCGTGAACGAGACGGTCGACCGGCTGTACCACATCGGCTGCGACGTCATCACACCGCGCGACGCGCCGATCCACGCCTCCGGTCACGGCTTCGCCGAGGAGCTCAAGCTGATGCTCAACCTCGTCAAGCCCCGCTACGTGATGCCGGTCCACGGCGATCACAAGCGGATCCACCTCCACGCCCAGCTGGCCGATGCGGTGGGGATCGACCCCGATGATGTGTTCCAGGGCGAGAACGGGCTCCCGCTCGAGATCGACGCTCGGGGCGCCCGGTTCGGCGAGCCCGAGCAAGCCGGCATGATCTTCGTCGACGGAGTCGACATCGGCGATCCGGCCGACGTCGCGCTGCGCGATCGGCGGATGCTCTCCGCGGACGGGATCTTCATCGTGGTGGCGACCGTGTCCGAGCAGACCGGCGAATCGGTGGTGCCGCCCGAGGTGATCTTCCGCGGCGTCCCGTTCATCGAGCAGGCGGACAGCCTGGTGTCCGACATTCGCGAGGCGATCGAGCGGTCGCTGGCGCGCGCCGCCCGCGATGGCATCCGCGAGATCGACCTCCTGCAGCAGGAGCTGCACGACGATCTGGCGGTATTCGTCTACGACCGGTTGCGCCGCCGGCCGATGGTGCTGCCGGTCGTCGTCGAAGTCTGATCGGGGCTCGCCGCCCCGTTCTCCGGGATGCTGCCCAGCGCCGGAATGCGGATCACGAAGCGGGTGCCGGTGCCTGACTCGGGACGCTCGAGCACGACAGTGCCCCCGTGCGATTCGGCCACCGCACGGACGATGGCCAGCCCCAGCCCGGACCCGCGGCCCCCGTCGCGACCGTCGCGGACGAAGCGCTCGAACACCCGGTGCTCGATCTCGGGGGGGATGCCCGCCCCATCGTCCTCCACGATCAGGATCGCGCTGCCGTCGCGCGTCACGGTCGAGGCCTGGATATGGGTTCCCGGCTGCGTGTGCCGCAACGCGTTCTCGAGCAGGTTGAGCGCCAGCCGATGCAGGTCATCGCGGGTGCCGTCGACGACCGCGGACTCGGCCTGCAGCGAAAGCTCGTGGGAGTCGGCCATCGGCCCCAGCTCGGCGGCCGCCTCGATCAGCACCTCGGCGAGATCGGTGGGCCGGTTGGGCGCAGGGCGCTTGGCATCCGCGCGGGCCAGCAGCAGCAGGTCGCCGACCAGGCGGCGCATCCGCCGGGTGGAGCGCAGCGCCGCCTCGGCGGTCTCGGCCTGCTCCCCGTCCAGCTCCTCGGACAGCAGGTCGAGGTTGGCGAGCACGCTGGTCAGCGGGGTCCGCAGCTCGTGGGACGCGTCGGCCACGAACTCGCGCTGGCGTTCGAGCGTCGCCTCGGTCTCGTTGCGAGCGTCGTCGAGCGCTCCGAGCATGCCTTCGAGCGTTCGCGCGAGCTCGGCCACCTCGTCGTCGGCCTCGGGATGGGGCAGGCGCCGGCTCGGATCTCGCGTTCGTTCGATCTCGCGCGCGGCGTCGCTCAGCTCGGCGATCGGGCGCATCGCTCGCTGAGCCGTCGCGAGCCCGGCCAGCAGCGCGAGCACGGTGCCGCCGAGGACACCCAGCCACAGGAAGACGCGCACCCGGGCCAGCGTGTGATCGACGTCCGATAGCGGCCGGGCGTAGAGCAGCGTGACCTCGCCTGAGGGCTGGACCCCGAGCTCGCGCACGACCACCCGGTCGCCCAGCTCCTGGAAGGTGCCCGTGCTCGGGGGCGGCGGGAAGATGGGCGTGCCCTGCGGCGGCGTCGCGGTGCCCTTGATCTTGACCTGGGTCTGGCTCTGCGTGCACAGGAGCTGCCCACCATCGTCGTAGATCCGGATCTGGGCGTGCTCGGCGCTCGCGTAGTCGCTCAAGCGGATCGTCTTGTTGCAGTCGAGCTCGTTGGCCTCTGGTCCGGTCCACCTCAGGTTCAGGCGGCTTTCCAGCTGATCGACGGCCGAGCGCACCTCATCGTTGAACTGCCCCCGGACCTGCCGATCGGTCAGCACCCCGACGATCCCGGCAAACCCGGCCAGGATCACCAGCGTCAGCGCCGCAGATCCGCCGGCCAGCCGCCAGCGGATCGGGACCGACCTATACGCGGAGAACGTAGCCCGCGCCGCGGATCGTATGTAGGAGCCGTGGCTCGCTACCGGCTTCAAGCTTCCTCCGTAGGTTGGACACGAACACCTCGATCGTGTTCGTCATCGAAAACGGGTCATAGCCCCATACCTCATCGAGCAGCCGTTGACGCGAGATGACGATCCGCTCGTTGCGCATCAGATACTCGAGCAGCTCGAACTCGCGCTGCGTGAGGTCGATCTGACGGTCCCCGCGGGCGACTTCGTGCGTGTCGGGGTTGAGCTTCAAATCACCGACGGTCAGCGTGGCCTGCCCGCGCGGAGGGCGACGCCGGAGGAGGGCCCGCAGCCGGGCGAGCAGTTCCTGACGCTCGAACGGCTTGACCAGATAATCGTCAGCCCCGGAATCGAGCCCCTCGACCCGGGCCTCGACCGCGTCGCGGGCGGTCAGCACGAGGATCGGCACGTCGTCGTCCTGATTGCGCAGCTCCTTGGCCACCTCGATCCCGTCGAGCCGGGGGAGGCCGAGGTCGAGGATCACCAGGTCGGGTAGGAACCCATGCGCCAGGTCCAGCGCGCTGATGCCATCGCCGGCCAACCGGACCTCGTACCCCTCCATGCGCAACGAGCGTTGCAGCACCTGAGCGATCGCCTCGTCGTCTTCAACGACCAGGACACGGGGTGGGCGCTCAAAATCAGCCATCACTGGGAGAGATGGTAGGGGCCCGGCGCCCGAGTCGCCCAGGGATTTAGTGCGTCTTGATACACGGCCTCACGGCGGCAGGAGCCGCGCACCCGCCGTCGAAGCCACCTGATTGGACATGGCCACCACTCAGAAGCGCAAACCGAAGCCGTCACCGAAGCGCGCCAGGCGTTCGCTGCTCGCGCGACCCGTCGCCCTGCCGAGCATTCGACTCGAGGCCCATCACGTCGACATCATCGGGCTGGCCCTGATCGCCGTGGGGATCTTCTTCGGCGGAGTGGCCTATCTCCATTGGGCGGGCGGGCCAGTGGGAGACGGGGCGCTCCACGCCACCCGGTTCGTGTTCGGGGCACTCGGTTACGCGGTTCCGGCGGCGCTCGTCGCGGGCGGCGCGATGGTCCTGATTCGCGAGCTGCGCCCACCGGCTCGACCGATGCGCACCGGGATCGCGTGTCTCGTGGCGGCGCTGACGCTGGCCCTAGCCGCGGGCATGCTCGGGCCCGGCGCGGCGACGGCCGCCGCGTTCTGGCATCCGGCGACATTCGAGGCTCGCGGGGGGGTGCTGGGCCAGGCGGAGCTGTGGACGAGCTCCCACCTGCTCTCGACGCTCGGGGCGCACATCCTGGCGGTCTTCCTGTTCATCGCCGGCCTGATCCTGGTCAGCGGAGCGACCTTGGCCGGCATCGTGCGCGTGACCGGAGCGGGCGTCCTGGGCACCGGTCGCGCGCTGCGGCGCTCGACCGAGGAGCTGGCTGCCACGGCGCGTCGGCCAGCCACCGCAGCCGCGCGGGCCAGCGCGGCGACCGGCCGCGCCGGCGTTGAGTACGAGCCGATGCTGCCGCCGGAGCCCGACACCGCCGAGCTGATCGTCCGCGCAACCCACGTCGAGGCACCTCCGATCGAGGCTGAGGACGACGCCGAGCCGCCCGACGCGCTTGGTCAGGACGACCAGCATGGTCCGGACGACGAGGCGGCTGCGGTGGACTCCGACGACCCCCCCGCGTCGGGGCCTCAGATCGTGGTCAGAGCCGAGGACCTCACGCCGCAGGGACGCTACCGCTCCTCGATCACCGAGGATCCCGACTTCCAGTGGCGGGTCCCCGGACCGCGCTTCCTGACCCGCTCGACCGGCGAGGCGGCCAAGCCCGACACCGCGGGCCAAGAGCAGGTGGCCAGGACCCTGGTCGAGACGCTCGGGCACTTCGGGATCGAGGCGAAGGTGATCGGCCGCGTGACCGGCCCGCACATCACGCGTTACGAGCTCCGGCTCGCGCCCGGGACCAAGGTGTCGAAGATCGCTCAGCTCAAGGACGATCTCGCCTACGCGCTGGCGGCCACCGACATCCGGATTCTGGCCCCGATCCCGGGCAAGCAGGCGGTGGGCGTCGAGGTGCCCAACGCACGCCGGCGGATTGTCCACCTCGGCGACGTGTTCCAGGATCCGCCACCCGACTGGTCGCCGCTGACCGTCTGGCTGGGCAAGGACATCGGGGGACGGGCGATCGGCGCCGACCTGGCCAAGATGCCGCACCTGCTCGTCGCCGGAACCACCGGCGCGGGCAAGTCGGCCTGCGTCAACGCGATGCTCTCCAGCATCCTGCTCAGGGCCACGCCGCACGAGGTCCGGCTCGTGCTGGTCGACCCCAAGCAGGTCGAGCTCAACCACTACGAGTCGATCCCGCATCTGCTCACGCCGGTGATCACGAGCCCCCGGATGGCGGCGAACGCCCTGCAGAACCTGGTCAAGGAGATGGAACAGCGCTACGGGACGATGTCGCTGGCGCGCACGCGGTCGCTGCCCGAGCTCAACCGGGTGCGCGAGAAGCGCGGGGATCCGGCGCTGCCCTACATCCTGTGCGTGATCGACGAGCTCGCCGACCTGATGATGGTGGCGCCCGCCGACGTCGAGGACTCGATCATCCGCCTGGCTCAGAAGGCCAGGGCGGTGGGGATTCATCTCGTGCTCGCCACCCAATCGCCGCGGGTCGATGTGATCACCGGCATGATCAAGGCCAACGTCCCGTCGCGGATCGCGTTCTCGGTCTCCAGCCAGACCGACTCGCGGGTGATCCTCGACCAGAACGGCGCCGAGTCGCTGCTCGGACAGGGAGACATGCTGTTCTCGCCCGTCGGCTCCTCGAAGCTGCAGCGAATCCAGGGCGCGTATATCGACGAGGAGCAGATCGCCGACCTCACCGACGCCTGGCGTCGCCAGGGGGAGCCGGAGTTCCACGAGGAACTGCTTGAGCAGGTCGAGAGCGAGAGCGGTCCTGAAGAGGACGATGACATCCTGCGGCCCGACGAGGATCCGCTGCTCGAAGACGCGATCGCGTTGGTGGCGCAGATGGGCACGGCCTCGACCTCGATGCTGCAACGGAGGCTGCGGCTCGGCTACACGCGGGCCGGGCGCCTGATCGACATGCTCGAGCGTCGCGGGATCATCTCTGGATACGAGGGCTCGAAACCGCGCCAGGTCCTGATCGCGGAGGCCGACGTGCCTCGGATCCTCTCGCATCTGGCGGAGGTCGACGCCCCCTCGGCCAGCGCGTCGGCCCGCGCTCCGGCGGTGCCCGATGAGGACCAGAACGTGCCGGCGGGACACAGCGACCGGTCTTGAGGCCCGCGGTTTGCGGGAGCTTTCCGCCATCGGCGCGTGTGTAGCCTTGGATGCGAATGGCTGACATCGGCGCGACACTCCGAGAGGCCCGCATGCGGGCCCGGATCGACATCACCGAGGTCGAGAGCCGGACGAAGATTCGCGCCAAGTATCTGCGCGCGATGGAGAACGAGGAATGGGATCTGCTCCCCGGCGAGGTGTACGTCAAGAGCTTCCTGCGCACCTACGGGGAGTTCCTCGACCTCGACACGCGCCAGCTCGTCGACGACTACAAGCGCCGGTATGAGCGCCCCACCGATCACGAGCTGCGACCGATCGCGCCGCCGGGGCGCGAGCGCGCGCCGCGCGGCCCGCTGATCCCACCGTGGGCGGTGATCGCAGCGGTCCTGGTCGTGGTGGTCGTCGCCCTGTACTTTGTGGGCACTTCGACCAACAAGGACAAGACCACCCCATCCTCGCGGGCGCGCACCAACGTCCCACACCGCCAGACCCGTCCCCGCCGCCATCCGGCCAAGACCCGGCCCGCCACGAAGCCCACGACGGTCAAGCTCCAGCTCGTTCCGACCGGCGCGTTGTACGTGTGTCTCGTCGACGGCAACGGCAAGAAGCTGATCCCAGGCGAGATCTTCAGCGTCGGTCAGACGATCCCGACCGAGACCGCCCCCAAGCTGTTGCTGACGCTCGGTAACGCGTCGGTGCGGCTGAAGGCCAACGGCACTCCCATCACGGTGGCGCCGTCCGCCACATCGATCGGATTCCTGTTCGAGCCGGGTGGGCACCGGTCGCTCCCGGTGTCCAAGCAGCCGAGCTGCAGCATGAGTGGACCGCGGGCGGATCGAGGGGCGGATCGGGACGATCCGGCCGAGAGGCCTGTGGGGGCCTCGGCCCGAGCCGGGATTCTGATCACCGGCACCGAAGTCCTGACCGGGATCATCTCGGACCGAAACGGCCCGTGGCTGTCGGAGCGACTGCGCGAGATCGGCGTCGACACGGCGGTGATCCAGATCGTCGGTGACCGGCCCGAGGACCTGCTCTCCGCGCTCGAGTTCATGCAGCGCGAGGGGATGGCCCTGATCGTGACCAGCGGCGGCCTCGGCCCGACGGCCGACGATCTGACGGCGGAGATCGTCGGGCGCTTCTGCGGGCGGGAGATGGTGCTCGATCCCCGGCTCGAGGCACGGATCGCCGAGATCCTGCGCCCGCTGCTGGAGCGCTGGCCGGATCTCGACCCGGACGCGGTCACGCGCCTCCAACCGCAAGCAGGCGGTGATCCCGCAGGGCGCGACCGTGCTCGAGCCGGTCGGCACTGCGCCGGGGTTGGTCGTGACGCCACGGCACGGCACGACACCCACGATCGTCGTCCTGCCCGGTCCCCCGCGCGAGCTGCAGACGATGTGGGAGATGGCCACCGCCACCGACGCGTTCCGCGCCGCGACGGCCGGGGCCACGACCTATCGCCGCGGAATCGCCCGTCTGTTCGGCATGCCCGAGTCGGAGATCGCCAACACCCTGCGCGCGGCCGAGGAAGCCGGCTTGCCGCTCGAGCCGCTGGAGATCACCACCTGCCTGCGCCGGGGCGAGATCGAGGTCACCACGCTCTATGAGCCGCCGGCCCAGCCCGCCTACGACGCCCTGATCGAGTTCATCCAGGATCGCCACGCCGGCACCCTGTTCTCGACCGACGGCTCGACGATCGACGAGCAGGTCGCTGCGCTGCTGGCCGACCACACGATCGCGGTCGCCGAATCGTGCAGCGGCGGACTGCTTGCCGCCCGGCTCACGGACCTGGCCGGCGCCTCGGCATACTTTGCCGGCGGGGTCGTCGCATACTCCAACGAGGCGAAATCCGCGCTGGTCGGAGTCGACCCCGGGCTCCTGCAGCGCGTCGGCGCGGTCTCGGCCGAGGTCGCCGACGCCCTCGCCGACGGGGCTGCGGCGCGCTTCGGCGCCGACGTCGGGGTCGGGATCACCGGCGTCGCCGGGCCCGGTGGGGGTACCG
The DNA here is from genome assembly GCA_963838535.1 of uncultured Solirubrobacterales bacterium. Classification (GTDB taxonomy): domain Bacteria; phylum Actinomycetota; class Thermoleophilia; order Solirubrobacterales; family Solirubrobacteraceae; genus Palsa-465. The sequence continues at coordinate 363,767 of CAWIRN010000021.1, forward strand.
ATGAGAAGCCCGTCGGGCTCGTCTTCATCTCGGTCTGCCGGCCCGGTGGACGGCGACTCACCCGGAGCATGCGACTGCCGGGCGGACGCGCCGATGTGCGCGAACGCTCGGTGACGGTGTCGATGCACCTGATCAGGGAGCTGTTGCGAGGCGGTGGGGTGGGCCAGACCGCTGTGGGCGAGGCGGGCGCGATCGCCATCGGCGAGGCGGGCCAGACCGACACGCGCGAGGCGGGCCAGACCGACCTGGGGCGGGGCGGGCGCGACCGAACAGCGTTGGTGAGTACGGAGCGGGCGAGATTGTTCGTCGGGCTGGACCTGCCCGACATCGCCCGATCGGCCCTCGTTCAGTGGCGCGCGGATCACCTCTCCGACGTGGCCGGGGTGCGCTGGCGGTTGATCGAACCCGAAGCGTTCCATGTGACGCTGTGTTTCCTGGGTGGGCGAGCAGTCGCAGACATCGATCCGATCGCGGCCGCCTGCCAGGTGGCCGCGTCGCGACCCGCGGTCGAACTGTCGCTCGGCGCCCCCGTGTGGCTGCCCGCCCGGCGTCCACGAGCGATCGCGGTGAAGCTCGTAGACGCCCGGCAGCCTGCTGTCCGGCCTGCAAGGCGCGATCTCACACGCGCTGCAGGCCGGGGGCTGGTACGAAGCTGAGTCCAGGCCCTTCCTGGCTCACGTCACCGTGGCACGCGTGGGGAAGCACGAGCGTGTGCGAGCCTCCCGGCTGCCATCGCCGGCAGCGCGCCCGGTGGTGTGCTCAGCGGTCACGCTGTACCGCTCCCATCTGGGACCTGGCGGGGCCCGTTACGAGGCGCTGCACACGATCCAACTGGCTGGTTGACTCCAACCCGCTACGCGAGCCCTACGGAAGCTGAGTTTCGATCCAGCTCTCGAGCGCGGGGCCGCTCTCGAGACTCACGATCACCGCATAGCGCGTGCCGGGACCATGGTGATAGCCGCCGTGGTAGAGGAGCTCGGAGTCGACGACCACCTGCTGGTAGCGCGGCAGCGGGATCCTCACCTCGCCCTGGCGGTCGAACTGCTCCTTGCGAACGACGAGCGCGCTCGAGTCATCGTCGGTCAGCTCCAGCCATAGCCGCACGACCCAGCCGTTCTGGTCCGGATCGTTGGCCTGGTTGTTGTTGTCGAGGTGCAGGCCCCAGCGGCACTCGCGCAGCGAGTTGGGCGTCATCCGCAGCAGCTGGACCCGTCCGAAGCGCGCGCCGATCGACTCGACCCAGCTCACGATCGTCGGGCACTTGGCGGCATTCTCGGTCCAGACGCCATCGAGATCGGGCTTGCCGTACGCCCAGAAGCCCTTCAGCTCGAGCTCGCCGGTCCCCGAGGTGATCGGCGCGAACGTCGTGGCGGCGTCGGTGATGTAGGTCGTGTAGGTGAGATCCTCATACTCCTGCCTTGGGGATCTCGGGGCCGTCGTACTTCTTCAGGGGCAGATAGCCACCGTTGGCCACGACCTTCGGCATCCGATAATGGGGGGTCTGGCGTTGCGTCAGGGACGGCCGGCGAATCCCGGTTGCGTAGAGGATTCGCTTCGTATGCTCGTTCTTGAGGGCTGAGGTAAGAGTGGACACGGGCTCCAATGGGTTCGTTTACGCGTCATCCGTAGCATTCTCGCATCGGCGCCGGCGCGAGGTCGTTCTACCGTTGCAGCACCTTTCCTGCGTGCGCGGTACCGCCTCCTCCTCGCGCGCGGGCGCGTGACAGCGGGGTGCTGGGGTGCGAGCCGTGCCTGCAGCCTAGAAAAGCGGAATGCGGGAGTGACTCGGAGCCGTGCGGCCCATGGCATGGGGTGGTCAGGTGCCGGCGGGGAGGAACGGCGGTGTTTGGGGTGTACACCCAGGCGGGCCCTAATCACCTGGTTAATTAACGTCCCAATCGAGGCGCTCAACACGTCGATCGGGACGTTACCCAGCTCCGAGATGGTGAACGTCCCAACCGACCTCGAGGACCCCTCGATTGGGACGTTATTCAGGACAAAATCCGGTGCATTGGCTCGCCCGGTCCCTAAAGCCCGGCCCCGTCGCCCGGCCTCACCACCGGCCCGCCACACGACAACACGCCCGAGCCGCCGCCCCGGCTCACTCCCTCATTGCTGCTTTTCCGAGCCCGGGACCACCTTCGCAGCCCGCCGCCCCGGCTTACATCCCAGCACCAACGTCACGATCAGGCAACCGACACCGGATCGCGCGTCGGCGAGCGCGCTCGAGTCCGCCCGGCGTTGCACCATTGGCACGCATTTGTTTGGCTTCCGACACGAATGCGTCTTGTTCTGTGTGAGGCGCTGGATCTAGCTTGTCGGTTCTGTCCGCCACCCGTTTTACCGTGGAGCGTTCACAGCGCATGAAACAAGGAGCCGAACCGACAATGAGCGAGCACGACAAGGGCGTCAAGGGTGTGTCTGACCCGAAATCAGACGCCAAGCGTCAGGCGGCCCTTCAGGGCGCGCTGACCCAGATCGAGCGGCAATTTGGCAAGGGGACCGTTATGCGCATGGGCGATCCCGGTGCGCGGGTCGCCGTGGACGCGATTCCCACCGGCGCGTTGTCGCTTGACCTCGCGCTGGGAATCGGTGGCGTCCCGCGCGGTCGCATTGTCGAGATCTTCGGCCCCGAGTCGTCCGGCAAGACGACGCTGGTCTACCACATCGTCGCCGAGGCGCAGAAGCTCGGCGGGGTGTGCGCGTTCGTGGATGCCGAACATGCGATGGACCCCCTCTATGCCCGGCGGATCGGCGTCGACATCGACGAGCTGCTCGTCTCCCAGCCCGACTATGGCGAGCAGGCGCTTGAGATCGTCGACATGCTGATCCGGTCCGGAGCCGTCGATGTCGTCGCGGTCGATTCGGTCGCCGCGCTCACGCCGCGCGCCGAGCTGGAGGGCCAGATGGGCGATCAGATGGTGGGCGCCCAGGCTCGGATGATGTCCCAGGCGATGCGCAAGCTCGCCGGCAACCTCAACCGCGCCCAGACGCTGTGCGTGTTCACCAACCAGATTCGGGAAAAGGTGGGCGTCATGTTTGGCTCGCCCGAGACGCAGCCCGGCGGTCGCGCGCTGAAGTTCTATTCGTCTCAGCGACTGGACATCCGCCGCATCGAGACGCTCAAGGACGGAACCGAGGCGGTCGGAAACCGCGTGCGGGTCAAGGTGGTCAAGAACAAGGTCGCGGCACCGTTCAAGCAGGCCGAGTTCGACATCGAGTTCGGCAAGGGAATCTCGACCTCCGGTTGCCTGATCGACCACGGGATCGAGCACGACATCATCACCAAGTCCGGCTCGTTCTTCTCCTACGGCGATGAGCGGCTGGGCCAAGGGCGTGGCAACGCCAAGGCGTTCCTCGACGAGCACCCTGAGACCGCCCAGGAGATAGAGAGGAAGATCTACGCTGCGCTGGGGCTCAGTCGCGATCTCGTCAAGCCGATCGAGCACGAGGAACCTCCGCTCGCGGCGGTGGAGCCGGTGCGAGTGTCAGGCGATCGGGCGGCGTAACGAGAGGGCGTCCGACGTGCTTGACACCGACGACCGCCTCCAGCACGCACTCGAGCTCTCCTACCGGTACCTGAACCGGTCCGATCGCACCGTCAGCGAGCTCCGCCGGCATCTGGAGCAAAGGAAGATCGAGGCCGAGACAAGGGAACGCACGGTCGAGACGCTGACCGATCAGGGCTACCTCGATGATGCCCGCTTCGCGCGCCAATTCGCGACCGACAAGCGGGAGTTCGAGCAGTGGGGGAGCGAGCGCATCACCCGCGGCCTGCTCGCTCGGGGCATTGAGCGCGAGCAGGTCGAGGCGGCCCTCGCGGAGTTGGCCACCGAGGAGACGGAGCTCGATCGAGCGCTCGCACTGCTGCGCCTGCGCTTTCCGTCTGCGCCACGCGACCGCCGCGAGCGTGATCGGGCAATCGGCGTCCTGCTCCGCAAGGGCTATGACAGCGACGTCGCGCTCGACGCGCTCACCGCACACGCACGGACGAACTAGCGAGAGCGCAACGGATTTCGACAACGGTGCACCCGCACCCGGCGAATTCGTTTGCGCCGGCCCCCGCCCGGTACTACGATGCCGGGAGCGAACGAACGGCCCCCGGGCCGCAAAACACCAGCAAATTTCACTATATCTCGGATTCCGGACTCAGCGTTGACGCCAATCTCAAACGGGCCGCGTGGCCGGCCCAGATCAGTCCCCAGAACCTCCAGCTAGTCACCGCCTCAACGGCGAGACTGTCGCCTGGGTTGGTATCCGTTCGTGCAATCCGCGCGGGCCGCTCGGTCGCTCCCAAACAGAACAGAAGTGAACGGGGTCCGGATTTTCCGGGCCGCGATGAGAGGAACGACCATGGAAATCATCGGTGCCGCAGCGCTAATCGCGGTGGGAATCGTGGTTGCTGCGCTCGTGTACGGTCGCTCCCACGCTGCGCGTCCCGCGCTCGCCCAACCGGAGATCGTGACGGTGACCACCACCGCGCTCGAAGCCGGGTTGCCCGAGCGTTCGGCTGCGCTGGCCCGGCGTGAAGACGCGCTGGCGCGACGCGAGGTGGAGCTCGACCAAGAACGCACAGCACTCGCCGACGGCCAGCACGAGCTCGAGCGTACGCTCGAGCGGGTTTCGGGCCTGTCGGCGGCGCGGGCGAAGCAACTGCTGCTGAAGGAGATCGAGGACCAGGCGCGGCACGACGCCGCCCGACGCATCCGACAGATCGAGGAGGAGACCAAGCGCGAGGCCGAGCGTCGCGTCCGAAACATTCTGTCGGTGTGCATGCAACGACTGGCTGCCGGCCATGCCGCCGAGACGACGGTGTCGGTCGTCCAGCTGTCAGCTGACGACATGAAGGGCCGGATCATCGGCCGCGAGGGACGCAACATCCGGGCTCTGGAAAACCTCACCGGCGTCGACTTCATCATCGATGACACGCCCGGGGCGGTGGTGCTGTCGGGCTTCGACGGCGTCCGGCGGGAGATCGCCAGGCTGACCCTCGAGAAGTTGCTCCAAGACGGGCGGATCCATCCCGCCCGGATCGAGGAGATGTACTACCAGGCCAAGTCGGAGCTCGAGAGCCACATCGTCGAGCTTGGCGAGCAGGGCGTGTTCGATGCCGGCGTCCAGGCGGTCGATCCCGAGCTGATCAAGCTGCTCGGACGGCTCAGGTTTCGCACCAGCTACGGCCAGAACGTGCTCGCGCACTCGATCGAGGTCGCACGATTGTCGGCGATGATGGCCGAGGAGTTGGGGGCGAGCGCCAAGACGGCCCGCCGGGCAGCACTGCTGCACGACATCGGCAAGGCGGTCACCCACGAGATCGAGGGGCCACACGCGCTCGTCGGCGGGACGCTGGCGCGCAAGTACGGCGAATCCGAGGCGGTCGCACACGCGATGGAGGCCCACCACAACGAGGTCGAGCCGCAGACCATCGAGGCGGTCATCGTGCAGGCCGCGGACGCGCTATCCGGCGCCCGTCCCGGAGCGCGGGGCGAGTCTCTGGAGCAGTACGTCACGCGACTGCGCGACCTCGAGCAGCTCGCTGGACGCCACAAGGGCGTCGACAAGGTGTACGCGATGCAGGCCGGCCGCGAGATCCGCATCATGGTTGCGCCCGGCGCAATCGACGACGATGCCGCGACGTTGCTCTCGTATGAGATCGCGCGCGAGATCGAGAAGGAGCTCGAGTACCCGGGACAGATCAAGGTGACGGTGATCCGCGAGTCTCGTGCGGTGGAGTACGCGCGATGATCGGGAACACACGCCCACGGCGCTGTACGGGATGGAGAGATCGACCGATATGCCGCGCCGGGCGCCCATCGTCCTGGCGCGCACAGCGCACGTGTCGGCGTGCGCCGGTACGCTAGACGGCGATGAAGCGCTACCACCTGACGACGTTCGGCTGTCAGATGAACCAGCACGACTCTGAGCGGATTCAGGGAATGCTCGACTCGCTCGGATACTCCGAGGCGGACAGCCGCGCCGAGGCCGATCTGATTCTGTTCAACACCTGCTCGATCCGTGAGGCGGCCGACAGCCGATTCACCGCCCACCTGGGTGAGGCCAAGCGCCTTAAACGAGAGCGCCCCGAGCGGATCGTGGGAGTGGGCGGATGCTGGGCGCAGTCGGTCAAGGAGGAGGTGTTCGCGCGCTTCCCGTTCGTCGACGTCGCGTTCGGGCCCGGACAGGTCCACAAGCTCGCCGAATTCCTCACCAGCGACTCGCTGACCGCACAGGGCTACTTCGAGTTCGAGGGCTTCACGGGGCATCTGCCGGCCAAGCGAGCCCGTGCATTCCAGGGCTGGCTGCAGATCAGCGTGGGGTGCAACTGCGTCTGCTCCTACTGCATCGTCCCGTCGACCCGAGGGCGCGAGGTCAGCCGGCCGCCCGGCGAGCTGGTGGAGGAGGTCCGGCGGCTGGCGGCAGACGGCGTTCGCGAGGTGACGTTGCTCGGCCAGAACGTCAACTCCTACGGACGCGAGTTGCGCGGCGATCAGCGGATCACGTTCGCGGAGCTGCTGGCGAGGATCGACGCGATCGATGGCATCGACCGCATCCGCTACACGAGCCCGCATCCCAAGGACATGCGTGAGGACGTGATCCGCGCCCACGCCGAGCTGCAGTCGTTGTGCGAGCACATCCATCTTCCGCTCCAGTCCGGCTCGAGCGCCGTGCTGAAGCGCATGCGCCGCACATATACGCGCGAGCGTTATCTGGACCGCGTCGCGATGATCCGCGAGCACGTACCTGACTGCGCACTGACCACCGACATCATCGTCGGCTTCCCCGGCGAGACCGAAGCGGACTTCGAGCAGACCCTGGAGGTCGCCGAGGCCGTCGGGTACGACGGCGCGTTCACGTTCATCTACTCACCGCGCAGGGGGACGGAGGCGGCGACGTTGCCCGATCAGATCGCTCACGACGTCAAGGTGGCGCGCCTGGAGCGGCTGGTTGAGGTGATCCAGCGCCGAGCCCACGAACGCGCGCAGCGGTTCGTCGGCCGCACGCTGGAGGTGCTGGTGGAGGGTCCGTCCCGGACCGATCCGAGCCGCGTGCGCGGCCGCTCGCGTCAGAACAAGGTCGTGAACTTCTCCGGCCTGGGCTCGCCCGGCCAACTGATCGATGTGCAGATCAATTCCGCCACCAGCCAGACGCTGGCCGGCGAGGCGTCGTTGCTCGCGCACGCCGCACGGCTGAGTCCGGATCCTCGGGCAGAGCCCGGGGGTGTGTGGCGTCCGGTGCGTATGCGAACATATGTTCGTGCGGTGGAGCAACCTCAGCACTGAGGTCGAGGAGCGGGCCCGTTTGCCCGGGTATCGCGAGGAGGCCGTCGTGCGCCATTTTGATGCGCCTGAGGCGATCTCGACCCGGTTCTACGAGGTGCAGGCCAAATCGATCCTGAACCGGGTGCCCGAGGCGTCGCGGATGCCATTCCGCTGGACGATCAATCCGTATCGAGGGTGCACGCACGCCTGCAATTTCTGTTTTGCTCGGCCGACCCACACGTATCTGGACTTCAACGCGGGACGGGATTTCGAGCGTGAAATCGTCGTCAAGGTCAATGCGCCGGAGGTGCTGCGCGCCGAGCTGGGGCGCAGGTCGTGGAAGGGCGAGCACGTGGCGCTGGGGACGAACACCGATCCCTACCAGTGGGTCGAGGGGCGCTACAAGCTGATGCCCGAAATCTGGGAGGCGATGCTCGATGCGCGGAACCCCTGCTCGGTCCTGACGAAATCCCCGTTGCTGCTGCGTGACCTGCCGTTGATGCGCGAGCTCGCGGCGCGCACGGACTTCAGCGCGGCACTGTCGGTGCCGACGCTCGACGAAAAGGCCTGGCGGGAGACCGAGCCCCACACGCCCAACCCGCGGGCGCGGCTTGAGGCGGTCGCGGAGCTCTCACGTGCGGGGATCAGAACCGGGGTGTTGGTGGCGCCTCTGATGCCCGGCATCAATGACGCGCCCGAGCAGGTGGCGCCGATCCTCGAGCTCGCGTCTGAGGCCGGCGCGTCCTACGTCACCGGGATCGCCCTTCACCTGCGCGGCGAGGTGCGCAATCTGTTCTTCGAGTGGCTGCGGGCGCATCGACCCGATCTCGTCGCGCGCTACAAGCAGCTCTATCGCAGCGGAGCGTATGCGCCGATCGAGGAGCGACGTCGGCTGGCCGGGCTCGTGACAGGCGCAGATCTGACGCCCGGGCAGCGGATGCGGGGACGGTGGATCGAGCCGGCAGCGCCGCTGGACACAGCGACCCGGGAGGCCGATCAGCAGCGACTGTTCTGACATCAATCCAGGGTGAAACCGGCGTTATGCCGCCGGTGGTAGGTCGTATGACCTGCCACTCCGTCACCATCCAGCTAATGCGAAAGCGATTCAGGCCGCGCAAAGATCTCCACCTCGACCGGATGTTCGAGACGCGCAGCGACGCTTGGGATCGGGTCGGGCTGGCCGTCGACGTCAGCCAGCGGACCGTGCGGCGCGCCAGGCGTCAGGCGATCGTGCTCGGGGCCCTGCTGGTGGGCGTCCTCGTCGCCTACTCGTACCGCAAGCAGCTGTTCGGGGCGGCGCTCGACACGCCGGTCCGGATCGGGACGGTGGTAGCGCTCGTCGTACTCGGCTGGGCCATCGCGCGCGACGTGGGACGGGCGGCGGCGCCGACGTTCTTTCGCCGGATGGACCCCGGTACGGCAGGCACGGTCGGCTTTCTCATCCGGCTGGCGACGATTGCCATCACGCTGCTGGTCGCGCTGCGGATCGCCGGGCTGCGACCGCAGACGCTGGCGGTGGGCGGCGCGTTCACCGCGGTGGTGTTCGGTCTCGCGGCGCAGCAGACGCTCGGCAACCTGATCGCCGGGATGGTGCTGCTCAGCGCGCGACCGTTCCGCGTCGGCGAGCGGGTACGGCTGCAGGCGGGAGCCGTCGGGGGCTCGGTGGAGGGCATCGTCAGCTCTCTCGGCCTGCTCTACACGACGCTGGCCCGCGGTGACGACCGGATCATGATCCCCAACAACGTCGTGCTCGGCTCGGCCGTGATGCCGCTCAAGGAGCCCGAGTCGGTCGACGTGAAGGTCCGGCTGTCCTCCGGCGTTCGCCCGAGCCGCGTGCAGGCGATCCTCGACGAGCAGGTCTCGACGCCGACGCGGAACCAGCCGTGGTCCTGCTCGAGGAGATCGACGGTTCCGACGTGGTGGTGAGAATCCAGGCCACACCCGAGCACGCCGACGGACGGCGCCCGGCTCGCCGACGAGATCATCGCCGCGCTCGCGTCGGTCACCGGCGAACACGCCAGCCACCCCGCGGCGTCGCGCGAGTAGGGAAGCGGATCCTCCGGGCCGTCGAACGGCTCGCCAGTCGCCGAGATGCGCCCACACTGTCGGGCAGTGTCAGCTGTACGCCAGCGCCCTGCGAATGCTCGCGCGGCGGGTGAGCGCCACCGGTTCGGCGTTGTCGGCGCTGCCGGCGAGTGTGAAGGGTGCACGCACGAGCAGTTCGACGTTGCGGTCCGAGACAGCGCCGCGACGCCCGTCGTGACCGTGGGCGTCGAGGCCTGGCGACGCGGTTCTGCCAGTCGTTGGCGGCCAGCTCGCGCGACAGCGCGGCGAGCTGGTCGGGGCTGCCGGTCCCGGTCCAGCGCAGCGGCGCGAGCGAGTCGATGATCGTGCCGAAGATCGACAGCGTCCCGTCGCGGTTGTCGACCAGCTCGACGATCCGGGCCTGCTGGGGAAAGTCGACGTGCGACGCGGTGTTGATCTCCCAGAAGCCGCCCGGAGCCTGCCAGCCGGCTGGACGCCGATGGGCGGATCACGTGGTTGACATGGGTGTGCCCGTTGACCCAGGCGACTACGTTCGGGTAGCTGCAGCAGCAGTTGCTTCACCTGATCGCCGAGTATGCGCTTGCCGGGCGCCTTCGCGCCGGTCGTCGCGTTGTCCATCGTCGCGATCGTGTGGTGGCTGAAGAGCACCATCAGGTGGTTCTTGCCGTGAGTACGCTCGCGCTTGCCGTCGGCGTTCAGCCGCATCTTCGAGTTCGCGTTCAGTAGCGACGTCAGCCAGTTCAGCTGGGTCTGGTCGATCGAGCCGTCCGGCTCGCCGTTGGGGTTGACGGTGTCAAGCACGATGCAGCGCACGACGCCCGGACAGGAACGTGTAGTGGGCAGTCCCGTGTGCGCGGTTGACCTTCGTGAAGCCGTGGCCGACCGGCTTGCCGGTCGTCTTGAAGTACTCCTCGACGGTCTCCGCGCGGGTCAGGATGCGTCGCTTCTTGTCGGGGTGACCGGCCGGGTCGGTCCGTTGACCAGCTGGTTGAACTGGCTCGGATCGCCGCCGAGGGCCGCCAGCAGGTCAGCGAGCGTGAACCCCGGCGGCAGCCCGAGGATCTTGCGCGAACCGACGGCGACACCGTTGGCCAGCGTGGACGGCGCGAGGTTGCCCTGCAGCAGACCGTCGTGGTTGCCGTAGGCCGTGAACCAGGGCATGCCGACGCCGGCGGCCTTGAAGGCGCCGGCACGGCATCGAGCAGATGCGGGATGACCGGGAAGCCGTAGTGCGACCGCGGCAGGTCGGCGTGCGACTGACACCGTGCGGGGTGCCGCCGGGATGCCAGTAGTGGATGTCGTAGTGCTCGACATTCCGGTCGTCGACACCCTCCCAGCGAGACAGGTCGCCAGAGTCCGGGCGGACGTGCGCTCCGTCGAGGAGGTCGATCGCCCAGCGCAGCTCGTTGTACTGGCAGTTGTCGACGGCGTCGCCGGTGGCAATCGCAAAGTCCAGCGTCCGACCGGTGGCGGGCCCACCCCGAGCGCCTTCACCGCTTGCACGAGCGGTCGCTGACACGTGCGCGGTCAGCATTTCCTGGGGCCGGTAGCACGCTCCGAATAGGCCAAGCGAGCCGCCGTCGAGGTCCACACGTCGTTGCCGTTGGCGCCGTCGCTGAGACGGTCGAGGAACTCCACCCGCGCCGGCGACTGCGAGTCCTGGATGTGGATGTCGGTGAACTGGGCGAGCGCGAGCAGCGGCCGTCGCCGCGATGCGCGTCCCTTACGCGCGCCGATCCCGAGATCGTGACGCACCAGATGCGGCTCACCGCGGCCGGCGACCAGGCGGCGATACCCGCCGGCGTTTATCGGCGTGCCGGTCACGATCGTTCGCTCGAACGTCGTGCCCAGCGGATGAGCAGGCGGCTTGACCCACGCCCCGCACCAGCCGAGCAAGCGCATCGTCAGGTACCACCGCGACCGCACCCGAAGCCAGGCCGAGCTAAGCAGCATGCGACGCGTCAGACCTTCGTTGGACATATCAACCTCTCCTCACCGCTGCCGACCCGCGACGCCATCGCCGCGCCGCACGCTGAGGCTTCATGAGCGGCCCGAGCCACGCGGATCCGGAGCCTACCGCACCGGCGCTCGGGCAAGCCGTCGGTGAGGCCGGCGCCTGTGTGGGCCACGGCGGGGTGCCAGCGGCCGTGGCGTCAGCGCTTGTCGCGCTGTGCCGCGGCCAGCCCCGCGGCGATCTTCGCGGACCCCATCCGCCTACTCAGTGACGCCGCGAGCGCCGGCGCGACCGACGCAAACGAGGCGCCCAGGCGCATCGCCACGGGCGCGACGTCGACCTCGGCGCGGTTGCGCTCGATCGCCCGGATCACTCCCGCGGCCACGTCCTGGGGAGATCGGGTGCCGACACCGCGCGGCAGGATGACGTCGGTCTCGGCGAACATCCCGGCGCTGTCGGATGAAGCCGGGCAGAACGACCGAGGCACCGACGCCGTGCGGTCGAAGGTCCTCGCGGATTCCGAGCGCGAACCCGCGCAGCCCGAACTTGGTGGCCGAATAGACCGCCGAGGCCGGCGACGCCCCCTTCCCGGAGAGCGAGGAGATGAACACCAGGTGCCCTCGCCGGCGACTGATCATCCCCGGCATCAACGCTCGGGCGAGCGCGACCGGAGCGCGCAGGTTGACGTCGAGCATCCGATCGATCTCGCGCTGACTGAGCTCGGTGACCAGGCCGCTGGCGGGCAGCGCCGCATTCGCGACCAGTACGTCGACTTCGGCCCGGACCGCCTCGGCGGCGAGCCGATCGACCTCCTCGCGCTGCGCCAGGTCGCAGACCAGGGCACGCCCGCCCACTTCCTGCGCCAGTGGGTCGAGCCGGTCCACGCGGCGGCCGGTCAGGATCAAGCTCGCACCGCGGGCCGCCAGCGCGCGCGTGATCGCCTGCCCGATCCCGCCGGTCGCCCCGGTGACCAGCACCGTGCCGGTGATCGCCGAGCGGGCGTCTATGCGTGAGGCGCGCGGCTGCACTCAGCTCGGAAACACGCCGACTGTGGCCGTGAAGGTGTGCAGGAAGCTTCGCCAGCCGACCGGGCCGAGCTCACCCGCGGCGAAGAAACCCGCCGCCGGGGCTCCGCCCAACTCCCGCTGCACCATGGCGGCGTCGTGGTCGCAGGGACCGAACATCGCCTGCCCGCGACCGTTGCAGGAGAACAACAGCGCGCCGGCCAGACGCTCGTTCCCCACCGCTTCGGCCCGCAGGCGCAGCGCCCGGCGCAGGTCCTCGCCGGCCGAGCCCGCGTCGCGCACGTGCAACCGCACCACCTGTCCCTCGTTGACGCTCGCTCCGACGGCGATCGCGCCCATCGACGCGTCGGCCCCGAGGACCCCGCGGACCAGGAAATCGCCCTGCTCGTAGTCGGGCTTGCCGCCGTCGATCACGATCCCGATCAGGAGCCCGGCCGCCATCAGCTCCTGCTGGGGGACGGGCAGGCCGGCGATGATCTCGTCGATCGTCTCGATCGCAGGGCGTCCGGCGAGCTCGTAGATCACCCGGCCCTCCGCTCCGGTCACCGTGACCTCGCGGCCCAGCGGCGTCGCTCCCTGGGAGACGCACGGCAGCATCTCGATTCCGTCGAGGCAGATGCCGACGGCCCCTCCCTCGCACAGCCCGTCGTCGAGGAACAGCGCACCGGCGGCGTCCGGGGTGCGTGCGCTGGACAGGCCACCGAGCACCGGCACGCCCGGGGCGTCGCGGGCGAGCGCGGAGAGCACCGCATCGGTCGGGAACGAGTACGGATCGGCGAGCATGATCAGGCTGCTCGTGGCAGCGAGCACCGGCAGGCCGGCGATCACGTGCTCCCCGTCCTCCTCACCGACCGTCACGTGAAAGGGCCTCGCCTCGCCCACGCCGTCAAATGCCGCCGCCCACACGACGACGGCGGTTCCGGACTCGAGCTCGCGTCCGCAGCCGAGCACTCCGCTGGCCCCGCAACCCGCCAGGACGCGCGGGGCGATGGTGCCGTGAATACGTTCGAGCATGGCCTCCGGCGCGCCCAGATGGCCACCGCTGGCGAACACCAGCGCCAGGTCGACCGGCTCGCCGTGGAGGGCCGTCACGGCTGCGCTCCCCGCCTCCGCGGCCGCGGCGAGCAGGTCGAGTTGGGTGGAAACGCCAACGCCGATGCGCACGGTCATGATGCCCCTCCGACGATCATCGCTGCACGATACTCCGAGCCATGAGCCGTCCCGAGGTAATCGCGCTGTTCGGCCCGACCGGTGTGGGCAAGACCGCGGTCGCGATCGCGCTGGCGGGGCGCCTACGAGAGCTCGCAGAGCAGCCGGTCGCAGTGTCGGCCGACGCGCTGCAGGTGTACGCCGGGCTCGAGACGCTGACCGGTGCGGCGACGGTCGGTGAGCGGGCCGCGCTCGAGCACCGTTTGATCTCGTTCCTGCCCGTCGACGCGACCTTCAGCGTGGGTCAATACGCGGAGCTGGCGCACGCGGAGATCGATGGGCTGCTCCACGCGCGACAGCGCCCGATCGTGGTCGGGGGAACCGGGCTCTACCTCCGGGCGGCGCTGACCGACCTGCGGCTCCGCCCGGCGCCCGCGGAGGGGGTGCGTGAGCGCTGGACCGCCGAGCTCGAGCGCCGGGGCGCCCCGGCGCTCCACGCGACCCTGGCGCAGCGTGCCCCCTGGGCGGCGGCGGGCATCGAGCCGACGGACCGTCAACGCATCGTGCGCTCGCTCGAGCTGCTCGACACGGGCGAGCTCGAGCCGCCACAGGGGGAGTCCGAGCTGTGGACCGCCGCGATGCGCCGCCCGACGCTGCTGGTCGGCCTCGTCATGGAGCGAGACCAGCTCTACGCGAGGATCGACGCTCGGGCGGAGGAGATGCTCGCGGCCGGCGTCCGGGACGAGGTGCACCGGGCCCATGCAGCCGGCGCGTCGATCACGGCACGCAAGGCGCTGGGCTTCGAGGAGCTGCTGGCCGGGGACGTGGAGGCGATGAAGCGCCACACGCGAAACTACGCGCGCCGTCAGCTGACCTGGATGCGCAAGCTCGCGGCGGTGAGCGAGATCGACACGACCGGACGCGCAGCGCCCGATGTGGCCGCCGAGGTGCTGGCACTGTGGCTCAGAACAGCGGCGTGAACGGGTACATGACGACCACCGCGACCAGCACGCCGAGCCCCCAGACGCCGGTGAGCGCCCACACCACGGTGTTCCTCCAGGCCACGGTCTGGCCCCAGCGCACGGCGCAGGCCAGCAGGTAGGAGATCGCAACGTAGATCCCGGGCATCACGACCACCATGTAGTAGATGTAGCTCGTCCGGTTGTCGATCAGGCTCTGCAGCTCGTAGGGCAGGAACGTGCCGATGGACCAGGCGAGGCCCAGAATCGCCAGCTCGACGGGCACGGGCGGGCGGTCGGGGGACGGCACGCGTCCTCGGCAGATGAGCGCGATGCGGTAGGCGGCGAACAGCAGCGCCGGGATCGCCAGCACCATGATCGGCGGGCTCATCATCCCGAGGAAGCGGGACACGGGATGGATCGCGTGGAACTCCTCGGTCGGGATGGAGGGGTTGATCCGCAGGTAGGTGATCGGCTTGTAGTCGAACAGCCATTGCCACGGGTAGGAGGCGATGCCCGTGGGGCCCTTCGGACTGGTCAGGTGCGCCGCGTAGCTGATCATGTGCGCGATGTGAGCGAAGGGTCCGCCGGTGATCAGCGTGGCCGAGCTGTCGGCATACGGCGTCGCGATGCGGTCCATCAGGCCGAGCAGGCCGACGAAGGCGGCCGCCGCGGTGAGCGCACACGCCCCGAACCGGACGAGCGCCCGCTTGAACACCCATTCGGGAGAACTGGCGGGGTCCCCTCGGGCGGTGGCGAGCCGCAGGACCTCGACCAGCGCCACGACGAGCAGCGCGTATGGCGCGACCTCCTTGAAGCACGCGGCGAGCGCGAGCAGCAGTCCGGCGAGGATCGGGCGGCCGCG
Source organism: uncultured Solirubrobacterales bacterium (assembly GCA_963838535.1). Lineage (GTDB taxonomy): Bacteria > Actinomycetota > Thermoleophilia > Solirubrobacterales > Solirubrobacteraceae > Palsa-465. Next base: position 379,024 of record CAWIRN010000021.1, read on the forward strand.
GAGATACAGCGCGACGGCCCAGATCATCGGCGCGAGCACGTAGATGTCGAGCGTGCCGATCCGACCGTGGACCAGCAGCAGGTTGTCGCACGCCATCAGCGTGCTGGCCCCCAGCGCCACCCACGAGCCGCCCCCGGCCGCGCGGACCAGCGCGTACACGCCCAAAATCGCCAGCGATCCGAACACCAGGCTTCCGAGCCGCCAGGCGAAGGGGCCGTCCCCGAACAGCTCAATCGACCCGGCCATGATCAGCTTCGCCCCCTGCGGGTGCTCGGCGTTGGGATCGGTGCCCGAGGGAGCGTCGGCGTAGTGCGCCCCCGCCGGCGGCCTCAAGCCGGCGATCACCCTGGCCGCATTGACGTAATAGGCCTCGTCGAACACCAGCACGTGATCGCCGGCCTTGTGGCACGGCGATTGGCACGGCTCACCGAGCCACGCCGCCCGCGCCGCCAGCGACAGCACCGAGACGACGGCCAGCAGCACCAACGGCGCGCGCGGCGCGGAGAGGAGTCGCCTAACCATGGCGGAGGCGACGGTACAGCGTCGCGGCGGGGAAGCCCGCGGTTCGGGCCGATCCCCGCTGGCCCGCCGTGACCACCGTCGCCTGGCCAGCTTTGGGTAGCCTTAGCGGATCTTGGATAGGGCTTGGCCGTGCGCGTGATCCGAAATTGCTTGAGCCGAGCCCTCCTCGGTCGTCGGTTCAACGCCGTACTGGCCAGCTGCTTGGCCGGCACGTCGATCGTGCTGGCGATCCTGCTCGGCGCCGGCGCGCCGAGCCCCACCCCGGTGCCCCGCCAGGCTCCGGGTAGGAACCCATCGGCGGGCGCCCCCCCGGCCGCGTCGGTTGCGGCTAACGATGTGATCTCGGCGCATGGCCTGTCCTGCGGTTGCATCAGCCGGAAGCTGTTTCCCTACCAGTCGTATACCCCAGGTGCCGTCTCGGTGGTGCGCGACCCGCATGGCAGCGGCCAGCAGGTGCTGAAGTTCGCGGTGGCCAACACCGACCGGCCCTATCGCCGGCGCGACCAACCCGCGCGCTGACATCGAGACCGCCGGGGCTGTTCATGCCGGGTGACGAGGACTACATCGCGATCCCCGATGCTCGTGCCCCGGAGCACTGCCGCCGGTAGAAGCAACGACGCGTGGTTCAGACCTGGCGGAGATCTACGGATCAGCCGTGGAACGGAAGTCCGAGCCGTCAGCGCTGGGCCTCAGCGATTATCGGCCGATCGCCGCCACAACCATTTCATGATGAACCAGGACGCCCACCACGGTTACCGCCGGGCGTGGACCGGACCGGCAGCCACCGATGATGGGTGGCACACGATCATCTTCCACGTCAACTTCGAGACCGACAACACCGGCTTCGTCCAGATCTACTTCGACGGGAAGCTGCAGAACCCTCGCCAACGGCACGACCACCCTGAACGAGACGACCCTCGATCGCGGGCATCAACTGGGACGGCACGACGGCAACTTCCTCGACATCCAGTCCTACCGCTCCGCCGGCTCCTTCCCGGGCACCGTGACGACGCTACATGGGCGCTCCGAGAATCGGCCCGACACTCGCGTCGGTGAAGTAACCACCACCGTGTGGCTCGCATGGCACCCTGGCCCGGAGCGAACGGGTCAGGGACGCCCCGAGCCAACCCATACACTCCGGCCGCGTGGATTTCGAGAAGTGGCAGGCCCTCGGCAATGATTACCTGATCGTGGAGTCGGGCGCGCTTCCGTTCGAGCTGACGTCGGCGCGGATCCGCAAGATCTGCGCCCCGCACACCGGGGTGGCCGCGGACGGAATCCTGCTCCTGTCCGAGCCCGACGAGCCCGATTCTGTGGCGCGGCTGCGGATCTTCAACCCCGATGGATCGGAGGCCGAGCTGTCCGGCAACGGGGCGCGCGAGGCGGCGCTCTATCTGCGCGCAGGCGGGTGGGCGCGGACGGACACGTTCACGATCCAGACCGCGGCGGGGCCGATCCGACCCACGATCAGCTCGCCGACGACGTGCACGCTTGACATCGGCCGCGCCCGCGTGCGCAGCGCCGACTATCCGTCGGGCGCGGACGATGGACGGGGCGAGCTGACCGCGGCCGGACACCCCTGGAGCTTCCAGCATGTCCAGGTGGGCAACCCCCAGTGCGCGATCCGCGTCGCCGGCGAGGTGGAGCTGGGAGCGCTGGACCTGCCGGCCATCGGGCCGGGGATCGAGCAGCATGAGCTGTTTCCCCACCGCACCAACGTTTCGTGGTACACGCCCCTCCAGGACGGCCGGGTTCGCGCCCGGATCTTCGAGCGCGGAGTGGGGGAGACCGCGTCGAGCGGCACCGGCGCGAGCGGCGCCGCGGTCGCCTACGTCTTGTCCGGAGGTGACTCTCCGGTGACGGTGGAACTCGACGGCGGCGAGCTGGAGGTGGAGGTGGGGGAGGACCTGCATGTCAACCTGAGCGGCTGGGCGGTGCCGGTGTTCCGCGGCACGCTCGCCGATGACTTCGTGAAGGAGCTGCATGAAACCGAGTAAGCGCCTGGAGCTGATCCCGCCGTACCTGTTCGCCGAGCTGGAACGGAAGATCGCGGCCAAACGCGCCGCCGGCGTCGATGTGATCAGCCTCGGCATCGGGGACCCGGACACGCCCACCTACCCGCCGATCGTGGCCGCCGCTCAGCGTGCGGTCGCCGACCCGAGCACGCACACCTACCCGTCCAACCGGGGACGGGCGGAGTTCCGGGAGGCGGTGGCGGCGTTCTATCAGCGTCGCTTCGGGGTGACGCTCGACCCCGAGATCGAGGTGATGGCCGCGATCGGGGCCAAGGAGTGCATCTTCAACCTCAACCTGGCGTTCCTCGACCCGGGCGACGTCGCGCTGGCCGCCGACCCGGGTTACCCGGTCTACACGGGTGGGCCGCTGCTGGCCGGCGGCGAGCCGGTGCTGATGCCGCTGGTGCCCGAGCGCGGCTTTGCCCCCGATCTCGAGGCGATCCCCTCGGCGGCGTTGGAGCGAGCCCGGCTGATGTTCCTCAACTACCCCAACAACCCGACCGGGGCGGTGCTCGCGCCGGGCCTGTTCGAGGCGGTCGTCGAACTGGCCGATCGCGCCGGCTTCCTCGCCGTGCACGACAACGCCTACAGCGAGACGACCTACGACGGCTACGTCGCCCCGTCCTTCCTGGCCACGCCGGGCGCCAAGGACGTCGGCGTCGAGGTGTTCTCGCTGTCCAAGGGCTACAACATGACCGGTTGGCGCTGCGCGGCGATCGTCGGCAACGCGGAGGCGATCGCGCACTACTGGCGGCTGAAGTCGAATATCGACTCGGGCCTGTTCGAGGCGGTGCAGCTGGCCGGGGCAACCGCGCTCGGGCCCGAGATCGACGCCGAGGTCAGGGCGATGAACGCCGTCTATCAGCGCCGCCGCGACCTGGTCTGCGCCGCGCTGGAGCAGGCCGGCGTCGCGGTCACGCCGCCCCGGGGGACGATCTACATCTGGGCGCCGGTGCCCGCGGGGTTCGACGGCGCAGCCGCGTACTGCGACTACGTGCTCGAACAGGCCGCCGTCGTGATCTCCCCCGGCGGCGCCTACGGGCCCAACGGAGAAGGGTTCTTCCGGATCTCCCTCACCACCCCCGAGGATCGCCTGCTCGAAGCGCTGGAGCGGCTGCGCCAGCTCTAAGAGTCGCGCCGGGACGTCGCGCCGGAAAGGGCGAGGTCCGGGGCCGATTGGGCCGGTCCGGGCATCGGCTGGCCGATCCGCGGCTACCATCCCTAGCGTGCAGCCAAGCAGCAACGGCCGGGGGGATGGAGCATTTCCGGCCGCGGATGGGCAGCGCCCCCGGGGGCGGGCGCGGCAGCGCGCCTACATGGTGGCGGCCTTGCCGGCCGGCGCCGACGATCAGCTGGCCGAGCTCGGCGAGCTGCTGCGGACGGTGGGTGTGGCCACGGTGGGTCAACTCGTGCAGCGGCGCGAGCGACCGCATCCCAACTCCTATCTCGGCCCCGGCAAGATCGAGGAGCTGAAGATCGAGATCGGCCACGCCGACGCGAACCTGGTCGCCTGCGACGACGAGCTCTCGCCGCGCCAGGAGCGCAACCTCGAAGCGGCGCTCGGCGTGCCGGTGATCGACCGCACCGCGATCATCCTCGACATCTTCGCCGCGCATGCCCACACCGCCGAGGGCAAGCTGCAGGTCGAGCTCGCGCAGCTCGAATACAACCTGGCCAGGATGCGGGGGCTGTGGTCCCACCTCGAGCGCCTGGGCGGCGGGATCGGGACCCGAGGTCCCGGTGAGACCCAGATCGAGACCGATCGCCGCCTGGCCCGTGACCGGATCTCCGCCCTGAAGCGGCGCCTGGACCACGTCCGTTCCACGCGCTCGGTGATGCGGGCCGAGCGCGAGCGCGCCCATCTGCCGGCGGTCGCGCTGGCGGGCTACACGAACGCGGGCAAATCCTCGCTGCTCAACGCGCTCACCGGCGCCGACGCCCCGGTGCGAGACCGCCTCTTCCACACGCTGGACCCGACCACGCGCGTGCTGCGCGCCGGTGGCCGCGACTATCTGCTCACCGACACCGTCGGGTTCATCCGCAAGCTGCCCCACCAGCTGGTCGACTCGTTCGGCGCGACGCTCGAGGAGACGCTGCTGGCCGACCTGATCCTGCACGTGGTCGACGCCAGCGTGCCCGAGGAGGAGCTGCTGGAGATGACCAAGGCGGTGGATGACGTGCTGCTGGAGATCGGCGCGACCGAGGCGCCCCGGGTGCTCGTGTTGGCCAAGGCCGACCTGATCGACTCCGAGCGCCGGCTCGAGCTGGCCCACCGCCATCAGGGAGCGGTCCTCGTCTCCGCGCAGACGGGGGAGGGCGTGGAGGAGCTGATCGGGCGGATCGAGCAGGAGTTCACGCGAACACTGGCCGAGGTCGAGCTGCTGGTCCCCTACGGGGAGGGTTCGCGCCTCGCCGAGCTGCACGAGCTGGCGGGAGACCTCGAGCGCGAGGACACGCCTGAGGGAGTGCGGGTGCTGGTGCGGCTGCCGGCCAACATCGCCGCCCGCTACGCGACCTTCGCGCTCGACAACCGACCCGGATGAGTCTGCGGGTCGCCCGGCTCGATCCGCGGGCCCGGCTGCCCACCCGGGCGTATCCCGGCGATGCCGGGCTGGATCTATACGCGCTCGACGGCGCGGTGCTCGAACCGGGCCGGCGGGTCTCGGTCCGCACCGGGATCGCCGTCGAGATCCCCGCCGGCCAGGCCGGGCTCGTGCTGCCGCGCTCGGGTCTCGCCGCCCGGCACGGGCTCGCGCTCGTCAACGCGCCCGGGCTGATCGACTCCGGCTACCGCGGTGAGCTTCAGGTGCTGCTGCTGAACACCGATCACCGGGCGCCGTGCACGCTCGCACCCGGCGACCGGATCGCGCAGCTCGTGCTGGTCAGGATCGAGACGCCGACCCCGGTCGAGGTGGAGGAGCTGGCGGCATCGGAACGGGGGACGGGCGGGTTCGGCTCGAGCGGGGGGTAGCCCGGCCCGGTCAGGATTGGGGGAGGGGGATCAGCCCGTGCGTCTGCAGGAACTGCTTGGCCACGCTGGCCGGGTCCTGGTGTGAGACATCGACGGCCGCGTTGAGCTGGCGCATCACCGACCGGGTCAACAGCGCATCGACGCGGTTGATCGTGGCCGCGAAGGCCGGGCCCTCGGCGCTCAGCGCCTTGGCGGACACGACGGGCACCACATTGCCCCAACCGAACACGGTGCGCGGGTCTCTGAGCAGCGTGTAGTCGCCGCTCGCCAGCTCGCCGTCGGTGGTGTTGAGGTCGGCCGCCTGCACCGATCCGTTGTTGAGCGCCGGATACTGGTCGCCGACCGCCAGCGGCTTGAACGCCGCCGGGGTCACTCCGTAGACCTGCTGGATGGCCGGAAGACCGGTCGGGCTCTGCTGAAACTGTGGCGGGCCGCCGAGCGTCAGCGTCGTGGCGACCCTGCGTAGGTCGCGGATCGAGCGCAGATGGTTCGCCGCGGCGTAACCGACCGTGACGCCGATCGCGCTGGTGTCGCTGAACGGGGTCGGGTCAAGCAGGGCGAGACCGTGGGCCAGCGCGTAGCGCTGGGCGGCCTCATAGGCCGCGAACTGGGTTCGGAAGTGGCGAGGGTTGCCGGCCACGGTGGTGTTCCACGTGTCCAGATACTCCGGGTACAGCGTCAGGGCTCCGCTGGCCAGGGCCCGCAATGTGACGTCGGTGGGCCCGATGTTGGCATTGACATTGACCGTGAAACCGGCGGCCTTCAGCGCCTGCAGGTAGAGCTGTCCGAGCACGAACTGCTCGGTGAAGTTCTTGTCGCCGATCGTGATCACCGGCTTGCCGGTTCCCGGCAGCGTCACCGTGTTCGTCGTGGTCGTACTCGTGCTGGTTGTCGTGCTGCTCGTCGTCGTGGTGGTGCTCGTACTCGTCGTGCTCGCCGAGGCGGGGACCGGCGCGTCGGGCCGCGAGGCCGGGTGGATGCTCGACCCACAGGCCGCGCAGGCGAGCGCGAGCACGGCCCAGAACGCGGCCGCGCACGAGCGGACGATGGTCATGTGGCTGCGAGTGGACACGGTCGGCGCCGGACGTGAGGCCATCCTAACTACACCCCCGCCGCTCGTCTGGCCTCAGCGTGGGCGGTGGCTTCGAGCTGATCGTCGAGCTCGGCCAGCGGCTCGTGGCGTCCCAGCGCGGTGGCGATCAGCCAGTCGGCGAACCAGGCGTTCTTGGGCAGCAGCGGGCCGTGCAGGTAGGTGCCGATCACGTTGCCCGCGCGGACGCCCTCGTGTCCGTCGCGGCCGTTGTTGCCGTGCCCGGTCAGCACCCGACCGAGCGGCGTGGCCGCCGGTCCCAGGATCGTACGGCCGCCATGGTTCTCGAATCCGGCCAGGACCCGGCGCGCCCCCGGCTCGAGTTCGACCTCGATCGCGACGTTGCCGATCAACCTCGGGCCGTCGGCCCGTACGGTCTCCAGATCGACCAGGCCGACGCCGGGCAGCGTCTCCTCGCCCAGTTGATAGCGGTGGCCGAGCAGCTGATAGCCGCCGCATACCGCGAGGATCACCGCGCCGCGGGCGGCGGCGGCGTGGAGGGCGTCGCGCTTGACCTCGACGAGGTCGTAGGCGCACAGCTTCTGGTCGCGGTCCTGGCCGCCGCCGATGTAGTAGATGTCGGCGGCGTCGGGATCGAGGGCGTCGCCGAGGCCGCTGGCCTGCACGGTGAACCCGAGCCCGCGCCATCGGCAGCGGTACTCGAGCAGCAGCAGGTTCCCGCGGTCGGCGTAGATGTTCATCAGATCCGGGTAGAGCGCGCACACTCTCAATCCGGCGCCCGGCTCAGGCACTGAGCATCACCACCGCGCTGCCGACATAGTCGTCGGTGGCCGGGACGATCGACCGACCCGCCGCGGCGAGCCCGACCCGGGCCGCCTCGCGCTCGAGCTGCGCCGGGTCCAGACGATCGAGCCGGATCGCGTCGCGGCTCACGACCAGCTGCCCGTCCGCGCTCACCGTCTCCCGCCGGCGCTCCAGCACGAACCCACCGGAGTCGGCGCGCACCGCGGTGGGCTGGCTCGAGTACACGACTCCGTCGCGCTCGCAGATGTCGGGCAGGGGAACCGGTGACCCGTCGGGCACCTCGTAGACCTCGAGTTCGTCGGTCAGCGCGATCGCCACCACGCCGCCGGCGCGGAGGTGTCGGCGGGCGCAGCGTAGGAAGCCGGCCCGCCCGCCGGCCCCGCCGAGCAGTTGGATCGTCTGCATCGGCATCAGGCAGAGCGCGAACTGCTGAGCGAGATCGAAGTCGCGCGCGTCGGCGAGGACGGTCGCGAGCTCGATCCCGCCGGCTCGGCGGCGCAGCTCGGCGAGCAGGTCGGGGTCGTGGTCGACCGCGGTGACCGCGTGACCGTGACGCGCCAGGTCCAGGGCGATCCGTCCGGTGCCGGCGCCGACGTCGAGCACCGGATCGCCGTACCGGTCGGCCAGCTCGCGCCACAGCCGCAGGTCCTCGACGTAGCCGCCGCACTCGAGGTCGTGCCAGATGACGCTCACGATCTGACCCTGCCGTCCTGCGCCCAGAACTGGGCCACGTGGCCGCGACGGGCCAGCTCGTCGCGCAGCTCGAGCAATGCCGTGTAGGTCGGCAGCGCGAACAACCGGCCCTCGCCGGTGCTGGCGAGCGCTTGGTCCAGCGCGCTGGCCACGCTCGGCACGACGTGCAGGCGATCCGCCGGCACGCCGGCGTACTTCAGCCGCAGCGCCAGCTCGCCGGCGCGCGTGCCGGCGCAGGTGACGCGGCGCAGATGGGGGGCGAGGATCTCGAAGTCGGCGTCCCAGATCCAGGACACGTCGCGACCGTCGGCGGTGCGGTCGTTGAGGATCCCGAGCACGTCCAGGGCGGCGCGCTCGAGCACCAGCGTGCGCAGGATCTCGTTGGCGCCGGCGGGATTCTTGATCAGCAGGATCGATAGCTCCACGTCACCGATGCGGATCCGCTCGGCCCGGCCGAACGCCGCGGTCACGCGCCCCAGGCCCGCCGCCACCGCGTCCAGCGACACCCCCAGGGCGAGGCACAGCGCGGCGGCGCCGAGTGCGTTGTAGACGTTGTAGAGCCCCGGCAGCGGGAGCGCTACGGCGACCGATCCGACCGGGGCGCGCAGCGTGAAACTGGCGCTGCGCGTGCCGTGCAGCTCGATCTGCTCGGCCGCGACCGACGGCTGCGGTCGCTGCTGCCCGCAGGAGGGGCAGCGGTAGCGCCCGAGGTGCCCGAGGTAGATCGCGTCGTAGACGTAGGCGGCCCCGCAGCGGCGGCAGTGCTTGGAGTCGGAGGCGTGCTGCATCTCGGGCATCGCCATCGACGGGTCCTCGACGCCGAAGTAGGTCACGCCGGGCCGCTCCCGTCCGAGGTCGGCGATCAGCGGGTCGTCGGCGTTCAGCGCCAGCTGCGCTCGCCCGGTCAGCGATGCCACCATCGCCGCCCAGCGGTCGGCGATCGTCTCGAGCTCGCCGTAGCGATCGAGCTGGTCGCGAAACAGGTTGCCGAGCAGGATCGCCCGGGGGTGGAGCTCGAGGCCGATCCGGTCGAGCCAGAACTCGTCGACCTCGAACAGACCGAGCTCGCCGTCGATCGTGCCGCCGCGCCGGGACGCCGCGAGCAGCGTCGAGGCGACGCCGCCGGCCATGTTGGCGCCGGCCCGGTTGTGGACGAGCGCGATGCCCGCCCGCTCGAGCACCGAGGCGGCCATCGCGGCGGTCGTGGTCTTGCCGTTGGTGGCCGAGATGACCACCGATCCGCTCGGCAGGCGGGCCGCCAGCTCCCCGATCGCGTGGGGCTCCAGGCGCATCAGCACCTTCCCGGGCAGGCTCGTCCCGCCGCCACGCCCGGCGCGCCGGGCCAGATCGCCGACGGCGCGCGCGGCGAGGATCTTCATGTCCAGGAGCGTCATCGCGGAACGATCACGCGGATCGCGCCGGGCAGCGTGCGCACGGTGACCGGCAGCTCGGCGATCGGATCGCCGTCGGCGTACATCGTGAACGGACGCGAGGCGCTGATCCGAGCCGTCGCGCTGCGCAACACCTCGACGTTGTTCAGCCGGACGTGCTCGCCCTTGAACACGGTCGGGAGCAGACGCAGGAATCGATGCTTGGGCGTGTCGGAGACGATCACGACATCGAGCAGGCCGTCGTGCAGCGAGGCGTCGGGCGCCATCAGCATGCCGCCGCCGTAGGCCTTCGAGTTGGCGGCGGCGACCGTGTAGCCGGTCACGGTGCGACGCACGCCGCCGTCGAGCTCGACCGTGAAGTGGGCCGGCCGCCACCCCGCCAGCGCGCGCAGCGCGCCGTAGGCGTAGACGAGATTGCCGCGGATCAGCCGAGTCTCGTTGGCGATCCGGTTGGCGTCGGAGTCAAAGCCGCAGCTGGCGATCCCGATGAACGTCTGCGCGTCGGCCTCGCCGAGGTCGAGCGCCCGCACGACGCCGGTGGCGAGCACCTCGCAGGCGGCGTCCGGCTCGAGCGGGATCCCCAGCACGCGGGCGAAATCGTTGCCGCGGCCACCGGGCAGCACGCCGAGCACGCCGTCGGTGTGCTTGAGCGCGTCGGCGACGGCGCCGACGAGCCCGTCGCCGCCGAACGCGACGGCCGTCTCGCCGGCCGCGGTCGCCGCCCGGGCCAGCTCCGCGGCCGTGCTCGAGGTCGCTCGTCAGCTCGACGTGATGCTCGAGTCCGAGCCGCCGGAGCGCCGCCTGCACGCGCGCCAGCGCACGGCCGGCGCGTCCGCCGCCCGCCGCCGGGTTGACGATCAGCGCCAGCGTCACCGGGTGACGAGCGAGTAGAGGTCCTCGGCGATCGCCACCGGCGCCGGGTCGCTCGCCGCCTCCGCCTCGGCGCGGGTGCTCACGCCGGTGAGCACGATCGCCCCGTCGAGCCCCGCCGCGGCAGCGCCGGCGAGGTCGGAGTCGAGTCGATCGCCGATCATCAACGCGCGGCCGCCCGCGGACCGGTCAAGCGCGGTCAGGAACATCTGCGGATCGGGCTTGCCGACGCTGCGGGCGGTCCGCTGCGTCGCGTACTCGAGCGCGGCGACGATCGCGCCGGTGCCCGGCGACATCCCGTCGTCGGTGGGAAAGGTCCGGTCGCGCCCGGCGGCGATCATCTCGGCGCCGGCCAGCACGGCCCGGGTGGCGGTGCGCAGCTCGGCGAAGCGCAGCTCGTCGTGGCCGGCGACCACCACGAGCTCGGCGTCGGAGGCGCGCTCGGTCCCGTTGACGATCCGCGCGCCGGCGTCGGCGACGTGGCGGAAGATCGCCGCCGAGCCGATCACGTACGTGGCCGTCCCGGGCTGGCGTTCGGCGAGTACGTGCTGGATCGCCGCGCCGACCGTGACGACCTCCTCGAGCGACGCCTGCAGGCCGAGCGACCACAGCTTGCGGACGTACTCCTCGGGCGAATGGCGGGAGTCGTTGGTCAGGAACGAGACCGTCTTGCCGGCCCCTCGCAGCTCCATCAGCGCCTCAGGCGCGCCGGGGGTGGATGCGTCGCCGACCCATACGCAGCCGTCGAGGTCGAGCAGCACGTGGTCGTACCCGGCGAGCAGGGGGGAGAGGGGCATGGGCTTAGAACAGCGTCGCCTGCGCGTTCTCGGTCGCGCGGCTCCAGGCACTCGGGGCCGTCGTAGCGAGCGTCGTTGACGGCGGATCCGACCGCGTGCAGCGCCGGTGTGCGCGGGCGCGAGGCCCGGAAGGATCTCGGTCAGCTCATCCGCTGGGGTGGCGTTGTCGAGCCACGTCGACTCGGCGTCGCGGCGCGAGGATCACCGGCATCCGGTCGTGCAGCGGCGCGATCGCCGAGTTGGCGGCGGTCGTGAGGATCGTGCACGTCCGCAGCCGGCTCGCCGTCCGGTGCGTGCCAGATCGACCACAGCCCGGCGAACGCGAACAGCGCACCGTCGGCTGCGCGTGATGTGAAACGGCTGCTTGGGGCCGGCCGGTCGTCGGCTGCCATTCGTAGAAGCCGTCGGCGACGATCAGGCAGCGGTAGCGCTCGAACGCCCGCCGGAAGGCCGGACGCTCCGCTGCCGTCTCGACGCGCGCGTTGATCATCTTCAGGCCCGAGGCTCGGGCTCTTGGCCCACGACGGCACGAGCCCCCAGCGCAGCAACTCGCCGCGCGGGCTCCCTTCGCGATCGGTCGTCACGGCGAGCACGTCGTCGCCGGGCGCGACGTTGTAGCGGCGGCGGATCTCGACCGACTCGCCGATCGGAAAGCGCGCGCGCACCGCCGCCGGGTCGGGCGTGGCGAGCGTGTAGCGGCCGCACACGAGCGACTCGTCGACCTCAGCGCGCGCGCGAGGCGATCTGCTCGGCGCGCTCGGCCTGCGCGCGCTTCTGGCGTCGCCGGCCGAAGAAGGCGAGCCCGCCGATCACGACCGCGACGAGGACGAGGCCATAGAAGATCGCGAGGTCGAGCGAGATCCCGCCGAACGGCAGCGCGATCAGCTTGACGATCCCGAATCCGAGCGCAGCAGGATCACGACGACCAGCACGATCACGATCACGATGCCGCGGATCCGCAGCAGGATGCCCGCGCTCTTCGGCGGCGCGACCAGCCCCATCAGCTTCAGCCCGCGCAGCTGGCGCTTGGTGGGCGCCTCGACGCCGAGGCGCTCGGTGGCCCGCTTGAGATCGTCGGCGACGCCGCTCGGCCAGGGCCAGCGACGCGTCGGCCATCCGCCGCAGCTGGAGGCGCTCCTGCGGGCGGGCGGCGGCCAGCGCACGCTGGAAGTGGGCTCGCGCCGCCTTGGCGTCGTAGCGCTCCGCCGCACGGGCGCCGAGGATGGCCTGCGCGGCCGCCTTGAACTTGGTCTCGGCCTCGAGCTCCTCGTCGGAGCGACTCTCGAGCTGCTGCATCGCCGCGAGCTGGCTGCGCTGCTCGATCCGCATCGTCCGCTGCTGCTTGGGCATCGTGATCAGGGAGTCTAGTGGGGCTTCTGGCGATCACGAAGATCTGCTCGTCCGGTCATGTAATGCCCGGGATCCTGCGCGCTGGTCGGCGGCGAGCGGTAGACGTCGATGTGGCGCCCGTCGATCGCCCCGCCGGTGTCCTGGGCGATGAACCAGCCGCCGTGGCCGTCATTCCGGTAGGCCGGGACGTAGACCCGGCTGCCCAGCGGGATCACGCCCGGGTCGACCGCGATCGACTGGTAGATAGTGCAGACGCGAGGCGCCCCCGGCCGCGAACGTCACTCCCGGCAAGGGCACGTACTTACGCCCGTTGCCCGCCGACCAGCCGCCGCTCGCGAGCGGGAACGTCACGGCGCCGGAGCGATTGCGCCAGTAGCCGCCGGCGCGCCAGAACGGAGAGCCCGCGGACCAGTCATCGGCGGGCGACGTGGCCGCCCCGGCGGCCGTGACCCAACCGCCGTCGCCCAGCGCATCGATGTGATACATCCGCCCGTCGAGCCCGATGCCCTCACCCTCCATCGAGACGCCCATCGCCGAGTAGAGCCAGTCGATCCGGTGCTCGCCGGGAAGCCCGGGCGCCGTGACCAGCCGCCCGACGAACCACGATTCCGGAGCAGGCCAGTATTCGGTGATCGTCACGCCGCGCAGCCAACTGCCGCGCGCGTTCTTCGCCGGGGCCCCGGGGATCGTTCCCGCCGGCGTGCCGGTCGGTGCCAGGCCGCCGATCGGCGCGCCTCCGCTCGCCATGCCGACGGTGCCGTGCACTCCGATGCCGCCCCCGCCCGCGGCATGGGCCGATCCGCCGGCACCGGTCACCGCGGCGGCGATCAGGGCAGCCGATATCGCGAGACGGGCTGTCAGCGGTGTACGGGAGATCATCGAGATCGTGTTCTGCATCGGTGCCGGTGACCCTTGTGGTGAACCCTGGGTGCCGGCGGCCAGCGTGAAACCTACGGGAACCGAGACTCGGTCGGGCCAGCCCCGCGGGTGCGCACACTCAAGCAGCAGCCACACGGGAGTTGGTCGGCCCCCCGCGTGCGCACTCAAGCTCCGGCCCACAGCGGTCGATGCATCCCATGGATGTTGACGCCGCCGCCGCGCCGGATGCGCGTGCCGCGGCTGCCCACTCCGCGCGCGACGGCCGAAAGTGGTGCCCCGCGGGCGCCTGCTCAATCCCTGGAGGCTGATTCAGCCATGATCGTCAAGCGGTCCCTGATCACCGTTGCGGCGTTCGCAGCGCTGTTGGTCGCAACACAGAGCGCGTCGGCGCTATCCGCGACGCCGTCCTACACCAAGCCTCCGACCGCGGGCACAAACCAGTGGTACTGGGAGATCAGCCCATCCACGTCCGGCCTCGCGGGCCTGCCGGCAACGGCGGGCGCCTACCCGGCTCCCGGGTCAGCCAACATCTGGGACACCGACCTCTTCCAGGACAGCAACGCCGCGAACGGTGGCATTCCCACGGGGCCCACAGCGGTCGTCGCGGCGATCCACGCGGCCGGTCATTACTCGATCTGTTATGTCGAAGCCGGGGCCTACCAGGAGGGATTCCCCGATGACGCGAACTTCGCCGCAGCGGACTACGGCGGCGTCGGGGACCAGGCCACTCAGATGCAGGGCTACGCGGACGAGTTCTGGTTTGACCTGAGCGGCTTTAGGAACTACGTCGCTGGGCAGCCCAGCACACTGACAGGCGCCGCGCCGAACATCGCGGCGGGCCTGGACAAGCGCTTTGCCTGGTGCAAGCTCGAGGGTCAGGATGCCGTCGAGCCCGACGACCTGGACGGCTACACGAACCAGTCCCAGTCGGGCGTGACCCCGTGGGGCATGGTGCGGGCCGACAGCGCCGGGTTCGAGCGGTGGCTGGGCTACGACATCCACGCAAACGGTTTGGCCGCATTCCAGAAGAACGATCCCGCGAATGCCTCCGCCGATGCGCCGCTGTTTGACGGCATGATCATCGAGGAGTGCAACTCCTACAACGATCCGTGCGCGGGCTCCGGTGGCGATGCCACCGCGTATCTGGCGGCCGGCAAGCCGGTGCTCAACGCCGAGTACACCCAGGATGGCGAGACCACCGCCAAGTTCTGCGCGAAGGACAACGCGGCCGGGATCGTCGGTGCGCTGTTCAACGTGAACCTCGCCGGCGGGACGTACCAACCATGCGCCCCGGCCACACTCGCGTCGTCTCCGCCACCGCACCTCCGCCACCGCCACCTCCGCCACCCCGCACCACCGCCTCCACCGCCACCGCCGGTGGGCTCGGCACCGGGCAATACGAGCCTGCCGACCTTGCGCGGAACCGCCAAGTCAGGCGATTCGTTGTCGGTCGGGACCGGGACCTGGTCCAACCATCCGACGAGCTACGCCTATCAGTGGCGCCTCTGCAAGAGCGGCGTGTGCGTGAGCATCAGTGGTGCCACGAAGTCGTCGTACAAACTCGGTTCAGCTGATGTAGGCGATGCGCTGGAGGCGGTCGTCACCGCCAGGAACACCTCGGGCTCGGGCTCGGCAACCTCTGCGCCATCGTCGGTCGTCGTGGCTCGATCATCAAGAAGTCGCCGCTAACGCCACGGTTCCGATCCGACCGACGGTCGAGTGATAGGACACACAACGGGCTCGCCGCGGCGTTCATGAGACACACAACGCGCCCGCGGCGTTCATGACGGTGCGTACCTGGCCAGGTTGGCCAGGTACTGATAATCTGGTGGTTGATGAGCGAGCCTGTGAGCATCAGCGAGGCCAAGACGCAGCTCTCGAAGCTCGTCGCGCGAGCGGAGCGCGGCGAGGACGTCACGATTCGGCGCGGGAACAAGCCGGTCGTGAGGCTCGTGGCGATCGTGCCGGAGCAGCCGGTCGTCGGGCTCAGCAGTCGGCGCGCTGAAGGGGCAGATCTGGATCGCACCGGACTTCGACGAGCTCGGGCCGGAATGGGACCCCTACGTGTGATCGCCGGGCTCTCGGACACGTAGGCGCTGTACCTGTGATCGCTGGGCTCTTGGACACGCAGGTGCTGCTGTGGATTCTCGCCGGGGATCCGCGGATGCCGGCTTGGCTTGGCGAAAGCATCGGTCGGGATCCCGCGACATTCGGGGTCAGCGACGTGTGCGTGTGGGAGATCGCGATCAAGCGCTCGACCGGGAAACTTCGCTGCCCGGACGATCTGCCGCGCGTCGTTGCCGAGCTTGGCTTTGATCACGTCTCGATATCTCGCGACCAGGTCTGGGCGGTACGGGACTTGCCGTTGCACCACCGGGATCCGTTCGACCGACTGCTCGTGGCCCAGGCCAGAGATCTCGGCGTTCCGATCGTGACCGCCGACCGCTCGATGGCCGCGTACGACGTCGCCATCGTCTGGTGACCGAGTATGGCCGGAGTGGTTCAGCGCCCGATCGAGCGATTTTCCATTCTGGTGTACATAAGCCTGATTATCGAGCGTTGATACCCGGCGGGCGCAGCTACTCTGCTAGGGACGCGCAAACCGACTGAGCGAGGCGGACGAAGGCAATGAACGACCCCCATTTCGGTCTCACCGGCCTGGCCACGATGGGCGCGAACCTCGCGCGCAACGTCGCTCATCACGACATTCCGGTCGCGGTGCACAACCGCAGCGGCGAGAAGACGCAGAGGTTCATGGACGAGCACGGCTCGGAAGGTCCGCTCAGCGGCTATCAGTCGGTGGAGGACTGGGTCGGAGCGCTGGCCACGCCGCGGGTGCTGATGACCATGGTCAAGGCCGGAGACCCGGTCGACGCAGTGATCGCGGAGATCGTCCCTCACCTCGATCGAGGCGACGTGCTGATCGACGGCGGCAACTCGCTGTTCCGCGACACCCAGCGCCGTCACGCCTCGCTGGCCGAGCAGGGCATCCACTTCCTCGGCGTCGGGGTCTCAGGCGGCGAGGAGGGCGCGCTCAACGGCCCCAGCATCATGCCCGGAGGCGATCGGCAGCCCTACGACGAGCACGTCAGGCCGATCTTCGAGGCGATCGCCGCACAGGTCGACGGCACACCATGCTGCACCTACGTCGGACCGGACGGTGCCGGTCACTACGTGAAGATGGTCCACAACGGGATCGAGTACGCCGACATGCAGCTGATCGCGGAGAGCTATGACCTGCTCCGCTACGGCGTCGGCCTCGAGGTGCCCGAGATCGCCGAGCGCTTCAAGGTGTGGAACGAATCAGAGCTCGAGTCCTTCCTGATCGAGATCTCTGCGCGCGTGCTGGCCAAGACCGACGAGGCCACCGGTCAGCCGCTGGTCGATGTGATCCTCGACGCCGCCGAGCAGAAGGGCACCGGCCGCTGGACGGCCCAGAACGCGCTCGAGCTCGGGGTCCCCCTGACCGGGATCACCGAGGCCGTGTTCGCCCGTACCCTCAGCGCGCTGAAGGGCGAGCGCAGCGCGGCCGCGGACCGGCTGGACGGCCCGCAGCCCGGGAGCGGTCAGAGTGACCCATCACTGGCCGAGGACCTCGCAGCACGCGCTGTACGCCTCCAAGATCGTCTCCTACGCGCAGGGGTTCGCCCAGATGGCGGCCGCGGCCGATGACGAGGGCTGGGACATCAAGCTCGGCGAGATGGCGACGATCTGGCGGGGCGGCTGCATCATCCGCGCGCGCTTCCTGGACCGCATCCGTGAGGCCTACGACGCGGAACCGCAGCTGTCGAACCTGATGCTGGCCGAGTTCTTCGCTCAGGCACTCGCCGACGCCCAGGACCCATGGCGCCGTGTGGTCGGCCGGGCGGCTGAGCTCGGCATCCCCACCCCCGCCTTCTCCTCCTCGCTGGCCTACTACGACGGTTACCGCCGCGCCCGCGGCCCGGCGAGCCTGATCCAGGGCCTGCGCGATCTGTTCGGCGCCCACACCTATCAGCGAGTGGACCGCGAGGGCACGTTCCACATCGACTGGAGCGGGGACGGCGGAGAAACCCAGCAGTAGGGACGCGCAACTTCCAGCCCATTCTTGGTATCAAGCCTCTGTCAAGACTTCTGAGGGAGGCAGTGGATGAAGCGTATGCTGAAGGTGCTAGTGACGGTCGGTGCAGCCGCCGCCTTGATACCCGGCGCCGCGGAGGCGGCCTCCTCGCCGACGGTGGTCACCGGCGCGGCGTCCAGTCTCACGAACACGAGTGCAGTGCTGCACGGCACGGTGAACCCCAACGCCGCCGCCACCACGTATCAGTTCCAGTATGGGTTGACCAACGCCTACGGCCTGTCGACCACGTCGCACTCGGCGGGCAGCGGCAAGACGGTCAAGGCAGTCACCGGCACCGCCGCCGGGCTCCTCCCCGGAACCGTCTACCACTACCGCGTCGTCGCGATCAACCGGGACGGAGGCACGCTTGGGGCCGATCGGACCTTCAGAACGACGGGACATCCGCTCCCCGGTGTGAGCACCGGCTCCGCCCGTCGCCGTCGGGACGAACGGCGCGACGCTGACCGGAGCCATCGATCCGAACGGCGTGCCCGCGCAGTGGGTGTTCCAGTACGGGCTGACGACCGGGTACGGGCTCCAGACGTTTGCGCAAACGCTTCCGGCTCTGAGCGCGACACTTCCGGTCGCCAGCGTGCTCAGCGGGCTTCAGTCCGGGACGGTGTTCCACTACCGACTCGTGGCGGTCCGCGGGACAAACGCGGTGTACGGCGCCGATCAGACGTTCCTGACCGAGCCATCGCCGCGGCCCGTCCCGCGTCTGCGGGCCACCACCAGCCCACGCCGGGCGCGCTCCAAGCCGTACGTGTTCACGACCCGGGCAACCATCACCGGACCGAGCTGGATTCCCGCGTCGCTGGGCTGCACTGGGGGTGCGGCCATCCGCTACTTCGACGGCAAGCGCGTGGTCGGCTTCGCGGTGGCCACCGTCCAGCCCGACTGCACCCTCTCCGCTCAGGTCTCCTTCCGGCGCAAGATCGGACGCCACTCGGTACCGCTGAAGGTGGTCATCCACTTCCGCGGTAACGGTTATCTGGCCCCGGTCGACCGGACCGACCACGTAATACTCGGCTAGCCGTCGCACTCCGGTAGCCACCGCCGGGCTCGGCTCCTGCTCCGCGGAGCGGGAGCCGACCCCGGTTAGCCTTGCGCGCCATGCGTCGATCCTGGACGCGGGCATCGCGCACCGAGCTGGTGCTGTTGGCCGCGTTGGCCGCCTGGGGCCTGTTCCCCCTGGTCCTGCTGCTCGCGCACACGATCAACGCGCATGCCCGCTTCACCGGCGCCGATGGCCTGATCGGCGCCGACGGCGTGCTCGGAGCCGACCAGTTGCAGTACCTCGCCTGGGCACGCGACGCGGGTGCCCATGGGCTCGCCTCGGATCTGTTCAGCCTCGCGCCGAGCGGCCACGTCTACCTGCAGCCGCTGTTCGCGATCTCGGGGGAACTATGGCGGCTCGGGCTGTCGCTCCAGCTCGCCTATCTGCTCTGGAAACCGGTCGCGGTGATCGCGTTGTTCGCCGGCACGCTCGCGTGGGCACGGCGGATGTTCGGCGATCAGGCGCGAGCCCGCGCGGCGGTGGTGGTGCTCTCGCTGTTCCTGTACACGCCGCTGGCCGCGCTGACCAGCTGGGCGACCCTCGGCTCGGGCCGGTTCCAGTTTCAGATGTATCTGCTCGGCTACGAGCTGCTGGCGGCGAACAAGCTCTGGGGCTACGCGCCGAGCGCCCTGGCGCTGGCGCTGATGCCGGTCACGCTGCTGGCCACCGAGCGCGCGCTCGCCCCGTCGCTGACGGTGGCCGGCGCGCCGGAGCAGGCGCGCCCGGGCGACACTCACGCGGCAGACGAGGCGCGCCCGGACGGCACTCACGCGCCGGAAGGGGCGCGCCCGGACGGCACTCGCGGCCCGCTGGCGCTGGCCTGCCTGGCCGCGCTGCTGGCCTCCTGGCTTCACCCCTGGCAGGGCGTGACGCTGCTGGTGATCTTTGCCGGCCTGATCGCCTGGCAGCGGCTGCGAGGGTGGCTCACGCTCGCGGCCCCGGCGCTCGCCGCGGCCCTCCCCCTGGTCTACTACCACCTGCTCTCGAGCCGTGACCCCGCGTGGCGGCTCGCCTCCCACTACGAGGTCGTGGCTCGGCTGCCACCCCTCGTGCTGCTGGCCGGACTCGGGCCGCTCGCACTGATCGCCGCCGTCGGCGTTCGCCGACCGGGTGGTGTGATGATCGAACGTGCCCTGCTGCTGTGGATCGCGGGATGCTTCGTCACCTATTTCACGGTCGACTCATTCGCGCCGCACGCCCTGCAGGGCCTCAGCCTCCCATTCGCGGTCCTCGCCGTCAGGGGCTGGCGCCGGATGCGCCTGCCCGCCGCCCTCGGCGCGGTCGCCATCGCGCTGGCGACGCTTCCCGGCCTGGCCTACGACGGGCGGAAGTTCGTCAACGTCGCCGGCGGCTCGGCGCCGCAGTACTACCTCACCGGCTCCGACGCGCAGGCGCTGGACTGGGTGAC
Source organism: uncultured Solirubrobacterales bacterium (assembly GCA_963838535.1). Classification (GTDB taxonomy): domain Bacteria; phylum Actinomycetota; class Thermoleophilia; order Solirubrobacterales; family Solirubrobacteraceae; genus Palsa-465. The sequence continues at coordinate 398,931 of CAWIRN010000021.1, forward strand.
CCACCAGGGGCCTCCGGGCGGTGTGCTCGCCCCCACCCCATTCGCGGCCGTGGTCCCCTCGCAGACCGGCCGCGCCGTGTGGGTCGGGAACGGCTACTGGAGTCGCGACTACTTCGCCCGGGCGCACACCGCCGACGCACTGTTCGGCGGCCGGCTGCGTCCGGCTCGTGCCCGCGCCTTCGTGCTCGCCACCGGGGCCGCGCTGCTGGTCTCCGACTGCCGGCACCCGACCGACCTCACTCGCCCGTTGCGCGACGTGCTGCAGCGCGCTGCGCGCATCACTTCGGCTGCGCCCGCGTCTACGTCGTCAAGCGCCCCGGGCCGTCCCGGCGCGCGCGGGAAGACCCCAGTCACTGGCGCGCTGAAGGTCCAGACTTCCGACAGAGGTTCGCGCCTGGGGCCCGGACGGTCCCCGTAGCGCTAGCGGCCGGCGGGCCGGTCTCGCAGCCGGAAGACGAACCGCAGGCCCGACCAGGTGGCGTCGATCGCGCACACCTTATTGTCGACCAGCCCGGCGGCCAACCCCACCTCGCGCGCGACCCCGTCGCTGAGGTCGGTCGGGACGCCCGAGGATCGCTTCGGCCAGGCGATCCACAGCCCGCCGGCGGGGGTCAGCGCCGCGCGCAGGCGGGGCAGGCGCTGTTCGAGCTCGGCGCGCCGCACGCAGAACGCGACGATCACGTCCAGCGAGCCCGTGGCCCGCCGCCGGATGGTCACTCCGGGTGGGAGCTCGCCGAGCACGCTCAGGAAGTCTGGCGGAGCGCCGATCAGGCCGAGCCTTGAGTCGGGCTTGATCCCGAGCTTGCCGACCAGCGGGGTACCGGAACTGGTGATCGCAGCGTTCACGCGTTGGCCAGCCATCGATGCGGATCGTACGCCGAGGCCGCAGGTGGCAATCGAGCCTCGAGCGGATCCACACGTGGCGGCCACGCAGCGTCGGCCGAGTGTCAACGCCGGGCGGTGGGGAGCGGGTGCTGGCGTGCCGGCGCGAGGGAGCTGTCGGGCAACGCTCGGGCCCGCCGACGGAGCTCGCCGCGGATGTCGTGTCACACTCGCGGGGATGCCAGGTCGTCGCCTCCGCTTGGGCGCCGTGCTCGCGCTGGCCGTGGTGGGGTTGCTCGCGAGCGCCGCCGCCATCGTGCTCGCGGCCGCGGGCCACCGGCTGCGCGCGCGGGCGACGTCGGGCCAGGCCGCGTCGGCCGTCCGCGGACTGTCGATCACCTGCCGGTCGCCCGCCTTGGGCGGGAGCCTACCCGCCCTGGTCTACCTTCCGCCCGGGTACGACGCCACGGGGCGCCGCTACCCGGTCGTGTATTTCCTCCACGGCCTCCCGGCCGGACGTCAGTCGTATAGGCAGAACGCATTCGTCGCCGCTGCGCTGGCCGCGGCGCACCGGAGCGCCATCGTGGTCGCACCTCAGGGCGCGCGCGACCTCGACAGCGACCGGGAGTACCTCGACTGGTCCCCCACCGAGGACTGGCCGCGCGCCATCAGCCATGACCTGACGGCCTGCGTCGATAAGCGTTTCCCCACGATCGCCAGTCGCCACGGTCGCATGCTCGTCGGGCTGTCGGCGGGAGGATACGGCGCGTTCAACATCGGGCTGCGCAATCTCTCGACCTTCGGGGCGATCGAGTCGTGGAGCGGCTATTTCGTGGCCACCGATCCCAGCGGCGACGACGTGCTCCAGCTCGGTTCGACGGCCGCCCAGCAAGCTGCCCGGGTGCCACGGGGACCCGCGCTCGCCGGGGCGCTCGCGCGCTGGCCGTCGCTGGTCGCCTTCTACGTCGGCCGTGCGGACGATCGCTTTCTGACCATGAACCAGACGTATGCCGACTCGCTGCGCCGGAGCGGAATCGGGCACGTGTTCCGCACCTACGCGGGAGGACATGCGTTCTCGTTGTGGAGCGCGCAGGCGCCGGGATGGTTGACGATGGGACTCACCTATCTGTCCACCGGCCGGGCGACGCCCCCCCGCGCAGCCCCCTGAGTCGTCGGCTCCAGCAGTGGCCCAGCCGCCGCGCGACGGTGGGCCGGGCGCGTCGGGCCTGCAACATCGGTCGATCTGCTTGCCCGACGGGGTGTTCGCCGTCGGCCGATCGACCCAGGCCCGGCGCGAGGATCGACTGATTCCGCGGGGCCCCGGGTCGGCTACACGGTGAGCGGGCTAGGCGACGCCACGGGCCAGGCAGAGGCGCTGCAGGCGCTCCATCGCCTCCTGCGCGCGCTCGGGCAGCGCGTCGAGTGCGTCCGCGGCCAGGCGCAGGTCGTCGATCGTCACGCCGCGCGCCTCGAGCGCGAAGCGGCCCAGCCAGCGGACGGCGGCCCGCTCGTAGCGACGAGGGTCCCCGGTGCGCAGCACCAGGCAGATCCGCAGCGCGTCATCGAGCGCGATCTGTGGGAGCTCGCGTGCCGCAGCGATCACGAGCTGCTCGTTTCCGGTCCCCAACGCCCGGCGGAAGCGGGAGTACGGGCTGCCGTCGCTGGTCACGAACATATGTTCGTACAGCTGTCAAGTGCACTGCCGGCCAGCGCCTCCGGTGCGTCGCCGGAGCAGTGGCCCCGCCCCTCCCCGAGCTCACTGGGCTTGCGCCGCCAGCTCGGCGATGACCCGGGAGAGCTGGCTGCCCTGCCAAGCGATCGGCGAACGCCCGGGCTCGTCGGTGAGCAGCCGCGCGCCCGGGATCGCCGCCGCGTAGGCCTCCCCCACGGCTTGCGGGTGCTCGGGATCGGCCTCGTCGGCGCTGGCCACCACGGTCGTGGGCACCGAGATCGCCGACAGCTCGTCCAACGCCGTGAACGGATGCGAGCGGGGAACCGCCCGGAGCGCATCGGCGACCGCCTGCGGATGCTCGTGGAGGGCCAGGCGCTGGCGGATCACCTTGACCACGGTCTCGCGCCATGCCTCCGAACCGCCGGGCTCGCCGTAGGCGGCGAGGAATCCGTCGATGCCCCCGGTGCGCAGCCCGTCAGACAGCGCGTCCCAGTGCGCGAGCCGGCTTGGCTGGTCGTTGGTGACCGGGTCGTAGGCAGGCGTGATGACCACGAGCCCCCCCACGCGCTCGGGCCGCCGCAGCGCCAGCCGCAGCAGCGTATGCGCTCCCATCGACGCGCCCGCCAGGACCGCCCGCTCCACCGCGAACCCGTCCAGCACGGCCTCGAGATCGAGACCCAGATCCTCGTAGCCGTAGGCGCGGGGATCCGCGGCCGGCGACGAGCGTCCGTGCCCCCGCGCGTCGTAGCTGATCACCCGGTGCCCCGATCGCGGCAGCGCCCGTGAACCCATCACCACGTAGCGGCGGGTCGCGGTCAAGCCGTGGAGCAGCACGACGGGGATCCCCTCACCCACCGCTTCCGCCGCCAGCTGCACACCGGCGCGCTCGATGATCCGCTCGGTCACGCCGCGCTGTCTACACGATCTGGCGCCCGCGTGCGCGATTCGCCGCGGCGACCGAGCTACCATCAGTGTCTATGGACGTCACTGAAAGCACCTTCGCATCCGCCGTCATCGAGCGCTCGCGCACGGTGCCCGTCGTGGTCGACTTCTGGGCCGAGTGGTGCGCGCCCTGCCGGCAGCTCGGGCCGGTGATCGAGCGGGCCGTGGCGGCGCGCGAGGGCAAGGTCGAGCTGGCCAAGCTCGACGTCGACGCTAACCCGGTGCTCGCCCAGACCTACGCCATTCAGAGCATCCCGGCCGTCAAGGCGTTCCGCGACGGAGTCGTCGCCAACGAGTTCGTGGGCGCCCAGCCGCCCGCGGCGGTCGAGCGCTTCCTGGACTCGCTCCTGCCCTCAGAGGCCGATCAGCTCGTGGCCCTTGGCGATGAGGCGTCGTTGCGGCGAGCGGTCGAGCTCGAGCCGTCCCGCGCCGATGCCGCGGTCCCGCTGGCCCGGATCCTGTACGCGCAGGGCGAGGCCGACGCCGCGCTCGAGCTCCTGCGCGGCGTTCCCGCCAGCTTCACCGGCGAGGGGCTGAGCGCGCGGATCAAACTGGAGCGCGACGCCGCCACGGGGCCCAGCCTGGCCGGCGCGTTCGAGGCCCAGGACGCCGGCGACTACGAGCTCGCCCTCGAGCTGCTGATCGACGCGTTGCCCTCGGCCGACGGCGCCCGCGATGACATCCGTCGCGTGATCGTGGGCATCCTCGACGAGCTCGGCGTTGACAGTCCGCTCGCTCGGGATTCGCGGCGGCGGCTCGCCGCGGCGCTGTACTAACGGTCGACTCCGCAGGCTGCTACAGGGAGAGCGAGAGCTGCTGCACCGCGCCCTCGTGTGTGGGCTGCAGTCCGGCGACCCGGACGCCGAGCAGCCGGACCGGCCGGGGCGGCGCGAACCGGCGCAGGAGCTCCAGCGCGACGGGGCCGACCTGATCGATCGTGCTCACGGGCGCCGGCAGCGTGCGCGCGCGCGTATGGGTTGAGAAGTCGCTCAGGCGCACCTTGATCCCGATCGTGCGCCCACAGCGGCGCTGCTCGGTCAGCGCCGCACACAGCCGGGCGACCAGGTCCTCCAGGATCGGCTCGAGCTGCTCGAGGCCGACGATGTCGTAGTCGAACGTGAGCTCGCGGGATTCGGAGCTGACCTTGCGCTGCTCGCTCACCGGCGTGTCGTCCTCGAATCGCCCCCGCCGCTGCAGCTCGGCCCCCAGCCGGGCGCCGAATTCGGCGGCGAGCTGCACCGTGGGAGCAGCGGCGAGCTGGCCCAGCCTGTCGATCCCGCACCGCCGCAGGCGCTCGCACCGTCTTGGGACCGATCCCGGGCACCAGGCCGCAGGGCGCGCCGGCGAAGCGAGCGCAGGCCTGCTCCCGGGTCAGCACCACGAAGCCGCGCGGCTTCTCGGCATCTGAGGCGACCTTGGCCACCAGCTTGCTCGGGCCAATGCCGACCGAGCAACGCAGGCCGGTGACCCGCTCGATCTCGATCGCGAGCCGGCGCATCGCCGCGTGGGGCGCCGGGAGACCGGTCAGGTCGAGATAGGCCTCGTCGAGCCCGATCACCTCAACCGTCTCCACGGCAGCGCGCACGATCGCCATCACCTCCCGCGAGGCTTCGCGGTAGTAGACAAAATCGGGGGCCAGATAGACCCCATCGGGGCACAGACGGCGCGCGCGTGCCGCCGGCATCGCCGAGCCGACGCCGAATCGTCTGGCCTCGTAGGACGCGGTCGTGACCACGGACCGCGGCCCACCGCCGGCGACGATCACCGGCAGCCCCCGCAGCTCGGGCCGGCGCCGCAGCTCCACCGAGACATAGAACGCGTCCATGTCGAGGTGAGCGATGCAGCGATCCGGCACGGCTGCGGAGCGTAGGCCAGCCGGCAGACGCCTACATCGTCGACCAGACGGTCCCGACGCCGCCGAAGCCCAGGGCGGCGGCGGTGTTCTGGTTGAAGTCCCAGTCGCGTCCGCCGACGAAGGGCCCGCGATCATCGACTACCGCGGTCACGCTGCGACCGCCGTAGCGGAACGTGACCTTGGTGCCGAACGGCAGGGTGCGATTGGCGACGCCAAACGTGGCGTGAAAGCCGCTCGCGGTGCCGCCCGCGTCGTTGTACCACGACGCGACGCTCTGCCGGTAGACGGCCATCTGTCCGATCCGGCGTCGCGAGCGAGTGTTGGCGCGGTCGCCCGAGAACAGCACGCGCAACGGGTGCGCGACGCCTGCGCCCAGCGCACCCGCCCGGTCCCCCGCCGCGAAGTGCACGTGGAACCCGCCCCGCGGGCCGGTGCGCGCCGACGCGAGCTCGTGCCACCGATGACCCGAGCGGCCCTGCAGATGGACCGCGCGCCCGGCGAGGCCCGGCCGCAGCGTGCCCCGGACGTCGATCGCCTGCCCGTCGAGCACGTTGAACGAGCGGCTGGGCGCACGGAGCTCAGCCGCGACGAGGACCGCCTGCGGGGCGCTGGCCGGAACGGCAGCGCTCCCGGCCGGCGGGGCCGTATCCGCAGCGGGCGTAACCGAGCCGGCGGTCGCGTCGAGCACCTTGACGAAGCCCGACTTTCGCAGCGCCGCGACCAACCGGAAATGACCGTCGCGGCCGATCTGCGTCGATGCCACCGTGCGCCAACGCGAGTGTCGCGTCGCGGCGGCGTCGAGTCGCAGCGTCCGGCCCGCGTCGGCCGCCGGCGTCACGCCGGTGACGGTGACGGCGTCGCCGAACCGGATCCGTCGCGGACTTACGTCCAGCTTCAGAGGCGACTGCGAGCCGGTCGACGTGGGATCCTCGGCCGGGCCGGAGGCGGCGCCACCGGCGGTGAACGCGACGGCCGAGGCCGGGACCGCGAGCATGGTTGTAGCAATAATCACATGAATTGGGCGCGCGTGGCGCAAGCTGAATGTGGGCCTCAAGCGAGGACCTCCTGTTCATTTACGACCGGGCGCCTACGGGGTTAGCTGACGGGCTCGCGAGCCGCGATCGGTCGCGCTAGGCGCGCCGGTCACCGTTCGCTACAGCCGCCGCTGGCGTGACGCCAGGCGGCCGATTCGCCCCGGCCGGGAAGGGCAATCACCACGCCCGGCAATGGGTCCCCCGCTCACCCCTGCACCGGGCAGGGGCAACTCGGCAGGTCGAAATTACGACCGACGGAGGTTCGCAGGTCGTCCTCTGCCTATGTGTGAGCTTCGTCACACTCGATAACCCTGCGAGAATTCGTGGCGTGGCCAACCCCGACCGCCTGACCGGCCTGGACAGCTCGTTCCTGCACCTGGAGCGAGATTCGGCCCACATGCACGTGGCCGGGTGCATGCTGTTCAAGGGTGCGCCCCCGACGTACGACGACTTACTGGAGCAGATCGTCTCCCGGCTGCACCTCGTGCCGCGCTACCGCCAGCGGCTCGCCTTCGTGCCGCTCAATCAAGGGCGTCCGGTGTGGGTGGATGACCCGCACTTCAACGCCAGCTTTCACGTTCGGCACACCGCGCTGCCGCCCCCCGGCGGCGAGCCGCAGCTCAAACGGCTCGCCGGACGGGTCTTCTCGCAGACCCTTGACCGCGCGCGACCGCTGTGGGAGTTGTGGCTCGTGGAGGGACTTCAGCAGGACCGCTTCGCGGTGCTGTCCAAGACGCATCACGCGCTCGTCGATGGCGTCTCCGGCGTCGACATCGCGACGGTGCTGTTCGACTCCTCGCCTGACCCGCTACCGGTCGCGGGGCCCGACCAGGCCTGGGTGCCCCGCCCCCTGCCCAGCGGCGCGCAACTGCTCGCCGACGCGCTGCGAGAGCGCGTGAGCGCCCCCGCGGAGATCGCGCGGGGTGTCCGGGCCACGGTGCGTCGGCCGCGCCAGATCGCCTCGCGGACCGGCGAGGCGCTGGCCGGAGTCAGCGCGATGGCCTGGACGGGCCTCCAGGCGGCCCCTCCGAGCCGGTTGAACGTCCGGATCGGCCCGCACCGCCGGTTCACGTGGGTCCGAGGCGAGCTGGCGCAGTACCAGGCGGTCAAGAACGCCCTCGGCGGCACCGTCAACGACGTCGTGCTCACCGTCGTCGCGGGCGCGCTGGGGCGGTATCTGCGCCGACACGGCGACCCGACCGACGGACGTCGTGCTCAAGGCCATGGTGCCGGTCTCGGTGCGCGTGGACGTCGAGCGCGGGGCGCTCGGCAATCGCGTCGCCGCGATGTGGGCGCCGCTGCCGGTCGGGATCACCGATCCGGTGCAACGGCTGCTGGAGATCAGCCGCGAGATGGAGGGGATCAAGGACTCCGGCCAGGCGGTCGGCGCCCGGGTCCTCACCGAGCTGACGGGGTTCGCCTCCCCCACGATCATGGCGCAGGCGGCGCGACTGCAGGCCCGCCAGCGTCTGTTCAACCTGGTGGTCACGAACGTGCCCGGGCCCCAGTTCCCGTTATACGTGCTCGGCCGGGAGCTCGACGCCCTGTTTCCGATGGTGCCGCTGGCGGAGAACACCGCGCTCGGCATCGCGGTCATGAGCTACAACGGCCAGCTCAACTTCGGCCTCAACGCCGACTACGACGCGTTACCGGATCTCGAGGCGCTGGCGAGCGATGTGCGCGCCGCCACCGAAGAGCTGGTCGCGGCCGGCGAACGGCCGCCCGCCGTCCCGGGCCGCACAACCCGACGCCCGGTGCGCGCCGCAGAGTGACGCCCGCCCGCGTTGGCTGGTCGCCGTCGTAGTGTCCCGTCATCGGGTGATCCGCCTGCTCGAATGGGCTGGGATCGTCGTCCTGTCGCTGGCGATTGCCATCGGCGTGATCGCGATCCTCTCCGGGGGCCTACTCGCCGGACATGACCAGCCCGGCGTGTCCGGCGCTGCCAACGTGGTCGGCGAGCAGTTCCGCGATCTGGGCCACGCCCACCTCCTGCCCAGCCAGCCAAAGCCCGCCTACGACTCCGACCCGCCCACCAGCGGTGCCCACGTCCCCGCGCCCGTGCCGCGCGACGAGGCTCAGCTCAGCGACGACCAACTGCTGCAGGCGCTGGAGGTGGGCGACGTCGTGATCATGTACGGCGCGCGCAGGCCGCCGGCCGGGCTGACGGCGCTCGCGCGCAGCGTCGCGGCCCCGTTCAGCCCGGCGCTGGCCGCTGCCGGGCAGGCCGTGATCCTCGCCCGGCGGCCCGGGACGACCGGCGCGATCGGCTTGGCGTGGACGCACATGCTGCGCGTCGGCGCCACGAACGACCCTCCGCTGCACGCCTTCGCGCAGGGCTGGCTCGGTCGCGGCGCCCCGGGACGCTGAGCCGCATTCCATAATTGACGCCATGCCCCCGCTCGAGATCGCGCTGTGCCAGATGAACCCGACCGTCGGCGACATCGCCGGCAACGAGCAGAAGATCGTGGCCGGCGTGGCCGCGGCGCTCCAGGCCGGCGCTCAGCTGGCGATCTTCCCGGAGCTCGCCGTGACCGGATATCCGCCGGAGGACCTGCTGATCAAGGAGCACTTCCTCGCCGACGCGCGCGCATCGCTGGAGCGGATCGCGGGCCAGGTCCGGGGGATGGTCGCGCTGGTGGGCTTCCCCGAGCGCGCCGATGACGTCTACAACGCCTGCGCGGTCCTGGCCGACGGGTCCGTCCAGGCGATCTACCGGAAGGTGTTCCTGCCCAACTACGGCGTCTTCGACGAGCAGCGCTACTTCCAGACGGGCACCGGTGGCGCGATCATCGAGCTGGGAGTCGAGAAGGTCGGCCTGACCGTCTGCGAGGACATCTGGGAGCCGGGGCCGCCGGCATCGGAGGAGGCGCTCGCCGGCGCGACGCTGCTGGTCAACATCTCGGCGTCTCCCTACCACGCCGGCAAGGGCTACGAGCGAGAGCGCATGCTTGTCCAGCGCGCGCGGGACAACGTGGCCGCGGTGGCGTTCTGCAACATGGTCGGCGGCCAGGACGAGCTCGTGTTCGACGGCTACTCGCTGGTGATCGACCACGAGGGAACGGTGATCGCCCGGGGCCGGCAGTTCGCCGAGGAGCTGATCATCGCGACGATCGACCCCGATGGGCCGCGCGGCGTCCGCCTCCGAGACCCCAGGCACCGCCCGGTGAGCCGGCGTGGGCTGTCGGCCGTACCGGTGATCGCCCGGCTGGTGGGCGCGCCGTCCCCCTCCGCCTCACCGGTGCTCGGCGGCCCGGTGGCCGAGCCGCTCGAACGCTGCGCCGAGGTCTATGCCGCGCTGGTGCTCGGGCTGCGTGACTACGTCGAGAAGAACGGCTTCGCGCATGTGGTGATGGGTCTCTCCGGCGGGATCGACTCGGCGCTGGTGGCCGTGATCGCCGTCGACACGCTGGGCCCCGAGCGAGTCTCGGTGGTCGTGATGCCCTCGCCGTACTCATCGCAGCAGACCCAGCAGGACGCCCGCCAGATGGCCGCCAACCTCGGCGTGCAGGTTCTCGAGCTGCCGATCGCCGGGCCGATGGGCGCCTACGAGGCGACGCTCGGGCAGGTGTTCGACGGCTACCAGCGCGACCTGACCGAGGAGAACCTGCAGGCGCGGATCCGCGGCAACCTGTTGATGGCGCTGTCGAACAAGTTCGGCTGGCTGGTGCTGACGACCGGCAACAAGTCCGAGATGGCGGTCGGATACTCGACGCTCTACGGCGACAGCGCGGGCGGCTTCGCGGTCATCAAGGACTGCCCGAAGACGCTCGTCTACGCGCTGGCGCGCCACCGCAACGCGATCTCGCCCGATCGCCCGATCGATCCCGCCGTCGATCATCGACCGCGCGCCGAGCGCCGAGCTGCGCCCCGACCAGCGCGACGCGGACTCGTTGCCCCCGTACGAGCTGCTCGACCCGATCCTCGACGGCTACATCGAGGACGACCTCGGACGCGAGGCGCTGATCCTGCGCGGATTCTCCGAGCGCGACGTCGATCGCGTGATCGCGCTGGTCGATCGGGCGGAGTACAAGCGCCGCCAGGCACCCCCCGGGATCAAGATCTCGACGAAGGCGTTCGGGCGCGACCGGCGCGTGCCGATCACCAACCGCTACGGAGGCTGACGCGCCGCCGGGGGTGTGAACCCTGGCGTCTGGGGTCCGAGGGGTGGACCTCAAACGCCAAAGTTCGCGTGATGCGCGCCGGGTGGAGTCGGCCTGACGGCCACCGTCATCCGCGTCAGCACGCACAGCCGTCCCGCATCGTCGCTGATCTCGACCTCCCACACCCAGGTCGTCCGGCCGCGATGCTTGACCGTCGCCACGGCCGAGATCGTGCCCTGGGTGATCGGGACGCAGGAAGCTCGTCTGGTTGGACAGTCCCATCGCTGTGTTGCCGTCGGGTATGACCGCCAGGCCCGTCCCGATGGAGGCGAGACTCTCGGCGATCGACGCGTACACGCCGCCGTGGACCAGGCCTGCGGGCTGCTTGAGCTCGTCGCGGACCTCGACGCGACCCCGCACCGAGGTCTCGGACAGTTCGGTGACTTCGAGTCCGTACAGGTGATCAAAGCCCTGATCGAGCCTGAAGGGGACCGCGATCGGCATCCGGGCACCATAGTGGTTCAACAGTGGGTCGCGCCGGAACGTCGCGCCGGAACTGGCCGGGGCGAAGTACGGTCGATCGCGTCCCGGGCTGGGCATTCCGCTGCGCGCTCATCTACGCTAGGCAGCCGATGGCATCGCTGGACAACCTCCCCGCTGATGAGAGCGCGGTTCTCCAACTCGTCCTGAAACGGGGGCGCAGCTATGACGAGATCGCACGGCTGCTGTCGATCGACCGGGGCGCGGTGCGGGCCCGAGCGCTGTCCGCGTTCAGCGCGCTCGGCCCCCAGACTCGGGTCGCCGCCCGAGCGCCGGGCGCTGATCACCGACTACCTGCTCGGACAGCTCCCCCCGCGCGTCAGCGAGGAGACCCGAGCGCGACTGGCTGAGTCGCCCAGCGAGCGCGCGTGGGCGCGGGTGGTCGCCTCCGAGCTCGCACCGATGGCCAGCAGCCCGCTGCCCGAGATCCCCACCACGCTGGCGCCCGAGGAGCTGACGTCCCCCCCGGAGGCTCAGCCGCCTCCGGTCGCCGCCGCCGGCGAATCAGCGCCCGAGCCACCGGCCCAGCGCGACGGCACGCCCCAGGCGCCGCCGGAGGAAGGCAAGCCCAAGGCGCCGCGACAGCGCCGGGTCTCGCGGTTCGGAGGGATGGTGCTGATCGGAGGCGCGGTGATCGTCGTGCTGATCGTCGTGATCGCGGTGATCGCGTCTGGCGGGTCGAGCAGTTCGAGCAGCACCAGCACCAGCACCAGCACCACACGCAGCGCAGCCAGTCCGGCCGCCAGCGCTTCGACGACGGCCCCGACCGTCTCGACCACGTCGACCGCCGCGAAGGTCGTGGCCCAGATCAACCTGCTCCCGCCGATCGCCGGCAGTAAGGCGGCCGGCATCGCGGAAGTGCTCAAGGAGGGCGCCACCGACGCGATCGCCATCGTGGCGCAGGACGTCCCGGCCAACACGACCCACCCGCCGAACGCCTACGCGGTCTGGCTCTACAACTCCCCCACGGACGCCCTCCGCCTCGGGTTCGTGAACCCGGCGGTGGGCAAGACCGGCAAGCTCTCGACCGCTGGCCCGCTACCGGCCAACGCCTCGCACTTCAAGCAGCTCATCATCACCGTGGAGACGCAGGCCAAACCGTCCAAGCCCGGGACGATCATCCTCCAGGGCGCCATGACCGGATTCTGAGGGTCCCCCGGACCCTCAGCCCGGGGCGTTGAGCGTCAGTCGGTCGCGGGTCAGCCGCAGATGCGCCTCAGCCCGTCCAGCGCCTGATCGAGCTTGCGCGCCGTCGCCCGGCGTAGCAGGATCCCGCCGGTACGGGAGTAGCCGCGCAACTTCTGCTGCTGTTCGATCGTGACCTGGGTGCCGCCGTCGACGGGCTCGAGCGCGATCTCGATGATCGACTCGTTGAGCACCCGCTCGAACGGCGTTCCGGTGATCTCCTGCTCCCAGGAACGCAGCCATGGCGGATGGGACTCGAGCAGATGAAAGTCGGCTCGTACCGGACGACCCTTCTGGGTGGTGAACACCAGTGTCCATCGGTCCGGCGCCACCCCCTCCACCCGGGCCACGTCCGGCCACCAGCGCGGCAGGTGGTGGGGATCCTCGATGAGCGCCCACACAGCCTCCGGCGTGGCGGCGACCGTGCGTGTTCGCCGAGCCGACGGCATGGGCTCAGTCGGCGTAGTCGATCAAGGCATGCACCGGATACGGCCCCAGACGAGCGCGGGCGCCCAGAAAACTCAGCTCGACCAGGAACGCGCACCCGACGATCTCGGCGCCCAGCCCGCTGACCAGTTCGCACAACGCTCCGGCGGTGCCACCGGTGGCGAGCAGATCGTCGTGCACCAGCACCCGGACGCCGCCGGCCAGCGCGTCGGCGTGGAGCTCGAGCGCGTCGATCCCATACTCGAGTGCGTATTCCGCGCCGACGGTCGCATGGGGAAGCTTGCCGGGCTTGCGGGCCGGCACGAAGCCGGCACCGAGCGCCCGGGCGAGCGCCCCGCCCAGGATGAACCCGCGGGCCTCGGCCGCGACCACGAATTCGACCTGCAGTGGCGCGGCGAGCTTCGCGAGCCCCGACACCGCGGCGTCCAGCGCACCGGGATCGAGCAGCAGCGGCGTGATGTCCTTGAACACGATCCCGGGCCGGGGGAAGTCCGGGATGTCACGGATGAATGTCCGCAGGTCGACGGCGCTCACGGCTCCGGTACCCTCCCCGCGCTGGCTCAGACGGCGACCACTAGGTGGCGATCTTGCGCAGATCGCGGATCAGCAGCAGGTGCTTGAGGTGGGTGGTCACCGAGGCCAGGTTCTCCAGCGCCTCGATCGCCTCCTTGCGGCGCTCGGGGTTGCGCGAGCGCAGCGCCGGCGCGAGGATGCTCTGCAGCAGTTGCGCCTCTCGGTCCGCGGAGCTGCGAAACACGCGCAGGTTGCGCCCGCCGACGCCGTAGCGAGCCAGCTCAGAGACCGCTCGGACGATCTCCCGCTCGGTCTCGTCGTAGTAGCGCGCGCCGCCCCGCGCCTCACCCTTGATCACACCGAACTCGACTAGCTCGCGCACCAGCTTGGGGTCCGCCCCGGTTTCTTCGACCACGTCGTCGAGCGAATACAGCGCGCCCGGATCGCGCACCGTGACGCTGGCGCGTCGCAGCGTGCGGTGGTCTCCGGCCGGGGCGGTGACCTCGCGCTCCGCTCGTCCGCCCGCGAGCTCTTGGCGGATCACCCGCAGGGGAAGGAACTCGTCGCGCTGCAGGCGCAGAATCGTTCGCAGCCGCTGGATGTCGTTCTGTGTGTAGAGCCGGTACCCGCCCTGGGTGCGGCGCGGCGCGAGCAGCTTCTGGTCCTCGAGGTAGCGGATCTTGGAGATCGAGATGTCGGGAAACTCCTGGTGCAGCGCCTTGCACACCGCCCCGATGGTGACCGCTTTCTGGCGCGGAGACTCCCCATCGTGCCCTGATGGGTCCGAAAACTCGACCTCTGGGTTGCCGGTGTCGATGCCGGACATCAGCGACTCAGGAAGGCAAGTTTGTACTTGCCGATCTGGAGCTCGTCGCCGTCGGCCAGACGGTGCGACTCGATCCGATGCCGGTTGACATAGGTGCCGTTAAGCGAGCCACAATCGTCAAGGAAGTGGTCGCTCCCGCGGCGCACGACGACTGCGTGGTCACGCGATACGGTCACGTCGTCAAGGAACACATCGCTGTCGGGGCGGCGCCCGATCGTGATCCGGTCGCCCTCCAACGCGAAGCTCTCCCCCGCTCGGCCGCCACCGGCGCGGATCACCAGCGCAGCGCCCCGAGCCACTACCTCCTCCAGCTCGACCACCTCCAGCTCGCCGGTCTCGCCGACCTTGTACGAAGCCGTCGTCGCTCCCGGGGCCGACTCGGACTGAGCCAGGAACGCCCCGCACCGTTGGCAGTAGTTGGCGCCATCTGCGTTTGCGAAGCCGCACTCTGGGCAGTGCTGGGCCACCGAGGTGCTGGGTTACTCGGGGTCAACAGCCGGCACGCGGCCGGCCAAGATATCGGTCAACTGCTGAACGTCGGCGCCCGAGATCACCAGCTCCCCGCTCTCATCCTTCTTACGCAGCCGGTTGACGAGCTCGGCGCGCAGGATGTCGATCTTGCCGTGCATGATGCGCCGCCGGTAGGAGATCTCCATCTCCTCGTCGGTGAGCTGCTTGATGAGGTCCTTCAGTTCCTGATCGGTGAGTGAACCGAGGTCGGGAAATGTGTCCATGTGCTGGTGGCTCCTCCCCCGCCCGGCGGGGTCGATATGGCTGAGGCTCGGCCGAGTATAACCCGGACCCTCAGAGGGTCAAGCTGAGCTTGAGGGTGTTTGTTGTGTGAGGCCACGCCGGCTCAGCGGGGTTGACGGGTCTGCTGCCAGCCGCTGCGCACATATAGCACCGTCGCGGTGAGCGACAACGCCATCCCCGTGTACAGCATCGCGAGCGCCAGCCAGTGCACGCCGGCCATCGCGAAAAACGGTGCTCCCATCGTCGGCGCGACTCCGATCCGGCCTGGCCAATTGATCTTCAGCTCCATCCCGCGCTTCAGACCGTACCGGCTCAGACCCAACATGAACAGCTCGCGCGCGACCACGATCACCAGGGCCCAGCGCGGCAACAGCGAGAAGCGGAACGCGACGGTCATACCCGAGATGACCAGGAGCCGGTCGACGATCGGGTCGAGCAGCGCCCCGAGGCGGCTGTACTGGCCGGTGAGCCGGGCCGTGAAGCCGTCGAGGTAGTCACTCCAGCCGATCACGGCATAGAGCACCACCGCGACCGTGTCCTGCCCGTTGGGGCTGGACAGCGCGAGCACGAGAAACACCGGGATGCCGAGCAGCCGGGCGAACCCGATCGCGTTCGGGATCGTCCACGGGTTCAGTGGGTGGCCGGTGCGCGTCGCGTCCGGCGCCGGACCGGACCGGTCGATCCCGAACAGACGACGCTTCGTGATTGGCAACAGGCCTAGCGGCCCTTCGCGGGCGAGAAATCGAAGCTTTCTCGGGGGGCCGCGGTTGCCCCGAGGCCCGGCATCACACCTGAACGGTCGCTCATGGCAGGGTGCTCCAGAGCTCCGCGACAGCCTGGGCCGCGCCCTGAATCGGAACCGTCCGCGATTCGCGCCCCCGTCTGACCTGGACTTCGATCTCACCGGCGGCGAGCGTACGCCGGCCGACCGTGAGCCGGACGGGGCAGCCGAGCAGTTCCGCGTCGGCGAACTTCTCACCCGGCCCGGCATCGCGATCGTCGTAGAGCGTGTGCAACCCCGTCTGCTCCAGCTCGCGATACAGGCGGTCCGCGAGCTCACGCTCGTCACTGCCCGGCTTGCCCAGCACCACCAGTTCGACGTCGAAGGGGGCGATCGCCCGTGGCCAGGAGATTCCGTGCTCGTCGGCGTACTGCTCGACCGCGGCCGCCGTCGCGCGCGCCGGCCCGAAGCCGTAGGAACCCATCCACACCAGTTGCTTCTTGCCCGTCTCATCCAGGAACGTGGCGCCCAGCGGGTCGGAGTACCGCGTTCCGAGCTGGAAGATGTTGCCGATCTCGATCGCGGGCTCGATCGTGATCGCGCTCCCGTTGACGGTGTCACCGGCCACGACCGTCCGCACATCCACCGTCTCGTATGCGAAGTCGCGGCCGGGCTCGACCCCCCGCAGGTGAGCGTCCGGGCGGTTGGCGCCCGTCACATACCCCCCCGGCGCCACGGCCGCATCGAGCAGGATGGGCATCGCGGCCCCGACCGGACCGATGAACCCCGGCGGCCCCAGCCGCTCCGCGACCTCCTCCGGGCGGGCGGCGCGGAACCCCTCCCGTATCGCCGCCTGGAGCTTGAGCTCGTTGACGCGGTGGTCACCCCGCACCATCACGAGCCGCATGCTGCCGTCCTTCAGCACGATCGGATACGCCTTCAGCAGCGCGCCGGCTGGGACCCCGAGCGCGCGCACAACCGCATCGACCGTCGTCATCCCCGGCGTCTGCACGAGCTCGGGGGCATCCAGGCCCGCCGGGAGCGAGACCGGCTGCGCGTCCGCACTGGCGATCTCGACGTTGGCGGCGTATCCGGGGGCCAGCGCTACGTCGTTCTCGCCGGCGGCACAGGGCGCCATGTACTCGTGCGCCCCCACCCCACCCATCATCCCGACGTCCGCCTGCACCCGGTACCACTCGAGCCCGCAGCGATCACACATCCGGTCGTACGCCTGCACGTGCTTCTCGTAGGCGACGGCCAAGCCCTCCGCATCACGGTCGAACGTGTAGGCGTCCTTCATGATGAACTCCCGCGTCCGCAGCACGCCGGCGCGCGGGCGAGGCTCGTCGCGCTCCTTGATCTGGAAGTGGTACAGAATCAGCGGCAGATCGCGGTAGGACTGCACAGCCGCCGCGACGTGGCCGGTGACGATCTCCTCGTGGGTCATCGCGAGCACCATGTCGGCGCCGCGCCGGTCCTTGAGCTTGAACAGCTCGTCGATGTCGTAGCGGCCGGTGCGCCGCCACGGCTCGGCCGGGTGCAGCACCGGCATCAGCATCTCCTGCCCGCCGATCGCGTTCATCTCCTCACGCACGATCT
This sequence comes from uncultured Solirubrobacterales bacterium, assembly GCA_963838535.1. GTDB lineage: Bacteria > Actinomycetota > Thermoleophilia > Solirubrobacterales > Solirubrobacteraceae > Palsa-465. The sequence goes on from CAWIRN010000021.1 coordinate 415,940, forward strand.
GGACGACACGCTGATGCGTCCGCCAGCCGGCCGGCAACCAGGACCACAGGCCCGATCCGACCTGACGGATCAGACCGGCCCGGACCATCAGCTTGTGCGAGATCGCCTCCGCATCGGCCGGCGGCTCGCGCTCAGTGGGAAGGAAGTAGGTGGAAAGCAAGGTCACGCCGACAAAAGCCTAGCCGCAGCATGTCAATCGGCCCCGCCGGTCTGATAGAACCGCACACAACCCCGCGAAGAACAGGAGCCCAGCCGTGGCCTACTCCGTGCCGCCCCTCCCGTATGACTACAACGCGCTCGAGCCGCATATCGACGAGCAGACGATGCGCGTGCACCACGACAAGCACCATCAGGCATACGTCGACAAGGCCAACGCCGCGCTCGAGGGCACCGAGTGGGCGCAGACATCAGTCGAGGACGTGCTCAAGAGCCTCTCGGACCTGCCCGAAGCCAAGCGCACGCCGGTCCGCAATAACGCGGGCGGGCATTACAACCACTCGCTGTTCTGGCAGTGGATGGCACCCGGCGCGGGCGGAGAGCCCGACGGAGCGCTCCGGGCCGCGATCGACGCCGCGTTCGGCTCCTTCGATGACTTCAAGGCCAAGTTCAAGGACGGCGGCGTGAACCGCTTCGGTTCCGGCTGGTCGTGGCTCGTGCACGACGGATCCGGGCTGGCGGTCGTCTCGACGGCCAACCAGGACAACCCGATCAGCGACGGCCAGACGCCGCTGCTCGGTGTCGACGTGTGGGAGCACGCCTACTACCTGAAGTACCAGAACCGGCGTCCCGACTACATCGACGCCTGGTGGAACGTCGTCAACTGGCCGACGGTCGCCGCGGCGTTCGCCAGTGTGAGCTAGTCGCAGTAGCAGCCGCCGCGCGCAGACCGTTCCCCCCGAACACGCGGAACGCAGCGCGCGGCGGCCATTCGCCCTGGGCTTGGACGGAGGTCGTGACCGGCTGACGCGTGTGAGCGCGTCCGTCAGGTGCGCAGGAAGCGACGCCCGGCCACCGGCGAGACGTCCTCGTCGAGGCGCACACGCTCGGCCTCGATGACCGAGATCAGCGCCGCATCGGCGTCCTCGTCGTCCGCGGCAGCGGCTTCCATGGCCGCGATCCGCTCGGGCGTCAGCTCGCCCGCGTTCTCCGCCTCGATCCGCTCCAGCCACTCGGCGCCCTGAGCCGCCTCGGAGGCGTCGACGTCGACGCGTTTGGACGCGACGTACTTGTCGATCTCGGCAAACAAGGTATCGACGAGCTGATCCGTCGGCACCTTGCGCAGCGGCTTGCCGCGGCTGAACACGAGGCCCTGGTTCAGGGCGCCGGTGATGCCGAAGTCAGCGTGCGAAGCCTCACCGATGCCGTTGACGGCGCAACCGAGGACAGCCACCTCGATCGGGTCCGCGTAGGCCTCGAGCCGGCGCTCGATCTCGGTCACCACGGTGTCCATGTCGAACTGCAAGCGGCCACAGGTGGGGCAGGCGATCAGGACCGGTCCGCGCTCGCGCAGGTGCAGCGCCTTGAGGATCTCCCACGCCACCTTGACTTCCTCTTCGGCGTGAAACGTCGACAGGGAGATGCGAATCGTGTCGCCGATTCCGTCGGCCAGCAGCGTCCCGAGCCCGACCGCCGACTTCAACGAGCCCGACCACTTGGTCCCGGCCTCGGTGATCCCGAGGTGGAGCGGATACGGGATCCGTTCGGAGAGCAGACGGTTGGCGGCGATCGTGTAGGGGACATTGGTCGATTTGAGTGACACCTTGAAATCCTGGAAGCCGATGCGCTCCATCAGCTCGACGAACTCCACCGCTGCGCCGACCAGTGCCTGGACCGGGTCCTCGCGCTCGAGCGCGTGCAGGTGCTTGGGCAGCGACCCGGAGTTCACGCCGATCCGCAACGGCGTACCGAGCTCGGTCGCGCGCTGGGCGACCAGCGCCACCTTGTCAGGGCCGCCGATGTTGCCCGGGTTCAGGCGCACGCAGTGCGCGCCGGCATCGAGCGCCTTGAGCGCCAGCGTGTAATTGAAATGGATGTCGGCGATGACCGGAATCGGGGAGTCGCGCACAATCGTCTTCAGCGCCTCGACGTCCTGGTCGCGGGGCACCGCCACGCGCACGATGTCGGCTCCTGCCGTGGCGACCCGGCGAATCTGGTCCATCGTCGCCTGCAGGTCGGCCGTTTCGGTCTTCGTCATCGTCTGGACGGCGACGGGCGCGCCGCCGCCGATCGGCACGCCGCCGACGCGGATTTGGCGTTGTGAGGGCATGAGTGCAGTGTAGAGCGGGCTCGGGGGTGGCTCGCCGCCGGAGCTCAGCCGTCGTCGCCGGCCCCAGCGTCGCCACCACCAGCCGCGTGGCCGTCGCCGCCAGGGTTACCGCCGCCTCCAGGACTATCACTGCCGCCCGTACCACTGCTGCCACCACCGCCTCCGTCGCCCTCGCGGCCGCGGCGCACCGCCATCGCGCCGAACGTCGCGGCGGCCAGCACGAGCAGCACAAGGATCACGATCACCGGTGTCGGCAGAAATGATCCGCCCGAACCGCCGCCGCCACTCTCGCTGTTGGAGTGGCTGCCCGTTTGCGCCAGCAATGCCCGGTTGATGACGTCCGAGCAATTGGTGTACTCCTTGACGTCGGCGGGCAACGTGCTGAGCGCCGTCTGAAGCTCACCCAGCGAGTAGGTTTGGGTGAGACGGCCGTGTGCGTTGCAGTCCGCCACGACGGGATTGAGGCTCGCCGCCCCGGCCGGTGCGACGAACGCAGCTCCGGTCAACGCGGCGACGGTGCCGAGCATCGCCATCAGGAGCTGGAGCCGCGTTTTCATCGCGAGAAGCTTATGCGGAGGAGTGGCGGACCAGGGCGGACGGCTCCTCGGTCGCCGAGGACGGGTGCTCGACCAGCACGGCCGGTCCGGGCGGGGCAGGACCGAGCAGCGCCGTCGCGCGCGCGCCGATCTCGGCTCGTGTCAGACGCCACGGCCGGGCGAGCGAGAAGCGATCGACGAGGTAGCCGTCGACGGCGCGCGAGCTGATCAACTTCGTGCCCGCGGGCAGGGGCTTCGCGAGCCGTTGCGCCGTATTGCCGACGATGTCGAGCTCGCCGACGGTCACCGGCCCGTTGCCCGGCTGCGGAACCTGACCGGTTCCGCTCCAGGACACCCCGGGCAGATAGATCGCCAGCGGAGCGGTGGCGAACGCGCCGTCGTAGGCGACGATCGCGCGTGGGCCTGCGGACGTACCCAGAGCGGCGGCGACGCCGCCGCCAGTTGGGCCGCTGATATTGAGCGCTCGCATCGATGCGAATCCCCGCATAGACGAACGCCGCCAGCAGCACGACCGCCAGTGCGCCACCAGCGGCTCGGGCACGCGGGGCCGTGCACGCCGCGCCGAGCACCACGGCCAGCGGGATCCAGGCCGGCATCATGGCTCGCGCCTCGTAGTAGTCGTGTCCCAGCTCGGCGAGCACGAGCGGGACGAGCAGCACGGCCGCCGCCAGCGCCGCCGCCAGGCCCGCCCCGCGCAGCTGCGCGCGATCGGCGCCGATCACCAGCAGCACGATCACGCAGCCGGCCAGACCGGCCGCGCCCAGCAGCCCATAGGACACGAACGAGCTCTGATACAGCGTGCCCAGGCCGAAGGTGACCGGGACCTGCTGAACGCGGATCGACAGCGGAAAGCCATCGATCCAGCTCGCGGGGTGCGAAGCGTGGGCGACCAGGTGCGGGATCAGGGTGGCCTCCACCACGACCATCGCCCCGACTGCGAGCAGGCACGCCCGGTCGCGGACGCGGTAGAGCAGGCCGATCGCCTCTGCCGCCACCAGGAACACCACGAAGTACTGGGTCAGCAGCGCGAGCGCAGAGAACACGGCCCACCAGACCAGGTTGCGCCGCGAGGGCCGGTGCCATACCCGCGCGAAGAACAAGACCGACGCACCGGCCAGTGCCGCGGTGAGCATGTACTCCCTGGCCTCCTGGGAGTACCAGATCATGAACGGGCTGAGCGCCGCGAAGGTGGCGGCGAGGAGGCCGGCGCGGCGTGACACGAGCTCGCGACCGCACAGATAGGTGATCGGAATCACCGCCGTTCCCAGCAACGCCGACAGTGATCGCAGGCCCGCCTCGCCGGTTCCGAACAGCTTCGCCCACGGCCAGGCGAGCACGAAGTAGAGCGGCGGATTGGGTTCGTTGGCGCTCCACAGATGCAGCATCGCCCCGAATGACAGATGCAGCTCATGCGCCGCCTGGGCCTCGTCAAACCAATAGCTCTGGCTCGCGAGCGTCGTGAAGCGCAGCACCGCGCCGACGATCGTCACACCGGCCAGGAGCCACGTCTCCGCCGGGATCCTCAGGGCCCACGAGGTCAGGTCATTCCGGGCCACGGAAGCAGCGCCCGTGCGGGCCGGGATGAGCATGCGCTGTGATTGTAAAGGGCAATCAGGCCGTCACACGGGCGCTCAGCGGGCCCCGGCCGGCGACCCGAACCAGCACCCCCAGCGCAACTTCGCGCGAGCTGCGTCGTTATGGTCACTCGGTTGTCGCGGCTGGCCAGCTTCTCAGGAATGTCCCGCTCGACCCGCTGGTTGGCGGGGTTCGGCGCACTGGCCCTCGTCCTCGTCGTGCTGGTGGTTGTCCTGCTGCAATCGGGTGGCGGGACCCCTCCCGCCCCCCCGCTGCCACCGTTGGCCACCCGTCCCGGGCCCGAATCGATCTTCACGCCGGGGCCGCCGCTGAAGTCCGCTCCGGCCGCCACGCTGGATCAGCTGCGCAGCCTCGGCGTTCAACGCGTGCGGGTGTTCGTGCCGTGGAACTCGCTGGCGCCCGATCCGACTTCGCGGGTGCGGCCACCCGGCTTCGACGCCGCCGATCCGGCCGCCTACCCGGCGTCAAGCTGGGCGATCTACGACACGATCGTCAAAGCCACCCAGGCGCGCGGGATGGGCGTCGACTTCACGGTCGGGCCGCCGCCGCCGCGGTGGGCCTCAGGCAAGGGGGCTCCCGATCCGAGCACACAAACCGAATGGCGGCCGTCGGCCGCCGAGTTCGGCCTGTTCATGAAGGCGATCGGTACTCGCTACAGCGGCCATTACGTCCCCCCGGGGTCGTCCGAGCCACTGCCCCGCGTCGGCTTCTGGTCGATCTGGAACGAGCCCAACCTGGGCGTCGAACTCGCACCGCAGGCGATTCACCACTCGACCGTCGAGGTCTCCTCCGCCCTGTACCGCAACCTGCTCGACACCGCGTGGAGCGCCCTGCAGGCCACCGGTCACGGACACGACACGATCCTGATCGGCGAGGTGGCCCCGGCCGGCGCCACCGTCGGCGATGTTCCGGGGAACTTCGCCGCGATGGCTCCGCTGCGGTTCCTGCGTGCGCTGTACTGCGTTGACTCCGCCTACCGTCCGCTGCAGGGCGCCGCCGCGACCGCGCGCAAGTGTCCGAGCAACGCGGCCGGATCGGCGATGTTTGCCCGGGCTCACCCTGGCTCTCTTCCAGGCCACGGGCTTCGCCGACCATCCCTACCCGCAGGGCCTGCCGCCGAACCAGCCGACACCGGACGAACCCGACTTCGCTGAGCTGGCCGACATCCCCAGGCTTGAGCACGTGCTGGACACCATGCAGCATGTCTATGGCTCGAGCAAGCAGTTCCCCATCTTCTCGACCGAGTTCGGGTATCAGACGACTCCGCCGGACACCGAGGCCGGCACCGTCAGCCCGGCACTCGCGGCGGAGTACCTCAACTGGTCTGAGTACCTCACGTGGCGCGATCCACGCATTCGCTCCTACGACCAGTATCTGCTGGTCGACCCGCCGCGGGGCAACTTCGCCAGCGCGCTGGAGTTCTCCGACGGCACCCCCAAGCCGGGGTTCTACGCGTATCGGATGCCGATCTATCTGCCCGTCACGGCCACCAATCGGGGCCAGCCGCTGGAGGTCTGGGGGGCCGTGCGCCCGGCGTACTACGTCCGGCGGCGCCACGCGTGCCCGCCAGCACGTCCGGATTCAATTTCAGCCGGCCTCCGGTGGGCCGTTTCGGACGGTGAGGACGGTGCCCCTGACCAACCGTTACGGCTACTTGGACGTGCTGCAGAGGTTTCCGTCCAGCGGGCTCGTCCGGCTCAATTGGTCATATCCCCACGGGCCCACGATCTTCAGCCGGACGGTCAAGGTCACGCTGCGCTAGCCTCCGACCGGGGTCCCGGGGGCACGGCGGTCGTCACGCTCAAGGCCGCGCGCGGGACACGATTCGCCGCAACTTCCACCCGTCCAGGTCTGTTAGCACGTTATGCCCTTCACTTCACGAGCTGCCATCCGATTTCCACGACTCTCAGGCGCCATCGCGGTCGGTGTTGCGCTCGCCGCACTGTGCGTCCTGTCCGCGCCCACGCCGGCCGGCGCGTCGACGAGCCAGATCGCGATGATCCAGGACGGCAACCAGTTGCTGGCGAACCCCGCCGGCACGCTGCAGCGATTTCGCCTGCTCGGCGCGAGCAGCGTGCGGGTGGTGGTGTTCTGGTATCAGGTGACCAAGAATCCCGCTTCACGCAAGGTGCCGTCCGGGTTCAACGCCACCGACCCGAACGCCTACCCGGCGGCCAACTGGGCACCGTACGACGCAATCATCCGGGACGCGAAGCAGGATGGGATCACGGTTGACCTGACGGTGGCCGGAGGCGCTCCGGCCTGGGCCGTCGGCCCCGGGGTCCCACCGGGCGGGATCAAGCCGCACTATGCCTGGAAGCCGAATGCCAGGTACTACGGGCAGTTCGTGACGGCGGTGGGCAAGCGCTATAGCGGCAGCTTCAAGCCCAAGGGACAGTCCTCAGCGCTGCCGGCCGTCCACTTCTGGGCGATCTGGAACGAGCCCAACTTCGGCGAGGATCTCGGACCGCAGGCGATCAACGGCTCGACCGTGTCGATCGCCCCCTCGATGTACCGGGGCCTGGTCAACGCCGGCTGGAGCGCGCTGGCCGCGACCGGTCACGGACACGACACGATCCTGATCGGCGAGTTCGCGGCACGCGGTATCGGCCCCGGCCGGCCCAATAAGCGCGCGCCTGAGGGGTATCCGGGGAACTACGGTCAGACCACACCGCTGCAGTTCATCCGCACGCTGTACTGCGTCGACGCCTCCTTCAAGCCGCTCCGCGGTTCCTTCGCCGCGGCGCGCGGCTGCCCCACCAACGCGGCCGGCTCGCAAGCGCTTCCGCGCCTCGAACCCCGGGCTGTTCAATGCCAGCGGGGTCGGCGATCATCCCTACCCGGGCAAGCTGCCGCCGAACCAGGACGCCAGCCGCAACCCCGACTTCGCCACGTTCCCGAACATCCCCAAGCTCGCAGCGGATGCTCGACCGGGTCAACAGCATCTACGGCTCGCGCACGCACTACCCGATCTACAACGACGAGTACGGCTACATCACCCACCCGCCGGCGTCGAGCGACTGGGTCTCGCCCAGCACCGCGGCCTACTACCTCAACTGGGCCGAGTACCTCAGCTACCGCAATCCGCGCATCAAGAGCTACATGCAGTACCTGCTCAATGACCCGACTCCGGTCAAAGGAAACGGAGGTTTCGCCAGCGGGTTGCTGACCTCGCGCGGGGTGCCGAAGCCGACCTACGCCGCCTACCGGCTGCCGCTCTACCTGCCCGTCACCTCGAGCCGCGCCGGCAGCAGCCTGGAGGTGTGGGGTGACGCGCGACCCGCCCCGTTCGCCAAGCTGGACACCGGGACCGCCCAGACCGCGCAGATCCAGTTCCAGCGTGGCTCCAAAGGCGCGTTCACGACTCTCAGCACGGTCAACATCACCAACCCGAGCGGCTACTTCGACGTCCGCGTCAAGTTCCCCGGCAGCGGCACGGTGAGGCTGGCCTGGACCTACCCCAAGACGGATCCGTTCACGCCCGTGGAGTCGCTGGGCTCGACGGTGTTCAGCCGCAACGTCCAGATCACGTTGCGGTAGGGCACCGAGGAACGGCGCGCGACGCGCACCGTTCCGAAGAACGTTGCACGAGCCCACGGCCATCGGGAATACTCTGGGGCGATGCCCTCCGGCACGCCCGAGCTGATCGCCCGCCTGCGGGGAATCTGCGGCGAGGACCATGTGCTCAGCCACCCGCACGACCTGGCGACCTACCGATCCGACGGGCTCGCGCACTACCGCCAGACGCCGGTCGCCGCGGTGCTGCCCGGCACCGCGGAGCAGGTGCAGCGGGTCGTGCGAGCCTGCTACGAGGCGGGTGTCCCGTGGGTGGCGCGCGGGTCGGGCACCGGCCTGTCGGGCGGCGCATTGCCGGTGGCCGACGGCGTGCTGGTGGTGCTCTCGCGGCTGCGGCGGATCCTGTCGGTGGACCTCGATGACGGCCGCGTGGTGGTCGAACCCGGGGTCACGAACCTGTCCGTGTCCCGAGTCGTCTCCCCCACTCACTTCTATCCGCCGGATCCCTCGAGCCAGATCGTCTGCTCGATCGGAGGCAACGTCGCCGAGAACTCGGGCGGTGCGCATTGCTTCAAGTACGGCTTCACCACCAATTACGTCACCGGGCTCGAGGTCGTGCTGAGCGACGGCACGGTCGCGCAGTTCGAACGCGACGATCCCGGCTATGACCTGCTGGGCGCGTTCGTCGGCTCGGAGGGCACGCTCGGCGTGGCCACCCGGATCGCGCTGCGCGTGATTCCGGCGCCGGAGAGCATCCGCACGATGCTGGCGTTCTTCGAGGACACCAGCCGCGCCGGCGACGCGGTGTCGGCGATCGTCAACGCCGGGATCGTGCCCGGGGCGATCGAGATGATGGACCGGCTGTCGATCCAGGCCGCTGAGCAGGCGACGGGCGCCGGCTACCGGCTCGACGCCGGCGCCGCGCTGATCGTCGAACTCGACGGCCCGCACGAGGAGTGCACCGTGCGCCTGGAACAGTTGATGGAGCTCTGCTCTCAGACCGGGGCGCTGGACGTCCGGGTGGCATTGACCGGGGCCGAACGTGACCTGATCTGGAGGACGCGCAAGGCGGCGTTCGCGGCCATGGGACGGCTCGCCCCCGCCTATTACGTGCAAGACGGCGTGATTCCGCGTACACGACTGTCCGAGGTGCTGCGCACCATCGACGAGCTCGCCGCGGAGTACGGACTACAGGTCGCGAACGTGTTCCACGCCGGCGACGGGAACCTGCATCCGCTGGTGTGCTACGACTCGGCGCGGGAAGGCGAGCCCGAGCGGGCCGAGGAGCTGGCCGGGCTGATCGTCAAGGCCTGCGTCGACGCTGGCGGGTCGATCACCGGCGAGCACGGGGTCGGTGTCGACAAGAAGGCGTACATGCCGTCGATGTTCTCCGAGGCCGACCTGGAGGCGTTCCAACGCCTGCGCTGCGCATTCGACCCCCACGGGCTGGCGAACCCGGGCAAGGTGATGCCGACGCCGCGGCTGTGCGGCGAGGTGCCAGGCCCCTACCGCGAGCATCCGCTCGAGCGCGCCGGCGTCGCCGAGCGCTTTTAGCGATGGCGACCGCACTCGGGCCTGCTCCGGAGACATTCGAGGCCGCCGCAGCGACGCTGGCGGCGGCGGGCGCAGAGGGCCGTACGGTGCGCATCTGCGGAGCCGGCACGAAGGTCGGCTGGGGATTCCCCACCCCGCACCCCGACGTCGAGCTGCACACGACGGGCCTCAACCGGATCGTCGAGCACAACGCCGGCGACCTGACGGCGGTGCTGGAGGCCGGCGTGCCGCTGGCGCAGGCGCAGCGCCCATTCGCCGCCGCGGGCCAGATGCTCGCGCTGGACCCGCCGCTGGGCCCGATTCCGCGGCCACGATCGGCGGCGTCATCGCCACCGGCGACTCGGCCCACTGCGCCACCGCTACGGCGCCCCGCGCGATCTCATCGTCGGCACCACCGTCGCGCTCAGCGACGGCACGATCGCGCGCTCAGGCGGCAAGGTGATCAAGAACGTCGCCGGCTACGACCTCGCCAAGCTGTTCGCGGGATCGTTCGGGACGCTCGGCGTGATCCTCTCGGTCAGCGTCCGCCTGCACCCGCATCCCGGTCGCGACGGCGACCGCGCTCGGTGTCAGTGCCGATCCCGAGCTGGTCGGCGTCGCGTCGGCCGCTGCTCGCGGCGGCGCCGCTCGAGTTCGAGTCCCTCGACGTCGTCCTGGCGGGACGGGCGCGGCGCGATCCTGGCCCGCTCCGGGGGAGCGGAGGCGACGCGCCGCGCCGCGCGGGCGGCCGCGCTGCTGCGCGATGCCGGGCTCGAGCAGGTCGACGCGACGAGCGACGACACGGAACTGTGGGACCGCCAGCGCGCCGAGCAGCGATCGGCGAGCGAGGCGCTCGTCCGGGTCGCCGCCGCCCCCAGGCTGCTCCCGGCGGTGCTGCGCGCCGCCGCCGGATGTGGCGGAACGCTGGTCGGCCGCGCGGCGCTGGGCTCGAGCTTCGTCACGCTCGCCCCGGACGCGGTGGCGTTGCTGCGCCAGCGCCTGCCGGCCGGGACCCGGGCGCTCGTGCTCGACGCGCCCGCTCAGACGCGCACCGAGCTCGATCCGTGGGGCAGCCCCGACGGCGCCGCCCTCGATCTGATGCGGCGGGTCAAGGCCCGGTTTGATCCGGCCGGTACGTGCAACCCCGGGCTGTTCGTGGGCGGGATTTAGTGATCGGCGCCGCACATACGATGGAGACCACTGAGTGAGCGCGTTCGACGCTCACCGGCCGCCCGAGCAATCGGTCGTCGACGACTGCGTTCACTGCGGCTTCTGCCTCGACAGCTGCCCGACCTACGTCCTGTGGGGAGCCGAGGCCGATTCGCCGCGCGGGCGCATCGTGCTGATCGACGAGGGGCTCAAGCCCGGTGCGGAGCTCTCCGGGGAGATGGTCACCCATTTCGATCGCTGCCTGGGCTGCATGGCCTGCGTCAGCGCGTGCCCGTCGGGCGTGCGCTACGACCGGCTGATCGAGCGCGTACGACCCCAGGTCGAGCGCCACTACGCGCGCACCCGCGGCGAGCGGGCCGTGCGCCTGCTGCTCTACGAGACGCTGCCGCACCCCAAACGGCTGCGCGCGCTGGTCCCGATGCTGGCAGCGGCGCGCAAGCTCGGCGTCGAGCGCCTCCCGGCACGCCTGTCGATCCTGGCCAAGGTGGCCCCGCGGACCTCCGTCCAGGACGCTCGCCGGTCGGTCCTACCCGAGCGTACGCCGGCGATCGGCGAGCCACGCGGGCGCGTCGGGCTGTTGCTCGGCTGCGTCCAACGAGTCTTCTACCCGCACGTCCATCGAGCGACGATCCACGCGCTGGCGGCCGAGGGGTTCGAGGTGATCGCGCCGGCGCTGCCGGACTGCTGTGGCGCGCTGGAGCTCCACGGTGGCGAGGAGGAGGCGGCGGTCGCCCGCGCCCGCGCCACGATCGCCGCGTTTGCCGCGGCCGGCGGGAGCCAGGGCCTGGACCACATTGTCGTCAACGCGGCCGGCTGCGGATCGGCGATGAAGGACTACGGCGATCTGCTCGGCACGGCCGACGCACACGCGTTCTCGGCTCGGGTCAGCGACGTCTGCGAGCTGCTGGCCTCCGTCGAGCCGAGAGCGCCGCGCGGCGCCGTTCCGCTGCGCATCGCCTACCACGACGCCTGTCACCTCGCGCACGCCCAGGGGGTGCGTGACAGCCGCGGGCGCTGCTGCAGTCGATTCCGGCGCTCGAGCTGATCGAGGTCAGGACGGAGCCTGACGTCTGCTGCGGCTCGGCCGGGATCTACAACCTGGTGCAGCCCGAGGCCGCCGCCGAGCTCGGCGCGCGCAAGGCACGCAATCTGCTCGAGACCGGGGCGCAGGCGATCGCCGCCGGCAACCCGGGCTGCGCGGCGCAGCTCGACCTGCATCTGCGCCAGCTGGGCCGTGAGCTGCCGATCTACCACCCGTCGAGCTGCTGTCGCGGTCGTTCTCCGCGGCACCGGCGACCTCATTCGGCGCCGTCGCGTCGCTACCGTAGGTTCGATGAGCGATCGTCTCTGCCAGGCGGCGCTGCTGGCCGTGCTCATCCTCGGCGCCGGGGGCTGCGGTGCCAGCTCGTCGTCGTCCACGACAGCGAGGAGCACGACCACCGCGACCACGCAGGCGAGCACACCGACGCAGCCCAGCGGGCCGACGACCACGACGGCCCCGACGAAGACCAACCGCTCCAACGCGGCCCGTCACCGCAGCTCCACGCCCCATCGCAGCTCCGCGACACAGACGACGTCGACCACGCGCAGGACGACCACCCAGGCCAGCTCGAGCACCGCCGCGACTGCGACCACGACGGCGACGGTGCGGACCGCCCCGGCGCCGACGCCAGCCGGCACGGCAGCGGCCCCGGCGGGACTCACCCAGGCCACGGGTTACGGGACCTACGAGCTGTGCGCGAGCGGCTGCACAGGGTCAGTCCCGGCCGCGCTGCGACGCCCGCTGCACATTCCCCACGTGGCTTCAGGGGCATCCTGCCGAGCGTCTCGGGCCAGCGGGCCGGTCAAACCGCTCGGGTCAGCGCGGGTGGCGGTCAGCCCACTTATCGGGAGCGCGTGGCGAGGCGGACGAGTGACCTGGAGCTCAGCGCCGAGCTACACCGGACCGGTTCTGATCCGGGGGCGCCAGCTCGGCGGCCCGGGCGCGGTCGGGTTCGGCGAGGGGCGCGTCCCGTACGACGAGCTACAGCTTCTGGCGCAGGGAATGAGCGCGCCCCGGGGCCCCGGTGGCGGGCGCGAATGGCTCTCGTTCACCCGCGTCCGCAGCCCCGGCTGCTACGCCTACCAGGTGGACGGCACGAGCTTCAGCACCGTGGTCGTGTTCCGCGCGGGGGGCGAGCCCCGGCCGCCGTCGCCCTCGTGGGAATTAGGCGCTTGACAACGCCGCCACGCGCCGACGGTGCGGGGGTGGGCGGCGGCTGGCGGTGGGCGACCTCAGGGCGCTGTCGGGTCGCGTATCACGGCAATCCGGTCGGCCCCGGCGTGCAGGAGCGCGGCAGCCGGCGCCGCGTCAGGGCGCGTACATCGCCTCGATCTCGGCCGCGTACTTAGCCGTGATCGGCTTGCGCTTGAGCTTCATCGTGGGCGTCAGCTCGTCGCCACCGGGCAACCAGTCGCCCGGGATGATCGTGAACTTCTTGATCTGCTCGACACGCGCCAAGTGCTGGTTGGCCGCGTCGATGCCGGCCTGCACCGCCTCGATCAGCCGCGGCTCCCGCGCCAGCGCCTCGAGGGTGGCCCCGGCGATGCCCTGCTGGGCCGCCCATTGCGGCGCAAAATCGGCGTCGAGCACGATCAGCGCCGTGTTATAGGGACGCCCGTCCCCGATACACAGGGCCACGCCGATCAGCGGGCTGCCGGACTTGACGGCCGCCTCGATGTTCGCCGGCGACATGTTCTTCCCGGCGGCGTTGATGATCAGCTCCTTCTTGCGATCGACGATCGTCAAGTAGCCGTCCGCGTCGATCGTGCCGACGTCTCCGGTGTGCAGCCAGCCGTCGGCGTCGATCGCTTCGGCGCTCAGCTCGGGCGCGTTGCGATAGCCGGACATGAGGAACTTCCCGCGGCAGAGCAACTCCCCGTCGTCGGCCAACTGCAGCTCGACACCCGGCGCGGGTGGGCCGACGGTGCCGATCTTGACCGCGCCGGTCCGGTTGACCGTGCCGACGCCCGCAGGTCTCCGACATGCCCCACAGCTCGGCCAGCTCGATCCCGAGCGCGTGGAAGAACTCGAGCACGTCGACCGGCGTCGGCGCGGCGCCGACATTGACCGCGACCGCCTGGTCGAGACCGAGCATCTGCCGCAGCGGCGAGAACATCTGCTCGTCGGCCTGCGCGACCTGTGCCTCCAGCGAATCGGGGACGGGCATCCCCTGTTGGCGGAGGCGAACGCGCTCGATCGCCGCGTGAAGCGCCTCCTGCACCGGGCGCCGTTGCTCCTCGGGCTGGCCCGCTTGCATCGCCTCGAGGCCGGCCTTCAGCTTCTCCCAGATGCGCGGAACCGCGAAGAACCAATTCGGCCGGACCTGCGGGAGGTAGGACAGAACCTCGCGCGGATTCGGGCAGCAGGTGATCGTCCCGGCGTAGATCACCGGTATGTAGTGGTGGGCCATCCGCTCGGCGATGTGTGCGGAGGGAAGCCAGGAGATGACCCGCGAGCCCGGTGCGAAGTCGATGATCTGCTCCACCGTCCCGGCGCCGAACATGATCGCCTGGTGGGACAGCTGGACTCCCTTCGGGTGCCCCGTCGTGCCCGAGGTGTAGATCAGGGTCAACACGTCATCGGGTCCCACCTCGGCCGCGGCCGCGGCGGCATCGAAGTCGGGATTGGATCCCTCGACCTCGGCCAGCGACAGCGTGCCCGCCGGCGGCTCTCCGTCCACCACGATCACGTGCTCGAGCGCCGGCAGGCTCGCGCGCGCCTCGAGCATCACGGGCAGGAACGCCTGCTCGACGATGGCCACCCGGCACCCCGCGTCTGTGCACAGATACTCGATCTCGGCCGGCGGATAGGTGACGTAGATGGAGAACGGCGTCGCCCCCAGGGTGACCGCGGCCAGGTCCGCGACGTGGAACTCGGGGCGGTTGCCGAGCATGATCGCCACCGTGTCGCCGCGCCGCACGCCGAGCCTGGCCAGCCCGCCGGCGAGGGCGTCGACGCGCTGCCGGAGCTCGGGCCACGTCAGGGAGACGCTGTCATCGGGGGTGCGCACGGCGACGATGCCCGGGTGGTTGGCCGCCGTGCGCCTGAGCGCCTCGGTCAGCGTCGTGGCGTCGACGGCCCGCCCCGCCGCCGTGATCGTGGGGCTCTCCATCGTGTTCTCCTCGCCGGTCGTCGAGCTCATGTGCAGCCAACGCTACCGCAGCGTCGCGCCGGCCCACACGACCCGGAGCTAATGGAGCTAATGGACGTTGAAGCCGCTGCCGCTCAGCGTGGTGATGTCGTTGCTCAGCCCGATCACGAACAGCGCGAGGATCAGCACGAAGCCGACCACTCCGGCACGCTCCATCACCGCGAACGGGATCCGCCGGCCGCGCACCTTCTCGGCGAGCGCCCAGAAGACGTGCCCGCCGTCGAGCGGCAGGAACGGGAACAGGTTGATCACCGCGAGCGAGAGCGAGATCAGGGCGAGCACCTGGAGCGCGAGCGAGGGGCTCTGCGCGAACGACTTCTGGGTCACCGTGAAGCCGCCGACGACGCCCGAGAGCTGCTTGCGCTCCTGTGGCTCGAACACTCTCGCCACCGTCGACACGGTCTGCTTGGTGACCGACCACAGCCCGGTGACGGCGAGCGATGCAGCGCCCGTGGCGGACGGATATTGCGTCCCTTCGGCGAACTCGAAGCCGAGCAGCGGCCGATGCTCGGCCGCGTTGTAGCGCGGTCGGACCGAGAACGTGAGCAGCTCACCATTGCGTCGCACGACGATCCGGGCCGGCGTGGCGGCCAGGCAGTTGTTGACCTCCGCTCCCGCGCACCGGTGCGTCGCGATCTGGTCGCGGATCTGGCCCGCCGAGCCGCTCACTCCGTCGACGGACACGATCCGGTCACCCGCGCGTAGCACGCCCGTCGCGGCGCTCGACTTCTCGACCCCGGCCACGCGCTTGACCGGCACCGCCGAGCCGTTGGACAGCAGCAGCCCCCAGATGATCGCGAACGCGATGAACAGGTTGACGGCCGGACCGGCCAAGATGACCACGTTGCGCTTCCAGACCGGCTGGTTGTAGTAGGCGCGCTCAACGAACTCGGGGGGAATCTCCTCGTTCGGGTTCATCCCGGTGATCTTCACGTAGCCCCCCAGCGGGATCGGGCCGATCCCGTACTCGGTCTCCCCGCGGCGGAACTTCACCAGCATCGGCCCGAAGAACAGCGAGAACCGCTCGACGCGCATGCCGACCGCCTTGGCGGCGGTGAAGTGGCCGGCCTCGTGCGCGACGATCAGCGCGGCGAAGCCGAGAAATGCGAGTACGTAGGACACCGGGAGTTCCAGTGTGTCAACTGCGCCTTTCGGCCCGCTCAAGCCGCCTTATGCGTTTGCACGAGCTCCGCGGCGACCCGACGCGCCTGGGCGTCCGCCTCGCGCAGCGAGTCGAACGAGTGCAGTCGCGTGGCCGGCACCCGGGCCAGCGTCTCCTCGATCACGGCCGCAATGTCCAGAAACCGCAAGCGCCCGCCCAGAAACGCGTGCACGGCCACCTCGTTGGCGGCGTTCAGCGTGCACGGGCTGGTCCCGCCGGCGCGGGCGGCCTGGCGCGCCAGGCCCAGGCAGGCAAAGGTCTGCTCATCCACCGGCTCGAAGGTCAACGAGCCCACGGCGACGAGATCGAGCGGCTTCACCGGCACGTCCACGCGGTCGGGGTAGTGCAGGGCGTAGGAGATCGGCACGCGCATGTCCGGATAGCCGAGGTGCGCGAGCGTCGCGCCGTCGCACAGCTGGATCAGGCTGTGCACGATCGACTGGGGATGCACCACGACGTCGATCTGCTCGTACGGCGTGCCGAACAGATGGTGCGCCTCGATCAGCTCGAGCCCCTTGTTCATCAGCGTCGCCGAGTCGATGGTGATCTTTCCGCCCATCTCCCACGTCGGGTGAGCCAGCGCCTGCTGGACCGTGGCGTCCTGGAGCTCGGCGGCGCGGCGGCCCCGGAACGGCCCCCCGGAAGCGGTCAGGATCAGGCGATCGACGGTGCCCGGGCGCTCGGTGGCGAGCAGCTGGTGAATCGCGGAGTGCTCGGAGTCGACCGGGATGATCGCCGCCCCGGTCGCCTCCGCGAGCTGGGTGACGAGCTCGCCGCCCACCACCAGCGACTCCTTGTTGGCGAGCGCGAGGTCGATCCCCTCCCCCAGCGCCGCGACAGTCGGGACGAGTCCCGCGGAGCCAACGATCGCGTTGAGGACCAGATCGCAATCGGATTCGGTGATCAATCGCGCGAGCCCATCGGGGCCCCCGAGCACGGTTCCCTCGGTCCACGCCTCGCTGGCTCTGGCCGCGGCGTGCGAGTCGGCCAGCGCGATCCGCCTCACCCCGTGCTCCCGCGCCTGGGCGAGCAGCGACTCCCAGGCATCGCCGGCGCTCAGCGCCACCACCTGCAGCTCGTCGCGGCGGCGGGAGACGAGATCGAGCGCCTGAACCCCGATCGAGCCGGTCGAACCGAGGATGACCAGGCGGCGAGGCACGGGCCGATTGTATGTGGCTCTCCTGACCCGGTCTATCTGTGGGTCCGGTGAGGGTTCGTGGCTGGGGAGCGGGGTAGCGCGGTCGATCGTCGGCGGTTGCCTGCGCTGGGATGTGGTGATGCTGGAGGTGGGCTCGTCGGTGGGGGCGGGCTCCTCGGTGGGGGTGGAGCGGGGTGGGGCTCGCGCGGGTGTGGGTGCGAGCAGGCGGGCGGGGCCGGGCGGGGCCGGGGCGCGTGAGCGAACAAAAATCGTCTCACGCCTCGTGAGTTCGGGGGGTGGGGATGATGTGGCCCGCCCAGCGGGCTCTGACGCACGAACCCCCCGTCAACCAGCGAGTTAAGCGAGATTTGTCCCACTCCCGCGGTGCAAGGGCGTGCCGTCATGCTCGGCGGGCGGGCGGGCGGCCGGTCGGCCGGTCGGTTGGTGGGATCGGTCGGTCCGCTGCGCGAGGCTCCTGCGCGAGGCTCCCGACACGATGACTGGCCCCGTGAAAGTCATATTTCTGACTCATTTACCTGGGTAACAGCCCAATCGAGGCCTCGGAAAACTCGTTTGGGCTGTTCAACGGCTGGTGGCTGGGGAACGACCCGATCGCCGAAAACGACGCCTCCATTGGGGCGTTTCCCACCTTCGTGTTTCCCGATCCCGTGACATTGTCGGGGCCCGTCACCATCCTTGGTCGGCGAAGCTCGCCCCGGCCCGGATCAGGACACACTCGATGAATAGGCGTCAGTCGATTCCGCCGCCAGCGATTCCCCCGCCCGGATCACGACCCCACCCCGGAGAATCGGCGCCAGCCGATTCTCAAAGGGAATCGGCGCCAGCCGATTTCCCCACTAACTCATCAGCGAAACCCAGATGTAGTAGCCGGCGACCACAGTGAAGATCACGGCGTCGAGGCGATCGAGCGCCCCTCCGTGGGCCCCGAGCAGCCGGCCCGAGTCCTTGGCCCCCGCGTCGCGCTTGACGACCGATTCGAACAGGTCGCCGAGGGGCCCGAGCACGGCGACGGCAACGCCGAGCAGGAGCGCGTCGCCCTGGGTCAGCCACGGCTGATAGAGCCCGGCGACGAACACCGACAGCACCGCTATCAACATCCCGCAGTACAGGCCCTCGACCGTCTTGTGCGGCGATATCGAAGGCGCCAGCGGACGACGGCCGAACAGACGGCCGCCCAGGTACGCCGCGCTGTCGGCGAGGAACGTCCCGACCAGAATGTCGATCAGGACGCCGTTGCCGTGTGGCAGCTGTCGCAGCAGCTCGGCGTGGGCAAACGCGAGCCCGATCCAGTAGACCCCGAGCAGCGTTCCGGCGACCGACACCGTGATCCCTCCGCTGGCCCGCGCGAGTAGGGCCACGAACACCACCGGCAACGTGGCCATGGCCACCTCGAGCACGTCTCGCGCGTTGCCGTAACGCGCCGCGAGCACCATCACGACCAGTGACGCGAACCCGACCAGCGAAGCCGGACGCCAGCGCGCCAGCATCCCATAGAGCTCGTGTAGACATAGCAGCCCGGCCACGATCATCAACAGGGCGAATGCCAGCCCCCCGAGGTCGATGAAGACGATCGCGACGATCGCCGCGGGCACCGCGATCAGGACGCGCGCCAGCAGATCGGAACGCCGCCCCGGAGCCTTGCCGGGGGCGCGCGGCCGCGGCGCGTCGCGACCGGCAGGGCGCCGTCTCGACGAATCGGCCCGCCGCCGCGCCGGCCGCCCGGCCGGTGGCCGGCGAGCAGACGGCATCAACGGCCCCCGAAGCGTCGCCGGCGAGCGGCGAATTCGCTCAGAGTCTGCTCGAACGCCTCACGCGAGAAATCCGGCCACAACTCGTCGCGAAACGCCAGTTCGGCGTAGGCGCCTTGCCACAGCAGATAGTTCGAGATGCGCTGCTCACCACTGGTGCGGATCAGGAGATCGGGGTCGTGCATGTCGGGCGCGTAGAGATGGTCGCGGAATTCCGCTTCGGTCGTCCCGGTAAAGGTTCGCGCTGCATCGACAATCTCCGCCCGGCCTCCGTAGTTGAAAGCGACGAACAGGGTGATCCGCGTGTTGTGTTTGGTCACCTCCTCCGCCCACGCCATGCGCTGCACCAGCCCGGGGGGGACGGGATCGCTGCGACGCCCGATGAATCGCATGCGTACGCCCTGGGCGTGCAGTTCGGGCGTCTCGCGCTCGATCCGCCGGCCGAACATCTCCATCAGCGCCGCGACCTCGTCCTCCGCACGGGCCCAATTCTCGGTCGAGAACGAATACACCGTGAGCTCCTCGATTCCCAGGTCCACCGCGTCGCGCAGGCGTGCCTTGACCGTGTCGGCACCGGCCTCGTGACCCGCCACGACCGGCAGGCCCCGCCGCTTCGCCCAGCGCCCGTTTCCGTCGGTGATGATCGCGACATAGCGGGCTCGGCCCGCGACGCCCGCATCAGCGCCCGAGTCGCCTTCGGCAGCCCTCTCGGCCTCCCCCCTCCGCGCTTGGTTGGCGGAGAGACCGCTCCAGGGGTCGGCCACGTTACACCTCTAAAATCTCTTCTTCCTTGTGCTTTAGCAGCTCGTCGAGCTCGCTGATCCGCGCATCGGTGACCTTCTGGAGATCGACCTCGGCGCGGTGCTCGTCGTCTGACCCGGTGTCACCGGCCTCCTTCAGCTCGCGGAGATCGTGCATCACGTCGCGGCGGATGTTGCGGATCGCGATCCGTCCCTCCTCGGCGATGTGGCGAACGACCTTGACCAACTGGCGGCGACGCTCCTCGGTCAGCTCCGGGACGCTGAGGCGGATCAGATTCCCGTCGTTGGAGGGCGTCAGGCCGATATCGGACTCCAGGATCGCCCGCTCGATCGCCTTGATCGAGGTCTTGTCGTACGGCTGGATGGTCAGCAACCGCGCTTCGGGGGCGGAGATCGTCGCCAACTGCTTGAGCGGCGTGAGGGCACCGTAGTAATCGACCGAGATCCGGTCGAGCAGAGCCGGGCTCGCCCGGCCGGTCCGCACCGAGCCGAACTCGTGACGGGTCGCCTCCACAGACTTGGTCATTCGCTCGCGCGCATCGCCGAGCAGTTCATCGATGATGTCATCAGCAGCGGTCATGTCCTCACCAGCGTGCCCACGCGTTGCCCGGACACTATCTTGTCGATGTTGCGCTCGTCGGCCATGTTGAACACGACGATCGGCAGATTGTTGTCCATGCACAGAGCGAACGCCGTGGAGTCCATCACCTGGAGGCCCCGAGTCAGCGCGTCCTTGTGCGTGATCTCTGGAATGAAGGTGGCGTCGGCGTCCAGGGCCGGATCGGCGGTGAAGACGCCCTCGACCGCGTTCTTGGCCATCAGGATGATCTCGGCGTGAATCTCGGCCGCCCGTAGCGCCGCGGCCGTGTCGGTGGTGAAGAACGGGTTGCCGGTGCCGGCGGCGAAGATCACGATTCGACCCTTTTCGAGGTGCCTGACCGCGCGGCGGCGAATGTAGGGCTCCGCGACTTCGGAGATCGTGATCGCCGACTGGACCCGGGTGGCGACCTGCTCCTTCTCCAGCCCGTCCTGGAGCGCGAGCGCATTCAGCACCGTCGCGAGCATGCCCATGTAATCCCCGGTTGCCCGGTCCATGCCCCGCGCCGCCGCCTCGAGACCGCGGTAGATGTTGCCGCCTCCGACGACGATCGCCACCTCCACCCCACGCCGATGCACCCTCGCGATCTCCTGCGAAATCGTCTGGACTCGCTCGGGGTCGGTGCCGTACTCGAGCTCACCCATCAGGGCCTCGCCCGAGAGCTTCAGCAGCACGCGCCCGTAGGCGGCCGGAGTCGGAGCGTCGGCGGCCACGGCTCAGCCGCCGACGGCAAAGCGAGCGAACCGCCGGATGACGATGTTCTCTCGCGTCTCAGCCGACAGCGCGGCGCGCAGCTCCTCGATTGTCTGTCCGCCGTGCTTGTCCTCGTTGG
Source organism: uncultured Solirubrobacterales bacterium (assembly GCA_963838535.1). GTDB lineage: Bacteria > Actinomycetota > Thermoleophilia > Solirubrobacterales > Solirubrobacteraceae > Palsa-465. The sequence continues at coordinate 437,031 of CAWIRN010000021.1, forward strand.
CGTGTTTCTGGCGCAGCAGCACCACCTCGTCGAGCCACTTGTCGACCTTCCCGGTCACGATCCGCTCGCGCACGTTCTCGGGTCGGTCAGCCGCCTGCTCGACGGCGATCCGCTCTTCGCGGGCTCGTTCCTCGGCCGGAACTTCATCCTCGGTGATCGCGATCGGCGCCGCCGCCGCGATGTGCAGCGCCAGGTCCCGCGCGAACTCGACGAACTTCTCGTTCCGCGCGACGAAGTCCGTCTGGCAGTTGACCTCGACCAGCACACCGATCCGGTTTCCCGCGTGGATGTAGCTCTGCACGACCCCCTCCCGGGCCTCTTCGCCGGCTCGCTTGGCGGCCTGCGCCTCGCCACGGGCCCGCAGCAGTTCCACCGCCTGCTCGAGATCGCCACCGGCCTCGGTCAGCGCGTCGCGGCAGGCCAGCACCCCCGCGCCCGTACGGTCACGGAGCGCTTTAACGTCCTTCGCCGCAATCGCGCTCATGCGCTCTCTCCAGCGGGAGCGTCAGCCACCGGTACTGCCTGTCCCTCGGGCTCGGCCGACGCCTCCACGGTGGCCTGCGCCTCCGGTGGTGTCGCAGCCTCTGCCGGTTCGTCAGCGTCTGCCGGCTCGGCCGGCGTCTCCACGGTCGCCTGCGCCTCCGGTGGTGACGCAGCCTCTGCCGGTTCGTCAGCGACTGCCGGCTCGGCCGGCGTCTCCACGGTGGCCTGTGCCTCCGGGGGTGACGCAGCCTCTGGCGGCTCGTCAGAGGCCGTCGGCTCGGGCGGAGCGGGAGCCTCGGCCTCAGGGGCCGCCTCAACGGCAGCAGGGGCCGGGGCCTCAGGGGCCGCCTCAACGGCAGCAGGGGCCCGGGCCTCAGGGGCCGCCTCAGCGGCAGCGGGCGGCGGGGCCTCAGGGGCCGCGTCAACGGCAGCAGGCGCCGGGGCCACAGGAGCCGCCTCAACGGCAGCAGGCGGCGGGGCCACAGGAGCCGCCTCAGCGGCAGCAGGCGGCGGGGCCTCAGGGGCCGCGTCAACGGCAGCAGGCGCCGGGGCCACAGGAGCCGCCTCAACGGCAGCAGGCGCCGGGGCCACAGGAACTGTCTCGGCTGCGGGAGCCGCAGCCGCGGCCTGGGGTGGCGCCGCGGGGGCCGGCGGTGCTGCTGCCGCCGCAGGCGCGGACGGTGCCGCAGCGGGGGGCGCCGCGGCAGCAGCGGCCTCGTCGGCTTGACGCTGTGCCTCCGCCTCAGCCTCGCGGAGCGCCTGTTCCTCGGCCTCGCGGCGGGCTTGCTCCTCGGCCTCACGGCGAGCCAGTTCCTCGGCCTCGCGGCGGGCCCGCTCCTCGGCTTCCTGGCGCTCGCGCTCGAGCCGAGCTGCCTCCTCCTCGGCGCGGAACATGCCGTGCCCTTGGGCCACCACGTCGCCGATTGCCCTGGTGATCGCGGCGCACGACCGAATCGCGTCGTCATTGCCGGGTATGACGAAGTCGATCCCCTCCGGATCGCAGTTCGTGTCCACCAGGCCGATGATCGGGATCCTCAGGCGCTGGGCCTCGCGAATCGCGATCGCCTCGGTCTTGATGTCGATCACGAACACCGCGTCCGGAACCCGCGGCATGTTCTTGACGCCGCCGAGATTGGCGCGCAGCTTCGCCAGGTCGGCCTGTGCGGCCATCCGCTCACGGGTCGGGAGCAGCTGTAGCTGCCCCTCCGTCTCGTAGCGCTCCAGGTCGTGCAGGCGCCTGATGCGCTGCGAAATCGTCTGGAAGTTGGTCAGCAGCCCGCCCAGCCAGCGATGATTGACGTAGGGCATGTCGGCCGCCTCGGCGGTGTCCTTGACCGCGTCGCGAGCCTGCTTCTTGGTGCCTACGAACAGCACCGTGCCGCCTCGCCGGGCGAGATCCGCCGCGAACTGGCTGGCGTTCTCCAGCAGCGCTTCCGTCTGCAGCAGGTCAATGATGTAGATGCCGTCCCGCTCGCCGAAAATGAAGCGGCGCATCTTGGGGTTCCAGCGGCGTGTCTGGTGGCCGAAGTGGACGCCGGCCTCCAGCAGCTCCTTGATTCCGATTCGAGCCACGTTCCTGCTTCCTTTGTCTGTGATTGAGCAACATCCCAACCGCTGGAGTTCGCGAACCCCGACAAGCCGGGGCAGGACGCGATCCACGCGACTGGGGATAGAGGGAAAAACTGTTGTCGGACCAGTCTACGCCAGTGCTCGCGGCACTCGCGCGTCCGATCGCGCCGGGCACGAACCTCGATGTCTCCCCATCCTCCCGCATGACCTCGGAACAACCATCGGAGCTCACGGAAAACACGATCGGGCTGTTCCCCAGCCAGTGGCTGGGGAACAGCCCAGCCGACGAAATCGACGCCTCGGTAGGGACGTTTCCCAGCTTGACCTCAGGGGGTCAGCGCACCACGCATCTCGTGTGCCGGTTTGGTTGCTCGATGGTCATGTTGATGTGTATGAGCCTCTTCTGGATCTCGGGTTGGAGAGGCCGGCCCGGGCGGTCAGGGCCGTGTGACGCGGCGTGGGCGGCCTTAGCCGGGGCGCTCGCGGGTCAGGTATTTCGATCCTGTGACGTTTCTCAGTAGGTAACCCCGCGGATAGCGCTCGGCGAGCGCGCCGAGGCGCACCGGCCTCGCGGCTATGCCCCGGTGGCGGCCCGCTCCAGCGCCTCGGCCAGGTCAGGGGGCAGTGGCGAGCGCACATCCACCGCTTCGCGGGTCACGGGATGCGCGAACGCCAGCCGCTGCGCGTGCAGGAACTGTCGCTCGAGGCCGTAGAGCCCGGGTGTGCCGTACTGGGCGTCGCCGCAGATCGGGTGACCGATCGCCGCCATGTGCACCCGGATCTGATGCGTTCGCCCGGTGTCCAGCACCACCCGCAACAGCGTCGTGTCGGGCAGCATGCGCTCGACCTCGAACTGGGTACGTGCCTCGCGCGGATCGTCGGTGTCGATCGACATCAGCAGGCGGTCGCGGCGGTCCCGTCCGATCGGTGCGTCGATCGTCCCCGTGCGCGCCGAGGGATGGCCGCTGACGAGCGCGAGGTACTCGCGACGCAGTTGACGTTCGGACAGCAGCGTCTTCAGCGCGCGGTGGACCGAGTCGTTCTTGGCCACCACGAGCAGACCGGAGGTATCGCGGTCGAGGCGATGGACGATCCCCGCCCGCCACGGATCCTCACCGCCGGCCCCCCGGCCGGCGAGGGCCTGGGCGAGCGTGCCTGTCCGGTGCCCCCGGGAGGGATGCACGACGACCCCCGCCGGTTTGTCGACCACGAGCAGGTAGTCGTCCTCGTAGGCGACGGTCACCGGCCCGTAGGACTCGGGCGCCTCGGGCACCTGCTCGCGGTCATCGATCTGGATCAGCTCGCCCGGATGGACGCCGTAGCGCTTGGGTCGGGGGCGTCCGTCGACGAGCACGTGCTCGGAGTCGATCAACATCTGGGCGCGGGCCCGCGAGCCGAGCGGAGCGGCCAGGAACCGGTCGAGGCGCATGCCGGCGGCGTCGTCGGGAACCGTGAGCTCAGTTCGCTCGCTCGCGGCCTCCGGCCGACCACGGCCTCCAGCCTCGCGCGTGCTCGCAGCGCGCGAGTCATCTGGCTCGCGGCTCATCCCTTACGTCTGCCCTCGAGCACGTACAGAAGGACGAGCACGCCGAAGGTAATCGACATGTCGGCCACGTTGAACGCGGGCCAGAGCGGCAGCTTGATGAAATCGGTCACCGAGCCGTTGGCGATCCGGTCGATCAGGTTCCCCAGCGCGCCACCGACCAGCATGCCCGTCGGCAACCACAACCAGGGACGGGTCGGGCGCATCACGAAGTACCCGATCAGCGCCCCCAACGCGACCAGCGTGAAGACCAGCACGAGTGCGCCGCCGCCGGAGAAGAACCCGAACGCCACACCGTTGTTGCGGACGTGCACCAGTCGCAGGCCAGGCACAACGTGCCGCACCTGACCGACGCTGATGTCCGCCCTGACCGCGTGCTTGGCGACCTGGTCGAGAATCAGCACGATCACGACCACCACGGCGGCGCGGGCAAACGCGATCGCGCGAGCCCTGGACGAGACCTCCGGCCCAGCGTGCACTGACATCACGGCGTGGCCGCGCTGAGTGGTCGCCACCGTAAGTACGCTCGCATTCGAGCGGCCGTACCTACGGCGCAGACCACTTAGCCTGAGATGGCATTGACCACGATCGTCCGCACGACGTACAGGACGATGATCGCGATCATCGGGGTGAGGTCGAACATCCCGATCGTCGGGATGAAACGCCGGAAGATCCGCAGGTATGGCTCGGACACGTCGCGCAGGAAATTGAGGATCGGATCCGACCAGCGCGCGTACGGCAGCCGCAGGCCGAAGGAGAACAGCAGGTTCAGCAGGATGTAGGCGAAGATCAAGATGATGTAGACCTCGAACAGCGCGCTGACGTAGTTCGCGATGTCAGACCGAGTTACCGCCGCGACGAGCATCAGCGGCCAGCCCCGCACACCGCGTCGATCGCCGCCTGGAACGCCCCGCGCACGCCGCCGCGCTCGAGCGCATCGAGCCCGCGCGCGGTCGAGCCTCCGGGTGAGGTGACCTCGCGCCGGACCGCGAGCGTGTCGTACTCGCGGGCGGCGAGCAGCGCCGCGCTACCGGACATCGTCTCTCCCACCAGACGCCCCGCGAGGTTCGCGCTCAGCCCGTAACGGACCGCCGCATCGACCTGGGCCTCGGCGACCAGCGCCACGTAGGCAGGCCCGACGCCCATCACCGCGCCCGCCGCCTCGATCAGGCGGTCATCGATCCGGACCACGGTTCCGAGCCGCTCGAACAGCGTCACCACCTCGGCCTCCAGAGCACTGTCGACGTCCGCGGCCGGGGCGTAGCAGACGACCCCCTGGCGCACCTCGACCGGCGTGTTGGGCATCAGCCGGAACACCGGCACGCCCGGGTAGGCCTCCTGTAGAGCGGCGACCGAGGTCCCGCCGAGCACCGAAGCCACGGCCTTGACCCGGCCGCTCAGCTGTGCGGCCACCGACATCAGTTGCGCCGGCTTGTGACACAGCACCACGAGATCGGCCCCGTCGGCCACCGCCAGGTTCGAATCGACCGCCTGGCCGCCAAGCTCCTGTGCGAGTGCGTGCGCCCGTCCTGACCCGTGGTCCGAGCACAGGACCGGATCACCCCAACCACGCGCCAGTGCGCGGGCCATGTTGCCAGCTCCGATCAGGCCAACTCGCATATGAGTTGAAATCTACCGCCACCAGCTTCGCGGGCGATGAAGAAGCCCACGAGAACACGCGATCGCGCTGACTGCGACTACCGCCAGGCATCCCGCCTAGCTCTGATTGAAGAACCCCTTCTCAACCAGGCGCGCGCGCTCCTCGGCTGACACCTCGACGTTGCGCGGCGTGAGCAGGAAGACCTTGTCGGCGATCCGCTGCATCCCTCCGTCGAGGGCGTAGGTGAGGCCGCTCGAGAAGTCGATCAGACGCTTGGACAGGTCGGTATCCGTCCCCTGCAGATTGATGATCACCGGGATCGCGTCCTTGAACTTGTCCGCCACGTCTTGCACGTCGTTGAAGCTCTTCGGTGCGACGAAGTGCACGCGGACGTCACCTCCGCCGCGTCCGTTGCCGGCGCGATCACCGGCAACCGGCCGCAGCGACGTGGTGCGCCGCTCGGGTGCGGCCCCGGCTCCCGAGTCGTCGGCGAAGATGTCGTCGATCTCGTCACGGCGACGGCGCGCGCTCAGCCGGCGGACGTTCGGGCGCTCGCGATAGGTGTCTTGTAGCTCGACCTCGGGCTCGCTGTACGGCTCGCCGTCGTCGTCGTCGTAGGCGTCGTCTTCGGCGAGGCCAAAGTAGACCAACGTGCGGTGCCAGGTGTCTCGGAAGGCCATTGCGTGTTCGTGGTTCGACGAGGCGGCAGAATTTCCCTGCACATCATTATGACGCGGCGGCGTACAGACTCGTCCCGACGCGCACGATCGTAGCGCCCTCCTGGACCGCGACGACGTAGTCCTGGCTGGTCCCCATCGACAGATGCCTGAGGCGATGACGCTCGCCGAGCGCTCGGAGCGCGGCGAAATGCGGCCGGCTGTCCTCCGGGTTGCCGGCCAGGGGCGGCATCGTCATCAGGCCAACCACCGACACCGGACAGCGTTCCAGGAACGACGGCAGGTCCGCCGGCGAGACACCGCTCTTTCCAGGTTCACCACCGACGTTCACTTCGACCAGGACCTCGGTCTGGTCAGTCCCATGGCGCTCGAGCTGAGCCAGGACGGAATCGCTCGCCACCGAGTGGATGTAGCGGACGTGGGGGAGGATCTGCCGCACCTTGCGACTTTGCAGGGCGCCGATGAAGTCCCAGGTGAACTCGCGCGGGTAACGGTCAGCCTTGGCCACGAGATCTTGGGCGCGGTTCTCCCCGAGCAGCCGTACCCCGGCCTCGGCGAGCACGCCGAGCTCGTCGGCGGGCACGTATTTGACCGCCGCGAGGATCTGCACCTCGCCCGGGTCACGTCCCGCCGCCGAGATCTCGTCGCGGATCCGCTCGAGGTTCGCGCGTACCACATCGGCACGCAGGCCGTGAATCAGCTCAACCACGCGACCCCCGCCTGGCGCCCGGTCACGCCCTGATCGCGTCGGTGGGAGTAGAACAGCGACCGCTCTGCGCAGATCGTGCACAGCTCGATGTCGTGGACCTCGGCGACGCCGGCCTGCACGAGCTGGTGGCGGGCGATGGCCTTGAGGTCGAGGTGACGACCGCGGTGAACCGCGTCGGGGAGCGCCGAGAAGGCTTGATGGACCTCCGCCCCCACCTCGTAGCAGCATGCCCCGGCGCCCGGGCCGATCGCGGCGATCAGCGGCGGTCGCCCACCGAGCGCCACCACCTGACGGATTCCTGCGGCCACGACGCCCGACGCCAGCCCCCGCCAGCCGCCGTGCAGAATCGCGACCGCGCCGTCGCCGGCCACCGCGATCGGCAGGCAGTCAGCGACCAGCACGGCTGGCGCGACGCCACCGAGCCGGGTGGCCTGTCCGTCGGCCTGAGGGAGCCCCGACGGCTCGCCGGCGTCCCCGTCCGCGGTGATCAGGCTGACGTGCGCTCCGTGGACCTGGCGCACGAACGCCAGCCGGGCGCCGACGTCGGCCTGCAACAGCGCGCGGTTGCGCTTCACCGCGTCCGGATGATCGTCGGTCAACCCTCCCAGGTTGAGGCTCGCGTACGCTCCGGTCGAGGAGCCTCCGCGGCGCGTCGTGAACACAACGTGGGCGCCGGGCAGGTCGATCGCGAGGTGCCCGCCCCGCGCGTAGAACGGCTCCTTCAACGTCATCTTGGTCGCAGGCTACCCGGTGGCGCCGGCCGCCCGCAGAGCCTCGGCGAGCTCCGCGGCGCGTCCCGACGCCCGGCCGTCGCGCTTGGCCGCCAGCGCCCCTCGGAGCCCGCGCCCGATCGCGGGGCCCGGCGCGATCCCCGCCTCGATCAGATCCCTCCCGCCGATCTCCAGCGCCACGTGGCGGATCGACTCGAGCCATCGCCGGGCCGCGGCAGCCGGGCCGAGCGCCCCGGCGATCGCGACCAGCTCCGGGCTGGCGCCCGCGACCGCGTCGGCGATCTCCGATGGGAGCTCGGCTCGCTGGAGCGCCGCCGCCAGCTCCCCCGCGCGTCCGACTGCGGCGACGATCGTGTCGCGCTCGGCGGCATCGAAGGCGAGCGTGTCGAGCAGCTCGCCGAGCTCCCGCGGCGGGACCTGGAGCGAGGCGAGCGCGAGGGCGAGCGTGCTGCGCTGGCCGTCATCGGGGAGCAGCGCCAGCGCTCGGTCGCCGAGCGCCCGGTCGGCCAAGCCAAAGCGAGGATGGATCGCCACATCGAGCCCTAGCCGGCGCAGGTGCGCGAGCGCGGCCAGCGGATCGGGTTCGCCCGCCAGCAGCCGCAACTCGGCGCCCACTCGGGGACCGCTCACCGTGGCCAGCGCACCGCCCGCCACCGCCTCGTCGGCCAGCGCTTGCGTGTGCGGATCGATTGCGAACGCCAGTCGGCTCGCGTAGCGGACCAGGCGAAACAGCCGGGTGGGATCGTCGCGGAAGCTGGCGTCGTGGAGCACGCGCAGGCGGCGGGCGTCGAGGTCCTCGCGCGCCCCTGGCGCGGCAGCCAGGGCTCCCGGCCGCGGCCCGCCGAGCGGGACCGCCATGGCATTGACGGTGAAATCCCTCCGCGTGAGGTCCTCGCCCAGGGTGGCCGGGATCACCTCCGGCAGCGCTCCCGGCCGGGGATAGGTCTCGCGCCGCGCGCGGGCGATGTCGTATCTGAAGCCGCCGCGGCTCACGCTCGAGGTTCCGAACCGGTCGTGCACCTGAGCGGCGCCTCCCAGCCGGCGTGCCAGATCGGCCGGGTCCCCTTCGACGACGAGATCCAGATCGAACGGCTCGCCCCCCAGAAGCAGGTCCCGAACCGCGCCCCCCACCAGGTAGACGCCTTCGGTCTCGCCGACCGCGGCGAGCAGCGGATCCGCGGCCGGGAGTGCGCGGACGAGCGCGACGAGAGCCTCGGCGGGGGGCGTGCTCACGCCCGTCATCTTCGCGTGCCGCGCGGCGCGACCACGATTGGGTGCCATTAGCATGCGAGTCATGCCAAGTCCCGTTTCGCGGCGACTGCTGCGGCGCGGGCTCGTCGCCGTCGCGGTCGTATTGGCTGCGTTGGGTGGCGCAGCGGCGGTGATCCTGACCCACGCGCCGGGCAACGTCTCGCACCCCAACGTCGAATTTACGCATCCGACGGTCACGGTGACGCCGCCGCCGCCGGCGCCGACCAAGCCGCACAAGGTGGTGAACAACTTCCAGTGGCCGTGGTATGGGTTCGATGACGGCCGCACCCGCGTGTTCCCCGGTGCCGACAAGCTCCGCCCGCCGCTGCACATCGGCTGGAGATACACCGACGGCGGGCTGTTGGAGTTTCCCCCGGTCATCTATCAAACCACGCTGTACCTGGTCGACGATAACGGCTGGGTGAAAGCGATCAACAGCATGAACGGTCATCAGCGCTGGGCCCGTCGGCTGGGCACGCTGGCTGCTGCCTCGCCTGCGGTGGCGGTCAAGAGGCGGCTCGTGCTGGTGCCGCTGCTGTCCACCAACCGGACCGGCGGACAGAAGCAGAGTCCGGGCGCCGGCCGGTTCGTCGCGGTGTCGATGAAGACCGGACGAGTCGTCTGGTCTCATGCCGTCCCGCCCGGCACCGAGTCCTCGCCGATCGTCCATGGCCCGACCGTGTACTTCGGCGATCAGGGCGGGACGATGTACGCGCTGCGGATCAGGGACGGACACGTCGACTGGACGTATCAGGCACGGGGCGCGATCAAGGGAGGCCCAGCGCTGGCTGGGGGCGTCCTCTACTTCGGCGACTATTCCGGCCACGCCTACGCGCTCAACGCGGCGAACGGACACGAGATCTGGTCGGTGGGAACCAACGGCGCCCACTTCGGCTTCGGCTCGGGTCAGTTCTATTCCAGCCCGGCGGTGGCCTTCGGCCGGGTGTATATGGGTAACACCGACGGCCGCGTGTACTCATTCGGTGCGCACACCGGAGCGCTGGCGTGGGCCACCGAGACCGGCTCTTATGTGTACGCGTCTCCAGCCGTGGACAACACGCCTGGGCTCGGGCCCACCGTCTACATCGGCTCGTATGACGGCAACTTCTATGCGTTCAACGCCCAATCGGGCGCGATCAGGTGGAAGCACCCTGCCGGAGGCAAGATCTCGGGTTCCGCGACGATCATCGCCAACGTCGTCTACTACTCCGACCTGGGCACGAAGACGTCCGCCGGCCTGGATGTTCGCACCGGTCGGCAGGTGTTCTCGTTCTCCCAGGGAGCGTTCAACGCGGTCATCGCCGACCCCAAGGCGATCTACCTGGACGGATACGCGACCGTCTACCAACTGCTCCCGGGCGCCCGTCCCCGTCCGGCCCCCCACAAGCGGTCAGCCGGCCATCCACGATCGCCGAGCCACACACGATCGCCCAGCCACCCGCGCCGCGCCGGGCATACGGCACGGTCGACCGCTCAGTCGCGCCAGGCCGCGGCCGCGCGGAAGGCCCGGGCGCGGCGAGCCGCGGCCGCGCGGAAGGCCCGGGCACGGCGAGCCGCGGCGGCACGGAAGGCCCGGGCGCGGCGAGCGCGGTCCAGCCGCTCGGGCAAATAAGCCAACGGAACAAACGTTCGGGGGGCGTTTGCTATGCTTCATGGTTATGCGTTGTCGTAGTGGTAGTCACTGTCAGCAGCCGGCCGAGACGGGTCGTCGGTTTTGCGCGGATCACGGCGCGGAGCTCGATCGCATGCGCGAAGAGCTCAAGGATGCCGCCGCCGCCCGCATCGGCCGGGGTCGACCCAAGCGGTCGTCCACCTGCTGCCGCCCCGGATGCTATGAGCCCCGTGTCCCCCCCGCCGCGTACTGCGATACGTGCTCGGCCGCGGGATACGTGGAAGAGGCCGCATAGCGGCCGCTCCCAGCCGGGACCAGATACAAAACTGCACTCTTCGCCTGTCAGGGCCGGGATTTTCGCGGCCCGTTGGAGGCTGGGCGAAAACGACGGAACTGCGCCGGAAAAGCGCTAGTCGACGGGCCTGACGGCGACGCCCTGCAGCGCGAGATACTCCTTGACCTCAGCCACGGTGTGGTGGCCGTAGTGGAAGATCGAAGCGCACAGCACCGCGTCGGCCCCGGCCTTCACCGCGTCGCTCAGGTCCTGAAGCTCACCGGCGCCTCCCGACGCGATCACCGGCACGCTGACTGCGCTCGCCACTGCGCCCGTCAACTCCAGGTCATAGCCGGCGTTGGTCCCATCCCGATCCATGCTGGTCAACAGGATCTCGCCCGCGCCGCGCTCGACGCCTTCGCGCGCCCAGGCCACGGCGTCGCGCCCGGTCGCCTCGCGCCCCCCCGCGACGTAGGCCTGCCACTCGCGTGGATTCTCGGCCGGACGTGCTTTGGCATCGATCGCGAGCACGATGCATTGAGCTCCGAACGTGCCGGCGAGCTCGTCGAGCAGCTCAGGCCGCGCGAGCGCGGCGGAGTTGACCGACACCTTGTCCGCGCCGGCGTCAAGCACAGCCTGTGCGTCGGACACCGATCGAATGCCACCGCCGATCGTGAACGGGATGAACACGTCGTCCGCGGTGCGACGCGCCAGCTCGACGACCGTCTCGCGCTTGTCGGAGGTCGCCGTGATGTCGAGGAACACCAGCTCGTCGGCCCCCGCGAGGTCATAGCGACACGCGAGCTCGATCGGATCGCCGGCGTCCCGGAGATCGAGGAAGCCGATGCCCTTGACCACGCGGCCGGCATCGACGTCGAGGCACGGAATCACGCGCTTGTAGTGCATCAGTTCTCCACCGTGAGCGCCTGGTGCGCCTCCTCCACCGTGAAGCGCCCTTCGTAGAGCGCCTTGCCCACGATCACGCCGACCAGATTGACCTGCCGGAGCGCCGCGAGCGCCTGCAGGTCTCCGAGCGAGGAGATCCCACCCGAATAGATGAACGTGCCGCGCACCATCTGCGCGGCCTGAACCACCTCGTCGAGATCCGGGCCGCTCAGCATTCCGTCCCGTTCGATGCTCGAGTAGACAAAGCGGCTGACCCCGCGCTGTCCCAGCCGCTCGATCACTGCCGCCACGGGGATCTCGGTCTGTTCGGTCCAGCCCGCTGAGGCCAGTCGGCCGCCGCGAGCGTCGACCGACACCACCACGCGGTCTCGATGCTCGGCCACAGCGTCGTCGAGAAAGTCCACGTCGCGATAGGCAGCGGTCCCGAGCACCACGCGGCTGGCTCCGGCCGCGATCGCCTGGCGGACCGCCTCAGCCGTGCGCAGACCGCCTCCGACCTGAACCGGAACATCGACCGCGGCGGCGATCCGCCGCACGTGTTCCAGATTCACGGGCGTGCCGCTGCGCGCGCCGTCCAGGTCGACGACGTGCAGCCCCCGGGCACCGGACTGCACCCAGCGCCGCGCCGCATCGAGCGGATCCGCGTCGTAGACGGTGCTCGCCCCGAAGTCTCCCTGAGTCAGGCGCACGGCCTTCCCGTCGAGAATGTCGATCGCCGGCAGCAGGATCATGCCCGCAGCCGAATGACTGGCGGGCGGGCCGATCCAGACAGACCGGGTGCCGCAGCGACGTCGAGGCGACACATACGAACGAAGTTTCGGAGCATCTGCAGACCGTGTCCGGAGGACTTCTCGGGATGGAACTGGACGCCTGACACCGATCCGCGGGCGACGATCGTGGCAAAGCGCTCGCCGTACACGGTGCTGGCCACGACGTCAGCCGGGTCGCGCGGGCGCGCCGCCAGCGAGTGCACGTGGTAGAACGGGCACCCGTCCGCCGGCAGCCCGGCACTGAGCGGGGAGCGCCGCTCGAATGTGACCTCGTTCCAGCCGATGTGGGGAATCCTCAGCCCGCCCGTGTCGAGCCAGGTGACCCCGCCGGGGATCAGCCCCAGCCCCTCGGTCGGCTCGAGTTCCACGGAGCCATCAAACAGCAGCTGCATGCCCAGGCAGATCCCCAGCACCGGCGTGCCCTGCATCGCGCGGGAGCGGATCAGCCCGTCCAGGCCGAGCTCGCGCAGGTGGCGCATCGCGGTGGGAAACGCTCCGACCCCGGGCACCACCAGGCCATCGACGGCCCGTAGCTCGTCGTGATCGGAGCTCACCACCACCGGCGTGCCGACATGTTCGAACGCCTTCTGCACCGAGCGGCGGTTCCCCATCCCGTAGTCGACCACGGCGATGCGCGGCGGATCGCTCATACGAGCGTCCCCTTGGTGCTCGGCACTCCCTGCTCGGTCGGGTCGAGCGCGACGGCGGCCCGCAGCGCCCGGGCCAGTGCCTTGAACGTCGCCTCGATCACATGATGCGCGTTAGTGCCGGTCTCGACCGTGATGTGCAGCGTGAACCTCGCGTTCGTGGCCACGGCGCGAAAGAACTCCTCGGCCAGCTCGTGGTCGAAGTTCCCGATCGACCCGGGCGGGAGCGAGGCCTCGAACACGCACAACCCCCGTCCGGAGATGTCGATCGCGCACGACGCCCGCGACTCGTCCATGGGGATCGTCGCCTGACCGTAACGGGTGATCCCCGAGCGGTCGCCGAGCGCCTGGTCGAGCGCCTGACCGATGCAGATACCCACGTCCTCGACGGTGTGATGAGCCCCCGTCTGCAGGTCGCCGCGGGCGCTGAGGTCCAGGTCGAGACGGCCGTGGCGGGCGAGCAGATCCAGCATGTGATCGAGAAAGCCGACACCCGTATCGCGGGTTCCGCTGCCGTCTCCATCCAGCGTGAGACTGACGTGGATTTCGGTCTCCGCGGTGGTGCGGTCGATCTCAGCTGCCCGGGTCATGGTGGTCATTGTCCCGAATGCGGGCCTCCATCGATTGGGCGTGGAGCTCGAAGCCCTCTGCGCGGGCCAGCGGGGCGGCCAACCGGGCCAGCTCTCCGGCTCCGTCGCCGATCCTCACCTGAGTGAAGCTGCGTCGGAAATGGGCCGGCGACAGCGCCGAAGCGAAGCGTGCCGCGCCGTTGGTCGGGAGGACGTGGTTGGAGCCGGCGATGTAGTCCCCGAATGCCGTCGCGCTATTGGGTCCGAGGAACACGCAACCGGCCCGCGAGACGCGTGGGGCAAGCGCCTCGGCGGCCTCACCGACGAGCTCCAAGTGCTCAGGCGCGAACGCCTCTGCGACCGCGAGCGCCTGATCGAGATCGGCCACCTGCACCAATCGCGCCACCGCGCCGGTATCGGCTGCCTCATCGATCCGCACGCTCAGCGCAGCCAACAGCTCTGCGGACTCGGAGATCCCGATCACCAGCGAGCCGGGGCCGTGTTCCGCCTGGGCCAGCAGGTCGAGGGCCAGCGGCTCCGGGTCCACATCTGCGCCGGCGATCACGATCAGGTCGCTCGGTCCGGCGAAACCGTCGATCCCGACCGTGCCGAACACCTGCCGCTTGGCCTCCTGAACGTACAGATTCCCCGGGCCGACGATGACGTCGACCGGGACGACGGTCTCCGTCCCGTAGGCGAGCGCGGCGATGGCCTGTGCCCCACCCATCCGGTAGACCACCGACGCTCCCGCCAACCGACACGCGGCCAGCACCACGTGGTCCACGTCGCCGTCGCGTCCCGGTGGTGCGCACACCGCGATCGCCTCCACGCCGGCCACCCGTGCGGTCACCGTGCCCATCACGACGGTGCTCGGGTACGGGGCGCGGCCACCCGGGACGTACAGCCCGGCGCGATCGACCGCGACCTCGCGCAGGATCACCTGATGGCCGTCGAACTGCACCGTCCGGTCGGAGCGCAGCGCCGCCTCGGCCACCCGCCGGACGTTGTCGATCGCGCGCTCCAGCCCCGACCGCACCGCGGGGTCGAGCCGCTCCAACGCCGTGTCCAGCTCGGCCTCGGGAACTTGCAGTGCCGCCGGCTGCGCCCCGCCGGTGTCGTACTGGCGCGTGTAGTACCGCAGCGCGTCGTCACCGGTCGCGCGGACGTGGGTGATGATCTCGGCGACCGCCGCCTGGACCGATTCGGGGGCCGGTACGAGCGCCCGGAACTCGGCCGCGAGCACCGCCGGGTCGCCGCCGAGCATGACCTGATCAGACTGCACCCAAACGCTCCAACAGTCCGTCGATCGTCCTCGCTCTGAGCTTGTGAGCGACCGGATTGGCGATCAGGCGTGCCGTGCAGACCGCGATCTCCTCGCGCACCACGAGCCCGTTCTCCCGCAACGTCGTGCCCGTCGCGGTGAGATCGACGATGCCCTCCACCAGGCCGGTGAGCGGGGCCAGCTCGACCGAGCCCTTGACCTCGACGATCTCGGCCTGGCGACCGGTCTGCAAGAAGTAGCGCGAGGCGATGCGTGGGTACTTCGTGGCGATCCGCACCACGCCCAGCCGGCGCAGTGCCTCAGCCGCGCGGTCCTCTCCCGCGACGCTCGCGAGCACCATCCGACAATGACCGTAGCCGAGGTCGACCAGCTCGTAGACCTCTCGCTCTGATTGTTCCATCAGCACATCCTTACCCGTTATGCCGAGGTCGGCCGCGCCGGCCTCCACGTAGGTCGGGACGTCGGAGGGCCGCATCGTCACGATCCCGGAGCGCTCGAACAGCAGCTTGCGGTCATTCTCGCGGACCTCCGCGGTGTCGATCCCGAGCCGGTCGAGCAGATCGAGCGTGTCGGTGAACAGCGCGCCGCGGGGAACGGCGATGCGAAGCTCGTTCATCGGGCCCGACCTCGCTCCTCCCCGGTGAGCGCGATGTGCAGCCGCTCCACGTTGAGCGCGAAGCCCACGGCCGGTAGCGGACGACCGAAGGAGCCCAGCAGCTCGTCGTAGCGTCCCCCGCTGCCGATCGGAACCCCGTACCCCGGGTCGTAGACCTGGAACACGGCCCCGGTGTAATAGCCGAGGCTGCGCACCAGCCCGAGGTCGAAGATGATTCGCTGCGCGACGCGCGGCGCCAGCAGCGCATGCAGCTCGCGCATGCCGCTGACCGCGTCGTGCAGCGCTCCGGAGAGCCCCTCCAGCACTTCCGGACCGCCTCGGGTCTTCGGCACGCTGAGCAGCAGCTCAGCTTCGTCCGGCGGAAGACCGAGCTCATGCACCTCGCGCTCGACGCCGACGAAATCCCCGTCCACCAGCTCGGCGAGGATCCGCTCCCGTCGGTCCTCCGGAACGCCCACCGCCTCGAGCAGAGACGGGTACAGAGAAGCGTCGCCGAGCCCGATCGAGTAGCTGTCGAGTCCCGCGGCGTCCAGTGCTGCGCACAGGACCCCGAGTGCTTCGGCGGTTCCCTCCGGGGCGGGAGAGCCGATCAGCTCGACCCCGGCCTGCAGGAACTCCCGAGACTGGCCCCGCTGAGGACGAACGCCGCGGTAGGCGTGCGCCATGTAGCAGAACCGCAGTGGAAGATCGGCGTGCGGGTAGCGCGTCGCGACCAGCCGCGCGATCGGAACGGTCATGTCGGGGCGCAACACCAGCACGTTGCCCTGCTCGTCGAACATCCGATAGGCGGGACGTGTACCCGCCGTGTCGGCGCGCGCGAAGGTTCCTTCGTATTCCAGCGCGGGGGTGTAGACCTCGCCATACCCGGCGTGCTCGAACACGGCGCGGATCCGGTCGGTCACCCCGCGCAGCTCCCGCATCTCGTCGGGCAGGACGTCGCGGGTTCCGCTGGGAATGCGATCGACCGTCGTGGCCGGATCGCCGACGCGGCGGATGCCGCTCACCGGTCGTCCGCTCGCGATCCCGGCTCAGCGAGTCCGAAGCTCGGCCGAGAGCTCACCTGGCGGCCGCGACCGGCGCGTCATCCAGCCGCGTGATCCGTGCCCCCAGGTCTCTCAGCCGCTCGTCGATTCGCTCGTATCCGCGGTCGATCTGGCGGATGTTGCCGATCTCCGTTACGCCGTCGGCGCACAGCGCGGCGCTGAGAATGGCCATTCCGGCGCGGATGTCCGGCGATTCCACCCGCCCGCCGCGCAGCCGGCGCGGCCCGACGACGATCGCCCGGTGCGGGTCGCAGATCGTGATCGCCGCACCCATCATCACGAGCTTGTCGGTGAAGAACAGGCGATTCTCGAACATCTTCTCGTGGATGATCACCGACCCCTCAGCCTGGGTGGCCAGAGCCAGTGCGATGCTGGTCAGATCGGCCGGAAAGGCCGGCCAGGGGCCGTCTTCGACCTTGGGCAGGTAATCGCCGGCATCGTTGCGGATCACGAGCTGCTGGTTGCCCGGGACGATCACGTCGGCGCCGTGCAGCTCGGTGCGCAAGCCGAGCCGCTCGAATACCAGCCGGATCATGCGCAGGTCCTCGGGCACGGTGTCCTTGACCACCAGCTCGCCGCCGGTCACCCCGGCGAGCGCCATGAACGAGCCGATCTCGATGTGGTCGGGGGCAATCGTGTGGGTGGCGCCACGCAGCGTGGCGGTTCCGTGGACGGTCATCACGTTCGAGCCGATCCCGTCGATCGCGGCGCCCATGGCCACGAGCATGCGGGCCAGATCCTGGACATGCGGCTCCGACGCCGCGTTACGAATCACGGTCGGCCCGCGCGTGAGGGAGGCGGCCATCAGGGCATTCTCGGTCGCCATCACGGATGGCTCGTCCATCAGGAAATCACAGGGCCGCAGTCCCAGCGATGGCGCGGTAAGCACGATGTCGCCCTTGTGCTCGACCAGCGCCCCGAGGGCCCGAAACGCGTCGAGGTGGGGATCGAGCCGGCGGCGGCCGATGACGTCACCGCCGGGGGGCGGCATGTGGGCGCGGCCGAAGCGGGCGAGGAGCGGCCCGGCCAGCAGGAACGACGCCCGGATCCGCTCGGCCAGCCCGCGGTCGACGTCCCCCCGCTCGACGGTCGAGGAGTCGATCAGGACTTCGCTGGGCCCCAGCCATTGCACCCGGGCGCCGAGCGTCTGGAGCAGCAGGACCATCGTCTCGACGTCGCTGATCCGCGGCACGTTACGCAGGATCACCTCGTCGTCGGTGAGCAGGCACGCAGCCAGGATCGGCAGCGCGCCGTTCTTGTTGCCGGCGGGGACGATGGTGCCGGACAGCGGCACCCCGCCTTCGATGAGAAACTTCTCCATAGGTATTGGCCCCGCCGCCGTCGCTTGTACCCGGCGGGCCTTCAGCGTAGCTGGTGTCTGCGGCCCGTCTGACGCCGGACCCGCCTCCTGCCCGGACGGCACCTCGTGCGGGGGGACCAGCGGAGGCGGGACAGGCCCGGAGCGCTGAGCTAGGGTAACAGCCATGCAAGTGCAGATTTCGCGGGAGGACGCCTGGACCCTTCTCTGCGAGTGGACGAAATCCGATTCGCTACGCCGCCATATGCTCGCGGTGGAGGCGGCGATGCGGGCCTACGCCCCTCGCTATGACGGCGACGTGGAGCTGTGGGGCCTGACCGGCCTCATGCACGACCTCGATTACGAGCGCTATCCGAACCTCGAGGACGGCCATCCCCGTTACGCAATCCGCGAGTTGGAGGCCCATGGCTATCCGCCCGAGCTGGTGCGGGCGGTGGCCTCGCACGCAGATTTCCTGGGCGTCCCCCGTGAGGCGCCGATGGAGAAGGCCCTGTTCGCCGTCGACGAGCTATCCGGCTTCGTCCTGGCCTGCGCCTACGTCCGGCCCGACGGCCTGGTGGGGATGACACCGAAGTCGGTCAAGAAGAAGCTGAAGACCCCGAGCTTCGCGGCCGCCGTCAACCGCGACGAAATGCGGCACGGCGCGGAGGAGCTGGGCGTCGATTTCGACGAGCATCTCCAGATCGTGATCACCGCGCTGACCGAGCGCCGCGAGCAGCTGATGCCCGCCAGCGGCTGAAGCGTCAGCCTGCCGCAGACGACTTAGGCGTTCGGCCCTCCGGCCACCGACGCCATCGCGCCCGGAGATCGCCCCCCGGGGGCCACCCGGCACGCACGAGAGAATCCAGATCTCGAGTGGGCGTTGGATATCGTGGAACGGATGCCTGAGCGGATCACCATCGTGGTCCTGGACGGGGACGAGACCGGCCAGGAGCTGCTTGAACAATCGATCCGTGTCCTCGATCCCGGATTGCTTGGGCTCGACCTCGAGCTGGACCGCTTCGACCTCTCGCTGGACAACCGCCGGGCCTCGTCGAACCAGATCGTGGCCGACGCCGCCGTGGCGATGCGGACGGCCGGGCTGGGCCTCAAGGCCGCCACGATCACCCCGGAAGGAGCCGACGACGTGGGGTCTCCAAATCGGCTCCTGCGCGAGCAGGTGGACGGCAAGGTCATCGTCCGCACCGGTCGTCGCCTACCCGGCGTGACGCCGATCGCCGGGGTCCATTTCCCGATCTCGGTCGTCAGGATGGCGGTTGAGGATGCCTACGGAGCCACGCAATGGCGCGAGGGTGAGGCAGGGTCACCCTCCGAGGTCGCCTACCGCACCGAGCGCGTCACGCGGTCGACCTGCCGGGCGGTCGCCGAATACGCGTTTCGCACTGCCACGCGGATGACCGCGCGGGTGTATGGCGGCCCGAAGTGGACCGTGTCGCCGATCTACGAGGGAATGCTCAAGGAGGAGCTCGACGCGGCGGCCGCCCGCTACCCGGATATCGACTACCGGCCGGTGCTGATCGACGCGACGTACGCCGGGCTGCTGTCGGGAGCCACCGACGCGCCGCTGGTGATTCCCGCGCTGAATCGGGATGGGGACTGCCTGTCGGATCTCGTGCTGCCGATGTTCGGCTCGATCGCCGGCGCGGAATCGGTGCTGCTGGCGTTCGACGATGAGTACGACACGACCGTCGCGATGGCCGAGGCCCCGCACGGCACCGCTCCCGCATTGCTGGGCAAGGACGTCGCGAACCCGCTGGCGATGATCCTGGCCTGTGCGGCGGTCCTACACCACGCCGCCCGTCGGCACGGTCCGTGGGCCGAGGTCTGCTCGCGGGCGATTCGCGAGGCGGTCATGGAGACGGTCGCCTCGGGCACCAAGACTCCCGACCTCGGTGGCCACGCGGGCACAACCGAGTTCACGACCGCGGTGCTCGAGCGGGTGCCCACTCAGCTCGATGCCGCCTCGGCGCTGGGGGCGATGCCATGAGCGGCTCGAGCGCCGGGTACGGGCCCGCCCTCGCCGCGACTCATCCGGCAGGTTTCCGTCCGACGCCTCCCCTACTCTTACGAACATATGTTCCAGTCTTCGGCTAGGCGACTACGCGCGTGGTTGAGCGTCCTCGACGACGTTCTCGGCGATCCACCGCCCGAGGTGGCGCCGCACCCTCATCGCCGTCCGCTGCGCTGGCAGCACGAACGCCGGGGCGGCTCCGTCCTCGCTCGTCCCGCGCATTGCCTCTCCCCCATTCGCGCCGGGTCCGACCAGCGCGAACGCGGCCACGCCGAGCGCGACCGGGTCTGAGCCAGACAGTTCCACCGTGCCCTCGGTGGGTTCCTGAGGGTTGATGGTCTTTGGATTTTTGATTGTTTTGGTTTGCGTCATTTGCTGATGACGCGTCGGAGGGGCGCGCGCGGCAGACGTTTCCGTGACCGCCGCTGTCGCGGCCGTGAGTCCCTCGACCGCCGCTGCCGCGGCCGTGCGTGAATCCGTCGACCGCCGCTGCCGCGGCTGTGCGTGAATCCCTCGACCGCCGCTGCCGCGGCCGCGCGTGAATCCGTCGACCGCCGCTGCCGCGGCCGTGCCTGAATCCGTCGACCGCCGCTGCCGCGGCCGTGCCTGAATCCCTCGGACCGCCGCTGCCGCGGCCGTTTGTTCGTCGCCGAACCGCCGGCTCCGGCCTGTGGACGCTGCTAGCTCGAGAGGCGAGGCGGAAAGGCGAAGTCGAGCCGGCGAAATACCTGTTGGATTTGACAAATCGTTGTGACCGAACGGGATTTTCCGACTCCTACATGTCTGAGCTGTTAGGGCCGACAAATCGGGCGGGCATCATGCGATTTGTCACGTACTGCATGTTCCGACCGGGTACGTGTCCCAGGTCAGAGCAGCACCGACTGAACGGCGCGATTCTTATGGGTGAGGGGGGAAGGTTGGCCAGCCGACGAGGAACGCGACGCTGGTTGGTTACCAGTTCCCAGGTCCTTCGGGCGCACCCGACTTCAGACGGGGGGCCGCACTTCGGTTCCTGAGCGGCCCGCGGTGATCGGGTGGCACTGGTCCCGGGACGGTTTCGGACCCACGGTCGCCCGGCCGGGCGAACAATATTGCACACACCCCCACGATCAGCCCGGGGTGTGCGCCCCTGAGCCCGCTCAACGAACGCTTTCACACACACCCCCGCTGGCGCGACGACTTTTGTGAGATTTAGCCCGCCGATGTGGGCTGATCGCTTGTTTCGCTCGAGGCCACGCGGGAGGACACGACGCCCGGTGGGCTGGTGGGCCCCGATGGAGCGCCCCACTGATCGGCCGCTGCGCGTCCGCGGCGTATCGGCGATCATGCGCGGGTGGCTATGGTCGAGACGGACGCTTCAGGCCCTCGGCACATGCCGGCCTTGGAGTCCGTGCCCGGCGAGTCTTGGTAGCCGACCGTCCTCTTCGCGTCGCGCCCGCGTTGGTGCTCGCGCTGGGCGCGGGGCTGGTAATTGAGCTGGCGCTGCTGGCCGCTTGGCAGCGCAACGGCTATTGGGACTTCTCGGACGGCGCGTATGCCGAGACGGCGCGTGTGGCTGCTCGACGGCCACCACCTCTACCGGGATGTGGCAGCCGCGCAGCCTCCGCCGGTCTACCTGGTCGGGGCGCTGCTGCTGGCTATCCATGACGGGCTGGGGGCCGCTGCGCGCTGGTCTGGCACTGGTGGAGCTGGTCACCGCCGCGTTGGTTGCGCTGAGCGTGTGGCGCCTGTCCGGCCGCTATCGCGTCGCGCTCGTCGCGGGCTTGGCCTCCCCGCTGCTGCCGATCACCCTTCATGAGCACGCCCAGCTCCTGCCCGAGACGCTCGCTGCCCCTCTGGTGATGGGTGGCGCATTGTGGTGCGCGCGCCGCGAGCGGGCCTGGGCCGGGGGCGCGCTGCTGGCCCTGGCGACTGCGTGCAAGCTCGCCTTCGCGCTGCCGGCGCTCGCAATCACGCTCGCCTCGGTCGCGCGACGACGAGCCCTCACGGGGTGGGTGCTGGCCGGCGCTTGCGCTGAGCGCGATCGCGTTCGCCGTATTCGGTACGGCGGTGTGGCGCGAGGCCGTACGTGCGCAGCTCCAGGTGGGTCGTACATCGTTGCACGATGTCGGCGGGCTTCTGACTCAAGGGGCCTGGAACGAGCTACCGTTGGTCGTCGGCGCGGGGGCCGCGCTGCTGCTCGCGCGGCAGGCTCGGGATCGTGCGCTCCTACGCACGCTGGGGGCGGCCGCGCTCGCCGGGCTTCTCCTCGGGCTCACCCTGTTCAAGCGCGGCTCGTACCTCAACGTCCTGGTCGTCGCCGAGCCACCGTTGCTGGCGCTGGCCGCCTGCGGGGCGGTGTGGGCCTGGGAGCTCGTGCGATCGCGCTGGCTGGTGGCTGTGCTCGGCGCTCTGCTCGCCCTCGAATCGCTGTCGCTGCTGATCAGTCCCGGCGATCCCGTCATCGCCCGACGTCCGCTGGCTCGCTCCGGCCTCGAGTACGCGGCCTCGCCGGCCGCGGTCGATCGCGCAGTCGCCTCGGCGCGGCGATGCCCGCTCAGCAGCGCCTACAGCGGCAATCCCTTCATCGCATTCCTCTCCGATCGGCGGATGCCCGGCAATCAACCAGACCTGTTCATCATCCGCTACGCCCCGATCGACGCGCGCTTCGCGCGGCTGGCCGACTCCGAGCACGAACGCTGCCCCGATTGATGCGGACCCGCTTGGAGGCGGAAAGAGCGCCTCGCGACCCGGCTAACGTCCCACTCGACACAGGCGCATGAACCCGGGGCGCTCCGGCTCAGGCCGCCCCAGCCGTGTCACAGCGCCCCGACCGCTCCGCCGGTCTCTCCGACCCGATCACGACACAAAGCTCACACACACCAACATGAAGGTCGGACCAGCGAGAGGCGTCATCAGAGAACGGCTCGGAGGATGGTGATCGACCCGGTCGGCTCGCCGGTGGTCGTGGTCGATCCTGACGAGAGCACACCAAACACGACCGCCAGGAACGTGCCGAGACCCAGGACGACGCAGATCAACAGCAGGACGAAAACCTGCGGGTTGGATCGAAAGAACTTCGTGAGCTCCCGCATGTCGCTCGCATGCTGCCATGGACCACCTCATACCGCGCCGCAGCAGCTCGACCGCCAGTTCGTCACCGCTCCGGCACCCGTGACAAGATGACTCGATGAGCACATCTGGTCCGGACGGCGAATCGATCACGGCGGAGGGGCTCGTCGCGCTCAAAGCCGAGTTGTTCGCGCTGGAAAGCGTGGGCCGCCGGGACATCGCCAAGCGCATCCTCACGGCGCGTGAACACGGCGACCTCAAGGAGAACGCGGAGTACCACGCGGCCAAGGAGGACCAGTCTCATCTCGAGACGCGGATCAAGCGGCTTCGCCAGCGCTTGCGCAACGCGGTGGTCGTCGAGACCGAGACGGAGACCGCCGCCAGCGCGTTTGACTTCGCCCGCACCGCCGAGGTCCTCGATGAGGGCAACGGCACCGTTCACACGTGGACGATCGTCGGGCCCACCGAGGCGGACCTCGCCCAGGGCAAGCTGTCCTCCGAGTCTCCGGTGGCCAAGGCGCTCGTGGGCCACGTTCCCGGCGATTCCGTCGAGGTACGGACGCCGCGCGGCACGCGCAAGCTTCGCATCGAACGCCTGCTCTGAGGCTTGGGGCACTCGCGGGAGCCGTTAAACGACACAAGCTCGTGTGTCGTAACACACGAGCTTGTCTCGAATTAAGAACCGGCGGCGACCTACTCTCCCAGGCCCTTGCGGGCCAAGTACCATCGGCGCTGAGGGGCTTAACGGCTCTGTTCGGAATGGGAAGAGGTGTTTCCCCCTCGCCATAGCCACCGGAAACCGGCAGAGACCGCCCTTCGCGGGCCTTCAAAACTACACAGTGCCAATGCACGTGATAAATAAATATCCGTCAAGCCCTCGACCCATTAGTACCGGTCTCCTACGGACGTCACCGTCCTTCCAGATCCGGCCTATCAACCTGGTGGTCTACCAGGGGTCTTACTCCCTCAAGGGGATGGCAGAGTTCATCTCGAGGCCGGCTTCCCACTTAGATGCTTTCAGCGGTTATCCGATCCGCACGTAGCTAACCTGCGATGCCCTTGGCAGGACAACAGATACACCAGAGGTGCGTTCATCCCGGTCCTCTCGTACTAGGGACGAATCCTCTCAACTCTCCAACGCCCACGGCAGATAGGGACCGAACTGTCTCACGACGTTCTGAACCCAGCTCGCGTACCGCTTTAATGGGCGAACAGCCCAACCCTTGGGACCTACTTCAGCCCCAGGATGCGACGAGCCGACATCGAGGTGCCAAACCGGGCCGTCGATGTGGACTCTTGGGCCCGATAAGCCTGTTATCCCCGGAGTACCTTTTGTCCGTTGAGCGACGGCGCTTCCACTTGCTACCGCCGGATCACTAAGGCCTGCTTTCGCACCTGCTCGACCTGTCGGTCTCGCAGTCAAGCTCCCTTGCTGCCTTTACACTCTACGCACGATTTCCGACCGTGCTGAGGGAACCTTTGCGCGCCTCCGTTACATTTTGGGAGGCGACCGCCCCAGTCAAACTACCCACCTGTCACTGTCCGGCGCCCGGATTCACGGCGCACCGTTAGAGATCCAATACACCAAGGGTGGTATCTCAAGGGTGGCTCCACGCCAGCCGCAGCCGGCGCTTCCAAGCCTCCCACCTATCCTGAGCGAGGTGCATCGAACCCCAATACCAAGTTGTAGTAAAGGTTCACGGGGTCTTTCCGTCTAGCCGCGGGTACTCGGCATCTTCACCGAGACTGCAATTTCACCGAGCCCCTCGTTGAGACAGCGTTCAAGTCGTTACGCCATTCGTGCAGGTCGGAACTTACCCGACAAGGAATTTCGCTACCTTAGGACCGTTATAGTTACGGCCGCCGTTTACCGGGGCTTAGTTTCGGTGCTTTGAGCCGAAGCCCTAACACCTCCACGTAACCTTCCGGCACCGGGCAGGCGTCAGCCCCTATACGTCGTCTTACGACTTAGCAGAGACCTGTGTTTTTGGTAAACAGTCGCTTGAACCTATTCACTGCGGCCCTCTCGGGCTTCACTCGCGAGGAGTTTCACCCTACTGGGGCGCCCCTTATCCCGAAGTTACGGGGCGATTTTGCCGAGTTCCTTAACGAGGGTTATCTCGATCACCTTAGTGTTCTCCACTTGCCCACCTGTGTCGGTTTTGGTACAGGCACGCGCGACCTCCCTAGAGGCTTTTCTTGGAGGCATGGCTTCCGGGACTCGCCGGCTTAGAGCCAGCTGGCATCGCACCTCGGGTTAAGCGGCCCCGGATTTGCCTAGGGCCACCCCTACATGCTTACCCCAGGACAACCATCGCCTGGGATCCCATAGCCTTCCTCGTCCCCCCGTTGGTCAAACGGTCGCGACGTGGTACGGGAATATCAACCCGTTGGCCATCGACTACGCCTTTCGGCCTCGCCTTAGGTCCTGACTAACCCTGAGCAGACGAACTTTACTCAGGAATCCTTGGGCAATCGGTGGAGGGGATTCTCACCCCTCTTTCGTTACTCATGCCGGCATTCTCACTTCCGGAGCCTCCACAGCTGGCTTACGCCGCTGCTTCACTGGCGCCGGAACGCTCTCCTACCGCGCGATCGGCCCGAAGGCCTCACGCACCCGCAGCTTCGGTGACTAGCTTGAGCCCCGTTACATTGTCCGCGCTCGAACACTTGACCAGTGAGCTGTTACGCACTCTTTCAAGGGTGGCTGCCTCTAAGCCAACCTCCTGGTTGTCTCTGCATTCAAACATCGTTTACCACTTAGCTAGTACTTAGGGACCTTAGCTGGCGGTCTGGGCTGTTTCCCTTTTGACGCTGAAGTTTATCCCCCAGCAACTGACTCCCGGAGTAGCCGTGACGGTCTTCGGAGTTTGCCTGAAGTCGGTAACCTGGTAGGGCCCCTAGTCCAAACAGTGCTCTACAGCCGCCACGGAATTTATCCGAGGCTATACCTAAATATATTTCGGAGAGAACCAGATATCACTGAGCTTGATTAGCCTTTCACTCCGACCCACAGGTCATCCGCCCAGTTTTCAACCTAGGTCGGTTCGGTCCTCCACGAGGTCTTACCCCCGCTTCAACCTGCCCATGGGTAGCTCGCTCAGCTTCGGGTCTACCGCCTACGACTATGTCGCCCTATTAGGACTCGCTTTCGCTACGGCTCCGCTCATCGCTTAACCTTGCCGCAGACGAGTAACTCGCCGGCTCGTTATGCAAAAAGCACGCGGTCACGGCACGAAGCCGCTCCCACCGCTTGTAGGCACGTGGTTTCAGGTACTATTTCACTCCCCTTCCGGGGTACTTTTCACCTTTCCCTCACGGTACTAGTCCGCTATCGGTCACCAAGGAGTACTTAGCCTTAGAGGGTGGTCCCCCCAGGTTCAGTCCGCGTTTCACGGGTGCGGACTTACTCAGGAACATCTGCGGAAGGTCGTGCAATTTCGTCTACGGGACGGTTGCCCTCTATGGTGCGCGGTTCCACGCGCTTCGACTATCGCACGACTTTGTAACTTCCGCCGAACCGGTCACGGCTCGGACCAGATGCCCTACAACCCCCGACGTGCAACGCGTGACCGCTTACACACACCGGGTTTGGGCTATTCCCTTTTCGCTCGCCACTACTCAGGGAGTCTCGGTTGATTTACTTTCCTCGGGGTACTGAGATGTTTCACTTCCCCCGCTTGTCTTCGCCGCGCCTATGTGTTCAGCGCGGGATAACGCCGCATTACCGACGTTGGGTTTCCCCATTCGGGCATCCGCGGGTCACTGGCTATTCAGCGCCTCACCGCGGCTTATCGCAGCCGTTCACGCCCTTCATCGACTCTTGGTGCCAAGGCATCCACCATGTGCCCTTACTATCTTGACGGATACAAATGCTTGTGGTGATCGTGGAAACTCGCAAGCGAGTCACCATGTGGGAAAAGACCTGGCGGCCTTCTCCCGATCGGCGAAATCGGACTGTCCACTTCGGGAGGAGGTCTTGCGACAGCCTCACCTCCACAGAGTCGTCCGATTTCTGCAAGGTAAAAGGCTGTTCAAGCCTTTTACCTATACCCGTTACATTGGAAACTGTGTAGTTTTCAAGGTCCGCGAAGAGGCGAGCTCACCACGCGAAAGCCGGGGACCGAAGCCCGCTGGCCGCCGGCGGTGAGCCGGTCTCTCAAAACTCAACAGCATGCGAAAACTCGCAAGCGAGTCTCCGTCGAGAGAATCAGGTGATTCTCCATCGAATGGTGTCAACCACTCGTCAGGTTCGGTCGACATATCTAGTGGCCGACCACGCTCGAGGAGAGCGCCGCGGAACCCAGAGGGTTCAGACGACGATCCTCAGGTGATCGGTGCCCTCCGTTTGCAGAGGGCTCCCTAGAAAGGAGGTGATCCAGCCGCAGCTTCCGCTACGGCTACCTTGTTACGACTTCACCCCAGTCACGAGCCCCACCTTCGACGGCTCCCTCCCTTGCGGGTTAGGCCACCGGCTTCGGGTGTTGCTCACTCCCATGGTGTGACGGGCGGTGTGTACAAGGCCCGGGAACGTATTCACCGCGGCAGTGCTGATCCGCGATTACTAGCAACTCCGCCTTCATGCAGGCGAGTTTCAGCCTGCAATCCGAACCGAGACACGCTTTAAGGGATTCGCTCCACCTCGCGGTATCGCAACCCTCTGTACGCGCCAATGTAGCACGTGTGTAGCCCTGGACATAAGGGGCATGATGACTTGACGTCATCCCCACCTTCCTCCGGTTTGTCACCGGCAGTCTCGCATGAGTCCCCAACTAAATGCTGGCAACATGCGACGGGGGTTGCGCTCGTTGCGGGACTTAACCCAACATCTCACGACACGAGCTGACGACAGCCATGCACCACCTGTGATCCTGCCCCGAAGGGAAGCCGTGTTTCCACGGCGGTCAGGAACATGTCAAGCCCAGGTAAGGTTCTTCGCGTTGCGTCGAATTAAACCACATGCTCCGCTGCTTGTGCGGGCCCCCGTCAATTCCTTTGAGTTTTAGCCTTGCGGCCGTACTCCCCAGGCGGGGCACTTAATGCGTTAGCGTCGGCACGGGGGGAGTCGACACCCCCCACACCTAGTGCCCATCGTTTACAGCGTGGACTACCAGGGTATCTAATCCTGTTTGCTCCCCACGCTTTCGCGTCTCAGCGTCAGTACCGTCCCAGCGAGCTGCCTTCGCCATTGGTGTTCCTCCTGATATCTGCGCATTTCACCGCTACACCAGGAATTCCACTCGCCTCTTCCGGACTCTAGCTCGACAGTTTCCACCGGCATTCCAGGGTTGAGCCCTGGACTTTCACAGCGGACTTACCGAGCCGCCTACACGCTCTTTACGCCCAATGATTCCGGACAACGCTTGCCCCCTACGTATTACCGCGGCTGCTGGCACGTAGTTAGCCGGGGCTTCTTCTGAAGGTACCGTCACTCCAGCCGGCTATTCACCGGCGAAGCTTCGTCCCAACTGAAAGGGGTTTACAACCCGAAGGCCGTCTTCCCCCACGCGGCGTTGCTGCGTCACGCTTTCGCGCATTGCGCAAGATTCCCCACTGCTGCCTCCCGTAGGAGTCTGGGCCGTGTCTCAGTCCCAGTGTGGCTGATCGTCCTCTCAGACCAGCTACCCATCGTTGCCTTGGTGAGCCGTTACCTCACCAACAAGCTAATGGGCCGCGGGCCCATCCCGATGCGGAGGCCGAAGCTTCCTTTCCCCAACGGCCTTATGGCCGAGGGACACATTCGGTATTAGCCCGAGTTTCCTCGGGTTGTCCCGATCATCAGGGCAGGTTACCCACGTGTTACTCACCCGTTCGCGGCTTTGCCCCAGGCCGAAGCCTGGTTCGTCGCTCCACTTGCATGTGTTAGGCACGCCGCCAGCGTTCGTCCTGAGCCAGGATCAAACTCTCCGTGAAGAACTCGGGAAATTCCCAGAGGGAAATTCCCTTGGGAGATTGCCCAGAGGGCAATCTCCTTTCATAGAGAGTCGTCAGGGGTACAACCCGCCAACTCGCAGCACGACCGAAGTCGCGATGCTCGCCCGCGGGTCAAAATCCTGGGCCCGATCCCTGGAGGATCAGGCCCTTGCGCCTACAGATCTGGTGCCCGGTACACAGTGGGCTCCAGGGCGCAAGACGGGGTCAATCTTGGCACCGTCGTCCAAAAGACCCGCTAAGGGCCCGTCGAGCGACGGCGTCGAACCTGGACACACTCCTCGACCAATTTGGTCGAAGGGTGCGCATGCTGTTGAGTTTTCAAAGACCGTCGCACCTCTGTAGGAAGGGTTTCCTCCTGAGTGGCACGCCCCCGAACCAGACCGGATCGCGGGGCCGACCGATGAGTATAGCGCCCGAACGCTGGGTCGCGAAGCTCTCGTCAGACATTCTTACGCGACCAGCGGACCGGGCACCGCTCGGCCGATCAAACATAGCAGCGGCATGGGCGGAATCGGCGCTCTTGGGTGGGGCCAGGCGCGGGGCGGACCACCCCGGGACCCATCACCGGGCGGCCCCTTCGCCTCCTCCGGCTCCGCCGTGGGACCGCCGAGCGTTGTGCGGCCCGGCTCCGGCGCCGCCGTCGGAACCGCAGGGCGCTGTGCAGGCCCTCCGCCCCCCGGACGCTTCGCCCCTCGCGGGTCCGGGAACCGCAGGGCGCTGTGCAGCCCCTCCGTCCCCGGACCCTTCGCCCCCCGCGGGTCCTTCGCCCCGTCCGCGCCGGGTTGCCCTGGGTAGATCAGGACAGGACGTGGACCGTCACGGTCCGCTGTCGGGGCCGGTCGTCGAAGTCGATCAGCACGAGTTGCTGCCAGGTCCCGAGCGTGAGATGCCCGTCGATCAGCGGGATCGTCTCCGAGGGTCCGATCAGCGCCGCGCGCAGGTGCGCATGTGCGTTGGTGTCGTGGTTGAGCCGATTGTGCTCGTATGGCCCGCGCGCGGGTACCAGCTGATCCAGCAACGCCTGAAGGTCGTGCACCCCGCCCGGCTCGTACTCCATCGTCGTCACCGCGACGGTCGATCCGACGGCGAACACCGTCACGAGCCCCCGCTCCACGCCGGCGGTAGCCACCACTCGGAGAACACCCTCGGTGATGTCGACGATGTGCCCGTTGCCGGGAGTGTCCATCCGCAGGTGGCCCCCGTGAACCGCCACCGTCAGCTCCCGTGACGGGCGGACGCGCACGATCGCCGCTCGCCGCTCATGTCAGCTCACACGCACGCGCGCAAACCGGCGTTTGCCCAGTTGCAGCACCCGGCCGTCGATGTCGGCCGCCGGCAGGTCAAGCGAGCCGTCGGCGATCGGCTCGCCGTCGAGCCGCACTCCACCTTGAGCCAGGCTGCGCCGGGCCTCGGAGGTCGAGATCCCGAACGCGCGGGCCAGCAACGCCGGCAGGTGCACAGCGGCACCATCGGACCACTCCACCTCGGGAACCTCCGTGGGCGGACCGCGCCGGATGTGAACCTGATCGAACGCCTGTTCAGCCGCCTGCGCGGCGTCGGGTCCAGAGAAGCGCTCGACCAGCGCCCGCGCCAGGGCCCGCTTGGCGTCGCGCGGCGCGAGCCCCGGCGGAGGATCCGTGCCGAGCAGCAGCGAGTACCACGATGGCAGCGAGGAGTCCGGAATGCTGAGCGTCTTGCCGTACATCTCCTCGGGCGGCTCGGTCACGCCGATGTAATTGTCATAGGACTTCGACATCTTGCGCTGCCCGTCGGTCCCGGTGAGCAGCGGTAGGGTCAGGATCACCTGTTCGGGCTGTCCGTAGGCGCGCTGGATGTCGCGGCCCAGCAGCAGGTTGAACTTCTGGTCACTACCGCCAAGCTCGACGTCGGCCCGTACGGCGACCGAGTCGTAGCCCTGCAGGAGCGGGTACAGCAGTTCGAGCATCGAGATCGGCTCGCGGGCGGCAAACCGTTTGGCGAAGTCGTCGCGCTCGAGCACCTGGGCGACCGTCGTCGTACGCAGCAGCGTAAACAGGTCAGCCATCGGCATGTCCAACCACTCGCTGTTGAACCGCACCTCGATCCGCTCTGAATCGAGAATCTTGAACGCCTGCTCCTGGAAGGTGGCCGCGTTGGCGTCGATCTGGGCCGGATCGAGCACCGGCCGGGTGCTCGAGCGCCCGCTCGGGTCGCCCACCCGCGCGGTGTAGTCACCGACGATCAGAACCACCGTGTGGCCCAGGTCCTGGAACTCGCGCAGCTTCTGCAGCACGACCGTGAAGCCGAGATGGATATCGGGCGCGGTCGGGTCGATCCCGAGTTTGACGCGCAGCGGCCGGCTCGGCCGCGAGCTTGCGCTCGAGGGCACCCTCGGGCAGGCAATCGACGGCATTTCGGGCCAGCCACGCGGCCGTCCCGGCGGGCGTGGAGGACGCGGAGTCCATCGTGGCAAATGCTAGACTCTTGCGGCGTACGGGAACGGTTGCCCGGCGCCATCGGGGTGCCAAGGTTCCCTCCGCGCTGCCGCCGCGGACCGCGTAGGCTGGCTCTTGCCGCCGGAGAGTCGCACGATCGATCGCATGAGCCACGACGTACAAATCCCCACCGCGCACGAGCAGCACGGGCCGCCGCTTCCGCCTGCTCCTCCGCGACGTCGGTGGCGCGGCCGTGACGGAGACCGCCCGCGTAAGCCTCGCCTGCGCAAGCTCCGCCTATTGTTGATCTTGATTGGCCTGGGCGCGCTCGCGATCGTCTCGACCGTGTTCGGGATGATGATGGCCGTCGCCTCCGACCTGCCGCAGCTCGAGAACAAGCAGCAGTACAAGGCGGCCAAGAACTCCTATCTGTATGACGATCACTGGCGGCCGATCGGCATCTTCGCCCCGCCCAACCATGTCGTCATCGACACCTACGATCAGATCTCAGAGTCGATGAAGGATGCGATCGTCTCGGTCGAGGACAAGCGCTTCTGGACCGACCCGGGAGTCGACATCCGCGGCACCGCGCGTGCCTTACTCGCCGACGCGACCGGCGGCGCCCGCCAGGGCGCCTCGACGATCTCCCAGCAGTTCGTCAAGAACGCCCTGTCCGAGCAGGGCAACCGAACGGTCTTGGAGAAGCTCCGCGAGGCGGCGCTGGCGTACCAGCTGACGCGCAAGTGGTCGAAGACCAAGATCCTCACCGAATACCTGAACTCGATCTACTTTGGCCAAGGGGCGTACGGAGTGGAATCCGCCGCTCGCGTGTACTTCGGCAAGATCCACGGGTTCGATCCCAACTCGGCCATCGACGGGAGCGCCGGCGGCTGCGGCGACAGCCCGCGACCCTCGTGCGCGTCGGTACTGGCGCCCTGGGAGGCGGCGCTGCTGGCGGGGATGGTGGCGTCGCCGTCCGCGTTTGACCCGGTCGCGAACCCCCACGACGCCAAGGCGCGCCGGAACCTGGTGCTCAAGGACATGCTGCAGCAGAACGACATCACGGCGGCGCAGTACAACCAGGGGATCGCGGAGCCGCTTCCGACCGCCAACGACATCGAGCAGCCGGAAGAGCCGGGCGCGGCGCCCTATTTCACCAGCTGGCTGCGGCCCCAGATCCTCGCCGCCATGGGCCTCGGACATGGGGTCGCGCCGCGCATCGCCGAGTACCGCGCCTACTACGGCGGCTTGAAGATCCGCACCACGATCGACTTGAAAATGCAACAGGCCGCCGAGCAGGCGGTCGCCGATGATCTCCCCTACAACACGGAGGCGGGGCAGAACCAGCCGGTGGCGTCGCTGGTGGCAATCGACAACAAGACCGGCGAGGTTCGCGCGATGGTCGGCGGCCCGCTGGTCGACGGGCACGAGGACTACCAGCAATTCCCGTTCAATCTCGCGACCGAGGGCGAGCGGCAGCCGGGCTCGTCGTTCAAGCCGTTCACGCTTGCCGTGGCGCTCGCGTCAGGCGAGTACTCGCCGGACTCGGTCATCGACTCGGCGCCGCAGGACTTCATCGTCCCCAACAGCGGCGGCAAGGAACACTTCATCGTCCGCAACTTCGGCAACACATACTCGGGCCCGATCACCCTCAACGAAGCCACGGCGATCTCGGACAACACCGTCTTCTCGCAGGTCGGAATCCACGTGGGCACCAAGCGGGTGGCCCGGATGGCGAAGGCAATGGGGATCCGCACCCCGGTGTCAACCAACTACGCGATGATCCTCGGCGGGCTCAAGGTCGGGGTTTCGCCGCTGGACATGGCCCACGCGTACGAGACGTTCGCCGAGGGCGGCAGACGGGTCTACAACCCAACGCTCGGCGCACCGGACAAAGGCCCCACCGGGATCGCGCAGATCAATTGTCCCGGCAAGATCTGCCGCCACACGACGGTTGTCGATCATCCGACTTACAAGCGCGTGATCCCGGCCAGCGTGGCACAGACCGTGCACGACATGTTGACCGGCGTCGTCCAGAACGGCACCGGCACGGCGGCCGGGATCTCGGGCGTGGACGTAGCCGGCAAGACCGGCACGACAACCAATTATGCGGACGCCTGGTTCGTCGGCTGGACCCCGCAGATCACTACGGCAGTCTGGGTCGGATTCCCCAACAAACTGGTTCCCATGAGCACCGATTTCAACGGCGGGCCGGTCGAGGGTGGCACCTTCCCCGCGGTGATCTGGCACGACTTCATGACCCAGGCGCTACAGATCTTCGCCAGCGAGCAGCCCCCCGCGAAGGCCGGCCAAAGCAGCGCGACCACCGACACCACAGGCTCGGCTGGCACCGGTTCGGATGGATCGGGCTCGAGCGGCGGATCCTCAGCGGGCACGACACCGGCCACCGGTGCCGGCACGGGCGGCGGTGGCACCGGCGCCGCCGGCACCGGCGCGACCAGTGGCGGAGGTGGAACAGGTGCAGCCACCGGTGGAGGCGGCACGGCGGGTGGCACCGGCGGCGGCACCGGTGGTGGCACCGCTGGAGGGACGGGCGGCGGCACCGGCGGCGGCACCGGCGGCGGAACAGGCGGCGGCACCGGCGGGGGACCGGCGGCGGCACCGGCGGCGGAACAGGCGGCGGCACCGGCGGCGGAACAGGCGGCGGCACCGGAGGAGGCACGGGCGGCGGCACCGGAGGCGGGACAGGCGGAGGGACGGGCGGTGGCACGGGCGGTGGCACCGGCGGTGCCGGCATCGGCGGCGGCGGATAGCCGGGGCGCGGGGCGGTGGGCCGGTGCGAGCGGGCGATGGGTTTCCGGTCGGATGCGGGTGCATAGATGCGTGGCGCGGAGCCCGGGCGGTGGGCCGGTGCGAGCGGGCGATGGGTTTCCGGTCGGATGCGGGTGCATAGATGCGTGGCGCGGAGCCCGGGCGGCGGGCCGGTGCGAGCGGGCGATGGGTTTCCAGTCGGATGTGGCGGCATAGATGCGTGGCGCGGAGCGGGGGCGAACAAAAGTGCACACAATCCCCTCAGATCGGGGGCTGTGAGCGATGTGTGCCGCTCAGCGGGCCCTGCCACACACACCCACCCCGGATCGGGCGGTTGGGTGCGATTTGTCCCACTTCGGGCGGTGGAGGTGGGTGCAATTTCCCATCTTGACCTCAGGGGTCAGCGCAACGCGCGGGTCGTTTGACGGCGCGTGAGCGCCCTTATCGGGCCACCGGCCTCGACAGGAAGCGGCTGCCCGCGGCGCAGAAGCGCCAGGGAAGCTCGGTGGCCTTGGTGATCCCGATTCGCCGGTCAACGTCGATCTGGACATCGCGCCAGTCGGGGGTGCGGTCCGAGATCATGATCGGCCCAGTGAGCAGGTCGGTGCCGTTGTGCTGTAGGCCGACCGCCAGCGCCTGGGTCAGCTTTCCCGGTCCCGAGCACAGGCTCTCCACGCGCTCCATACCGCGGCGGGCTCGCATCAACTCGATTCCGGCCCGCGGCTCGAGGGCTCGGATCAGCACCCCGGCCCCGATGCCCTCCGCCTCGGCGACCGCGTTGAGCAGAGCGTGAATGCCATAGGACCGGTAGACGTACGCTCGGCCCGGCGGGCCGAACAAGATTCGCGTGCGCGGAGTGAGGCCGACGAATCCGTGGGACGCGGGCTCTGAGTGGTGGTAGGCCTCGGTTTCCACGATGACTCCCGAGCACTCCTCGTGGGTGACCGAGCATCCGACCAGGTCGCGGGCGACCTCGAGCACCGGGCGGTCGTAGAAGGCCCGGATCACCGCACCGCGGCGCGCGCTTGCTCGAGCTGCTCGCGCACGCGCGTGAGGCTGGTGCCCCCTTCTGACACCTTGGTCTCGAGCCACGCACCATCCTCCAGCAGGCCGTAGAACTCCTCGTCCAATAACGCCGAGTGTTCCGCCAGCTCTTCGGGCGTGAGCTCGGAGAGCGACTTGCCCTGGTCGATCGCCCGCCGCACCAGGCCGGCCACGACCCCGTGGGCTTCGCGAAACGGCATTCCGCGACGCACGAGCAGGTCCGCGACGTCGGTCGCCGCCAGGAACTGGTCCGATGCCGCCTCGGCCAGACGCTCGCGGCGGAAGGTGATCGCGGCGAGCATGCCCTCCGCGGCAGCCAGGCAGCCCTCGAGCGTGTCGACGGCGTCGAACAGATGCTCCTTGTCCTCCTGCAGGTCCTTGTTGTAGGTCAGCGGCAGTCCGTGGAGAACGCCGTGCAACGCGACGAGATGGGCCACGATCCGCGGGGCCTTGGCGCGGAGCAACTCGGCGGCGTCGGGATTCTTCTTCTGGGGCATGATCGAGGAGCCCGAGGCCCAGGCGTCGGAGACCTCGCAGAAGCCGAACTCCTCGGTCGACCACAGCACGATCTCCGCGCCCAGCCGCGAGAGATGCGTGGCACAGGTCGCGGCGGCCGACAGGTAGTCGAGCACGAAGTCCCGGTTCGAGACGGCGTCGATCGAGTTCTCGGCCACGCCGGAGAACCCGAGCTCAGCGGCGACCCGCGAACGGTCGGTGTCGAAGTTCACCCCGGCCAGCGCGCCGGCACCGAGCGGGAGCTTTCCCGTCGCGGCGGCCACGCCCTGAAACCGTTCTCGATCGCGCACGAGCATCCAGACGTAGGCGAGCAGGTGGTGGCTCAGGTACACGGGTTGGGCGCGCTGCAGATGCGTGTACCCGGGCATGGGCCAATCGAGGTGGTCCCCGGCCAGCTCGACGAGCGTGCGCGCCAGCTGCGCGATGCGCTCCAGCGCTTCGTCGGCGTGAGCGCGCACGAACATCGCCATGTCGGTGGCCACCTGGTCGTTGCGGGAGCGGGCCGTGTGCAGCCGGCCGCCGACCGGCCCGACGATCTCGGTCAGCCTCCGCTCCACCGCCATGTGAATGTCCTCATCGCCGTCGGCGAACGGGAACGAGCCGTCGCGCAGTTCGCGCTGCACCTGTGCGAGCCCGCGATCCAGCTCGCCGTGGTCCGACTCGCTGATGATCCCCTGGGCCGCGAGCATCGCGGCATGGGCACGCGACTGCTCGACGTCGTAGGGCCCCAGACGCCAATCGAAGCCGATCGAGTCGTTCAGGCGGCGAAACGCCGCGTGCGGGGGCTCGGCGAAGCGTGACATGGCGCGATTATCGCCTGAGCACCGCGGCCAGAGCGGCGGCGACCCGGTCCACCTGTCCCTCGGTCATGTCCGGGAAAAAGGGCAGGGCGATCGAGCGGGCGGCCACGTCTTCGCAGACCGGGAACTCACCCTCTCGGTGACCGAACCGCTCGCGGTAGTAGCTCATCAGATGGATCGACGGAAAGTAGGGCTTGCTCGGGATCGCTCGCTCGTCGAGGGCGCGCACCGTCTCGTCGCGGTCACTGTCGGGCGGGAGCTGGACGACGAACACGAACCACCCCCGCCGGTTGCCGCCTGCGTCCGGACACGGCAGCTCGAGGCCGTCCAGCGCAGCGAGCGCGTCGCGATACAGGTCGGCCACCCGGGCGCGTCCCGCCAGCATCTCGTCGAGTCGCTCCAGCTGGGCCAGCCCCAGGGCGCACGCGATGTCCGACAGGCGGTAGTTGAAGCCGAGGCGGTCGTGGTCGAGCCAGCCCATGTCGGGGGCGCGTCCCTGGTTTCGCTCGGAGTCAAGCCGCGCCTTGACCGCTGCGTCTGGCGTGGTCACCATCCCCCCCTCCCCGGTCGTCAACTGCTTGTTGGCGTAGAAGCCGAACACCGCCGGGTGGCTCCGACCGCCGACCGGCACGCCGTCGGCATAGAGCGCACCGAGTGCCTCGCAGGCGTCCTCGACCATCGGCAGACCGAGTCGCTCCAGGGCCGGCATGTCGGCCGGATAGCCGAAGATGTGGACCGGCAGCAGCGCCGCCGTGCGATCGGTGATCGCGGCCGCCGCGGCGTCGGGATTGAGGTTCAAGGTGACCGGATCGATGTCGGCGAACACGGGCCGGGCGCGCTCGTAGAGCACCGCGTTGGCGCTGGCCACGAACGAGAACGGGCTCGTGACGACCTCGTCGCCGTCGCTGACCCCGATCGCCCGCAGCGCGAGGTGCAGACCGGCGGTCCCGCTCGAGACCGCGCTCGCGTGACGCGCGTGCACGCGAGCGGCGAAGGCTCGCTCGAACTCGGCCAGCAGCGGCCCGAGCGACAGGCGGCCGGAGCGCAGCACCGCCATGACTGCGTCCTCCTCGGCCGCCCCCAGGACCGGTCGGGCGAGCGGGATCGACTCCTGCGCGATATCGCGCATCAGCCCTGAGTCGGTCACGTCCCAGCCGGAGTCATCCGGTGGCCGCCTGGCCCAGCGCGCGTCGCCGGCCGGCCTGCATGCCGTACTCCAGTGAGTCCACGAGCGCCTCCCACGAGGCCTCGATCACGTTCTCCGAGACGCCGATCGAGCCCCAGACCTCGTCGCCGTCGGAGGCATCGAGCAGCACCCGGGTGACCGCCCCGGTGCCCTTCGCCTCGTCGAGGATCCGCACCTTGAAGTTGACCAGGTCGATGGCTCGCAGATCCGGGTGGATCTCGGCCAGCGCGTCGCGCAGCGCCCGGTCAAGCGCGTTGACCGGTCCGTTGCCCTCGGCGGTCCGCACGAAGCGCTCGCCGTCGACCCAGATCTTGATCGTCGCCTCGGTCTCGACGCGACCGTCGGCGCGCTTCTCGACGATCGCCCGCCAGGATTCGAGCCGGAACAGCGGCTCATACTCGCCGGTCTCCTTGCGCAGCAGCAATTCGAACGATCCGTCCGCCGCCTCATAGTGATAGCCGCGGTGCTCGAGCTCCTTGACCCGCTGCACCACGTTGTTGGCCGCGCTGTCGTCGAGCTCGATGCCGGCGTCGCGCGCGCGCGCATGCACGGTGCCCTTGCCCGACAGCTCCGAGATCAGCAGCTCGCGACGGTTGCCCACCACCGCGGGATCGATGTGCTCGAACGTGGCCGGGTCGGTGTTCACGCCGGCCACGTGCATCCCGCCCTTGTGCGCGAACGCATTGCGCCCCACATAGGGAGCGTCGGGATCGGGGGTGAAGTTGAGCAGCTCGTCGAGGAAGTGGGCGGCCGGCGTCAGCGAGGCCAGCTGCGCGTCGGTCAGGCACTGGTATCCGAGCTTGAGCTGCAGGTTGGGGATGACCGAGATCAGGTTGGCGTTCCCGCAGCGCTCGCCGTAGCCGTTGATCGTGCCCTGGACGTGGGTTGCGCCCTGCTGCACCGCGGCCAGCGTGTTGGCCACGCCGCAGTTCGCATCGTCGTGAGAGTGGATCCCGACCCTGACGCCGGTCGGGGCCAGGCCGCCCACAACATCAGCCATCGCGGCGGAGATACGGTCGGGGAGTGTGCCGCCGTTGGTGTCACAGCACACAACCGTCTCGGCTCCGGCCTGCGCCGCAGCGCGCAGGCACTGCAGCGCGTAGGCGGCGTCGTCGGCGAAGCCGTCGAAGAAGTGCTCGGCGTCGTAGATGACCCGCTTGCCCTCCCCGACCAGAAACGCGATCGACTCGGCGATCATCCGCAGGTTCTCCTGCCGGTCGACCTTGACCACCTTCTCCAGGTGCAGCGCCCAGGTCTTGCCGACCAGCGTGCAGACCGGCGTGAAGCACTCGACCAGCACCCGCAGCGCCGGATCGTCCTGCGCTCTGGCTCCGCGGCGCCGGGTCATCCCGAAGCCGGCGATCTGCGCGTGCGCGAACGTCTCGCCGGCCAGCAGCTCGAACAGCTCCTGCTCCTTCGGGTTGGAGCTCGGGAACCCGGCCTCGATCAGATCGATGCCGAGCTCGTCCAGGCGATGCGCGACGCGCAGCTTCTCCTCGGCGGACAGCGACATCCCCTCCCCCTGCATACCATCGCGGAGGGTGGTGTCGTACAGCTCGATGACGCTCATGCGGCCTTCGAGGGCACCTTGACCACGTCGAGCCAGTCGACGTAGCGCGGGTCACGGCCGTGGAGGGCGTCGTCGAACACGCGGGCGATCTCGCGGGTGATCGGTCCGGGCTCGCCGGCCCCGATCTGGTGGTCGTCGATCTCGCGCACCGGGACGAGCTCGGCCGCCGTGCCGGACAGGAACACCTCGTCGGCCAGGTAGAGCTCCGCCCGGGCCAGGTCACGTTCGACCACCTCGTGCCCCAGGTCACGGGCGATCGTGATGATCGACTTGCGGCTGATGCCGTCGAGGATCCCGGCGCTCTGCGGCGGAGTGAGGATCTGGCCGTCGCGGATCACGTAGATGTTCTCGCCGGACCCTTCGCACACGAACCCGTGCGCGTCGAGCAGGATCGCCTCGTCGTAGCCGGCCTTCGCGGCCTCGATCTTCGCCAGCACGCTGTTGAGGTACTGGCCGGAGGCCTTGGCGTGGGGGATCAGCGCGTCGTGGGGGATCCGCCGCCAGCTCGACACCTTGGCCCGGATGCCGCCCCGTTTGCCCTCCTCGCCGAGATACGCGCCCCACGGCCAGGCGGCGATCGACACTTCGACGTTGCAGTCGAGCGGGTAGAGCCCCATCTGGCCGTAGCCGCGGAACACGATCGGGCGGATGTAACACTCGCGTAGCTCGTTGGCCGCGATCAGCTCGTGGGTCGCGGCGCGCAGCTCCTCGAGCGTGTAGGGGATCGGCATGTAGTACAGCTCGGCGGACATGAACAGCCGCCGCAGGTGGTCATGGTGGCGGAAGACCGCCGTTCCGAGCGCGGTGTCATAGGCGCGCTCGCCCTCGAACACGCCGGTGCCGTAGTGCAGGCCATGGGTCAGTACGTGAACCTTTGCGTCCTCCCAGGCAACGAGTTCTCCGTTGTGCCAGATGACGTCAGCTTGTTGCACGACGACTCCTTAGAGGTGTTGAAGGACCGCCTGGGTGGCCTCCGCGGTGGTGGCGTTGCCCCCCAGGTCTCTCGTGCGCAGCCCCTCGGCCAGCGCGCGTTCGACGGCCGATTCTACTGCCGCGGCCTGGGCTGCCAAGGCGAATCCGTGGCGGAGCATCATCGCCGCCGAGAGGAACATGGCCAGCGGGTTGGCGGCGCCAGTGCCCGCGATGTCGGGCGCCGAACCGTGGACGGGCTCGAACACGCCCGGCCCCCCGTCGCCCAGCGAGGCGCTCGGCAGCATGCCGATCGAGCCGGTCAGCATGGCCGCCTCGTCGCTGAGGATGTCGCCGAACATGTTCTCGGTGAGGATCACGTCGAACTGACGCGGCGCGGCCACCAGCCGCATCGCGGCGTTGTCGACGAGCAGGTCCTCGAGTTCGATGGTGGGGAACTCGGCGCCGTGCACCTCGTGGACCACCTCGCGCCACAGCCGGCTCGTCTCGAGCACGTTGGCCTTGTCGACGCTCGTCACGCGCGAACGCGCGGCCCGGAACGCGACGCGCGCGATCCGCTCGATTTCGACCCGGGTGTACACGCAGGCGTCAGACGCCGAGTCTCGCGTGCGCGTCTTCTCGCCGAAGTAGATCCCGCCGGTGAGCTCACGCACGACCAGCAGGTCGGTGTCCTCGATCAGCTCGCGCTTCAGTGGGCTGGCGTCATAGAGCGCCGGCAACGGCTTCACCGGGCGCAGGTTGGCGAACAGGCCGAGCCCCTTGCGCAGCCCGAGCAGGCCCTGCTCGGGCCGGGGCTTCGTTGGGTCGGTGGTGTCCCATTTCGGGCCGCCCACGGCGGCCAGCAGGACCGCGTCGGCGCCCCGGCAGGCGGTCAGCGTCTCGTCGGTCAACGCCGTGCCGCTGGCGTCGATCGAGGCTCCGCCGAACTGATGCTGCTCGAACTCGAACTCGGCTCCGACGGCCTTCAGGACCTCGACGGCAGGCCCGATGATCTCCGGGCCGATCCCGTCCCCGGGCAGCAGGATCACGCGCGCGGCCATCAGCTAGGTGAGACAGCGTCGGTGCATCGAAGGCTGCACCGTACACGGATGTGGCTCGGCCGTCGCGGCGCGGAGGCCGGTGGCCGGCCGGATGCCGGGTCTCGGGTCGGACCTCCAGGCGGCCCGGCGGAGGCCTGGCCGCTCACGTGCGCCGGGCGGTCATGTTGAGCCGCACGTATTCCAGGACCAGCGGCTCCCCGACGCGCGCGAGCACGCGATCGATGAACGGCCCGCGCAGACCCTCGGGCAGCGGGTCGAGGTGGCGCACCAGACACACGGTCTCCACGAACGCCCGCGGCTCGGCCAGCGTCGTGGGCTTGGGCTCCAGCCAACACGCCACGTCGCTGAACCCGGCCCGCTCCAGCCGCTCGGAGGTTTCCGCTGCCGCGGCGTAGTTCCACGGCCGCCGCCATCCGACGAAGAAGTGGTCGAACGGCTCCTCCACCGCGACCGAGTCGGCGGCGGCGCGGAAGGCGTCGATGTTGCCGCGTCCCCCGCACTGCGCGACCAGGCGGGCGCCGGGCTTCATATTGCGCTGCAGCGCCGTGAACAGGGCGTCGTGGTCGTGGACCCAATGGAAGGTCGCGTTGGAGAACACCGCGTCGACCGGCTCGGGAAGCTCCAGCTCGACGAGGTCCTGGCACAGCACGGTCGCGCGCTCGCCGAGCGCCTGCCGAGCGTGTTCCACCATCGACGGCGCGGCATCCACCGCGTACACATGGCCGTGCGGCACACGCTGCGCCAGTTCGGCCGTCACCCGCCCGGACCCGCAACCCGCATCGAGCACGCTCTCGTCCCCTGAGAGTTCGAGCCGCTCGAGTTGCTCGCGCGCCCAGGCGAGCTGCGGCTCGGACACCCGATCGTAGGTGGTGGCATCCCAGTCGCGCGAGCTCATTCGGCCTCCCGCTTCACAGCGTCGTGGTGACCGGGCCGCGGCGCTCGCGCCGGCGCTCGTAGTCGTCGATCCCCTCGCTGTCCTCGGCGAGCGTGACCGCGATGTCGTCGAGCCCGCTCAGCAGGCGGTGCTTGATCTCCCAGTCGATCTCGAACTGCGCGCTGCCACCCGGCCAGCGCACCTCCTGGGCCTGGAGATCGACTTGCGCTTCGCCCGCCTGCGCGATGAGGGCGCATTGCTCCGGAGCCAGGCGCACCGGCAGCAGGCCGATCTTGGTGGAGTTGGAATAGAAGATGTCGCCGAAGCTCGGGGCGATGATCGCCTGAAAGCCGTAATCCTCGAGCGCCCACGCGGCGTGCTCGCGGCTCGAGCCACAGCCGAAGTTCTCGCCCGGCGACGAGGATCGGGTTGGGGGGCAGATGCCAGCCCGGCTCCTTGACCCAGTCGAAGAACAGGAACTCGCCGAAGCCCGAGCGGGCGATCCGCTTGAGGAACTGCTTGGGGATGATCTGGTCGGTATCGACATCGTCCCGGTTGAGCACCGACACGGGTCCGGTGATGGTCTCGATCGCCTTCATGATGCGCTGCGCGCCCCCTCCCAGTTTCGGATGTCGGTGAAATGGCCTGCGATCGCCGCGGCGGCCGCCATCTGCGGCGAGACCAGGTGGGTGCGCGAGCCGCGCCCCTGACGGCCTTCGAAGTTGCGGTTCGACGTCGAGGCGATCCGCTCGCCCGGCGCCGCGATGTCGGGATTCATCCCCAGACACATCGAGCACCCCGCGTCACGCCAGTCGAAGCCGGCGCGCCGGAAGATCTCGTCCAGCCCCTCGAGCTCGGCCTGGGCCTTGACCCTCTGAGAGCCCGGGTACGACCATCGCCGAGACGCCGGCGGCCACCCGGCGGCCGTTGACGACCTCGGCCGCGGCGCGTAGGTCGCCGATGCGCGAGTTCGTGCACGAGCCGATGAACACGCGGTCGAGCTTGATCTCCTCGATCGGCGTGCCCGGCCGTAGATCCATGTAGTCGAGCGCGCGCTCATCCCCGTCGGACGCCGGCTGCGGGACCGACTCGGTGACCTGAACCACCATCCCGGGGTTCGTGCCCCAGGTGACCATGGGGCTGATGGCGGCGGCGTCGACGACCATCTCGCGATCGAACGTGGCGCCGTCGTCGGTTTTCAGCGCCTGCCACTCATCGGGGATCTCGGCCGGCGCCCCCGGCCGTCCGCTCACCCATTCGAAGGTGGTGTCGTCGGGGGCCACCATCCCTGCGCGTCCGCCGCCCTCGATCGTCATGTTGCAGACGGTCATCCGGCCCTCCATCGTGAGCGCCTGAATCGCCGGTCCTGCGTACTCGACGACGTGGCCGACCGCCCCGGCGACGCCCATCTGACCGATCGTGGCCAGGATCAGGTCCTTGGCCGTGACCCCGAAGCGCAGGTCCCCCTCGTAGCTGATCCGCATCGAACGGGGCTTCGATTGCACCATGCATTGCGTGGCCAGGACGTGCTCGACCTCGCTCGTGCCGATCCCGAAGGCCAGCGCGCCGAAGGCGCCGTGGGTGGCCGTATGAGAGTCGCCGCACACGATCGTCATCCCGGGCTGGGTGATGCCCAGCTCGGGGCCGATCACGTGCACGATCCCCTGGTGGGCGGAGCCGAGCGAGTAGATCGGGACCCCGAACTCCTCGCAGTTGCGCTCGAGCGTCTCCACCTGGACCCGTGAGAGCTCGTCTCGGATCATGGCGACCACGTGGGTGCCGTCGGTGGGGACGTTGTGATCGACGGTGGCCAGCGTCCGGTCCGGCCGGCGCACCCGGCGACCGGCGATCCGCAGGCCCTCAAACGCCTGCGGGCTCGTGACCTCGTGCACGAGGTGCAGGTCGATGTAGATCAAACTCTGAGACACCTGGTGGGCGTCCCAGATCTTGTCGAACAGGCTTGTCGCCATGGCTGTGTCAGCTCCTCCGTAGGCCCGCGCTCACGACCGCGAGCAAGATGGCCTGATCGGGTCCGGGGTTTTCGAAATGGTGGGGAAGGTCGGCGTCGAAGGTCACGCAGTCGCCGACCGACAGCGGCGCGCGCCGCGCCATCGCAGTGCAGGACGACGCTGCCCGACTCGACCAGGGCGGTCTCGCGGCTGCCGGGCTCGTGCATCGGGGGGTCCCCGGGCCCGCCGGTCACCGCCCCCGCCGCCAACGTGTGGCGCGAGAGCTCCGCGCGCTGACCCGGTAGGGGCGGAGTGAGGATCTCGTAGCTGTGGCCGGGCACGCGGCCCGGGCCCTGGCGGCGGTCCGCGCGACGCACGACGGTCACCGCGCCCTGCTCGTCCAACCGCAGCAGCTGCGAGAGTCGCAGCTCGAGGCCGTGGGCGATCCGCGTCGCGACCTGCAGCGTCGGGCTCGTCTCACCGCGCTCGACCTGCGAGAGCATCGGCGCGCTGACGCCCGAGCGCACTGCCATTTCGCGCAGCGACAGGTCCATCGCCTCGCGCAGCGAGCGAATACGGGGCCCGAGTAGAGCAGCCGCACCCGGCGACTGGACGGCCAGATCCCTGACTCCTCCGACATCGACTACGGTCATCGATGCGTACGCTATCACATACAAACGTCTGCGCATTTCGGTTCCGCCGTCGCCGGGCGACCCGTCCCGGGCCAAGGCCCAGGGCACGGCTGGATAGCCTGGCGGCATGCGTTCCCGCCCCGATGTGCTCGTGCTCGGCGGCGGCGGGGTGCTCGGCGAGGCCTGGATGACGGGGGTACTGGCGGGGATCGAGGATGCCACCGGGATTGACCTGCGCAAGTGCGAGCATTTCGTCGGCACCTCGGCCGGTTCGATCGTCGCCGCGCACCTGACGGCCGGCACCTCGCTGCGGCGTCCGTCTGCCGTGGGCACCGCGATCGCGCTGCCCGATTCCGAGCCCGCCCACGGTCTGGCGGGCACCGCGCTGGAGGCGGCGCGGCGCGCGGGGGCGATCACGTTGGCCCTCAGCGCCACCTTCGCGCCGCTGGCGCTCGGGGCGGCTGAGCCGGCCGGGGCGCTCGTGCGCGCTGGGATGCTGCGGCGCCTCCCCCGGCCGGCGAGCACGCTGGCCCAGTTGCGCCGGCGAGTCGAGCAGTCGCCCGCGCGGTTCGATGGGCGATTGCGCGTCGTGGCCGTGGAGCGGCGAAGCGGCCGGCGGGTCGTATTCGGGAGCCCGGGGGCGCCGCGGGCCACGGTCGCCG
Source organism: uncultured Solirubrobacterales bacterium (assembly GCA_963838535.1). Classification (GTDB taxonomy): domain Bacteria; phylum Actinomycetota; class Thermoleophilia; order Solirubrobacterales; family Solirubrobacteraceae; genus Palsa-465. The sequence continues at coordinate 482,016 of CAWIRN010000021.1, forward strand.
AGGCAGTCGAGGCCTCGTGCAGCGTGCCGTGGCTGTTCGCGCCGGTCACCATCGGCGGCCGCGAATACGTCGACGGAGGGGTGTGGAGCCCGACCAACCTCGACGCGGCACCGGCCTGGCGGGATACCCAGGTGCTGTGCCTGAACCCGATCGCGAGCATCACGGCCACCAACGGCGTGCTCGGGATCGCGCGCGGCATCGCACGCTCGGCGGTCGCGATCGAGACGCTCGCGCTCAAGCGCCGCGGGGCCTCCGTGCACACGATCGCACCCGACGACGAGTGCGCCGAGGCGATGGGGCCGAACCTGATGGACCGCGAGCCCCAGGCCAGGGTGCTCGCGGCCGCTTACAGGCAGGGACTACGGGCTGGCGCTACGGGGCCCTGAGCGCCGCCGGACTGGCTGCGGCCGCCGTCGCCGCCTCGGCCTCCGCAGCCACGCCCTGGCTGCGGACCGCATTGGACAGCGCGCGCACGTAGGCGCGAGCGGCTGCCTCGAGGATGTCGGTGGAGACACCCTGACCGGACCCGCTGACGCCGGCGACCTCGAGCACCACCGAGCTCTCGCCGAGCGCGTCCTGACCGCCGGTGACCGCGTCGACGCGGAACTCCCGCAGGCGGGCGTCGGTGCCCGTGGCCGTGTTGATCGCGTGGAAGATCGCGTCGACGGGACCGTCGCCGGTGAACGAGCCGACGAGCTCCTCGCCGTCGGGTCCCCGGACGCCGACGGTCGCGTGCGGCGGGCGCCGCGAGGACGCCTCGACGTCAAACCACTCGAGTTGGAAGCCGGAGATCTCCTCGCGCAGCTCGTCGGCGACCAGGGCCTCGAGATCCATCGCCGTGACCTGCTTCTTCTTGTCCGCGATCTCCTTGAAGCGCTTGAAGGCGGTGTTCAGTGTCTGGCCCGAGAGCGGGAAGCCGAGGTCGGCCAGCGCCTGCTGGAGCGCATGGCGCCCTGAGTGCTTACCGAGCACGATCGAGTTGGCCTCCAGGCCCACCGTGGTCGCATCCATGATCTCGTACGTGGTGCGCTCCTTGAGCACGCCGTCCTGGTGAATCCCCGACTCGTGCGCGAACGCGTTGCGCCCGACCACGGCCTTGTTGGGCTGGACCGCATAGCCGGTCAGCCTCGAGACCATCCGCGAGGTTCTGGCGATTTCCGTCGTCACCGCGCCGGTGTGGAGGCCGACATCGGCCTGGCGGGTGTGCAGCAGCATCACGATCTCCTCGAGTGACGCGTTGCCCGCGCGCTCGCCGATCCCGTTGATCGCACACTCCACCTGGCGCGCGCCGGCCAGCAGGCCCGCGAACGAGTTGGCGACCGCCAGCCCGAGGTCGTCGTGGCAGTGGACGGACAGGACGACGTCGTGCAGATCGGGGACGAGCTCGTACAGCCTGCGCAGGAATGCGGCGTACTCGTGCGGCATCGCGTAACCGACGGTGTCCGGGATGTTGATCGTGGTCGCGCCCTCGTCGATCGCGATCTGGCACACCTCGGCGGTGAACTCGACGTCGGCGCGAGTGGCATCCATCGGGGAGAACTCGACGTCGGCGAGGTACTGCTTGGCATGCGCGACAGCCGCGCGGGCCTGTCCCTTGACATCCTCGCGCGTCGTTTGCAGCTGGTGGACGATGTGGATGTCGGAGGTCGAGATGAACGTGTGGATGCGCGGTCGCGGGGCGTCCTTGACGGCATTCCACGCGGCGTCGATGTCGCCCACGTGGGTTCGGGCCAGGCCCGCGATCACGGGACCTTCAACGGTCCGCGAGATCGCCTGGACGGCCTCGAAGTCCCCCGGTGAGGTGATCGGGAAGCCCGCTTCGATCACGTCGACACCCAGCCGGGCGAGCTGCTGGGCGATCTCGAGCTTCTCCTGCGTGTTCAGCGAGATACCGGGGGACTGCTCGCCGTCACGCAACGTCGTGTCGAAGATCAATACTCGGGTGGGGTCCTCAGGCTTGCTCATAGCGTTCCTATCTGGGTCGAACTTGGCTGCTTCTCCGGGATGGTTTTGCGGCTACGTGCGGCCGCCCACGCGCTATTCCCCCTTGCGGGGGAGGAGAAGAAGTCGAAGGTCGAGGCAGAACGCCATGTGCGCGCTAGCGTAGCAGCGAAAATTCGCTGGGGCGAATTTCCGTGGGGAAAAGGCCTGGCGGCCTTTCCCCAGGGCGGAAGCTATGTGGGTGCGCTCGCTGGGGCGAATTTCCATTGGGAAAAGGCCTGGCGGCCTTTTCCCGGGGCGCAGCTGTGTGCGTGCGCTCGCTGCCATGCTTAGGGTTCGATGAGTGTTGAACGCCGAGCGGGCAAGGGGATGCGCAGTTGGTGGCCGTGGGTCTCCCTGCTGCCCCTGGGGATCGGCGCGTGGGCGCCGATCTACGCGGGCGTGCGGGCGCGGATGAAGACCTGGATTGCCCTCGGAGCGGGTTGGTCGGCGATCACGCTGGCCGGGTGGATCGGAGCGGTTTCGGCCGGTAAGCACAACAGCGCCGCGGGTCTGCTGCTGATCGTGGGTTGGGTGGGCGCGGCCGCGACGTCGTTCGTGATCCGAGGCCAGTACGAGCAGATAGTGGGCTCGCCGCTCCTCGACGCGACAGATCGCGCCCAGCAGCGACTGTCGGATCGCCGACGCGCGCTGGAGCTCGCCCGGGACAACCCGACGCTCGCGCTCGAGGTCGGCGTCGGCCGGCCCGACCGGCCCGGCGCCATCGACGTCGGGGTGGTGGACGTCAACAACGCGTCAGTGACGGGACTGCTGACACTGCCCGGGGTCGACGGAGACCTGGCGACGCGGATCGTCGAAGTGCGTACCGAAACCGGTGGCTTCTCGACGCTCGAGGATCTCGGCGCCACGCTCGATCTCGACGGAGGCCTGGTCGAGAGCCTGCGCGGCCACGTCGTCTGCCTGCCCCGACAGTCCCATGGCCATCCGGATCCGCCCGACACGCCCCCCGGGCCGAGCTGAATCGCGGCCGATCACCGCGCGATTTGCCTTCAGGGTCAGTGGCGGACGAGCTGGAGGGCGTAGGTGAGCCAGAATGCTCCGGCGGATGGGCCGCCGTTGCAGGTACCGTCGCTCTCCCCGGGCCGCTTGATCCACAAGTCGGCATCGACCAGCGCATTACCGGTATTGGTCGTCGGGGTCTGGCCCAGCGCCGCGCCCGCCGGATTGCACCACAACCCCGCGACGACATTGCCGCCGTTGCGCGAGGTGTCGATCACGAAATGCTTGCCGCCGGTCAGCTGCGAGATCGCCGTCCCGTAGGCGACATTGGCCGCCGTGGAATAGAAGTTCGACACGTTCACGGCAAACCCCGCCGCGTTCGTCCCGCCCAACACCTGGTTAAGCCCCGCCGCCTCGACCGACGCCGGCTGCCAACCCACATTCCCCGCATCCACATACACCGCCGCATTCGCATCGGTGCTCAGCCGCAACGCCGCGTAATGCAACAGCTGATAGTAGCTCTGCTGCTCAGACGCCGGCAAACACGAAACCTCAGTCAGCGCATCAGGCTCAATGATCACCACGACCTTCCGCTGCCCGATACCGCTCACGATCCCATCAATGTAGGACTGATAGTCCGCCGGACTCGACGCACCCCCCGCCGAAAACGAACCACAATCACGCCACGGCAGGTTGTACGTCACCAGCACCGGAATCTTGCCCGCCGCCGCCGCCGTACCCACCACCGCCGACACCGCCGCCTGACTACCACTGTTCTCATCGAACAGCCAAATCGCCTGCGGCTGCCCAGCAATCAACTGCAACTGACCCGCCTGCGCAGTCTGCCCACTCGCCCGCAACACCGAAACCTCGCTCGCCGCCGCACTACCCGGATCAACATAAAACGGATCACCGGTCGAGCCAGCAGCACCCGTCGAAGCCGGCGAATTGGTGACCGGATTGGCGGGAACTGGTGGGCGCGCCTTGGGCTGCGCGGCCCCTGTCTTGGGCTTTGCCTTCCCTGTCTTGGGCTTGGCCTTGTGGCGATGGCGTTTCTTCGCGGGTGCCGTGGCACAGGTGTGCTTGCCGGTGCGCGTCCGTGTCCGCTTGACGACGCGGCAGCGATGGCGTGCCGCGTGGCGGGCTGGGGCATGGCGGGGCGCGGCGCGGGCGTGAGCCGGCAGCGCGGCGATCAGGCAGAGACCGGCGATCAGGATCGCCGTCTGAGCGAAGCGGTGCAGCGCACCACGCGGGAGGAGTTCCATGCGCTCGCCATCGACAGCGATGGGCGCAGCGGCGAGGCTCGGGGCGTGGACTGGACGTTTTGGCTAAATGGTCGCCACCGCGCATGCGGCGGATGCGCTTCTTCCGTGGTCGGGGCGGGGGTAGCGCGGTCGGTCGTCGGCGGTCAAGCAGGGTCGGCCGTTGGAGCGGGTTCGTGGCGGGATAGCACGGTCGGTCGTCGGCAGTCAAGTAGCAGCGGGCGGCTGCGGTGTGCGCGGGGCGGTGCGGTGTTGTGGTGAGTGGTGTGCGCTACTTGACAGCCGCCGCCCGCCGCGCTGGGTGGCCAGGATGTCGGGCGCTGGGAGCGCCCGACCTCCGGGCAGGAGGGGCCGCCCGATGCGGTTCTCATGGGCTCCGGCGAGGCTGGATCGGCTAGGGCTGGCGATCGCCTCGGCGCGCGGGCCGAGCGGCATATACACCAGGTTCTCCGCAGGCTCCAGAGGGGTTGCCGGTGCCCGGAAATCGTCAGGGCCGCAAGACACCTGGGGAACGTCCCAACGGAGGCGGCGTTTCCGGCGTTTGGGTCGTTCCCCAGCCCCCAGCTGTGAAACGTCCGAATCGATTTTCTTGGGCCCTCGAGTGGGTTGTTATGCAGCCGAATTCGTCAGAAATCTGACCCTGAGGACAGCATTCCGTGCCGGAACCGCCCAGTGCGCCAGCCGCGCCGGACCGGCCGGCCTCGCTCGCCCGCGCGCCCGCCCAGCACGACTGTACGCACCTCCGCGGCGCGAAAGTGGGACAAATCGCGCCCAACCCCCCGATCCGAGGGGGGTGCGTGTGTCAGAGCCCGCTGGGCGGCACATATCGCGAGCACCCCCCCGAATCAAGCGGCGTTAGTTGACTTTTGTTCGCGGCGGGCCGCATGTGCACTACGGCGTCCGCCCTTCTCTTGCCCGGAGGTCGGGCGCTTCAGCGCCCCGACATCCTGGCCACCCAGCGCGGCGGGCGGCGGCTGTCAAGTAGCGCACACCACTCACCACAACACCGCACCGCCCCGCGCACACCGCAGCCGCCCGACGCTACTTGACAGACGACGACCGACCGCGCTACCCCGCCACGAACCGGCTCCAGCGGCCGACGACCGACCGCGCTACCCCGCCAACGAACCCTCGCCCCGACCCACGGGGTACGTCAGGAGCGCCGCAAATGCGGACATATTCGAGCGGCACCCACGAAGGCGAGCCTCTCAGTCGCTGACGGATGCGCGATTTGGCGGCGGTGCGGCTCAGCCGCGGGAGACGACTTCGCCCAGGAGCTGCTCTGCGGCCGGGCGCGACACGACGGTGGGCGCACCCACCGCCCGCAGCGTATATACGGTGTTCCCGGCACTGGCCACGAGCTCGAGTCCGCCCGGGCCGCCGCCGCTTGGCGTGAAGGTGATGATGTAGGCCTGCCCCAGATTGGGGTCGGGGCTGGCGGCGCCCGTCGCGCCCGCCGGTGCCTGGTTGGCGACCGCCAGCGTGACCTCTCCCTGGGCGGCGGCCAGTGCTTGCTGGGGAGAGCTCAGGTCCACGGCGGTCGACTTGAAGTCCGGTATGGCAGGTCCGGCGAACTCGGTGATCGCCGCGGAGCGAAAACCTTGGCCCTGCAGGAGCTGTGCCTCGGCGGCGGCGGATGCGGGGGTCGAGTTGTTCAGGGTCGCGAACTGGGATAGCGTGAGCGCTCCGGAGGGAACCTCCTGATTGACGCCGGTGGGTACGTCCGAGCTACGGAGTACGCGGGCCACGGGCTTCTGATCGAGAGCCAGGAGCTTTGGGGCGGCCGGCAGATGTGCGGCCGGGCGGCGATGAGCGGTCGCCGCGAGGCACGCCTGGCGGCTGAGACCGAAGGCCTGATGCCCCAGGCCGGCGCAGTCGGCGCTCACGGCACTGCGCAGGTAGATGCGGAAGCTGCCGTAGTCGTCGCGGGTGTCGGGGTCGATCATGCGGAACGAGACGGGCCGGCCCGCGCCCGTGAGGGCGAAGTCATACGTGTGGGACGGACTCGGCTTGACCAGCCTGTGCCGGCTCACCACGTTCGGATGGATCCAGCCGTGTCCCAGGTTGGCCTTGAAGTTCGGGTATGCCCGCGGGAGCTTCGTCTTGGCGCATGAGTGCCCCACCAGGGGCAGCGCGAAGATGAACTCGGCGTCGTTGCCGACCTGGCCCGATCCGCCCGCCGAACTGAACATCGGCGCTGGCTGCGGGACTCCGCACATGATGTGCCAGGGGACTTGGATAGCGGTGTAATCGACGGCCTCGTAGAAGCCGACCGAGCCCCGAACCGTCGCCACGTAGAGGCCGTTGCGACTGAGCTTCGAGGGGCTCGAGACCGGAGTCGTGAAGAAGTTGTGCGCGGGCGAGTACGCGTCGAGCACCAGCGGGCGGGGGCTCGCGGACGCGGTTCCAGCACTCAAGGCCGCCACCAGGGCGCCGAGCACAACAACCAACGTCACAACGGCCCTCTTTGAAAGCAGGCCTGATTCCATGGCCCAGGCGACGATAGCGTACGGCCCACCTCGGCCTGAATGTCTGCTGACTCTCAGTGGACTCCTTCTGCTGACTCTGAGCGGACTCGGCTCGCCCGATGTGCGGCTCGCCGCGGTCCCAGCCTGGCCCAGAACCCTGTCGTATGAGAGTTCTGTAGCTTTTGGCAGACTGGACCTCGATGCACTATCCTGTGCGTCGGCTGGGGCACCGTTGGGGTGTCCTCGTCCGAGGGCAAATGGGCATCTTGGTTGGGGGGCCAACGTGGCATCGACACGAGCTACGCAGTTCAAAAGCAACAATTTGCGGGCCAGTACGTGACCGCGCTTCATACCCGCTCTCGGGGGCGAGCAGCCCTTGCCGAAGCCACCGTCGCACCCGCGCCGAATACGAGCGAGCCGGTGGCTCCGTGGACGGAGCCAAGCCCGCCGCTGGCGGACATGCGGCTGTATGACTATGAGCGCTATAGCCAGCTGGCGGGACCGCTGAGCGATCCGCCCGAGGACGAATCGACGGTGCAGTACCGTCGCCCGCCGGGAGCTCGGCCGAAGCGACAGCTGGCAGGGGCGGTGACCGTGCTGCTGATCCAGTCGGCGTTCCTGATCTGGCTGCTGATGCCCGGCCATCTGCCCGGGCTCAGCCATTCGGTGCTGCTGAGCGCCGGATCGATTGTGATGATCGGCTCGATATATCTGATCGAGCTGTTTCGGTTGATCAACGTGGGGAGCCTGTGCATCGCGTCCGCGCTGGCCCAGGATCCCGTGCCGATGGCACCGAGCCCGGGTACCCGCGTGGCGTTCTTGACTTCGATCGTCCCGTCCCGCGAACCGCTTTCCGTGCTCCGCAAGACGCTGGAAGCCGCCCGCAGAATCCGTCACGACGGTCGCCTCGACATATGGGTGCTCGACGAGGGGGACGACACGATGGTGCGCTTGATGTGCCGAGAGCTCGGGGTGAACCACTTCACTCGGCTCGGCATCGCGAAATGGAACCAGCCGTCTGGTCGCTTCAAGGCGCGTACCAAACACGGCAACTACAACTCGTGGATCGACGATCACGGTGCGGACTACGAGTTCTTCATCTCGGTTGATCTCGATCACGTGCCGCTGCCCAGCTTCGCCGAGCGCATGCTGGGCTACTTCCGGGATCCCGACGTCGCGTTCGTCGTCGGCCCGCAGGTCTACGGCAATTACGACAACGTCGTCACCAAAGGCGCGGAATCGCAGCAGTTCGTGTTTCACGGCCTGATCCAGCGGCTGGGCAACCGCTTCCGCAGCCCGATGCTCGTCGGCACGAATAATGCCGTTCGCATCGCCGCGCTCGAGCAGGTGGGCGGGCTCCGGGACAGCATCACCGAGGACCTCGCGACGAGCCTGGCCTGTCACTCCAAACCGAATCCCATGACCTCCCACAATTGGCGCTCGGTGTACACGCCCGATGTGCTCGCCGTGGGCGAGGGACCAAGCAATTTCACGGACTTCTTCAGCCAGCAGCACCGATGGAGCCGAGGGACGTTCGAGAACTTCCGCGGACACTATTGGCGCTGCCTGCGGACCCTGACCTGGGGAGCGCGACTGCACTACACCCTGATCACCGCCTACTATCCGACGGCGGCCATCGGCTGGATCCTCGGGGCGGTCAACTGCGCGGTGTATCTCGTGCTCGGCGCGCAGGGACTGCGCATCAACCCACACGTGTGGATCGCCGTGTACGCGGACCTGGCGGCCGTGCAGTTCTGTCTGTACGCCTCCAGCCGCAAGTACAACGTCAGCCCCCACGAGTTGCCGGGTTCCTCGGGTGCCGCGGGCATGTTCATGTCGGTGCTGGCCGCGCCGATCTACGTGAACGGGATGATCCAGACCCTGCTGCGGCGCAAGGGCGGATTCGTCGTCACGCCGAAGGGCGCCCTCAGCTCGCATGACACAATCCACACGTTCCGTCTGCACCTCGCCTGGGGAGCGCTGTTGATGATCGCGCTCGCCGAGTCGCTCTGGGCCAACCGCCCTCAGACCTCGATGCGATTGTGGTCGCTCACGTTGATCTTGGTGTGCCTGACGCCCTGGACGATCTCGGTCATTGAGCGGACACGGATCCGGCACGGGCTGCGCCGACGCAAGGAGGGTCTCAACGCGACGCGGATGTCGAGCGGGGCCCCGGCCAGGGAAGCGACCAACCCAATGACGACCCAATCAGAGGCCGCATGAACATTTCCGACCAACGCCGCCGCCGTCAGCGCGCGATGCACGTCGCGATCGGAGTCGCCGTGCTCGTGGTGATCCTGGCCGTCAACGGTCCGCCTTTGCTGGCGTTCGCCCGCAAGGAGTACCACGACTGGCAAATCAACACCGCTTCCTACAAGGCCAGCAACGGTCACTGGTCGATCCTTCCCGTCCCCACCAACGCTCGGATCAACGCGGTACACGCGATCCTCCTGAACACCGGCAAAGTCCTGATCATGGCCGGTTCCGGGAACAGCGTCGGTAACTTCGACGCCGGCCGCTTCGAATCGATCGTCTGGAATCCGGCGAATAACACGTTCAAGAAGATCAAGACACCGGATGACATGTTCTGCGGAGGCCACCTGATCCTCCCGGACGGCAAGGTGTTGATCGCGGGCGGAACCGCCCGCTACGAGGTCCTCGCCAGTCAGATCCGACACGCCGCGGGCGTCATGACGGTCATCAATCGCAGCTCGACGACATTCCTGACCCTGCCGATCGGCACGACCTTCCGATCACCTTCCGGGGAGCTGTATCAGTCGACGGCCGCAACGACGGTGCCGCCCGCCCGCCTCACCCGCGTGAGGGGCAAGCGAAACATCACTACGGTTCCCAGCTTTACGCCCCTGTGGGTCAAGGCGGTCGCGCCCGGGCCAGGTGCGGTGAGCAAGATCCAGCAGAACTACGCCATCGAGGGCCTGCCCACCGACACGGCGCGAACCCTCCAGGCGACGGCGTTCAGCATCACCGGTGACCAGCAGAACTTCTGGGGGACCCGTAAGTCCTACGTGTTTGATCCGACCACTGAGCAGTATGAGCGAGTTTCAGACATGAATCTGGCCCGCTGGTACCCAACTCTGGTCGGGCTCGAGGACGGCAAGGTTCTGGCGGTTGCGGGTCTCGACCAGTTCGGACGCCCGATCTACGGCAATAACGAGGAGTACAACCCTCAGACCAAGACCTGGAAGATCGCGACCAAGCTCAACAAGTCGTTCCCCACCTATCCAGCGCTCTTCCTTATGCCCAACGGAGAGCTGTTCTTCACCGGGTCGAACGCCGGCTACGGTCCCGCCACCCCCGCGTGGCGAACGCCGGGGATCTGGAATCCGGTCACCAATGCATTCCGGCCGGTGCTCGGTCTGAGAGACCCAACCGAGACCGAGACCAGCGGCAGCCTGCTGCTCCCCCCGGCTCAGGACCAGCGCTACGCGATCATCGGCGGCGGCGGTGTGGGGGAATCCGACCAATCGACCGGCCGGATCGATGTGGTTGATCTCAACAGCAAGAATCCGCGATGGCAAGCGGACGGCGCGCTCCCGGTCGGCACGCGCTATCCCGAGGCTGGTGATCACCCCGGACGACAAGGTGGTGATCTCCGGCGGCTCGAGGGGTTATCGCGGCAAGCAGGATAGCGACATCCTCGAGTGCCATCTGTTCGATCCGCAGACCGGCCGCTTGACCGGGCTCGCCGACCCGCTCGTCGGCCGCGACTATCACTCCGAGGGTCTGCTGCTGCCCGATGGGCGGATTCTCACCCTCGGCGGGAACCCGCTGTTCGGCAACAAGGCGGACACTAGTCCCGGCTTCTTCCAGCAGAAGATTGCGATCTTCAGCCCGCCGTACCTCTACCACGGCGCCCGTCCGCGCCTGACCGGTGGCCCCGCCCAGCTCAGCCGCGGCCAGACAGGGATCTTCACGACTCCGGACGCCGGCGCGATTGTCAAGGCCCGGCTGATGCACCCAAGCGCCGTCACCCATGTCACCGATGTCCAACAGCGCTCGATCGCCCTGGGACTCAAGCGCGATGGCGGATCGCTGGCCGTGACGATCCCGCGCGGTGCCGGGCTCGTGCCCTCGGGCTGGTACATGCTGTTCGTGGACAACCGGATCGGTACGCCGTCAGTGGCGCGCTGGGTCCATATCGCCTAGTACTGTCTTTCCCGGCATGAGGGATTGCGATACTGGTAGGCGATGCGGAACCTCCTGTGAGAAGCACGATTGTCTAATGTGGCCCGCGCGCGATGGCGGGCGGGGCTGCCGTCGCTCCGGTCTTGGCGGCGGGCGGCGTCGGCGCTCGCGATCGCCGCTTCGGTGGCTGGGTGCGCGACCAGCACCGCCAGCACGACCCGCACGACCACCACGAGCAAAGCCCAGCCTCGGGCAACACGGTTCGCCACCCGCGGCCCCACGCCGGTCCCCTGAGCGCGCTGCGGCTCTACGTCAGCCCCTACAGCCCCGCCGCATACCAGGTAGCGGCCTGGCGCTCGTCGGGCGAAACCGCGAATGCCACCGCGCTGAAGCAGATCGCGCGAGAGCCCACGGCGACCTGGCTGACCGGCGCGCAGCGACCCCAAGCCAGCGCGGCAGCTCTGGTTCGCCAGTCGAGCCAGGCCGGCGCAACCGCCCAGATCGTGCTCTACGACATTCCCGATCGAGACTGCAGCGGTTTCTCCGGTGGTGGCGCGGCAAGCGGGAGCCAGTACCTGGCCTGGGTGACCCAGGTGGCGCGGGGACTCGGCAACCACGCGGCGATCATCATCCTCGAGCCCGATGCGATCGACCAGGCCATTGCCGGGTGCCCGAACTTGAGCTCGCCGGAGGCTCGGTTCGCGCAGATGGCCAAGGCGGTCACCATCTTGAAGCACGACCATCGCGCCCACGTCTACATCGACGCCGGAAACTCGAGCTGGCTCCCCATCGATCGCATCGTCGGGCCGTTGTACGAGTCCGGCATTCAGAAGGCCGACGGCTTCGCTCTCAACGTCGCCAACTTCCAGACCACGCAGGCTTCCATCGCCTACGGGCGGGCCCTGTCCAACAAGATCGGGGGCCGCCACTTCGTGATCGATACGAGCCGTAACGGAAACGGGCCGCCCAGCAGCGCGCCGGGGGTGAACCAGTGGTGCAACCCGCCGGGCCGCGCGCTCGGCGCCAAGCCCACGACCAATACCGGATACCCGCTGGTGGACGCCTTCCTGTGGATCAAGTACCCGGGGGAGTCAGATGGGCAATGCGGGACCGGGGACCCCCCGGCCGGGGAATGGTGGCCCGCCTACGGGCTCCAGCTGGCGAAGGCCACCCAGCACTGACCGGACCCGACTTTAGGACTCGTTGGCCACGAGCTGGAGGGCGTAGGTGAGCCAGAATGCTCCGGCGGATGGGCCGCCGTTGCAGGTACCGTCGCTCTCCCCGGGCCGCTTGATCCACAAGTCGGCATCGACCAGCGCATTACCGGTATTGGTCGTCGGGGTCTGGCCCAGCGCCGCGCCCGCCGGATTGCACCACAACCCCGCGACGACATTGCCGCCGTTGCGCGAGGTGTCGATCACGAAATGCTTGCCGCCGGTCAGCTGCGAGATCGCCGTCCCGTAGGCGACATTGGCCGCCGTGGAATAGAAGTTCGACACATTCACGGCAAACCCCGCCGCGTTCGTCCCGCCCAACACCTGGTTAAGCCCCGCCGCCTCGACCGACGCCGGCTGCCAACCCACATTCCCCGCATCCACATACACCGCCGCATTCGCATCGGTGCTCAGCCGCAACGCCGCGTAATGCAACAGCTGATAGTAGCTCTGCTGCTCAGACGCCGGCAAACACGAGAGCTCCGTCAGCGCATCAGGCTCAATGATCATCACGACCTTCCGCTGCCCGATACCGCTCACGATCCCATCAATGTAGGACTCATAGTCCGCCGGACTCGACGCACCCCCCGCCGAAAACGAACCACAATCACGCCACGGCAGGTTGTACGTCACCAGCACCGGAATCTTGCCCGCCGCCGCCGCCGTACCCACCACCGCCGACACCGCCGCCTGACTACCACTGTTCTCATCGAACAGCCAAATCGCCTGCGGCTGCCCAGCAATCAACTGCAACTGACCCGCCTGCGCAGTCTGCCCACTCGCCCGCAACACCGAAACCTCGCTCGCCGCCGCACTACCCGGATCAACATAAAACGGATCACCGGTCGGGGGCGTCACGACGACTGGGGCGCTGGGGGTTGCGCACACCGCGGCGGCCTTGGCGCTCTCGCCGGCGGCGTTCGTCGCGCTCACCTGATAGCAGTACTGCGTTCCGTTGACAATCCCGCTCGCGTTGGTGAACGTCGTGCCGGTGGGCGACGCCCACGGGCCGGTGAACGTCTGCCCGACCCGGTACACATTGTAATTCGTCACCTGACTACCAGCCGGATCGGCCGTCCACGCCACGGTCACCTGCCCGTTACCACCAGTCGCGGTCGCGCCGACGGGAACCGCCGGCGTCGCGGGCGCGGGAGCCTGAGGCGTGGCGCACACCGCGGCGGCCTTGGCGCTCTCACCAGCCGCGTTCGTCGCGCTCACCTGATAGCAGTACTGCGTTCCGTTGACGATCCGCGCTCGCGTTGGTGAACGTCGTGCCGGTGGGCGACGCCCACGGCCCGGTGAACGTCTGCCCGACGCGATACACATTGTAATTCGTGACCTGACTACCAGCCGGATCGGCCGTCCACGCCACGGTCACCTGACCGTTACCACCAGTGGCGGTCGCGCCGACGGGAACCGCCGGCGTCGCGGGCGCGGGGACTTGAGGGGTGGCGCACACCGCGGCGGCCTTGGCACTCTCACCAGCCGCGTTCGTCGCGCTCACCTGATAGCAGTACTGCGTTCCGTTGACGACCGTGCTCGCGTTGGTGAACGTCGTGCCGGTGGGCGACGCCCACGGCCCGGTGAACGTCTGCCCGACGCGATACACATTGTAATTCGTGACCTGACTGCCAGCCGGATCGGCCGTCCACGCCACGGTCACTTGCCCGTTGCCAGCGGTCGCGGTCGCTCCGACGGGAACGGACGGGACGACGGTCGGGGTGGCTGCCTGAGCAGCGGGAGTAGCTAGCGCGCACGCCAGCGTCAGTACTGATGCGATGAGGATACTGCGAGTTTTTAGGGGCATACTCAGGCATCGGCATCCCTAGCGACCCGCGCAGCAATCCCGCCAAATCCAGACATGTGTACTACTCGTGCACGCATATCTGGATAAAACAGCCAAGCATGCCGAGCTTTAACACGCACCTGAGCCGAACTCCCCCACCCGCCAGAGGCGTCGGAGTCGGGATGCTCTACCGCGCTGCACCGGCAGCGCCGCTGGCTACAACGTGACGGTCCGCCCGGCCACGAAGCCTTCGCCGGCGACGATCTCCTCGATCACCTCGCCGGCGACTGCGGCGTCGGTCGTGATCGCCATCGCGGCGAGGCGCCCTTGGCCGCCGTCGTCCTCGTCGGGCTGGCGGCCCACCGCCGCCGAGACGATGTTGACGCCGTGTTCGCCGAAGATCGTCCCCACGCGGCCGATCATTCCGGGCACGTCGCGATAGCGAAACAGCGTGATGTGCTGCTCGAGTTGCACGTCGAAGCGCTGACCCCACGCCTCGAGCAGATGCGGGCGGTTGCGCCGTCCAACCAGCGCGCCGACGACCCGGACGCTCGCCTCCCCGCAGATGATGTTCACCCTGACCAGATCGGTGTAGTCGCGCGCCCCGGTGCGTTTGGTCTCCACCACGTCGATCCCGCGCTCCTTGGCGATCGAGGGGGCGTTGACCTCGTTGACGTCTTCCTCGATGTGCCCGCTCATGACGCCGAGGAGCACCTCGATCGAGAGCAGCCGCGTGTCCCGCTCAGCGATGCGTCCGAGGAACTCGGTCTGCACTCCGTCGACCGACGAGCCTTCGGAGAGCGCGAGCGCGATCCGGCCGAGCGATCGACAGAGCGGGACGAACGGCCCGAGCGCCTCCATGTCCTCCGATGAGATGGCCGGTACGTTGACGGCGCTGCTGACGACACCCCCGGTCAGCGCGGCGACCACCTGCTCGGCCGCCTGATAGCCGGCTCGGTCGGTCGCCTCGGCCGTCGAGGCGCCGAGGTGCGGGGTCACGATCACGTTCGGGTACCCGAACAGCGGATACTCGGTGACCGGTTCCGAGCGGAACACGTCGAGCGCCGCTCCGGCGACCTTGCCCGAGTCGAGCGCCGCCTTCAGGTCATCATCGACCACCAGCGGGCCGCGCGCCACATTGAGGATCCGGACGCCGTCCTTGCACTTGGCGAGCGCCTCGGCGTTGAGCCAGCCCTCGGTCTCAGGGGTGTTGGGTAGGTGCAGCGTGACGAAGTCGGCAACCGCGTACACGTCGTCGGCCGACGCGGCCTTGTCGATCCCCAGCTCCCGGTAGCGCTCGGCGGCCACGAACGGGTCGAACGCGATCACTTTCATCCCGAAGGCGTGGGCGCGCTGGGCGACCAGCTGGCCGATCCGCCCGAAGCCGAGGATCCCCAGCGTCTTCTCGTACAGCTCGACGCCGGAGAACTTCGAGCGCTCCCATTTGCCGCTGATCAGCGAGGCGTGAGCCTGAGGCACGTTGCGGGCCAGCGCCAGCAGCAGGGCCATCGTGTGCTCGGCAGCCGTGATGACATTCGACTGGGGCGCGTTGGCGACGACGATCCCCCGCTTGGTGGCCGCGGCGACGTCGACGTTGTCGACCCCGACACCGGCTCGGCCGACCGCGCGCAGTCGCGACGCGTGAGCGATCAGCTCCTCGTCGAGCTTGGTCGCCGATCGGATCAGAATGCCGTCATAGTCGCCGATCCGGTCGGCGAGCTCGTCCGCGCTCCAGTCCACGCCAAGGTCGACGTCAAAGTGCTGACGCAGCAGGTCGATGCCCGACTGCCCGATCTTCTCAGCCACGAGCACCCGAGGGGGGGTGCTCCGCGGGCCATCCGGCCCCGCGTTCTGAGACGGCTGCTCGACCTCCGGCCTCGCTTGACCGCTGGGCTTCGCCTCGCTCATGACGAGCGCTCCAGCACCCAGTCGACGCAGGCCGTGAGGGCCTGGACGTCGGCCGGATCGGTGGCGGGGAACATGGCGACCCGCAGCTGGTTGCGACCGAGCTTGCGGTAGGGCTCCACGTCGACGATCCCGTTGGCCCGGAGTGTGGCCGCCAAGGCGGCGGCGTCGACTGACGGATCGAAGTCGATCGTGCCCACCACCAGCGAGCGCTTGGCCGGGTCCTCGACGAACGGGCTGGCGTGCGGCGCCCGTTCGGCCCACTCGTAGAGGTGGGTCGAGGACGCGGAGGTCCGCCGCACCATGCCGTCCAGCCCGCCCTGTTCACGCATCCAATCGAGCTGGTCGGCGAGCAGGAACAGGGTCGCGATGGGCGGCGTGTTGTAGGTCTGGTCCTTGACCGAGTTCTCGAGTGCGATGCTGAGCGACAGGAAGTCGGGGATCCAACGAGAACCCGATCCCGGCGACCCCAGCTCGGCGATCCGGGCCAGCGCGGCCGGGCTGAGCAGGGCCAGCCACAGTCCGCCGTCGGAGGCGAAGGCTTTCTGGGGGGCAAAGTAGTACGCGTCGGCCTGGCTCACATCCACCGGCAGGCCTGCCGCCCCTGAGGTGGCGTCGATCAAGACCAGCGCGGACTCCGAGCCACGCGGTCGCGCCACCGGCACCATCACGCCGGTCGAGGTCTCGTTGTGCGCCCAGGCGATCACATCGGCGGCGGGGTCGGATGTCGGCTCGGGAGCGTCACCCGACTCGGCCGCGATGACGATCGGATCGCTCAGGAACGGCGCTCCGCGGGTGCAGGCTGCGAACTTCGAGGAAAACTCCCCATACACGAGATGGAGCGCCCGCTCACGCACCAGGCAACAGGCCGCGGCGTCCCAGAACGCGGTCGCTCCGCCATTCCCGAGCACCACCTCGTAGCCGTCGGGCAGGGCGAACAGGTCGGCCAACCCGGCCCGCACCCGGGCAACCAGCTGCTTGACCGGCGGCTGGCGGTGCGACGTACCGAGCACGGACGAGCCGGACGTCGCGAGGTGTTCCAGTGCAGCAGGCCGGATCCGCGACGGACCTGACCCGAAGCGCCCGTCGACGGGCTTCAGCTGATCGGGGATCTGAAGCAGGGTTACTCGGCGAACTCGGTGTCGATCCAGTCCATCTGCGCGCGCAGCTCCTGCCCGACGACCTCGACCTGATGGCCGGCCTGCTCGGCGCGCATGCGCTTGAAGTTCTCCTGACCGGCCCGGTTCTCGGCGATCCACTCGCGGGCGAAGTCACCCGACTGGATCTCGGACAGCAGCTGCTGCATCGCGGCTCGGGATTCGGAGCCGATCACGCGCTTGCCCCGAGTGAGGTCGCCGTACTCGGCGGTGTTCGAAATCGAGTACCGCATCCCGGCGATCCCCTTCTCATACATCAAATCGACGATCAGCTTGAGCTCGTGCATGCACTCGAAGTACGCCAGCCGGGGGTCGTAGCCGGCGTCGACGAGTGTCTCGTAGCCGGCGCGGACCAGCTCGGTGACGCCACCGCACAGGACCGCCTGCTCGCCGAACAGGTCGGTCTCGGTCTCGTCCTTGAACGTGGTCTCGATCACGCCACCGCGCGTGCAACCGATGCCCTTCGCGTAGGCCAAAGCGAGCGCCAATGCGTTCCCGGTCGGGTCTTGTGACACGGCCACGAGCCCGGGCACGCCCGATCCTTCGAGGTATTGGCGGCGCACCAGGTGGCCGGGGCCCTTGGGTGCGACCAGCGCGACATCGACCTCGAGGGGCGGCACGATTTGCTCGTAGTGGATCGAGAATCCGTGACCGAACAGCAGCAGGTTGCCGGGCGCGACGCCATCCCTGACCCCTGATTCCCACACCTGCCCGTGGAGCTCGTCGGGCACCAGCATCATCACCACGTCGCCCTCGCTGGCCGCGTCGGCCGGCTCGACCACGCGCAGCCCATGCTCGGTGGCCTTGGCGACGCTGCTCGAGCCTGGTCGCAAACCGACCACCACTGAGACTCCCGAGTCCTTCAAGTTAAGTGAATGGGCGTGGCCCTGTGAGCCATAGCCGATGATCGCGACGGTCTTGCCGTCGAGCAGCGTGAGGTCCGCGTCGTCGTCGTAGAACATAGAGGCAGCAGGCTACATGGCCGCCACCCCCGGCCGTCTGCCGACCCGGCCGCTGGGGCCGCGCCGGCCCCGGCCCGGCGGCCCGCCGAGCCGCCCTACGGACCGCCGAACCGCTGCCGGAGCGCCAGCACGTCGTTGACGTATTGCTGGGTATCGGTGTACAGACCGTTCTGGCGGACCGATTGCAGGCCCTGGTAATAACCGGCCGCAGTCAGTGCCGGATCGCCCCCGGTGTCCGCCAGCAGCGAGTGCAGCAGCAACGTGCCGGCGCGGATGTTGTCGTGCGCGGAGGCCGGCTGCAGGGGCGGCGGGCCGGCGAGGTTCTGGCCGATGTAGTCCCACGTCCCCGGCTCGATCTGCATCACGCCGACCGCGCCGGTGCTCGAGACGAGGTCGTTGTTGAAACCGCTCTCCTGCCAGCCGATCGCCTCGGCGAGCGAGGGCGAGACCCCCTCTGACGCCGCGATCGACCCGACCTCACCGGCGCTGACGGTCTCCGGAGTCGGCTGTGCGCTACTCGAAGAGGTCACAGAGCCCGTCGATACGGGCTCGGACACCGAGGTGGAATCCGAGGCTCCGGGCAGGCTGAGCCCGACACCGGCCAGCAGGAGACCGGCGGGATCGATGCCGTTGGCTGCCGCGAGCTGATCGACGGTGGTGCCCACGCGGGCGGCGATCGCCGACAACGTGTCGCCCGGTTGAACGACGTAGGACCCCGATCCGCCGGAGCCGGTCGACGTTGAGGGCCCGGACGACGGAGCCGACGCGGAATCGGAGGCCACCGGGGCGTCCTCGGTCGTCCCGCTCGACTGCGGTGGGATCTGCAGCGTCGTCCCCGCGATCAGCAGAGAATCCGTCGAGAGACCGTTGGCAGCGGCGAGCTGGGACACGCTGAGACCGTCGGCGGCCGCGACGGAGGAAAGCGACTCACCAGCGGATACGACGTGCGGGAAGTCGGCGGCGGCAGCGGCGGGGCTCGCGAGCATCGTGACGGCGGCGAGCGAAAGCAGGGTTCGGGTGCGCATTGGCGAAGTGTCCATGAGCGGTGGCCCAGCGGCCAAGCTTGCAATGCCCATTTCAGCCTGCAAGGCCGCTGTCACGCGCCGGCGGCGGCCACCAGCGAACTACCAGGGAGCAGTAGCGACCCGTCGGCCTCCGTGAAGGGCTCAGCCAGTGACGTGATCTCGTTGACCACCTCGATCCGCTGCGCCTCCGACAGGCCATCCAGCGCGTCACGAAACACGCCCGAGAGGTCGAGCGTCTCCTCGATGTACCGATCCACCCCGGCGTAGGGGCGGTCCAGCGGCATCGCCTCGACGAGCACGTCGACGAATCCGGCCGACTGCAGGAGATCCCGCAGGCGGCCCGGTGCGGCCAGCGCGAACATGCCGGGGGCGTTGGGGTCGAGCGCCGTCGCGTGCCCGAGCTTGACCAGCGCCCGACCGGGGATCGTCGCCCAGGGGTTGCGCTCCGGGCTGTCCCACACCGCGAATGCGGCTCGTCCGCCAGAGCGCAGAACCCGGCGGATCTCCTGGGCCGCAGCCTGCGGATCGACGATCAGCATGATCCCCCAGCGGCACAGGACCGCGTCCACGCTGGCGGTCGGCAGGTCGATCCACTCCAGCTCGAGCCGCGCGAACTCAACGTTCTCGATCCCGGCGGTCTTGGCCCGCGCACGGGCCACGGCGAGCATCGCCTCGGTGCCATCGCTGCAGACGAGCACTCCTCCGGGGCGGATGAGCTCCGCGGCCAGGAACCCGGTATCGCCGGGTCCGGCGGCCAGCTCGAGGACGCGCTGGGCCGGCTGGAGCCCGAGCTGCTCGATCATCCATACCGACACGGGCATTCCGCTGTCGCGGACGCGGTCGGCTGCCCTGCCCCAGCCAACGGCGGCGCGCTCCCAGCGGTCAAGGTTCTCGGCTCGCTGGAGGTCGGGATCGTTGGCGCCCACGAGCGCGTGATCATACGTGCCCCGCCGCCTGAGCCCGGGGCCCGCTGCCCTCAGCGCAGCACGCGGCGCTGGAGCTTCCCGGTCTCGCTGCGCGGCAGCCGAGCCGTGAACTGAAACGCCTTGGGCACCTTGAACGACGCCAGGCGCTCGGCGCAGTGTGCCCTCAGCTCCTCGCTCTCGGCGGCTTGGCCGGCCCGCAGCACGACGCTCGCCACGACCGCTTCCCCCCACTCCGGGTCGGGCCGTCCGAACACGGCGGCGTCAGCGACCGCCGGGTGCTCGAGCAGCACCGCCTCGACCTCGACCGGGGCGACGTTTTCCCCGCCGGTGACGATCGTGTCCGCCTTGCGGCCGATGATCGACAGCCGGCCGTGCTGATCGAGCGCTCCCAGGTCCCCCGTGTGCAGCCAGCCGTCGTCGGCCAGCGAGCCCGTGGCTATCGTCGGGCCACGGACCAGCAACTCGTCGTCCTGCGCGATCCGCAGCTCGACGCCGAGCAGGGGCCAGCCGTGGGTGGCGATCTGCGAGCAGGCCTCGGTCATTCCGTAGGAGGGAGCGACGCTGACACCGGCCTTCCGGGCTCGCTCGAGCAGCGCGGGCGCGATCGGGCCGCCGCCCAGCAGCGCCCAGCGCAGCGTCGGCGGCTGATGCAGGCCGGCGTCGAGCAGGCGGGCCAGCATCGTCGGCACCAGCGAGACGAGCGTGACGTGCTGTGCGGGGTCCATCAGCGCGCCGGCCACCGCATCGGTGTCGAACCGCTCGTGCAAGCGCACGGTCGTGCCGTAGATGGCGCTGCGGATCTGGATCGACAGACCGCCGACGTGCACCAGCGGCATCGGGCACAGCCAGCGCTCGTGCGGGTCGAGCCCGAGCGCGAGCGCCGAGCCAAGCGCATTCCAGAGCCAGTTGTCGTAGCTCAGCGAGATCGGTCGGGGGGCGGCGGTGCTCCCGGAGGTGTGCATGATCGTCGCGGGGGCGGCCAGGCTCAGCTCGGGGGTCAGCGCCGCCTCGATCGGGGCAGCGGGCGCGCCGTCCAGCGGCCCGTGGACGGTGCTCACGGCCCCGACCGCACGGTCGGCGCGATCGCCGGGCGGCAGCCGAAGGTCGATCGGCACCGCCACGGCCCCGATCAGCAGGCATCCGTGCACCGCCACGACCAGGTCCTCGCCGCTCAACGCCAGCGCGACCTGGTCGCCGGCGCGGACGTCGCGTTCCCGCAGCGCTCCCGCGGCGGCGCGGGCCCGTCGGTAGAGCTGGGCGTAGGTGGTGACCCCGGCGCCCGTCTCCAGCGCCGCCCGGTCGCTGTGCATCCGCGCCGCACGCGCCAGCCACGCTTCCACTCAGCGGGCCCCGTTCACCACAGACCGATCCGCCGAACCATGGAGGGCACCCTAACAAGGCGCGATCGCCGTGCAGGCCGGTCGTCACCCGGCTCGCCTAAAGTCCTGCACGTATCCCCGACAGCAGGAGCGTATCCGTGCCCATCAGCTGGCAGCCGGCCGGCGAGTACTCCGACATCCGATATGAGCTGGCCACCGGCGAGCACGCGGGCATCGCCAAACTGACGATCAACCGCCCAGAGGTCCGCAACGCGTTTCGCCCCGAGACGGTGATCCAACTCTCGGACGCGATGGAGCGCGCGCGCGAGGACTCGAGCGTGGGGATCGTGATTCTCACCGGCGAGGGCACCGAGGCGTTCTGTGCGGGCGGGGACCAGCGCGTCCGTGGTCAGCGTGGCGGGTACGTGACCGGCGCCGATCCGGCCGCCGCCGGAGCCCAGGGCGCGATCGGCCGTTTCCACGTGACCGACCTCCAGATGCAGATCCGCCGTCTGCCCAAGCCGGTGATCGCGATGGTGGCCGGCTACGCGATCGGGGGTGGACACGTCCTGCACGTGGTGTGCGATCTGACCATCGCGGCTGAGAACGCGCGTTTCGGTCAGACCGGGCCCAAGGTGGGATCGTTCGACGGCGGTTTCGGGGCGAGCGTGCTATCGCGCCTCGTCGGCCCCAAGAAGGCGAAGGAGATCTGGTTTCTGTGTCGCCAGTACGACGCCCGCGAGGCGCTCCAGATGGGGCTCGTGAACGCCGTGGTGCCGCTCGATCGCCTCGAGGCAGAGACGGTTCAGTGGTGCCGTGAGATGCTCGAGCTATCACCGTTCGCCCTCCGTCTGCTGAAGGCGAGCTTCAACGCCGACGAGGATGGCCTGGCCGGCATCCAGCAGCTCGCACACGACGCGAACCTGCTCTTCTACATGAGCGAGGAGGCGCAGGAGGGACGCAACGCCTACCTGGAGAAGCGCTCCCCCGACTTCTCGAACTTTCCCCGGCGCGCGTAATGCCCCGGTCGGCCGCACCGACGATCCCCAGCGGGGTCCGGATCTGGCTGATGGCGGCACGCCCGCGGACGCTGCCGGCGGCGGTCGCGCCCGTTCTGGTCGGCACCGCGCTGGCCGGCTATTTCCACGTCTTCCACCCGCTCAGGTTCATCGCCGCCCTGGTCGGCGCGATCTTCATTCAGGTCGGCACCAACCTGTCAAACGACTACTCCGACGCACGCCGGGGCGCTGATGCCGAGGACCGGCTGGGGCCGGTGCGCGTGACCGCGGGAGGCCTCGTGCCACCCAAGCAGGTGCTCGTCGCGACGTACCTGTCGTTCGGGGTGGCCGTGCTCGCCGGCGTGTATCTGGTCGCCGTCGCGGGTTGGCAGCTGCTGCTCGTGGGCGCCGCCTCGATCCTCGCGGGGGTGCTCTACACGGGCGGACCCAAGCCGTACGGCTACGAAGGACTCGGGGAGCTGTTCGTGTTCTTGTTCTTCGGGATCGTCGCGGTCGCCGGGTCCTTCTTCGTGCAAGTCACCCACCTCGACTGGGAGGCATTCGCGCTGGCCGTCCCGGTCGGCCTGCTGGCCGCGGGGATCCTGATGGTGAACAACGCCCGTGACATCGACACCGACCGCCGCGCCGGCAAGCGCACGCTCGCGGTGCGATTGGGCCGCCGCCGAGCGCGCACGCTGTTCGCGGCGACCGTCTACCTGGCGTTCCTGCTCACCCCGATCACCTGGCTGTTCGGGCCGACCGAGCCGTGGGTGCTGCTGCCCTGGCTGACCCTGCCCATCGCCGCGCAGGTCGTGCGCGCGGTGCGCAACCGGAGCGATGGCCCATCGCTGAACCAGGCACTCGCGCAAACCGGAATCCTGCAGCTCGCGTTCTGCA
>CAWIRN010000022.1:0-273640 GCA_963838535.1 uncultured Solirubrobacterales bacterium
GTGGCTCATGTTCGGAGGGTGTCAGTTCTTCCGTGTAAGCTGACTATTTGATAGTAACAGTTACTCCTGGTGTGTCAAGTAGTGACAGTCAGGTTTCAATTGTCGGGGATGCGGTCACCGAACTCGATTTTGAACGCGGCCAAGGCGGCTGGCCAGTTGAACACGCGCTTCCATTTGGTCTCGGCTTTCGTGATCGCGAGGTAGATCAGCTTGCGGGCGGCGTCCTCGGTCGGGAAGTGCCCGCGGGTCTTGATGATCTTCCGTAGCTGGCGGTGTAGGGCTTCGATCGAGTTGGTGGTGTAGATCACGCGGCGGACATCGGCCGGGTAGGCCAGGAACGGGGTGATCTGCTCCCAGTGCTCGAGCCAGCTGGCTGAAATCATCGGGTAGCGGTGATCCCATTTCTCGGCGAATGCGGTGAGCTCGTCGGCGGCGTGCTCGGCGTTGACGGCGGTGTAGATCTTGCGCAGGTCGGCGGCGAGCGGTTTGCGGTCCTTGTAGGACACGAAGCGCAGGCTGGAGCGGACCTGATGCACCAGGCAGGTCTGGACGGTCGCGTGCGGGAAGGTCGCCTCGATCGCCTCCGGGAAGCCGGTGAGCCCGTCGACGCAGACGAACAGGATGTCGGCGACTCCGCGGGTCTTTAGATCGGTGAGAACGTGCAACCAGAACTTCGCGCCCTCCGCCTGCTGGAACCACAGGCCGAGCACGTCACGCTCACCGTCGAGGTTGACGCCCAGCGCCACGTAGCACGCCTGGTTTCGGACCGTATGCCCGTCGCGGATCTTCACGATCAGCGCGTCGAGGTAGACGATCGGGTAGACGCGCTCCAGCGGCCGGTTCTGCCACGCCTTCGCGTCGCTGAGCACGGTGTCGGTGATCTTCGAGATCAGATCCGGCGAGACCTCGGTGCCGTAGATCTCCGCGAGGTGTCCCTGGATCTCGCGGACCGTCAGACCGCGGGCGTAGAGGCTGATCACGCGATCGTCGAACCCGACCCACCGGGTCTGACGCTTCTTGACGATCTGCGGCTCAAACGTGCCCTTGCGATCCCGCGGGGCGCGGATCCTCAGCGGCCCCTGATCGGTCAGGATCGTCTTGCCCGGCTTGCCGTTGCGCGCGTTCCCCACACCACCGGGCGGCGCCTGACCGGCCTCATAGCCCAGATGCACGGACAGCTCGGCCTCCAGCGCCCGGTTCAACAGCCGGCGCGTCAACTGCCCCAGCAGCCCGTCCGGGCCCGCGATCTCCTGCGCCGTGCTCGCGCCCGACAGCAACGCGTCGAGCAACTCGTCGCTGAGCTCCAACGGCTCCTGGTCAACCTCGGGACCGTCCGGCAACCCGGGCAACACCCCTCGCCGCTCGACGGTCTCAGGGTCGCTGCGCTCCTCCCTAAAACAAGAAATCAGATCTGAATGAACGGATGTAGATGCAGGCATGAGGAATCCTTTCGACCACGCTTACACGGTTCCTCCGACACTCCCCATGTTCGCGATGAACTCCGACTTGTACTTGCTGGAGACCGCGAGCTGACCGGCTTTCTCCTCGACCAGCCGTTTTGACTGCTCGACCTCCTGATTCTTTTTCTCCGCGTCGATGTTCTGCTCGGCCAGCAGGCTGGCCTGGCGGCCGAGATCCTCGTTGGACTCCCTGAGCTCCTCCTGCTGGGAGCGCAGCTCCTCGGCCTGGGATTGGGACTGCTTGAGCAGATTCTCGGTCAGCGTGTCCGCCTCGATCGTGTTCAGCACCAGGCCGATGCTCTCCGGCAGCTGATCCAAAAACGCCTGATGCGCCTCGCTGAACGCCGAGAAGGACGCCAGCTCGATCACCGCCCGCACCGACCCCTCAAACAAGATCGGCAACACGATGATGTTCAACGGCGCCGAGGCGCCCAGCCCCGAGTTGATCCGCACATAATCGCCCGGCACCTCGGTCAACAAAATCCGCTTCTTCTCCTTCGCGCACTGCCCGACCAGCCCCTCACCCACCCGAAAACACGTCGAGAGATGCCGCCGCTCCTCATACCCATACCCCGCCTGCAACTCCAACAGCGGCTCGACCCCCTCAGACGCCTGGTTCATCGAATAGAACACCGCATGCTGCGCACTACCAGCGGCGCGAGCTCGTCCTTCCACACCCCCGCGACCTCCGCCGACTGCGCCTGACCCCCAACTTCCCCTCCACCCCCACCTCCCGCGCAACCCGCGTCACCTCCGAAGCGAACCGGTTGAGCTGGTCGACCATCGCGTTGATCGTGTTCTTCAAATCCAACATCTCACCGCGCACCTCGATCGACACCTTCTTACTCAAATCCCCATCCGCGACCGCCCCAATCACCCGCTGCATCTCACTCGTCGGACGCACCAACGCATCAATCAAACTATTCACCGACTCCACCGACCCCGCCCACGACTGCGTCGAACCCCCCAACACCACCCGCTGCGAGAGCTCCCCCTGACGCCCCACCACCCTAGAGACCCGCGCCAACTCCAACCCCAACGCCTCATTCGCGACAATCACATCATTAAACCCATCCGCGATCTTCCCCGCCACACCCGTCCACTCAAACGGCATCCGCGCCGAAAAATCACCCCCCTTCACCCGCGCCAACACCCCCAACAACACCCGCGTATCCACCACACCACCAACCCCCGAAACCAAACCAGACATCACAACCCTTTCGCAGACAGCTCGGCAACCCACGGAACCGCATCGCACGCCCACAGTCCAACGACTGGTATCGGCAGTCGAGCCGGCAAACTCAAGCGCGAGCCGGTTCGTGCCGATACCGCCTTATCACCCCCGCTCAGTGCCTCACGACCCTGGCGCGAGCCGAATTGGCGTTCGGCTTGTGCGGCTAATGGCGCAGCACGACCCGATCGAGATCCCGGGCGCGTCCCCACCACCGCCCGTGTTGGTGGTCAACGATCGTCTGAGTCAGCGGGTGGCGATCCGCGCCATGCTGTCGTCGCTGGATGTCGTGGTGGCCGAGGCCGACTCGGGGCGTGCTGCGTTGCGTGCGGTATTGGGCCGGCGGTTCGCGGTGATTCTGATGGACGTGCGGATGCCGAGCATGGACGGATATGAGACCGCCGATCTGATCCGACAGCGGAGCGAGTCGAGCCGGACACCGATCATCTTCCTCACCGCGTTTGGCAGCCAGGACGATCGGGCATCGCTGGTCGCCTACGAGAGTGGCGCGGTGGACTTCATTGTCACGCCGGTGGTGCCTGAGGTGCTGAGGGCCAAGGTCGCGGCGTTCGTCGACCTCTTCCTGAGGTCCGAGGAACTGGAGCGCTCACTGGTATCGATTACCACGCTGAACGCGGCGTTGCGTGACAGCCAGGCCAGCACGCAGGCGGTGCTTGACAGCGTGGCTGACGGGATCCTCACCGTCGGCGACGGCGGGCTGATCGAGGCGTTCAACCCGTCGGCGCGACTGCTGTTCGGGTATCGCGAGGAGGACGTGATCGGGCAGCCGCTGACGCTGATGATCGCCCCGGCGCGGCGGGCTGAGTTCCCCGATCTGGCGAGCGCCGCGCCCGGAGCTTTGGTGGGCACGCGCACGCCAGGGAGGCCGATCGAGACCCTGGGTTGCCGTCACGACGGCTCAACCTTCGCGATGGACATCGAGTATCGCGTGATCTCGCTGGGCGGCCGCAGCTTGACGCTCGCGTTCGTGCGCGATGTCTCCGAACGTCAGGCGTACACCGAGAGCCTTGAGCGCCACGCGCTGCATGACGATTTGACGGGGTTGGCAAATCGCACGCTGTTCTGCGAGCACGGGTCGAAGGCGCTCGCGACGGGCAAGCGCAACAACGAACCGCGGGCGGTCGTGGTGATGGATCTGGATGGGTTCAAGCAGGTCAACGCGACGCTCGATCACGATCAGGGCGACCTGGTGCTCAAACAGGTCGCCAAGCGGCTGACGGCCGTGCTGCGCGAGGCCGACGTGGTCGCGCGACTCGGTGGGGACGAGTTCGCGATCCTGCCCGGAGGCGCGACCGATCTGACGGCAGCGGCGGAGCTCGCGTGGAAGATCCAACAGGCGTGCAAACCCGGATTCGTGATCACCGACCAGGTGGTCTACATCTCGGCCAGCGTCGGCATTGCGATGTTTCCCGAGCACGGCACTACCCCGGCTGCGCTGCTGCGCCGCGCCGCCGCGGCCATGCATCTCGCCAAACGCTCAGGCAGCGGTCACGCCGTGTTTGACGCGACGCAGGAAACGGACGTTGCGCGTCAGCTCGCGCTGCTGGTTGACCTGCGTCAGTGCGTCGCGCGGGGCGAGCTGGTCCTGCATTACCAACCCAAGATCGACCTGGCCACCCGCGAGATCTCTGGCGTCGAGGCGCTGGTGCGCTGGCAGCACCCCACACTGGGGCTACTGGCGCCTGACAGTTTCATACCCGAGGTGGAGCGCACGGCGTTAATCGGGCCGGTCACGCGATGGGTGCTCAATGAGACGCTGCGCCAGCAGAGCGCCTGGCGTGAAGAGGGATTCGATCTGACCGTCGCCGTGAACATTTCGGCTCACAGCCTGCGTCCGAACAGCAACCTCCCCGACGTGGTCGCGGAGCTGACCCACACATGGGGAACGGTTCCGGATCGGCTCACGCTGGAGCTGACCGAAGGCGCATTGATCGACGCCCCCGCTCCCGACATCCTCGAACGGCTGGACAAGCTGGGAGTGAGGATCTCGATCGACGACTTCGGCACTGGGCATTCGTCACTGTCCTATCTAGAGCCCCTGCCGGTCGACGAGGTCAAAATCGACACGTCGTTCATCACCAACCTGAGCGCCGATGGCGACATCGCCATCATCGTACGCTCGATGGTCGACCTCGCGCACAGCCTCGGTCTCAGCGTCGTCGCCGAAGGCGTCGAGAATCAAGCCGCGATGGATCTACTGATCGAGTACGGCTGTGACAGCGCCCAGGGGTATCTGCTCGGCCGGCCAGCGGAGGCGGAGGCCCTGGCCCGCTGCCTCACCGAGTCGCTGCATCCTCAGCGCGTGGCGCTCGGGCAGTAGCGGTGCGCCGACCGGCGAGGTTCAGGCCACCTTCGAGGGGGTAGCGGGTGTGCTCGGCTGGGCTGCGGTCTCGACCCGGTTGCGGCCACCGGCCTTGGCTGCGTAGAGCGCGCGATCTGCCTTGCGGATCATCTGCTCGGCGTCGCAGGCGTCGTCGGGGATAGCGGCGACGCCGAAGCTGGCAGTGAGCGGCCCGATCTGCGAGATGTCGGCCGCCTCGATCGCGACGCGCAGCTTTTCGGCGACATCCCGAGCTGCCGCCGCATTTGTGTCCGGCAGCAGAACCAGGAACTCCTCGCCGCCGTAGCGGGCGGCGAAGTCGCTGGTGCGCAGCGTCGAAATCAAGATCTGGCCGACCGCGGCGAGCGCCTTGTCGCCCAACTCGTGCCCGTGGAGGTCGTTGACCTGCTTGAAATGATCGAGGTCGACCAGCACGCCGGCGAGCGGGCTGACGGTGCGTCCGGCGTGCGCGACCATCCGCTTGAGCGTCTCGTCTGCAGCGCGCCGATTGGGGAGACCGGTCAGCGCGTCGCTGGCGGCGCGCAGCTGCGCGAGCGCGAGGTTGCGCTGGGTGGCCAGAATCGGAGCGGCCTGCACAACCGAGTCGCGCACGCGGCCGCGCTCGCTCTCGGCGATCTTCTTCGGTCGGGCGACGAGCACGGAACCGATCACCTGGCCGCCGACCAGCAATGGCTCACAGGCGACGTCCCCTCCCACCTGCCCGCACACTGCGCATTGCATCAGCGCCAGCTCGTCTGGTCCCCGCTCGTGAGGGTGGCTGAGGCGCACCGCCATGCACGAGCGCGGCCTGAGTGCCTCCAGGACGAGACCGCGCAGCGGTGTGTCCTCGGGCCGTGCGCTGGTCAGCGGCTCGAGTCGATCGTCGCTGTTGTTGCGATTGAACACCGCGGCTGCGCAACCGGGCACCGTCCGCTCGATATGGCGGATCAGGAGCATCCGTGATTCGTGCTCTGACTCCGAGACCTGCAGCAGCTCGCGAAGCTCGCGCTGGCGAGCGAGCCGGTCGCCCTCACGGCGCGCCGAGCGACGCACGAGGAATAGGCCGGCCAGCACCAGACCGACCGACAGGGCGGCGGCGAGCCCGACCGAGTACCACGTCTGGGCTGACAGGGCGGCGTTGCGCCGCTCGGCCAGTTGCGCGTTGTAGCTGGCGTTGGCGGCGCGAAATCCATCCATTGTCGCCTTGCCGGCGAGCGCCTCGGTCACGGTCGGGACGGTGCCGGTGCGCTGAAGCCGGTTGATCTCGGCCTGCGCCGTGGCGTGCCAATCCGACGCGCGATGCGCCTGGTCGGTCAACGCCAGCCGGAGCACGGGGTCCGTGCCGGCGAGCCTGCGGGAGTCCGCCAGCGCCTGGGTGAATGCCGACGCTGCGTGGCCGTAGGGTTGCAGGAAGACTGGGTCGCGGGTTTGGAAATAGCCTCGGGCGCCAGTCTCCTGGTTGATCATCGCCGTGAGCATCAGCTGCGAGGCGCTCTGCACCTGGGAGGTGCGGACGTCGCTGCGGCGCGCAATCGTCGCGGCCCCGAACACCGTGCCGCCGATCAGCAATACGGCCATCACGATCAGCGCAACCATCCGGCGCAGTGAAATCACGGCCATACAGATGAACATCGGCGTTCTGGCCCGGCACTTGAATAATCGATGCGCGAGCGTGGACCGATCTGGGGCCCAGCGAGGCCATTCGACGGACCGTTTGGCCGTTTGGCGTCGTCCACTTGACGGGCGGAGTAGCCTGTAGTGACGAGGGCATCAGTTCTGGGGCTCGCCTGTGGTGCGAGCAGTAGGACACGTGACTTCCGAGGTTTAGAGGCTAAACCGGAGGTCGCCGCGCACCACTTCACTGACGCCAACTGATTTAGGTCAAGCTTGTCGCGACCCCAACCCGCCCCCCGGGGTCAGCGGCGAGGCTCCCGATCCAGGCGGGAGCAGAACCGAGGAGCGCAGAACACATCCGCCGGCTGACATGACTGCGGTTTGTGCGCGTTTCCAAACGAGCCGGGGCTCAACCCTCTCCGGGCCCCGGCTCGTTCGGTTCACTACGCATCAGCAGTACGTTGGCGGTCACCCGAACTGTCGAGGCCGCAGCGCGAGCGCCGCGACGTCGTCATTCCGCGGGCCGTTGCGAAACGCGTCGAGGGCGGCATCGAGGTGCGCGAGCACCCCTGTCGGCTCCGCGTCGGCATGCGCCGTGAGCAGTGCTCGCAGTCGGCCGGCACCGAACCGGTCGTCTGGACCGGGCGTATCGATCAGTCCGTCGGTGTAGAGCAGGAGAAGGTCGTCGTGGCCCACCGGCACGATCTCCTCGGGCCACACGGCATCGGCGAACGCACCCAGGAGCGGGCCCGGGCTCGGAGCTTCCCGGACCGTGCCGTCGGCGCTGACGAGCATCGCCGGGGGATGACCCGCCGAGCTGATGACAACGTGATCGTCGTGTAGGGATAGGCACAGCGCCGTGCACAGCCCATCCCCGGGTCGTTGTCTGAGCGCCTCGTCGAGTCGACCGAGGATCGCGGCGGGCTGGGGCTCCGAGCGGCTTGCGATGCTGGCGCCGTGACGCATCCGGGCGGTCAGCGAGGCCGCGGCGACGCCATTTCCGGTCACGTCGCCGACGAGCACGAACCACTTCCCATCACTGTCGAAGATCTCGTAGAAGTCCCCGCCCACATCGATGCGCTGCTCGGCGCCCGCCGGGCGATACAGCGAGGCGGCCTCCCAGCCCGGCACGTCCGGCAACTCGTCTGGCAGGAGACTCTGCTGAAGGGTGTCGGCAACGCGGGCGAGCGTCGTGTGCAGCCGGGCGTTTTCGACGGCGACGGCCGCGCGTCGGCCGAGCTGCTCCGCGAGCGTGAGGTCGTCGTGGGTCAAGCGGCGCCGAGAATCGGCGGTAACCAGCGTCATCAAACCGATCGTCCGCGTGGGGACCCGCATCGGCACGATCACCACCGATCTCATGCCGAGCTCGCGCAGAAACCCAAGGTGTTCCGCGCTCCTGGCTCCCAGCGTCAGTTGTTCGTCGGTGATCTCGGGATGCAGCTCGGACACGCCGGTGTGGAGCACCCGCCCGAGTGCCCGTTCGGGATCGAGCTCATCGGGCTCGAATTCCCGCAGGCGCTCGGCGAGCGCTTGCTTGGATGGATCTCGGTGCGCGGCGACCACGTGCTCGCGCTTGCCGTTTGCATCGACGAGGTCGACCGCGCACCAGTCCGCGAGCGCGGGAACGGCCAGGCTGGCGACATTACGCAGCGTCTGCTGGTAGTCCAGCGAGGAGGCGAGAACCAAGCCTGATTCGGCGAGTACGCGGGTGCGCACCTCTGCCGTCTTGACCGGGGTCACGTCCTCGATCACGGTGATCGCGCCCAGGAAATCGCCTTGCCGGTCGTGGAGCGGCGTTGCCTTGAGCAGGTTCCACCGCACCTCGCCGGTGGAGCGGCTGATTGTCCGCATCAGCAGGGGCGCGGCGGGTTCGTCGCGCGTGAGCTTGACGGAGGGCACATCCTCAAGCGTCAACGGCTGACCGTGCTCATCTTCGACGATGTAATCGTCCATGATCGACCGACTGGAGCGGCTGCGCAGGTCCTCGAGCGACCCGAACCCCAAGTGGGCGAGCGCAGCGCGGTTGGCGTAGACGATCGCGCCGCTGGGCTCGCGGATCGTGACGGCCTCGGCCAGGATCTCGAGGAGCTCGGTGAACACGGACGGTTCGCCATCCAGCAGACGCTCGCCGAGTGAGGTCGGTAGGGACAGTTTCAGGTTCCGGCTCGTAGCACTGCGGACGTTCTCTGCACGGTGATCCCGAGCGTACTAACCCCATACGCCCGCGCGGGCGATTTTGTGATCGGGCCTGAACCGATCACGACCCGGCGTCGAAACCGGGCGCTTGCGCCGGGCCGACTCCACGCCCAGCAGGCGGCCGGCCCGCTGACCGCGTTGGGCGGCGGTCACGGTACGCTGTGCTGATGGAGCCCACAACCGTCGGCGATCTCGTCAAGGTCGCCAGTGGTGGACCTGAGCTCGACGGGATCGTGTTCGACACGCCGAGCCGGTCAAAGGTGGTCGTGGCCGTCGTGGACCCGGGCCGAGGCCCGGTGTTCCGCACCGTGCATCCGAAGACCCTGACGGAACGGACGCAGGAGGGCTCAGACGACCGCGCGCTGCGTCTGCTCGTCCGCCGGACGCCGGCACCGGTGCGCGGCGCGGCCCGGGATGGGATGGGTGCGGGACGGGGAAATCCCGGTCATGCGCGCCACGCGATGCATCGCACCACCGGCAAATAGGGCCGCGGCGACGTCGACGGGACGTGATCTGCGTGACTGATGCGCCGGCGCTGGATTACGGCCTGCGGG
Source organism: uncultured Solirubrobacterales bacterium (assembly GCA_963838535.1). Taxonomy (GTDB): domain Bacteria; phylum Actinomycetota; class Thermoleophilia; order Solirubrobacterales; family Solirubrobacteraceae; genus Palsa-465. The sequence continues at coordinate 9,397 of CAWIRN010000022.1, forward strand.
GCAAGGTGGCGCTGGTCACCGGTGCCGCGTCAGGCATCGGGCAGGCCACAGCGGGCCTGTTCGCGGCGATGGGCGCGCGGGTGGTCGCCTCCGATGTCGATGTTGACCGGGGTGTCGCGACGGTTGCGCGGCTCATCGAGGCGGGACATGACGCGCGGTTCTTGGCCGCAGACGTCACCGACGATGACGGAGTCGCGGCGCTGGTTGCCGACGCCGTGGATCGTTGTGGGCGGCTGGACTGCGCGGCCAACTGCGCCGGCATCGGCGGGGGCCACGGCGCGACTCGCGACTACCCGGCCGACCAGTGGGACACAATCATCGCCACCAACCTCAGAGGCACCTGGTTGGCGATGCGACGGGAGATCGACGCGATGATCAGCCAAGGCGACGGCGGCGCGATCGTCAACGTTGCCTCGACGCTCGGCGTCCGCGGCGCAGCGCTCGCGTCGCCCTACAGTGCCAGCAAGCACGGTGTACTCGGCCTGACCCAGACGGCCGCGATCGAGTACGCGTCAGCCGGCATCCGCGTCAACGCGGTCTGCCCCGGCGCGATCGACACGCCGATGATGGATGAGACTTTCGACCGGTTTCCTGGCTTTCGGGAGAGCCTGATCGGGTTTGTGCCCATGGGTCGACTGGGGCGCCCCGCAGAGGTGGCCCAGGCGATCGCCTGGCTCAGTTCGCCCGCCGCCTCGTTCGTCACCGGGGAGGCGCTCGCCGTGGAAGGCGGTCTGCTCGCCCGTTGAGCGGCGCAGTACGCTTGACTGAGACCCCGTTATGGCCAGAGCCGAGAACACAGCCCGTTCGCCGTCGTTGCCGGTCCGGCTCGCGATCTCGTGGGGCACGAACGCGCTCGTGCTGGCGATCGTCGCGGGGTTGCTTGCCGGAGTGACTGTTTCCAACGTATGGGCCCTGATTGTCGCGGCCGGCGTATTCGGCGTGCTGAACACGATGCTGAAGCCGTTGATGCGGCTGGTGACCCTCCCGCTGGCCATCCTCACGCTCGGGATCGCCTGGTTCTTCGTCTCGCTATTGATGCTCGTGCTCACCAACGACATCGTCGACGGCTTTCACATACAGGGCTTTTGGAGTTTCGTCGAGGCGACATTCATCGTCTGGCTGGTCAATCTGTTGCTCGACTTCACGCCGGGGCCCTGGCAGGTCACCGGGCACCGCCGACGGCGATCCGAGATCCGGCGGCGCGGCACGTAGTGGTCTGACACCTGTCGGCAGATAGGCGATCGGAGGGTGTTTGCATCCTACGCTGGCGACGGGTTGGTATCTGCCGGCGTTCCGGCGTAGTCTGCCTAACGGTGGGCACGGAAACGGTGGGCACGGAGACCAACGCGCCTGACGGGGCGGCTGGGCGCAGCGCGGGCGAAGGGTTGCCGCCACCGGGCAGTGCGACTCTGTCCGCCCGAGTCGGGCGGTTCGTGCGGGCCGTGCGTGAGGGTGACGAGGCGATGGTGGAGGAGATGGTGCTGCGGGTGAGCCGGTCGCATCGTCTGCTCGCTCCACTCGCGCTGGTGGTGGGCGGCGTTGGCGATGCTGTTCGACGGACTCAAGCTGCTGTTCTCGAACTGGCGGCTGACGCTGGTGCAGATCCTGCCGGCGATGTGGATCTGGTTCGCGATGTACGACCTGAAGGCGCACGTGCTGCACGACAAGTCGTTCAATGTGCTGCGGGGCCCGGTGCTGATCCCGATCGTGCTCGTGATCGCGGCGATCACCGCCGCCAGCTTCTTCCTCAACGCCGTGTTCGGGTTCGCGATCGTCCAAGCCGGGCGTCCCGAAGCGTGCGACCGGCGTTCGCCAAGGCCCGCTCTCACCTCACGGTGATCCTGGGCTCGGGTCTCCTCGTCGGCCTGTTGCTCGGCTTCTCGACGATGGTGGTCACCCGCTGGGGGCACCCGTGGTTCGGGATCGCATTGAGCATCGTGATCGGCGTGATGATGGTGTGCTACGTCGCCGTGCCGTCGCGGTTGATCGGCGTGAAGCCGACCTCTTCCCGACGCGACAAGCTGACCGCCAGTGCCGTCGGCGGGGCAATCGGGGCGGTCGTGTGCACGCCGCCCTACCTGCTCGCGCGGATTGGCATCCTGATGCTGGGGTCAAGCATCCTGTTCATCCCCGGCCTCGTGGTGTTGACCTTCGGCGTGACGGCCCAAGCGGCCGCCACGGGCGCGGTCAAGACGGTCAAGATGAGCGTGAAGCTGGTCGCCTCGGATCATGGGAAAACTGGGGCCGTGACGGGCCCCCACGACGGCGCTCAGTGAGGTGTCAGCGACACGCCGCCGCCGCGGTTCTTCCGGGCCTGCCCAAAGGTCACCATCTGTTTGCGCTGCTCGTCGTAGAGCTTGAGTCTCACCGTGCGGAGGCCGTCGGCGAGCGACAGCGTCGGCACGTTGTGGAACAGCGAGTTCTCGTCGTGCGCCCGCTGGAGGTTGTAGTTCGGGATTCGTGCACTCAGATGGTGCACATGGTGAAGGCCGATATTGCCCGAGAAGAACTGGAGCACCTTGGGGAGCTTCAGGTACGAGCTCCCGCGTAACGCCGCGTCGGCATAGCTCCAGTGCTCTGCGCTCTCCCAGTAGACGTCCTCGAACTGGTGCTGGACGTAGAACAGCCAGATGCCGGCCGCGCCGGCGAACATCAGCGTCGGAGCCTGAATCAGGAGGTAGCTCTGCCAGCCGATCAGCCAGCAGAGCCCACCGACCAGAACGACCAGCGCGAGGTTGGTCGCCATCACGCTGCGCTGGATGCGCGGACGAGCTGCGCGCGGAACCAGCCGTGGTTGCACGACCAGCGCGACGATCGGCCCAATGCCGAACATCACGAGTGGATGGCGGAACATGCGGTAGCCCAGCCGCCCGTGCCAGGACCGCGCCTGATATTCGGCGACGGTGATCGTGGTCACGTCGCCCACGCCGCGGCGGTCGAGATCACCGGCCGTCGCGTGATGCACCGCGTGTTTGTGTCGCCAGCATCCGAAGGTCGCGAACACCAGCAGCCCCAACCCGGTGCCGAGCCATGTGTTCGCGCGCTTGGACTCCAGGAACGAGCCGTGGGTGCAGTCGTGAAAGACGATGAACGTGCGCACGAGGAAGCCCGCGGCCACGATGGCCAGCGCCAGTGTCAGCAGATAGGAGACACCCAGCGCCACGTACATCAGACCCACCAGCAGCAGATAGGGGACCACCGACGTCGCCAGGTTGATCACGCTGCGGCGGCGATCGGGCCGGGCGTAGGGCGCGAGCGCCTCGCGCCAGAACGGCCGCTCTCCCGTCGCTGTGCGGGGCGGCCGAGCCGCCGAATTCAACCGACGGGACTCGGAATCAGCGCCCGCTGAATCCTCGAGAACTTGCATCTGCACTGTCGTGACCTCCGTGTCGCCCTGCACATCAGGGAAAGATCGGAAGTCAGGTGGCGTTGCCCACTCCGTGGCGGAGTCGACCGCGGTGATGCCCTCCGGCCAAAATACTACTCGCCCGCGGTCGACACCGAACCCGTAGCGCCATGAGTCTCGTCAGTTCGGCCACGGTATTCCCACAGCATCTGCGTCTCGCTGTACGTCAACATCCGCCAGCGCTGGGTTTCGGGTTCCCAGACGTACACGATCACGTCGACGATGCTGCGCACGTCCGTCAGTACGTCCACCGTGCCTCGCGCGTCGAGGCCTTCGCCCAGGACCCCGCGAGTCAAGATGTCGACCACCTTGAACTCGCGTGGTGTCCGGTGATCCGGCTGCTTGGGTGATGGCGGCCGCAGCGCCGGGAGGGCGAATCCCGGCACCGCCTCTGCGCCGCGCTTTCTCTGCACCCTTTCGAGCGGCACCACGTTGGCTCCGGTGCCCTTCGTCTCGGTGTCCAGCACCCAGACCTTCGCCACTGATGTCGCCCCGTCTAGGCCGCTAGGCGGAGCTGCTCGAGCTCGGCACTCGCGGCCAGCCGGTTGAGTCCCTGCTGCTCGAGTTCGCGGGCCAGTGCCATCGGGATGCCGAGCTCGACTCCGGTCTGCCTGAGAGTCCGTGGTTCGTCTCCGGCGAGTCCGAAGCGCAGACGAATCACGTTGCGCTCGGCCTCGGGCAGCTGCCCGACAACATCGTTGAGCCGCTGGTTCCGGTCGGCGTCGGCGATCTCGTCACCAGGCTCGGGGTGATCGCTGGCGAGCAGGTCCCCAAGGGCCGTTTCGCCATCCTCCCCGACCGGCTGGTCGAGACTTGTCAGGCCCCGCGTCAGCTCGCGCAGCTCTGCCACCTCCTCGACGGGGAGCTCGGCCGCAGCCGCAATTTCCTCGTCGGTCGGGTCGCGCGAGAGCTTGGTGTTGAGTTCGCTTTCGATCTTGCGCACCTTGGTTTGGCGTTGAGCGACGTGGACGGGAAGCCGAATCGTCCTGCCGTGGTTCTGCAGGCCTCGTTGGAGGGCCTGACGGATCCACAGCGTCCCGTAGGTTGAGAATTTGAACCCTCGCCGCCAGTCGAACTTCTCGACCGCGCGGATCAGTCCGAGCATGCCTTCCTGGACCAGGTCTTCCATGGGCAGACCGTGCCCCTGATAGCGCCGGGCCTGCGAGACGACCAGCCGAAGGTTGGCGTTGATCATCCGATCTTTGGCGGCCAAGTCTCCCCGCTCGATCCGCTTGGCCAATTCGATCTCCTCGGCCGCGGTCAGCAGCGGGTGAGCCCGGGCGCGGCGCAGGAACAGGTCAAGCGAGTTCTCCGTGCCGGAGCTCTGGTCAACGACGGTCGTTGCCCGCGTGTCCGCGGTGCTGTCGGGGCGTGCGGCAGCGTGGGTGCTCCGGCGTCGGGTCTGCCGCGTGGTTCCCGTCGCGGCCGTGGTTCTCTTATGGGCGCCGCGTGCGCGCGCCCTTGTGGTTGATTCGAGGTGGTCGCCGCGCCCATGGGGGGCGGTGTCTCGATCCTGAGCTTCAAAACTGGTCAGATCTGTCTCCGTAATTCGCATGTTGATGGAGATCAATTGTAGCATTAGTTCGACGATCATCGAACTAAGCTTTAGGAAGCCGTTAACGATGCGAAGTGCAGCGAATCTTGTTCATTCCGCGGGCGGGGCGAGGACCCGTTTGAGCACCTTGCCCATGTCGTTCCGCGGAAGCGATGGCACTACATATACCTCGCGCGGGCACTTATGTTTCGCCAGCAGGCCGGCCACGTATGCGGTGAGCTCATCGGCCTCAATCGTGCGTCCCGGCTCGGCCACCACCCAGGCGGCCACGCGCTCGCCGAGGTCCGGATCCGGCCGGGCCGTCACGGCGGCCTCGGACACGGCCGGGTGCTCGAGCAGTGCGGCCTCGATCTCTCCGGCGCCGATCCGGTAGCCGCCACTCTTGATCATGTCCGTGGCGCGCCGGCCCACGATGCGCAGCGAACCCGACGCCGCACGCGTGGCCAGGTCCCCGGTCAAGAACCATCCATCGCGCATCGTCTGCTCGGTCGCCTCGGGCTGGTTGAGGTAGCCGAGAAACAGATTCGGCCCTCGGACGGCGATCTCCCCGATCTGCTCATCGTCGCTGGACTCGATTCTGGCGCCGTCGTCGTCGACCAGCGTGAGCTCCACGCCCGGGATCGGCGGTCCGACCCGGCTCGGTATCACTGCGCCCCCCAGGCGGACGCCGGCGTTGATCAGCGTCTCGGTCATTCCGTAGCGCTCCAGAATCGCCTGGCCGGTGAGCTCGCGCATCCGCTCGTGATCCACGGCCGGCAGCGGCGCCGATCCCGACACGAGCAGCCGGGCAGGCGCGAATGCGTCCGCGAGCTCGGCGTCCTGCGCTGCTGCTCGGACGATTCGGTGATACATCGTCGGGACGCCGAACACCATCGTGGCGCCGCGGCGTAGCGCACCGGCGATCGATTGCGCGGAGAACCGACCGACGTGTTCGACCTGGCCTCCGCGGCGCAGCGGACCGAGCAGGCCAAGCACCAAGCCGTGCACGTGGAACACCGGCAGGGCATGCGTGAGCCGGTCCTCCGCGGTCCATTGCCAGATCTCGGCCAGCGCATCGAGGTTGGAGACGATGGCCCGACGCGGGATCTGGACGCCCTTCGGAAGTCCTGTCGTGCCCGATGTGTAGAGCACGAAGGCCACCGCCTCCTCGGAAAGCTCGTCGGGCAGCCGACCGCCGCCTGCGCCCGGGTCGACATCGATCCGGGGTAGGTGAGCCAGCTGCTCTGGTAGCTCGACACCGGCTGAGGCGAGGAGTAACTCGGGCGCACTGTCCGCGACGATGTGCTCGAGCTCGCGTGATCCGCTGCCCGGGTTGATGGGGACGACGGTCGTTCCGGCGGCCAGTGCGCCGATCACCCCGACGCAGAACTCGGGTGTGGGTGCAGCCCACACGGCGATCCGCCCGAGGCCCCGCAGGTGCGTGGCCATCGACGCTGCCGCTCCAGCGAGCTGGCGGTAGCTGAGCGCCTGCTCGCCCAGGCGAATCGCCTCGGCGCCATCGGGAGCGGCCAGGCGCGGGAAGAGGGGCTCGTTCATCGTGGTCTGTGAGGCTAGATCGCCGATCCGGCCGTCAACGGGACCTGTGGCGGCAAGCCGATGGGTTGATGAAGACCGGGGTCGGTGAACGTGTCTCGCGCCAGCTGCAGGAATTCGGCTGCCGCGGGTGCGTGACGGCGTCCTTCGCGCCAGGCCAGCGTGACGTCGCGGCTCAGCTCTGGCTCGGTCAGCGTGGCGACGGCGATATCGGCCCCGGGACCGTCGGCATCCGAGCGAGGCAGGATCGCGACCCCGAGACCCAGTGCCACCAGTCGGCGTACGCGCTGACTCTCGTTGGACTCGACGGTCACGTGTGGCTCGAACCCGGCTTGCCGAGCCGCTGAGACCAGGAGCTCGCGCAATCTCGCCCCCTGCCGGAAGCTGATGAATGGCTGACCGGACAGCTCGGCCATGCGAACTTGGCCCCGCTCGGCGAGCGGGTGTTCCCGCGGCAGCAGCACGACCAGCTCTTCGGAGACGAGCCGAAGCAGTCCCAGTCCGTGACTCTCAATCCGCTCGGTCACCGAGAGGAACGCCAGGTCCAGCTCGTCGACCCGCAGCATCTCCGCCATCTCCTCGCTGGCCTGCTCCCGGACGGTCAGCTCGACGCCCGGATGGCGTTGATGGAAGATCGCCAGCGCCAGCGAGAGGTCGACGGGTCCCATCGTGTGCATGGCGCCGATCGAGACGTGTCCGGTCTGAATGCCTCGCAGTCCCTCGAGTTCGGTCTGCGCCGCGTCGAGCTCGCCCAGAATGCGCCGGGCCCGCGCGACGAGGAGCACGCCGGCATCGGTCAACGCGGCACGGCGCGTCGTGCGCTCGACGAGCGCCAGGCCGAGTTCCTCCTCCAGGCGTCGGATCTGTTGGGACAGCGCAGGTTGTGCGACGTGCTCTCGTGCGGCCGCACGCGTGAAGTTTCGCTCCTCGGCGAGAGCCACGAGGTAGCGCAACTGGCGAATTTCCATAAGCTGAGCTTATAGATCCGTGCTGATTCTCGTCTTGGACATCTAGGACGAGGGGCGCCATCATGCTCTGTCAGTACCTCTCCTCCCTCGAGCGCGCCCCGCAGATCCGGCCTCATACCCCGCCGGTTCCGGGGCGCACTCATTTAACGCACGGTTGTGACTGGCCCTCAGCGATCGAGTCCGAGCAGGCGGGCCGCGTTGTGCTTGAGCACCAGCGGGCGTACCTCGTCGCGGATCGGCAGCTGCGCGAAATCCGACAGCCAGCGGTCGGGCGTGAGCAGCGGGAAGTCCGAGCCGAACAGCATCTTGTCCTTCAGCAGCGTGTTGGTGTAGCGGATGAGGTTCTCCGGGAAGTACTTCGGGGACCAGCCACTCAGGTCGATGTACACGTTGGGTTTGTGCACGGCGATCGCCAGCGCCTCGTCCTGCCAGGGAAATGACGGGTGGGCGAGGATGATGTCGAGTGCCGGGAAGTCGGCGGCCACGTCGTCGACCGCCATCGGATTCGAATACTTCAGCCGCACGCCGCCCCCGCCCGGCATGCCGGCGCCGATCCCGGTGGTTCCGGAGTGGAACAGGGCGATCAGTCCGGCCCGCTCGATCACCTCGTAGAGCGGGTAGTACGCCTCGTCGTTGGGCCAGAAGCGCTGCGTGTTGGGGTGGAACTTGAAGCCCCGGACCCCGGCCTCGATGAGCTCGCGCGCTTGACGGACACCGAGCTTGCCCTTGTGCGGGTCCACGCTCGCGAACGGGATCAGGACATCAGGGTTGGCGCGCGCCGCCGCGAGCACCTCATCGTTGCCGATCCGCGGCCGTCCCATGCCGGCCTCGTCATCGACCGTGAACACGACCGCGAGCATGTTCCGCTCGCGGTAGTGGTCGGCCACCTCCTGGGCGGTGGGCTGGGGCGGACTGCCGCCGAAGTACCTCCCGGCGGCGGCGAGCACCTCGAGGGTGACCGGATCCTGCGGCTGTCCGGAGTTACGCTCCGCGTGCGTGTGGACGTCGATGGCGACGATCTTGTCCAGGTCGATACTCATCGCGGCGCCCCGGCGCCCTCAACCATAGAGGCGTATCAGGGCTTCGGCGACCATGGCGGGCTTCTCTGAGCCCTTCACCTCGATCGTGACGACGCAGCTTCACCTGGACGCCCCCTTTGATATCCGTCACCTCGGCGATCTCACCGCCGCCGCGCCACTGCGCGCCGACCGGCAATGGCGCCGGGAAGCGCACCCGGTCGAGACCGTAGTTGACGCCCATCACGACGTCGGTGACCTTCAAGAGCTGCTGAGACACCGGCGCCAGCAGGGCAAGCGTCAGATATCCATGGGCGATCGTCCCACCGAAGGGTGAGGCCTTGGCCCGCTCGACATCGACGTGGATGTACTGGTGATCGTCGGTCGCATCGGCAAACAGATTCACGCGCTCCTGCGTCATCTCGCTCCACTCCGTGAAGCCAACGTGCGTGCCGGCGTGCTCGCGCAGGCCTGCGATGTCTGTGACCAAACCGGACGTCTCCGAGGTGCTCATGCTTCGCTCTCCGAACCGTTCTGTGTCTCCGGCTGGGCGCGGGACACGTGTGGACTGATATGGCTCGAAGTATCGGGCATTGCGGGCCGTCGGCTCTGACCACCTCGTATCTCGATCGGGTTCGGGAGAGGCCCCTATACTTGCCCGACCCCTCATGAGGAGCGGCGAGTGCAGGAAATGGTCATTTACGGCGTTAGCTTCGACATGGTCGGAAAGCAGCCGATCGTGTTGTTGAAGACTGTGGAGAGCAACAAGTTCCTGCCGATCTGGATCGGTCATCCAGAGGCGGCAGCGATCTTGATGAAGCTCCAGGGCGCGTCCACTCCGCGCCCGATGACGCACGATCTGCTGTCCGACATGCTCGGCGAGCTGGAGGTTGAGTGCACCCGGGTTGCCGTCACAGAGCTGCGGGAGAACACCTTCTACGCCTCGATCAGCCTCCGCGCCAACGGTCGTGAGCTGGAGATCGACTCGCGCCCCAGCGACGCCCTCGCCCTGGCGGTTCGGGCCAACGCGCCGATCTTTGCCGCCGACGAGGTGATCTCAGAGTCCGCGATCGAGTTCGAGCACGAGGTCGAGGACACCGAGGAGGTCGTGGAGAAGTTCAAGGACTTCCTCGACCGCGTGACCCCAGAGGACTTCGCCGCCGACGAATAGGTGGAATCGCCCTCTAGGGCGATTCCACAGCGGCGGTCAGGATTCGGGCGATCAGCTGGTCGAACGAGATGCCGGCGGCTTCGGCGGCCTGGGGGAGCAGGCTGGTCTCGGTCAGGCCGGGAATCGTGTTGGTCTCCAGCACGTAGACCGCGTCGGTGTCGCTTTCGAGCATCAGATCGACGCGGGCGAAGCCGGCGCACCCGAGTAGCCGGTAGGTCTCCAGGGCGATCTGGCTGGCCCGCTGGGCGAGCGGCTCGTGGAGCTCGGCGGGGCAGACGAACCGCGTGCGCCCGATCTCGTAGCGCGATTCGAAGTCGTAGAAGTCCTCCTGCTCGGGGACCGCCTCGACGATGGGCAGGGTCCTCGGCGCTCCGGCCTCGTCCAGGATCGACACCGCCAGCTCGCGGCCGTGCACGTGGCGCTCGAGCATCACCTTGCGGTCATAGGAGAACGCTGCCACCAGGGCCGCGGGAACGTCGGCGGGTGTGCGGGCGAACTTGATCCCGAGCGCCGACCCCTGGCTGGCCGGCTTGACCACGATGGGAAACTGGAGCCGCTCCTCGATCGCGGGCAGCGCCTGGGCTGCGCCGAGTGCCTTGAAGGCGGTCTCGTTGAAGGCGTAGAAGTCGGGGGTGGCGATTCCGTGATCGCGCATCGCGTGCTTGGCCAGCACCTTGTCCGCGGCGCGGATGCACGCCGACACGCCCGAGCCGGTGTAGGGGATGCCCATCACTTCGAGCAGCTCCTGCACCGTCCCGTCCTCTCCGTCGCGTCCGTGCAGGGCGACGAACGCGGCGTCGGGCCGGTCGGCCGTCAGCTGTGCCACCAGATCCGGCCCGACGTCGATTGGGCGTACGTCGTGGCCGAGGCGCTCGAGTGCATCCTCCACTCTGGCGCCGGAGCGCAGCGACACCTGGCGCTCGAGCGAGCGCCCACCCTTGAGCACCGCGACTCGACTCAAAGCGGCCCTCGGCCCCCCGACCGCGTCACCCCGCGCGCTTGCGCTTGGCGGGAAGCCGTAGAACCTTGGCCAGCTCGGGATCGGGCGCGCGAGGCTCAGACTCGAGCCAGGCGTCCTCGCCGCCGCGCGGAGCTCCGGCATCCGGTCGCGCGCCGGTCAGGGTTCCGTACATGGAGACCTGCTGACGCACGACTTCGCCGATGCAGCGGATCCCTTCACGGATCTGGTCCTCGCTCACGCCCGAGAAGTTCAACCGCATCGAGGAGCCACCACGCCCGTCGACGTATGCCGCGCGCCCGGGCACGAACGCAACGTGCTCCTCAAGGGTGCGGGCCAGCAGGTCGGTCGTGTCGAGGTAGGGGGGCATGGTGGCCCAGATGAACAGGCCGCCCTGGGGGTGGGTCCACTCGGCCTCGCGCGGGAAGTGCTCGGCGAGCGCGTCGAGCATCACGTCGCGCCGCCGCCGGTAGATCTCGACCAGCGAGCGCACATACTCCTCCCAGGGCCCGGAATCGAAGTAGGCGCTGACGAAGTATTGCGAGATCGACGATGAGCACAGGTCGGACCCCTGTTTGCCGATCTGCATCTTCTGCAGGATCGGCGCGGGCGCGGCCGCCCACCCGAGACGCACGCCGGGAGAGAGGATCTTCGAGAACGTGCCGGCGTAGATGACGAACTCGTCATCGAGTGAATAGAGGGTCGGCAGCGGCTCGCCCTCGTAGCGCAGCAGCCCGTACGGGTTGTCCTCGAGCACCAGCAGCTCCCGCTCGCCGGCGATCCGGATCAGCTCCCACCGGCGCTCCAGCGACATCGTCACTCCGGCCGGGTTGTGGAAGTTGGGGACCGTGTAGATGAACTTCGGGCGGCGCCCGCTGCGCTCGAGCTCATCGAGCGTGTCCCGCAGTTCATCGACGCGCATCCCGTCGCGGTCCATCGTCACCTGCACGACGTCCGCCTGATAGGCGCAGAAGGTCGGGATCGCCCCCGGGTAGGTGGGAGCCTCGGCGACGATGACGTCGCCGGGATCGATCAGCGTCTTGCAGACCAGGTCGATGACCTGCTGCCCACCCGTGGTGACCAGCAGCTCGTCGGAGTCGAGCACCATGCCCTCCGCCTGCATCACCTTGGAGATGCAGCGCTTGACCATGGCAAAGCCCTCCGTGGGGCCGTACTGCAGCGCGCGCGCACACGAATCGACGGCGACGGTCCGCATCAACGCCGCGTAGGAATCCGGCGGGAAGGTGGAGGTGTCGGGCAGGCCACCGGCCAGCGAGATCACGTCGTCGCGCTCGGTCAGCGCCATCAGGTCGCGCATCGCCGAGGACTTCATGACCTTCGTGCGCTCAGCGAACAAGGCCGCGTAGCGCTCGATGTCCCGTGCCGTTGATCGCGGGCGCCGCGTGCTCCCGCCGCTGCCCGGGCTAACGCCGCCCTCAGGGGGGCTCACGCTGCCCTCTCGTCTATCGTCACGCTTGCTCACGGTACAGCACGGTGCACCTAGCCTTCGACATCTTCCAGGGGATCGGCATCGCCGCCGCGGCGGGGATCCGGCCGTTTCTGCCTTCGCTGGCGGTCGGCGCACTCGCCGCCGGGGACGTCCAGATCGACTTCAAGGGCACTGACTTCGCGTTTCTTCAAGGGACACCTTTTTTGGTCGCGATGCTGCTCGGAGCGATCCTGCTGGCGGTCGCCGAGCAGCGGCTGGGTGAGGAGAGGCTCGAGCGGGGACCGTTCGCCATCGCGCTCGGCGCGATCGCGCTGGCGGTGGGGGCGGTGCTGTTCGCGGGAGCCCTGGCCCAGGACCACTATGTGACCTGGCCGGGCTACATCGCCGGCGTCCTGTGCGCCGCAGTCGGCATCGCCGCCACCCGTCCGTTGCTGGCGCGGGTGCGCAAGCGGCTCGATCAGGCGGCGGCCGCGGCGCTGCCGCTGTTCGCCGAGGGCGGGGCGCTGGTGTGCGCGGTGCTGTCGGTGCTGTTGCCCCCGGTCGGCCTGATCGTGCTGGTGTTGCTGCTGTGGATTGTGATCGCGGGCCGCCGCCGCGGCGGCGAGAAGTACGCCGGGCTGCGGATCCTCCGCTGACGCACGTGAGCGCGGCTGACCCATCAACACTCGCGCGAGCTCCCGCGGCCAAGAAGCTGGTTCTGGTGGTCGTGGATGCGCTCAAGCCCGCGATGCTGGAACGCGCGATCGCCTCGGGACGGGCACCGGCCATGGCCCGCATCCGCGAGGAGGGGGTGTACGTGGACGACTGCGTCGCCGCGTTCCCGTCGGTCACGCCCGTCTGCGCCGCGACGATCACGACCGGTGTGGGACCCGACCAACACCTGATCCCGAGCATGAACTGGTACCACCGCGAGGAGGCCCGGTACGTCGAGTACGGCTCGAGCTTCTCGGCGTCGCGCCAGTTCGGGGTCCTGCGGTCGCTCACCGACACCGTCTACCGCATGAACGCCGAGCACCTGTCAGCCGATGTCGAGACGGTGTTCGAGACGCTCGACGACGCCGAGGTGCGCACAGCCGGAACCACCTACCTGATCTACCGCGGGCGCCACCCGCACGAGGTGTCCAACGAATCGGCGCTCGCCCGCATCGTCACCTCGACGCTGTTCCGCCGGACCATCGACGGTCCATTGGAGCTGTTCTACGCCGACCTCTACGCCAGCCGCAAGACCGGTTGCCGAGGGCAGCTGGGCATGCCGGGCGTGCGCGACCAGCACACGGGGTGCGTGGGCGCCTACCTGGTCGACCACGATCTGTTCGACTTCCTGCTGTTCTCGCTGCCGGACAACGATGCCTGGTCGCACAAGAACGGCCCCCACGCCCAGGTCACCTCGATCGCGGCAGCCGATCGCCAGCTCGAGCGGCTGATGCACGCGGCCGGCGGCCCCGACGCCTTCCTCGAGCAATACGCGGTCATCGTCACCTCCGACCATTCGCAGGCGTCGGTCGAGGAGCGGATCCGCCTCGACCTCGCGTTCGCCGAGTTTGCCATCGCCAAGCCCAGCCCATCGCGCTCGGTGGGCGCCGAGGTGGCGATCTGCCCGGCGCAACGCGCGGCGATGATCTATGCGCTGGACCCCGAGCACGCCCCAGAGGTGATCGGGCGTGCCGTCGATGCGGTACGCGAGCTGGAGGGCGTCGACCTGATCCTGTCGATGGCCGGTGGGACCGAGGCGGAAGCGGTCGTGCGCAGCCGCCGCGGGGAGCTGCGGTTCGCCCCCGGCGGCGCGCTCGAGGATCCCCGCGGCGGTCGCTGGAGCGTCACCGGCGAGCTTTCCGCGCTCAGGGCCGAGGTACAGGACGGTCGCTTCCTGACCACCGAATATCCCGACGCGCTGGCCCGGATCTGGTCGGCGCTGAGCTGCTCGACCGCGGGGGACGTGCTGCTGTCGGCCGCGCCCAGCTATGAGTTCGTCGATTGGGGCGGCGCCGACCATGTTGGTGGGGGCAGCCATGGCTCGTTGCACCGGTCTGATTCGCTGGGCGCTTTGCTGTGGTGCGGGACGGGCCCGGACTCGCGCGGGGTCCGCGACCAGTGGTCACTGCGGGACGTGACGCCGATGGTCCATGATCATTTCGGATTGGTGGGGCGGCCCTGAGGGCAGTTTCCTGTCAGGATTCCCGACCGGCGCTGATTAGGACCGCATTAACGCGCTGGCCCACTTACGGTGAACCGACAAACCGCCGATACATTTGCCACATGTCCGAGGATCTGATCACGACCGTCGAGCTTCCCTTCCGTGCTCGCGTGCGTCATGGAGTGCGCCGGCCCGGCAACTGGCTGCAGCTGATGCGGTTCGTCTTCGTCGGTGCCAGCGGCTACGTGGTCAACCTGCTCGTGTTCGCCGGCTGCGTCCACGCGCTGGGGATCAACTACAAGATCGCCGCCGTAGTGGCCTTCATCGTGTCGGTGGTCAACAACTTCTGGCTCAACCGTCACTGGACCTTCGATGCCAAGCAGGAGCATCCGATTCGGCAGGGGGTTCGCTTCTTCGCCGTCTCGCTGGTCGCGTTCGGTTTCTCCTACGTGATTCTCGTGTCGCTGGTGGATGGGGCCGGGATGCCGAAGGTGGTCGCCCAGGCGATCGCGATCGTCTGCGCCACCCCGCTGTCATTCATCGGGCAGAAGCTTTGGAGCTTCCGGGCCTAAGTCGTCGTCGGCCGCTCGGCGTCCGTATGCGGACGCTGGCCGGGCTCCTTACCGCGCTGGGCCTGGCCGCACTGTTGATTGCGTCCGCGAGCGCGCGGGCCGCCACCGGTGCGGGGACGACCACGACCATCACCACGGCCGCCACGCTGGCCAATCCGAGCACCCCGGTGTTGGTGACCACGCAGAACAAGCCACCGCCCGGCGATCGGCTGACCGCCGCCCGGGTGGAGCGGATCGCGGCCCAGAATCCCACGATCCGCGCCGAGCTGGGGGACCACGCGAAGGCGATCCCGTACGAGTACACCAAGGGCCCCGGCCAGTGGCAGGTGAGCTGGTTCTCGGCCGGGACCAATCAACGCGAGCTCGCCCAGGTCTACATCGACGACCGCACCGGCAAGGTCACGCAGGCGTGGACGGGCTTTCAAGTCGCGTGGACGATGGCCCGCGGATACCGCGGGGCGTTTGGACGGCGCGTCAACGCGTGGTACGTCTGGATTCCGCTGTGCCTGCTGTTCGTGGGCCCGTTCCTCCCCTGGCGGCGCCGGCGCGGGGCCGTGCCGCGACGGGGATGGTCGCTGCTGCATCTCGATCTGCTGATGCTGCTGGGCTTCTCGATTTCGCTGGCCTTCTTCAACAACGCGCTGATCGGACTGTCGGTCCCGCTCGTGTACCCGTTCCTGCTCTATCTGCTCGTACGGATGCTGGGGTTGGCGTTCGGCAAGGGCGTCCCGCGCGAGCCGTTGCGGTTGGTGGTGCCCACCCCGTGGCTGCTGGTGGCGTTGGTGTTCCTGGTCGGGTTCCGGGTCGGGCTGAACGTCACGAACTCCAATGTGATCGACGTCGGCTATGCGGGCGTCATCGGCGCTGACCGGCTGCTGCACGGCAAGGCGCTGTACGGCGGGTGGCCGGCCGACAACGCCAGTGGCGACACCTACGGCCCCGTCAACTACTACGCCTACATTCCGTTTCGGGCCATCTTTGGCTGGAGTGGCACCTGGGACCAGCTCCCCGCGGCGCATGCCGCCGCGATCTTCTTCGATCTGATGACGCTGCTGGGGCTGTTCCTGATCGGGCGCAGAATCCGGGGCCCGACGCTCGGGATCGTGCTCGCCTACGCGTGGGCGGCGTATCCGTTCAGCTTGTACGCGCTGAGCTCGAACACGAACGACTCCCTGGTGGCCATGCTGCTCGTGCTGGCGCTCCTGGTCATCAGCTCGGCGCCCGCCCGCGGCGTCGTCGGGGCGCTCGCCGCGCTGACCAAGTTCGCGCCGTTTGCCCTCGCGCCACTGCTGCTGCGGGGGATCGGATCACCCCCGCGTAAGCGCTCGGTCGTGGCGTACGTGTGTGCCTACGGCCTCACGCTCGGCGCCGCGATGTCGCCCGTGCTGATCGGCGGCAACCTGCACGCGTTCCTGCACGACTCGATCTCCTACCAGGCGTCACGGGTCAGTCCGTTCTCGATCTGGGGGTTGTGGGGCGGCCTCGGCCTCGCGCAGCATCTCGTCCAGGGCGCCGCGGTGGCGCTCGCGCTGGCGGTCGCGTTCGTGCCGGCCCAGCGCGGCATCGTCGAAGTCGCCGCGCTCGGCGCGGCGGTGCTGATCGCGCTCCAGCTCGGGGTCAACTACTGGCTGTACCCCTATATCGTGTGGTTCTTCCCGCTCGTCCTGGTGGCGATCTTCGCCAGCCACCCGGCCAGACGCGCGACGCTCTCCGGGCCGGCGCCGGCAATGGAGCTGCCGCTGGTCGGTCCCAGGCAGATCCAGCCGGTCTAAAAACGGGCTCTCCTGAATATCCGTGGGTTGGGTTGGGTTGGTGGCGGAGCGGGGTAGCGACGACCGACCGTGCTACCCCGGCCCGACGCCGCTCGACCGCCGAGTTCCTGCGCGAGTACCACGCGGCATTCGTCTGAAACCCGGGCGTCACGCTCACCCGATCCCAGGAAGTCAACGCCGATGTCTATGAACGGTCTCCGTCGTCCGCCCGGACGGCGGCGACCACTGGGCGCACGCTAGACGAGCCCGGGCGCGGGCTCGAGCACCTGCTCGATCGCGTCGGCTCGCATCGGCTGGCTCGCCGTGATCAGGACCGCATTCAGCCATGGGTCCTCGGTCGAGGTCTCGAACTTGATTGGCATCCGCGTCGCCATCGCCTCGAGCGCCTGCTCGCGCTTGACGCCGATGACCCCGCCGCGGGGGCCGGTCATGCCGACGTCGGTGATGTAGGCGGTGCCGCCGGGGAGAATCCGCGCATCGGCGGTGGGGACGTGCGTGTGGGTGCCGACGACCGCCGTCACGCGACCGTCGAGGTGCCAGCCCATGCCGATCTTCTCGCTGGTCGCCTCAGCGTGCATGTCCACCAGCACCTGGTCGACCTTTCCCTTCAACGCATGCAGCACCGCGTCGGCCTCGGGGAATGCCGCGCGCCCGGCATCCATGAACAGGTTCCCCGACAGTGAGACGACGCCCAGGCGCACGCCGTCCTTGGCGACCACGCACCAGCCGTGGCCGGGCTGGCTGCGCAGGAAGTTCGCCGGTCTGAGGATCCGCTGCTCGGCGTCGAGATAGGCGTAGATGTCGCGCTGGCGGTAGGTGTGGTTGCCGAGGGTGATCACATCGACCCCGGCGGCGAACAGCTGGTCGGCGATCTTGGGCGTGATCCCCAGGCCGCCGGCGGAGTTCTCGCCGTTGACCACGACGAAGTGCGGCGCGAGCCGCTCGCGCAATGACGGCAGCAGCGTCAGCAGCGTGCGCCGGCCGAGACCGCCGACGATGTCGCCGGCGAACAGGATGCGGACGGGTGTGTTCATGTCTTCTCGGTCCTCATACTTCCAGTTGTATGCGTTTCAGGCTCCCCACCCGGGCGACCAGTTCGCCGGCGGGCACCGCCGACCGGGCGTCTGGTCCGGACGCCGACCCCGGTTCGGACGCGGCCCAAGCGGCCTCTGAGCGCGGGTCGGCGCCAGTCGCCAAGCTTAATCCGCCCCCGGTGGTCGTACCCCGCTGGGTCCAGCTGGTGCTGTTGCCGCTGGCGCTCCTCGGGTTGTGGGCGCTGGCCCGGGCAGCGGGAACGGTGCTGCTGATCCTGATCGTCGCGAGCATCGTCGCGCTGATCCTCAACCCGGTGATCAGGATGCTCGAGCGTCGGCGGCTGCCGCGCGGATTGGCGATCCTCGTCGTCTACCTCGGAGGACTGGCCATCCTGGTGGGGATCGGCGTGTTGCTGTCCAATCCGGTCAGCACGCAGATCAGCCATTTCGAGCACAACGTCCCGCAACTGGTCAAACAGGCGAACCGGGACCTGTCGAACCTGCAGAGCTGGCTCACGCGCAACGGGATCAATGTCCACATCGAAAAGCAAGGCCAGACGGCGCTCGACACGCTGCAGAAGGACATCCTCAAGCGCTCAGGCGACATCGTCTCCTTCTCACGGGATCTGGCGGGACAGATCGTGACGGTCGGCTTCGACTCGGTGCTCATCCTGGTGCTCTCGATCTACCTGCTCGTGTACGGCAAGCAGATCGGCGAGCTTGCGCGGCGGATCATGCCGGCCGGGAACGGGACGCCGGGGGACGACTATCCGCTGTTGGTTCAGCATGCCGTCTCGGGCTACGTCCGTGGCCAGCTGCTGTTCAGCCTCGTGATGGGGGCAAGCGCGGCGGTCGCGCTGACGATCCTGGGGGTGGTCGGGATCTTCCCGGACGGCGAGCGCTACGCGGTGTTCTTCGGGGCGTTCTACGGGTTGATGGAGTTCATCCCCTACATCGGGCCGATCATCGGCCCGGCGCCGGCGGTGATCCTGGCGTTGTTCGTCAATCCGGTCAGCGCCATTTGGGTGGTGCTCACGTTCCTGGCTCTGCAGCAGCTCGAGGGCCACGTGGTCGCGCCGCAGGTGTTCAGGATCTCGCTGCGGATCAACCCGATCCTGATCATTCTCGCGCTGCTGATCGGCTACAAGCTGTACGGGATCGTCGGCGCGCTGGTGGCGCTGCCGGTGATCGCGGTGATCCACACGACCCTGGTCTACCTGCGCCGTCACCTGGTGCTCGAACCGTGGACGGTGGTCGCCCCCGGGGCGGGGGGTGGGGCCAGCGCTGGCCCAGGCGGTGGGGCTCGGACCGAGACTGCCGCCGGGGACGCGGTCAAGACCGGGGCCGGGACCGGAGTGCTGAACCTGGGTCCCGACCGATGCCCAGACTGTGGCGCCGGCGCCGAACCGGACGACGCGTTCTGTCGGACGTGCGGCGCCTCGCTCGAACCACAGGTGCGCGCCGGGTCCTGATCGGTGCCCGGCGCCGCATCCACAGGTGAGCCGGCGACCTCGCTCGGGGTTCGCTCGCTGACCAAGCGCTTCGGCACGCGAACCGCGCTGGACGCGGTGAGCTTCGCGTTGCTCGCGGGAGAGCTGGTGGGGATCATCGGGCCCAACGGCGCGGGCAAGACGACGCTGCTCTCGATCCTGGCCGGAGTGCTCGAGCCCAGCGCCGGCGAGGTGACCACGGCTCCGCGTGAGATCGGGTGGGTTCCGCAGCAACCGGCGCTGTACTCCAAGCTGTCGGTGGCCGAGAACCTGCGGCTGTTCGCGCGGCTGGAGAAGCTCGCCGATCCCGAGTCGGCGGTGGCGCGGATGCTGGCCCAGACCGACCTGCAGGAGCGGGCCGGCGAGGAGGTGGGGCGGCTGTCCGGGGGCAACCAGCAGCGGGTGAACATCGCCATCGGTCTGCTGTGCGAGCCGGGCGGTGCTGCTGCTCGACGAGCCCTCGGCGTCGCTGGATCCACGCCAACGGGAGCGGCTGTGGGAGTTCATCGGAGCGCTGGCCGGTCGCGGCACGACCGTCGTCTTCTCGACCCACAACGTGGCCGAGGTGGAGCGCTACGCCGATCGGGTGCTCGTGCTCGTCGACGGGGAGTTGCTGTTCACCGGCACGCCGGCGCAGCTCGGGCGAACCGTCGGCGGCGACACGCGCGACTTCGAGGCGGCGTTCGTCCACTTTCTGCACGAGCGCGGTCACTGAGTGCTCCCCCCGGGGAGGACCTAGGGATGCGGTGGCTGCTGGTCAAGGATCTCCAGATTCTGCGTCGCTCGCCGCTGCTGGTGGGCGTGCTGATCGTCTATCCGATCGCGATCGCGCTGATGATCGGGTTTGCGCTCTCGAGCCCGCCGAGCAAGCCGAAGGTCGCCCTGCTCAACGAGGTCGCGCCCGGAAAGGGCAAGATCGACTTCGGCAACCAGCAGATCAACGTGGCCGGTTACGCCAGTCAGCTGTTCCAGTCGATCGATCCGATCAAGGTCCACTCGCGTGAGGAGGCCGTGGCGAAGGTGAAGGACGGCGAGGCGTTGGCGGCGCTGATCATCCCCGCCGACATCACGCAGCAGATCCAGAACCTGGTGACCACCGGCACCGGCAGCCCAACCGTCGAGCTGATCCTCAACACCAAGGACCCGATCGAGCGCCAGTTCG
This sequence comes from uncultured Solirubrobacterales bacterium, assembly GCA_963838535.1. Classification (GTDB taxonomy): domain Bacteria; phylum Actinomycetota; class Thermoleophilia; order Solirubrobacterales; family Solirubrobacteraceae; genus Palsa-465. The sequence continues at coordinate 29,618 of CAWIRN010000022.1, forward strand.
TCAACCAGGCGATATCGGCGCGGCTGAACCAGGTTGAGCAGGCGGTCTCCAAGCAGGTCCTGCGCGTGGCGGTGACCGACCTCCAACAGGTGCTGCACGGCGGCACGATCCAGTTCCTGGGGCAGAACTTCCATCTGCTGGGGCTCCGCAACGCGCGCACGATCATTCAGGGGACGATTGCGTCGCTGCCCCCGGGCTCGCCGCTGCGCGTCGCGTTGAGTCAGGTCTCCTCATTCGCCAGCCTGGCGATCGAGGGGCTGGGGTTCGCCAGCCCGGTCCTGGGCTCGATCGGGACCCCGTTGACCGTGGTCCAGACCGAGCTCGCCGGCCGGACCACTCCCACGGACTCCTACGCGGCGGCGATCGCGGTGATCGTCTCGCTGATGATCGTGACCGTGTTGCTCGCGGCGGGGATGCTGGCGCTCGAGCGCTCCGAGAACGCGTACTCGCGGTTGGTGCGAGGGCTTGTCTCACCCGGTCGGCTGCTGTCGGAGAAGATCGCGCTGTCGGCCGGCTGCGCGGCCGTGGTCAGCCTGCTGATGGCGGCGTTCGTGTCGCTGTTCGTGCCCCTGGACTGGGGTCGGTTTGAGCTGTGGGTGCTGGCACTGGCCTTTGGCGGGGTGGCGTTTGGTGCCCTCGGGGTGGCGATCGGGGGCCTCTCGCGGGAAGTGAGCACGGCGTCACTGTTGGCCTTTCTGCTCTCGTTGCCGATCGCCTTCGTCGCCCTGGTGCCGGCTGACGCGGTGTCAGGAGCCCTCAAATCGGTGCTCGACACGGTGGCGTTCCTGTTCCCGTTCAAAGCGGCGCTGCAGGCCGCCAACAATGCCTTCAGCGGTACTGCGCCGGGGATCCTGTGGCCGCTCGTGCACCTGGCCGTGCTGACGGTCGTGTTCGCCGCGCTCGCGCGCCTGGCGCTGAAGCGCTTCGCGTAGCCCCTGGCCGCTTGCGGACGAGGTCGTGTTCAGGCGACGGGGGTCTGGTCGGGCGACTCGAGCGGGCTGGCGGCGCCGGTTCCGTCGCCGACGGCCACGGGCGCGAGCACACGCAGCCCGTCGGCGGGCAGATGCGCGTAGAGGGGTGTGCCCTGCTGATACTCGGCGTCGCCGCCCGTATTGGCCACCGACGCCTGCAGCGTCCCGCCGCTGGCCAGGCGGAGCATCACCTGGAGGCTGGCGCCGACGTAGACGGTGCGCTCCACCATCCCCGGCAGGCAGTTCTCGCCTGGGCTGCCATCGTGCTCCAGCAGCACGATGCGCTCGGGGCGCGCGACGATCTTCACCGGGCCACGGGCCCCGACGTCCCCGCAACCCGCGCGCAGCGTGAAGTCGCCGACCCGGACCCGGCAGCCGCCGTCCGGACCGGCCGTCGCCTGCGCGTCCATCAGGTTCGAAACGCCGAGGAAGTCCGCGACGAACACCGTCGAGGGGCTCTCGTAGACCGTCTCCGGCGTGCCGATCTGCTCGATCCGCCCTCCGCTCATGACGGCCACGCGATCGCTCATGCTCAGCGCCTCCTCCTGATCGTGGGTGACGAACACGAACGTGATGCCGACCTCCTCCTGGAGGCTTTTGAGCTCGAGCCGCAGCTGCTTGCGGATCTTGGCATCGAGCGCCCCCAGCGGCTCGTCGAGCAGCAACACCGCGGGACGCAGGACCAGCGCCCGCGCCAGGGCAACGCGCTGCTGCTGGCCGCCCGAGAGCTGGTTGGGGCGTCGGTTCTCATACCCGGACAGCTGGACCAGCTCCAGCGCCTTGGCCACCCGGTCGTTGCGCTCCGACTTGGGCACCGACTTGTACCTCATGCCAAACGCGACGTTCTCGGCGACGGTCAGGAACGGGAACAGCGCATAGTTCTGGAAGACCGTATTGACGTTGCGGCGGTTGGGCGCCCAGGTTCCGACGTCGACGCCGTCGAGCAGGATCGTTCCGCTGGTCGGCGGTTCGAAGCCCGCGATCATGCGCAACGTGGACGTCTTTCCGCAGCCGCTGGGCCCGACCAGCGAGAAGAACTCGCCGGCCTGGATCTCGAGCGATATGCCGTCGACCGCGGTGAAGTCGGCGAACCGCTTCGTCAGTGACCCTAGCTCGACATGCCCTCCGCTCATATCTCAGTCCTCTCAGATGCCTGCGATGCTCGTCAGCGCGTCAGCGCTGCCGCTCGTGCGTTCCCCTCGGGTCATCCACCGGTATGCGACGAAGCCGATCAGCGCCGCGGCGACCGAGAAGAGCAGCATGATCGTGGCCAGGGCGTTGAGCGCCGGCCCACTCAGCCCGCCGTGGACGTTGGCGTAGATCAGAACCGACATGGGTTGCGTTGCCGCGGTCGAGGACAGCTGCTCCACAATCACGAAATCGTCCACCGTGCTGGCGAAGACGAGCACCGCGCTGGCGAAGATGGCCGGCAGCAGCAGGGGGAGCAGCACCCGACGGATCGCCCCGAGCCGCGAGGCGCCGAGATCGGCCGCCGCCTCCTCGTAGCTGCGCCCGATACTCATCAGCCGCGCCCGGACGATGATCGCGGGCCAGCTTATGTTCCACACGACCAGCCCGGCCACCTCGGCCTCGGTTCCGAGGCCGATGAACGTCAGCGCCTGCGTGACGAGCAGGAACAGCGCCACCGCAAGCAGCAGTTCCGGGACCACGAACGAGAAGATCATCACAAAGTTCAGTCCGGTTGAGGTCCGGCTACGCCAGCGATCGGTGCCGATGGCAAACCCGACGCCGATCGGTACGCAGATCACCGTGGTCAGGACTGCGAGCACGAGTGTCTGGGTCACCGCGTGATGCAGGCTGGGGTTGTGGAGCACCGAGGTGACCCCGCGGCCGACGTACCACTTGGTGGAGAAGCCTTGCCACGTGGCCTGTGAAGCGCCCTTGTTGAAAGAGAACAGCACGGCGATCGCGATCGGCACGATCGACCAGATGATGTAGAGCCAGGTGAAGCCCTCCATCGCCCAGGGCCGCCGCCACGGGTTGGCACCCTGGCGCCCGGGCAATCGGACCGTCCCGGGGCGGGAGGGGGCGGTGACGGACTTGTCCACCGTACTGGCCATCAGGCGCCGTCCCTTGAGGCTCGGGCGGTGCTGATCACGTAATAGGTCATCGGGATCAGTAGGACCCCGAGCAGCATGAGCGCCAGCACCGCACCCTGTCCAGTCTCGCCCGGCGCGTTGAGCTGACCCTCGATTGCGTTGCCGATCATGGTCGTGCCGGGCGCCCCGGACAGCAGCTGATTGGTGTAGTAGTCGCCCAGCATGGGCAGCACCGTGATGAACATTCCGGCGACGATCGCCGGCTTGCTCAGGGGTATCGTCACGTGCCAGAAGGTCCGCCACTTGCTGAGCCCGAGATCTCTGGCGGCCTCGAGCAGGCTCTGGTCGATGCGGTCGAGGTAGGCGTAGAGCACCAGGATCAGATACGGGATGTATCCGTAGACCAGCCCGAGAATCACGGTAATTGACTTGCCGCCGAGCCAGTTCGTGTTTCCGGGCAGGCCGATAGAGGACAACGCGCGGTTGAACAGACCACCCTCTTGCAACAGGTCGATCCACGCCAGCATCCGCATCATGTAACTGACCCAGAACGGCGCGATCAGGAGGACGAGGAACATCACCTTGCGCCGGCCGGCGTATCGGGAGACGAAATACGCCACGGGGTAGGCGATCGCGAGCGAGATCACCGTGGCGATCGCGGTATAGAGGACGGTCCGGAGCGCAGGCGAGCCGAGGAACGCTCCGCTCCCGACGATGTCTCGCCAGACCGCGCTGAAGTTCCAGGTCGACCAATGCAGTGGGTTCCAGACTGGGACCACCGTCTGGAAGAACTCGTTGATGCCGCCTCCGGCGACCGCCAGCATCACGTAGAACGGCACCACGAACAGAACGAGCAGCCAGATTGCTCCCGGCGCGGCGAGCCCTTTCCACAGCCAGTGGTTACGCCGGTGCTCGCTGTCGCCGCGGCCGGTCATCGCGTTGCCTTATAGCCCCTTGGAGAACATGTTCCAGGTCGACTCCCAGACCGCGTTGGCTGCCGCCGGCAGTTCGAGCTGGAAGAGGCCGTGCCGGAAGTAATCCGGGAGCACGACCGTCGACGCCAACTGGGGCGGCAGCAGCTTCTCGGATGTCAGCTTGGCCGGGGTGACGGCGCTCAGGGGCTGCATGTAACCGACGTAGCTGTAGTTCTCCAGCGCGTTGTTCACGTCGAGCATGTAGTCGATGAACTTATGGGCGAGGACGGGATTTGCACCGCCGGTCAGGTTGACCATCAGATCGTTGGCGACCGGACCCTTCCGGTCGGGTGGGAACCAGTAGCCGAGGGTGTCGACCGAGGTGCCCTTCGGCAGATATTGGTTGGAGGTGGCCATGTCGCCCGACCACGCGTGGTGAATCCACGTCTTCCCGGTCGGCACGTCGGTGTAATCGTTGTTGTCGATCCGCACGTTGGTCAGGGAGGAGAGCTGCCGCAGCGCCCGGCCGGCCGCCTGGATCTGGGCCGTGCTGGTCGTGTTGAGGTCCAGGTTGCCGGCATGCAGCAGCGCCAGGCTGAGCGTCTCGCGGTAATCGTCGAGGACTGCGACCTTGCCCTTGTACTGCGCTCCCTGCCAGGGCATGTTCCACGACGGCGACAGGTTCACCTTGTCCTTACGCCAGGCCATCCCAGTGGTGTAGATCGAGTAGGGCGTCGTGTACTGCCAGCCCTGGTCGTAGAACGGATTCCGATAGTCCGACCAGGCATTGGCAATGTTGGGGATGTAGGTGGGGTTCAGCGGCCGGATCATCTTGGCCGCGACCAGCTGACCGAGCACGCTGACCGTCGGGAAGAAGACGTCGAACTTGAGCTCGCCGCTGGACAGCTTGGCGAGCGCCTCTTCGATCGTGTTGTACGTCGTAATCGAGTACTTGCAGTTGTACTTCTTGCAAAAGCTCTTGATCACCGACTCGTTGATATACGCGACCCAGTTGTAGAGCTGCAGAGTCGCGCCCGTCTCGGGCATCAGGCCCGAGGCGATTGGCTGGTTGTCGGAGTACACCGGCCACTTGACGGGGCTGTTCTGACGGGGCAGCGGGGGGCCGCTGCTCCCAGCGGCGGGGTTCGTCGAGCTGCAGCCGGCCAGCATCCCCCCGAGCGCCAGCCCGGCGCCCGCCGCAAGCAGCTGCCGGCGCGAGATCGCGCGTTCGTCCGGTGTGAGCGTGCGCCGGATCCCTCCTCCCAGCCATCCCTCACGTGGATGCATGCACACTCACTCCCGGCATCACGTCGACTTCGAGAGGCCGTCCGTCACGGCTCCCGCCGCGCGCAGATCGCAGCCGAGCTCGACCGACGCAAGCGCCAGGCAGCGGTCGACCATGCGCTCCGGTGTGACGTCCGGCTGGCCCAGCGTCACCTGCACCCCGAGACCGTCCATCAGGCCGCTGAGCGACAGCGCAAAATCGTCGGGGTTGGTCGCGACGCTGAACTCGCCGTCACGCTGGCCGTCGCGGACGATCTCGGCGATCAGGACGCGCTCGCGGCGGTCGAGCCTGAAGTACGAGCTGCGGACGGTCTGCTCGCGCCGGGCGCGGACCCAGATCTCCATCCACAGCGTCCAGTCGCTCAGCCCGCCCGGGCCGAGGCTCGTCTCGGTGATCAGGTGCACGAGCTTGTCGCTGGCCCGCTCGTAGCGTTTCTGTCCCTCGGCCAAGCGCTCATAGAACTGGCGGTCGGTGTAATCGACGGCTTCTTCGAGCAGCCGGTCCTTCGACTCGAAGTAGTAGAGGATCGTCGGCGAGCTGGTGCCGGCCCGCTCGGCGATGTCGCCGATCCGCGTGGCGAACAAGCCGCGCTCGTACAGCACTTCTGCCGCCGCGGCAACGATCTGCGGCTTGCGGAGATGGTCGACTCTGGGTCGGGGGCTCATGAACGTGCTGCTCACACCAATCCACGCTGAGGGCATATATTGAATGCGGATTCAGGAAACTACAACCGCGCCGCGGCGGCTGTCAAGCGCTGACCGGCGGCGGCCGACCGGCGAGCTTTCGGAGGTGGACGGGTCGTGAAGGATGTGGCTGTGTTGGGAGCCGGGCTGGCCGGTCTGACGGCGGCCCGCGATCTCGTCCGCGCCGGGGCCGATGTGGTGGTGCTCGAGGCACGCGACCGGCCCGGCGGGCGGGTCGAGCAGGTGACGCTGCCCGATGGGCGGATCGTCCAGTGCGGCGGTGAGGTGTTCGGCGCCGGGCACGTGGCCTACCGCGAGCTGGTCGATGAGCTCGGGTTGACCGTTGAGCCCAGCTACGTCGCCGATCCGGGCGAGCTCAGCTGGGGACTCGTCGACGGGGTCTACGTCGGCGACGAGCCGCCCTGGATGAGCACCGCGGAGCTGGCTGACTCCGACCGGGTCGAGCGCGCGTTTGCGGAGCTCACCGCGGGCGTCGACCCCGATGATCCGTGGTCGCATCCCGACGCGCAGCGGCTCGATCGCACCAGCCTGGGCGCCTGGCTGCGCGAGCAGCACGCGCTGCCCGCCGTGCGCCGCCGGCACGACCTGGCCTCGCTGTCGCTGTCCTGCGACGCGCCCGAGCGCACCTCGCTGTTGGCGGAGCTGCGCAAGCACGCGGCGCTCGGCGGTGGCGGGTTCTACGACCTCGAGCAGTGGGAGGGCCTGCGGGTCGCGCAGGGCGCGGCCGCCGTCGCGCTCGCGCTGGCGGCCGGGCTCGGGTCGCGGCTCCGGCTCGGCGCGGTCGTGCGGCGGATCGCGATCGGCCGGGACCGCGCCACGATCGGGCTGGCCGACGGCGAGTCGGTGATCGCCGAGGCCGTGGTGTGCGCGCTGCCGGCGGGGCCGCTGCGCGAGGTGGAGATCGTCGGGCTCAGCGATGCGCGGCTGCGCTCGCTGCGTGCCCAGCGCCACGCGCTCGCGGCGAAGGTCGTCGTCGCGTACGAGTCACCGTTCTGGCAGGACGCCGGCCAGAGTGGACTGGCCGAGACCGAATGGCTGTTCGGCTCGACGTGGCCGCAGGCGTCGGGCGTGCTGTCTCTGCTGGTGCCGCCCGAGCGCTTCTCGGCGTTCCTGGCCGCTCCGCCGGTGCAGCGCGCGGCCGCGGTGCTCGACGGGCTCGTCGCGCTGTACGGCGAGGACGCTCGCCAGCCCGCCGCGATGCTCGAGCGTGCCTGGGGGGCCGATCCGTTCACCCGCGGCTACATCGCGAGCTGGGCGCCCGGCGACGTCACCAGCGTGGGGCCGCTGCACGCGACCCACGAGCCGCCGTTCTATGTGGCCGGCTCAGACCACTGGGTGGCGGGCTACATGGAGGGCGCGGTCCGCACCGCCCGCGACGCGGCGCGGGCTGCGGTCGGCGCGGGCTCGACGTCGTGAGCGCTGATCGCGGGCACGAGCTGCTCGCCGAGTCCCAGGGCGCCGGCGAGCGCTGCGCCCACCGCGCGCCGGGCTCGCTCCAGCGGCATCGCGGAGTCGCCGAGCAGCGCCCGGATGCCAAAGCCGTCGACCAGCGCGAGCGTGCGGTCGGCCACGTCCTCGGCATCGCAGCGCGCGAACTCGCCGCTGCGCACGCCGGCGGCGATCTCATCGGCGAACCATGTGCGCATGCGGGCGTAGAGCTCCTCCGACACACCACGCAGCTCGGGATGGCGCACCGCCCGCAGCCACAGCTCGACCCACAGCACCCAGTCGCGCTCCAACGCCGGGGTGCTCGGCAGACACTGGTCGATCATGGCGGCCAGGCGCTGCGCGTGGGAGGCGCCGGGCAGCTCGCCGCTCGAGATGCGGGCGTCGCCGGCGTGGGTGTAGGAATACTCGAGGGCCTCGGCGAGCAGCAGCTCGCGGCTGGCGAAGTGGTAGTGCACGAGGGCGGGAGAGACGCCGGCGTCGATCGCGATCCGCGCGATCCGCACCCCGTCGATGCCGTCGCTGGCGATTCTGTGCACGGCGGCGTTGAGGATCCGCTCGCGGCCGTTGCGGGTGCCGGCCGCGCTCACGCCCGGGCCTCCGCCGCGGGGAGATGGGGCTCGAGGTCGGCACGGATCCGGTTGGCGAACCAGGCGACGCCGCGCTCGCGTCCGGACAGCGGGCCACATTCATAGCCGCGCGTGCGCAGGCCCTGCTGGACGTTGTCCACCAGGTCGATGTCTTCGTTCAGGACGAGCGTGTTCAGCCGGTGGTTGGCCCACTGCACGAGCCGTGTCCGCGGGCTGCTGTCGCTCGGGCGCAGGCTGGCGAACACGTCGCGGGTGCGATCGAGTCCGTCGGGGAGCATCTGCCACGTGTTGACCTGGTCGGGGTAGAGGTCGATCGTCGTGTTGGGGTAGATGAACGCGTAGCGCCAGACATAGCGATCCTCCTCGCCCAGTGAGGGCATCGACTCGACCAGGCGCGCATACAGGCGCTCGAGCCGGTTGCTGCTCCGTTTCGCGCGCAGCGGCGCCTCGAACCACACGTAGTGGTCGTGGACCTCGGTGCTGTAGCGCTTGTAGTCGAGCAGCCGCATCAGCCCGGGGTGGGCGATGGGGATGTGGTAGCCCTCGAGGTAGTTCTCGGCCACCACCTTCCAGTTGGCCGGTTGCGTCCCGCCGCTCGGCGCGAACGCGCTCAGCGAGCCGATGTCGTAGCGCTGCAGGCGCTCGGGCAGATCACCGACCAGCTCGGCCAGCGGTGTCGCATCCGCATCGAGATTGACGAACACCAGGCCACAGAGCGTCTCGATCCGCGCCGGCATCAGGCCGAGCGTGGACTTGTCCAGTCGATCCCCGAACGCCAGGCCTTCGGGAACACCGATCAGCGACCCGTCGAACCGATAGGTCCAGCCGTGGTAGCGGCAGCGGATCGCGCCCTTGCAGCGGCCCGAGCCGCTGAGCAGTCGCGACGCGCGGTGTCGGCAGACATTGCGATAGGCGCGCAGCTCGTTGTGGTCATCGCGCAGCACGAGCACGGGCTGGGTGCCGGCCTGCGCGGTCAGGTAGCTCCCGGGTTGCGCCAGCGCGCTGAGGTGCCCGGCGAGCTGCCAGGTGCGTTCGAAGATCAGCTCCTGCTCGAGCTCAGCGAGCTCCGGCTCGGTGTAGAAGCGGGGGTGCAGGGCCTCCGTGACCGGCCGGGATTCGCCGGGGTTGGAGGGGCCCGCGTGGGGGGAAATCGATGCCATGGGTCACATCCTGACTTTGTGATCAGTTGCTGTTAGTCTACCGGCCATGGCCCGGCACGCGTCGTGGCTCTCGGTCACGCCGGAGCCTGAGCAACAGCTCCCGGCGGCTGTCGCCACATTGGTGTGCGGCGGCCCGCCGACCGAGGCAGCGGTGGCCGCCGAGACGGCGCGCGTCGAGCGGCTGATCCTGTACGGCCGGCAACGCGATTGGCTGCGCTATCTGCACGGGGTGGTCGAGCTGATCGAGCGGCCGGGGGCTGATCGCGACCCGGTGCTGGCCACCGCGCGGGCCCTGGCCAGGGACGTCATCGCCAACCACCACAACCTGCTGCTGGGGCTGCCCGGCGACGGCGCGCAGCGCACCGCGGCCGACCGAGAACGGCTTGACGCCGCGCCGGCGTTCGTGGACAGCATCGACATCGCCCATCACACCTGAGAGAGGACCCTATGAGTAGCTCGACCGCCCCGATCACCGCACCCGGTGAACTGACCGCCGATCAACTCGAGCTCCAGGCCCGCGCCCGGGAGTTCGTGGAAAACGTGCTGATGCCGCTCGAGCTCGAGGCCGAGGAGCGCCAGGGGCGACTGCCCGAGAGCACCGTCCAGGAGGTCCAGCGCGAGGCCATCGCCGCGCGCCTGCAGGGCGGGCGCTTCGCCCCCGAGCACGGCGGCCAGGGCTGGTCGATGCTCGAGTGGTTCCTGGTCAACGAGCAGTTCGGCCGGGTCACCAACGGTCTGCACTGGCACGTGCCCAACGTCTACAACGTCCTCTCGCAGGGCACACCCGAGCAGATCGAGCGCTACCTGGTGCCGGCGCTGCGCGGCGATGGGGGCGACGCCTACGCGGTGACCGAGGCGGAAGCCGGTTCTGACCCCTCCGGCATCGCCACCACGGCGATCCCGTCCGACGGCGGGTTCCGGATCAGCGGCGAGAAGTGGTTCGTCACCTCAGGCGACGTGGCGCGGGTGCTGATCGTGATGGCAAACGTGGTCGACGGCGCTGACTCGCTGCCCACCCTGTTTCTGATCGAGCCCGACACGCCCGGGGTCGAGTTCGTCGACAACCCCAAGTTCACCCACAACTACCCCCACGGCCATCCGACGATTCGCTTCACCGAGGTCGAGGTCGGCGCCGACGCGGTGATCGGCGGGGTGGGCAACGGACTGGATCTCCAGCGCGCGTGGTTCACCGAGGAGCGGCTGGGGATCGCCACGCACGGCCTGGGGGCGATGTGGCGGCTGGTCGAGGAGTCCACCGCCTGGACGCTGACACGCGTTCAGGGCGGCCGGCGGATCATGGACTACCAGGGGATCTCGTTCCCCCTCGCCGACTCGGCCACCGATGCCGCCCTCGGCCGCCTGCTGGCCCTACAGGTGGCCGGGATGATCGACTCCGGCGCCGATCTGAAGCTGATCCATGCCAAGGCGGCGATGGCCAAGCTGTTCGTCTCCGAGGCAGCGGGTCGCTGCGCCGACCGCGCCGTGCAGGCGTTCGGCGGCCGGGGCTATCTGCGCAGTAACGTCGCCGAGCGGTTCCAGCGCGAGTTGCGGGTCGACCGGATCTGGGAGGGGACCAGCGAGGTGCAGCGGCTGATCGTCGTCCGGGCGCTCGAGCGCCGCGGCGTCGAGGCCACCATCCACTGACGCCGACCGGCCGGCGAGAGCGGTGGGAGGATGGACCTGGGACGGCTGTTCCGGCCGGCATCGATCGCGGTCGTCGGGGCGAGCGAACGACCGGGCGGGTACGGCGATCAGACCCTGATCAACCTCGAGCGGATCGGCTTCCCCGGTCCGGTGTGGGGAGTCAACCCGAACCGCGACCAAGCGCACGGACGCCCGTGCGTGCCGACGATCGCCGACCTGCCCGAGCCGGTCGACGCGGTCGTGGTGGCGATCCCCGCGGCCGGCGTCGCGGCGGTGGTGGAGCAGGCGGGCGCTGCGGGATGCGGGGGTGCCGTGGTGTTCAGCGCGGGATTCAACGAGGTGAGCGGCGGCGAGCGCCGTCAGCACGACCTGATCATGGCCGCCCGGCGCCACCGGCTGCCGGTCTGCGGTCCCAACGGCAACGGGATCGTGTCGATGCACGCTCAGGCGGCGTTGTGGGGGGACGCGCTCACGCCACGTGAGCCGGGTCCCGTGGCGGTCGTGTCCCAGAGCGGCAACGTGGCGGTCAACGCGCTCTCCACGCGGCGTGGACTGCGCCTCCACACGGTCGTCTCCAGTGGCAACAACGCGGTGCTGTCCGCGGCCGATTACCTCGAGTTCCTCGCGTCGGAGGATGGGCTGCGGGCGATCGCGCTGTACCTGGAGGAGGACGGCGATGAGCGGCTGTGCGACGGCCTGGCCGCGTGCGCCGAGCGCGGGGTCGCCGTCGCGGTGCTGAAGGTCGGCAGCTCGCGCGCCGGGGCCCGCGCGGCGGCCGCCCACAGTGGCGCGCTCGCGGGCGATCAGCGTGTCTTCCGCAGCCTGGTCGCCGAGGCCGGGGCGGTGTGGGCCCACGACGTGCACGAACTGCTGGAGCTGGCCAAGACGCTGGCGGTCCCGCGGCGGGGGGTGCCCGGTCGTGGCGGGGTGGCCGGCGGTGCCGGGGTGGCGGGCGGTGGCGGGGTGGCGGCAGGCGACCGAGTGGCGAGTGGCGGGGGTCTGGGGGCAGGCGACCGAGTGGCGAGTGGCGGGGGTCTGGGGGCAGGCGACCGAGTGGCGAGTGGCGGGGGACGGGGGCAGGCGACCGAGTGGCGAGTGGCGGGGGACTGGCGATCCTGACCTGCTCGGGCGGGGACTCCGCGCAGGCGTCCGACGAGGCGGAGCGGCTGGGCCTCTCCCTGCCCGCGTTCACCCCGGCAACGTGCGAGCAGCTGCGGGCGCGGTTGCCGCCGGCCGCGACGGTGGCCAATCCGCTCGACTACACGGCGATGATCTGGGGTCAGCGCCAGGCGCTGGGCGAGCTGATCGGCGCGGTCGGAGCTGACCCGGCGATCGATCAGGTGCTGATCTTCTACGACCAGCCGCCCGACCTGGACGGAGCGATCGAGGAGTCCTGGCGGGCTGTTCGGGATGGGATCGCCGACGGCGCCGCGCTCAGCCCTGTGCCCACGATGGTGTGCTCAACCCTGCCCGAGCTTCTCGATGACGCGGCGGCGTGGCACTTTGCCCAGGCGGGCATCCCGGCGGCGGCGGGGCTCCGCACCGGACTCGCCTGCGCCGCGGCGATGCTCGGAGCACCGGTCGACCCCGCCCGAGCGCGCGCGATCGCCGCCGCTGCCCGCGCTGCCCGCGCGGCTGGCCGCCCCTGGCCCGGCTGGGCCCCCTGGCCCGGCTGGGCCCCCTGGCCCCCGTGGCCCGGCCCGCGCGGCCGGGACAGTCGCCACGCCGCGCGCGGCCCGCGGGACTGGCGCGCCTGACGCGGCGAGCTGTCGTGGGGACGAGGGTTGGCTCGGCGAGCATGAGGCCAAGCGGTTGCTCAGACGCGGTGGCGTCAGCGTCCCCGCGGGGCGGCTGGTGTACGACGAGGACGACGCCGTTGCTGCCTTGGGGGAACTGGGTGGCGTCGTCGCGTTGAAGCTGACCGGGGCTCCGATTCAGCACAAGACCGAGCTCGGCGGCGTGGTGCTGGGGCTGCGTTCGGGGACCGACGTCCGCGACGCCTACCGCCGCCTGGCGGGCGTGGCAGCGGAGCACGCGGCGGAGATCCTGGCCGAGCACATGGTCGCCCCCGGCGTCGAGCTGGTGGTGGCGGCGCGGGCGGACGCGATCGTGCCCGCGCTGGTCATCGGCCTCGGGGGCATCTGGGCCGAATTGCTCGACGACGTTGCCATCGTGCCGCTTCCGGCGAGCGCCGAACGGGTGCAGCGGTCGCTGCGGTCGCTGCGGTCGGCGGCGCTGCTCGATGGCGGGCGAGGCCGCGCGCGCCTCGACCTCGCAGCCGCCGCGAGGCTCGCCGCGCGGGTGGGCGAGCTGCTGGTCGAGCATCGACTCGAGCTGATCGAGTGCAATCCGGTGATCGTCGGCGAGCACGGCGCGGTGGCGGTCGACGCGGTCGCGCGGGTGCGGCGCGGCCTGGTCGGCTGTGTAGCCGTCGAAGCGGTGAACAAATGAATATGCACATATTGGGCGTTGTCGTGGCACAAAGTGAACGCACGCCTCCGGAATCGACGGGGTGCTCGCGATTTGTGTCGCCCAGCGGGCCCTGTCACACGCACCCCCGCGAATCAGGGAGTTGTGTGCGATATGTGCCACTTCGCCCGGTTCGGTTGGTCGGGGTTCGGGTCAGGCGCTCAACCGCGCGGCCAGTGCCCCGGCGCGGAGGCCGGACTCGATCGCCCCGTCGATGAAGCCCGACCAGCCGTTGGCGAGGTCCGAGCCGGCCAGGATCACGCTGCCCTTCCGGGCGCTGCATGGCGGCGTGATGCTCGACGTACCAGCCGGGGCGATGGATCGCCCAGGTCCCGCGGGAGAACTCGTCGGCCAGCCAGTCGTGCGCGGTGGCGTCGAGCGCCTGGTAGCCGGGCATGATCTGCGCGAGTTGTCGCTGGACGCTGGTGAGGTCGCCGGCGTTGACGCGAGCCGCATCGATGCCGAAGCCGATCATCAGCTGCGTGTCGTCGTCCAGCCACACCTCGGTATCGAGATACCCGAACGGATGCCCGGGGCGGATTGCGTTCTGGGACAACGGCGCGCCCCGGGCGAGGATCATGATCTTGACGCCACGCGACGCCTGGCCCAGGGCGATCGCGCGGCGCTTGGCTTCTGAGAGCGCGGGCGTGAACTCGATCGCGCCGAGCGTGTTCAGCGGGATCGCCACCACCGCGCAGCGCGCCCGTTCCAGATCGCCGTCGCGCGTCTGCACCTCGATGTGCTTGCCGCGCTGGGACACCGCGGCGACCGCCGCGTTGAGGCGGGTCGGGAACGGCGCGGCGCCGGCGATTGATCGCAGCAGCGCACCGGTCCCCTCGGCGAGCGTCACCCGCCCCCCGGTGAACTGGGTGAGGGCCAGGCTGTAACCCGAGAGAGCGTGCCAGCGCAGCACCGAGACAGCTCCGGCGTCGTTCAGCGGCGCGTGCGCGAGCGACTCGAGCTCGGCCGCCAGCACGTCGTGCTCCTCAGCTTCGAGCCCCAGCTCTGCCAGACGCTCGGCGATCGTCACCCGGTCAAAACGGGCCAGCAGGTCGATCGCGTGGAGCGGATCGTGGGGGTTCGGGAGCGCCTCCTCCACGCCGGCGACGAAGCGGTCCCAGCCTCGCCGGGCGATCGCGTCGCGCTCGGCGATCGTGCCCGAGTGCCGATCGTCGCCGACGTACCAGCCGGCCACGTCGGGATCGCCGCTCAGGCTGACCTTCAGCCCGGCGCGGGTGATCTCCGACCAGGTATGCGGCTGGTGCCAGTGCACCCAGGCGCCGCCGTACTCGATCGACGTGCCCGCCCAGCTCGCGTTCCAGGTCCGGCCGCCCAGGCGGTCACGAGCCTCGAGCAGGAGCACCGAGCGGCCGCGCAGCGCCGCCTCGCGCGCGGCGGTGACACCGGCAAACCCGCCTCCGATGACGATCACGTCATGCACGAGCGATGACCTGTGTCAGAGGGTGCCGGCCCGGCAGCCGGCTGGGCTCAGCGGCCGCCGACCGTGCGCTGGAACAGCACCGCGCAGATCACTGCGACGATCAAGGCGAGGATCGGCAAGGTGGCGCCGATCGCCCCGACGACGGCGAGCACGATGCCGACCACCCCGACGGCACCGGCGACCCCGCCGGCGACCACGAGACGGTAGGCGCGCTGCTCGCGGACCCGCTTTGGCGTATAGCTGCCGCGCTTCTGGATATTGCTCACAATTTGCAAGCGTAGCGCCGCCGGGCATTCCGCCGCGCTAGGTTTCGTGTTTATGGCCGATCAAGATGCCCATCACCTCCTCATCTACGAGTATGTGGATGACATGCTCGAGCGCCGCGGGCCCTACCGTGAGGCCCACCTGGCGAACATCCGCGCCGAGCGCGACGCAGGCCGTGTGGTCATGGCCGGCGCGCTGGGAGACCCGCCCAGCGGTGGCGCGATGGTGTTCAAAGGAGTCGCCCCCGAGCGGATCGAGGCGTTCGTGCAGGCGGACCCGTACGTCACGGCGGGGCTGGTCACCGCGTGGCGCGTGAAGCGCTGGAACCTCGTCTGAGCGGCCCGCGGCGCCCGCAGGCGCCGGTAGGTGCAGGGGCTGAGCGCCGGTATCCTGAAGGAATGGCGTTTCCGCAGACCCGTCTTCGTCGCTTGCGCGCCAGCCGAGCGTTACGCGGCCTGGTCCGCGAGACGCGCTTGCAGGCGGCGGATTTCGTCTATCCGATGTTTGTCGCGCACGGCGTCGACCGGCGCGAGCCGATCGTGGCGATGCCAGGCATCGACCGTCTGTCGATCGCCCATGCGGTCGCCGAGGCGGCGGAGGCGCAGTCGCTGGGAATCCCCGCGGTGCTGCTGTTCGGGATCCCGGCGGCCAAGGATGAGGAAGGCTCGGGCGCGTGGGACGACGAGGGGATCATTCAGCTCGCCACGCGGGCGATCAAGGAGGCCCATCCGGAATTGCTCGTCGTCACCGACCTCTGCCTGTGCGAGTACACCAGCCACGGCCACTGCGGCGTGCTCCGGCCGGATGGGGCGGTGGACAACGACGCCACGCTCGAGCTGCTCGCCCGTACGGCGGTCTCGCAGGCGCGCGCAGGGGCGGACATGATCGCCCCCAGCGACATGATGGATGGGCGGGTCGGGACGATCCGGACGGCGCTCGACGATGACGGACACTCCGAGACGCCGATCCTGGCCTACTCGGCCAAGTTCGCCTCCGCGTTCTACGGGCCGTTCCGTGATGCGGCCGGCTCGACTCCCGCGTTCGGCGATCGGCGCGCCTACCAGATGGATCCGGCCAACGGGGACGAGGCGCTGCGCGAAGCCCGGCTCGACGTTGAGGAGGGTGCGGACATCGTGATGGTCAAGCCGGCGCTGCCCTACCTCGACGTGATCGCGCGGGTGAAGGAGGCGACTCGGATGCCGGTCGCGGCGTACAACGTCAGCGGTGAGTACGCGATGCTCAAGGCTGCCGCAGCGGCCGGTTATCTGGACGAGCGCACGGCCGTGCTCGAGGCATTGACCTCGATCCGCCGCGCCGGTGCGGACATCGTCATCACCTACCACGCGAAGGAGGCTGCGCGATGGCTGCAATAGGCTCGCCGCACGGCACCACCCCGTCCGCCGCCACGCCCGACGCGGGTAGCCAGCACGGCCCCAAGCTGCGCAGCCGCAAGGCCGGCGCGGCGATCGCGCTCGACGAGGTCGACAAGCGGCTGCTCAACCTGATGCAGGGCAGCTTCCCGATCGCGCCGCGGCCGTATCAGCACGTGGCGGCTCAGGCCGGGATCAGCGAGCAGCACACGATGGAGCGCGTCCAGCGGTTGCTCGACGAGCGCATTGTCCGCCAGGTCACGCCGATCTTCGACACCCGTGCGCTCGGCTACGCATCGATGCTCGTCGCCGCCAAGGTCGATCCGGAGAACCCGTGGCGGGCCGCGAACGTGATCAACGCGCACCCCGGCGTGTCGCACAACTACCTGCGCAACCACGAGTTCAACATCTGGTTCACGCTGGCCACCGAGCCCGACTCGCCGTTGGGACTGCAGGGAACGATCGACGTGCTGGGGCGCATCGCCGGCGCCGAGTCGATCCGACAGCTGCCGACGTTGAAGCTGTTCAAGATCCGCATGGACCTCGAGATGGAGGCCGGGACCGAGGCGTTGGCCAAGGCGGCTGCCGTGGCCGAGCCGGCCGAGACCGAGCGCCAGCCCTACGACGAGTTCGACGTGGCGGTGATCCGCGCGCTCCAGGGCAGCATGCCGGTGGTCTCCGAGCCCTACGCTCCCGCGGCGGCCGAGCTGGGCATTGCGCAGGCGCGGCTGCTCGAGCACCTGGAGGGGATGCAGGAGCGCCGGCTGTTGCGGCGCGTGGCGGCGATCCTGTTTCACCGCCGGGCCGGGTTCAGCGCCAACGGGATGGGGGTGTGGAAGGTTCCGGATCAGCAGATCATGGAGATCGGCCCTCGGATGGCGGCGTTCCGCGGCATCTCGCACTGCTACCAGCGCCCGACCTACCAGGACTGGCCCTACTCGGTGTTCACGATGGCCCACGGGCGCTCCAAGGAGGAATGCGACGCGATCCTCGACTCGATCGCGCTCGAGACGGGGATCGAGGACCGCGCCACCTTGTACTCCTCGACCGAGTTCAAGAAGATTCGCCTGCTCTACTTCACCGAGGACTACCGGGCCTGGGAACGCGAGCACGCCGGCGTGTGAGTGCGGTGGACTTCGTCCACCGTTGCGAGTTTCGCCTGGCGGCGAAACATCGCGGGGTAAACATGTGAGCACTGACAGCTCGTTCGACACCACTCGCTCCAGCGAGCTCTACGCGCGCGCGCTCGGGCTGCTGCCCGGGGGGGTCAACTCGCCCGTTCGGGCGATGCAGGCGATCGGGCGCGATCCGATCTTCATCGCCGCGGGGTCCGGCGCGACGATCCGCGATGTCGACGGCAACGAGTACATCGACTTCGTCGGTTCGTGGGGGCCGCTGATCCTGGGTCACGCCCACCCGGCGGTGGTCGAGGCGGTCGTGGCGGCGGCTCGGAAGGGAACCACGTTCGGGGCGCCGACCGAAGGTGAGGTTGCCCTGGCGGCCGAGATCGTGCGCCGAGTGCCGTCGGTGGAGATGCTGCGGATGACCGCTTCGGGAACCGAGGCGACGATGAGCGCGATCCGGCTCGCGCGAGCAGCGACCGCTCGCGAACCGGTGCTCAAGTTCGCGGGGGCGTATCACGGGCACGTCGACGGACTCCTGGCGCAGGCCGGCTCGGGATTGGCCACTCAGGGCATTCCGGCCAGTCCGGGCGTCCTGCACTCCGCGGCTCAGGCGACGGTGATCGTCCCGTGGAACAGTCCCGCGGCGGTGATCGAGGCGACCGAGCGCTACGAGCTGGCCGCGATCCTGGCCGAGCCGATACCGGCCAACATGGGGGTCGTCCCCCCTGACCAGGGGTTCCTCGAGCTCCTGCGCGAGCACGCCGATCAGACCGGCGCGCTGCTCGTGTTCGACGAGGTGATCACCGGCTTTCGCGTCGGCCCCGGGGGCGCCCAGGAGCGGCTGGGCGTGACACCGGATCTGACGATCATGGGCAAGATCGTCGGCGGGGGACTGCCGGCCGCGGCCTACGGTGGCTCGCGCGCGCTGATGGAACACATCGCGCCCGCGGGCGACGTCTACCAGGCCGGGACGCTGTCCGGCAACCCGCTCGCCGTGGCGGCGGCCCTCGCCACGCTGGAGTTGCTTGACCAGTCGGCCTACGCGCGGCTCGGGCAGCTCACCGAGACGCTCGCCGTTGGCCTGGGTCGCGCCGCCCATGACGCCGGCCGCGCGGTGCAGATCCAGCGCGTACCCGGACTGCTGACGGTGTTCTTCGCCGACGCGCCGGTCCGTGATTATGCGGATGCCGCGTCCTGCGACCTGGACGCCTACGGCGCCTGGTGCCGGGCGTTGCTCGAGCGGGGGATCTATCCGCCCCCGTCCCAGTTCGAGGCCTGGTTCCCCTCCCTCGCCCATACCGACAACGCAGGTGGAGCACACGATCGAGGCGGCCCGATCCGCATTCTCGGAGCTGGCGCGGCGATGAGAAGCGCTCGTGACGGCGTGCTCGCGTTGCGGGAGGCATTGGACGCGCAGGGCGGAACCGTGGCCGGCGTGCTTGACCGCGGGCCACTGACCGAGCCGCGGCTGGCGCTGCCCGGCCCGCCGCAGCTGGCCGCCGACGGCCCCCGCGCCGTCGGGCACGAGGCGGAGTACGAGCTGCTGCTGGAGATGATCTCTCGAAGGGTCCCTGCTCCACTACGGCGATCCGCGGGTGCTGCGCACCGAGGATCGAGACCTCGCGCTGTTGCTCGGGGATCAGCTCTACGCGCTGGGGCTGTCCCGGCTGGCCGACCTCGGTGATCTCGATGCCGTGTCCGAGCTGGCGGATGTGATCTCGCTCGTCGCCCAAGCCGGGGCCGAGGCCGACCCGGATCTCGCCGAGGCGGTGTGGTCGGCGGGCGCCGCCGCGGTCGGCTGGGGCTCGAGCCGCAGAACATGGTCGGGCCAAGGCGCTGGCTCGCTCGGGAGACGCCGGGGCAGCGGCCGCGCTCCGCGCCGCGGCCGCGGTTTCCGGGTAGGACGTCGCTAGTGACGGCCGCCTCGTTCTTGACGATAGGCTTTCCGGCGCGTTCAATACACGTCGTCGCAGTTTGACCGAGGCGCATGTGGCAGATCGACACGCAGCAGGAAAATCCAAATACACCGCCGACCGGAACATGCCCGGCGCATTCGAGGGCGAGACGGTCACGCGTCGACGGTTTATGGACTTGGCCGCCAACGGAGCCGGCGCCGTCGCCGCGATGGCGTTCACGCTGCCCGCGCTCGGCTTTGCCCTCGGCCCGCTGCTGAGCCGTGAGCCATTCGACTGGCAGGCGGTCGGAACGCCGCAGGACTTCACCGAGACCACGTACTCGACCAAGGTGATCACGATCGTCCAGGGCGTCGGCGAGGCGGGCAACACGATCGCCTACGTCCGCCAGCGCGACCCGGCGATCGATACCGAGCCGGAGGATCAGTACAACCACTGGATCGCTCTGTCCTCACGCTGCCAGCACCTGGGCTGTCCGGTGCGCTTCGTCGCATCGGCCGCGCGCTTCATCTGTCCCTGCCACGGCGGCGTGTACGACTTCCGTGGGCTCGTCGCCGGAGGGCCCCCGGTCAAGCCGCTGGACCGCTTCTACACCCGCCTCAACACCAGCACCGGGCTGATCGAGCTCGGGCCGCGCTACTCGGTGAACTCCGAGTTGAGACGCTTCGCTCCACGCGACCCCGGCCAGCCGCTCGATGGAATCGGGCAATATCTATACCCGGCCCGGGGGTCGACCTCGGTGATTCCGAAGAACTAGCCAGCCATGCCCCGTCTCCCCGCCCCACCTCTCCCCAAGGTTCTCCAGCCCAAGCCCAAGCGCCCCGGCCAGGAGAACGGCGATGACGATGGACTGCATCCGGTGGCCGAGGCCGGCGTCACCGTCGTCGACTGGCTCGACGAGCGCACGTCGCTCTCGGGAGGGCTGCGCTGGCTGCTGTTCCGCAAGGTCCCGCGCGGGGTGAACTGGTTCTACACGCTGGGATCGGCGACCCTGTTCGCGTTCCTCAATCAGGCCGTGACGGGCGTCTTCCTGGCCATGTTCTACCGCCCTGACGCATCGGGCGGTGCCTACGAGTCGATCCGCTACATCACCGACGATGCCTTCCTCGGGCAGTTCGTGCGCGCGATGCACAAGTGGGGCGCCTCGGTGATG
This sequence comes from uncultured Solirubrobacterales bacterium, assembly GCA_963838535.1. GTDB lineage: Bacteria > Actinomycetota > Thermoleophilia > Solirubrobacterales > Solirubrobacteraceae > Palsa-465. Next base: position 50,126 of record CAWIRN010000022.1, read on the forward strand.
ATCATCCTGATCTTCCTGCATCTGGCCCGGGTGTTCTTCTTCGGGGCCTACAAGTACCCACGCGAGCTGAGCTGGGTGATCGGCGTCGTGCTGTTGATCCTGACGCTGGCGATGGGGTTCACGGGCTACCTGCTGCCGTTCGACCAGCGCTCCTACTGGGCGACGATCGTGGGCGTCAACATCAACGGCACCGGGCCGTTGATCGGGCCCTACCTGTCGGACTTCCTGCGCGCTGGACCCGAGTTCGGGGCCACGACCTTGTCGCGGTTCTACGCCATCCACATGTTGCTGATCCCAGGCCTGATGGCGGCGCTGATCGGCGCCCACCTCTACCTCGTGACCAAGCTCGGGATCTCCGCCCCGCCGTGGCTGAAGACGGAGACCCTGCCGGAGCCCGAGCTCGACCAGGCTGAGGTGTGAGCGAGGTGAGCCCGCCGTGAACCAGGCCGAGAAGGAGACATACCTTCGCGAGTATTCGATCCTGAAGAACGAGGGCAAGCCGTTCTTCCCCTACGCGGTCACCAAGGATGCCGTGATGGCCGTGATCGTGATGTTCGTGATCATCTTCCTGGCCATCATGTTCGGCGCCGAGATGGGCCCCAAGGTCGACCCGACGACGACGACCTACGTGCCGCGGCCGGACTGGTACTTCTACTTCCTGTTCGAGGTGCTGCGGGTGATGAAGAACGTGCCCAAGTTCACGCCGATGGCGACGATCGGCGTGCCGACGATCTGCATGATCCTGCTCTTCCTGCTGCCGTTCTACGATCGCAGCCCGGAACGGCGCATCGAGCGCCGGCCGATCGCGCTCGCGGCCGGGCTGCGTGACGATCTTCGCGATGGCCTACCTCACCTACACCGGAGCGTCGACCGGATCACCGAACTCGGTCGACATGAAGCCGCCCTCCAACCTCACCGCCGCGCAGGTGAAGACGTTCGAGGCGGGCGCGCTGGTCGTCGGCCAGTCGGGCTGCCTGGCCTGCCATACGCTCGGCGCCAACGGAAACAACGGGCCCGGCCCACCGCTGACGCATATCGGCTCGATCCTGCGACCCCAGGCGATCGCCCAGACGTTGCGCAACCCGACGGCGCCGATGCCCTCCTTCGCGAGCCTGGCCAAGCAATCTCCCGAGAAGTTCAACAACCTGGTCAACTTCCTCGCCGAGCTGCAGTAGGCAGCGTCCCGCTGCGATGACCGCGAGCGCGGCCTTTGCGCCAGGAAGCGTGTCGGGTACCCCGGCCTCGGCAGCGGGGACGCTCGAGGAGGCGCAGGTCCGCGCCATGTTCGACCGGATCGCGGGGCTGTATGACCGCATGAACACGGTGATGACCGCCGGGCTGCATCACCAGTGGCGGCGGCGGGCGGCCGACCTGGCCGTGCTCCGCGCCGGCGATCACGCGCTCGACATCGCCACCGGCACCGGTGATCTCGCCTTCGAGCTCGCCCGCCGCGTGGCCCCGGGCGGCAGCGTGGTCGGCGCGGACTTCTCCGAGCGGATGCTCGAGCTGGCCCGCGCCAAGGCCACTGGCCGCTCGCCGGGAGCAGATGCTGTCGAGGTGCGGTTCGAGCCGGCCAACGCGCTCGCCCTCCCCTACGCGGACGGCACATTCGACGCGGCGACGGTCGGCTTCGGGGCGCGGAACTTCTCAGATCTCGAGCGGGGCATCGGGGAATTGGCGCGTGTGGTGCGACCGGGTGGACGCGTGGTCGTGCTCGAGCTGACCACTCCCCGCCGCCAGCCGCTGTCCACGTTCTTCGAGCTGTGGTTCGATCGGATCGTTCCGGCGCTCGGACAGCTGGCCGGCGATGCGCAGGCCTACAGCTACCTCCCGAACTCGGTCAGGCGATTCCCAGGCCCCGATGAGCTGGCCGCCGTGATGTGGCGCCAGGGCCTGCGCGAGATCCGGTATGTCCTCACGGCCGGCGGCATCATCGCGCTGCACGTGGGGGAGGTCGGGTCCTCGCCTCAGCCCTCTGACCAGAGCGCAGCCGGCGCTGGGTCGTCCGACCGCCGCGCCACGGGCGCAGGGGAGGAGCCATGACCGCGGTCCAGGCCGTGGTGGAGGCCGGCGGGCAGGCGGTGACCCGGCTGATGGATCGCATCGAGGAGCGCATGTCCGACCTGGCGGCCGGCCACGGCACCGTGCTCGGGCGCTACGCGGGGGACACGATCGCGGCGGGCGGGAAGCGCCTGCGGCCGCTGCTCGTGTGCGTTGCCGCGGGAGTGCCTCCGCCGGAGACCGCCGGCCTGGTGCGCGCGGCGGTCGCCGTGGAACTCGTACACGGAGCCACGTTGGTGCACGACGACGTGCTGGACGGGTCTCCGCTGCGACGCGGTCGCCCCACCGTCGTCGCGGCAGCCGGGCGCGGCCTGGCCACCGCGACCGGGGACCTGTTGTTCTCCCGGGCGTTCGCCGAGCTCGTCGGCGGGCGCTCGCTCCCGTCGGTCCGGGTCCTGTCACGGGCGAGTGTGGAGTTGGCGATGGGCGAGTTGATGCAACGGGCCGATGCCTGGAACGCCGAGGTGGCGGTGGAGCGATATCTCGAGCGCTGCCGGCTCAAGACCGCCGCGCTGTTTCGTGCGGCGTGTGAGCTGGGAGCCATCGAAGGTGGCGGTGCGGTCGAGGCGCTCGGCGCGTTTGGCGAGCAGATCGGACTCGCGTTCCAGATCCTCGATGACGTGCTCGACGTCTCGGGTCCCCCGGAACGCACCGGCAAGCCGCGCGGAGCGGACCTCCTGGACGGCACGGTGACGCTGCCCCTGATCGTCGCACGGTCACGCGATCCGGAGCTGGCCGGCCTCGACGTCAGGGACGTCCGCACGGTTGCCGATGCCGCAGCGACCTGCGAGCGGATCGCCGCCACCGGCGCATTGGGCGTCGCCAAGGCGCGCGCCTTCGAACTCGTCGCCCGGGCCAAGTCGACCCTGCCCCTACTCCCGGATGAACAACACGTCGCTCTCGGCCTGGTGGCCGACGGCGTCGTCGAGCGCTACGCCTAGTTGACGTTCCGGCGGGCCCCGCTCGCGTGGTCTAAGAAGTCCTCGGGGAGGACGAGGTTCGTTTGCAGCGCGGCGGCGAAGCGGTCGATCTCTTCGGCCATGTTCGCCTGGGTCAGGCGTCGCAGGTCGCGCAACATCTCTGAGAGCCCTTCGTCGAGGCGGTCCTCGAGTTGGTCGACCTGAGCCTGTTCGAAGACCCCATCGGTGATCCAATCGCAGTTGGGACAGCGGAGCGCAAGCTGCCAGCGCTGCTGCGGCGCCTCCGACCATTCGACGGGCTGAACGAGGTCGGATTCGCAGTCCGGGCAGATGTGCAACGACCGCGTAGTCGACTCGGTGGTGTCCTCGAACAGGAGGACTTCGATCGACCGCCCGCTCGGTAGCACGACCCGGCGGGTCGAATGGCTGTCGGGGTTTTGGTCCATCGGTGCTGCCTGCATGGGTGACTTATCGGCGTGGCAGCCCGAGAGCTTTAGGGTTCTCGTCCCGAACATTCAAACCGCCCGCTACGCTTGGCACTCCCCACCCGGAGGCCTGAGGAATGTTCCGTAACCCAACCGCCGATCTCTTAGTCGTTCTGTTGATCGTCCTGCTGATCTTCGGGCCGAAACGGTTACCGGGTTTGGGGAAGTCGCTGGGCCACGGCTTGCGCGAATTCAAGGAGTCGATTACGGGCGAGTCCAAGGACGAGGATGAGGCCGAGCGCCCCGCGCTGACGCAGGCCGCCAGTCTGCCCGTGCCGCCGGCCGGCGACGTTGTGGCCGACGCCTCGGCGAGCCCCGCCGCGGTCGAGCGCTCATCGACCGGCGCCGCGCCCGCGCGTGATTCGGCTGAGGTCGGATCCGAGCGTAGCTCCTAGGCCCCGACCGGAACTGCAGTATGCCAAAGGTTTTGCGGCCCGTCGGGCACGAGGATCGCCTCAGCGTCATCGATCATCTCGACGAGCTGCGTACGCGGCTGATCGTCTGCGCCATCGCTCTAGCGGTCGCGTTCGGCTTCTGCTTCTGGCAGAACAACGCCCTGCTGAGCCTGCTCAACCGGGCGCTCCCGGATGTCACGAGCACGAACTCGAATCACCTCTCGGGGCTGACCGGCGACGCGGTCAAGGAGGCGCATGACCTCGAGGCCACTGCAGCCGCGATGCGCGGCCTGGCGGCATCGAGCGGTCAGACGCTGCAGGACCGCGCCCTGTTCGCGGCGGCCGCACGGAGCGTCACGGACGCGGCCAAGTCGTTGCCGCAGAGCGTGCCGCAACGCCTTCCGATCACGATCGGGATCGGCGAACCGTTCACGACGACGCTGACCGTGGCCGCGTACTTCGCGCTGTTATTCGCGCTGCCGCTGCTCATCTACGAGGGCTACGCGTTCGTGATTCCGGCATTGAACCCGCAGGAACGAAGAGCGGCGATACCCGCCATGGCCGCCGCGCCGGTCCTGTTTCTGGCCGGCGTGGTGTTCGCCTTCTTTGTCGTGCTGCCGCCGGCGGTCCACTTCCTGCAGGGGTACAACAGCCAGAACTTCGACATTCTCGTCCAGGCCAAGACGTACTACACGTTCCAGATCTTCACGATGGTCGGGATCGGCCTCGCGTTCCAGCTGCCGCTGGGATTGCTGGCTTTGCAGCGCCTGGGCGTGATCAATTCACGCACCCTGACCCACAACTGGCGCTACGCGACGGTCATCATCGCGGTGATCGCCGCCGCCATGCCCGGGGTGGATCCGGTCACCACCGGGTTGGAGATGCTCCCGCTCGTGATCCTCTTCCTGGCCAGTATCTTGTTGTTGAAGTTCGCTGATCGCCGCGACGCCGCCCGTGCGGCGACAGAGCACTCGAACATCGACGACGGATTCGACCCCAGCTAGTGACAGATGCTCTTTGACCTTCGCAGCCGCGGCCGGCGGCGCACCGTGCAGGCCGTGTACCTCGGTCTCGCCGTACTCATGGGCGGGGGCCTGGTGCTGTTCGGCGTGGGCGCCGGAAACGGCTTTGGCGGCATCCTCAACGCATTCACCGGGGGCGGCTCCAGCGGCGCTCAGACCCAGGTCGTGAGTCAAGCGGAAAAGACCGCCCTGCAACAGACCAGGCTCCATCCCACCGATCCTGCGGGTTGGGCGGCGCTCGTCCAGGCTCGTTGGACCGAAGCGGGTCAGGGGAACGACTACGACACCAGCACCGGGACGTTCACCGCCGCGGGCAAGAAGGAGCTCACGGGAGCCACACAAGCCTGGGAGCGCTACCTCCAGTTGACCAAGCAGCCCGATCCCAACCTGGCCATCCTGGCCGCTCGCGCCTACGCAGCCGGGGGAAATTATTCCGGCGAGGCGAGCGCCTGGGAGATCGAGACGTTGGCCAACCCCAACGAGGCGAAGGGCTATGAATGCCTGGCTGCGTCGGCCTACGCCGCAAAGCAGACGCGGAAAGGTGATCTGGCGACGGCCAAGGCGCTGAGCCTGGTTCCCAAGCTCAGCCGAGCCACGCTCAAGACGCAACTCGAGCAGGCCAAGACGCAGCCTCAAGTCGCCCAGGGGTGCTAAGGGCCATCACGGAGCGGCGGCCCGGGTAAGATCGCCGCTCGAGGGCCGTTAGCTCAATTGGTAGAGCAGGGGACTCTTAATCCCAAGGTTGGAGGTTCGATCCCTCCACGGCCCATTCGGTTCACGGCGTCGGATGGAGGCCAAGATGAGCAGCACCGAGGTGACCAACGACTATGACGTCATCGTCCTCGGCGGGGGCGCTCCGGGGGAGCATTGCGCCGCTGCGCTGGCCGAGGGCGGTCTTCGCGTCGCCGTCGTGGAGCGAGAGCTGGTCGGGGGTGAGTGCACCTACTGGGCGTGCATTCCGTCCAAGACGTTGCTGCGTCCGGGCGAGGCGGTGCAGGGCGCGCGCGACGTGGCGGCGAGCGCGCAGGTCGACGTCAAGGCGGCGCTGGCCTGGCGTGACTTCATGGTTTCTGACTACTCCGACGCCGGGCCGGAGCGCTGGCTGGCGGGCCAGGGCATCGACCTGCTCCGTGGGCGTGGCCGGCTGGCGGGCGTGGGGGTGGTGGAGGTCGACGGCGTGCGCCACACCGCCCGGGATGTCGTGGTGGCGACCGGCTCTGATCCGTTCGTGCCCCCGGTCCCCGGTCTGCGCGAGCTCGAAGGCGTGTGGGGCACGCGCGAGGCGACCAGTATGAAGGCGATCCCGCGGCGCCTGGTGGTGCTGGGCGGCGGGCCGTCCGGCGTCGAGCTCGCCCAGGCGACGCACCGCCTGGGCGGCGAGGTCTCGCTGGTCGAGGGCGCCGACCGGGTGATCGCGCGCGAGCCCGCGCCGCTGGGCGAGGCGCTCGGCGAGGCCCTGCGCCGCGACGGTATCGAGGTCGCCCTCGGCGTCCACGCGACTGCGGCGCGGCGCGAGGGCGAGGACTACGTCCTCGAGCTGGACGATGGCCGCGAGCTGCGCGGCGATCGCCTGCTCGTCTCCACCGGCCGGCGCCCACGCGTCGCTGGGATCGGCCTGGAGACCGTCGGCATCGAGGCCGACAGCCACGGGATCCCGGTCGACGCGCACCTGCGCGCGGGCGAGCGGCTGTGGGCGATCGGCGACGTCAACGGCGTCTGGGCGCTGACCCACGTGGGCGAGTACCAGGGCGACGTCGTCGCTGCGAACATCCTCGGCGAGCCGCGACCAGCCAACTACGAGGCCGTCCCGCGCGTCGTCTACACCGACCCGCAGGCCGGGTCGGTCGGCGCGGGCGAGGCGCGGTACAGCGGCACCGCCCCGGTGTCCGAGGTGTCACGGACCGCCACCTACACGCACGCCTACGCCAAGTCCAACGGGTTCATGACGCTGCTCAGCGACGGCGAGCGGCTGACCGGCGCCTACGCGCTCGGCCCCGAGGCCGGCGAGTGGCTCCAGCAGGCCACACTGGCCATCCGCGCCCGCGTCCCGCTCGAGGTGTTGCGCGACACGATCCAGCCGTTCCCCAGCTTCTCAGAGATCTACGCCACCGCGCTGAAAGCTCTGCGACGCGAGATCACCGGCGCGCGCCAGACGGCCGAGCGCTAAGCGGCGGTTCAGCTTTCGGGGGCCGCCGCCGCCGGGCGGGCCTGTGCGGCAACCGTGTCGAGGAATTCCTCCAGGCCCCCTGTACTGGAACTTCGAGTCCCGGCGCGGGACAATGTGAGCAGCGATCAGTCGGACGCAGGAGGAAATGATGAGTACCGATTACACGCTCTCGTACGGGACACACGGGACGCCCGAGGAGGGCCGGTGCGCGATGGAGTGGGTCAGCCATCTGGCTGGTGAGCCGCACAGCGCCGAGCCCGCGTGCGTAAGTCCCGTGTTGCGCGCCTTTTGCACCTCGCTGAACGACGGGCTGGAGGACATCCCGCGGCAGCGGTTGCGGATGTACCTCCCGCGCACGATCGGCACCAGCCATGACGGGCTCGACGAGCGGCGGGCGTGGATGGCCATGGATTGGCTGATCCGGGTGTACGCGCCGGCGTGGCTCTCGGTTGCCGGTCTGACCAGCGCGAGTGAGCGCCTGCGGTCGCTCAGCGTGGTGTCGGGTGTCGGCGACCTCACCGGGGCGCTGGTCGAGCTCCGCCTCGCTCGCCAGCTGGCTCGCGGCGCATGGGGCACCGGGCCGGGTACGTGGCTGGCGCCGGCTGTCGCTGCTCGCGCGGCCGCCCGAGAGAATGCCTGGGCGACCGCGGCGGCTGCGGCCTGGGCCGCTGCTCGGGCCGGGGTCGGCGACATCGCCGGAGACCGAGCACGCGCGGCGACGCGGGCAGCGGCCGGCGACGCGGCAGCGACCGTCGCGCGCGCCGCGCGGGCCCGCACGAGTCGAGCCGGCGCGCGCGACGCCGTCCGGGCGGCGCTCGCCCCGACGCTCGAGGAGCTGCGGGAGTCCGCGTTCGGCCTCCTGGATCGGATGCTGCCGACGGTGGCGCTGGCGCCGCCGCTGGCCGAGCCCAGCGACCGGCTGAGTGCGCTCACGGCGATGCCCGCATAGAGCCCTCCGGGCTACGTTGAGCCGATGTGACCGCTGCGTCGGAACCACAGATAGATGGCGCCGGCCGACGCCAGCAGGCTTCCGATGCCGTACACCGCGAAGACCCAGAACGACGTGATGTGCTCGGTCAGCCAGCCGAAGTTCATCCCGAAGAAGCCGGTGATGAAGGTCAGCGGCAGAAAGATCGTGGCGACGAGTGTGAGCTGCTTGACCGTCTCGTTTTGACGGACGCTGATTTCGTTCTGTTGATTGGAGATCACGGCCATATTCGTCTGTAGGATCGTGCCGAGCACATCGCGCAAGGCGATCACCTCCTCGTTGACGAGCTTGAGGTGGTCGTTGACATCGCGAAAGAACTGGGACAGCTCGCTGGTCATCTCGAGGTAGCCCCCGCGTTCCAGCGCCTCAAGCGGTCCGAGCAGAGGGTGGACGACCCGATAGAAATCCGTCGCCTCTCGGCGTAGGAGATAGATGCGCTCGGTGGGGGCCACGGTGCCCGTGAACACCGTCGCCTCGACCTCCTCGATATCGCGCTCGAGCCCCTCGATCACCGGTGCATAGTCGTCGACAATCGAGTCAAGAATCGCCCATAGCACCGCGGTCGTACCTTCCTTGAGCAGTTCCGGGCGCTCTTCCAGCCGCAAGCGGGCGCCATGCAGATGGCCCGCTCGCCCCTGACGTACGGTGATGACAAACTGCCGGGAGACGAACACCGACACCTCACCGAACTCGACCTCCTCGCGGTCGTCGAGATAGCGGGCCGTGCGCAGCACCGCGAACACGATGCCGCCACTCTCGTATTGCTCAATCTTGGGTCGCAGGTGGAAGCTCTGGGCGTCCTCGATGGCCAGATCGTGCAGCCCGAAGCGCTCCTGCACCTCGCCCAGCTCGGCTTGGTCGGGCTCGTACAGCCCGAGCCACACGAACCCGTTGTCCTGCAGGCAGATCTCGGCGGCACGCCCCAGCTCGATTGGCCCCTCGTGCTGGCGCCGCCCATCCCGGTAATGAGCACAGTCGACGATCACTCTCTTCTCCCGTTTGCATGACACTGCGTCTAGAGACGAGGTCGATTCTGCCCCAATTCCGAGGACCGCTCCGCTATTCGTCCGCCTGAGGTTCGCTGTCGTGCCGCTCTGAGCGTCCGTCGGGGTGGCCGGTGAACCACACGGGCTCATCAGTGTCACGGCCCTTCAGCGTCCGGACGGTGCTCGGCTTTCCCCACAGAAGCGCGATCTGCGTCAGCGTCCCGCGCGCGTACTCGTCGTCGAGGCCGATGCCCTCGTGCCGGTGCTCGAGCAGCAGGTCTCCGCGACCGCGGAAGTCGGCGTCGACGATCTCGATGTGGGGAATCCCGAACGTCGTGTGCTGTCGGATGAGGACGTCGCGGATGGCGTCGGCCTCGCGCGAGGACACCCGGATCCTGCGCGGATCCTGCTGGACGTGCTCGAACGCATAGAGCCGCGAGAGTTCGCACACCCGGGGGGTGAGGAACTCGCGCAGCAACGCTTCGTCGTCGTAGGTACGCAGCACCGCGCGGACCTGATCGAACGGATCGGCGTGGCCGGCCCAGCTCCAGCGGTCGCGCTCCTCCTCGTCGGGGTCGACGGCGAGGTGCATGATCTCCCGCAGGATGTTGATGCCCAGGTTGTAGGGGTTGACGCGGCCCGGGTGGGGCTGGATCACGCCCGCGTTGAGGCGCTCATATTCCCAGTAGCGGTCAGCCGGTAGAAACAGGCGCTGGCAGATCTCCTGGTGCGCGAGCACGGCGGCGCCCTCGTTGAGGATCTTCGTGCGCATCTGCGGCAGGAAGTAGCTCTGCTCCGAGCGCACGATCGACATCACGTCGCGCTGCCAGTCCTCGAGGCCCCGGGAATGAGCCTCGATGAACCCGAGCAGATCCTCCTGTGGCTCCCGAGGGAAGCGGTGCCGTAACGCCGTTCGCTCTGTCTCGACGCGTTCGCGATCGGCGGCGGCCTCGTCCGGAAACAGGACGTCGTACGGGCCGGGGCGATGCTCGGGCTCGGACACGCTCGCCTTGCGGATCAGCTGCGCCTGGGGCTGGTGCACGGCGATCGCGCGGCAGCTTTCGAGCAGATCCTCGACCCGGTCGCGGCCGTGGGCCCCCATGTAATCGGCGATCCGGTCGGCCGCCGAGCCCACCCGCGACATGATCTCGCGGTCGACCGCGCCAAGCCACTCGTTGTTCTCGAACACGTATCCGTGGCCGAGACAGTGGGCGATCACCAGCGTCTGGGCGACCAGGCTGTTGCCTTCCATGAGGTAGGCGTGGACGGGCCGCGTGTTGAATATCAGCTCATAGATCCGGTCCTGCCCACGTTGATAGCGCCCGTAGGCCTCGTCGAACTGGGCGCCCCACCGCGCGCTCGAGTACCTCGCCGGCAGGCCGTTGGCGGCGGCGAAGTAGATCTCCTCCGGGCGGACCAGGTGGTAGACGACATCGGGCACGTCGAATCCCAGGTCGTCGAGAGCGATCTCACGGCAATTGTCGTCAATCGTCCGCAGGTCATCCAGCGTGTAGCCGCTCATCGGATTGCCGCCTCGACGTCGTCCTTGACGAAGAACCGCTTGAGCGCGGGCCACAGCTCGCGATCGTGCGGCGGCGTGAGCGAACACGAACCCGTCGAGATCGGACGCCTCCTTGTCGTAGAACGTCGACAGCTTGTGGGATCCGCCGGTGGAGGAGGCCACCTCCAGATATCCCACGAGCGACGCGACCTCGGTCAGCGTGCGGATCAGCTCGAGCGTGCGCTGGTTGTCGGCCGAGAAGTTGTCGCCGTCGGATACGTGCAGGACGTAGACGTTCCAGTCGTCGGCCGGGTAGCGGTTACGCTGCATTCCGAGCACGGCCTCGAACACCGAGGAGACCTTCGTCCCCCCCGACTCGACGCGGTTGAAGAACTCCTCCTCGTTGACCTCGCGTGCCTCGGTCGTGTGCGAGACGAACACGATCTCGGTCTGGTCGTAGCGGCTGCGCAGGAACTGCACGCACCAGTAGAAGAACAGCCGGGCCATGCGCTTGCGCTCGACGGTCATCGAGCCGGAGACGTCCATGGCGAGGAAGACGACCGCGCGGTTGCGGGGCTTCGGGATGTCGCGATAGGACAGGTAGCGCAGATCGGACTTGTCGATCCCGCCCAGCGAGACGTGCCCGCGTTTGGCGTTGCGCAGCAGGTTCTCGCGCAGCGTCGACTTCTTGTCGAGTTGCGGGCCCTTGCGGGCGATCTGGTCGTAGACGGTGTGGACGGTTTCGAGATCGGTCCCGCTCTTGGGCTTCAGGCGCGGCAGCTCCAGCTCGGAGAACAGCAGGGCCTCGACGTCCTCCATGTCGAGCCACACCTCGTAGAGCTCCTCGCCCGGTTCGGTGCCCGCCTCGCCGGAGCCCGGCCGCGTCACCGCCGGGGCCCATGACGTCGCCCGGCTCGCCATCGCCCTGACCGACGCCCTGCCCCTGGCCGCGGTCGAGGATGAACTGCCAGCGCTTGGTGCCCTTGATCGGCGACGCGGATCTTCTTCTCGGGTCCCGAGGCGATGATGTCCTCTTCGCCGATCCGCTCCTTCAGCTGCTCGGTGATCTTCTTGCGCAGGCGGTCGCGATGGTGCTGCGCGTCGCGCCGACCAGCGTCATGCGGCAGCCCCGACTCGCTGACGACTGTCATCAGATCCTCCGCTCACGCGGCTGCCTCATCGGTTGAGCAGATGGCCGACATAGTCGAGCAGGTCACGCGCCGAGTGCTCGGTGTAGCCGCGCTCTTCGATCAGGATCGTCAGCACCTCATTGAGCCGCTTGGCCTGTTCGCGGTCAGGGTTGGTCTTGGACACCGTGACCTGCACGATGTCCTTCAGCTGGTCGAACAGGTACTCCTCGATCCCGGTGGCCAGGATCGTGTCGGTCTGGTGGGTCAACGGCCGCTCGCCGCGGCGCAGAGCGATCCCGATGCGCATCAACACGCCCTGCCGGAACGTGTCCTTGGCGGAGTCGGGCACGGCGGGCTTGACGTTCTCCTCGATCGCCCGCATCAACTTCTCGTCGGGGTCCCGATCCTCCTTGGTGATCGGATCCTGCGTCTTGGTGCCCTGACAGTAGGCCTCGATGTTGGTCAGGTAGTTCTCGAGCAGCCGCTGGGCGTGCTCGGCGAACGCCGGGACGAACGCCTTGCGGACCTCGTCCTTCAGACAGCGGTCGATCTCCTTGCGGGCGTCGACGACGAGCGCGCGCAGCTGATCGCGGACTTCCTTGGGTGCCTCCATCCGCTCGATGTGGTCGGTCAGGGCGATCAACGCCATGATCGGCGTGAGGTACTTGCCCGTGTTGTTCTCTTCACCGGCCCGGCTCGCCGCGCCGGATAGGACGTCGACGATCGCGCGCGGGCCGAGGCCGGTCATTCCCTCGTACTCGGCCGCACGCTTGATCTCGGGGATCTGGGCGAGCTTCCAATCGCCCACCTCCTCGCCGTCGTAGAGCTTCATCTTCTCGACCAGGCCGAGGTTCTCGTGGGGCTTCAGGCGCGACAGGACGGCCACCATGGCGGCGGCACGCAGGGCATGGGGGGCGATGTGCAGATCGTCGCGGGCCCCGTACCCGGTCAGCAGCTTGCGGTAGATCTTCTCCTCGTCCGACACGCGCACGTTGTAGGGAACGGCGACGGTGACCAGCCGGTCCTTCAGGGCCTCATTCTTCGCGTCGGCCACGAACGCCCTGAACTCGGCTTCGTTGGTGTGGGCGAGGATCACCGTGTCGGAATCGATGTAGCCGAATTTGGCCACCTTGAACTGCTTCTCCTGCGCCATCGTCAGGAACAGGTTCCTGAACTCGGCCGGGTTCTTGAAGAACTCCACCGCCTCGAACATGCCGCGGTTGGACTTCGAGAACTCGCCGGCCCAGTCGAGCGCGAGCGGGTGGGAGTCCGAACCGTGGGTCTCGATCGCCCTGAAGTCCAGGCCGCCGGTCAGCTGTTCCATGCTCATCGACTTGGGGTCGCCGGGCTCGAAGGTCCCAATCCCGATGCGCCTGACCTCGGAGAAGTAGATCCGCTCGATCGGGAAGCTCAGGAAGTCCCCGTCGAACTCGTGCTCGAGGCGCCAATTGCAGACCGGGCAGGCGCGTCCCTCCACCTGGACCCGCGTGTGCTCGCGGGCGTCGGCCCGCAACGCGTCGGGAATCAGGTGCAGCGGCTCCTCATGCATCGGGCACCCCTGCAGCGCGTAGACCGCGCCGTCGTCGGTGCGGCTCCAGTCCTCCAGGCCCCGCTTGAGCAGCGCAGCGACGGAGCTCTTGGCGCCTCCTGGGGGCCCCCACAGCAGCAGGATGCGCCGACGCGTCTCATGACCCTGAGCCGCCGTCTCGAAGTTGCGCACCACCCGGTCCAGCGGCACATCAAGCCCGAACAGCTCCGAGGAGAAGAACTTATGCGAGATCTCGCCGGCGTGCAGCCCGTCGGTGAAGCCGGCGGCCCTGATCATGTCGTACGTCCGCTGATGCGCCGTCGCGGCGATCGTCGGACGCTCGGCCACCCGATCGACATATTCGTTGAGGGTGATCACCTCGGTCTGATCGGCACATCCATGCTTCGCTGCATCTGCGAGTGACTGCTTGAAATCCATCCGCGGCCTCGTCACTTGAATTATTTTCACCAACGACGCTTCTGATGGTATATGTTGACCGGTTTTGCGGCGGAACGCATTGGCCGGAGGTCCGAACCGGCGAGCGGCTGTGGCTCCCGGTGTACAACCGGTCCCAGTGAGCAGGCGCCGATCTGGCCGGGGTCGGCACCTCGCGCCGAGCCGCCCACAGCGCGGGCCGGGCCGGGGTCGTGACACCATTTGGGCGTGTTGATCGGGTACGCGTACGCCAGTGCCGAGGATCGGGAGGGCGTGGAGCGGCAGCTCGATGCGCTGCGCGCGGCGGGGTGTGAGCGGTTGTTCGCCGACGCGGGGCCGTGGCGTGAGCGCCCCGAGCTCGACCGCGCGCTCGCTGAGCTGTGTGACGGGCATGACGGTCTCGTGGTATGCCGGCTGGATCGTCTGGGTCGTTCGCTGCGTGATCTGATCGCCACGGTGGCCGAGCTCGAGGAGCGCGGGATCGGGTTCTGCAGCCTCGAGGACGGGATCGAAACCGCCGCGGCGTCGGGGCGGCCGATCCCTGGCGTGTTCGGCGCTCTGGCGCGGTTTGACCGCGTGCTGCCGCGCGAGCGCACCCGGGCGGGCGTGGCGACGGCGCGGGCGCGGGGAGGCCGGCGCCCGCCGGGCCCCGCACCCCTGGGTCGAATCTCCGGCATGGAATTCGCGCCGGATCTGATCGAGCCGATCATCGGCTTTCGCCACTGGCGATTGGTCGATGGGGCGCTGACGTCGATGTTCAGCATGACGCCCTGGGCGGCCTCGGAGATCACCGCGCGGTGTCCCGCGGCTCGCCATGATCCGGCCGAGACGCCCTCTCCCGGGTGCACGTGTGGGATCTACGCGTACTACGACCCGTGCCCGCGGACTGCCTCGGTGATGACGCGGGACCTGGTCGGCGGTGCGGTCGTGGTCTGGGGTCGGGTCGAGGCGCACGGCACCGGAGTGCGCGCCGAGCACGCGCGCATCGTGGGATTGGATCTCCCGCTCACCCGGGGACCCAAGCGCCGCGCGGTCACGCAGGTCGCCGAGCGCCTCGGGGTCCCGGCCCTCGCCCATCGGAAACTGCAGTCGGTGGCGCTGGCCAACGGCTCTCCGCTGCCGGCGTGCGCTGCGACCGCCGTGGACGCGGACCCGGGGGACGCCCGTCACTCCGCGGGGCTGGCTGGCTGAAACCGACGCCTGATCGCCGCCGTCGCCCGCCGACGGCGGCCGCCTACGCCGCCTGCCTACGCCGCCTGTTCCAAGTACTCCGGTTCGCGGCTGAAGTCACCCGCCTCGACCGCCGGGGAGTCGGCGGCCACCGCTCGCGCTTCGGGTCGCAGCAGCACCGTGGCCAGGACGATCGCGACGAGCACCAGACCGGTGCCGATGGCAAAGGCCAGGTGGTAGCCGCTGACCAGCGAATCGGCGACCGATCGTCCATCCGCGCCGCGCCGAGCTGCTCTGGCTGGCGGACAGGGTGGCCAGCACGGCCAGGCCGAGCGCGCCGCCGATCTGCTGGGTGGTGTTGACCAGCCCCGACACGAGACCCGAGTCCTCCGCGGTCGCGGTCGACATGGCCAGCGTCATCAGGGACGGGAAGGCCAGCCCGGCGCCGATGCCGAGCAGGACCATCGACGGCAGCAGGTCGGTCGCGTAGTTCGCGTGCACCGGGGCGCGGCTGAACAGCGCCAGGCCCGCGGCGAGCAGGACGAGGCCAGGCAGGAGCGTGGCCCTGCCGCCGAACCGGTTGATCGACCGGGCGGCGACGCCCAGCGACATCGCGGCGATCCCCAGCGCGACCGGCAGGAAGGCGAGGCCAACCTCGATCGCGTCGTAGCGCAGCACGCGCTGCATGTACAGCGCGCCGAGGAAGAACATGCCGAAGATCCCGGCCACCATCAGGATCTGGATCAGGTTGGCGGCGCTGACCGTCCGGGAGCGGAATACCCGCAGCGAGATGAGCGGATTCTCCGCTGTCGCCTGGCGCCAGACGAAGCCGCCCAACAGCCCCAGCGCGACGGCGCCCAGGCCGAGCGTGTGGGCCGAGCCCCACGAGTAGTGCCCCGCCTCGACGATCGTGTAGACGGCGAGCATCAGGGCGCTGACCAGCAACAGCGCGCCGGGGATGTCGGCGCCGTGCTCGAGCCCCAATCCCTTGTCCTGGGGCAGCAGCCGACGCGCATAGACGGCGGTCAGGGCACCGATCGGGAGGTTGACGAAGAAGATCCAGTGCCAGCTCAGGGCCTGGGTGAGCACCCCGCCGAGCAACAGGCCGACGGCTCCGCCGGCCGCGGCGACGAAGCTGTACACGCCGATTGCCCTGGTCCGCTCGTCGGACTTCGGAAACATCGTCACGATCATCCCGAGGATCACCGCGGCGGTCATCGCGCCGCCAATCCCCTGTACAAAACGCCCCACGACCAGCACCGCCTGACTCTCGGCCAGGCCGCAGACCAGCGACGCCGACGTGAACACGGCCAGGCCGATGAGGAAGATGCGCCGACGACCGATCAGATCGCCCAGCCGGCCGACCAACAGCAGCAGGCCGCCGAATGCGATCAGGTACGCGTTGACCACCCAGGCCAGGCCCGAGGGCGAGAAGTGCAGGTCGGTCTGGATCGACGGCAGTGCGACGTTCACGATCGTCTGGTCGAGGATGATCATCAGGAAGCCGGCGCACAACACGACGAGCGCGATCCACCGCGCGCGTTCGCTCTGATGGTTGATCTGCTGGACCGGTTCTGGGTTGCTGTGCGCCATTGCTCGGGCTCCTGTCGGTAGCGGACAGGACATACCGTAGCAGATGATCTGTTATTAGATAATCTGCTACGAGATGTTCCCGCGACAGCGCAAGCTAACGCGGACGGCGAACCGTTTGTGAACAGTGCACGGGCTCGGCCAGGCGCCCGCAGACCAGCTGGCCCAGGCAGCGGAGGAACGCCGCGCGGTCGGGCTCGGAGAGGACCCCCAGCACGTCCTCGCGCACGCGGTCGAATACCTGCTCGACCTCGCGGAGCTTGCTCTCTCCGGCCGGCGTCACCACGACGAGCCGGGCCCGGCGATCGGTGCTCACCGGTCGGCGCTCAGCCAGACCGGCGGCTTCCAGCTCGTCGAGCGTGACCATCATCGTGGTCTTGTCGATCCCCACCAGTCGCGCCAGATCGGTCTGAGTGTGCTCGCCTCCCATCGCGGTCGCGAGCACGGCGTGGCCGCGCGGCGAGATCCCCGATCCCTCGAGCGCGGCGGTCAACTGGGTGGTGAGCGCATGACTGGCTCGCGAGAGCATCCAGCACAGGTCCGACTCCAGCGGCTGGAGTGGTTCGGGCAGAACCGGCGCGGGGGGTGCGGTGGGAATAGCCACGCGCTCGATGATATCAACATAGGTCTGAGTCAAGAAGATCTCGTAACAGACGATTCCACCAGCTGCCAGGACGCCGATGCGGCCAGCACGCTGCCGTTCGACGTCCCTTACGAGTTTTCGGGCCCCTCGATTGGGCCGTTATCCAGGTAAAATTGTCAGAAATACGACCTTCACGGCCCCGGACTGCGTCGCGACCCCCCGCGCGCACCGGACTGACCGATCCGACCCGCCCGCCGAGCATGGCGACGCGCACCTGCGTCGCGCAGGTGGGCTAAATCTCCCTCAACTCGCTGGTTCACGGGGGGTTCGCGCGTGAGAGCCCGCTCAGCGGGCCAGAACGCGCACACCCCTCCCCGCCAAGAGGGTTGAGTGACATTTTGTTCGCTCCCGCGGTCCCGCAGATCGTCGTTGTGTCGATCTTGACGATGACATCCGTCGGGTCAACGATGCCCGGATCGTCGGCCGTGTCCCAGGAACGTTGTCCGGACCGCCGAACACCAGTGCCTTCATCTCGCTCTCCCTCCCTCGAGGACCCTCGCCGCCCTCAACCGAAGCGGACGAGCCGCAACAAGCCACACATTAATAGCGGGTGGACCATCAGCTCAGCGTTACATCGACGTTTCACTGGCCGCCCGCCCGTCACGCCGTGCGTCGCCCTGACCACTGCACCCGCGGCGGGCATCGCGTGGTCGATCCCCACTCATGCCGCCCGGCCGATTGTGGGGATCCGATAGGCGCCGGTCCGGCCGCCGCGTTTAGGCTCGGGCGCAATGACCGACCTTCAGGGCAAGCGAGCCTGGGTCACGGGCGCCGCTCAGGGAATCGGCCAGGCGATCGCGGCGCGGCTGCACGCCGGTGGAGCCGAGGTCGTCCTGACCGACGTCAATGGCCCAGGAGTGTTGGCGACGGCCGCCGAGCTCGGGGCCGGGGCGTATGGCGAGCAGGTCGACGTCACCTCGGCGAGCGCGGTGGAGGCGAGCCTGGCCGCGGCGGCGGAGCGCTTCGGCGGGCTCGACGTGGTGGTCAACAACGCCGGGATCGAGATCGGCAAGCCGCTCGTCGAGCACGAGACCGACGAGGTGCGACTGCTGCTCGACGTCAACGTGGTCGGCGTGTTCCACGGCATCAAGTACGCGACTCCGCACCTCGCCCAGACGCAGGGCGTGATCATCAACATGTCGAGTGTCGCCGGGCTCGGCGGGGCGCCGCTGCTGGGGGTCTACTGTGGTTCCAAGGCCGCCGTGCTGCGCCTCACCGAGGTGGCCGCGATCGAGCTGCGGGCGGTCGGGATTCGCGTGGTGGCGGTCTGCCCGGCGTTCGTGGACACGCCGATGGTCGATCGATTGATCCCCGGCTTCGAAGCGGTGGCCGGCGCTCCGTTCGCCGACCTGGCGGCGAACAAGCAGACGCGGATTGGGACCGTGGAGGAGGTGGCCGAGGCCGTCGCCTTTCTCGCTGCCGACGAATCCTCGTGGAGTACCGGCGGCGCGCTCGTGATCGACGGTGGCCTGACCGGGAGTCTGCTGTGAACGACAACTTCGACGGCAAGGTCGCGGTCGTGACCGGCGCCGGGCGCGGGATCGGCCTGGCGATCGCCACCACGCTGGATCAGCGGGGCGCGACGGTCATCGTCTCGGACATCGACGGCGCGGCGGCAGAGCGCGGAGCCGCGTCCCTGTCCCGGGGTGGTTGGGCGGTGTGCGACGTCCGTGACGAGGCGCAGGTGGACGAGCTCCTGCACAACGCCGCGGGCCGCCACGGTCACCTCGACGTCGTCGTCCCCAATGCCGGCATCGGGCACGTCAGGCCACTGCTGGAGATGAGCTTCCAGGAGTGGCGGGAGACGCTCGCGGTCAACCTGGACGGCGTCTTCCTGACCGCGCGCACCGCAGCCCAGATCATGGTCGGCCAGGGGTCGGGCTCGATCGTCACCGTCGCCTCGATCACCGCGTTTGCCGGGTCGCCGGGGATCGGCCACTACAGCGCCGCCAAGGCGGGGGTGGTCAACCTGACGCGCACGCTCAACAGCGAGTGTCGCGGGTTCGGCGTGCGGGTCAACGCCGTCTGTCCCGGCTTCATCGAGACCACGCTGGTCGCCGAAGCGCGAGCCGGGTTCGATGCGCTGCTGCCCGGCGAGCTCACCCTTGATCAGGTGATCGCGGCCAAGCAGAGCCGCTGGGGCGAGCCCGAGGACGTGGCGGCCGCGGTCTGCTTCCTGGCCGGCGACCGCGCGCCGTGGATCAGCGGGATCGCGTACACGCTCGACGGCGGTTTCCGGGCCTCTCTGCTGTAGCCGATCGAAAGGACATCTGATGAGCAAGCCCGTCGTCGTGTATGGGGCCAGTGGGTATACCGGCCGGCTGATCTGCGAGTACCTGCGCGAGTACAACCTGCCGTTCACCGCCGCGGGCCGCAGCGGCGAGCGGGTCCAGGAGACGATGGACAAGCTTCCGGGGGTGGAGACCGCCGACTACGAGGTGGTCGAGGTCGAGCACACGGTGGAGGCGCTGACCGAGCTCCTGTCAGGCGCTCAGGTGCTCTGCAACACGGTGGGGCCGTTCTCCAAGTTCGGCGCCGAGGCGGTGGAGGCGGCACTGGCCGCGGGCGTGCATTACACCGACACCAACGGCGAGCAGGATTGGATGATCGCCGCCGATCAGAATTACGGCACCCGCTTTGCCGCGCAGGGCCTGGTGCTGGCGCCCGGGGTCGCGCAGATGTACACCACCGGTGAGATCGCGGCCCAGCTCGCGCTCGAGACGCCGGGGCTCGACACGCTGGACATCCTCGTGCTCTGGAAGGGCTACCCGACGACCGCCTCGACCGCGACGATCTTCGCCAACCTTCTCTCGCCGCGCTTTTACCTCGAGCAGAACGCGTATCTACCCTGGGCTCCCGGCACGCACGAGGTGTTCGTTCCCGGCCAGCACGAGCCGGCGCTCGCTCTGGACTGGGGCGGGACCGCGCACCCGGTCTGGTTCAAGCACGATCCCCGCGTGGCCAACTGTCGCGCGCTCGGCGGGCTGTTTGACCGCGCTCTGATGGAAGGCGTGGTCACGATGGCCGGTGAGGTCGCGGCCAAGGCCATCGAGATGGAGCCGGCCGAGCAGGAGGCGTTCCTGTCCGCGACCGCCGCTGAGGTCCAATCCGGCATGCCCCCGCGCGAGAACCAGCGCATCAACATCTCGCTCGACTCCGTACACGCCAGCGGCCCCATCGGCGCCGTCCACGTCGTCCTGCGCGGCACGTGCAACTACAAGCAGACCGGCCTGATGCAGGCCTACGCCGCCTACCAAATGATCAACGGAGGGGCTCGGCGGACCGGCTTCGCCTCCGGATGCCAGGCCTTCGGTCACCGCGAGCTGCTCGCTTGTCTGCGCAGCTTCGGGCTAATGGCCCCGCCAACCATCACCGGCCACGTCGCGTCCTGAGCTCTCCCCCAGCGCCAGCACGAGTCGCAGCGCCACCTGCAGCTCGGTGCGCCGTTGCAGCGTGACCCCGCGCGGCAACAGCTCCTCGGCGCGGCGCACGCGATTGCGCACCGTGTTCTCGTGCACGCCGAGCAGCGCGGCGGCGGACACGTGCGACCCGGTGGACAGCGACACGCGCAACGCCTCGCGCAGCAGCCGCAGACGCGGATCGGGCCCGGCGAGCGCCCCGAGCTCCTCCTCCAGAAAACGGCGGGCTCGGTCGCGATCGGCGAGCAGCAGGGCGTCGAGGCGGACGTCGCGGTACGCGACGACGACGCCGTCAGCGCGGCCCCGGAGCGCCCGCTGGACGCCGATCGCCATCACCACCTCGTCGTAGGTTCGGCGCAGCCCCCGCAGGCCGGCCCAGGCCTCACTCAGCGCCGCAGTGCCGCCGTCGTCGTCCAGCGCGCAGCGCAGGGCGGAGAGCTGGCTGGGGACGTAGCCATCGCGGCGGCCCAGCCAGACCGTGAAGCGGCGCGCGCCGTCCTGGTGGGCGAGCGTGTCGGTGGCGCCGCAGGCCGCGCGGCAGACCCCGGCCCGGCGATCGACCTCGGCGCGATTCTCGGCTTCGAACGACACGGCCACGTGAACGGCTGACAGCGGGTAGGCGAGCCCTCGCTCAAGCTCGGCGGCGTCGATCTGATCGGCGGCGCCGGACAGGATCTGGGCCAGGACCGTCCGGCGGAGATGCTCTCGCGTGTGCACCATCTCGGCGCGGGTCTGGTCGTAGCGCGAGACGACCGACCCCAGGACGTGGTCGATGTACTCAAACAGCAGGATCGTCGACTCGCGCACGAGCGCATCCAACGGCACCCGGCGCTCCGCCGCTTCGCTGCGGCAGCGATCGAACCAACGCCGCCAGAAGTCGGCCACGCCCACGAGATAGGCGCGCTCGAGGATCGAGATGGGGATCCCCAGCGTGGCGCTCAGATCGGCAAACGCCAGCGCCTCCTCCGGGCGGGCCGTATCGAGCGTGACCCGACCGGCAAACAGGCCCAGGATCGTGCGGATGTTGTCCCCCACGCTGCGGTCGAGCGCGGCGACGAAGTCAGCGTCATCCGCTTGGTCGGCGTAGCAGACCCGCAGGATCGTGGCCGATACCGCCCGCGACATGGTCTCGCTGTCCACCCGTCCGGCGAGCTCTCGGGCGGCGGGCGCCAGATTGGTCCGCGAGCCGTCGGGCGGGGCTAGCTCCGGGACGGGTCCGACCAATGCCCGTAGCGCTCCCTCAGCGGCCTCTTGCTGATCTTGCCCGTCGGCGTCTTCGGGAGCTCGTCGAGCACCTCGATCGCCTTCGGCACCTTGAACCGCGCCAGCCGGGCGGCGGCGAAGCGCAGCACTTCCTCGGCATCGAGCTCGACGTCGGCCTTCGCGGCCACCACCGCGAGCACCTCTTCACCCCGATGCGGGTCGGGGATCCCGATCACCGCGCACTCGAGCACGCCGACGTGTTCGTACAGGACCTCCTCGATCTCCCGCGGGTAGATGTTCTCGCCCGCCCGGATGATCATGTCCTTGGTGCGGTCGACGATGTAGAAGTAACCGTCCGAGTCCTCGTAGCCGATGTCGCCGGTGTACAGCCACCCGTCCCGGAGCGTCGCTGCGGTCGCCTCCGGGTTGTCGAGATAGCCGGCCATGATGTTGGGGCCCCTGATCACGATCTCACCGCGCTCGCCGTGCGGCGGGCGGGCGCCCTGCGGGGTCCGGATCTCCATCTCCTGACCGCGGACGGGGAGCCCGATCGAGCCCGGCTTGCGCTGCCCGTAGTAGGGGTTCAGCGAGGACACGCACGTGCTCTCGGTCAGGCCGTAGCCCTCCAGCACGCGGATGCCGAAGCGGCTCTGGAACGCCTCGAGCAGCTCCCGCGACAGCGGGGCCGCACCGCAGATGACGTAGCGCATCGAGTTCGCGCCCGCGCGCTCGGCGCCGGGGGCGTTCAGCACCGCGGCGAGGATCGTCGGGACGGCCGAGATGCTCACCGGCTCCAGTTCCGCCACCGTCTGCCAGAACGCCGAAGCGGAGAAGCGGTCCCACATCACCACCTCGCAGCCGACCAGCAGCGGTACCGCGAACGTGGCGATCTGCGCGTTGGCGTGAAACAGCGGCAGGATCAGGCCGAGGCGGTCGCCGGGCGCCAGCGGCAGCAGCTCGGCCGCCATCCCGGCGTTGGCGATGACGTTGCCGTGGGTGATCATCGCGCCCTTCGGCTTGCCGGTCGTGCCCGAGGTGTAGAGCAGCGCGGCCAGATCATCCTCGCTGCGCTGAGGCTCCGGCGGCGGACCGCCGGCGCTCCGCAGCGCGTCGAAGCTGCCGTCGTCGACGCTGAACACGTGGGCCAACCGGGGCAGCTGCGCTCGGCTGGTCTCGGCGCGCTCGGCACCGGATGCGTCGGTGACCAGCGCAACCGCCTCGGAGTGGCCAAGCACATATGCGGCCTCGGCCGCTGTGAACGTCGGGTTGACCGGGCCGAACACGCCGCCGGCCTTGAGGATGCCCCACCACGCCTCAAGGAACGCCACCGAATTGGGCAGCATCACCGAGACGACGTCTCCGGGGCTGACGCCGCGCTGGGCGAGCCCGGCGGCGATCGCGTCGGTCCGGTGGTCGAACTCGGCATAGGTCAGCCGCTGCTCGCGCCAGCGCACGAGCGGACGTTGGCCATGTTCGGCGGACTGACTCCTCAGCAGGTCAGCGAGATTCACAGTCTTCCCTCTCCTCTGCGCCCACCGGCGTCGGGCGCTTAGTCTGTAAGGCTACCGGCGCCCGTCTCGCATGCAATCTGACGACCCCCAGAAAAACGACCTCGTCAAGATCGGCGCCGCGGCGGCTGCGCTCGGCGTCAGCATCGACACGCTGCGCCGCTGGGAGCGCGCCGGACGGATCACCTTCGAGCGGCGCGGCACACAGCGCTACATCTCCTCGCAGGACCTGGCCAACCGCCTCAGAGAGCGCGGCGCAACCGGTCGCAGCAGCGCTCGGAACCGCCTCCAGGGAACGGTCCTGGCGGTCAAGAAGGATCAGATCATGGCTCAGATCGACATGGCGTGCGGCCCGTACCGGATCGTCTCGCTGATGTCGCGCGAGGCGGCGGACGAACTTGACCTCAAGCCCGGCGACCAGGCGACCGCGATCGTGAAATCGACCACGGTCATCATCGAGAGCAGCTGACCGGGCCTCGGGAGCGTCCGACCTGATCTGACGCGACCGGCGCGCGGTTCACGCGCCAGTCGCTCCGGGAATCCCGCAGGAGCGCAGGCCGTAGCGGGCGGCGAGCGACGCCACGGGACTCGCCCTCAACGCAGCCTCGGCGTTGGCCACGCCCTGCGCGTCACTGCGTTTGGCCGCCGCCGCGAGGGCTCGGTAGTCACTCGCGGTCTGCGCCACCGCTGCGAGGTACCGGGCCAGCGTCCGCTCAGCGGACGCGTCCTGGGTCGGCCGGCGCAGCGCGCGCAGCTGCGCCGCCTCGGACTGCACGATCGGCAACACGGCGCCCAGATAGCCGGCCAGGGCACTGAGCTGGCGCGCGGCGGGGCGGGTGAAGCTCGGCGCCGCGATCGAGCGCGTCTGGCGCACCGCGCTGGTGCAGATCGCGTCAGCGCGAGCGACGAAATCTCGCTTCGGGTAGCTGCTGGCGCCGCACCCGGGCAGGAGCGCGGCAAGGGCCAGCACAGCACACGTTCCTCCGACAGAGCGCACCCCGCGAGGATAGAGCGCGGGGATCACGCGATCGGCGGGCCGGCGCCGCGCCCGTTGGCGATCTTGAGGCAGGCGCGGTGCGCAGGCCGACGGCGTACGCGACGGCTCCTGCCTACGCACACAGCGCCTATGCAACGCCTATATAGTGGCCCGATGAACCAAACTTCATCTTTTCTCGGCCGCCCCGCAGGTCCGGGCGACCCTTGTGGCCGCCGCGGCGCGCTGCGCCGGCGTTTAGCCGCACCTCTGGTTGGTTGCTTGACCGCGGCGGTGCTGCTGCTGGCACCGGCGCTGGCCAGCGCCGACACGTCCTCGACACTTACCGTGATCGGGACCAGCGACGTGAGCGACTCCGGGCTGATCCCCAACGTGATTCAGCCCGGCTTCACCAAGGCCTTCCCCCAATTCACCTTCAAGTACATCGGCACCGGCACCGGCAACGCGATCGCGATGGCTGAGTCAGGAGCCGCCGGAGCGAGCAACCTGATCGTCCACGCCGCATCGCTGGAGAACCAGTTCGTGGGCGGCGGGTTTTCCTATCCGACGGGGCAGTTCGGCAACGCCCTGTGGATCAACGACTTCGTGCTCGCCGGACCGAACTCCGACCCGGCCCTGGTATCCGCCAACGCGGCGAACAACATCGCTCAGGCGTTTGCGGACGTCGCCGCCGCGGGTATCGCGAAGAAGGCCACGTTCGTCTCACGCGGTGGCACGCCCGGCACGACGGTGTCCGAGCACAGTGTCTGGGCGCTGGTCTCCAGCTCCGGGCTCAGCCCCGCCGGGCTCCTGTTGTGCACGGTCAACGCGACCAACGGCGGCGGTGAGACGCCGATCGCCACCGGTCACGGAGTGACCGCCTCCGGGCAACCCTGCCCGGGCGCAGGAGCGCTTCCCACCGCCGCCGCACTGCCGACGTGGTATGCGGCCACAGGGGTCACGCAGGGACCGAACGTCCAGTTGGCCAACGCATGCAACGGTTTCCCCAGCGGAGCCCAACTCGTGCTACGTCTACACGCGACAGCGGGACGTATGACTACCTCGCCTCGGGGACCGATCCGGCCGGCGCGATTCCGGCGCTCAAGGTGGTCACGCGTGACAACAGCGCGACCGCCCCGGGCGGCGCGTTTGAGCTGGTCAACTACTTCCACGGCTACATCATCAACCCCGCCAAGCCGGGTCAATCAGTCAATCTGCCCGCGGCCAAGGACTTCATCGCCTACATCACC
Source organism: uncultured Solirubrobacterales bacterium (assembly GCA_963838535.1). GTDB lineage: Bacteria > Actinomycetota > Thermoleophilia > Solirubrobacterales > Solirubrobacteraceae > Palsa-465. The sequence goes on from CAWIRN010000022.1 coordinate 75,500, forward strand.
TCGCCGGCGGTTCAGGCGCAGGTGGCGCAATACCTGGCCAGCGCGGCGGGTGGCGCGCCGTTCACGCCCACCGCGGCGCCGACCGTCACCAACTCGCGGATTCCCGGCAGCTTCTTCGCGAGTTCCGGCAAGAAGCTGACGGTGAGCGGAACCCTGACCGACGCTCAGCCGGGATATCCGGTGCTCTCGAGCCAACCGGTCACGATCGCACAGGTCGTCGGTGGCCTGCCGGTGGCCGTCGCCACGGGCAAGACAGACAGCACGGGCAAGTACAGCATCAGCTTCATACCGCCCGCCACCGGCACCTATCAGGTGACCACGCCGCAGATCTCGCAGATCGTGGATTCGACCCTCAGTCCGCCGTTTGGCAACCTGCTCTCACCCGCCGCGACAACGCCCGTCCATGTCACGGTGCACAGCGCCATCACCGCGCTGAGCGCGAGGAACCAGGGCGGACAGGCACTGATCTTCGGCTCGGTGTCCCCGTCCACCGGACATGTCAAGGCGGTTGTGACCCTCTTGGCTCAGAAGCAGGGATCCAAGCAGGGGTTCAAGAAGGTGGCGACCGTCAACCTGGCCTCGAACGACGCCAACTGGGCCGCGGCCGTCACCCTGGCCGCCGGCAAGTGGGTGATTCAGGCCAAGTACCAGGATCCGAGCCAGGTCGTGGCGGCCAACCCGAAGAGCGTCAAGGTGACCGTGAGCGCCAAGCCGAAGACGAGCGTGAGCTTCGGTTCGGTCAAGGTCGGTAGCGGCGGCTCGATGACCGTCTCGGGATCGATCAAGCCCGGAGCCGTCAAGAGCGGGGCGACGATCGAGGTGCTGGCCATGATGACCGCCGGCGGACCGCCGAAGTTCGGCGAGAAGACCACGGTCAAGCTCAAGAGCGGCAAGACGAACTTCACCGCGAAGTTCAAGCTCAAGCAAGGGTTCCGCTGGGTGCTGCGACTCGTGAACCAGCAGAGCGGACAGGCCACGAGCAACACGAAGCTCAGGACGGTCAACGTCAAGTAGGCCGCGTTGCACTCGTCGCGGTCAGATGCGTCGTGCCACCGCCGCCCCGGGAACTTCCCGGGGCGGCGGTTCGCGTTGGCATTGGCGGGGGCGTTGGCTGTAGCCGCGGGCTGGGCAGCGGGTGCGTCCGCCGATCAGCCGGTGGTCAGCGCCACGATCTACCCCTCGTCGCAGGGGACCGTCAGCCACCAAACGGTCGGCACGGCGACGCTCGACGGCTGTCCGGCGTACGGCGGATCAAATCCGATCTATCTGTATCCGCCGGGTCAGCCCTACCAGCTGACCGCCTCGTCGTGGACGCTGTCGACGGTGCTCACCTGCGGCTTGCAGATCCCCCTGGGCGACGTGACCAGCGTCCAGGTGCTCAACCCCGTTCTCGGCTTCGAGGCGCCCTTGGACAATGCTGACCTGAGCGACCCGACCCGCTACCAGGACTCGCAGGCGCCGGACGCGCTGCCCGCGGTCTCGGTCGACGGCTCGGAGGATCAGACCGCCTACGTGCGTCCGTTTCGTGGCGGGAACGACGACAACGCCCGAGACGCGGTGACCGAGCACGGCGCGCCGATCAGCCTGGTGGTGTATGTCAACGGCCCGCCGCTGGCCGTCGCAGCCTCCGCGCAGACGCTGTCCTCGACGCCGACGGCGACGACTGCGAAGCTCAGCGCGGCCGTGCAGCACGGCCGCCGGCTCCCCGGTCCCGGCGTCGGCACTGACCTGGAATTGGAACTTCGGCGACGGCGCCACCTCGGTCGCGGCTACCCCTGAGCATCGGTTTGCCGCCGGCGTCTACGACGTGACCGTGCAGGTCACCGATGTGAGCAGCGGCGCGGGAGGAACGGCCACGATCCAGTTCAGGACCCCCGCCGCTCCCGCCCCGGGTCACCAGCAGCAGCCCGGGGGCAACCAGCCCACCCAGTCGAAATCCCCGTCGGGCTCGGATCAGGGGAAGCACGGCAAGCGCCCGGCGGGAAAGACTGGTGCCCAGCCGTCGGGAAGCTCGGATAAGGGGCGGTCCACGACACACCCGGCCGGCCAGAGCACGACGCCGGCGACGGCGAGTCCCCCCAGCACCAGCACCGCTCCGGCCCAGCCGACCACCCCCACCCCCACCACCGCCGCCCCGGCGACCGCCACCGCCGCCCCGGCGGGCCCGGCCGGGCACGCCGCTCCTCGCCGTCCTGCCGCCCACCCCCGGCCGCGGCATGCCACGACCCGGCGGAGTCCGCCGCCCGCGCCGGCCGGCCCGCTGGTCACCGGCCGGCTGATCAGCGACGTGACCCCGCTGCCGGTGGGCTCCAGCCCGCTCGTCCACGTGACGCCCGCTGCCGTGGCGGCCCCGCCGGCGGTCCGGCAGGCTACGCGCACCACGACCCTGTCCGCGCTCGGCGCGGCCCTGGTCGTCATCGTCCTGCTGGGTCTGGGCGCATGGCGCGAGCTGCGCGGCCGCCGCTGCCGGCCGCCCGCCTCCCCCGCCCACTGAGCGCCTGGCCGTGACCATCGCCGACGTACTCGTGAACTTCGCCGTCACCACCCATGACCTCGACGAGGCGATCTTTCGCGTCGCCAACGTCTTGGAGATCCCGGTCCTGGTCTGCGCGCTGCTGGCGCTGGGGCTGGTCATCTTCGAGCTCGGCAGCTACGTCGTCGAGCTGACCTCCCGGCGACGACGGCGGTTCGACACCCTGTCCGACGGCGCCGAACACGCGCGCCAAGCGCTGCTGGCCGGTGAGCCCGAGGCCGCGCAGCGGGCCGTCGCCGAGATCCCACGTAGTCCGGCGATGGCGCAGACCCTGTCGTTCATGATTGCCCACGCGCGGACCGACGGAGGCGATCATCAGCTCAACAAGGCACTGGCGGACTTCGACTTCGAGTCGCAGCGGCGGCTGGCCCGCACGCGGCTGCTCGTCCGCGCCGGGCCGGCGCTGGGCCTGATGGGGACACTGATCCCGCTGTCTCCAGCGCTGACCGGGCTCGCCAACGGCAACACGGCGGCCCTGAGCGAGAATCTGCGGGTGGCCTTCAGCGTCACCGTCGTGGGTCTGCTGATCGGAGCCGTCGCGTTCGGGCTCTCGCTGTCGCGAGACCGGATGTATGGCCAGGACCTGTCCGACCTCGAGTACGTCGCCGCGATCATCAGCGATCCTCGTCCCGTGGCCGGCGACCGCATGATCTCGGTCACGCCCCGCGCGCGCAGTCGCGAGGACCGTGCCGGCGACCCCCTGGACGGCCTGGTCAACCTGTTCGACCTCGGCATCGTCCTCTCCGTGGCCTTCCTGCTCGCGGCCCTCTCGTCGCTGCACCTGAGCGGGACGATCACCCGCAACGGCCTGCACGCCACCACGCCGAAGGAGATCAGGGTCGGTCCCGGACAGACGGTCGCGCCGCTGCCCAAGCCCGGCGAGCGCACGATCGGCCGGGGCACCCAGGCCGGCGTCGTCTACCGGCTGGCCAACGGACAGCTCGTGTACGTCCAGAACGCCCCGGGCCGGAAGAAGCGCTGAGATGGCCTTCCTGTGGCACGAGCTGCGGAGTGCCATCCCGCTCGTCGCCGGGGGCGACGCCTACATTCTGGCGCTCACCTGGCTCACGATCCGCGTTGCCGCCTTCTCCACCGCCGCGGCGCTGGTGATCGGGCTCCCGATCGGCCTGACGATCGGCCTGGTCGGTTCCGCGGCCGGCGCGCGCTCCACATCCTGGCCAACGCGAGCCTCGCGCTGCCCCCGATCATCGTCGGCCTGGCGGTCCTGCTGCTGACCCTCCCTCAGGGGGCGTTCGGCTCGTGGCATATCGCCTACACGCTGAAAGCGGTGTACGTGGCCCAGACGATTCTCGCCCTGCCCTACATCGTCGCGCTGACCGCGGCGGCGATTCAGGGCCTCCCGCCGGGCCTGTTGGCTCAGGCCCGGTTATTCGGCGCCGGGCGGCGTCAACTTTCGCTGCTGGCCCTGCGCGAGGCGAAGATTGGGGTGATCGCGGGGATCATCGCCGCACTGGGCGCGGCGCTGTCCGAGGTCGGTGCGGTGGTGATCGTCGGCGGCAACATCCAGAACTACGATCAGACCCTGGCCAGCGCCGTTCTGCAGCAGGTCAACGACTACACGAACTATCCCTACGCCCTGGGGATCTCGCTCGTGCTGCTGGCGCTGATCCTCGTCCTGATGGCCATTCTCACCGTTCTCCAGCAGCGCAGCGGCGGGCTCCAGCTGCGCTTCCGGGCGGCCTGAGATGCAACTCCTGTGGGATGAATTACGCGACGCCGTGCCGCTCATCGTGCACGGCAACCCGTATCTGGTCAGCGTCATCTGGTTCACGATTCAAGTGGCGGTGGTCGCGACCGTCCTGGCCGCCGCCATCGGCTTGCCGATCGCCCTGGCCATCGGCCTCGGGAGGTTTCGCGGCCGGCGCGCGCTGCAGATCCTGGCCAACGCGAGCCTCGCGCTGCCCCCGGTGGTGGTCGGGTTCTTTCTCTTCCTGGTGTTTGTCCCGCAGGGCCCGCTGGGCTCGCTGCGCCTCCCGGTGACCAAGAAGGCCGTGTTCATCGCGCAGACGGTGCTCGCCCTTCCGTACATCGTCGCGCTGAGCGCCGCCGCCATCCAGGGTCTGCCCGCCGGCCTGTTGGGTCAGGCTCGGCTGCTCGGCGCCGGACGACTCCAGCTCTGCCGGCTCGCGCTGCGCGAAGCCAGGATCGGAGTCCTGGCCGCGGTGATCGCGGCGCTCGGTACGACGCTGTCCGAAGTGGGGGCGATCGTGATCGTGGGGGGCAACGTCTACGGGTATGACCAGACGCTCGCCAGCGCGACGCTGTATGAGGCCAATGCCGCTCATTACGCGGATGCGGTGGCGATCGCCATCGTGCTGATCGGTCTGATCCTCGTCCTGATGGGCGGGGTCAGCCTGCTCCAGCAGTACGACGGCGGCATCCGGCTGCGCTTCCGATCGGCGACATGACCGAGGCGGATTCCGCCGACCGGGTACTGCTGCGCTGCTCGGACGTCAGCGTGCGGCGCGGCGAGCGGGAGGTCGTGCGTGACGTGAGCTTGGCGCTGCGAGCGGGTGAGCTCGTCGGGCTGCTCGGCCCGAATGGCGCCGGCAAGAGCACGTTACTCGATGCCCTGGGCGGCGCGGTGGACCTGGCGCAAGGGCGGATCGAGCGGGATGGTCGCGTGGCGATCGCGCTGCAGTCACCCGACCTGGCCCGCCGCAGCGTGCTGGCCAACGTCACGCTCGCGCTCGCCTGGTGGGGGGTGCCCCGGGCGCAGCGGGCAGACCGCGCGCGGCAGGCGCTGGCGACGATGGGGGCCGAGCATCTGGCGCGCCGCGCCGCGGCAACGCTCTCTGGCGGCGAACGACGACGTGTCCATATCGCCCGCGCGCTCGCCGTGCGTCCCGACATCCTGTTACTCGACGAGCCGTTCGCCGGCCTCGATGCCGAGACCCGCGCCCACCTGTTGGAGGACGCCGTCTCGGTATTGCGCTCGAGCACCCGGGCGACGCTCGTCGTCGTCCACGACCGCGCCGAGGCCTGGGCCCTGGCCGACCGCCTGCTGATCCTGATCGACGGTGAGCTCGTCGCGGCCGGTCCTCCGCGCGAGCTGCTCGAGCGTCCCCCGAGCCCGCTCGTCGCGCGCTTTCTGGGCTTCGACGGAGCGCTCCAGGACGCCGGCGAGACATTGCTCACCAGACCGGCACACGTCATCCTGGACCCGACGGGGCCTCTGCCGGCTCGTGTCACGCGCGCCGTGCCGCTCGAGGACGGCACGCGCCTCGAGCTCGAACTCGAGCACGGCAAGCTGTACACAATCGCGCCACTCCCGGCCCCCCGGGTCGGAGATAGCGTGCGCGTGCGTATCCAGGGGGGCGCTCGCTTCCCGCTCAGCGCGCCCGAGAGCGTGCTCGCGTCGATCTGACCCGGTTCGTGTCGGTGTCCGCGTCGGTCTCGGCGTCGGCGCGCGCCGGACTGCGCGCGCAGATAGTTGTGGACGCCACCGCTGTGGCTCGGCCGCGTTAGCGTTCCGGCACGATGGCGCGGACCCGCGACGAACTCACAGCCGGAGAGTGGGCCGCACTTGCGCTGTTGACCGAGGAGTCCACGCACGGCTTCGCGCTCGCCCGGACCATGGCACCCGACGGCGAGGTCGGTCGGGTGTGGTCGCTGCGCCGCCCGCTCGTCTACCGGGCGCTCGAGACCCTCATCGGCATGGGTCTCGTGGTTCCCGTCGGCACGCTTCCCAGCACCTCGGGACCGCAACGCACGATCCTGAAGGCGACTCCAGCCGGGCACCGGAGGCTCGCGGGCTGGCTCCTGGCGCCGGTTACACACGTGCGCGATGCGCGGTCGCTGCTGATGCTCAAGCTGCTGTTCTTGGCCCGGCGGCAGGCCGACCTCGAGCCCCTGCTGAGCGCCCAGCGTGAGCAGTTCTCCACACTCGCCGAAGGCCTATCGGCAGCGGCCGAACAGGCCGAGGGGTTCGACCGCGCGCTGCTGGTGTGGCGCCTGGAGAATACGGCCGCCGCGATCCGGTTCACCGAGCGAATGCTCGCCGAGTTGCCCCAGCCGCCTCCCTGACGCCGGTCATACACGCAACTTATGGACAGCCGGGACACTTCCCTCGTGCCCGCCGCGACCATCACGCGCAACGGGCCCTCTGCGCTCGTTGGCGCCGCCGGAGGGATCTGACACCGATGGCCCAGTCCGCCGGACGTCCGAAGCGAACGCGGCGGACGATGCTCGTGATCGGCGGCGGCATCGTCGCGTTCGCGATCGTCGCGTTCGCGCTGGTCTATTTCGTGCTCTTCCCGACGTCGTCGCCCAAGCCGTTGAGCCTGGCCAGCTCGACGACCGCCGCCCCGATCACCCCCGGCACGCAGCTGGCCGGCCACTGGAAGATCGCCAGCGGCTCGGTGGCCGGCTACCGGGTCCGCGAGAAGCTGGGCTTTCTCCCGGCCGAGAGCGACGCGGTGGGACGCACGTCGGCGATCACTGGGGCTGCCACCTTCAGCGAGGCCAAGGGCGTGGTTACGGCGCGGGCGGCCTCGTTCGTCGTCGCCGTGGACACCCTCAAGAGCGATCGCTCGATGCGCGACGACCGCATTCACACGATCGGTCTACAGAGCGACCGCTATCCGAAGGCCACATTCGTGCTGTCCAGTCCGCTGACGCTACCTGCGAGCGCTCTGTCCGGTCACGTGGTCCACGTGTCGGCGACCGGAGTGTTCAACATCCACGGCACCGCAAGACGGGAGACGGTTCCGCTGCAGATGACCCTTTCGGACTCGGCGATCGACGCGGCCGGCTCGCTCACCTTCCCGTGGAGTGAGTTCAACATGACGGCTCCGAGTGTCGGCGGTTTCGTGAACGTCACCAACCACGCCACGATGGAGTTCGACCTTCACCTTCAGCGGGCCTAGACCGTTGATTGCACGTATGGGCCAGCGCAGGGACCTGTACGACCCGACAAATCGGCCAGGCCAACCGCGATTTTCCGGCTCATTCATGCCTGACCTGTACCCGCCGGAAAATCGCCAGCGCCCGCCGCGATTTGTCACACACACCAGGTCCGTCCACTGGTTAGCCACTAGCAGGGCATCGGCGCTTCGTCTCGTGCCTGCTACACAGTGGGACATGGCACAACCACACGTGATCTCGATGCTGTTGCTGCATCCCGCCGCTGTGGCGGACGAGGACGCTCGTGAGCGGCTGGCCGCCGTACTCCCGGGCGCCGAGGTCAGCGAACCGGATGACGTCGGCGTGTTCCAGATCGTGCTCGACGCCGAGGACCAGGACGCCGCGTTGACCCGGGTCTGGGACGCCGTTGCAGCATCGGGGACCGATGACCACATCGTGTTCCTCGAGCACCCCGACCTTCCCGGGCACTGGCGCCATCGGAGTCAGCCGCTCCCAGGCTAGGCGGGCGGGAGCGGCTGAATCGTCCGCGGCGGTCGGCGACTGAGTGGGGCCGCGACGGTCGGCGACTCGACGCAGCGGCGAGCGCCACCCGCCGGCGTGGGCAGGCCCCCGACCGTCAGGGTGCCCCGGCTCGCGTCAGACAAAGTGCGCCGCACCTCGCCCCGAGGGCTGTCGCTTCGGTCACCGACATACCGCTGGCCAGACCGAAGGTGAACCCCGCGGCGAACGAGTCTCCGCAGCCATAGGCGTCACGCGCGGGACCGGGCGGCGGTTGCGCCGTCCAGCTTCCGCTTGACTCTCCCGACCAGCTCCCCCCGGCGGCGCCTTCGGTGACCACCATCAGTCGCGCCCGGTGCCCGATGCGCTTGGCCCACTCGCTCTCGTCCCGGTCGCGGGCGCTGAACACGAGCGCGTCGATCAACGGCCCCTCGCCACTGAGAGCGTCCCTGGCCCGCGGGGAGGCGACTACGATCGGTGCTTCGCGCGCGCGGTCCAGCGCCGCAGCGTCGCCCGCGGTGAAATAGACCCCGTCAGCGCTGTGCAATCGAACCCAGTCCAGCTCGTCGGCGCCGAGAGGGTCGAGGCGTGCGCCCAGGGTGATGATCGTGCGCTCCCCGCGGTCTTCCAGCAGGGTCAGCGCTCGGCGCGTGGGCTCCGTGCGCCACGCGGCGTGGACTCGCATCCCGCGGTGGTTCAGCTCCGTCGCTGCCGCGCGGCCCCGCGGGTCGCGTCCCAGGGCGCAGAAGAAGTCGACGTCGGCCCCCAGCTCGGCCAACACGCCCGCCACGACTCCCCCGCCGCCCGCCGCCCGCGTAAACCCCGCCTCGGCATGTACGACCTCGCCCTGAATCGGGAAGCGCTCGACCGCAATGAAGTCGACCCATTCGACGTGTCCCACCACCGCCACTCGCGTCATTCTCAACTCCGCCATTCGCTGGCGAAACAGCATAAGCTGACGTGATCGCAGAATCGCCAACCGTGCGGCTCGACCTCGAGAGCAGGCCCGAGACCCTCACGCTCGTGCGCGGCATGCTCGGAGGCGTGGCCGAGCTGTTCGGGATCGCTCCGGAGCTGCTCGACGACCTCAAGACCGCCGTCAGCGAGGCGTGCAACAACGTCGTGATGCACGCCTACGACGGCGCGACCGGCCCGATGCGAGTGCGGCTGTACGTCACAGCCGACGTAATCCGGGTGATCGTGGACGACGTCGGGGTCGGGATCTCGCCGCCACCGTCGGCTGATCTACCGCCCGGGGTCGGGCTGCCGGTCATCCAGGCGCTGGCCGACCAGGCCCGTTTCACGCGTCGGCCGGAGGGCGGAACCGAGGTCGACATGACGTTCGCGGCGCGGCGCGACGGCCCGGCGCGGTTTGCGCACCCGGCAACGGCCGCGGACGACGATGGCTGGCCGCCTCAGGCAGCCGGAGAGGTCGTCATGTCGCTTTCACCGGTCGCGTTGCTGAGCGGCGTGCTGGGGCGTGTCGCGCGGGCGCTCGCCGCCACCTCCCACTTTTCACTGGACCGCTTTTCTGACGTCTACCTGGTCACCGACGCCCTCGCCAATCACGCCAGCAGCGCAGCCCGCGGACCCCGGATCGGGTGTCGGCTGATCGCCGGCGAGCGGCGCTTGGAGTGCACGGTCGGGCCGTTTCGCGCCGGCAGCGGCGCCCGCTTTTGCACCGACCGCGCTGACGGAATGGTCTCACCGCTGGTCCTGCTCTGTGACGAGGTAACCGTCGAGCGGGTGGGCAAGGCCGAGCGCCTCCGGCTCGTGCTGCTTGACCATCGCCTCTAGCCCTGCTGCTTAGCCGCGGTCCCCGACGGGTAGAAGCGTACGCGAGGCCGAACGGAACAGCCGTCGGCTCGGACAGGAGGCTTCCCGATGGTTGCACTAGTGGTTCTGTTGCTCATCCTCGCTCTCTTCGGTGGGCTGGGCTTTGCGGCCCACTTTCTCTGGATCGTGCTGGTCGTCGCCCTGGTGATCTGGGCGATCGGCTTCCTCATCGGAGGAGCCGAGGCCGGCGTGGGACGGCGCCGCTGGTACGGGCGCTAGCGCCACACCACACGCATACCTGCGGGTCGTGCCCGACAATCGCCGGCCCTGGGCCGGCGATTGTCGGGCCGAACCTTGGAGACGGTCACCAGGCCGACCTATGAGACGGTCACCGGGGGCGTGCGGTCGCTGTCAGGATTCGACGCCACAGGCGGGGGTCATGCCCGTCGGCGCGCTCGGTTGGAATACTGGACCGGATGGCTGACGCTCCGTACACCTCGACCCTTGCCCGGGCGCTCGCCCCGGGCCTGCTGACCCGCTTTGATCGCTACGTCAGGCTCGATACCCAGTCGCGGCGCGATCGCGCCGGCTCACCGAGTACGCCCGGTCAGCTTGAGCTCGGCCGGCTGCTGGTCGCCGAGTGCGACGCTGCCGGATTGACTGGGGCCGGACTCGACGAGCACGGCTATGTCACCGCCACGCTACCGGCGACGAACGGGTCCGGGCCGGTCGTCGGGCTGATCGCCCACTTGGATACGAGTCCCGACGCGCCCGGGGCGGGGGTCGTGCCGATCGTTCATCGATCCTATGACGGTGGCGTGTTGGAGCTCCCACGTCAGGGCACCCGACTCGACCCGGCCGCGATCCCGGAACTGGTGGCGAAACGTGGCCATGACATCGTCACGGCCAGCGGCGACACGTTGCTCGGTGCCGACGACAAGGCCGGTGTGGCCGTGATCATGTCCGCGGTTGCGCATCTCGCGGCTCATCCCGAGCTTCCCCGCCCGACGCTGCGGATTGCCTTCACCCCTGACGAGGAGATCGGCGAGGGGGCCACTCTGTTCGACATCGAGCGCTTCGGCGCGGTGTGTGCCTACACGATCGACGGGTCCGAGCTGGGAGAGCTGCAGGACGAGTCGTTCACCGCGTACGAAGCCATCGTCACGGTGCACGGCGTCGACGTCCATCCCGGCCAGGCGACGGGGAAATTGGTCAACGCCCTACGCCTGGCGGCGCGGATCGTGGCCGCGCTGCCATCCGACGCGCTGACTCCCGAGACCACCTCGGGCCGCGACGGCTTCATCCATCCCTACGCGCTGACCGGCACCCCGGCACGGGCGCAGCTCCGCGCGATCGTGCGGGACTTCGAGGAGGACAAGCTCGAGCAACACCTGGCCACGCTGCAACGCACCGCCCGAGCGATCGTGGCTGCCGAGCCGCGCGCTCGGCTCGAGTTTGACGTGCACCGGCAATACCGGAACATGCGCCCGTATATCGACGCGGTTCCGCATGTGATCGAAGCCGCCGAGGCGGCGATCCGCGCCGAGGGCATCGAACCGTTGCGCCGGCCGATCCGCGGCGGCACCGATGGGTCACGGCTGAGCGAGATGGGACTCCCCACGCCGAACCTCTTCACCGGCGGTCACGAGTACCACTCCGTGCGTGAGTGGGCATCGGTGCAGGACATGGCCGCCGCGGCCGCCACGGTCGTACGGCTGGCCGAGGTGTGGACGCAGGTGGGCGAAGTAGGCTCGGCCCTGTGAACGCATCAGGCGCCGGCTCGCTCGCTTCGTTGGACGGCAGCATCATGCTCGCCTCGCAGGCCGTGATTCCCGCGACCGATGAAGGGCTGCTGCGCGGCGACGGCGCGTTTGAGGTGATTCGGGTCTACGACGGGCGACCGTTCGCCTTCGAGCAGCACATGGCACGCCTGGAGTGCTCGGCCGCCAACCTGCGGCTGCCGATCGACCTGGAGGCGGTACGCGCCGACGCGCACCGCCTGTTGGCCGAGGCCGGCGTCGGTCCTGACCATGAGCTGTTGCGGGTCGTCCTCACGCGTGGGGGCCGGCGACTGATGCTGACGGAGCCCTTGGCCCCGACCCCGGAGCGCCTGCGCCTGAAGTCGGTCACCTACGCGCCGACCCGGATCCTTGACGGCGTCAAATCCCTCTCCTACGCCGGCAACATGCTGGCCAGCCGTATCGCCCGCGAGGGTGGATTCGACGAGGCCCTGCTGGTCACGCCCCACGGTCGCGTCCTCGAGGCGCCCACCAGCTCGATCTTCTGGGTCCAGGACCAGCTCGTGCGGACCCCGCCGCTGAGCGATCACATCCTGGCCTCGATCACGCGCGCGGTCGTGATCGATGTGACACAGGCAGACGAGCAGGCCTGCACGCTGGAGGAATTGGTCGCCGCTGACGAGGTGTTCATCGCGTCGACCACGCGGGAGGTCCAGCCGGTCGGAACCGTGGATGAGCATGCCTTCGCGGACGAGTCGCCGGTCACGGCACGCATCGCCGCGGCCGTGAGCGCTCGGATTCAGTCGGAGCTGGGCGTCTGAAGGTCGTCACGGTAATCGGCAACCGCCCGCAGTTCATCAAAGCCGCGGCGGTCTCACCGCACTTGCGCGACACCCATCAGGAGCTGCTCGTCCATACCGGTCAGCACTTCGACGACGAGCTTTCGGCCGTGTTCTTTGCCGAGCTCGGGCTTCCCGCGCCCGATCGTGAGCTCCACGTCGCGGGTGGGTCCAACACATCGCAGACCGCGCGCATGCTGGCCGCGCTCGACCCTGTCCTGTCCGAGGCAGCGCCCGACGCGGTACTCGTCTACGGCGATACCAACTCGACCCTGGCGGGCGCGCTGGCCGGCGCTCAGGCGCATCTGCCCGTCGTTCACGTCGAAGCCGGGATGCGCTCGTTTGACCCCTCGATGCCCGAGGAGCTCAATCGCGTGCTCGCCGATCACGCCAGCACACTGCTGCTCTGCTCCTCGCAGGTTGCGGTCGAGAACCTGTTGCGCGAGGCGGTGGCCGGGAAGGTTGAGCTGGTCGGGGACGTGATGGTTGACGTGGCGATGGCGGTTCAGCCGCGCGCGCGGGCTCGTGTCGATTTGCTTCGGGCCCGCGGGCTGCAGCCTGCGGAATACGTGCTCGCCACCGCTCACCGTGCGGGCAATGTCGACGATCCGGCGCGCTTGGAGCTGTTGGTCGACCTGTTGCTCGCGGTGCCGCTGCCGGTTCTGCTGCCGCTGCATCCCCGTACCGCGGCCCGCTTGCGCGACACCGGGCTGGCCGGACGCCTCGCCGACGGCGGCCGAGTGATGATCGTGCCGCCGCTCGGCTACCTGGAGCTGACCGCCCTGCTGTGCAACGCCCGCGCTGTCCTGACCGACTCCGGGGGACTGCAGAAGGAGGCGTATCTGGCCGGCGTCCCGTGCGTCACATTGAGAGCCGCCACCGAATGGACAGAAACCGTCGGGCTCGGCTGGAACGTACTCGTCGACCTCGACCGTGAGGCGGCACTGACGGCGCTGCTGCGCACCCCTCCGGTGGACCGGCCGGCGCTGTACGGCGACGGCCACGCCGGCGAGCGCATCGTCGCCGCACTTACACTGCTGTGCGAATGAAGCCGTGGATGCGATGAGCGAGCCGACGCTGCGTCTCGGCGTGGCGGGGCTGGGCTACTGGGGCCCGAATCTGGCCCGCAACTTCGACGCGATCCCCGGATGCGAGCTGGCCTACCTCTGCGATCCGTCCGATCAGGCGCGAGCCCGCCTGGCTGCACAGTTCCCGGCGGCGCGCATGTGCGCGGAGCTGGATGAGCTGTTGGCCGACCCGTCGCTCGACGCAGTTGCCCTAGCCACGCCGGTCCCGAGCCACGGCGAGCTGGCCGTGCGCGTCCTGCAGGCCGGCAAGCACTGCTTCGTCGAGAAACCGCTCGCGCAGTCGGTGGTCGACGCCGAGCGCGCCGTCGCCGCCGCCGAGGCGACCGGGCGGGTGCTGATGGTCGGCCACCTGCTCGAGTATCACCCAGGCGTGCAGAAGCTCAAAGCCCTGACCGAGTCGGGCGAGCTGGGCGACCAGATCTACTACATCTACGGCAACCGCCTCAACCTCGGCAAGCTGCGCGCGGATGAGAACGCCCTCTGGAGCCTGGGGGCCCATGATGTCTCGGTGGTGCTGTACCTGGCCGGCGAGGAGCCATGGGAGGTCGTCGCCCACGGAGAGTCCTATGTCCGCCCCGGCATCGAGGACGTCGTGTTCTGCTTCATGCGATTTCCGTCCGGGCTGTCCGCGCATCTGCACCTTTCGTGGCTCGATCCGCATAAGGAGCGCCGCTTCACCGTCGTCGGCTCGCGCCGCATGGCGACGTTCGACGACATGGAGCTCGAGCGCAAGCTGACCGTCTACGACAAGGGCTTCGACGAAGATGCCAGGACCTACGGCGAGTACATCACTCGTAGTGGGGACATCTTCTCGCCCCGGATTCCCAACGTTGAGCCGCTGCGCATCGAGTGCGAGCACTTCGTCGACTGCGCCCGTCTCGGGACCCGACCGCGCTCCGACGGCATCAGCGGACTGCGCGTGGTCCGCGTCCTGGAAGAGCTGCAACGTTCGCTGGACCTCTCCGCGCGAGCGGCCGGTGTCCCGTGAGTGGCAGGATCTGGCGCTCGCAGCGCCCACCCGATTCGAGGAGGTAGACGATGGAGACCTGGGATGTCCGCTCGCTGGCGATCGAACCCCACCAGCCACAAGTGCTCCGCTCCGATGACGAGACCCGCGCGATCGCGATCCAGCTCCCCGCGGGCGAGGAACTGCGCGAGCACCAGGTCCACGAGCGCGCGTATCTATTCGTCGCCGACGGTGAGATCGAGGTGTCGAGCGAGGCCGGCGGCGTGTCTGGCGGCCCCGGGTTCCTGTCGCACTTCGGGCCCGGCGAACGTCATACGGTGCACGCGGTCACCGACGCGAGGTTGGTCCTCGTGCTGGCGCCCTGGCCCGGAGTCGGGCATCCGTCCCGGCCCGCCGACTGACGTCTGGTCATCCGGTACGGCTCTAGCTCGCGCCGGTCACCGCGCCGGCGCCGGCCATCCCCTCGCTCGCCTGGGTCCAGATCACGTGCTCCCGCCCCGGTCCGACGCCAATCAGCGCGATCGGGACCCCGACGACTTCGGCGACGAACTGGAGGTAGTCGCGAGCGGCGACCGGCAGGTCGGACTCCGAGCTGCAGTCCCTGAGATCCTCGGACCATCCCGGCAGTTCGACGTACTCACCGGCGGCGTGATGGAGCACGGTCTGGTGGTAGGGGAAGTGATCGAACTCTGCCCCCTCTGGACCGCGGTACCGCGTGCACACGCGGATCGGATCAAAGCCGCTCAGCACGTCCAGCTTGGTGATCGCCAGGGCGGTGAGCGAGTTGAGTCGGGCGGCATAGCGCAGCGCGACGAGGTCGAGCCACCCCACTCGCCTCGGTCGGCCCGTGGTGGTTCCATACTCCCCGCCGCGCTCGCGGATCTCGTCGGCCAGCGAACCTTCGAGCTCGGTGGGGAACGGTCCCGCCCCGACGCGGGTCACGTACGCCTTGGCGATGCCCCACACCTCGTCGATGTCCTTGGGCCCGACGCCGGCTCCGATGCACGCAGCTCCGGCGACGGGGTTGGACGATGTGACGAACGGATAGGTCCCGTGGTCGATATCGAGCAGCGCACCCTGAGCGCCCTCGAAGATGACCAACTCGTTGTCGTCGAGCTTGTCCAGCACCATGCGGCTCGTGTCGGCGATGTATGGCTCGAGTCGGTGTCCGTACGTCAGATAGTCATCGGTCATCGCCTGCAGATCGAGCCGCGGGTCCTTGGCGAACGGGCGCAACGAGAGCCGTTTGGGCTCCAGCGCGGCGACGATCTTCTTCTTCAGGATCTTCTCGTCGAGCAGGTCCTGAACGCGGATGCCCAGGCGCGCGGCCTTGTCCGCGTAGCACGGCCCGATGCCGCGCCGGGTGGTGCCGATCTCGAGCTTGCCGAGCTTCGCCTCGCCGGCGTGATCGAGCATCAGGTGGTAGGGCATGATCAGGTGCGCGTTGGCCGAGATCCGCAGCGCACGCGTATCGACCTGTCGCCGGCGCAGCCCGTCCAGCTCATCGGTGAGGACCTTCGGGTCGATCACCACGCCGTTGCCGATCACGCACAGCTTGCCCGGGTGGAGGATCCCCGAGGGCATCAGATGGAGCTTCCACGTCTGCCCGTTGCGCACGATCGTGTGCCCCGCGTTGTTGCCGCCCTGAAAGCGCACGACCGCATCCGCCCGATCGGCGAGCAGATCGGTGATCTTCCCTTTGCCCTCATCGCCCCATTGGGCGCCGACGATCACGATTCCTGGCATCGGGGCTCAGTGTAGCGTGAGCGGCTGAGTGCCTTCCCCGCCGCGCGCAAGGGAGCGGCTGAGTGCCTTCCCCGCCGCGCGCCGCTGGTCTGGGTTCGTTGCGTGGGTGGGGCTGCTGACGTACGCGAGCGCGGCGTGGAAGGCACCTCAGCCGCTATCCAGGGTCCGGCGCCCGGGTTGGCGGTCGAGCTCCAGAGGCCGAGCTTTCGTCGGGGGTGCGCGTGTGCATTGACGCTTCGGGTTGTATCGCGAAGCGATACCGATTGGATCGACGGGCGATACAAAACGATCGGCGCCTTCGCAGCGGGCCGCGACCGGGCCCGGCCGTCAAGCCGTGAGCGCAGATCCATCCGGCGGTCGCGGCCGAGGAGTTGCACGGTGTCGCACATTTCGACCAGGCGCGACACGGTGCGCGTCCCGATCTGCTCGCCGAGCGCGTCCGGATCGCGATTGGTGGTGATGACCATCGAGCGCTGGTCCTCGTAGCGTGCGTTGACGATCGAGTAGAGCTCCTCCAGCACCCAATCGGTCGTCCGCTCTGCGCCGACGTCATCGATATGCAGCAGGTGGACCGCGGTGAGGCGGTCGAGCAGGTCGACGTGGGAGCGCTCGGTGCGGTGGGAGACGTCACGGATCTCGTTCAACAGCCGCGGCAGCGAGTAGATGGCCACCGAGCGCCCAGCCTTCAGAGCGGCCTGGGAGACGAGCATGGCGAGCGTCGTCTTGCCGGTGCCGACCGGGCCCATGAACCACAACCCCCGTCCCACATCCAGGTGGTCGTCGATCCGGTTGATGAACGAACGCACCTCCTCGACGACCCGTGGGGGCTCGATCTCGGTCACCGGTGGGCGTTCGAACGCGACGTCGCGATACCGCCGGGGAATGACCGCGGAGAGGCTCCGCGCCTTGGCGAACGCCACGCGCTGAGGTCGGCAGCGGCAGTCGAACGCCGTGTTGCTCGCCGCGTCATAGCGAAAGCCGGTTCCGTCGCAGAGATCGAACGGGCACGCGAAGCTCACGGCTCGAACCGCTCACCGGCGTAGTTCATGAACTTCGGATATTCCTTCTGGAACGTGAGCACGACCTCCCCCACCGGTCCGTTGCGGTGCTTGGCGATGATGATGTCGGCCTCGCCGGGCCGCTCGGAGTCCCGGTCGTAGTACTCCTCGCGGTAGATGAACATCACGAGGTCTGAATCCTGCTCGATCTGGCCCGACTCCCTCAGGTCAGACAGGATCGGCTTCTTGTCCCCCCCGCGCTGCTCGACCGCGCGGCTCAGCTGCGACAGCGCGATCACCGGCACCTCCAGCTCGCGCGCGAGCCCCTTCAGCCCGCGGCTGATCTGACCGACCTGCTCGACGCGGCTCTCGACCCGTCCCTCGTGGCGCATCAACTGCAGGTAGTCGATGATGATCAACCCGAGCCCGCCGTCGATCTGATGGTGCAGGCGCCGGGCCTTGGCGCGCACCTCGAGCACTCCGGTGTCGCTCGAGTCGTCGACGAACAGAGGGGCTTGCGCGAGTCGCTGGCAGGCTTCGAGGATCTTGGGCCACCGCGACTCGGGGACCTTGCCGCGGCGCAGGTCCTCGCCCTTGATCCGGGCCTGCGAGGCCACGAAGCGCTGGGCGAGCTCGGACTCCGACATCTCCAGCGAGAACAGCGCCACGGCATGGCCGGCCAGCACGGCGTTCTCGGCGATGTTCGCCACCAGCGCCGACTTGCCCATCGACGGCCGCGCCGCGATCACGATCAGGTTGCCCGGCTGGAAGCCGCCCGTGTTGTTATCGAGGTCCTTGAAGCCCGACGGCGTGCCGGTGAGCGGATTCTTGGCGATCGACAGTCGATGGAGCTTGTCCGTCTCCTCATGCAGGATGTCCGCGATCGTGCGGATCTTCTTCTGGCGGTCATCATGCGCGACCTCGAGCACCGATCGCTCGGCCCGCTCGACCAGGTCCCGCGCCGATGCTTCGCGCGACAGAACGCTCGCCTGGATCTCATACGACGTCGTGAGCAGCGCGCGCAGCTGCGCGTTGTCGCGGACGATCCGGCCGTACTCTCGAGCATGTCCCGCCGCCGGCACCCAGCCGGCCAGCTCGTCGATCGTCTCGGGGCCACCCACCTCCTCGAGCTTGCCCCGCTGGCGCAGCGTTTCCGCGACCGTCAGATGGTCGATCTTGCGGTCGTTCTCATACAGCTGGAGCATCGCCGCGAACACCGCCCCATGCGCCTCACGGTAGAAGTGCTCCGGTCGCACCTGCTCCTCCACCAGCAGCGAATGCAGGTGGCGCTCATCCAGCAGCACGGCCCCCAAGACCGACTTCTCAGCCTCAAGGTTGTGGGGTGGAACGGCGATGTTCTGGACGGCACTCATAACCGGGATCCGAGTCTAAGATCGCGAGAGGCGGCACCGCTGGAGCGTTCCCGCAACCAGCGAAGAGTGGTGGCGGCTGACATGCCTTCCCCGCCGCGCGCCGCTTGTGTGGGTTCGGTGGGTGGGTGGGGTGGCTGACGTACGCGAGCGCGGCGTGGGAAGACATGTCAGCCGCTGCCCTAGATCCGACTGGCGCTCGGGGCGGCTCCGGCGGTGCGGTGAGGGACGCGGGCGTGGCGGGGCGTGGGAAGGCATCTCAGCCGCTGTCCAAGGTCCGGAGCCGGGCCTTGCCCTGCGCTGCGCCTGTGCGTGCTCGTCCGACGCCCCGGGCTTGCCGTTCGGGCCTAGGAGGGCGGCCTGGGTGCCTGTGACGCCGTGCTCGCGTACGTCAGCAACCCCAGCCACGCATCGCGCCGACAACCAGCGGCGCGCGGCGGCACAGGTACCTAGGCCGCCGCGACCACCATCGTTTTGACGGTTGCGGTGACCTCGTCGGCGATCTCCACTACGACCATGTAGGTGCCGATGTTGCGGATCGGATCGTCGAGGTGGATCTTGCGGCGGTCGACCCGGATGCCGCGGGCGTCGCGGATTGCGTCGGCGATGTCCTGGGTGGTGACAGAGCCGAACAGTCGCCCGTCGTCGCCGGCCTGCTGAGGAATCGTCAGCACGGTCCGGCCGAGCACGGCTGCGTTCTCTCGTGCGCGCTCCTCGGCGTCTTGCTTGGCCTTTTCGGCCGCCTGTTGGCGCCGCGCGGCCGCGTTGATCGACGCCGTTGTGGCCGGCTCGGCCAGCTTGCGCGGAAGCAGATAGTTCCGCAGGTACCCGGCCGACACATCGACCACCGTGCCGCGCTCGCCGAGCGACTCTACGTCTTGGGTCAGGATCGCCTGCGGCATCGAACTGGCCCCGGCTCAGCGGTCACGGTCGCGATCGCGACCGCGGTCACGATCGCGATCGCCACGATGCTCGCTGCCTTCGGCAACGTACGGCAGCAGAGCGAGCTCTCGCGCGCGCTTGACCGCGCGAGCGACCTGGCTCTGATGTCGGCGGCACGCCCCGGTGATTCTGCGGGAGCGGATCTTTCCGCGTTCGGAGATGAACCGACGCAGCATGGACAGGTCCTTGTAGTCCACCTGATCGATCTTGTCGCGACAGTACGGGCACGGCTTCCGGCGGGACGATGTCGCCCCACCCTTCCGATCGCGCCGGCGCACCGGTCGTCTACGTTGCTTTGCCACTGCAGATCAGCCTAGCTTGGTTGCTTTGACGGT
This sequence comes from uncultured Solirubrobacterales bacterium, assembly GCA_963838535.1. GTDB lineage: Bacteria > Actinomycetota > Thermoleophilia > Solirubrobacterales > Solirubrobacteraceae > Palsa-465. The sequence continues at coordinate 95,218 of CAWIRN010000022.1, forward strand.
GTTGTCTGATACCTAGAACGGGATGTCTTCGTCCGCGGCCCCGCCGGCCGTCGGCGCGCTCTCGAAGTCACCGGTATCGATCGGGACGTCGCTCTCCGTTGCACGGACGCTACTGGAGAACCCGTTCCCGTTCCCGGCATCCTCGCGCGAACCGAGGAACTGCACAGACTCAGCGATGATATCGACTGCCTGGCGCTTCTGTCCCTCGTTGGTCTGCCATTCGCGCCAGCGCAGTCGTCCGTCGATCGCCACCGGGCGGCCCTTACGGAGATAGCGACTGCAGTTCTCGCCCTGTGCGCCGAAGACCGTGATGTCGAAATAGTTCGGCTGATCCTCCCACTCGCCCGTCTGGTTGTTCTTACGTCGGCCGTTGCAGGCCACCCGGAGGCTGCACACGGCCAGGCCGCTCGACGGAAGCGAGCTCAGCTCCGGGTCTCGGGTGAGATTGCCGGTCAGGATCACGCGGTTGATGTTGGTTCCAGCCATTGCTCGAGGCTCCTTTCGAGGAGGCATTGAAAGCTCGTGATCGAGTCTATGCCTGGCGCAGACGGCAACCGCGGTGCTCCGCGGAAAATGCACGGAAACGTTACGGAGCTGTCGGCGAGCCGTTTCGGGACGTGACAATCAGGTGGCAAAACCGGCCAGCAGGCCGGCCGGCTAGCCGCCGACGCTTGATTCGCTCGACGCCCCCGTCGCAGCGGTGATGACCGGCGGGGCCGAATCCGGGGCCGGGGGCGTTCCGGGCACGACCTCGATGATCCGGAAGCGCACCACCTCGTCGGCGATCCTCAGGTTGTGGGAAAGCGTCTCCAGCAGCGCCGGAGGACCGGTGAACTGGAGCAGGTGATATTCGGCTTCCTTCTGGTGATTGATCTCGTAGGCCAGCGGCCGCGTGCCCCAGTCATCCTTGCGCTCGATCGATCCACCGCCGCTGGCAATCTGCGCGTCGACATCCGTCAGGACCTTGGCGCGCACATCCTCCTCGGCGCTCGTCGAGAGCAGCAGCATGAGGTCGTAAAGGGTGGCTTGGCTCGGCACGATAAAACGCCCGTCCCAGGGCAGCGGCCGACTATAGCGGGTGCCCACGAAGCCGACCGCGCTCGCGGCGAGGCCCCTTTCGGCTCTCCTGACGTATCTCAGTAGGTCGGGGCGACGGGCTTGACCTGAAGGGGTCAGCGCAGCACGTGTAGATCGGTTGGGCCCGTCGGTGTTCATGTTGATGTGCGTGAGCCTGTTCTTGATCTCGGGTCGGAGAGGCCGGCGGGGCGGTCAGACCCGGTCGTCGGCTCTCAAGTAGCGCCGGGCGGCTGGCGGTGTTCGCGAGGCGGTTCGGTGTTTCGGGGGGTGGTTGGCGCTACTTGACAGCCGCCGCCCGCCGCGCTGGGTGGCCAGGAGGTCGGGGCGCTGAAGCGCCCGACCTCCGGGCAAGAGGAGCCACCCGATGCGGCCCTCATGGTTCCAGCGAGGCTGGATCGAGCCGGGGCTGGCGATCACCTTCGGCTCGCTCGCCGAGTCGCCGTATACGAGGTTCTCCGCGCGCTGCGAGGGTGACGGACACCCGGAAATCGTCACGGGGCCGTAAACACCTGGGCAACGTCCCAAACGAGGGCCCGTTTTCGTCGATCGGGTCGTTCCCCAGCCACCAGCCGTTTAACAGCCCAAACGAGTTTTCCGAGCCCTCGAGTGGGTTGTTGTACAGCTGAATCTGTCAGAAATCTGACCCTGAGACAGCATTCGGTGCGTCGGGACCGCCCCGTGCGCCGCAGGCGCCCCGTGTGCCGGAACCGTCACGCGTCGGAACCTCCTCGGCCGTCGGGACCGCCCCGTGCCCCGGCCGCACCGGACCCGCCGGCCTCGCTCACCCGCCCAGCATGGCTCCACGCACCTGCGCGGCGCAAAAGTGGCACAAATCCCGCCCAACCCCGGCGAGCGGGTTGGGCCGATCGGTCCGCGGCGCGCGCGGGAGGTCCCGGCGCCATGGGGCGGTCCCGATTCACGTGGCCGTCCCGGCCTCCGGCCCAGTCACGGCTGCGGTTACCGCAGCTCCTTGTCGCGGATATCGCTGAGCTGCTCGTCGATCCAGTTCCCGGGGTCTCTGGCCGTGACGATCGAGATCAGTCCCTCGTGCCGGCGCTTGCGCTCGGCCACCGGCATGGTCAGCGCGGCGTGAATCGAGTCGGCGAGCTCTTGGATGTCGAACGGGTTGACCGACAGGGCGAATTCCCCGAGTTCCTCGTGGGCACCGGTGTTCTCGGACAGGATCGACACGCCGGCGCGCTCGTTGACCATCGGCCCTTCCTTGGCGACCAGGTTCATGCCGTCGAACATGGCGTTGACCATCAGCACGTCGTAGTGCTTGTAGGCGGCCACGGCCTCCTCGAGGTCGTCGCGGAGCTTGAGCTGGATGGGCATCCAGTCGGGCGATCCGTGGCGATGGTTGACGACCGCGACGACGGCCTCGATTCGCTCCAGGTACTCGGCGTACTCGGGGATGTCGGTCCGGGAGGGCATCAGCTGAGCGATGAACGTGACCTTCTCCCGGAACTCGGGATGCTGCTCCAGGAACACGTCGAACGCGCCGAAGCCGCGCAGCACATTCTTCGAGAGGTCGGCGCGGTCGACCCGGAGGATGAGATGACTGCGGCGACGGCGCAGCAGCTCGTCCTCGAACTCTCGGGTGCGTGGGCGCGCGGCGACGGCCTGCACGGCGCTCGCGTCGATGGGCAGCGGGTAGTCGCGAACCCATACCTCGCGGTCGGCCAGATGGACGACTCCGCGCTGGTGGTCGACCTCCAAGTCGAACAGATCCTCGCAGCACTGGAGGAAGTTGCGGCGGTAGGAGCGGGTGTGAAAGCCGATGATGTCGTTGGACAGGATCCCGTCGTAGAGCTCCTGGCGGATCATCGAGGGCAGCACGCGCCACGAGTCCGATTGGCTCCAGGGAATGTGGACGAAATGGTGCAGGAAGACGTCTGGGCGGGCTCGGCGGATCAAGCCGGGCAGGGTGTAGAGGTGGTAGTCGTGGACCATGACGACCGGCTGCTCGATGCCCTCGATCTCCTCCAGCACCGCCCGCGCCAGGTCCTCGTTGACCGCGTTGTAGCCGAACTCGAACGCCTCGGTCTCGCTGCGCCTGATGTCCGGCGCGTTGGACAGGTCCCACAGGTAGTGCTGGATGAACCACAGCATCGGGTTCGCGATGACGTTGTAGAAGTTGTCGTACGCGACGGCGTCGGAGGCGACCAGCTTGACCCGGTATTCGCCGCCATCGGGAGTGCGCACCGGAAACGGACGGCCGTCGTGCTCCTCGGCCGCCTGCACGTCCTCATCGGTCATCGCCGAGGCGACCCAGGTCACCGGACGGTGGGTGGCGAGGCCGATCAGGGCGGTCACCAGGCCGCCGGTGCCGCGCTTGATCTCGCCGCCCGGTTGGAAGGTGACCGGCCCGCGGTTGGAGACCAGGACGAGTGGCGTGTCAGAGGACATCGGGGCTCAATTGGCTAGCCGGTGTGACGTCACAGCGCGAGCTCACACATCGATCTGTTGAAACAGGGCCAGCCAGTCGCGCAGCAGCCGCGGCGTCAGGAACCGCTGGCGGACGCTCTCCTTGCCCGCCCGGCCGAGCCGCTTGCCCAAGCCGGGATCGCGCAGGATCTCCAGCGTCCGCTCCGCGCACTGCTCGACGGTCGAGACCAGGAACCCCGTCTCGCCGTCGGAGATCTGCAGTGGGATCCCGCCGACGTCCCCGCCGATGAACGGCCTCGCCTTCCAGATCGCTTCGGCCACGGTGAGGCCGAAACCCTCACGGGTCGACTTCTGGATCGCCACGTCGCAATGCGACTGGAACGCGTTGACCTCGATCGCTCCGACGTTGTTGAGATTGTTGAGGATGTGGATGTCGGGGTCGCCGTCGGCATGGGCGACGGTGGCGTTGAAGTAGTCCCACCCCTCAGGATCGTCGGTCGCCATCGACCCGACCAGGGCGAGCTGAACGGCTGGCAGCTGCTGCCTGACGATCCGGTACGCGTCGATCACGCCGAGCGGATCCTTCCAGGGATCAAACCGGGATACCTGGCACATCAGGGGACGATCGACGTCGATCCCGAACTGCTCGCAGATGTAGACGGCATCCTCGCTCGAGAAGGCCATGTTCTTCGGCGCGAGCGGGTCGATGGCCGGCGGGACGATGTGGGCCCGCCCCTCCAATCCCGCCGGGACGTACTGCGGCATGTGAAACACCGTGGCCGGGTAGGGGTCGAGGTAGGGCAGCAGCCGCTCCAGGGTGAACGGATTGGGAGTCGAGAGGTCGATGTGGCAGCGCCACACCCAGTGGCGCGCCTTCTCGCCGACCAGCGAGGCCAGCGCCGCCGGCTGGGGGTCGTGGATGATGCAGACGTCCCAGCCGTCGGAGAGCTCGCGCGCGTTGATCATGTTGTACTCGCGCCAGGTTTCCCATTGCTGCTCTGTCAGGTCCTGGGGGTTGCCCTGCAGCGCGTTGTGCATCACCTTGGTGGCGTTGAAGAACTCTTCGCGACCGTAGATCACCTGCCACTCGCACTCCAGCCCGACATCGAGCATGAGCGGAATCAGCGTGTAGAGGATCTCCGACACGCCGCCGCCGAAGGCGGTGGCTGACACGTGCAGGATCCGTTTTCCCTTCAGCCCCTCGGCTCGTTCGCGGATCTCATCGACGAGCGAGCGCCCGACGATGCTGGCGTAATCAGACAGGTGCTTGTGGGCTACGGGGACGGGCTGGAGCATCGAGATAGGAGCGTTCAGCGACCCCGATCGAGGGGACTGGGCCCGGACGATATCCGGACCATTACGAACGTAGCGTTCTGAGCCGCCCGATGCCTGCGTCGACGGCTCGCACGAGCTCTTCGTGGAGGACCCGGTTGGCCGCGCAGATGGAGGACATCTGGAACTCATGGCCCGAGCCCAGCAGGCGATGGTGGTCCAGCGGCTCGCCCCAGCCGTCACTCACGATTCCGCCGGCTTCGCGCAGGCACAGCCACGGCGCGGCGAGGTCGTAGGGCGAATTGTTCAGCACCTGCCCGCCCCCGACTCGCTCGAACTGCTCGCGCATGCCGGGTAGCTCGTCGATCAGTCGGGAGCCGACCTCGATCACGGCATCAAGCTGGCCGGTGACGATCCGGGTCATGGCAAAGGCCTGAGAGCCGAGCTCGAACGTCCCGCCGCCGACCGATGAGGCGTCGATCAGCTCGGCGAGCACTTCGACCGTGGGTCGGACCGGTCGGCCGCGGAAGCCGTAGCCCCAGAACATCCGGTTCAGATCGGCGTTGGTGCTCAACCGAACCGGTTTGGTCGAGTCGAGAATCCCGGCGCCGCGGGCGGCCAGGAACCAATTGCCCGACTTGATCTCCACCACGCAGGCGGTGCACACGTCGGCCATCGTCGGCTCGCCGTTGCCGAGCGGGGCGAGCGCGATGGCGACGCAGGCCGACTCGAGCCCGGCCATCGCCGGCCTCGTGCCATCGATCGGGTCGACCACCAGAACATCGATGGCGTCCGGGGCGGCCACCAGCCCGCGATCCTCGGAGAAGAAGGCGACTCGGGGGGCGCGTTCCGCCAGAAACTCCGCCAGCGAGGCCTCGGCGATCGGCGTCCACGGCGAATGTGACATCCCCACCCTCGGCGTCGCCGGCATGGGCGCGGCCGGCGTGTGAACCGAGCTCGGGCAGGACCGTGTCCCGCAGCCGGAGCCCCAGCTCCAGCACCAGGCGCTGGCGCTCAGAACTCGACGTGAACTCTGAAGCCACTGCTGGAACGTACTCGCCACCCTAATCCCTACTAAGCCGATTGCATTTGCGGTATGTTCGGAGCCCGGCCAACGCTGCCGATTGCTCCCGATCGCGATTCGCCACACCGAGCCAAGGAGACGAAGTGAGCACCACCGATGAACTACTCGCGAACAACGAGGCCTACGCCGCATCGTTCGATAAGGGCGATCTTCCCCTGCCGCCCGCCAAGAAGGTGGCGGTTGTCGCCTGCATGGACGCGCGGCTCAACGTCTACGGCACGCTGGGACTGCACGAAGGCGACGCGCACGTGATCCGCAACGCCGGCGGCGTGGTCACCGATGACGAGATCCGATCGCTGGCGATCTCGCAGCGGCTCCTGGGTACCGAGGAGATCATCCTCATCCATCACACCGACTGCGGCATGCTCACCTTCACCGACGATCAGTTCAAGACCTCGATCGAGGAAGAGACCGGGATCAAGCCGGAGTGGGCCGCCGAGGCGTTCGGGGATCTCGACGCTGACGTGCGCCAGTCGATCGCGCGGATCAAGGCATCGCCGTTCATTCCCCGCAAGGACTCGGTCCGTGGCTTTGTCTATGAGGTCGAGACCGGACGCCTGCGCGAAGTTGTCTAAATCGCCCTGGGGGCGATTTAGATTGGGAGAAATCGGCCCGGGCGTGGATCGGTTTGAGCTGCGGTTGCGGGCCGATTTCTCCCGGGGCGAGCACTGAGCCCGGGGGCGATTTCTCCCGGATGGGGATCGACGTCGTTGGCGATTGCTTCCCGTCAGGAGCGAGGGGGTCAGGCGGGGATCTCGAGTGTGAATACGGTCTTGCCCGGCACTGAGGCCACCGACAGCTGACCCGACATGCGGTCGGCGAGTTCGCTGGCGATCGCCAGCCCGAGGCCGGATCCCTGGGCGTCATCGGCGGTGTAGAACGGCTCGAAGATTCGCGGCAGCGCCTGACGGTCGATGCCGTCGCCGTTGTCGTGGACCGCGAGCTGTACGCGGCCGTTGTCACGTTCCGCGGTCACGACGATCTGAGTTCCCGCCGGCGTGTGGGTGAGCGCATTGTCGATCAGGATCCGCATGATCTGGGCGATCCGGACCGGGTCGCACTGGGCTTCGGTCCGTCGCGAGGAGAGGCGCAGCTCGAGATGCGCGTCGTGCTGGGCGAGCGAAGGCTCGAACTCCCCGGACACCGCCCGGGTCAGCTCGCCGAGGTCGACCTGTTCGGGCCGGAGCTCGAGCGATCCCGCCTCCAGCCGCGAAAGGTCCAGCAGATCGACCGAGAGCTTGCGCAGCCGCTCGACCTGTTCCTTGACCTGCTCGAGGAAGCGCCGCCGCGTCTCGACGTCCAGGTCCTCGTCCTCGAGCAGCTCCACAAAGCCACCGAGCGAGAAGATCGGGGTGCGCAGCTCGTGCGAGGCGGTCGCGATGAACTTCTTGCGCGCGAGCTCGAGCTGGCCCAGCTGCTCCTGCATCTGGTTGAACGCCACCGCGAGCTGGCCGAACTCGTCGGCGGAGTCGACCGGGATCGGATGGCTGAACTCGCCGGCCGCGATCTGCTCGGCGGCGAGTTCGAGGCGCTTCACCCGCTGCGCGAGCTCGCGGGCGACGAGGTAGCTGCCGATCAGCGCCAGCAGCAGCGCGATCCCCCCGGCGACGAGGATCTCGTGACGAACGATCGCCACGTTGTGGACGATGTCCGAGACGGGGGCCGAGTAGACGATCACCGCCGCGACGCGACCCTGATAGCGGACGGGAATCGCGGCTTCCGCCACCATGCCGGCCTTGGTGGCTTCCGTCGCGGTCGCGAGCTTCCCGGTCGTGATTGCGCGCTGCGCCGCCGGGAAGGCCAGCCACCCGGTCGCCGACTGGATTGCTCGAGTCCGCCTGCACGGACAGCTGAAGGTCGCCCTGCGCGCGGTTCACCGACAGCAGGGTCACGCGGTCGCCGGAGACGCCACCGGAGCGGACCACGATCCCGCGGACCGCCGGCAAGGGGGTCGAGCTGCCCACGGTGGCGCGGATCGCGCTGGAGTCGTGCGTCGCGGCACGCCCGAGCTGATCCAGCTTTTCGCCCATCAGCCGCGTCTGAAGGCCGGGCGCCACGTAGAGGTACAGGGCACCGATCGCGAGCAGCGTGACGGTAAAGAAGATCAGCGCCAGACGGTTTCTCAGCGACAGCCTGAAGCGCACGTCAGGGCTCCGTATCGCGGAACCGGTAACCGACGCCGCGCACCGTGAACAGGTACTCGGGATCCTTGGGATCGCGCTCGATCTTCTCGCGCAGGTGCCGGATGTGCACGTCGATCGTGCGCGGATCTCGGTACGCGGAGTCGCCCCAGATCCGGGCCAGCAGCATGTCGCGTGTGAACACGCGCCCCGGGCCGCGGGCGAGCGCCGAGAGGATCTCGAACTCGACGTAGGTGAGCGGCGCTTCCTCGCCTCGCACGCGGACCGAGCGCTTGGGAAAGTCGATCCGCAGCTCGAGCACCATCAGCGGCGCTTCGTCGGGCGCGGTCTCCATCCGGGCGGCTCATCTCGGCCCGGCGCAGCGCTGCCTTGATTCGACTGGAGAACTCGCGCAGCGAGAACGGTTTGGTGATGTAGTCGTCGGCGCCCAGTTCGAGTCCGACAACCTTGTCGATCTCGTCGGACTTCGCGGTCAGCATGATGATCGGCACCGAGCTGCGACTGCGCAGGCGGCGGCAGATCTCGAGGCCGTCGATGCGGGGGAGCATGAGATCGAGCACGACGAGGTCGAACGGCTGCTCATCGAAGCGGTCCAGCGCCTGACGGCCATCGGTGGCCTGGACGACGTCGTAGCCCTCCTTGCGCAACGGATAGGAGAGCAGCGTCTGAATCGACTGCTCATCGTCTACCAGCAGGATGCGCGCTGAGCGATCGGTCATATTGGTCTCCGAATGACGCTCAAAGGGTAGTGACCCCCGCACAACCATCGCTGATCTGCGCCATGCGTCACCGCCGAGCGCCGGCCCGGCGGCTGCCGTTCCGCCGCTTGGAGGCCGGATAACCTCTTGAGCCATGCTCGATCCGCGGATCTACCGCACCGGGTTCGTCGCGGTGGCGCTGGCCGCGATCGTGCTGGCGTTCTCCCTCCAGAATCAGCCGGGGGGGCTGGGTACGACGCTCCCGCCGGAGGCGTTCAACGGCCAGAACGCCTTCACGAACATGAACTCCATGGCTCGCAACTACCCCTCCCGCCGGCCGGGGTCCGAAGGCGATGATGCGCTGGCCACCCAGGTGGCAAACTCGCTGGGCCAGGACGGCTTCAGCGTGTCGACGAGCACCTTTTCCGGCCGCACGGTCGACGGCCCGCGCACGCTCGAGAACGTGATCGCGGTGCGGCCCGGGATATCGACCGGGAGCATCGTCGTGGTCGCGCACCGAGACGCGCTCGGCGTCACCGGCGACCGCCGATCTCTCCGGCACCGCGACGCTGATCGAGCTGGCGCGCGACCTCGCCGGCGAGACGCTCAGCCGCACCGTCGTGCTCGCTTCAACCAGTGGCTCGGCCGGCACGGCCGGGGCGATCCAGCTTGCCTCGACGCTCAGCGGGCGCATCGACGCGGTGATCGTGCTCGGCGATCTCGCCGGCACCCACGTGCGCGAACCGACCGTCGTACCGTGGTCCGACGGTCAGACGGTGGCCCCGCTGACGCTGCGCAATACGGTGGCCGCCGCGCTCGGCGCGCAGGCGGGACTGCGCGCCGGCGGCACGAGCGTGGCCGGCCAGCTGGTCCACCTGGCCTTTCCGCTCACGATCTCTGAGCAGGGGCCGTTTGCGGCGCACGGAGACCCGGCCGTGCTGCTGTCACTCTCCGGCGAGCGCAGTCCGACGGCGGATGCCGCAGTGCGGGGTCCGGCGCGGATCACCGCGCTCGGACGCACGGTGCTGCAGACGATCAGCGCGCTTGACAGCGGCGCATCGGTATCGGCCCCGTCCACCTACGTGCTGTTCGCTAGCAAGGTGGTACCCGGTTGGGCGATCGAACTGTTCGTGCTCGCGCTGATCGTGCCCGTGCTGCTCGCGACGATCGACGGCTTGGCGCGGGCCCGCCGGCGCGGTCACGTGATCTGGCGTTGGGTGACCTGGGTGCTCGCTGGTGCGCTGCCGTTCGCGCTGGCCGTGTTGGTGGTCCTCGGCGCGCGGTTGGTCGGCGCGATCGGCGCCGCACCGCCGGGGCCGGTCGGCGCCGGGGCGGTGCCGTTGCACCGCGCCGGCATTGTCGTCCTCGCCGTGGCCGCCTGCGTCGTCCTGCTGTCGTTCGCCCTGCTGCGACCGTTGGTGATTCGCCTCGTTGGGGGGGAACCGAGTGTCGGACATCGCGTTGGCGAGCCGCCGAGTGCCGGGGCGGGCGCCGCCGTGCTGCTCGTCATGTGCCTGGTGACGATCGCGATCTGGTGTGCGAACCCGTTTGCCGCCGCGCTGATCGTTCCGGCGCTGCATCTGTGGATGTGGGTGGTCACGCCGCAGGTCCGTCTGCATCCTGTGGTGTTGCTGACGCTCTTCCTGGCCGGTCTCGCCGCGCCGGCGCTGGTCGTTGCCTACTACGCGGTAACGCTCGGGTTCGGCCCCGTGGGCGTGACGTGGAACACGGTCCTGCTGCTCGCGGGGGGCGACATCGGGGTCCTCGCGGCACTGGAATGGAGCATCGTGCTGGGCTGCGTGGCCAGCGTGGCGGTGATCGCGGTGCAGGCGGCGCGCCAGGATCGTCCCCAGCAGGCTCCGGTGACGGTTCGCGGGCCTGTCACCTATGCCGGACCGGGTTCGTTGGGAGGGACCAAATCGGCGCTCCGCCGATGAGGCGGGGTGGCCGGCGCGCGTCGCGTGTCACGATGGGATGGTGCAGCGATGAGACGAGTGATTCGAGACATCTCATCGGTGCTCATTATCTCGGGGTTGCTGCTGGTGCTCGACGCCGGTGTCACGCTGGTCTGGCAAGAGCCGGTCACGGCGGCAATCGGCCTGATCATGCGTACCCAGATCAACCAGCGTTACCTGAGCTACCGCAGTGCGCCGCTGACCCTGATCGACAAGCACGCGCTCGTCAACCTGCCCTTGCAGCGCCAGCGGATCGCCTACCTGGCTCGCCGCGAGGAGCGCCAGCTGGCGACCGGGGACGCGGCTGGGCGCATCGCGATTGCCAAGATCAACGCGAGCTACGACATCGTTCAGGGCACCGACACGGCGAGCCTCGAGAAGGGCCCCGGCCATTATCCGGGCACCGCGCTCCCGGGGCTCGGGCAGACCGTGGCGATCGCCGGTCACCGGACGACGTACCTCGCGCCATTCCGAAACATCAACGCGCTCGCGCCCGGCGACAAGATCGTCGTGACCATGCCCTACGGCAGGTTCACCTACGTCGTCCAGGACCACAAGATCGTGCTGCCCACGGCCGTCTGGGTGATCAACAACGTGGGGTATGACCGTTTGGTCCTCTCGGCGTGCAATCCGCTCTACAGCGCTGCCCAGCGGATCATCGTGTTCGCCCGCCTGAAGAGCGTCCAGCCACTCGGCGCCGCTCGGTCCACTGCCTAGCCTAGCCTAGCGGCGCGCGCGATTCGGACATTCGTTGAGGCCGGTGGACCGGAGCGTCTACCAAACGTCCACTTGGTGCTCGCAGGTATCGAGCGGCGGGCCCGGCGTGTCGAAGAGAAGTACAGACTCCCATCGAGGTCGGTACCGCCGGCCCGGAATCGGACTTCACATAAGGGGCAAGGGACATGCAATTAGCGAAGCTTCAAGCACGAATCAGTCGCGGCGAATACTCCGTTGACCCACAGGTGGTCGCTGGAGCGATCGTTCGACGGATGCAGGATTGTCAGTCGCTCCCTCTGGGCACGAGCGCGCTCAGAGGGAGTGCTCGTAGCCCGAGAGACGGCCGGCGGCGTCGGTAAACGTCACCCCGCTCGGACCCGCGGCGACCTGCCCGATCCGGGTCAATCCGGCAGCTATCCCGCCCGCAGGGCCGTCGGACGCGGATTCAGCGTCGCAGGCGACCCATACGCTTGCCGGGAGGCAGGCGCAGAGTTCGTAGTCCTCGCCCGCGGTCGCGGCAAACACCCGCGGGTCGACCCCCAGTTGGCCCGCGATCTCCACGAGCCCATGGGCGAGCGGGAGCCGCTCCAGCGACAGTTCGATGCGGACCCCACTGCGTGAGGCGAGATGGCGGGCATCCGCGGCCAGGCCGTCCGAGACGTCGATCATCGCCCGAGCCCCGAGGGCGCTCAGGGCGAGGCCGTCGGCCAGCCGAGGTTCAGGGCGTCCGTAGCGCTGTCTGAGCGCCTGGGCGACAGGTTCGCTGATCGAGTCGGCGCGCGCGGGCGCGTCATACAGAGCAAGCCCCGCCCCGGCTCCCCCCAGCGCTCCGGTGACGGCCACGACGTCGCCGGCTTGCGCACCATCTCGGCCGACCAGCTCGCCGGGGTCCGAGGCCCACCCGACGACCGTGAAGGACACCGTCAGACCGGGTGCGGCGGTGACGTCTCCGCCCGCGATCGAGACCTCGAGCCGCGATGCGAGCGCCTGTGCGCCGCGGGCCACCGAGACGGCGTCGGAGAGCTGTGTGCCGACCGGCAGTCCGAGCGTCATGTAGGCCTCTCCGGCGTGCGCGCCCATCGCCGCGAGATCGGACAGCGCTCCGGCGAGCGCGCGGTGGCCGATCTCCTCCGGGGACAGTTGATCACGGCGAAAATGCACCCCCTCGACCATCGAATCGACCGACGTGACCGCGTATCCGCGGGCACGCACGACCGCGGCATCGTCACCCAGCCAGCGTACGACGCGTGCACCCCCCGGTGCCAGCACGCGCTCGAGGGCGTCGATCAGCTCGAGCTCGCGCATACCGAGCCGGGCGTCGACCGTGCGCTCAGCGGTGGCGGTAGACGATCCGCGCGCGGTCGAGATCGTACGGCGACAACTCGACTCGCACGCGATCTCCGGGCAGGATGCGAATCCTGAACCGACGCATCTTCCCGGCCACGTGACCGAGCACCACGCGATCCATGTTGTCGAGCTTGACGCGGAACATCGCGTTCGGCAACGCCTCGACGACCTCTCCCTCTAGCTCGACTTTTTCTTCCTTCGGCATGCGGTAACGACCCTTGTCTCGTGGCGGCGCGCCAGATCCGCGCGGCTGTGGAATCGGCGCTCGCCGATTTTACGACCGTACCACCCCCACGAAGACCGGCGCGCCTGGGCGTTGTGCGGCGACGCAGCTCCCCAGCGAATCGCCACCAGCCGATTCCGCGGTCAGTGCTTCTTGACCCCAGCGCCGCCGTTGCTGCTCGCGGGCGAGTTCCCTTGGCCACCCGTCGGCGGGCCGGTGCCCTGACCGCCTCCCAGCGTCGCGGTGCCCGGCGCGGGGGCCTGCGCCGGAGTGGTTGAGCTGGTCGAGGTGGTCGGGCTGCCCGGACTGATTCCGCCCGAGCCGGTCGTCGCGGTCTGCGTGCCGGAGCTCGATCCGGTGGTTCCGGTATCCGTCCCGACGCCCGACCCGCCGGTGACCGAGTACTTCCCGAAGAACGACGTTCCATCGAACGGGTCGGTGGGCTGCGGGAAGTCACCGCAGTAGCTGCCGCTGGCTTCCTGCATGTAGTCGTGCCAGATCGGGGCCGCCAGCGCACCGCCGAAGCCGTCGGCCATGGGGATGTTCCCCTGCGGGTAGCCGACCCAGACCGCGGTGGACATCCTCGGCGTGTAGCCGACGAACCACGCGTTCTCCAGGTTGTTGGCGGTCCCGGTCTTGCCCGCGGCCGGGCAGCCGTACCCGGCGGCGGTGCCCGTTCCGCTGGTGATGACCTGCTTGAGGACCTGGGTCGCAGCGTACGCCTCGCCGTCGGTGAAGACGCGCTTGGGCGGCGTGGCGCCGAGGTTATCCACGCTGCCATCGGGAAACACGACCTTGTTGATGATCGTCGCCGGCACGTGCGTGCCGCCGTTGGCCAGTGTCGCGTACGCGTCGGCCATCTCCAATGGCGTCACACCGATCCGCAGTCCCCCGATCGCCTCCGCCGGGATCGCATCCAGACGCGAGGTGACGCCCATCGCGTAGGCGGTGGCCCGGACCTTTTCGGGAGTGAGGTCCGCGTCGAGCTGGGCGAACACGGTGTTGTCCGAGAGCACCGTCGCCTTGGTCACGTTGATGTCGCCCTGGTAGGAGTCCTCGGCCGTGTGGACCGTGTAATCGGGATATCCCGGCAACCATCCCGCCGCCAGGAAGTGCGAGTTGTAGAAGGTCTGGTTGGGGTCGCCGTGGAAGTCGTGGATCAGCGTCATCAGCACAAACACTTTGAACGACGAACCGGGCTGGCGATGGGCCTGCGTCGCGTAGTCGAAGCTGGTCTGGCTGTAGGACGAGGACGACGCGATCGCCAGGATGTGGCCGTTCGCCGGGTCGACGGTGGCCAGCCCAGCCGCCGGCTGCCCGGGGCCACCTTCGTGAGCCAGGATGGCTGACACCGCTTCGTTCTGCTTCTTGAGGTCGATCGTCGTGTAGATCTTCAGGCCGCCTTCGCTGACCCGCGGGCAGTTGGTCGGCGTCTTGGGGCAGAACTGCTTTTCGAGCGACTGCTGGACGTAGTCGAACACGTAGGGATACCTGTGCACGCTGTAGGCGGCGTTGCGCACGACCTCCAACGGCCGGCGGTTGGCCGCATTGGCTTGAGCCTGCGTGATGTCCTCGGCCTGGACCATCGAGTGGAGCACCTCGGCCCGGCGGCGGCGCGCGGCACGGGCGTCAATGAAGGGGTTGTACTCCGACGGCGCCTGCGGCAGTCCGGCCAGAAGCGCGGCTTGCGCCAGGTTGAGCTGAGAGACCGGCTTGCTGAAGAACATCTCCGAGGCCGCCTGCACGCCATACGCGGTCTGCCCCCCGACCGTGCCGTAGGGCACGTCGTTGAGATAGCTGGTGAGGATCCAGTTCTTGTTGTGGATGCTCTCGAGCTGCTCCGCGAGCTTGGCCTGGACGATCTTGTACCTCAGGTTGTGAATCGCCCTGTCCTGCTTGGGGAGGTAGAGGTTGTCGACGAGCTGCATTGTGAGGGTCGAGGCGCCCTGCAGGCTGTTGCCGCCGCTGAACGCGTCCTTGATGGCGGCGCGCAGGATGCCCTGGTAGTCGAGCGCTCCGTGCTGATAGAAGCGGCGATCCTCGATCGCGATCGTCGCTGACTTGAGCAAGTGTGGGATCCGGTCTCCCGCCACGGTGCTGTGCAGGTCCGGCGAGTAGATGTAGCCCAGCGGAGTCCCGTCGCCGGCGAATACCTCGGACGGTTGCCCGGGCACCGCCGGTGAGAGCTGCTTGATGTCCGGCGCGGCGTGCGTGACGTTCACGACCCACCCCGCCACCGCCAGAGCTCCGACCCCGAGCGCGCACAGCGTGAGCACGATCGTCAACGCCAACACTCGCTTGATCGGAGATCCTCGATTGCGCCGGCGGCGCTTGTATCGTTCGCGTCGGCTCATGGATTCGGGGTTAGCAAGGTGGCGCTGGAGCGCGCTGCGCGCGTCCGCGGGCGCCGAAGTGGACTAGCCAGTGTAGCTCGCAGGATCTTTCGGCCCGCCGGTTCTGGCTCCTCCAAATTGCTTCGCGACGCAAGCCGGCTGGCATCCGAGCGGCCGCCGGGGAATAGCGTCGATCCGTCGGTCATCGGCGTCGCGGCTGCGAAGATCGCACGCGCATGCCGATCGCCGGTCCCGCTCGCCCCAGGACGCTGCTGCTTGACGCGCTCGGCACGATTGTCGAACTGCAGCCACCGGCGCCGGCCCTACGCGGCGAGCTCGCGGGCCGCTTCGGGATCGACGTCTCGCACGCGCAAGCGCAGCGGGCGCTGGCGGCCGAGATCGTCTACTACCGCGCTCACTTCGACCAGGGCCGCGATCCGGACAGCCTCGCGGCGCTGCGCCGCCGGTGTGCAGAGGTGCTCCGGGAGGCGCTTCCGCCCTCCCGCCAGCTCGCAGAGCTCGACACCGCAGCGCTGACGGACGCGTTGCTCGCTGCGCTGCGCTTCTCGGAGTTCCCGGACGTGCGCGAGGCGCTGGTCGCGGCGCGACGCCGCTCCGAGCGCGTGGTCGTGGTGAGCAACTGGGACATCTCACTGGGCGACGTGCTCCGGCGATTGGGCCTCGCGGCGCTGGTGGACGGCGTCGTGACCTCGGCTGCGGCAGGGGCGCGCAAGCCCTCGCCAAGCATCTTCAGGCAGGCCCTGGACCTCGCCGGGACGACCGCGGACCGCGCGACCCACGTCGGCGACAGTCTCGAGGAGGACGTCGGCGGCGCCCGCGCGGCCGGCATCGCGCCCGTGCTGCTGTGTCGAGGCGGCGAGCGCGGGCCCCGGGGGGTGCGCACGATCGCGAGCTTGGCCGAGCTCACGTAGTGCTCGCCGCCGTGCGTACGGCGGCGAGCACTTTGGGCTGCCGCCGCGGAGACCGGAGTCCTCGCCAGGCATTTACGGCGCAGACCAGGTGGTCGCTTAACCTCTTCGAGGATTGATGAGCAGTCTGCCCCCGCCACCGTTGCCGCCTCCGGTCCTGGCCCCGACGCCCGGCGAGCCTTCGCTGGCCCGAGATGTGCCGCCGTGGCGGGCCTGGACGGCGCCCGCGGCGCTCGTGTCAGGACTGGCGCTCGGCGTGTTCTCCACGATCGTGGTCGAACTGGTCGCGGCGGCCGCCGGCTCGAGCCTGTCCCACCCGACGGCGGTAGTCAGCATCATCGCCGACGTCGTCTTCGATCTTGGCTTCGTGGCGGCGGCGCTGTACTTCGCCTCACGGCAGAGTTCTCCGCGCCCGTCGGACTTCGGGTATCGCCGCGTCCGGCTGCGCGTCGCGGTGCCGGCGTTTGTGGTGGCTGCCGTCAGTTATTACGTCCTCACCGCGATCTACGGCTCGCTCCTGGGGTTACACGCCGAGAAGCTGCCTCGCGAGCTCAGCACCGGCAACGCGACCGCCGCGGCGGTCGCGGTGGCGTCGTTCGTGTGCGTGGTCGCTCCGATCGCCGAAGAGTTCTTCTTCCGTGGCTTCTTCTTCGGGGCGTTGCGCGGCTGGCGGATCGTCATCGGCAAGCGGGACATCGGGACGTGGGTCGCCGCGCTGCTCACCGGGATCCTGTTCGGGGCGGTACACCTCGGTTCGGCGCCGGCCGCCGACCTGGTCCCCTTGGGCTTCCTCGGATTCGTGCTGTGCATCCTGCGCTGGCGGACCGGCTCGCTGTATCCATGCATGGCGCTGCACAGCTTCAACAACTCGCTCGCGCTCGGCGTCGAGCTGCATTGGACCGCCGTGGGAACGCTGGCCTTGATGCTCGGCTCGTGGCTTATAATCGCCGTCATCACCGGTCCACTGGGCGCGCGATCGCCGAGCATTGTCTGAGGTCGTGCCGCGTGCGAATTGGTTGACTGGTTTACTTTCTCTTGATGTCACCGCGCCGGCGCACCACACGGATCTCCGTTCTGCTCGTTCTGGTGGCGCTGGCTTGCCTGGCCGTGGGCCCGGCCATCAGCTCGGCGGCGGCCTCGGCGACCGCCGCCACCACGACCGCCAACGAGTCCGTCGCGACGACAACGTCGACGACGGTCGCCGCTCCGACCACAGCGCCCGCGCCGAGCGCGCCGGCGGCTTCGGCACCGCTCGCCACCAAGTCGCCCTCGGCGAGCAAGCCGACGCCGACCAGCAAGCCGACGCCGACGAGCAAGCCCAAGCCGACCCCCACGACCAAGCCGACAGCTCCCGCCGGCCCGCCGAAGACCTCGATCCGGCTCTACGTGCTGAACGCGTTCTTCGTGCAACACGAGCCGGTGACGGTCCCGAACCGCACTGTGCACGTCGGCGGGGTCGTACGGCCGTTCGTCGCCGGCCAGTCGGTCACGGTGCGCACGTTCCTCGGCCGGCGGTTGATCAAGTCCGATCGCCTGCGGATCAAGCGCTCACGCAACGGCACCTATGGTGCCTTCACGGAGACGGTATCGAGCCCGAAGGCCGGAGCGGTGACCGTCGACGTGCGTCACGCGAAGACAGACCAGATGGTCGGCCTGCAGGCCTCGCGCGAGATCACCGCGCTGCCCGAGAACGTCGGCTTCGGCTCGACGGGACGATTCGTCCAGCTGGTCCAGCAGCGGCTGGCCGCGCTGCATTTCTACATTCCGCAGACCGGCGTGTACGACCAGGGCACCGGCTTGGCGGTCGATGCATACCACCGGCTGCTGCGACGGGGGTTCTCCCAGAACCTCGACGCCGCCACGATCAACTCGCTGCTGAACGGCGTCGGGGCGTTCAAGGTGCTCTATCCGCGCGATGGCACGCACGTCGAGGGCAATCTCTCCGTTCAGCTGCTTGCGCTGATTCACGGCTCGAGCGTCTACCGGATCTATCCGATCAGCTCCGGCAAGCCGTCCACGCCGACGGTCCTCGGCCACTTCAGGGTCTATCAACGCACGCCCGGCTACCT
Organism: uncultured Solirubrobacterales bacterium; assembly: GCA_963838535.1. Taxonomy (GTDB): domain Bacteria; phylum Actinomycetota; class Thermoleophilia; order Solirubrobacterales; family Solirubrobacteraceae; genus Palsa-465. The sequence goes on from CAWIRN010000022.1 coordinate 113,451, forward strand.
GCCGGACGGCATGTACTACTCAGACTTCTTCATCGGCGGATACGCGATCCACGGCTACGACCCGGCCCCGGACTACCCGGCCAGCCACGGCTGCATGCGCCTCCCCATCGTCGACGCGATCTCAGTCTTCAACTGGCTGACCTACGGCGACGTGGTCGACGTGTACTACGCCCACTGACCGAATCCCACGCCGGATGACGCCGGAGGCCACCACCGCACGCGAGCGTCTGCTGGCCGAGCTGCGCGAGCACGCGCTGGTGATCGGAGAGGTTGTGCTGACCAGCGGCGCGACCGCCCATTACCTGGTGGACGCGAAACGCGCCATTCTTCGCCTCGGCGGGTTCCGGGCGCTAGCGGAGCTGGTGGCAGCGCAGGCGAGCGCCTGGGGTGCCACGGCAGTCGGCGGGATGACAATGGGCGCGGACCCGATCGCCTGCGCGGCACTGGCCGGCGGCGCTGACGTGAAGGCGTTCTTCGTGCGCAAGGAGGTCAAGCAGCACGGTCTGGCGCGCCGGATCGAGGGTCCCCTGCTGGCGCCGGGAGACCGCTGCATGCTGGTCGAGGACGTCGTCACCACCGGCGGCTCGACGATCCGTGCGCTGGAGGCGGTGCGCGACGAGGGCCACCAGGTGTGCGGAGTGCTGGCCATCTGCGATCGGCTGGCGGGCGGCGCCGAGGCGATCGAGGCCGCCGCCCGGGTTCCCTTCGTCGCGCTGACGACGATCGACGAGATCTATCCGGAGCGCCCGGACCGCGACGGCTGACGCGCGATCACGGCAGCGACCGGCAGCCCCGACCGCGACGGCTGACGCGGGATCACGGCAGCGACCGGCAGCCCGGACCGCGACGGCTGACGCGCGATCACGGCAGCGACCGGCAGCCCGGCCGCACCTGATGGAGCGCCCGCACTTGCCAGCCGCCTCCGGGCAGCGGAGTGAACAGCACGATCGGTGTGCCGCGCGCGACCGCCTGAGAGTATTTGTAGCCCACCGCGGCGACGTTCACGTGCAACGTCCAGGCCAGCAGCGTTTGGTATTCGAGCCGGGTGAGCGGCTCTCCGCAGGGGCGCAGGCGGGCCGCTCCGCCGAGTCCTCTGACCACGCCGGCCAACCGGTCGATCTCCGATGTCCGGGCTCGCTGCGCATGCAGGTCCTTGTGCTCGGTGCGCGCGCCCGAGATCGCGGCCGGGACCAGGCTGACGACGAGCACGGCGACGACGGCGGCCCCGGCCCACCGAGGTAGGCCGGCCAGCGGCGGCGGGTCGGCGAGGAGCCGGCCGACGGCGACCGCGGCGATCACGATCATCACGGCGCCCGCCTCGAACATGTACCGCGCCAGCCCGGGCCAGCCGTGCAATGCGAAGGCGATCTCGACCACCACCCACGCCACCACCCCACCCGCCAACGCCAGCGTGATGCGGTCGCGCCGGAGAAATGCCAGCACGACTGACAGCAGCGCGGCCAGTTCGAGCGGGAACGCGTACAGGCCCAGGAACCGGTGGATCGTCCCGGTCACCTTGTCGCCGCTCAGCGCGCGACCGGAGTCCAGGGCGTTGCTCGCCGCGACGAACGGCGTCCGCGAGGTCAGCGCAGGGATCCCGAACCAGAGCAGCACGATCAGCACGGAGCCGCTGCCGATCAGCCACCGCATCGACGGAATCGCCCGCCAGGCCCAGATCGAGTACAGACCCAGGAATGGCCACACCTCCGGCCGGCCGAGCGCCGCCAGCGCACCCAGCACGAACGCCCACCGGGGACGCTTCGACAGATGGCAGTCGATCGCGCCGAGGCACAGCGACACGATCATCGGATCGGACTGCGCGCTCAGCACGTAGTGCGAGTAATCGGTAATTCCCAGCAGCGCGAGCCCGGCGAACACCCCGGCGAGGATCCCCGCCCACCGCCGCTCGGGTGGGGCTGCGGTGAGCCGGTAGGCGATCCGTCCGGCGAACACCACACCGCTGAGCGAGATGGCGACCGACGTGATCATCCACAACCACATCTGGTAGTGCCCAACGATGGCGTACGGCACCGTGAACAGGTAGGGCAGCGGCTTCCAGGACGGCGCGGCATTCGTATCCAACGACGCGGTGAGCGTCTGACGCCCCCAGACCAGCCACCCGTAGGGGTCAAACCCCGGACGGGTCCGGGCCCACACGACCAGGGCGGCGGAAAACACGACCAGGCCGATCCCAATCGCCCACCACGGGTGTTGGCGCATGAACATGCGCAACGTCCAGGGCTCGGGCGCGGACGGTCGCGTGCGAGCCGTGGGCGCCGACTCGGGGATCGGCGGTGCTTCTAGCGTGGGCTCGGACACGAGGACGCGCGGACGGTAGCACGGCGCCGTCGTGTGTGGGGCCATCACCCGGCGGGTATGCCCCCGGCAGGAATCGAACCTGCATCCCGCGCTTAGGAGGCGCGTGCTCTATCCGTTGAGCTACGAGGGCGGCGGGCGAGAGGCTAGCCGCCCGGAAACCACCGCGAGACCCCACATTGCGGGACGGTTAAGCTGGATGACAGCGGCCTCAAGTCCATGTAGCCTGCGAGCAGGAGAATGAGGAGCGCCGCTGAAATGACGCAAGGGCGATGAGGTCTGGCTGCGTCGAGGAGACGTTCAGGCCGGAGCGTGGGCTGGTCGCTCGGCATGCGGCTGCGGTGCGAGATGCCGCAACGGCTTCGGGGATACAGGGTGCGCTCGATGCTTCCCGTCGGGGACACGACCTATGGGGCCTGGTCCGCGGGCCGGCAACCAGTTGCCGGGGAGGGCCGTACGTGGTGTCCGCGAGATGAGTGTTGATCCTACGGAGGGTGTGCATGCAAAAGTTCGCGCGGACCACGTCGGCGGCACTGGCCGTCGTCGTTATCGTATTAGTCGTCAGTTCTTGCGGCTCTAGCGGCTCGAGTTCGAGCTCGGGTTCGGGCACGAGCTCGGCTTCGTCTTCGGCGTCGGGCTCGTCTTCGGCGCCTACGGGCGTCGCCACCAGCGGTCCGGGGCTCACCAGCCGACGAGCCCCAGCGGCGCCAAGGTGTCGGGCGGGACGGTGTACTTCACCGAGGGCCCGGACGCGCCGCCGAACTACATCTTCCCGATGTATACCTTCAGCGTCTGCAGCACGACGAACGCAACCAGCTGATGAACATGCTGTATTACCCGCTGTACACGTACGGCGAGAACTATCGGCCGACCGTCGACTACAACCACTCGATCGGCAAGGCGCCGCGTCACGTCCAACGGGGGCAAGACGTACACGATCCATATGAATCCGTTCAAGTGGTCCGACGGTGAGACGGTGACCTCGCGGATCTCGTTTTCTGGATGAACGTGCTGAAGGCCAGTCCCTCGACGGAGTGGTGCGGGTACGCACCGGGGTACTTCCCCGACAACGTGGTCAGCTACTCGGCCCCGAATCCGTCCACGTTCGTGATCACCTTCAACAAGTCCTACGACCCCGAGTGGTTCTCTACAGCGAGCTCTCGCAGATCACCCCGATGCCGCTTGCCTGGGACCGGACGTCGCTGTCCCAGCCGGCGCCGAAGACCGATAACGGGCATCTGCCGGACACGACGAAGTCCGGCGCGGCGGCTGTCTACGCAGTTCCTCGACAAGCAGTCGAAGAATCTCGGCAGCTGGGCGACCTCGCCGCTGTGGAGCGTCGTGGATGGGCCGATGAAGCTCCAGAGCTTCAACTCCGACGGCCTGACGACGCTGGTGCCCAACCCGGACTGGTCGGGAACGCCGAAGCCCTCGATCGCCAAGCTGGTCGAGCTTCCCTATACGAGCGAGACCGCGATCTACAACACGGTCAAATCGGGAGGCCCGAGCGCGGTGACGATCGCGAACGTCCCGTCGCAGTACGCGCCGCAGCTGTCCGGGCTCGAGGCCTGGGGTACACCGTCAACAAGGCGGCGAGCTACTCGTTCAACTACTTCCCGCTCAACCTCAACTCCAACGCGACCATCGCCCGGGGGCGAGCCGGTCAGGTACGTCTTCAGGCAGACGTACTTCCGCAACGCGCTCCAGCATCTGGTCGACCAGGCCAGGCTGGATCCACGCGTTCCTGTACGACACCGCAAACGAGACGTGCGGTCCGATTCCGCTTGCGCCGCCGAGCCCGCTCGTCGACACCTCCGCGATCCCATCCGGCCCCTGCACATTCGCGCCGTCGACGGCGAGTCAGCTGCTGTCGAGTCACGGCTGGAAGGTGGTCCCCGGCGGGGCCACCACCTGCCAGACCCCCAGCCTGTGCGGTACCGGGATCAGCAAGGGCGAGGGAATCTCGTTCAACATCGACTACGAATCGGGCGTGGTCGCGGTCCAGGACGAGATGAACGAGTTGGCCTCCCAGGCCAAGAAGCTGGGGATCACGATCAGCCTGACCACGCACCCGTTCGGCACCGTGATCTCGACCGGATCTCCGTGTAAGCCAACCGCGGCGTCGTGCAAGTGGACGGCCGAGAACTGGGGCGCCGGATGGATCTACGGCCCGCAATACCTGCCGACCGGGGAGCCGCTGTACAACCCGGGGTCGGCCGCGAACGCGGGCAGCTACGTTGACCCGAAGATGAGCTCCCTGATCGGCCAGACGATCACCGGACCGCTGGCGGGGGAGAGTCCAGGCGCTGGCGGCGTACGCCCAGTACGTCGGGCAGCAGGACCCGGTGATCTTCGGTCCGACCTCGATCGGTACGTACCAAGCCGATGCGGCGACCCTGGTCGACAAGCAAGCTGGGCGGCTACGCAGCCAACGCCCTGGGCTTCCTGCAGCCGCAGTACTGGTACTTCACGAAGTAGCTTGTCGACGAACGTGAACGGCGGTGGGATGATGTACCCGGCATGACCGGGTACATCATCCGCCGCCTCGGCCAGTCGGTGATCGTGGTCCTCGGCGTGACGTTGATCGTGTTCATCATGCTGCATCTGCTGCCGGGGAGTCTGGCGCGTGACATCCTCGGCAATCGGGCTACGCCGGCGGCGATCGCCCAGTTCAACCATCAGCACCACCTCGACAAGCCCTTCATCGTCCAGTACTGGTACTTCCTGGACCAGCTGCTGCACGGGAACCTCGGGTACTCATACCAGTTCAACCGTTCGGTCGATTCGCTGCTTGCCACCGAGCTGCCCCGGGATCTGGTGCTCGGTGGTCTGTCGTTGATCCTCTCGCTGTTGATCGCGATCCCGGTCGGGATCGCCCAGGCGGTGAAGCGCAACAAGGCCGTCGACTACATCGGCACCGGCGTCAGCTTCATCCTGTACTCGATGCCACAGTATGCGATCGCGCTGCTGCTGATCCAGTTCCTGTCGATCAGCTTCCACGTCTTTCCGGCCGAGGCTCCGCAGGGAACCTCGGCGCTCTCGATGCTCGAGCATCCCGCGGGTCTCGTGCTTCCCGTGGCCGCCCTGACACTTGTCAGCTTCGCCTACTTCAGCCGCTACATGCGCTCGTCGGCGATCGACACGCTCGCGCAGGACTACATCCGCACGGCCAGGGCCAAGGGCCTACCCGAGCGGCTCGTGCTCATGCGCCACCTGCTGCGCAACTCGTTGATCGCGGTCGTGACGCTGGTAGGGCTGTCGATCCCGGTCATCATCACTGGAACGCTGATCATCGAGCAGGTGTTCAACTTCCCCGGGGCGGGCTTGGAGTACTTCCAAGCCGCGCTGCGCAATGACTACGAGGTGATGCTCGGCATCACCGTGCTCGTGGGGGTGGTGACGGTCGTCGGGAACCTGGTGGCCGATATCGGCTACGCGATCCTCGATCCACGGATCAGGTACTGAGGTGGCGGCGTGAGTACGGCCAATCCCTCGCAGATCGAGGTAGAGCTGGTTCCCGAAGCCGGCGAGGTCGTTTCCAGCGGCAGCCCGTGGCGGCTCGTCGGTCGCACCTTCGCGCAGAACAAGCTGGCGATCATCGGCGTCGTCGTGATCGTGGTACTGGTGTTGTTCTGCTACGTCGGGCCGGTGATTTACCCCACAGACCAGATCAACCCGAACCTGGCGCTGACCAACTCACCCCCGGGCGCGGGCCATCCGCTCGGGACTGACTCGAGCGGCTTCAACATCCTCGGCCGGCTGATGGTGGGGGGCCAGAGCTCGCTCGAGGTCGGGTTCGTGGTCGGGATCGTCTCCACGCTGTGCGGGCTGATCTACGGTGCCGTCTCGGGCTACTTCGGCGGTTTCCTCGACGGGCTGATGATGCGGATCGTCGACATCGGTCTGGCGATCCCGCTCGTGTTCCTGTTCATCTTCATGGCACAGATCTACAAACCGAGCCTTAGCCTGCTGATCGTCCTGCTCGTGATCGTGACGTGGCTGGTCCCGGCTCGATTGGTGCGGGGCGAGGCACTGGCGCTACGAACGCGCGAGTACGTCCAGGCCGTGAAGGTGATGGGCGGGACGGCGTGGCGGATCATCCTGCGCCATCTGATCCCGAACACGATCGGGACGATCGTGGTCACCGTCACGTTCGGGATCGCGAACTCGATCCTGATACTCGCAGTGCTCCAGTATCTGGGCTTCGGCCTGCCGCCGACGACGCCGACGTGGGGCTCGATGCTGTCCGACGGAGTGACGTCCCTTCAGGATGGCTACTGGTGGCAGGTCTATCCTGCGCTGATCATCATCGTGATCACCGTCGTCGCCTTCAACTTCATCGGAGACGCACTGACAGGACGCGTTCGACGTCCGGCTTCAGGAGCGATAACGGCATGGCCGCACTGCTGGAGGTGGAGGACCTCAAGACCCTGATCCCGCTGCGCAGCGGCACGGTCCATGCGGTCGACGGCCTCAGCTTCGAAGTCCAGGAGGGGGAGACCGTCGGGATTGTCGGCGAGTCGGGCTGCGGGAAGACGATGGCGGCGATGTCGATCATGCGCCTGTTGCCGCGAAACGCGTTCATCGCCGGCGGCGAGATCCGGTTCGGCGGCCGCGACCTCGTGAAGCTCTCCGATGCCGAGTTCCGCAAGGTCCGAGGCAACGACATCGGGATCGTGTTCCAGGACCCGATGACGTCGCTGAATCCGACGATGACGATCGGCAAGCAGATCGCCGAAGGCGTGCTGATCCACCGCGATGTCTCGAAAGCCGCCGCGCTCGACCGCGCGGCTGAAGTGCTCGACCTGGTCGGGCTGCCGCGGCCGCAGGAGCGGCTGAAGGACTACCCGCACCAGCTCTCCGGGGGTCTGCGCCAGCGGGTGATGATCGCGATGGCGCTCGCGTGCGACCCGAAGCTGCTGATCGCCGACGAGCCGACGACGGCGCTCGACGTGACGATCCAGGCGCAGATCCTTCGGCTGCTCGACAAGATCAAGGCCGATCTGGGAATGGGGATCATCCTGATCACCCACGACATGGGCGTGATCGCCGGGCGTGCGGACCGCGTGGTCGTGATGTACGCAGGGCAGAAGATCGAGACAGCGCGAGACCGTCGAGCTGTTCACGCACGTGCGTCACCCGTACACCGAGGCGCTGCTGGCCTCGATCCCGAAGCTCGATCAGGACCGCAGCCAGGTGCTGTACTCGATTCCGGGGCTGCCACCCGATCTTCGACGACCGTCGCCGGCGTGCCGGTTCGCACCGCGGTGCGCGTTCGCGACCGAGCAGTGTCGCACGCAGGCGCCGAAGCTCGAGGGTGACCGGGGCCACGCATTCGCCTGCTTTCACCCACGCGAATCCTCGGCCGCGGATATCTCCGAGACGGCGGTGTCGCTGCTCGCCGAAGCGGAGGCGAACAAGTCGCTCGCCGACACGTTCGGCAAGGAGCTGGAGCTGCTCGAGATCACACCGGAGGCGGCGGTCGCCGAGGCCGCTCCATCCCAGGGCGTGGGTGAAGACATCGTGCTCGAGTTCAAGTCGGTTTCGAAGGAGTTCGTCGTCACCGCCGGCGCGATCCTGCGCCGCAAGGTCGGGACGCTGCAGGCGGTCACCGACGTCGAGCTCGCGATTCGCCGCGGGGAGACGTTCGGTCTCGTCGGCGAGTCCGGGTGCGGGAAGACGACGCTCGGGCGCCTGGGGGTCGCGCTCGAAGTCCCGACCGGTGGACAGGTGCTGTTCAACGGTGCCGACCTGAATACGTTCAAGCGCGCCGAGCTGCGATCGCAAGCGCCGCGACCTGCAGTTCATGTTCCAGGATCCGTACGCCTCGCTCGACCCGCGCATGCGGGTCAAGGAGATCATCGCCGAGCCGCTCTGACATCGCCAAGCGCGGGACCAAGGTCGGAGCGCACGGACGCGGTGCGCGAGCTGCTCGACGAGGTCGGGCTGCCCGCACGACGCGATGGAGCGCTACCCGCACGAGTTCTCCGGCGGCCAGCGCCAGCGCCTCGGGCTGGCGCGCGCGCTGGCGCTCAGCCCGAACGTGATCGTCGCCGACGAGCCGGTGTCGGCACTCGACGTTTCGATCCGCTCGCAGGTGCTGAACCTGATGAAGCGGGTCCAGGCCGCCCACGGGCTGACCTACGTCGTGATCTCCCACGACCTGTCGGTGGTCCGCTACCTCGCCGACCGGATCGGCGTGATGTACCTCGGCAAGCTCGTCGAGATCGGCACCGGCGACGACATCTACGAGCGCGCCGCGCACCCGTACACGGCCGGTCTGCTCGAGGCGATCCCGCTGCCGAATCCCGAGCAGGCGCGCAAGAACGTCGATGTCCCGATCAAGGGCGAGCTCCCGTCGCCACTGCACCCACCGTCGGGTTGCCGGTTCCGGACCCGCTGCCCGCTCGCGGGGGACAAATGCGCCGAGGTCGTGCCGGAGCTGCGCTCGTTCGGAGGCCAGCACCGGGCCGCGTGTCATTTCCCGCTCCAGATGCCGATCGAAGGCCGCGACGCTAACGCCACGCCCCAGGCGGCGGTGACCGACGTTCCGCGCTGATCGAGTCGGCTAGTCCTCGTCGTCGGGTTCGTCCTCGTCGTCGACGTACAGCGACTCCCGGGCGAGTTCGTCGCCGCCCTTGCCCCACAGCTTCACCTCTAGGAAGTCCGACCGGTAGTTGTCGGGCGCGATCAGCGTAAAGCGCTGCTCGATCAGCGAGCACTGATCGACGGCCAGGTTCGCGAGCTCTGCGGTGACGACGGTGCCCCCGGGGATCAATGGCACTCCCCACACCAACGTCATGTCCGCCGCCTTGCCCTCTTCGCCGCGCCAGGTGCCGATCACGTCATCGTTGAGATCGAGCTTCCAATCGGGGTTGGCCTCCGCCAGCTCGGCGGTGAACTCGGCCCGCGCGTCGAACTCGCCCGGACTGCTCGAGCCCTCGCTGAATGAGACGAACCCGAACAGCTCGTAATCGGTGGTGGTTCGGGCCACCGCCGGCACGTAGGTCCGCCCACCGAAGGTGCGGTCGGGGAACCAGGCGATCTCGCCGGCGTCGCCCAGCTCCTCGCCCTCGGTGTCGATCTCTCGACACGCCGCCAGGAAGTGCTCGCGCAGGGTGTCGGCCCACCGGCCGTACGGAAGCGCCTCCTGAGGAGGCTCGGCGGCGAAGCTGATCACGAAACGGTCGGTCGGCGGCATACAGGCCGCAGCCTACAGGCGATTGCCGATCAGGCCGCTGAAGGGGCCCTCCCACCGACCTACGGAGAAACAGCCAGATGAACCTAAAAGGCCCCCCGCTTGCTCAGCACGGCGGGAATCGTCTTGAGCAGGATCGACAGGTCGACAAAGATCGACCAGCGCTCCAGATACAGGAAGTCGAGCCGGACGAGATCGTCGAAATCGAGCTCCGCACGGCCTGAGACCTGCCACAGGCCGGTGATCCCGGGCAGCACGCGGTAGCGCTTCTTGTGCCACTCCTCGAGTCGCTCGAAATCTCGCAGCGGAAGCGGACGCGGCCCGACCAGCGACATCTCCCCGCGGAGCACGTTCACCAGCTGTGGAAGCTCGTCGAGCGAGAACCGGCGCAGGAACCGTCCCACCGAGGTGAGCCGTGGGTCTTGGCGGATCTTGAACAACGCGCCGGATTGCTCGTTGAGCGGCTCAAGGTCGTCCTGGACCTGATCGGCGTGCTCGCGCATGGTGCGGAACTTGAAGCAGCGGAACGGCTTGCTGGCCATCCCGGGGCGAACCGAGGGATAGATCACCGGCCCCCGGGAGCTCAGCTTGACGGCCACGGCAATCGCCAGCAGAATCGGCGAGAGCACGATCAGGGCGATCGTCGAGAGCACCAGGTCGAAGGTCCGCTTGAGCGCGTAGTCGATGCCCTCGAAGACCGGCGGGCGCAGGGTGAACAGGGGCACGGTCTGGCCCGGCACGAAGTCGGCTCGGTCGATCAGGATCTCCATCGTCGACGGTGCGACGTGCACCATCACTCCGCGCTGGTGGCAGCGGTCCACCAGGTCGACCGCGCGCTCCTGCGGGAAGTCGGGGTCAGCGATGATGACCTCCTGGATGCGCTCGGCGGCCAGGATCTCCGTGAGCTGATGCATCGCGCCCAATGAGCGCAGTCCATTCTCGGGACGCGGGGTGAGCGAGATGTAGCCGACGAGGTCGACGTGCGTGCGAGCCCGATCCTCGAGCGCGTGCGCGACCGCCTCGATGTGCTGCCCGGACCCCACCAGCAGCGCTCGCCGCCGGTAACCGGCGCGTTCGAGCAGCCGTCCGGTGACCCGCAGATACAGCTCGCGCAGCCCGGAGATGTAGACGATCCCGAAGAACAGCGAGCCGTAGAAGATGTAGTAGCTCGAGAAATGATCACCGTTGGCGAGCGCGAACACGAGCGCGATCACGGTGGCCAGGAACAGGGCGGACGCGATCTTCGCCATTCCGGGGCGACGGGCCCGTTCGGCGTACAGATCCACCCGGGCGAACATCAAGACCGTGACCAGGTAGGCGAAGGCCACCCATGGACGCGTCTCCTGCCAGGCGGTTCTCAGGTCGAACTTGCCCTGAAGGGCGAGCTTCAGTGACAGCGCTGTGAACAGCGCCGCCGTGACTCCGATGTAGTCGAGCGCCAGCAGCGCGAGCACACGCACGCCGCGGCGCAGCGTTTCGACCTTGAGCAGAAACAACAGCAATGTCGGTCGTTTGCGCCTGACATCGCGTTCGGGCAAGACGACCGGCGCGGAACCGCCATGGGCACCGTTCCTACCGATATGGCGGGCCTCATTCTGCTCGATCGTCACGTTGCGCTCAAGCCGTTCACATTCCCCCAACCAGATAACGGTAGTTTGACATTGAAGTTACGCATAAGGTTGCTGCGGTCTTTTGCGCCCAGAACCGCGGGTTAGCGGGCGAAGCCGACCAGCGCCTGCTTGCCGGAATGCTCGATCGTCCGCTGCAGGCCCTCGCGTAGCTCGACGGCCGGCTCCCAACCGAGGATCTCCTGCGCTAGGCCGATATCGGGCTGGCGGACCTGGGGGTCGTCGGTCGGCAGCGCCTCGAACACGATCTCCGAGCGCGAGCCGGTGACCTCGATCACGGTCTCGGCGAGCTCGAGCAGAGTGAACTCCTTCGGGTTGCCGATGTTGACCGGATCGTGGTAGCCGGACTCGGCGAGGGAGATGATCCCCCGGATCAAGTCATCGACGTAACAGAACGAGCGGGTCTGCGAGCCATCACCGAACACGGTGATCGGCCGATCCTGAAGTGCCTGACGGAGAAAGGTGGGGATCGCGCGACCGTCGTGGGGCCGCATTTTCGGCCCATAGGTGTTGAAGATCCGCACGATCGCCGTGTCGACGCCCTGCTGACGGTGGTAGGCCATCGTCAGAGCCTCGGCGTAGCGCTTGGCCTCGTCGTAGACGCCGCGGGGACCGATCGGGTTGACATGGCCCCAGTAGCTCTCGGGCTGCGGGTGAATCTTGGGATCGCCGTACACCTCGCTCGTGGAGGCGGTGAGGAAGCGGGCGCGATGCCGCTTGGCGAGGCCGAGCGTGTGATGCGTGCCGTATGAGCCCACCTTGAGCGTGTGCAACGGCAGCCGTAGGTAGTCGATCGGCGAGGCGGGTGACGCGAGGTGGTAGACGAAGTCGATCGACTCTTCGACGAAGTACGGCTCGATGATGTCGAGATTGCGATGCACGAAGTGATCCGTACGGATGTGCTCGATGTTGGCCAGCGAACCGGTTTCGAGGTTGTCGACACAGATCACGCGATTGCCGCGGTTCAGGAGCTCGTCGCACAGATGCGACCCGAGAAATCCGGCGCCGCCGGTGACCAGACACGTAGACATGAGGCTCAATCTACAGCCCGGCGCAGGAAGTGCTCGTCTCCCCGGCGGATCGTCACGCGCTCTGAGTCGAGGTGCTCGAGGAGCGCTTGGGCGAACTTGCGTGACGTCCCGAGCTCGTCACGGAGCCCGGCCAGCGTGATCCGGCCGCCGTCGCGCCCGGCCAGCGCGACGACGCGGGCCTGGATCGCCGCCAGCGCATCGGGGTGATAGTGCAGCGTCTTGGAGACCCGCACCGCACGACCGGCGGCGCGCAACGCGGCGAGGTCGGCCGGATTCAGCTCGTTGTCGGCGGGCGGCTCGGCGCCCGCGTCACGCAGACGCCCTTCGAGCTCGAGCGCGGACCGCGACAGTGGTGGTGGCGCGCCGGGAGGCTCGGTCGCCGCGCGGGGCCGGGAGGCCCGGGCGGACTCACGTGGTCGGTCCGGCTCGGCCAGCGGCTCGCCCCGGGCCAGCCGCTCCAGGGCTGCCGTCAGTTCTCGACTCGGGCCGTGCTTGCGCGGATGGACATTGAGCACGGCTCCCCCCCCGAGCGTCGTGGGCGGCGCGATCCGACGCACAACGAGCCGGTCGCCGGCGGTTGGGACCAGCGGCTGCTCGAGGCGCAGTTGCCAGAACCGGCCGCCCAGCCAGGCCAGCCGCGCCGGCGTCTCACGGGTGCCGTGGTGGATCTGAACCCGCTCGCCGGGTGCCGGCTCGTCGGGGCCGAAGGTGAGCTCAGCGTCGATCACGTAGGTCGGACGAAACTCCGAGCCGGCCGACGTCAGCACCTGGCCCCGGGAGATCTCGGCCCGCCCGATCCCGGTCAGGTTGACGGCGATCCGCTGGCCGGCGGCGGCCCCCGCCAGGGCTTCGCCGTGCACCTGCACGCCACGCACGCGCACCCGGCGACCGCCGGGCAGCAGCTCCAGCGTGTCGCCGCGGGCGATGGACCCTGACCACAGCGTCCCCGTCACCACGGTCCCCGCACCCCGGATCGTGAACACTCGATCGATGTGGAGCCGGGCCGGCCCCGGCGCGTCGGCGCGGCTGCCCACCGACTGCGTGACCCGATCGAGCGCCGCGAGCAGCGCGGCGAGTCCGTCGCCGGTGCGCACCGATACGGGGACCACGTCGACGCCCGGTAATAGATCCGACGCCTCCATCTCCGCCGGCGCGTGATCGGCCAGATCGGATTTCGTGACCGCCACGACACCGGCCTGGACGCCGAGCGCGGCGAGCACCGCGGCGTGCTCACGGGTCTGCGGCATCACGCCGTCATCGGCGGCGACAACCATCAGGTACAGGTCGATGCCGGACGCACCGGCGACCATCGTGCGCACGAAGCGCTCGTGCCCCGGCACGTCGACCACGGACAGGCGACGACCCGACGGCAGCTCGAGGCTGGCATAGCCCAGCTCAATGGATATTCCGCGGGCCTGCTCCTGGGGCAGGCGGTCCGTATCCACCCCGGTCAACGCGGCGATCAAGGCGGTCTTACCGTGGTCGATATGGCCCGCCGTCCCAAGCGTCAGGGGCGCCGCGCTCATCCTCCCTCCACCGTGAGCGTGACTGGCGCTGCGCTCATCTCTCCTCCACCGTGAGCGTGACTGGCGCTGCGCTCATGTCCCTCCACCGTGAGCGTGACTGGCGCAGTGCTCATCCAGAGGCGAGGACGTGGCGGACCGCCGCGGCCACGAGCCCCACCTCGTCCTCGGTGAGCGTCCGTGGGTCGAGCACGACGCGCCCGTCGTGGATCCGGGCGATCACGGGCGGATCGGCGCCGCGGAGGGCCCGCGCGACGGCGACGGGATTCTCGGCGGCGCTCAGCGCGACCGCGGGGCCGGCGAGCTCGAGCAGCGGCAGCGCCCCCCCGCCCACCTTCGCGACCGCGCGAATCAGTTCAGCGCCGGGGCCGATGGCGACCTGCATCCGCTCCGCCCGCCCGGCCAGCTCCCGCTCGCTGCACTCGAGCATCGCCAGCACCGGGATCTCACGTCGCGCGCGCGCCGGATCCCGGTACACCATCAGCGTCGCTTCGAGCGCGGCCAACGACAGCTTGTCGATCCGCAGCGCTCGGGCCAGGGGATGCTCGCGGGCGGCGGCGATCGCCTCGCGACGGCCGATCATCAGCCCGGCCTGGGGACCACCCAGCAGTTTGTCGCCCGAGCAACAGACCAGCGCCGCGCCAGCGGCGACGGACCGCTTCAGCCCCGGCTCGTCGCCGAGCGCGGGTAGGCCCGCCGCGTCGGCGAGCACGCCGGACCCGACATCGTCGATCACGGGGACGCCAAGGGCGCACAGCGCCTCGATCGAGACATCCTCAACGAACCCCAGCGTTCTGAAGTTCGACGGGTGTACGCGCAGGATCGCCGCCACCCGACTGTCCGGCCCGCGGAGCGCTCGCTCGTAGTCGTGCGCGTGCGTGCGGTTGGTCGTTCCGACTTCGACCAGCTCCGAGCCCGATTGGGCGATCACCTCGGGGATGCGGAAGCCGCCGCCGATCTCGACCAGCTGGCCGCGCGAGACGGCGATCGCGCGGCCCGGTCCGGCGAGCGCCGCGGTGGCGAGCAGCACCGCCGCCGCGCCGTTGTTGACCACGGTCGCGGCCTCCGCGCCCGTCAGCTCGCAGAGCAGCGACTCGACGTGGGCGTGCCTGGACCCGCGTCCCCCTGAGACCAGCTCGAGCTCGAGGTTGGAGTAGCCCTCGGCCACACGGGTGACCGCGTCGCGAGCCGCCGCGGGGAGTGGCGCCCGCCCCAGGTTGGTGTGCACGATGACGCCCGTCGCGTTGAGCACGCGACGCAGTGACGGTGCCTCGAGCTCGGCCAAGTGCGCGCGTGCGCTGTGAATGATGTTCACGTTGGCGTCGGCCCCGGCAAATATCTCCACCCTGCGCTGCTCGATCGCCCGTCTCGCAGCCACGACCGCCAGCGCATGGGGAGCGTCGAGCGCCGCCGCGAGCTCATGAACCGCGGGGAGGCGGCTCAGCTCGGCGTCACGCCGCTCACCCACTCGCCCTCTTCCCTCTTCCATATCGGTGCTTGGGCCTTGATCTGATCGATGATCTCCCGCGCGCCCGCGAACGCCTCTGACCGGTGGGGAGCCGAGACCGCGACGAGGACCGACGGTTCGGACAGTGGCACCGTCCCGACCCGGTGCTCGGCGGCGGCGGCACACAGGCCGTGTCGCGCGACGGCCTCGGCGAGGATCGCGGCGATCTTGGCCTCCGCCATCGACACGTACGCCTCGTAGTCGAGCTTGGGGACCTCACGGGTCACGCCGAGGAAGGTGACCACGGCACCGGCGCGAGGATCGCGAACCAGCGCGATCAGAGGATCGAGCGCGAGCGGCTCGTGCGTCACCCGCACGTGCATGACCGCGACGGCGCCGCCGGACACGGGCGGGATCAACGCGACCTCGTCCCCGGCGTGCAGCACGTCCTCGACATCCGCGTACTCGCGATTGACGGCCATCACCACCGGCACGCCGTCGGTGAGCGCGCTGATTTGCGCCAGCGCGTCACTGACCAGCGAGCCTTCAGGGAGCTCGAGCTCGACCTCGTCAGCGCCGGCCCGCTCACGCAGGAGGGCGAACAGGCGGATACGCACGCGCATGGAGAACAGGCTATCCGGGTCGAGGCTCCGTGTTTGCGCCCGGTTAGCGATTTGGGGCCTTAGGCATCGGGTTGCCTATGCTCAATCCGACGTTTCTGGGCGTGTGATGTATCTGGGTGATCTCTAGGAGGAGGAGTTGCATGCGTATGCGGACGAGCCGGTTCGTGGTTCCTATCGCCCTGCTCTGTGCGGCCGCGGTTGTGGGGTGCGGGAGCAGCAGTAGTTCATCGTCGGCCTCGGCCTCAGCCACCAGTTCGGCGTCGGCGTCGACCACCGCGGCCGCCTCGGGGGCCGATGCCTCCGTCGTCGCCTTGGTCCCCAGCCCGATCAAATCGAAGGGGACGCTGACCGTGGCCTCCGACGCCAGCTACGCGCCTAATGAGTTCTTCGCCTCCGACGGCAAGACGGTGATCGGGATGGACGCCGACCTGAGCAAGGCGCTCGCCGCCGTCATGGGGCTCAAGGCGAATGTCGTCAACGAGACGTTTGACGGGATCATCCCCGGTCTCGCGGCGGGCAAGTACGACATGGGGGCCTCGTCGTTCACCGATACCAAGGAGCGCGAGAAGACGGTCAACTTCGTCGACTACTTCTCCGCCGGGACGTCCTTCTATACCAAGGCGTCCGGTGGTACATCCATCAGCGGGCTGGCCGACCTCTGCGGCAAGACGGTGGCCGTGGAGAAGGGGACGACCGAGGAGACAGACGCCACCGCACAGAGCGCCAAATGCAAAAAGGCCGGCCAGCCCAGCGTGACCGTGCTCACGTTCCCGGATCAGAACGGTGCGAATCTGGCCCTGTCCAGCGGCCGCGCGGAGATCGTGATGGCCGACTCGCCCGTCGCCGAATATGCGGTCAAGCAATCCCACGGGCAGTTCAAGATCGTCGGTACGACCTACGGGACCGCTCCCTACGGGCTCGCCATCCCTAAGACCAGCGGGCTGGACAAGACCGTGCTCGCCGCGCTGAAGGTCGTGATGAAGAACGGCACCTACGCATCGATCCTGTCGCATTGGGGACTGACGAGCGGCGCCCTCTCGACCCCCACGATCAACGGAGCCACGAGCTAGCGATTGATGTGAAACTACGGCTCAGGTAGGTGAGCACCTCCGAGCTATCCGAGCAGCGACCGGCGCGGCCCGAGGAGATTCGGGCCGTGCCGGTTCGACGGCCGGGCCGATGGATCGCGTCGGTGATCGTGGTGATCATCGCGGCCTCGCTGATCCGCGCGATCATCGTCAACCCCAACTTTCAGTGGGACGTCGTCGGGCATTTCCTGTTCGACCCCCGGATCACCAATGGCGTGGTCAAGACGATCGAGCTGACGGTGATCGCAATGGCGGTGGGGATCGTGCTCGGGGTGCTGCTGGCGGTGATGCGCCTCTCGCCCAACCCGCTGGTGTCGGGCTTCAGCTGGCTCTACATCTGGTTCTTCCGCGGCACGCCGCTGTTGGTGCAGTTGCTGTTCTGGGGGTTCGCCGGCGCGCTGTTTCACAAGATCAACCTTGGCGTGCCGTTCGGGGGCCCGGTGCTGATCAGCGCCAGCACCAACTCGCTGATCACTCCGTTCGTGGCGGCGATCCTGGGGCTCGGGCTCAATGAGGGCGCCTACATGGCCGAGGTGGTCCGCGCCGGGATGATCTCCGTCGACCATGGCCAGGGCGAGGCCGCGCAGTCGCTCGGGATGTCGCGCCTGCAGACGCTGCGCCTGATCGTGATCCCGCAAGCGATGCGGGTGATCATCCCGCCGACGGGCAACGAGACGATCTCGATGCTCAAGAACACATCGCTGGTGATCGTGCTCGGGTCGGTGTTCGAGCTGCTGTTCGCCACTCAGCAGATCTATGCTGCCAACTACGAGACGATTCCGCTGCTGATCGTGGCCAGCATCTGGTACCTGGCGATGACCAGCGTGCTCTACGTGGGCCAGTACTTCGTCGAACGCCGTTATGGGCGTGGTTTCGCGCGAGCCCAGACGCTCACGATGCGGTCGCGCTGGCTGAGCTTTGGTCACGCCCGAGGCGGCGGGTGATGACCGAGCCGATGGTCAAGGCCGAGGCGGTCCACAAGCGTTTCGGACGCCTGGAGGTGCTGAAGGGAATCAACCTCGAGGTGCAGAGCGGTGAGGTCATGTGCCTGCTCGGGCCATCGGGTTCGGGCAAGTCGACCTTCCTGCGCTGCATCAACCACCTGGAGAAGATCAACTCCGGCCGCCTCTCGGTTGACGGTGAGCTCGTCGGCTACCGCGAGGCGGGGGGCAAGCTGCACGAGCTGCACGAGCGCGACATCGCGGGCAAACGGGCCGAGATCGGGATGGTGTTTCAGCACTTCAATCTGTTTCCGCACATGACCGCACTGGAAAACGTGACCCTGGCGCCGACCCGGGTGGCGCGTCTCTCGCGCAAGGATGCGCGCCAGCGCGGTAGCGATCTGCTCGCCAAGGTCGGGCTCTCCGACAAGCTCGGCTCCTACCCGGTTGCGCTGTCGGGAGGCCAGCAACAGCGAGTGGCGATCGCTCGCGCGCTGGCCATGCGCCCCAAGCTGATGCTGTTCGACGAGCCCACCTCGGCCCTGGATCCGGAACTCGTCGGCGACGTGCTCGACGTGATGCGCGCACTCGCGCGCGACGGGATGACGATGATCGTCGTGACCCACGAGATGGGGTTCGCCCGTGAGGTAGCTGACACGGTCGTGTTCATGGACCAGGGCGTCGTGGTCGAGTCCGGTGAGCCCGCGCAGGTGATCGGCGCACCGCGCGAAGAGCGCACGAAGGCATTCCTCTCCAAGGTGCTCTGACCGCGCCCGCGCTCGGCTCGCGGTCGTGGGTAACCTCTGTCAGCGAGATGGCGACCGCCGACGAGCACCGCACGATCGCGCCGATTGTCGGCCCCGACGATCCGCGGCGGTTCACGGACTCCGGGATCGAGGTCAAGCCGCTCTACGGTCAGGAGGACGTGCGGGAGGATCTGCCCGAGCGCCTGGGCGAGCCCGGCGAGTACCCGTTCACGCGTGGCGTGCACCGCGAGATGTATCGCCAGCAGCTGTGGACCATGCGGCAGTACGCCGGCTACGCGAGCGCGAAGGAGTCAAACGAGCGCTACCGCTACCTGCTCGACCACGGCTCCACCGGCCTCAGCATGGCGTTCGACCTGCCCACCCAGCTCGGGCTTGACTCGGACGATCCGCGCTGCCTGGGCGAGGTGGGCCGCACCGGCGTCGCGATCGACACGATCGACGACATGCGTACCGCGTTTGACGGCATCCCGCTCGACGCGGTCTCGACCTCGATGACGATCAACGCCCCGGCGGCCGTGTTGCTGCTGCTGTACGAGCTGGTCGGAGAGGAGCAGGGGGTTGCCTCCGAGCAGCTTCTGGGCACGACGCAGAACGACATCCTCAAGGAGTACATCGCGCGCGGGAACTTCATCTACCCACCCGAGGGAGCGATCCGGCTGACCACCGATCTGTTCGCCTATTGCCACGAGCGGATTCCGCGCTGGAACACGATCTCAATCAGCGGGTACCACTTCCGGGAGAAGGGCTGCTCGGCCGTCCAGGAGGTGGCGTTCACGCTCGCCAACGGGGCCGCCTACGTCCAGGCGGCCCTCGATGCGGGACTGCAGATCGACAAGTTCGCGCCGCGCTTGGCGTTCTTCTTCAACGGTCACAACAACGTCTTCCAGGAGGTCGCCAAGTTCCGCGCGGCGCGCCGAATGTGGGCCGACATCATGCGCGAGCGCTTCGGAGCGCAGGACGAGCGTTCGTGGCGATTGCGGTTCCACACGCAGACCGGCGGCGTGACGCTCACCGCTCAGCAGCCGGAGAACAACATCGTCCGCGTGGCGCTGCAGGGCTTTGCCGCCGTCTGCGGCGGCACGCAGTCGCTGCACACCAACGGTTTCGACGAGGCGCTCGCGCTGCCGACCGAACGGGCGGCCAAGATCGCGCTGCGGACTCAGCAGATCATCGGTTATGAGTCGGGCGCGGCCGACACCGTGGATCCGTTTGCCGGTTCCTACTTCGTCGAGGCGCTGACCGACGAGATCGAGCTACGGGCGCTGGAGCTGATCGCCAAGGTCGACGAGCTTGGCGGTTCGGTGCAGGCGATCGACTTCATGAAGAACGAGATCGAGGAGTCGGCGTTCGGCTACCACGAGCGCTACCGGATCGAGCAGGACATCGTCGTCGGGGTCAACAAGTTCGTCCAGGACACCCCGGAAGTGCCCGACACCCTGCGTGTCGATCCCGAGTCCGAGCGCCATCAGGTGGACCGCCTGAAGGCATTCAAGGCCGACCGCGACCTCTCACTCGTGCAGCAGCGCCTCGAGGAGGTCCGCGAGTGCGCGCGGGGGACCGACAATCTGCTGCCGGTCCTGCGGCAGGCGCTCAAGGATCGCTGCTCGATGGGCGAGGCGTGCAGCGCGATGCGCGACGTGTTCGGGGAGTACAAGCCGACGTTCTGAGCGCGAGTGCGCCCGCCGTCTCAGCGGCTCGGTACGTTTCTTCCCTCATGGTGCTCACCGCAGTTGTCTTCTGGCAGGTCGTGCTCGCCGTCCATATCGCGGCGGTGATGATCTCGTTCGGAGTCACGTTCGCCTATCCGCTGTTCGTGGTCGCGGGCGCGCGGATCGACCCTCGGGCGATGCCGTGGTTTCACCGCGTCCAGGTGGTGATCGGCCGGCGCCTGATCAACCCAGGGCTGGCCGTCGTGCTCCTGGCCGGGATCTATCTGGCGTCCAAACTCCATCAGTGGCACGCTTTCTACGTCCAGTGGGGACTGGCGGTGGTGATCGTGCTCGGCGCGATCGAGGGGGCGGTCATCATCCCCCGGGAAGGCAAGCTCGCGGAGTTGGCCGAGCGGGATATCGCGGCCTCGGGCTCCGGGGAGGTCACGTGGAGCTCCGACTACGACTCCCAGATGAAGCGAGTCAGGGCTGCCGGCACGGTGATGAGCGTCCTGATCCTGATCACCGTCTATCTGATGACGGTGCGGGCCGGCGGCTGACCCGGGCGCCTGCGGGTCCCCAGCCCGCTCAGCGGTCGCTGTCCAGCGAGACCATCTGCGCCTCGGCGTAGCGCTCGCCCACGGCGGCGCCGGCCGGCAGCGCATCGATGTCGCTCATGATGCCCGATGCAAGCCTCCGATCCTGGAAGGAGTCGCGCTTGAGCGGTCGAAACCACGAGCCATGACAGAGCATGAGGCGAGCCGAACGCTGGTCAAATCACCGCCCGAGTTATGGGCGGAATGCAGCGATGCTGCTTCGTTGGCCCGTCATCTCGGCCAGTTCGGCGAGATCCGCATCACGAGGCTCGAGCCAGAGACCGCCGTCGCCTGGGAGGGCGAGACCGCGAGCGGCACGGTGAGGCTCGAGCCATCGGGATGGGGGACCCGGGTCATCCTCACGGCACGTCAGCTCGAGACCGGCGCACCGACCGTGCCAGTCTCACCCGAAGCGGCCCCGACCGGCGAGGCGGCAGCAGCTGCACCGGACCCGGTGATCGGCCCGGACTCCGCATCTGACGTGAGCCCCGCGGATGACGTCGCCCCGGCGGATGGGGATCGGGTGGCGCCTGAGGGTGATCTGACGGCCGACGTCGCTCCGGTGACCGATCCGCTCCCACCGGCGCCGAGGAGCCGACTGCTCGGCCGCTTGTTCGGCTTCCTGCGGCGAGCGCCCGCAGCGCCCCCGACGGCTGCAACGGCGGTGACGCCCGCGACGCCCGCGACGCCCGCGACGCCCGCGACGCCCGCGACGCCCGCGACGCCCGCGACGCCCGCGACGCCCGCGACGCCCGCGACGGCGGCGACGGCGGCGACGGGCGCGTCGGGTGCGACGGCCGCCGGGCGACCTGCGGCGATGGAAGGCGCGGTCGAGGTGCCGCTCCTGCCGAAAACGGCGGTGGTTGAACCGCCGCAGTCGGACGCGGCGTGGGCGAGTGCTGACCCAACGCTGCAGGCGGTGGATGAGGACGGGCGCTCTGAGACAACCCCAGCGCCGGACGCGGTGGACTCGCAGGCTGCGCTGGACTGCGCCCTGGACAGCCTCGGTCAAGCCCACCACAGGCCGTTTTCACGCGCCTGACCGCCAACTTTGGCGTTTGGGGTCCACCCCTCGGACCCAGAACGCCAAGGTTCAGCGCGACCTTGAGGCTGGTCCCCGCGCTGCGTGGCTAGACTCGCGCCCCGAGTGCGCGACAAGGCCCCCGAGACGTACGAAGAGAAGCTGGGTCAGCTGCAAGAGCTTCGCTACGAGGCGATTCACGCCGGGTCTGAGGCAGCGGTCGAGAAGCAGCATGCGAAGGGCAAGTACACGGCGCGCGAGCGGATTGAGAAGCTGCTCGACCCGGGTTCGTTCCAGGAGCTCGACACGTTTGTCCGCCACCGCACGTACGAGTTTGAGATGCAGAAGAACCGGCCCTATGGCGATGCGGTGGTCACCGGCCATGGGACGATCGACGGCCGACGCGTGTGTGTATTCAGCCAGGACTTCACGGTCTTCGGCGGATCGCTGGGCGAGGTCATGGCTGAGAAGATGTGCAAGATCATGGACCTGGCGGCGAAGATCGGCTGCCCGGTGATCGGCATCAACGATTCCGGCGGCGCCCGCATCCAGGAGGGGGTCGTCTCGCTCGGCGCCTATGGGGACGTGTTCGTGCGCAATGTTCAGTGCTCGGGCGTGATTCCGCAGATCAGCCTGATCATGGGTCCCTGTGCGGGCGGCGCGGTCTACTCGCCCGCGATCACCGACTTCATCTTCATGGTCAAGGAGACCTCGCATATGTTCATCACCGGCCCCGACGTGATCAAGACGGTCACGGGCGAGGAGGTCGAGTTCGAGGAGCTCGGTGGCGCGATGACGCACAACTCCAAGTCTGGGGTGGCGCACTTCGCCTCTGAAGATGAGGATGAGTGCCTGGAGGACACGCGTTACCTGTTCTCGTTCCTGCCGCAGAACAACCTCGAGCAGCCGCCTCGCGTGCAGCCGACCGACGACCCCCTGCGCATGGACCCCGAGCTCGACCACGTCGTGCCCGACAGCGCCAACAAGCCCTACGACATGCGCGAGGTGATCCACCACGTCTTCGACGATGGCGAGTTCTTCGAGGTGCACGAGCATTACGCCCGCAACATCGTGTGCGGCTTCTCGCGCTTGAACGGCTACGCGGTCGGGGTCGTGGGCAACCAGCCCGCGCAGCTCGCCGGGGTGCTCGACATCGACGCCTCGGTCAAGGGGGCCCGCTTCGTGCGCACCTGCGACGCGTTCAACATCCCGCTGATCACGTTCACCGACGTGCCCGGGTTCCTGCCCGGGACCAACCAGGAGTGGGGCGGGATCATCCGCCATGGCGCCAAGCTGCTGTACGCCTACACCGAGGCGACCGTTCCCAAGATCACGATCATCACGCGCAAGGCGTACGGCGGCGCGTACGACGTGATGGCCTCCAAGCACATGCTCGCCGACTTCAACTTCGCCTGGCCGACCGCCGAGGTCGCCGTGATGGGTCCCGAGGGCGCCGTCAACATCATCTATCGCCGTGATCTGCAGTCCTCGCCCACGCCAGATATTCGCCGTCAGAAGCTGATCACCGACTACAAGGCGCACTTCGCCAACCCGTATGCGGCAGCCGAACGCGGCTACATCGACGACGTGATCGTGGCCGCACGAGACGCGTCCCAAGATCATCACCGCGCTGGAGACCCTCCAGACCAAGCGCGAGGCGGGACCCAAGCGCAAGCACGGCAACATCCCGCTCTAGCGGGCGCAGACGAACACCGTCCGACCCGCCAGGATTTGAGGCTCCGTCCATCTGTGGGCCAGTCCGGTCTGGCGGCGCCCGGCCACCCGCCGCGGACCTACAGAGTGACCGTCTGCGCCTCGACGCGCCTGCGCGCCATGCCTCCAGCGCGGCGGCGGCGATCGCGAGGTCCTGGATCGCCAGCCCGGTCGAGTCGAACAGGGTGACCGCTTCGGGTCCCGGGCGCCCCGGCGCCTCGCCGGCGAGGACCGCGCCGAGCTCGGTGACCCGCTCGCGGGTCGACGAGGCCGGCGGCGACCGCGCCGGTCAGCTCGCCGCCGTGGGAGGCCTGCGTCCACTCGTCGCAGAACAGCGCGCAGGAGGCGACCGCGCCGAGCGCTCGCCTCGGCCTTGCCGGGTCCGTCGGCCCCGAGCATGTTGAGGTGCAGGCCCGGCCGCAGATCGCCGTCGTCGACGACGATCTCGGCGCCGGGCGTGACGCAGCAGACGACGTCGCGGCGGAGCGCCTGCTCGCGCGGTCCGGCGCTCCAGCCGAGCTCTGCAGCCAGGCCTGCGCGGCCGCCGGATCGCGGGTCGTGGCAGACGCCCGGGCCCGTAGCCGGCGGCGGCCAGGCAGCGGGCGGTCCACGCGCCGTGCAGCCCGCAGCCGACGATCCCCACCGTGGTCGCGCCCGGGGAGCGCGAGCGCCCGGGCGGCGACCGCCGCGACCGCGCCGGTGCGCAGCGCGGTGACCGAGCGGGCGTCGAGCAGCATCAGCGGCTCGCCGGTGCTGGCGTCGGAGAGGCAGATGACGCCGGTCACGGTGGGCAGGCCGTGCGCCGGGTTGCCGGGAAACGAGGTGATCCATTTGAGCAGCGCGAGCCCGTCGCCGCGCGCCGGCATCGCCCGGAAGTCGCCGTACGGCGGGCTGTCCAGGTACACCTTCGCCGGCATCACCCACTCGCCGGCATGAAAGCGCAGGAACGCGCTCGCGGACCCGCTCGATCGCCGCGGCCGGCGAGACGGCGGCGAGGACGGCATCGTGGTCGAGGACGGGGAGCGTCGGCACGGGGCGGCCACGATACCCTCGAGGCGCGATCGTGAACCGCCGCCCCAAGCTGTCGATCGTCGCTCCGGACGCCTCGCCGGAGGAGGCGGCGGCCGTGGTCGCCGCGCTCGAGCGCTTCATGCGCGAGACGGCGCCCGCCGCCGGTTCCGCCGCCCGCGCGCAGAATCCGTGGCAGACGGCGGCGCTCCACGAGGGCGTGGCCCGCGAGCCCGCCGAGCCGCCGCCCTGGACGTGGTGACATCTGCCGCCGGAGTCTCTGAAACAGGGATAACCGATAGCCTTTTGGTACATTCCTTGTCGTAGCCCCGTTCGCGGCAACCGATTCGACCGGAAGGAGCCCGATGGAGCCAGCCTCGCTAGACGCGCGTGAAAGCTGACGCTCGCACCGGCTCGCTCGAGAACCCCGAAGTGATCGAGAACGTCCCCGGCCACGTGATCCCGATCCTCGAGCGCGAGTTCGACGACTTCGATACCGAGTCGACGCGCTTTCTCGAAGGGGGAACTCGAGGAGGACGAGTTCATCAAGTTCCGGCTCAAGCAGGGCGTCTACGGCCAGCGGCAGCCCGACGTGCAGATGGTTCGGGTCAAGCTGCCGATCGGGGGCGTCACGCCCGACCAGCTCGACGCGTTCGCCGAGGTGATCGACAAGTACGTGCCGCTGCGCAAGGGCCACGTCACGACCCGCCAGAACATCCAGATGCACCACATTCCGCTGCCCGACGCGGCGAAGCTGATTCGCGAGCTCGGCGAGGCCGGCCTGTCCTCGCGCGAGGGCTGCGGCAACACGATGCGCAACGTCACCGGCGACCCGCGCGCCGGCGTGCTCGAGGGCGAGCTGTTCGACATCACGCCGTACGCCGGGGCGTACGTGCGCTACTTCGTGCGCCATCCGACGACGCAGGCGATGCCGCGCAAGGTCAAGACGGCGTTCACCGCCACCGACGAGGACAACGCGATCACGCGGATCCACGACATGGCGTTCGTCCCGCGCGTGCGCGACGGCGTCCGCGGCGTCGAGATCCGCGTCGGCGGCGGCACGTCGATCATGCCGCGGATCGCGCCGACGCTGTACGAGTTCGTCGAGCTCGACAACGGCGACTACCTGAAGGTCGACCGAGGCGTGCTTGCGGATCTTCGATCGTCAGGACTGGCTGCGCGTCAACCGCGCCCGCGCCCGGATCAAGGTGCTGGTCGACAAGATCGGTATCGACGCGTTCCGCGAGCAGGTCGAGGAGGAGCTCGAGGGCGACTGGGTAGCCGAGCGTGACTTCTCGCTCGATCAGATCCTGTTCGACTACGACGAGGGCGAATGCCCCCGCCCGCCGCGAACGCTACGCGACTCCCAACGGCGACCGCCGCGAGTTCGACCACTTCCTGCGCTCCAACGTCAAGCCCCAGCGCCAGGAGGGTTTCTCGACCGTCGAGGTCAAGGTCAAGCGCGGCGATCTGACCCCCGAGCAGCTCCGCGGCCTCGCTCAGATCATGCGCGAGCTACACCGGCGGCTACGCGCGCACCACGGTCCAGCAGAACCTCGTCCTGCGCTGGGTACGCGACGAGTCCATCTACGAGGTCTGGCAACGGCTCGGCGAGCTCGGCCTCGGCGAGGCCGGCGCGGATGAGATCACCGACGTCGTCAGTTGCCCCGGCACCGACTCGTGCAAGCTCGGGATCACGAGCTCGATGGGGCTCAACCAGGCGGTCCAGGAGCGGCTCGTGCAGATGGAGCTCGACGATCCGTTGACCCGCCACATCCACGTCAAGATGAGCGGCTGCCCGAACGGCTGCGGCCAGCACCACATCGCCAACATCGGCTTCTACGGCGCGTCGATCAAGGTCGGGGAGCACACGATCCCGGCGTACATCCCGCACGTCGGCGGCACCTACGAGGGCGGCGAGGTGCGCTACGGCCAGCGTCTGAAGGCGCGCCTGCCGGCCAAGCGCGTTCCTGAGGCCGTCGAGCGCTGGGTACGCTTCTACGAGTCCGAGCGCGACGACGGCGAGCACTTCAACGCGTTCGTCGACCGGGTCGGGACGCGGAGTTCGAGGCGCAGGTGAAGGATCTGACGATGCCGATCGAGTTCAATCTCGAGAACATGAACTACTTCATCGACTGGAGCCGCACCGCGCCGTTCGAGGTCCAGCGCGGCGAGGGCGAGTGCGCGGTCTGAGTCGTGAGCGTCGTCGCGCCTGATCTCGAGCAGGCCTCCGCCGAGGAGGTGCTCGCCTACGCGGTGGAGCGCTTCCACCCGCGGCTGACGATGGCCTGCTCGTTCCAGAAGGAGGAGTCGGTGCTGATCGCACATGCTGACGGCGATCGAGCCCGCGGCGCGCGTGTTCACGATCGACACCGGCGTGCTGTTCCCGGAGACGCTGTCCACGTGGAAGCGCGTTCGAGGAGCGGTTCGGGGTCACGGTCGAGGTGATCGACGCGCAGAGTCCGGATGAGCCGTGGACAGCGGCTCGCTGCTGCGGCGCGGCCAAGGTCGATGCGCTGGAGCGCGCGCTGATCGACGTCGATGCCTGGATCACCGGCATCCGCCGCGAGCAGGCACCGACGCGGGCGGTCACGTCGAAGCTCGAGCGCGACGAGCGGCGCGGGATCTGGAAGGTCAACCCGCTGGCCGACTGGACCGAGAAGGATCTCTGGCGCTACATCCACGAGCACGATCTGCCGTACCACCCGCTGCACGATCAGGGCTATGCCTCGATCGGCTGCGCGCCGTGCACGCTGCCCGGCGCGGGCCGCGAGGGCCGCTGGGCCGGGCAGGACAAGACCGAGTGCGGGATTCACGAATGAATCCACTCCACTACGAGCTCTCGCATCTGGAAACCCTGGAGGCCGAGTCGATCCACATCTTCCGCGAGGTCGCGGCGGAGCTCGAGCGGCCGGTGCTGCTGTTCAGCGGCGGTAAGGACTCGATCGTCCTGCTGCGGCTGGCCGAGAAGGCGTTTCGCCCCGGCCGGTTCCCGTTCCCGATCATGCACGTCGATACGGGCCACAACTTCGCCGAGGTGATCGAGTTTCGCGACCGGGTCATCTCCCACCTGGGCGAGCGGCTGATCGTCGCCAACGTGCAGGACTCGATCGACGCCGGCCGCGTGGTCGAGGAGAGCGGCCCGCGCGCCTCGCGCAATCGGCTGCAGACGATGACGCTGCTCGACGCGATCGAGGAGCACGGCTTCGACGCGGCGTTCGGCGGCGCGCGACGCGACGAGGAGCGCGCCCGCGCCAAGGAGCGCATGTTCTCGTTCCGCGACGACTTCGGCCAGTGGGACCCCAAGCGCCAGCGACCCGAGCTGTGGTCGCTCTACAACGGTCGCGTCCGCAAGGGCGAGCACGTGCGTGTGTTCCCGATCTCGAACTGGACCGAGCTCGACGTGTGGCAGTACATCGCCAGCGAGGACCTCGAGGTCCCGTCGATCTACTTCTCCCACCCGCGCGAGGTGTTCGCGCGCGACGGCATGCTGTACGCCGTCAGCCCTCATGTCGAGCTGATCGACGGCGAGCAGCCGTTCGAGGAGTTCGTCCGCTATCGCACCGTCGGCGACATGACGTGCACCGGTGCGGTCCGCTCGCGGGCGATCACGCTGCCGGACGTCGTCGCGGAGATCGCGGCGACGCGGATCACCGAGCGGGGGGAGACGCGCGCGGACGACCGCGCGACCGAAGCCGCGATGGAGGATCGCAAGCGCGAGGGCTATTTCTAATGACCGGCGTCGCGAGCAACGGCCACGCGGTCCGCACGCGGACCAGTGAGCTGCTGCGGATCGCCACTGCCGGCTCGGTCGACGACGGCAAGTCGACGCTGATCGGACGGTTGCTGCACGACTCCAAGTCGATCCTCGAGGACCAGCTGGAGCACGTCGTGCAGACCTCGGAGCGCCGCGGGGACGGATACGTGAACCTGGCGTTGCTGACCGACGGTCTGAGGGCCGAGCGCGAGCAGGGGATCACGATCGACGTCGCCTATCGGTACTTCCAGACCCGGCGCCGCAAGTTCATCATCGCCGACACCCCCGGCCACGAGCAGTACACGCGCAACATGGTGACCGGCGCGTCGACGGCCGATCTGTCGATCGTTCTGGTCGACGCGCGCAAGGGGGTCAGCGAGCAGACGATGCGTCATGCGTTCATCGCGTCGCTGCTGCGGATACCCCATCTCGTGGTGTGCGTGAACAAGATGGACCTGGTCGGCTATGACGAAGCGGTCTTCTACGGGATCCTCGATGAGCTGACCGACTGGGCCGCTCGCCTGCAGATTCCGGACATCACGTTCATCCCGATCTCCGCGCTGCTCGGCGACAACGTCGTCACGCGCTCGCACGCGATGCAGTGGTACGGCGGGGCGCCGCTGCTCTACCACCTCGAGCACGTCGTGATCGCTCCCGACCGCAACCTGGCTGACGTGCGCTTCCCGGTGCAGTGGGTGATCCGCCCGATGAACACCCAGCACCACGACTACCGCGGCTACGCGGGCCAGATCGCCGGCGGCGTCCTGCGTCCCGGCGACCAGGTGGTGGTGCTGCCCGGCGGTCAGCGCACGACGATCGACGCGATCGACACCTACTCCGGCGCGCTGGACGCGGCCTTCCCGACCATGTCCGTGACGCTGCGCTTCGCCGACGAGATCGATGTGTCCCGCGGGGACATGATCGTCGAGCCCGACGATCCTCCCGTGACCGCGCGTGAGCTCGAGGCGATCGTCTGCTGGATGAGCGATCAGCCCCTGCGTCCGGCCGGTCGCTACGTGATCAAGCACACCACGCGCACCGCGCGGGCCGTAATCAAGGAGCTCGAGCATCGGGTTGATGTCAACACGCTGGATCACGTGCCGGCCCAGGAGCTCGGGCTCAACGAGATCGGTCGCGTGCGGCTGCGTTGCAGCGCGCCGCTGATGGTCGACCCCTACGCGCGCAACCGCACCACCGGCAGCTTCATCCTGATCGACGAGGCGACAAACGACACCGTCGGCGCCGGGATGGTCCTTGGCGCCCAGTAGCGGCGGCCGCGCGCAGGCCGGCCGTGGTGGCTCACGGGCCGGTAAAGTGGCCCGGCCTCCATGTTCTCGAAGGTCTTGATCGCCAACCGCGGCGAGATCGCGGTCAGAATTGTGCGTGCCTGCGAGGAGCTCGGGATCGCGACGGTGGCGGTCTACTCCGAGCTCGATCGCGACGCGCTCCACGTCAGGCGCGCCGACGAGGCCTACCTGCTCGGGCCCGGGCCGGCCGCCGAGAGCTATCTGTCGATTGAGAAGCTGCTCGACGCGGTGGAGCGTTCAGGCGCGCAGGCGGTCCATCCGGGTTACGGGTTCCTGGCGGAGAACGCCGGCTTTGCGGCGGCGCTGGAGGAGCGCGGGATCACGTTCATCGGCCCGCCTTCCACCGCGATCGAGGCGATGGGTTCCAAGACGCGCGCCCGCGAGCTGATGGCCCAGGCCGGCGTGCCGATCGTGCCCGGGACGACGGAGCCGGTGCCGACCCTCGAGCACGCCCGTGAGGTGATCGGCGAGACAATCGGCTACCCGGTCGCGGTCAAGGCGGCGGGGGGCGGTGGCGGCAAGGGCTTCCGCGTCGCGCTGTCAGAGGACGAGCTGGAATCGGCGTTTGCGGGCGCCGCGCGCGAGGGCGAGAAGTTCTTCTCCGACGCAACGGTCTACCTCGAGCGCTACCTGCCCGATCCGCGCCACGTCGAGGTCCAGGTGTTGGCTGACTCGCACGGCAACGTGGTCCATCTCGGCGAGCGTGACTGCTCGCTCCAGCGCCGTCACCAGAAGCTGATCGAGGAGGCGCCGGCGCCGGCGGTCAACGACGAGCTGCGAGCGCGGATCGGCACGATCGCCACCGACGCGGCGGCGGCCGTCTCCTACACCGGCGCGGGCACGATCGAGGGTCTGCTGCAGGGCGAGGAGTACTTCTTCCTGGAGATGAACACCCGGGTCCAGGTTGAGCACTGTGTGACCGAGATGGTGACCGGGATCGACATCGTCAAGGAGGGCATTCGCGTCGCGGCGGGCGAGCCACTGTCGATCGCTCAGGAGGACGTGGTGCTGCGCGGCCACGCGATCGAGTGCCGAATCAACGCCGAGGATGCGAGCCGGAACTTCGCCCCCGCCCCCGGGGTGATCGCGGGCTATCGCGAGCCGGCCGGTCCCGGTGTCCGGGTCGACTCGGGTGTCGGTCCGGGCTCGGAGGTCTCGCCCATGTACGACCCGATGGTGGCCAAGCTGATCGTCTGGGACGTGGATCGCCGGCAGGCCACGGCGCGGATGCTGCGTGCCCTGGGCGAGTTTGAGATCGAGGGCCTGAAGACCCTCCTGCCCTTCCACACGGCGATCCTGCAGACCCGGCAGTGGGCCGACGGCGAGACCTGCCGTGACCTGATCGAGGACCGCGCGTGGCTGAAGCAGCTGGCGCCTGCGCCGCCGTCGGAGGCGCGCTCAGGAGCGGACGACGCGCAGGACGCGGCCGTTGAGCAGAGCTATACCGTCGAGGTATCGGGCAAGCGCTTCGATGTCAAGGTCATCGGCCCGCCATCCGGCGGTGGCGGGCCGCTCAATGGCGCCGTGTCGGCGGGGCCGCTCGCGTCCGCCCCGCGCAAGCCCGCGCGGCGCGGGGCGCGCGCGGCCGGTGGGGCCGGAGGCGGCGGCGGGGACACGCTTGTCTCGCCGATTCAGGGCACGGTGTTGAAGGTCGCCGTCGAGGCGGGCGCGGCCGTCGAGGCGGGCGCCCTGGTGTGCGTGATCGAGGCGATGAAGATGGAGAACGAGATCACGGCTCACAAGTCCGGCACGGTCGCCGAGCTGCCGATCGCCGTCGGGGCATCGGTGGGGAGCGGCGACACGCTGGCCGTGATCGCCTCCCCGCAGGAGTAGGCCGGGGCGGCGGCGCCATGTGA
Source organism: uncultured Solirubrobacterales bacterium (assembly GCA_963838535.1). GTDB lineage: Bacteria > Actinomycetota > Thermoleophilia > Solirubrobacterales > Solirubrobacteraceae > Palsa-465. The sequence continues at coordinate 144,920 of CAWIRN010000022.1, forward strand.
CCCGCGCGGCCCGGCTCGAAGCGGTGAGCTCGGCGTCAGCTCGGTTCCAGCGCGGCGACGTTCTCGGCGTGGATCCGCTTCTGCTCGGACGTGATGCGGCCTTGGGGTAGGGGCGTCGAGGCCCCGCGATCCTCCAGGGCGCTCAGATAATCGACGTCCTGCAGCAGCAGCCGATCTGCCTGCGCACGCGTGAGCGGTCCGCCGTGGCCGGGAATGACGGTCTCGGCCTCCGCAACGAGCGGGGCCAGTCGCTCCAGCGTCGCCCGGTAGGCGGTGACCGACCCGCCCGGGGAGATCATCGGGATCTCGACCGGGGAGAGATAGTCGCCGACCACGAGTACCTGCAGCCACGGGATCCAGTAGGCCGTCCCGTCGGCCGTATGACCGTCGGCGGCGTAGAGCTCGAGCTCGCGATCGGCGGCGCCGAGCGCGATGCGGCCCGGCACCGGGAGCGGCTGGACTCCGGCCAGCGCCAGCGGGCGCGGGCGCTCCACGTAGTGCTGGTCGTCGAACTCGCGCAGCTCGCGCTGAGCTTGGCCGAGCTCGGCCTGCAGACGGGCGGCGCTCGACTCCCCGGCCCCCAGCGACGCGTCGGCGAAGGCCAGGCGTCCGAGCAGGTGGTCCCAGTCAGCGTGGGTGCACAACAGGCCGGAGATCGGGAAGCGCGCCTGCTCGAGCAGGCCCGGCAGTGCGTCGAGCTCGTCGGGCAGCACCGGCGAGTCGATCACGAACCCCTCATCGCCCGCGCGAACCGCCGTGCACGTGGTCTGCCAGAAGCCGCTGACCACGACGATCAGGTCGGCGTGGACGGCCAGCACACGCATGACCGCTCCCGGCTAAGCGATGCCGAGGAGCTTCGCCGCGTCGCGCAGGCTGGGGACCTCCGCGTCGGGCTTCTTCTGGCCGGGCTCCAGCTGTTGCTTGGTGCGATTGACCCAGATCACCGGGATCTTCTTCTTCAGGCACGGCTCGACGTCGTGGTAGTAGCTGGCGGCGACGTGGACCCATCCCTTCTTGCTGCCGATCCGCCGTTCGCACTCGGTGAAGTGGGCGGGGTCGGGCTTGTAGGAGCGCACCTGTTGGGCGGTGACCACGAGGTCGAAATCGAGCGGGATGTGCCGCCGGGTTTGCCCGAGCAGCTTGTCGTCGATGTTCGATATCAACCCGACCTTGTACTTCTTGGCGATCTTCGCGAGCACTGGGTTGGTTTCCTTGAACGGGCGCCAACGCTGAACCGAGTCGGGCAGAAAGCCCGACCGCGACGGTTCCAGCGGCCACCCCAGTTGCTTGGCGATCTGCACCGCCGTGCGCCGGAGGACCTCGGCGTAGAGCTCGTAGGAACCCGCTTCGATCTGCTGCTGGATCTCGTGAAACAGCGGTATCAATTCGGCGCGCTCGATCGTGAAGCCGTCGCGTTCGGCTTCGGCGCTGAACGCGTCGAAGGCGCCCGTCTCCCAGTCGATCAGCGTGCCGTAGACGTCAAAGGTGACGAAAGAGATGGTCTTTGGTAGGGCCATGACGCTTTGATCATGCCATGGCAATCCAAGACTCTGCGTCTTGGTGCCGCCTGAGGCCGGGAATCATTAGAGTAAAAGCGGCATGGATCTGCTCGAGTATCAGGGAAAGCAGCTGTTCGCGCGGCACGGAGTGCCCGTGCCGGCCGGTGCCCCGGCCCGCACGGTGCCGGAGGCGGTGGCCGCGGCGGAGGAGATCGGCTACCCGTGTGTGGTCAAGGCGCAGGTGCAGATCGGTGGCCGCGGAAAGGCCGGCGGAATCAAGGTCGCACACGACCGGGCGGAGGCCCAGGCCCACGCGGAGGCGATTCTCGGTATGGACATCCGTGGCCTGACCGTGCACGAGTTGTGGATCGAGGGCGCCTCGGAGATCGCGTCCGAGTATTACGCCTCGGTGATCTTCGACCGCTCGGCGAAGGCGCCGCTGCTGATGCTCTCGACCAAGGGCGGGATGGACATCGAGCAGGTCGCCGACGAGGATCCCGACGCGATCGCTCGCCTCCACGTCGACCCGCTGCTCGGGTTCCAGGACTTCCACGGTCGCCGGCTCGCCTACGAGGCCGGCGTCGACGCTGACGTGGTGCGTCCGGTGGGCGCGATGCTCGCCCGGCTCTACGACGTGTTCATCGGCGAGGAGGCGACCCTGGTCGAGGTCAACCCGCTGATCGTCACGCCCGATCGCCAGGTGAAGGCACTCGATGCCAAGGTCACCCTCGACGGTAACGCTCTGTTCCGCCACCCGGAGAACGCCGAATTGCGCGATCCGTCGGGCGAGGACCCGCAGGAGCGGATGGCCGTCGACCGCGGGCTCACCTATGTCAAGCTCGACGGTGACATCGGCATTCTCGGCAACGGCGCGGGGCTGGTCATGTCGACGCTGGACGTCGTCGCTCAGGCCGGAGGCGCACCGGCCAACTTCCTCGACGCGGGCGGGGGCTCGAAGGCCGACGCGATCACCAGCGCGGTCGAGGTGATCCTGTCCGATCCGAAGGTCAAAGCGGTGCTGTTCAACATCTTCGGCGGCATCACGCGTTGCGATGAGGTCGCCAAGGGCCTGATCGAGGCCTTCGCGCAGATCAAGCCGACGGTGCCGTTCGTCGTGCGCCTCGACGGAACCAACGACCAGGAGGGCCGACGGCTGCTCGCCGAAGCCGATCTTCCCAACGTCCACACGGAAACGACGATGGACGGCGCGGCCAAGCGAGTCGTCGAACTGGCCGCGGCGCCATGAGCATCCTCGTCGATACCGACACGAAGCTGTGTGTCTCGGGCATCACTGGCCGCGAGGGCACGTTCCACTCGCTGCGCAATCGCGACTACGGAACTCAGGTGGTGGGCGGTGTCACCCCCGGGAAGGGTGGCCAGGATGTCGAGGGCATCCCGGTGTTCAACACCTTCCACGACGCGGTGGCGCAGGCCGGCGCCAACACCGCGATGATCTTCGTGCCGCCCCGCTTTGCCGCGGACTCGATCCTGGAGGCAGAGGACGCCGGCATCGAGCTGATCATCGCGATCACCGAGGGAATCCCCGCCCACGACGAGTTGCGCGTCTACAACACGATCAAGAAGAACGGTCGCTCTCGGCTGATCGGGCCGAACTGCCCCGGCATCCTCTCGCCCGGCAAGGCCAATGTCGGGATCATCCCGGCCGCGTTCTTCCGGGAGGGCAACGTCGGCTTGGTCTCGCGCTCGGGCACGCTGACCTACCAGATCGGCAACGTGCTCGCGCAGAGCGGCTTTGGCAACTCGACGATCGTCGGCATCGGTGGTGACCCGGTCCCCGGGACGGACTTCATCGACGTGATCGGGATGTTCCAAGCCGACCCCGAGACCGAGCTGATCGTGATGTGCGGCGAGATCGGCGGCGACGCCGAGGAGCAGGCCGCCGAGTTCATCTCCGCCCACGTCACCAAGCCCGCTGTCGCCTACATCGCCGGTTTCACCGCGCCGCCCGGCAAGACGATGGGCCATGCGGGCGCCATCGTCTCGGGCTCCAAGGGAACGGCAATCGCCAAGGCGGAGGCGCTCGAGAGCAAGGGCGTGCGGGTCGGGCGCACACCGACCGAAGTGGCCGAGGCGGCTGTCGCCCTGCTCGGCGCAGCCGCTTAGGACTGTTGAGCTCCGAGGTATCCGAACTCGATGCACGCTGGGCGGAGATCGACCGCCGCCTGGACTCGATCCAAGCCGAGTTGGTACCCGGACGCCAGGGACGGGCACCGGAGGCGACGGTGGGCGAGTTCACGGTGTCGGCGGGCCCGTTTACGAGCACCGCGGCATTGCGGGCATTCGAACAGACTCTGTCGGGGATACCGGGCGTGCGCGAGGTCAGTGTCCGCAGCTACGAGGGCGAGGACCGCGCGATCGTCGACGTGCGGCTGGACCAGGCGAAGCCGTAATCTAGTGGGCGTGACCAAGACGATCTCATTTGCCCGCGGCGCACCGTCGCTCGACATCATCGATGTCGACGGCCTGCGCGCCGCCGCTGACAGCGCCTTCGCCTCCGACCCCGGGGGCTTGACCGCCTACGGAACCTCGATCGGCTACCCGCCGCTGCGCGAGTGGATCGCCGAGCGCCATCAGGTCGACCCCAAACGGGTGCTGGTCACGAACGGCTCGATGCAAGCCGATGCCTTCCTGTTCGACGCCCTGGTGACCCGGGGGGACTCGGTGATCGTCGAGCGGCCCACCTACGATCGCACGCTGCTGGCGCTGCGCAACCGCGGCGCCGACGTGCGGATGGTCGAGCTCGAGACCGATGGCATCGACGTCGCGGCGCTCGAGCGGGTGCTCGCCGGGGGGGCGAAGCCGAAGCTCGCGCACATCATCCCGAACTTCCAGAACCCTGCCGGTTACACGTTGTCGGCCGCCAAGCGCGAGCGCCTGATCGAGCTCGCCCGCGCGCATGACTTCACGATCTTCGAGGACGATCCCTATGTGGCGCTCCGGTTCGAGGGGGCGCCTTTGGCCACCATGCTCTCGATGGATGACGAGACCGTCGTGTACGCGTCGTCGTTCTCCAAGACGGTGTGTCCGGGCATTCGCGTCGGGTATCTGGTCGGTCCCGAGGAGCTGATCGCGCGGGTGGCGAAGATCGCCACCAGCACCTACATCTCGCCCAGCATGGTCTCGCAGGGAATCGTGAATCAGTTCTGTCGCTCAGGCGCACTCGAGCGCTCGATCGAGACGGTCAGGGAGGCGCTGCGTGGGCGCGCCGAGGCGTTGTGCCGAGCGCTGGCCAGTGAACTGCCCGACGCACGGTTCGTGGCTCCCGAGGGCGGTTACTTCCTGTGGCTCGAGCTACCCCGGGGAGCCGACGTCAACGCTCTCTTCGAGGCGGCGGCAGCCCGGGGGGTGCAGTTCGTCAAGGGCTCTGATTTTGTGCTCGAGGGGGCGGAATCGTCGCTGCGGCTGGCGTACTCCGGGGTGACTCCGGACGAGATCGAGGAAGGCGTGAAACGGCTGGCCGAGGCGTACGCGGACATCGGCTCTGCCGTCCCCGCCGCCTGATCAGGGGCGAGCGCTTAGCGTCCGTAGCGCTCAGCGTCCGTAGCGCTCGCGTCCGAGCACGAGCTGCTCGGGCAGCGCGGTCCGGGCCGGTGGCGATGGATCCGCGATCACCGACACGGTCTCGGCGACGCTCACCGTCACGGTGGCGATCGCGCCCTCGCTCTGGACGGTGACGTGCTCGCCATCGTTGGAGGCGACTTCCCCCTCCAGACCAGGCTCGATCCCGGCGTCCTTCAGGTAGTGCAGAAGGTCCTCGGCCTCGTTCTCCAGCCGGAGGATCGAGACCTTCGCTCCGGGTGCGCAGTCGGCGAGCGGGACCCCGTCAATTCGGGCTCCGACGCGAATCGGGTGGCCGTGGGGACACGTCTCGGCCTCCCCGACCGCGGCCCGCACGTACGCCTCGAAGCGAGTGGTCATGGCGTACTCCAGATGCTCGGCCTCCTCGTGCACGTCGTCCCACGGCACCCCGACCACGTCGGTCAGGAACCGCTCGATCATCCGGTGACGACTGACGATGCGCTCGGCATGGTCCCGGCCCGAGGGCGTGAACTCGATCGCCCGGTCGGCGCCTCGCGCGACGTAGCCATCGCGCTGCAGCCGACCGAGCATCTCGTGCACGGTCGGGGCCGAAAGCTGCATCGCGCGGGCGAGATTGGCGCCGGTCATCGGCAACCCCGCCTCGAATAGCCAGAACAGCGACTCGAGATACTCCTGCTCGGCGGCGGTGGCGGTGTCGGCGGCCATGGCGTGATCCTACCGGGCACCGAAGTTCGGCCAGCCCACATGAAGCACTACCATCGCGCCCGACCGTGACGCTCCCACTGAAGCCCCCCATCGATCCCCAACTGGCCCGCTCCCGGGCTGAGCTACCGCTCGGCGAGCAGTGGCGCTACGAGCCGAAGTTCGACGGCTTCCGGGCGATTGCCTTCGTCGACGGTGAGGACTTCGTGATCCAGTCCCGGAGCGGCAAGCCGCTCGGCCGGTACTTCCCGGAGCTCTCGTTTCCGCCTGGCCGCTACGTGATCGACGGCGAGATCGTGATTGACGCTGCGGACGGGCAGCAGGACTTCGGCGCGCTGCAGCAGCGGATCCACCCGGCGGCCTCGCGGATCGCCCTCTTGGCCGAGGAGACTCCGGCGCGCTATGTCGCCTTCGATCTCCTGGCCCGAGACGACGAGCCGCTGCTGGAGCTTCCGTTCGCCGAGCGCCGGGCCGCCCTCGAAGCGCTGGCGGGGCACGACATACAGCTCACGCCGCTCACCCGCGAGCCCTCGGATACCGGCCCGTGGCTCCGCGACGGCGAAGGAGTCGTGGCCAAGGACGCGGGCGCTCCATATCGCCCGGGCCAGCGCACCGGGATGTTCAAGATCAAGCGTGTGCGGACGATCGACGCGGTCGTCGTCGGCTACCGCCCGGGCAAGGAATCGGGCACCGTGGGCTCGCTGATTCTCGGGCTCTACGACGGAGCCGGCCAGCTCCACGTGGTCGGCCACTCCTCCGGTTTGCGCGCCGCCGAGAAGCGCGCTCTGGTCGAGACGCTGGCACCGTATGAGACCGGCACGCGCGGCCATGGTGACCCGAGCCGCTGGAAGAGCGACAAGGACCTCGAATGGATCGAGCTGCGCCCCGAGCTGGTGGTCGAGGTGACCTTCGACCACGCCAGCGGCGGGCGCATCCGCCACGGGACCCGCATCCTGCGCTGGCGCGAGGACAAAGCGCCGGCGGAATGCCGCTTGGAGCAGATGACCTAGCTTTTCTTGGCCCGGCTTGGCTGCACGCGCTTGGGCTCGCCGCGCTGCTTGGCGAAGTGCGGCGGCCAGGGCGCGTCGCCGAGCCCCTGCTCCTCGTCCTGGCGCGATCGCTCGAGCAGCGCGTGTAGCGAGCCCGCGTGGGCGTCGATGTCTGCGCTGGGATCGCCCCGTCGGGCGACGCGCTCGGGGACGGTGTCGATGCGCAGCGCCTCGGGCTCGACGTCGGCCACCTCGTCCCAGTCCAGGGGAGTGGAGACGCGGGCGTCGGGCGTTGGGCGGACGCTGTAGCCGGAGGCGACGGTGCGATCGCGGGCGTTCTGGTTGTAGTCGACGAACACGCCGTGGCGTTCCTCCTTCCACCACTTGCTGGTGGCCAGCTCGGGGACTCGGCGCTCCACCTCGCGCGCCAGGGCCAGTGCGGCTCGGCGGACCTCGGTGAACGTGTGCTCGGGCAGGATGCGCACGTTGACGTGGATCCCGCGGGAGCCGCTGGTCTTCGGGAAGCCGGTCAGCCCGTGGTCGGAGAGCACCTGCCCGACCGCCAGCGCGACTTGGCGGACGTCGTCCCAGCTCGCCTCGGGCGTCGGGTCGAGGTCGACCCGCAGCTCGTCGGGATGGTCGAGGTCGGGGGCGCGAACCGGCCACGGGTTCCAGTCGATGACGCCCAGGTTCACGGCCCAGACCAGATGGGCGGCGTCGTTGGGCAGGAGCTCACGCGCGGTGCGCCCACTGGGGAAGGTGACGGTGGCGCTTTGCAGCCAGGGCGGCGCTGAGTCGGGCACCCGCTTCTGGAAGAACGGCTTGCCGGCCGCGCCGTCGACGTAGCGTTTGAGGACCGTCGGGCGGTCGTGCAACTGGTTGATCACGGGTCCGGCCAGCTGGAGGTAGTAGTTGATCAGGTCGAGCTTGGTGATCCCCCGCTCGGGAAAGAAGATCTTGTCGGGATTGGAGACCCGTGACCTCGATCCCGGCAGCCTCGATCATCGTGTGCTCGGCCATGCCCGGACAGGATGACGACTGTGGAGGCATACTGCCAGCGTGCCTCGAATCGCGGGCGTCCCCACCACGGTGCTGGTCGCGCCTGACTCGTTCAAAGGCACCTTCAGCGCGACCCAGGTGGCTCACGCGGCCGGACGGGGTCTCGAGGCCGCCGGCGTCGCGGTCGATCTGTGTCCCGTGGCCGACGGTGGGGAAGGGACGCTTGACGCGCTGATATTGGCGCTCGACGGCGAAACCCGGTCGGCGGCCGTCGCCGATCCGTTGGGCCGGACGGTGCAAGCCGCCTTCGGGCTTCGCGACGCGGTGGCGATTATCGAGACGGCCGCCGCGAGCGGCCTCGGACTGGTGGCCCCGTCCGAGCGCGATGCGGTGGCGGCGAGCACAAGTGGTACGGGAGAGTTGATCCTGGCGGCCGTCGAGACCGGCGCCGAGACGGTGTATCTCGGCGTCGGCGGCAGTGCGACGAGCGACGGCGGCGCCGGCGCGATCCAAGCCATCCGCGACGGTGGCGGGCTACGCGGCGCCCGGCTCGTCGTCCTGTGCGATGTCCGCACTCCGTTCGAGGAGGCCGCCAAGGTGTTCGGGCCTCAGAAGGGAGCCTCTTCAGAGCAGGTCGCCCGGTTGACCAAGCGCCTACACGCCCAGGCGGGCCGCCTCGAGCGCGACCCGCGGGGGTTGCCGATGACCGGCGCGGCGGGTGGCTTGGCCGGTGGTCTGTGGGCCGCGTTCGGCGCAGAACTCGTCCCGGGGGCCTCCTTCGTGCTCGATGCGGTCGATTTCGACCCGCGGATGCGCGCCGCGCGGGCGGTGCTGACCGGCGAGGGCAAGCTCGACCAGCAGAGCCTGGCCGGCAAACTCGTGTCGGAGATCGCCACCCGGGCCCGGCAGACCGGCGTCCCCTGCTACGCGATCGTCGGCACCAGCGAGCTCGACGCGTTCGGTGCGCGAATCCTCGACCTCCAAGCGGTGGTCGAGGCGGGAACCCTCTCGGACATCGAAGCGGCAGCGCGGCGGTTGGCCGAGGTGATCTGAGCTCAGGACTGAGCCGACGCGACCGATGGCGCGGGGGGCTGGGAACGCACGAAGCGAGAGCCGGCGAACCAGGCGACCACGGCGATGAGCGCGCCGGCCACCATCACCCCCACCGCGATCCAGACGAGCATCGTGGTGGCGATCGACACCACCTCACCGGCGGCCGGACGCAGCGACGCGTCGTTGACCAGCGAGCTCGGCACGGCTGCGACGGCGATCAACCGCACCAGGAGCACCGCCGCGCCGGCCACGATCAGCGAGACTCCGATCCACATCAGCGTCCGGCGCCGGCGACCACGGGCGATCGCGATCACCAGCAGGTACAAGAGCGGGACGACGATGGCCAGCACGAGGGCGAGCCCTCGCAGGGCTCTGCCGCCTGTGCGGACCAGGCTGAGCTGATCGGATCGCAGGATCCTCAACTGGGCGGCCGAATCCGGCAGCTGGGCACCGAGATCGACCGGTAGCGACAGCCGCGCCGAGACAGCCTCTAGAACCGTGCGGAGGTTCAGCGTGACCTCGCCTCCGTTGACCGACACCGCGCCACTGTGACCCTCGACGATGTCCACGAACGCCTGCGCCGCCACCCGATTCGCCGCCGCCCATCCCGTCTGAACATTCGGACGCGCGAGCGCGCGTTCGATGCCGGCCGCCGCCGCCCTGCGCAGGTCCTGGGCCGCCCCACTGGCAAACGGCTGGAGCACCGAAGGCACGTCGGACCCGATCACCCCGGAGACGTTCAAGCTGTCCGACAGCTGATCGACCAGGTAGTTCGCGGTCGCCGTGCGGACCTGCGCGTTCTGCAGCAGCTGCCGGCTCGTGCTGGCCCAGTTATCAGGGTTCAGCAGCTCGCGATTGGCCCAGATCGCCAGCATCGCGAGCACGGCCAGCACCGTCGTCACCACGAGCAGGACGTTGATGAGAATCCCGTTGGGATCTCTCGTCGCCTTCCCGGGTGGCGCCGGATCGTGGGTGCTCACCGCGCCGGGCTCAGCCAGACCATCGGATCATCGTGCCACCCAGCCGGTGCGCTCGGCCCGGTGGCGCCGTGGAGGCGAAACCCGGCCGAGGCGCTACCGCGAGATTTTCAGTGTGAGAAGGCCTCGTTTTGCTGCGCGTGAGGCAAGGGTGAGTCGAGCGACTCGAGAAACTCGGTCTGCTCGCGCAGATGTTCGAGCAGCAGGTCGGCCATCTCCAGATGCATGCCGGCTCGGACGACGACCCGCAGCACGGCCAGATCCTGCCGATTCTCGGGGAACGAGTAGGCGGGAACCAGCCAACCGCGCTCACGCAATCGGTCCGAGACATCGAACACGGTGTAGTTCTTCACCTCGGGAGCGAGCGCGAAGGCGAACACGGGCAGGTCGCTGCCGTCGGAGATCAGCCGATACGGGCCGATCTCCGCGATCCCGGCCGACAGGTGCATGGCGATCTTCTGCATGACCTGCATCGCCTTGCTGTATCCCTCGCGGCCGAGGGTCATGAACATGAAGTACTGGGCGATCACCTCGCTGCCCGGCCGGGAGAAGTTCAGCGAGAACGTGGGCATGTGCCCGCCGAGGTAGTTGACGTCGAACACCAGGTCCCGTGGAAGTGCCTCCTGGTTACGCCAGATCGCCCAACCGACCCCGGGGTAGACCAGCCCGTACTTGTGGCCCGAGGCGTTGATCGACTGCACTCGGGGGATGCGGAAATCCCACTCAAGGTCGGGCTGCAGGAACGGCGCGACGAAGCCGCCCGATGCGGCGTCGACGTGCAGCGGGACGTTGCGCCCGGTGTCCGCTTCCAGTTGATCGAGCGCGGCGGCGATCTCCTTGACCGGCTCATAGCTGCCATCGAACGTCGATCCGAGGATCGCCACGACGCCGATCGTGTTCTCATCACAATGCGCGATCGCGCGGTCGGCGGTGAGGTGATATGTCTCCCCTTCCATTGGCACCAGCCGCGGCTCCACCTCCCAGTAGCGACAGAACTTCTCCCAACACACCTGGACGTTGGCACCCATCACGAGGTTGGGTTTGTCGGTGGGCTTCCCCGCCGCCTTCATGCGGTCGCGCCAGCGCCACTTCAGCGACATGCCGGCCAGCATCGCCGCCTCGCTCGACCCCGTCGTCGAGCAGCCGGTGGCGTTTTCGTGGTCGGGGGAGTTCCACAGGTGGGCGAGAATGCTGACGCAGCGCGACTCGATCTCGGCCGTCAGCGGGTACTCGTCCTTGTCGACGATGTTCTTGTCCGCGGTCTCGGCCATGAGCGCGCCGGCCAGCGTGGGCATCCAGGTGGTGACGAACGTGGCCAGGTTCAGCCGCGCCTGACCGTCCAGCAGCAGTTCGCTCGAGATCAGCTCGTAGGCCAGGTCGCCGGCGATGCCCGACTCGGCGAGGTGGTCGACCGGCATCTCCGCGTCGGTGGGATTGTGGACGGGGATTGCGAGCTTGCGATTGCCGGTCTTCCGTCCCTGCGTCTCGGTCAGCGCCATCGGGTTTCTCCCTTGATCGGTAAGGCGATGGCCCGATCATGACGCAGGCCGGCCCCGACACGCATCACCTCGATCGGGCGATTAGGGCCCGTAGGGCGCTGAGGCCGTCGGCGAGGTCCAGACGACATCCAGCCGCGGTGGTTTGCGAAACACGAGGCCCCGCGCGGCCGAGCGCCGGGCGGGATCCAGACGCAGTCCCGGTAGACCGCGGAGTAGGGCACCGACGGATACGCGGGCCTCCAGCCGCGCGAGGTGGACTCCGACGCACACATGGGGTCCCTGGGCGAACGCCAGGTGGCGCCGCGGGTTGGGCCGGGCCAGGTCGAACGCATCGGGATCGAGGAAGACGGCCGGGTCACGGTTGGCGGCGCTGATCGAGATCCGCACCAGCTCACCGCGCGGGATCGAGACTGCGCCCAGGGTGGCGCCGATCGTCGTGTAGCGGTCGATCACCGCAGCGGCCGGCTCGAGCCGAAGCGATTCGTCGATCGCCGCGTCGAGCCGCTCCGGATCCTCCCGGACCTGGGGGACCAGCTCGGGCCGCCGGAGGAGATGCAACACCAGGTTGGCGATCATCCCCTCCGTCGTCTCGATCCCCCCGAACAACAGCACCGCCGCGTTGGAGACGATCTGCTGATGCGACAGCGCAGAGGCCGGATCCGGGCCGACGTCCGCGCCCGAGCCCACCGCCGCGCCAGCTCCCAAGGCGGCGGAGGCGAGCAGCGAGGAGTCACGGCCGTCGGTGATCACGGCCTCAAGGCGCTCGCGCAGCCCATTGAATGCCACCTCGCCCTCAGGAGTGGGCGGCTCGCCGGCGGTGATGCGGGTCACCGAGGTGACGATTGCGTCGTACCACGCGAGCACCACGGGCACCTCGCGCCGGTCGAGTCCGAGCGCGCGGGCAACGATCGCGGCGGCCAGCGGCCCGGCGAACGAACGTCGCAGCTCGGCGGCGCCCGCCGGGGCGAGCCCATCGATCAACCGTTCGGCCTCGTCGGTCGCGTCCCCGGCGAAGCGCTCCTGAACCGCGACGGCGCGGAACGGGCCGACGAACGGGGCGCGGTGCCGGGCGTGCTGGTCGCCGTCGAGGCTGAGCATGCTCGGGCCGATGACCTGAGCGGTGGAGAAACGCGGGTCGTCGACCGTGAATGTGCGGGCGTCGCGCATCACCTCGAGCGCCAGGTCGTGCCGGGTGACCAGCCAGCCGTTGAGCGCCGGGATCCACGAGACCGGCTCGTGCTCTCGCAGGCGCGACAGCACGGGATGGGGGTCGAGGTCGAGCTGCGCCAGCTCCACCTCCGCCCCCAAGGGAAACTCGGTCTGACGGGACACGCCCGCCAGCATGCCAGGCGGCGAATCGGGCACGGCCGAAAACGCGCCGCCGTTCCTACCGTGATGGCTCAGGCGCAGCTCAGCGGGGTGGATCAGCGGTCGTCAGCACGGTACGGCCCGTTGGCGGCTGGCACCCGAGATCGATCACCGACCGTCAGCGGGGCCGCGGCCCGGCGGCGGCTGGCACCCCAGATCGATCAGGTGGCGGACGAAGGCGTTCCGGTCGCGGTCGGGATGAAATGGGTCCAGGCCGTCTCTGAGGAGCGCGGAGACGCGCTCGAGGTCATAGAGCAGTCCCAGCTTGCCAGGAGGGTCGTCCCACTCGCCGGAGTCATAGCGCTCCGTCCAGGCGGCGAGTGCGGCCAGCGCCTCGACCTGCACCTGGTCCTCCCACCACTCCGATCGGATGGCGAGGCGGTAGCGCTCGCGCAGCGCACACACGTCGCTCCACAGCTGCTCGAACCACAGCCAGCGCTCTCGCGCGTACAACCCCTGCCAAGTCAACGGCCAGCGGCGACCATCACCCGGCAGCGGGCCCTCGTCGTCGGGGCCATCCCAGCGCCCGTCGTTTGCCTCCTGCCAGTTCATGTCGCGCGCGCGAGCCTCCGCAGACGCCGGTCGGCGAACCACATCCGGAGCCGGATCTCGGCCGGCGGGACCCGCCCATAGAGCAGCAGTGCGCGACCCTCCGGGAGCTGGCGCAGCGCCTCGGGCGCGACCAGCGGGCGGCGCCGACGGCCGGTCGAGCGGCTGGTTCCGCCGGTCCCGGTTGTCCGGGTGAGCTCGGGCGTCTCGGCTTCGCCGGCCAGCCCGGCGAAGTAGCGCAGCGTCTCGAGGTCCGCCACGCCGGGAAGCAGCATGCGCGCGCGGTGGCTATTGACGACGGTCTCGGCTTGCTGGCCGTACCGGGTGCGCGCCTGGGCGAGATCGTGGAAGATCGATACGAGCTGGATGTTGTGGCTCGGGGCGGTCGACGCGATCTCGGCCAAGTTCGGCAGCGGGGCGACATTGCCCGCCTCATCGAGGCACAGCAACAGCGGACGCTCCAGCCGGCCTCCGGCGATCGTGGCGCGTTCGTAGGCGCGATCGACGATTTCCGACAGCAGCGCGAGAAAGATCGGCCGCAGCAGCTTCGATGCCTTCGCGTCGCCGATCAGATACAGCGTGGCTGCCTCGTCGAGGAGCAGGTCAGGGGCGATCTCGCTGGAGCGCGCGGAGCGCGCAACGCGCGTGAAGCGGTAGGCCCGCAGCAGCGCCTGCGCGGTCGCCTCGATCGAGGAGCGGGTGCGATCGGCCTGGGACTCGAACGCGCGGAGCGCGTCGTACGCGGCGTGCGCGTCGGCGATCCTCGACGGCTCGTCGGAGGACTCGCCGAGCCGCCGCACCGCTTCGTGCAGCTCACGGGTTCCCTGGCCGTACACCCAGCGCACCACCGCGTCCATGCCTGCTCCGGTCACGGCGGCCGTGAACAGCAGTGGGGCCAGACGTTGCTCCGCCGCGACGGCCCAGAAGTCGCCACCCTCGACGCCACGTTGATCGAGTTCGCCGGCTGCCGCCAGCCTCCAGGCGACCTCGAGCGCACCGTCCCAGCTGTCCGCACCACGGAGCGGAGACCACGTGTGCGACCGCCCGCCGGCGAGCGCGAACGGATCAAACACGAACACCGGGCCGATCGCCTGCCGCCGGGCCAGCGTGGCCGCCAGCAGGTCGGTCTTGATCGACGACGCAACCGCGGGGCCAGGCCACTCGAGCAGCGCGGGAACCGCGAGACCGGCCGACTTCCCCGATTGCGGCGGTCCGAAGGCGACCAGCGCATGGCGTTCCTCGGCGTGCAGGAGACGGCCCCGGTGGCGGCCCAACGTCAGGCGCCCGGCGCCACCCGGTACCCGGCCGGGCTTGCCCGCTTGTGTCAGGCCGGGCTTGCCGCCGTATGTCAGCCCGGGCGCGCCGCCCGGTGTGAGGCCGCGCTGGCTCCGTGATGTCAGGTACTGGCCAACCCCGACCACGTACCGGGGGCGCCGTTTCGCTTGGAGCGGCCGCAGATCGCTTGGCCTGGCCCACCTCGCACCGTCACTCCGCCGTCGTGTACCGCCACTGCCGCACAGGTGGACGACGCAGGTGGCGAGTGTCCCGGCAGCGATGCCGAGCAGCCCCAGTGCGGCATAGAACCCGGCGGGACCCGGCATCCGGGCGCGCGCAGCGGCCGGCCACGCGCCGGCCGGATCGGCCAGGTGGGCGGGCAGCCGGAGCAGGACGCGCGGCACCTGGCCGGCGCCGGTGTGGATCCATCCGCTGCCGAACACCGCCCCGGCGACCGCGCCCCACAGCCAGACGGCGACGCCCACGGTCACCCCGGCGCCGATCATCACCAGCGCCGCGACGTCGGAGGTCCCGCCTGAGCGGCTCTCGCTCATCGTCTGCTCAGCCCGGTGCTCGTGGCGTTCATGCCGGTATCGGTGTTGGTCAGCTTCGCCTCCTGGCGCGAGCGGTAGTGCTGCACGACGAACGAGCGCGAGCCGACGCGCCACAGCGCCTGTCCGGCCGACAGCATGGAGATCAGCTTGGCTTCGCTGTGGGAAAGGCCGAGCAGGCTGCGTGTCAGCTCGACCTGACTCTCGTCCTGGTGATAGATGATCCGGGTCGACGCGTCGGCGATCAGCCCCTCGGCGATCCGCGCGGCCCGCGACCCCGCATCGCCGGCCGCCTGCAGGTCGGCCAGCTTGTGCAGCACGACGAGATTCATCACACCGAACTGGCGGGCGAGCTTGAAGTTCGACTGGAACCACTCACCGAGTCCGGTGTGTTGGACGATCTTCCATGATTCGTCGGCGACGTTGATCAAGCGCTCGCGCCCGGGCCGCTCCGCCATCCGCGCCAGCAGCGCGCTCATCCAGGCGGTGGCGCAGGCCATCAGGATCCCCACCGCCGGGGAGTCGCGGACGGCGTGGAGGTCGAGCACGAGCAGCTTTGCGTCGAGGTCCAGGCCCGGTGTGGTCGGCCCGTCGAACATGCCCCGCAGGGGCCCTTCGCACAGATCCTGAATCGCCAGTGCGGCGCGCCGGGCGTCCGCGGCAAGCCGCTCCGGAGTGGTTTGCAGCCGCTGCGCCATGTCCGCGCTGGGGTCAAACAGGATCGCCGAGATGTCAGGCAGAGCGGGCTCGCCGACCCCGCTTTCGCGGACCGCGCGCAGCGCCTCGCGGAGTCCGGCCGCCTCGACCTGCGTGAGCGGGCCGCCGAGAGCGGTTACCGTGACGGCGCGCAGGAGCTCGAGCTGGGCGTGTTCCTCGGGACGCGAGGCGAGCGGGTTCAGGCGGACACCACCGCCGGGCACCAGCGAGATCGGTCGTACGCCGGCCGCTTCGCACAGCGGGCCGTACTCGCGTTTGACGTCGAGCACGAATGCGCGCCGGCCGAACAGCAGCATGCGCCACAACAGCGTCTTCACCAGCGCGCTCTTGCCCTGTCCGAGCTTTCCGAGCACGATCGCGTTGGGGTCATCGAGCGCGCCGTCTCCGTACAGGACCCAGGGGTCGTAGCAGAACGCCTCGCCGCTGAAGTCGCGTCCGATGAAGACACCGCGGCCGCCGAGGCCGCCGGCCGCCATGAACGGATAGATGGCCTGGGCGTGCCGGGTGGTGGACCGGTGGCCGGGGCGCTCGGCGCTACGCCGGCTCATCTCAGCCCCCGGCACAGCGGCAACGTGAAGGTGAACGCGTCGGCCTGCTGCCCATACATGCGATGCAGCTCCAGCCGCGCCCGCGCCGCGTGCTCGAGCACCTGTGAGGTCGCCGATCGCAGATCGTCGCGGTCCCGGCCCGACACGGTGACAAAGCCGCTGAAGCGGACTTCGCCATAGCCCGCGGCGATCTCTGACTCGCGGCGCATCGTCGCATCCACGGCTTGGCGCTGGCGTGCGGTCTCGGATTGGCCGAACCGCGCCCGGAGCTCGTGGTCGGCCCGATCGCGGGTGATCGCCGCTTCGATCTCCCGGGTCGAGCGTTCGGCTCGGATCGGCTCGAACGTGACGCCCACGGTGCGCACCGCGCTTGACCGCCCGATCAGGGCGTCCATGAACATCGGTGAGACGTCGATTCTCGGCCAGCCACCGATCCAGTAGGTGGCATGAACCGCGCCGTCGCTCTGATAGTGGTCCCACGCCTCGCGCGCACCGAGCGGCCAGGCGTTGCCCTCGGCCAAGCCGTCGCGTTCCGGGTCGGCCGTCTCCAGCGCGGCCAGCTCGGCCCGGGCGTAGGGGTCAAAGGCCGTCCGTAGGGCACGGGCGAGCTGGCCCGGGCTCAGGGCTCCGAGCACCGTCACCTCGGCGGCGTCGAGTCCCTGCGCGACACGCTCGGTCTGCTCGATCAACGACCGCATCACGGCAGCGCCGCCGCGATCGCGGACGCGTCGCGCGTCGACCTGCACGGCGAGCAGGATCTCGTGCTCCTGCGACACTCTCGCCGTCGTCCCGATCAGCTCCAGGTAGGACTCGATCAGCGGCGTGCCGCGCAGCGGAATCGCCGGGTCACGCTCCGCGTGCACCCAACGCGCAAGCTCATCTCCCTGGGCGGGGGCGGTTCGCTCGATCCACTGGAGCCGCCTGATCTCCGAGCCTGCGGCGCCTGAGAGGACCAACCCCCACCGGGCCAGGCGCCGCTCCTGTGCTTCGGGGTCAAGCAGGGAGAACGCCACGACGCGGCAGGCGAGCACGGCGGTCAGCCGCCGTCCCGAGCGCTCGGACAGCGCGCCGATCGGCCGGTCGCGGTAGGCGGCCTCGATGATGCGCGCTCCGCGCAGGGCGTCGGGCGTGACGGGCGCCGGGCTGTCCAGGCGCGCACCCGCGGACGTGCCCAGGCCCCGGGCGCGTATCCTCGGGTGGGGGCGCCGGACACGAAGCGCACCCGCCGGCGGACGTAGCGGACTGAAAACGCCCCGAGAATCGGCGCCCACTCCTCCATCGTCCGGCTGCCCAGCGGCGCGACCGTCAGCGCGACCGCGGCGCCGAAGAGCATGATCGCGATCAGCGCCCCGCCCGTCGAGGGCGACTGGTCGAGCACAAGGATCGCCAGCAGTCCCCCGACGGCCAGGATCACGGCTTGACCGCGACGTATCGGACCGAGGATCCCGCGCCGCTCCAGCGGCCCGAACGTGTACGTGAGCCTGGTGTGACTCACAGCAGCCCTCCGTCTTGATCCTGGGCCGGGGGTCGCGGATCGTGATCGTCCCCGGTGCCCTGGCCGTCCGGGCCTGAACCCGGCCGCTCCGAGGGGTGATCGCCAGGATCGGAGCCGTCCTGTCCCCACGGCAATTGAGCTCCTTGCAGGTGCTCGAGGTCGAGCCTCAGCGCGGGCAACGTCTCGTCCTCCGCGTGCCACACCGGAGCCGAGCCCGAGCCTGGGTCGGCACCGCGAGGGCCGGCACCGCGAGCGCCACCGTCGTGCGCGCCGTCGCCATGTGGAGCGGGGATCGGAGCGCCGTCGGCGGGGGGACCGCCGCCGGGACGGCCGCCGGGACGGCCGCCGGGACCGCCGCCGGGACCGCCGCCGGGACCGTCGCCCGGGCCGCCCGCACGACCGACACCGTCGTCCGCGGGCTGCGCCCCGGGGCCGGCGCTGTCGAACGGCCCATCCTCCGACACGCCTATCGTCGCGCCGTCATCAGCGCCGAGGGCATCCGCACGGCCCTGGTTCGACACGCCGCCGCCCGTGCCGCCGTCCGAAACATCCCGCGGCGTGCCCGAGACATCCCGGGCGTCGTCCCGGGCTGCGGCCGACTCAGAGGTCTCCTGCAATTGACGCTGCATGTGATTGGTCACCCCGCCGGCCCAGTCGTGAGCCCATTGCGCGCCCGCCTCGGCGGTCAGCGCCGAGGCGCGCAGCCCTCTGGCTTCGGGACGCAGGGAACCGGCGGCTCCGCTGGCCAGCTCGCTGAGCGGCATCAGGCGAACCAGCGCCCACGGTGCAAAGGCCGCCAGCACCACGAGCACGATCCCGGCCAAGAAGCCGGTCACGCTGTGCCCGACGCTCTGGCTCATAGCGGCTCCGCCGAGCGCGAGCACGGCCACGATCGCGAACTTCGAGAGGATCAGCGCGATCAGCATCTCCACCGTCCGGATCGCCCAGACCCGTCGGGCCGGCCACACCAGAGCCGAGAACACGAGCGGCAGCATCAGCACGATCACGTACACCGCCGCCTCGCGCATGAGCAATTCGATCCACAGCGCGAGCGTTCCGGCGGCGGTCAGCAAACCGACCAGGAAGGCGAGGAAGGGTGAGCCGGAGAGAAGGGTCAGGCCGCCGATGGTCAGGCTTGCGCGATCGAGGAAATGCCCACCGGCATTGCCGGCCGCCGAGGAAACGATGGCCGACATCTCGTCGGAGGCCGCCAGCAGGAGTGTGGTCAGTGGGGCGGCCACGCTGACCGCCAGCAGCGCCAAGGGCAGGTAGCCGAGCGTGGCCCGGGCCAGCAGCGAGAGGTCTGAGCGCATCACCGCCTGCACCGCCGCGGCGAACAGGAACGGCAGCGTCAGCAACGCCGCCACCCCCGCCATGCGCCAGTAAGCCGAGGAGAACCACGTGCTCTGCAGCTGCGGTCTGGTTGTCGCCGAGAGCACCTTGGCCGTCTCGTGCAGGGCGAATTTGGCGCCGCCCAGGACCCACGCTCCGATCGCGGCCAGCCCGATTGCCGTCGAGGCCGTCGAGCCAGCGCCGCCACCGTCGCCGAGCACCGTCTTGACCGCGCCGCCAACGTGTCCACCGGCCAGCTTCTTGCCGGCCGAGACGATCCGGCCCGGGTGTTGGGCAACCGTGCAGACCTTTCCCACGAGCCCGCTGACCCAGCCCCCGACCGAGCAGATCGGCTTGACCGGATTCAGCGCTGAGGCGGGAGTCGGAGCCGCAGCCAGCGTGCCGCCTGCGATCACGACCGCGAGCGCCATCGTCCTGGCTGGCGCGGAGTCGCAGGTTCATCATTTTGCCGTCGTGCCGAGATGCTGGAAGAAGTTCACGAGCCCGGGTGCCGCGCCGACGACGAGCGCCGAGGCGCCCGAGATCAGGGCCGCCATACGGCCGCGGGCGGCGTAATGGTGGTTCTGGGTGTGAGAGGCCACCGCCCAGAGAGCGGCGCCGATGAACGCGCCTAACAGCGCGATCGCCAGCGCCCACGCCTCGGCTCCATTGACGAGCTGCTGGAGCACGTTGCTTCCCGGCAGGCCGGTGAGATCGGGGTGGGCGGTGACGGCCGAGAGGGACGTTACGGCACCAAGGTGGAAAAGGAACAATGTGGACCCTCCTAACACTAATTGAGCCAATTGAGACTGTTCCAACCTAGCAAGACTCTTTGATATCTGCTAGGTTTGTTCGTGTCAAATTAGTCTCAATTAGTTTCAATTCACATCACGGACCAGAGGAGCAGCCAGTGGCAAGGCGTCGGCGCGGGGCGTGTGAGGGCGGTGGCGGGTGCGGCGTTCTCGGAGGACGGCGATGACGAGTCTCCCGAGGGTTGGAGCGCGCGGGGACGAGGAGGAGCTGTACCGGCGACACCATCGCGGGCTGCTGTGCGCGGTGGCGAGGTCGGTCAACGCGTCGGAGGAGCTGATCGAGGACGCGTGCCAGAGCGCCTGGGTCACCCTGCTGCGTTGCCAGCCGGACCGGTCACCGGCGCTGTTCGCGTGGTTGCGGACGGTGGCGGTGCATCAGGCGTATCGGCTCTCACACCAAGAGCGCCGCAACGTGCTGCTCGAGGACGTGGCCGGTGATCATTCCTGGGAGGCCCGGTTCGGGCTTTCGCAGTCGCTGGAGGACGCGATCGAAGCGCGCCGAGCCCTCGAGACCCTGGCCGCACTGCCGGTCCTGCAGCGTGACGACCTCGCGCTCCTGGTCGCCGGGTTCAGCTATCGGGAGATCGCCACGCTCGACCGCCGGCCGCGGTCAGTGAACAACGTCAATAAGCACCTGACCAAGGCCAGGGCACGCATCCGCCGCCTGGAAGCGGCGACGACGTAGCCCGCACGATCATCGTGGCCGAGCCGCGTGGTGATCATGCGGCCGGTGCCAGGCCATCTCCTCGTCGGCGGTCAAGTCAGGGTGGTACGCGCGGAAATGTCGCAGGACCGTAAAACACCTGGGGAACGTCCCAGACGAGGCCTCATTTTGGGGCGTTTGGGCTGTTCCACAGCCACCAGCTGGGGAATAGCCCGATCGATTTCTTTGGGCACTCGATTGGGACGTCTTGCAGGCGAATCGGTCAGAAATCTGACCTTGAGGCGGGGTCCCTGGACCCGGCTGGCTCGGGACGAGAGGAGGGGCGGTGACGCCGACCGTGAGCAGACACGCCTTCCGACGCGCCCGGTCGATCGGGAGAGTTCAGCGCCGGTGCCGCTGGGCCGTGGCTGTGGGGGGCGACCCGGGGCTATCGACGGGCGCGTCCGCGCTTGCGGCGGCGTCGCTCGGCGGGGCTGAGCTTGCGGGGCTTTCGTGCGCTTCGAACCGGGGAGTTCGCGGCCGTCTTCGCGACCGCTGGTCATGGCCGGGCCGTGGTGGCGAATCGGCGCCCGGCGCCGGGCATCGCGCCAGATGTAGAAGGAGATCCCGCCCAGCACGGCCACGGCGCCGAGGGCGATGATGATCGCGCCTGAGCCGCTGAGACCGCTACCGCTCGAGGTGCTGCTCGAGACCGCGGTGATCACCGTGGGGGTGGAGGCGGTGGGCGTGGACGCCGGCGCCACGGGAACCCCGGGCGCGAGTGGGTTCCCGGGTGACTGCGCGAGGACGGCCGACGGCAGCGCCAGCAACGCCAGCAGCGCGAGCAGGGAACCGGCGCGGCCCGCGCTCGTCAACCCGCGAGGCAAGCCGCTCATGCTCACCGCTCCGACGCCAGCGGCTGCTCCATCGCCGGCGTCGCCGGAGGATCGCGGTAGGGGTCCTCGTTCTCGGTGTGCTCCTCGTGGTACACGCTCTCGACGTTGACGGCCCAGATGTCGTGGTGGGTGCCGAGCATGATGTTGTCCACGGCGCGCATCGCGGTGAGCATCGAGTGGTCGGAGTTGTTGTAGCGGTGCAGCCCGTTGCGGCCGACCTGGATCAGGTTGTCGATCCCCGACAGCCAGCCGCGAATCGTCATCACGCGCTCGCCGTATTCGACGTCGTAGATCGGGTAGGCCTTGTGGACGCGGACCACGAAACCGAACTTCACGTGGTCGGCGTTGGCCAGCCCGAGCTTCTGGATCTCGTACTTGGCGAGCTCCACCAGGTCGTCGTCGGACATGCTCCACAGCTCGTCGCCCTCGAAGCAGAAGTACTCCATCCCGATCGAGGCATCGGTGTCGTTGGGCACCATCCACGGGCTCCAGGAGCGGAAGTTCTGGATCCTCAGCACCTTGACTCCGGGCACGTGGATGTAGATCCAGTTGTCGGGGAACGGGCTATCCCCCTCGATCACCAGCGAGACGGTGAGAAAGTCGCGGTAGCGCAACCCGCGGGCCGCGTCGCGCACGTCGACCGGCGCCTCGGGGTCGGCGATGCCGACCGTCGTGCGCAGCGGCAGCGAGGAGATCACGTGCGAGGGGGTCAGCGTCTCGCCGCCCGCGACGACCTCCAGCACCTTGCCGCCCTCGATCCGCAGTCGCGTCACCGGGGCGTTCAGACGCACCTCGCCGCCGTGCGCCCGGATGTCGTCGGTCATCTGCTCCCACATCTGCCCCGGGCCGTAGCGGGGGTAGTTGAACTCGGAGATCAGCGACTTGATCTTGTTGCCCTTGTTGCCGAAGAAGGCCGCCTTGGCCGCACTGAAGAACGACAGGCCCTTGATCCGCTGAGCGGCCCATTCGGCGCGGATCTCGTCGGTGGAGACGCCCCACAGCTTCTCGGTGTAGGTCTTGAAGAAGTGCTGGTAGAGCCGCTTGCCGAAGCGGTTGGAGACCCACTGCTCGAAGGTGTCCTCGCGTCCTTTGGGCTTGACCGCGGCCCACAGGTAGGACATGCCGCACCGCGTCAGCTCGATCGGGCCGAGCTTGCGGATCACGTCCATGCCCTCGAGCGGGTACTCGAGGAACTTGTCGTTCCAATAGATCCGGGACTGCCGCGGGCGCTTGAGGAACTCCTCCTTCATGATCTCGTGCCAGAGATCGTCGACCTCCTGCACCTTGGTGAAGAAGCGGTGTCCACCGAGGTCGAAGCGGTAGCCGTCGCGGACCTCGGTCCGCGCCAGACCGCCCACCTGGTCGGTGGACTCGAGCACGATCACGGGCTTGCCCTGCTTGGCCAGCAGGTAACCGGCGGTGAGCCCCGCCGGGCCCCCGCCCAGCACGACGACGGGATGCTCGGGGGTGATCTCGGCGCCGGGAGCTAGGGCGTCTGTGGGCTGCGTATCTGTCATCTGGGCGTCTCAGGAAACCTTCTGGTAGAGAATCGCGCTGTCCGCGACGCAGCACGCGCCGCGGTAGTTGTGCGGTGCCACTGCGACCGGCTTGAGGCTTGGATCGGCGGCGAGGAGCGCTCCCCACTGGGCGGATCGCCGCCGCACGAGCTGCGTCCATGACGCCTGCCAGCTCTGCGCCCCCTCGGTCAGGGGACGCACGTAGAGCACCTGCTGCCCGGGCTTGACCGTGGCAATCAGACGGCTGAACACCGCAGTCGGATTGGCATTCTGCAGCCGGTGCAGCGCATGGACCCAGTTCATCGACTGTGGGTCCTTGCTGGGGCCCAGGACGTTGGCGAATCGCAGGTCCCCGGGCAGGTAGTACCAGGTGAGCGGAACCTGCTCGGGCTGGCCGACGATCACCAGGTCACCCTGGTGCATGAGCGGGCCCATCTCACCGCCGACATCGCGCATGTCGCTCTTGTACTGCGGCGTGAACGACGATGGATTGGCCCAGAACACCACCGTCAGCACGAGCGCGATCAGCCCGACGCCCTTCGAGCGGGACAGACCGAGCGCGGCGAGCAGGAGCAGCGCGCCGACGATCGGGGCGAAATAGCGGTATTGCCAGGCGGGCGAGAAGCGCGACACCAGCCATCCGCAGGCCAGCGTCCCGACCGGGAGGATGATCAGGACCCACATGGCCAGCGACTCGCGGCTGCGCCACTTGCTGCGGGAGAACAGGCCGGCCAGACCGATGGCCGAGCCCGAGCACCAGGGCGACCGTGGCGCGGTCGCCGCCCATCAGGTTGCGCGAGATCTGTACCGGGGCGCCGAAATTGGGGGCGGTGTCCCACGGCGAGCCGGTGTGCGTGGCCTGGTAGAGCAGCGTCGGCACCCAGGGCAGGAACAGGACGATGGCGGCACCGAACGCCAGCACCGCGTCCCTGAACAGCGCCCGCGGTTCAGGGCTGGCGCGCCACACCGGAATGAACGCCAGCGGCCGCGCCGACGCCGAAGAAGATGCCCCAGGCGTGCGTGTAGAGCATCAGCGCCTGGCAGACCGAGAACAGGATCAGATAGCGCCGCCGTCGGTAGACGAAGCCGTGGATGAAGCCCGCGCGTGGCGAGCAGCCCGAGCAGCGCCATCAGCGTGTACATGCGGGTCTCTTGGCTGTACGCGGTGATGAACGGGTTGAGCGCGAACAGCACGGCAGCGATGACCGCCGCCCATCGGCCGAACAGGCTCCACGCCGCCCACGCGTCCCAGCGGGACCGAGGCCAGCCCGAACAGCAACGACAGCGCGTGCGTCTTGGACTCCGTCGAGCCGAACACGCTCATCCACACGTGGAGCATCAGGTAGTACAGCGGCGGCGACCCATCGTGCCGGAGCACGCCGGGGATGGAGACGAGCGAGTGCGAGGAGATCCCGACCGACAATGCTTCGTCCATCCAGAACTGCCCGCTGAGAAAGCGCGTCCGCATGAACAGCGACACGAGCGTGAGCCCGACCAGAATCACGGTCATGATGGCCCACATGGGAACCCGGGCCAGCCAACCCGGCATCCGCAGCTCGAAGTTCGGCAACGAGCGGTGGGGGGACTGCTGGGGGGGCGGGTGGGGGCGGTGACGGCGGCCATCTAGCGCTCTCTCGAAGTCATCGCGTACCTCAGGTTACCCCGTGGCAATTGGTGAACAGCCGGAACGTCCGCACGTGCCCGGCGTAGCGATAGTGGACGTTGCGGCCACGTATGCACGATCGGCAGCGGGGTTGAGTTGCTCTGGGCTCGGGTCTGCAGGATCACGTTCGGAGCCGCGGGCGGCGGGGCTCCCGCGGCCGGCGAGGCCTCGACATCGAGCGTGTGCACCCCGAGCGTCCAGGCCACCAGCGGCACCTGAAAGCCCTCGGTCATGACGCGTGCCGCACTGCGCGCAGCTTGGCCGCACCCCCGTAGTCGGCGACCACTTTGGTCACGTCCTGGCGCAGGTGGGCCTGATAGTTGAGAGCGTGGTGGGTGCGGGGAATGTCGATCAGGTTCCCGCCGACCCACGACGGCAGCAGCAGGAAGCAGGCCCCCAGCACCGGCGACGGCCGCCCAGCTGCTCAACTGTCCGCGCAGGCCTGCGCTCCACCCGCTGTCTCGCCGCCGGCGCCGCGCCGGAGCAGATTGCCGCCCTCTTGGGCGGCCCATCCCCATCCGACCGCGCCGGCGATCTCGATCAGGGCGGAGCCGAGCACCAGGTAGCGGTTGTTGCCTGAGAAGCCGGCCTGCGTCAGCACCGCGATCACCACGAACCAGGCCAGCCCGGCCACGCCGGCGGCGACGAGCGCCGCTTCTGCGCGGGCGGGCACGCCGGCCAGAAATGCGCGGCCGCGCGACCGCCAGCCCCGCCACAGGTCAAAGCTCGCCACGGCCACGGCCAGCGCCGCCACGATCTTGATGCGCAGCAGGATCGTCGGCCAGGCGTGGTCCTCCAGCTCGGTGCAGAACGGGCACTTGGCGAACGCCGGACTGTTGGAGCGCGGTTGCTGGGCGCGGTCGACACCGCGGAAGAAGTGACCCGAGCCCCAGTACTCGGGCAGGAACCAGCAGCACCGGGATGAGCAGGAACAGGCCGATCACGAGCTTGCGCGCGCCCGGGTCCTTCCACCACAGGTACAGGCCGTAGGGACCCCAGAACAGCCAGATCTCCGGTCGATCGAGCGCAGCGAGGAATCCGATCGCGAAGGCCTGGCGGGGCTTGCCATCGAGGTGGCGCTCGACGGCGATCAGGACGAGCGCCGTCATCAGGCCCTCGGAATAGCCGAGCGCGTTGTCGCTGATGAAGCCGCCGGAGAAGGCCAGGCCGATCACGGCGATCAGGCCGGCGAACAGCGCGGGGCCGAACCGACTGACGCGATCCAGATCGGCCGGCGGCGAGTGAACCGACTGCCGATCTGATGGGTCAGACGGACGGAGAGCTTGAACACCATCGCCAGCGCCATCAGCGCGCCGGCCCGCGCCACCACCAGCCACAGATCAGGCTCCGCCTTGCCGAAGGGTGCGAACAGGGTCGTGAAGATCACCGGCAGCGGCTTCCACGTCGGGCCGCCGGTGGTCTGCAGATTCACGTGGACGATCTCGCGACCCCACACGATCCACGCCCAGGGGTCATAGCTCGGCGTGGAGGGGATGAGCAGCGAGAGGGCGGCGATGACGAGGGCCCCGCCGATCAGCGCGAGGTAGAAGCGCCCGCCCGACGGTGACCACCGCGAGGCCGACGCGGGTGGGGCGACGCGCGCCTGCGCCGAGGTCGGCGCAGCGAATTCCGCGGTTGACGCGGAGAGCAGATTGGCGAGCGGTCGTCGGGGCACGATCTGGGGGCGCTGCCGATTCTGAAACCGGCGAAGTTCTGCGAGTAGTTTCTCGCCCGACGAGCCCGAAGCGCGGCGGACGCTAGACGCGCACGAGCCCGCGCGCAGAGCACGGGTATCGGCGGCGCATTGTAGAGCGGACGGCGCGCGGTGCGCTCGGTAGGTTCAGCTCTGCGCCAGCCTGTGCTTGAGCGCGACGATACGCGCGTATGACGCCGCGGCCTGCGGGCCGCTGACGGTCCGGCGGCGCAGGGCCGCCTTGAGCGCGGTGAGCACTCCGGCGGCCGAGTCGGTGTAGAGCAGGATGTCCGCTCCTGCCGCGGCGGCCAGCACCCCGGCGGTGATCTCGTCATGGCCGGTGGGCGTGCCGAGCGCGTCGGTGATCGTCACGCCGCCGAACTTCAGCCGGCCGCGCAGCAGGTTCTGGATGATGATGCGCGAGAGGGCGGCCGGGGCTCCGCTGCGATCGTAGGCGGGAAAGCCCGCCGTCGAAACCATCACCGCGTCGAGTCCGCGCGGAATCAAGGACCGGTAGGGCGTGAGCGCCGCGGTGCGCTGGGCTGCGGTGGGGCGCAGTTCGTCGAGTCGATCATCGGTGTCGACGCCGGCCGTGCCCACGCCCGGGAAGTGCTTGGCGGTCGCGGCGACGTGCTCGGCCTGCAGGCCCAGCGCAAACGCGGTCGCGTACTTGGCGACGGCGACGGCGTCGAACGAGAATGCGCGACCCTGTTGCCAGATGAAGGCCGAGCGGAGCGTCGGCACGTCGACCACCGGCGCGAGGTCCATGTTGATCCCCCACTGCCTCAGGTAGCGGCCGGTGGCCCGGCCCTCGCTGGACGCCTTCGCGGCGCTGCCGGTGGCGGCGATCTGCGGCGGGGACAGATCCGGAGGGCCGCTGGGCAGGCGCTTGACCTCGCCGCCCTCCTGGTCGACGGCGATCAGCAGCGGCGGATTTCCACCTTGACGCGCGGCTCGCTGCAGGGCGCCGGTCAGCGCGAGCGTCTGGGTCCGAGACACGATGTTGGCCGCGAACAGGATCACCGAGCCCACCGCGCCCGCCCGGACCTCGCCCAGCAATGCGGCGTCGGCGGTCGTGCCGGTGAGGCCGACCATGATCCGCTGCCCCAGCAGCTTGACCGCAGATGTCGCGGGCGCTGCGGGTGTGGTCGGCGCAACCGCTCCGCTGGTCCCGGGCGTTGAGGTGGTCGTCCTGGTCCCGGGCGTCGAGGCGGCCGTCGCGCTCCCGGGCCTCGAGGCGGCAGCCCCGCTCGGGGGCGTCGACGCGGCCGTCCCCTGCGAGTGGTTCGACGCAGCGAGACAACCGGTGAGTCCGAGCGCCGCGATCCAGCCCAGCACGAAGCGTCCCAGCACGAGCCGGGATGTTAGTGGGCTCTCCTGACGTATCCGTGGGTTGGGTTGGTAGCGGAGCGGGGTAGCGCGGTCGGTCGTCGTCTGTCAAGTAGCGTCGGGGGGCTGGTGTTGTCCGGGGGGCGGTGCGGTGTTGTGGTGAGTGGTGTGCGCTACTTGACAGCCGCCGTCCGCCGCGCTGGTTGGCCAGGAGGTCGGGGCGCTGGGAGCGCCCGACTCCGGGCAAGAGAAGGGCGGACGCGTTGTCTCGTGCGGTGGGGCCGCGCGCGAACAAGAAGGTAACTCGCCCCCAGGTGATTCGGAGGGGTGTGCGCAGGATGTGTGTCGCTGAGCGGGCTCTGAGGTGCGAACCCCCTTGATTCGGGGGGTTCGGCGGGATTTGTCCCAGTTTCGCGCCGCGATGGTGCGTGGAGGCGTTGCTCGGCGGGCGCGGCCGGCCGGTCCGGTCCCGCCGCCGGCGGCGCACGGGGCGGTTCCAGCGCATGGGGCGGTTCCGACGCACTGGGGGCGGTTCCAGCGCATGGGGCGGTTCCAGCAAACGGAATGCGCTGCTCAGGGTCAGATTTCTGACAGATTCGGCTGCATAACGACCCAATCGAGGGCGCGAAAAAGATCGATGTGGACGTTTCACAGGCTGGGGGCTGGGGAACATCCCAATCGCCGGAAACGAGGCCCTCGTTTGGGACGTTGCCCAGGTGTTTTACGGTCCCGTGACGATTTCCGGGTGTCCGTCACCCCTCGCAGCGCGCGGAGAACCTCATATAGGCGACTCGACGAGCGATCCGCAGGCGATCGCCAGTCCCCGCTGATCCAGCGTCGCCGGAACCACGCGAGCCGCACCGGACGGCTCCTCTTGCCCGGAGGTCGGGCGCTTCAGCGACCGACCGCGCTACCCCGCCACGAACCCCCTCCAGCAGCCGACGCCGCTTGACAGCCGACGACCGACCCCGGTACCCACCCACGAACCCTCACCTGACCACGGAGAAACCGCGCACGCGCCCCATTTGCGTTCGCCGTTTCCGCGGTTCGGGGCGGGGGCGAACAAAAGTTAGGGCGAGCGCCGGTCTACCCGGTGACCCCCAACGCGAGGCAGTCCTCCACCTTCTGGAGTTCGCGATCCGAGGCCTGGTTGGGATACAGCAGCGCGCTGCCGATCACCTCGGCGCCCGTCACTTTGCCCTCGATCTGGAGCGCTTGCGCGGCGCCCGGGGTGGGCTCGAAGTTGATCGTCGGGCCGGCGGGCGGCGTTCCCACCTGGAGTCCGGTCCGACCCACCCGCACCACGACGAGATGATCTTGTCTGATGCACTTGAGGTGCTTGGTACGCGGATCGTCCACGCTCTTGCGGCTCTTGATCGCCGCCTGGGGGGTTCCGGCCACCGGCTTGGCGGCGCTCCCGCACGCTGACAGCGACAGTGCGGCCAACGCGACGGCGACCGCGAGCTTCGCAGAGGACATGTGGCGAGAGGGTAGAGGATCATCCAGCGGGTGATTGCGCTTGCCGCACTCGGGGGGCCGCTGCCCAAGGCCGGGGTGGTCGTCGTGAGCCTGCTGGCCGCAGTCGTACTGCTGGCCGTCGATCGGCGGCTGCGAGCGCTCGCCGCACTCGGGGCGTTGCTGCTCTCGCCGGTGCTGTTGTTGGGCGACATCTGGGACTCCCCCCAGTTGCGCCTGGTCCACCGTCATCCGCTACCGGCCCTCGCCGGAGCGTTCGTGGCGCTGGCGGTGCTCGCGGCGTTGGCGACCGTGATCGCGCGGCGGCCCGCGCTGATCGGGGCGCTGGCGGTGCTCGCGCTTCCGTTCCGGGTACCGATCCAAGCCGGCGGCACGACGTCGAACCTGCTCGTGCCGCTGTATCTGGTCGTCGCCGCCGGCGCGCTGGCGCAGATCGTTCCCGCGCTGATCGGTCGTGAACCGGCCCCGGCGAGGACGGCGGTGCCACGGCCGGCTATCAGCCGGGATGGATCGAGCGCCTCCTGGCGGTGTACGTCGTGCTCTACGGCCTGCAGTCGGTCTACTCCCCGGACTTCGAGAAGGCGCTGCAGCAGATGGTGTTCTTCTACGTGCCGTTCGCGCTGCTGTACTGGCTGCTCAGGAGCCTGCGGTGGACCCCGCAACTCGTGCGCACGTGCTTGCAGCTGACCGCCGGGCTGGCCGTCCTGTTCACGGCAATTGGGGTGGCGGAATACGCCACCAAGACGATCATCCTCAATCCGAAGCTCGTCGTCGCCAATGACCTGCACACGTACTTCACGGTCAACTCGGTCTTCTTCGACCCCGACATCTTCGGCCGGTACCTGGCGCTGGTGATGATCCTGCTCGCGGTGCTGCTGCTCTACGACCGCCCCAAGCGCGAGCAGCTCGGGGTCGTGGTGCTGCTGGCCATCCTGTGGGGCGGGCTAGTCCTGACGCTCTCGCGCTCGAGTCTCGGAGCGCTGTTGGTCGGCCTGGGGGTCCTGGCGGCGCTGCGCTGGAGGCCCTCGCGGGCGCTGGTCGTCGCGGTCGCGGTGATCGCGCTCGGGGTGGCGGCGGTGGCGATCTCGCCGAAGACGTTCGGGCTGAACCAGGGCCTGAACGGAGCGTCCAGCGGACGCGGTGGGCTGGTCAGCGGTGGCGTCGCCCTGTTCGGCGATCGACCATTGTGGGGCTACGGGTCGGGATCGTTCGTCAAGGAATATCGCGCCCACCATCGGCGCACCGCGGCGACACTGTCGGCCTCGCACACGATCCCGATCACGATTGGGGCCGAGCAGGGCCTGATCGGCTTGCTCGCCTACGTCGCGCTGGTCCTGGTGGCCCTGGTGACGCTGCTGCGCGCCGCGCGGGGTGATCCGGTGCGAGCCGCGGTCGGAGCCGCGTTCGCCGCCCTGGTGTTCCACACCATGCTGTACGCCGACTTCCTCGAGGATCCCGTCGCCTGGGCCCTGCTCGGCGTGGGCGCCGCGCTGGCCAGCCAAGCGCTCAAGGTGCCCCGGGCGAAGCCGGCTCCAGCGGGCGAAGTGGCGGCCGTCGCCACCTGACCGAACCCCGAGCTGGATAGACCCGGGAATCGGCGCCAGCCGATTCCACCGCCAGCCGATTACCCAATGGAATCGCGCCGCCGTCAGCCGATTCCACTTCCACCTACAGCGGCGTCGTGTACGCCCCGCTGATCCCGCCGTCGACCAGGAAGCGTGGTGGCGTTGACGTAGCTCGACTCGTCGCTGGCCAGGAACAGCGCCGCGTTGGCGATCTCCTCGGCGCGCGCGAAGCGGCCCATCGGCACGTGCACGAGCCGGCGCGCCGCCTGCTCGGGGTCCTTGGCGAACAGCTCGCGCAGCAGCGGCGTGTCGACCGGTCCCGGGCACAGCGCGTTGACGCGTACCCCGCGGCGGGCGAACTCGACGCCGAGCTCGCGCGAGAGCGCCAGCACGCCGCCCTTCGATGCCGTGTAGGAGATCTGCGAGGTCGCCGATCCCATCACGGCGACGAACGAGGCGGTGTTGATGACCGAGCCGCGGGCGGGGGCCCGTTATCGCAGCAGGTGCGGAATCCCGTGCTTGCAGCACAGGAACACGCTGCGCAGGTTGGCGGCCTGGACGCGCTCCCATGCCTCGAGCGAGGTCTCGAGCACCGAGGCGTCGTCGGTCGGCGAGATGCCGGCGTTGTTGAACAGCACGTCGATCCGGCCGAGCTCGGCGCGGGCGCGCTCGTACATCGCGGCCACCGCCTGCTCGTCGGTCAGGTCGGCCTGCAGCGCCAGCTCGCCGACCGCGTGCTCGTGCAGGTCGACGCCGACGACGTGGGCGCCCTCGCGGTCGAACACGGCGGCGGTCGCGGCGCCGATCCCGCCGGCCGCGCCGGTGATCACGCAGACCTTGCCGTCGAGCCTCATGCGGTCGCGTAGAAGATCGACTTGACCTCGGTGTACGCGTCGAGCGCGTGGGGCCCGAGCTCGCGCCCGTAGCCCGACTGCTTGAAGCCGCCGAACGGCGTCGAGACGCGCACCGAGGTGTTGGAGTTGATCGACAGCACGCCGGCGTCGAGCGCGCGGGCCACCCGCAGCGCGCGGCCACCGTCGCGGGTCCAGATCGAGCCCGACAGCCCGTAGATCGTGTCGTTGGCCAGGCGGATCGCCTCCTCCTCATCGCGGAACGGGATCACGGTCGCCACCGGCCCGAAGATCTCCTCGCGGGCGGGGCGCGCGCCCGGGTCAACCGGGCACAGGACCGTCGGCGCGAACCAGTAGCCGGGGCCGTCGGGTGCGCTGCCGCGAATCGCCACCGGCGCGTCGCCGCCCACGAACGATGCGACCGTCGCGCGCTGGCCGGCGGAGATCAGCGGCCCCATCTGGGTGTCCTCGTCGAGCGGGTCGCCGACCGTGATCGCCATGACCGAGCGCTCCAGCAAGGCCATGAACTCGTCCAGCGCCTGGGCCTGCACGAGGATCCGCGACCGCGCGCAGCAGTCCTGGCCGGCGTTGCCGAACACGGCCATCGGCGCCGCGGCGGCGGCGGCCTCGAGGTCGGCGTCGGCGAACACGAGGTTCGGCGACTTGCCGCCGAGCTCGAGCGTCACGCGCTTGATCGTCGAGCGCCGCGCCGGCGGCGATCGACCGTCCCACCTCGGTCGAGCCGGTGAACGCGATCTTGGCCACGTCGGGGTGTTCGACGAGCCGCTGGCCGCAGGTGCTGCCGGGGCCCACGACGACGTTGACGACGCCCTCGGGCATCCCGGCGCCGGCGGCGATCTCGGCGAACCGCAGCGCGGTCAGCGGCGTCAGCTCGGCCGGCTTGAGCACCACCGTGTTGCCGGCGGCGAGCGCCGGGCCGAGCTTCCACGAGGCGATCGCGAGCGGGAAGTTCCACGGCACGATCAGGCCGACGACCCCCAGCGGCTCGCGCACGGTGAACGCCTGACCGCCGGCGACCGGGATCGTGTCGCCGAGCAGTCGCTCGGGCGCGCCGGCGTAGTAGCGAAACGTCTGCACGACCATGTCGATCTCGCCGCGCGCGTCGCCGATCGGCTTGCCGGCGTTGCGAGCCTCGAGCACGGCCAGCTCCTCGCGCCGCGCGGCCAGCGCGTCAGCCAGCGCTCGCAGGTGCTCGGCGCGTTGCGCGGGGGCGAGCGCGCGCCAGGCCGGGAATGCGGCCTTGGCCCGGGCCACCGCCGACGTCGACATCGCCGGGCTCGGCGCGCGGAACCTCTTGCAGGACGGTCTCGGTGGCGGGCTCGATGACCGCCAGGCTGCCGGTCAACGTGCGGCGCCTCTCAAATCGTCGGTGGACTCGCGGGCGCCATCCCGGGGGGGATCGGGGTGCTCTCGGCGCCAATGTCAATCGTACGCACCGGCCCCTTGAACGAGCGGTTGGCCGACGCGAAGTACCAGATCGTGACGGCCAGCATCACGACGATCGTGACGATCGGCGCATAGTTGAACGCCGACCAGCTGAACGTGCTGCTGAACGGCACCGCGGCCGGCGTGAACGGCAGGCAGAAGATGATCACGCACAGCGCCACCCAGACGATCGCGATCAGGTTGATCCACTTGTACTTCTGCCCCAGCGTCCACGGGCCCGGCTCGAACGCGTCGCCCATCCGCCAGCGCAGGAACACCGGGATCGTGTAGGCGATGTAGAGCCCGATGACCGAGATCGACGTGACGGCCAGGAACGCCACCGGGAGGCCGAGGTGGTTGCCCTTGAACGCCGGGATCGTGATGATGAAGGCGAAGACGGCGACGAACACGACCGCCCAGGTCGGCGTCCGGCGGCTGTTCAGCCGCCGCCACAGGTTGTGCCCGGGCACGGCGCCGTCGCGAGAGAACGCGAAGGTCATCCGCGACGCGCTGGTCACGCAGGCCATGCCGCAGAACAGCTGGCCGACGGTCGAGATGACCAGCACCGCCTTGGCCGCGGACGAGGTGAGCGCCGACTCGATGATCGACTGCGACGTGCCCCCGGCCGCGTCGATCACGCTTGACGTGGGTGGCGGCGAAGGTCAGCGCGAGCAGCACCATCCAGCCGAACACCGCCGAGTAGAACACCGAGCGCCAGACGCCCTTGGGCGCGGCCATCGACGCATCGTGCGTCTCCTCGGAGATGTGCGCCGAGGCGTCGTAGCCGGTGATCGTGTACATCGTCAGCAGGAAGCCGAGCGGCAGCACGTAGAACCAGTACATGTTGTTGCTGAAGCCGGACAGGTTGATCCGGTGGCCGAACACGAAGGTGAAGCTCTGGTGATGGCTCGGCACCGCGATCAGGATCACGATGATCACCAGCACGCCGATCACGTGCCACCACACCGAGATCCGCGTGAACAGCGCGACGAGCGGGGAGGAGAAGATGTTGATCAGCGCGTGGGCGAGGAGGATGATCGCGAACAGGACGAACGTGTGGTGCAGCGAGGACTGGACGCTCGTGGTGGCGAAGTTGACCACGAAGTGGGTGCCGTAGAACGACAGCGTCGCGTTCAGGAACGTCGCCGCCGCGTAGTCCACCGAGGCGGTGACCGCGACGAGTCCGATCAGGTTGAACCAGCCGGTGAACCAGCCCCAGGCCGGCCCGCCGAGCTTCGAGGCCCAGTAGTAGATCCCGCCGGCGGTCGGCATCGCCGAGGCGAGCTCGGCCATCGAGAAGGCGACCATCAGGATGAACATGCTGATCACCGGCCAGCCGATCGAGATCGCGATCGGCCCGCCGTTGATCCACGCCTGTCCATAGGTCGTGAAGCAACCGGCCAGGATCGAGATGATCGAGAACGAGATCGCGAAGTTGGAGAAGCCGCTCCAGCCGCGCTTGAGCTCCTGCTTGTAGCCCAGCTCGGCCAGACGTTGCTCGTCTCGCGACTGGATCTCCGCGCCGGTCGTCATACGGCCCTCCTCGAATAAAGGTCTGATCGTCCGTCCTTCAGCGCGGCGAAACATAAGCCCCTGCGCGGACGGAAGTCAAGGTCTGCGTTTTCACACCTTACGGTGGCGCCACTGAGGCAGCAGGCCGGCCAGGACGTGCTCGGTGCCGCGCAGGTGCTCGGCCATCTCGCGGGCCGCGCGGCCTCGTCGTGGCGTCGGACCGCGGCGAGGATCCGGCGGTGTTGGGCGTTGGCGGAATCGAGCACCTCCGGCGGGTGGGCGATCAGCGAGATCAGTCCGGTCATCGCGCCCTGCACCTCGGTCATCGCGGTGACCAGGCGCGGGCTGCGCGTCGCCTCGGCCAACCCCACGTGGAAGCGGATGTCGGCCTGCCGGTAGGCCGGAAAGTCGTCGAGCATCCCATCGAGCGCGACCACGAGCTCGTCGAGCACGTCGAGGATCTCGGGCTCCGCGCGCTCGGCCGCCAGCACGGCGACGCCGACCTCGACCGCCATCCGCTCGTCGCAGACGTCGCGCCAGGCGGCGAGCACATCGGCCGACGGGGGGGTGGCCGGCGGCTGCGGGTCGGCCACGAACGTTCCGCCGCCGCGGCCGCGGGTCGCGCGCAGATGACCGCTCTGGGCCAGCGCCACCAGCGCCTGGCGCAGCGTCGAGCGCGCGATCCCGAGCTTGGCGCACAGTTCGCGCTCGGCCGGCAGGCGCGTGCCGGGAGGCAGCAGGCCGAGCTTGATCGCCGTGCCCAGGCGCTCGACCGTCTCCTCGAACGCGGTCTGCGAGCGCACCGGGGCGAACACCGTGTCGAGCGACGCGACCGCGTCGAGCGTCGCGCCGACCCCGTCGTTGGGACGGTTCACAACCGTTCGAAGCCCCGGAACAGCTCCCAATCGGTGACGGCGGTGTCGAATGCCGCGAGCTCGACGTCGGCGGCGTGGACGTAGTGGTCGACCACCTGTCGCCGAAGGCCGCCCGAGCGACGTCGCTGGCGGCGAACAGGTCACGGGCGTCGCGCAGCGTGGCCGGTAACCGCGGCTTGTCCTGGGCGAGGTAGGCGTTGCCCTGATACGCGGGCTCGAGCTCGAGCTGTGAGTCGACGCCGTGCAGCCCGGCCGCGATGATCGCGCTCAGTGCCAGGTAGGGGTTGAGATCCGAGCCCCCGGCGCGGTTCTCGAAGCGCAGGCCGGCCCGTGCCCGACCACGCGCAGCGCGCAGGTGCGGTTATCCGGTGCCCAGGCGACGGCGGTGGGCGCGAACGAGCCCTCCGCGTAGCGCTTGTAGGAGTTGACGTTCGGCGCCAGCAGCAGCGTCAGCTCGCGCGCGCAGGCGAGCTGGCCGGCCAGGAAGGCGTCGAACGTGGAGCGGTCGCGCGCGAACAGCGCGCCCTGTGCGTCGGCGAGCGAGAAGTGGATGTGGCACGAGCTGCCCTCGCGCTCGTTGAACTTGGCGATGAAGCTGATCGCCATTCCCTCCTGGGCCGCGATCTCCTTGGCCGCGTTCTTGTAGATCGCGTGATCGTCGGCCGTGCGCAGCGCGCCGCCGTAGCGGAAGTTGATCTCGTGCTGGCCGAAGTTGCACTCGCCCTTGGAGTTCTCGACCGCGATCCCGGCGCCTTGCATCGAGTTGCGGATGCGGCGGATCAGTGGCTCGATCTGGCGGTGCCGAGCAGCGAGTAGTCGACGTTGTACAGGTTGGCCGGATCGAGGTCGCGGTAGCCCTTGTGCCACGCGTCCTCGTAGGTGTCGCGGAAGACCAGGAACTCGAGCTCGGTGCTGGCGTTCGCGGTCCAGCCGCGCTCGGCGAGGCGGGCCAGCTGGGCCCGCAGGATCTGGCGCGGCGAGGCCACGACGTCCGAGCCGTCCTCCCAGCTCAGATCCGCCAGGCACATCGCGGTGCCCTCCTGCCAGGGCACCAGGCGCAGCGTGCTCAGGTCCGGGCGCATCGCGAAGTCGCCGTAGCCGCGTTCCCAGGACGACATCTCGTAGCCCTCCACGGTCGTCATGTCGACGTCGACCGCGAGCAGGTAGTTGCAGCCCTCGGCGCCGTGGTGGGCCACCTCGTCGAGGAAGTGACGCGCGGTGAGACGCTTGCCCTGGAGTCGTCCCTGCATGTCGGTCATGGCGAGCAGGACGGTGTCGATCTCGCCGCTCTGACCTTCGCCGTGAGCTCCTCGAGTGTCATTCGCGCCCCTCTCGGTTGACCGTCAACTCCGACTGCTCCCGCCTCACGGGCGGTGAAGGTATAGGAATCGAGCCTCAAACGCTAGGTTTCCCGCCCATGGCTGACCTCAGCACGATCGTCGACCGGCTCGAGGCGCGCCTGGGCGCCGCCGCCGGGCCCCCGGTACCCCTCGACGGCGGCATCACGAACCGCAATTACCGGGTGCGCTTCGGGGAGCGCGACTGCATGCTGCGCCTGCCCGGCAAGGACACGGCGCTGCTCGGGATCGACCGTAGGCGGAACGCGTGGCCAACGAGGCGGCGGCGCGCCTCGGGATCGCCCCGACGGTCGTGGCAGGTGACGAGGAGTGCCTGGTGAGCGAGTTCCTGGCCGGCGGGCCGGTCGACGCCGATGGGCTGCGCCGCGCGCCACAGCAGGTGGCGATCGCCCTGCGACGCTTTCACGACTGCGGTCTGCAGCTTCCGGTCCGCTTCTGGGTGCCCGAGCTGCTCGACGAGTACGCGGTGATCGTGCGCGCGCGCGGGGGCCGCCTGCCGGACAGCTACGCGCAGGCGCGGGAGTTGGCCGGGCGGATCGCCGCCGCGATGCCGCTGAGCGATCCGGTCCCGTGCCACAACGACCTGCTGCCGGGGAATCTGCTGGCGCTCGACGCGGAGCCTCGCCGGATCGTGCTCGTCGACTGGGAGTACGCGGGCATGGGTCATCGGTGCTTCGACCTCGGCAACCTGGCGGTCAACAACGAGTTCGACGAGCCCGCCGAGCGACTCCTGCTGGAGGGCTATTTCGGCGAGCCGCCGGGCCCCAAAGCGCGGCCGAGCTGGCCCTGATGCGGATCATGTCCGACGCGCGGGAGGCCGCCTGGGGGGTCGTCCAGGGCTCGATCTCCGAGCTCGACTTCGACTTCGACGAGTACGCGTCGGAGCACTTTGCGCGGCTCGCGCGGGCCGCGAGCGACCCGCGACTGGAGGAGTGGCTCGTTGCCGCGGCCGCGTGAGCTGCCCGCTCGCGCGCGGGTGGTGATCATCGGGGGTGGGGTCGGTGGGGCCTCGATCGCCTATCACCTGGCCCAGCTCGGTGAGCGCGACGTGGTCCTGCTTGACCGGAATGAGCTGACCAGCGGTTCGACGTTTCATTCGGCCGGTCTGGTCGGGCAGTTGCGCGGCAGCGTCTCGCTGACCCGGATGATGATGGACTCGGTCGAGCTCTACCGCGAGCTCGACTGCGGCTGGGTGGAGTGCGGGGGGATCCGCCTGGCCTGCTCGGAGGAGCGTGAGCAGGAGGTCATGCGACAGGTCGCCTGGGCCAAGACGTTCGGCCTGCCGCTCGAGCTGCTCTCCGCAGACGGGGCGCGGGAGCTGTTTCCGCTGATGGTCACCGACGGCGTGCGCTGCGCGTCATACCTGCCGACCGACGGCTATCTCGATCCGTCCCAACTCACCTATGCGCTGGCGCAGGGCGCCCGCGCCGGCGGATGCCGGGTGTTCACCCACACGCGGGTGAGCGGGATCGAGGTGCGCGACGGCCGGGTACGCGGCGT
Organism: uncultured Solirubrobacterales bacterium; assembly: GCA_963838535.1. GTDB lineage: Bacteria > Actinomycetota > Thermoleophilia > Solirubrobacterales > Solirubrobacteraceae > Palsa-465. The sequence goes on from CAWIRN010000022.1 coordinate 183,170, forward strand.
GCAGACGCAGTGGGGCGACGTCGAGGCCGAGGTCGTCGTCAACGCCGGGGGAATGTTCGCTGCCGAGTTGGGTCGGATGGCCGGCGTCCGCGTGCCGGTGGTCCCGTTCGCCCATGAGTACATGGTCACCCAGCCGTTCCGCGAGCGTCTCGCCGGCGAGCACCTGCCGACGCTGCGCGATCCCGACCTGCTGATCTACTTCCGCGAGGAGGGAGCCGGACTGGTGATGGGCGGGTACGAGCGTCACAGCGCCCCGTGGTCGCTGGACGAGCACCAGCTCGACCAGATTCCGGCCGATTTCAACGGACGCCTGCTCGAAGAGGACTGGCCTCGGTTTGAGGAGATCGCCGGCAACAGCACCCGGCGCGTCCCCGCCATGGAGGAGGTCAAGGTGACGCGGCTGATCAACGGCCCCGAGGCATTCACCCCGGACAATGAGTTCTGCCTGGGCGAGAGCGAGGTCCGCGGCCTGTTCGTCGCCGCCGGGTTCTGCGCGCACGGGCTGGCCGGAGCGGGCGGGATGGGCAAGCTGATGGCGGAGTGGATCGTGTCCGGCGAGCCGTCGCTCGATGTGTGGGAGATGGACATCCGCCGTTTCGGTCCCCACTACCGCTCGCCGAGTTACACGCTGGCCCGGGCCAGAGAGGTCTATGAGACCTACTACGACATCCGCTATCCCGGTCACGAGCGTCAGGCGGGCCGCCCGCTGCGGACCTCGAGCGCGTATCCCTGGCACCAGGGCCACGGTGCTGCCTTCGGCGAGAAGTCGGGCTGGGAGCGGGTCAACTGGTACGAATTCAACGCCCCGGATGGCGAGGCGTCGCTGCGACCGCGTGGCTGGGCCGGCATGCACTGGTCTCCGGCAATCGGGGTGGAGCACCGGGCCACGCGCGAAGCGGCAGGGCTGTTCGACGAGTCCTCGTTCGCCAAGCTCGAGCTCAGCGGACCGGGCGCGGCGGGCCTGCTGGAGCGCCTGTGCGACAACCACGTGGCGCGCGAGGTCGGGGCGATCACCTACACCCAGATGCTCAACCGCCGAGGCGGGATCGAGTGCGACTTCACGGTCACCCGGGTGCAGGAGGAGGTGTTCCAGATCGTCACCGGAACCGCGTTCGGCAACCACGACGCCGGCTGGATCCGCCGCCACCTCCCGCACGACGGCTCGGTGCGCCTGAGTGACGTCACCTCCCGCTGGGCCTGCTTCGCGCTGTGGGGTCCGCTGGCGTTCGAGATCCTGGCACCGCTGACGCCCGATCGGCTCGACTTCGGGTACATGTCGATGCGTGAGCTGGCGGTGGGCGACGTGCCGGTCCGGGCGTTGCGCGTCACCTTCGTCGGCGAAGCGGGTTGGGAGCTGTACTGCCCGACCGAGTACGGCGCCGGGCTGTGGCGCACGCTGTGGGAGGCGGGCCACCCGCGGGGGCTGGTGGCGGGCGGGTATCGGGCGATCGACTCGCTGCGGCTCGAGAAGGGCTACCGGGTGTGGGCCGCCGACATCACCGCCGATGAGACCCCGCTCGAGGCCGGGCTGGGGTTCTGTGTCCGCCAGGACCGCTCGTTCGTGGGAGCCGACGCGCTGGCCGAGCCACGGCGGCGACTGCGCTGCCTGGTGCTCGAGGATCCGCGCTCGATCGCGCTCGGCAACGAGCCCGTGCGGATCGACGGCGACGTGTGCGGACGAGTGACCAGCGGCGGTTACGGCTACACCGTCGGGCGGTCGATCGCCTACGCATATCTGCCGGCGGACGTCGAGCTCGGCGCGGGGGTCGAGGTCGACATCTTCGGACGCTGGGTCGCGGGGGTGGTCACCCGCGAGCCGTTGGTGGATCCCCGCGGCGAACGGGTGCGCAGCATCCCGGCGCCGGCCGGCTAGTCGGCGCAGCGCGGGGTGTCCGCGGGCCGTCGAGTGCCCGCCCCGCCCATGCCGCTACCGTACCCCGTCGATGTCCGTCACCGTTCTCTCATGTCCCTGACCGTCGTAGGCTCGATCGCGTTTGACGCGGTGACCACCCCGCTGGGCAGCCGCGAGCGAATGCTCGGCGGTTCGGCGGTGCATTTTTCCCTGGCCGCCTCGTTCTTCGACGCTGTGCACATCGTCGGTCCCGTCGGCGATGACTTCGGCGAAGCGGAGTACGCCGTGCTGCGGGCGCGGGGCGTCGACACCGCGGACATCGAGCGGGTCCCCGGCGGCCGGACGTTCTTCTGGCGCGGCGAGTATGGCTGGGACCTCAATCAGCGCGAGACGCTCGACACGCAGCTCAATGTGTTCGCCGACTTCGCGCCCAAGCTTTCGGACGCCTCGCGGGCCGCCGATGTCCTGTTCCTGGCCAACATCCAGCCCCACCTCCAGCGCCAGGTGCGCGCGCAGTGCGCCGCGGCGAGGTTCGTCGCGCTCGACTCGATGGACCTGTGGATCGAAACCGCACGCGACTCGTTGATCGAGACGATCGCGCAGGTCGATTGCCTGCTGCTCAACGACGCTGAGTTGCGTGAGCTGACGCGCGAGCCCAATTTCGTGCGCGCGGCGCGCACGGTGCTCGATTGGGGACCCCGGGTGATCGTGGCCAAGCAGGGCGAGTACGGCGCCGCGATGTTCACCGCTGAGGGCTTCTTCGCGCTGCCGGCGTTTCCGCTTCACACGGTCGTCGATCCGACCGGCGCCGGCGACAGCTTCGCCGGCGGCTTCATGGGTTACGTGGCGGCGAACCCCGACGGCGAGCTCGACCACGAGGTGCTGCGCCGCGCGATGGCCTACGGGACGGCGCTGGCGTCCTTCAACGTCGAGGAATTCGGCGTCGAACGCGTGGCCCGGTTGACCAGCGGGGAGATCACGGCGCGGGTCGCCGAGCTGCAGCGAATTACGCGCTTCATCGAGAAGCCGTTGTCCCTGCGCGACTGAATTCCGCCGCGGCGGGATGGTCAGACAGATCGCCAGGCCCGGACATGACACGTGCGGCGAATCCGGGTAGGATCCGCAGCGCTGTGACGTGGGGATTTCTCTGGATAATGGTCGCGCTGAAGATCCCGCTTGTCGCGTTGATCTACATCGTGTGGTGGGCGATCAAGCAGGAGCCGGAGGAGTCTGCCCCCTCCGACGACGACGGCGGCGTGAAGCGCCACCGTCCGCATCCGCCCAAGCCGTTTCCGCGTCGTCCCCGCCGCGGCCCCCACGGCGACCCGGCTCCGATGCCTCCGGCCCGTACCCGCAGCGTTCGCGCCAAGGCCCGGACACTCGGTCACGGTCACTGACTTTCGCGACGTTTGCCGCTGAGCGCCGCGCCCGCGGCCAGACTTGCGGACGGCGCCGCCGCGAGCAAAATCGGATAGGCTCGCGCGGTGAGCGCGACCCTGCTTGCCGCCGCAGAACCCTCGAAGGTCCCGTTGTTCATTGCCGGTGGCGTGTTGGTGGCCTGGGCGATCGTGCTCTCGGCAATCGGCCTCACGCGACCGGAGTTTCCCTACAACGCCCGCGGTGCGCGGGCGGTCATGCTGCTCAGCTTCGTATTCGTGATCATCACGATCGCGACGGCGGTCGTGACCGACCCCTGAGGGCGACGCCAGGCTTCTGGCCGAGATTCTCGGGGTACTAAAGTCCATACCGGTCGTCCCTGCTCGGCCCTGGGCTCGAGACACCACCCCCGGCAACCGCACAACAGGAGTGCTATGACCACCGATACTCAGCATCAAGCGGATGGCGCCGGCGTAGCGACGTCCAACGACACCTTGAGCATCATCGATAACCGCACCGGGAAGCAGTACGAGGTCCCGATCGAGGACGGAACGATTCGGGCCACCGAGCTGCGGAAGATCAAGACGCGCGACGACGACTTCGGATTGATGACCTACGACCCGGCGTACATGGCGACGGCGTCCTGTCGCTCGGCCGTCACGTTCATCGATGGCGAGAAGGGCATCCTCGAATATCGGGGCTATCCGATCGAACAGCTCGCCGAGCACTCGAGCTACCTGGAGGTGGCCTACCTCCTCATCCATGGCGACCTGCCGACCCAGGCCCAGCTCGACCAGTGGACGCATGAGATCACGATCCACACCTTCGTGCACGAGAACATCAAGGAGTTCATGCAGGGATTCCGCTACGACGCGCACCCGATGGGCATGCTGCTGGCATCGGTCGGGGCCCTGTCGACCTTCTATCCCGAGGCGGCATCGATCAAGGACGAGGAGATCCGCCACATCCAGATCATTCGCCTGATCGCCAAGATGCCGACGCTGGCGGCGTTCTCCTATCGCCACAACAAGGGCATGCCGTACGTCTACCCGGTCAACGACCTCACCTATCCGGGCAACTTCCTGTCGATGATCTACAAGATGACCGAGCTCAAGTACGGGCCCGATCCGCGGCTCGAGCACGCCCTCGATGTCCTGTTCATCCTGCATGCGGATCACGAGCAGAACTGCTCCACCAGCGCTGTGCGCAGCGTGGGATCGTCCCAGGTTGACCCCTACTCGGCGATCGCCGCCGGCGTGGCGGCCCTGTACGGGCCACTGCACGGCGGGGCCAACGAGGCCGTGCTGAGGATGCTGCGGCGGATCGAGACCAAGGACAACGTTCCCAGCTTCATCGAGGGCGTCAAGGCGGGCAACGAGCGCCTGATGGGCTTCGGCCACCGCGTATACAAGAATTTCGATCCTCGGGCCAAGATCATCAAGAAGGCCTGTGACGAGGTGTTCGAGGTGACGGGCCGCAATCCGCTGCTGGAGATCGCGACCGAGCTCGAGAAGATCGCGCTGGAGGACGACTACTTCGTCTCGCGCAAGCTGTACCCGAACGTCGACTTCTACTCAGGGCTGATCTACGAGGCGCTCGGGATGCCGGTGGAGATGTTCCCCGTGCTGTTCGCGATCGGGCGCACCAGCGGCTGGATCGCCCAATGGCTCGAGATGATCGACGATCCGGAGCAGAAGATCTCCCGCCCGCGCCAGATCTACACCGGCAATCTCGGCCTCGATTACGTGCCGATCGGACAGCGCTCGTAAGACGCCTGCGCGTGCGATGATCGCCGCGTGCCTTGGAGGCTGACGGTCCGCATAGGCCCGCGGGTGGAGCGGCTGCGCTTCGACGCGCTCCAGGACGCCCTCGACGCGCTGGAGGCGCGCGCGCGCGAGCTGGCGCGGGACGCGCCACTGGACGCCGTGGATGTCAGGTTCAAGCGCTTTGACCCGATCGCGCAGGTCGCCGCGCGGCTCGAGCTGGCCGGTCCCCAGCGGCTGATCCCCCGCGTTCGCGCCGGCCTCGACGTGCGCGGCGATGGCTCGACCGAGGCGTACCTGGGCCGGATCACGCGCGAGGTCGTCAAGCAGGACAACGGGGAGAGCGCCTATCGGGCGCTGCGCCGAGCGCTCGGCGACGGTCGACCGAGTGGTCTGCGCGACGGGGCGACTGAGGGCTAGAGAACCAGCGTCGCACCGTGGCGGCGCAGCCAGCGGGCGTGCTCGAGGTAGTCCGGACAGCGTCGGCGCAGCAACGCCCAGAAGCGCGGGGAGTGGTCCATCACCTCCAGGTGGCAGACCTCGTGCCAGACGACGTAGTCGAGCACCGGCTCGGCGGCCAGCAGCAGCCGCCAGTTGAAGCTCATCGCCCCGCCGCGCGAGCAGCTTGCCCAGCGGGTGCGCTGGGCGCGAATCGTCAGCCCGGAGTAGGTCGTACCCGCCAGCGAGCACGCGTCGTCGAGGCGGGGGGCGATCTCGGCGCGTGCCGCACGGCGGTACCAGCGCTCCAGCGCCGGCGCGCGCGCGGCGCCATCCGGGGCGAGCAGCTCATCGCCTCGCCGATGGACCCGGGTCCGCCCGGGCTCGCTGCGGACGCGCAGCAGCTCTCCGAGGTAGGGAACGGCGTCACCGCGGGCCGCCACCGCCGCGCTGGCGCGGGCCAGATCCTCGACCCGGCGCTCGATCCAGGGGGCCAGCTCACGGACCGCCGCAGCCGCTTCGCGCTCCGGCGCCCGCCGGGGGAGCACCACCTCGACCCCGCGAGCAGCGTCCACCGTGACCCGCACGCGCCGGGCGCGATCGGATCTCCGGACGTGGTAGGCGATCTGTTCCACGGCCCGACACAGTACGGTCTACGGCGGTCGCGGCCGAGGGTTCGCCAGCAAGTGAGCGACCCTGGGCGGTGCCCGGACATCACCATGGCCGCCATCCCAGAGCTCACCGAACCGCTGCGCCAGGGTCGGCGTCGCGCTGCGCTTCGGTTCCGAGCGCGACATCCCGGAGATCCTGATCGCGCATCAGGATGATCCCGAGCTGCACGAGCGCCTGGGCGAACCGCGCCCGCCGAGCGGAGCCGAGCTCGGTCGCCGCGCGGAACAGGGGCCGGCGGAGCGGGCCGCCGGCACCCGGGCAACGCTGACCATCCTGGAGGGCGAATCTGACGAGTGCCGGGGTCAGATCGACGTGCACGACGTCGACTGGGACCACGGGCGGGCCGAATTGGACATCTGGGTCGTCCCTCAGCTGCGACGCACCGGACTCGGCGGTGGAGCGCTCGCGCTGGCCGGCCGCTGGTTGCTGCGTGACTGCGGGCTTCAGCGCGTGCAGATCGTCACCCGGTCGGATAATGAGGCCGTGATCCGCGCCGCTCGCTCCGGCGGATTCCTCTACGAGGGCGTCCTGCGCGCGTACCTGCGCGATCGGGGCGGACGCGTCGATGTCGCCGTTCTGTCGCTGCTGCCAGGCGACCTGGAGCCGTCATGAAGCGCTGGCGGGTCAAGCTGCCGCCCGGGGTCGGGCAACCGTTCGAGGTCTACGTCAACGGCGTGCGTCAGGAACTGGGCACCGACTACCGCGTGTCCAGTGGGGAGTTGGTGTTCGAGCGCGAACTGGTGCGCCAGAAGCTGGGCCCCGGGGCGTGGTTCATGGGCATCTGGGGAATCGGCACCTATAAGCGCAACGATGAGGTCGATGTGCGCTACGAGCTCGACGGCCGCACGATGCTGGCCCACGGGCTCGAGATCATCCCGCCGTCTTGACCACCTCGCGCCTGACCCACGGCCGCAGCAGCTTCAACGCTGAGAGGATCGCCCGGGTGGCCGGCGAGCGGTTCAGGGTGTAGAAGTGGATCCCGGGGGCCCCCCGGGCCAGCAGCTCGGCACACTGCAGCGTCGCATAGGAGACGCCGAACTGGAGCACCGCGTTGGGGTTGCCGGAGCGCAGCTCGAGCTGCTCGAGCAGCTCGGCGGGCAGGCTCGCGCCGCACATCCCGGTGATCGTCTTGATCTGACTCGCATCGGTGATCGGCATCACGCCGGGGATGATCGGGACCTCGATCCCGATCGACCGGGCCTCATCGACAAAGCGGAAGTAGAGCTCGTTGTCGAAGAACAGCTGCGTGATCAGGAACGACGCGCCGCTGTCCACCTTGGCTTTGAGAAAGCGCAGGTCATGCGCCAGGTCAGGCGCCTCGGGATGGACCTCGGGGAAGCACGCCGCCCCGACACTGAAGTCGTAGCCCGCGTGGATCAGCGTGGCCAGCTCGGTGGAGTACTGCAGGCCGCCGGGATGCGGAGTCCACTGGGTCTCGCCCCGAGGCGGGTCACCCCGCAGCGCGAGCACATTCTCGATCCCGGCGGCCGCCATGCCGTCCAGGATCGCCGCCAGCTCCTCGCGCGTCGACCCGACGCAGCTCAGGTGGGCCATGGCCTCGATCCCCAGGTCCTGTTTGATCCACTTCGTCAGCTCGACGGTCCGGCCGCGGCTCGAACCGCCGGCGCCGTACGTGACCGAGACGAAATCCGGCTCGAGCCGTCTCAGCGCCTCGAGCGTGGCGCGCAGGCTGAGCTCCCCCTCATCGGTCTTCGGCGGGTAGAACTCAAACGAGAAGACGGGCTCCTCACCGGTAGCGATGATCTCGTCGATCCGCACTGGGAACCACTGTACAACCTTGACACGAGTGTGGCAAGGTTAAAAGCCGGGCAGGATGCCCGGCTGTGACGACCGCCGGCCCAAAGCCGGACGCGGCTACCCGGACCTGGAACCTCCCCGGACGTCGCTAAGTCAGGTGCCACCGTTCGACCTCCCCGTCTGGCTCACTCCGGATGACGCCCGCGAGCTCGAGATGGCGGAGGTAGCAGAGTGTTTGCTGGAGGAACCAGCCGGTGTTGTCCTCGGTCAGTGGTTGGCCGTAGACGTCCGGACTGATCTCAACTGCGGTCCGTGGGGCGCTGTGCAGTGCGGTCAGCACGGCATCGAGCCGCTCGCGGACGAGCTGGCGGTTGGCGTTGATGTGGCCGGGGGCGTCGACGAAGGGACGGCCGTGGCCGGAGACGCAGAGGCGCGGATCGAGCTCCTCGACCACATCGAGCGAGCGCAGGAACTCGCCCACGGGGTCGGGGGTCCAGCCGTAGTCGAAGAACAGCGAGATCCGGCCGAGCAGGTGGTCCCCGGAGATCATCAGGCGGTGCTGCGCTTGAAACAGGCAGACGTGCGAGGGCGCGTGCCCCGGAGTCTCATGCACGGTCCAGGGGCCCAGATCCGTCTCGATCTCCACTCCCGCCACCAGCGCCCGATCGGGCTCGATCACCCGCGCGATTCCGGACGGCATGTCCTTCGCCCGCTCGGCATAGCGGCGAATTGCGTCCTCGGGTACGCCGCTCTGACGGGCGATCTCGGTCCGGCGCGCGAGCGCGGCCGGCGGGTCTTCGACGGCGCGGGTGCCATGTTCGTGATTGGGGTGCATCCACAGCTCGCAACCGGCCCGGTCTCGGATTGGTGCGGCCTGGCCCCAGTGGTCGATGTGCGCGTGGGTGCAGGCGAGCAGGCGCACGTGCTCGAGGCGCAGGTTGACCTGGTCCAGCGCCCGCTCGAGCTGGGCCAGCGAGCCCGGCTCGTGCATCCCGGTGTCGACCAGCACCACTCCCGAGCCGGCGGCGATCGCCCACGCGTTGCAATGCGGGATACCGGGTAGCGGTAACGGCAGACGCAGGCGCCACAGCCCGGGAACCACCTTCTCTCCGCGTCCGAGCTCGCGCTGCCGTGCCATACCGCGCACGATATTCGCGACGCGTAGACTGCGCCGCCGCGATGCCTTCCACCAGCGAGATTGCGAAGCGCTACTTCGCTGCGCTCGCGGCGCATGATCTCGACGCGGCGGTCGCTTGCTGGGTCCCGGGTGGGGTCGACCGGCTGGTGGGACAGCAGGAGCTGATCGCTCCGAACGGGATCAAGGGGTACTTCGGCGCGCTGTTCACGGCCTTCCCCGACTTCGGCTTCGAGGTGCTGGAAACGACCACGTACCGCAATCGGACCGCGGTGCGTTGGCGGGCGCGCGCGACGTTCGCCGGCCCGGGACGCTTTCAGGGCTTCGTGCCCAACGGTGCCAGCATCGAGGTCGAGGGGTGCGACGTGGTCACGGTCGCCGATGGGCTGATCACGCACAACGACGCCTATATGGACAGCGGCGACATCGCCCGCCAGCTCGGCTTGCTGCCGCCGGCCGGGTCGCCCGCCGAGGCTCGGCTGGCCAAGCTCGCCAACGCCCGCACGCGCGTCCTGTCCCGGATCCATGGCACCGCGGCCGAGCCGATCGCCGAGGGCGTCTGGATCGTCCGGGGCGGGTTCCCGCTCAAGACCATGAACGTGTTCCTGATCGAGGATGACGGACTGGTGACCGTGTTCGACGCCGGGATCAAGGACATGAGTACAGCGGTGATCACCGCGGCCGCGCGGCTCGGCGGGATCAAGCGTGTCGTGCTCGGCCACGCGGACGCCGATCACCGCGGCGCTGCGCCTGCGCTCGGAGCCCCGGTCTACTGCCATCCGGCGGAACGCGCGGCCGCCGAGTCGAGTGCATCCTTCCGTGACTACTGGCAGATGGGCAAGCTCGGTCCGCACGGGCGGTTCCTGCTCTCGCGGCTGATCCCGACGTGGGACGGCGGGGCAGTCCCGGTCGCCGGCCCCGTGGAGGCAGGAGAGCAGATCGCCGGATTCGAGGTGATCCATTTGCCGGGACACGCTCCCGGTCTGATCGGCCTGTTCCGGGCCTCCGATCGGCTTGCCCTGGTCTCCGACTGTGTGTACACGCTCGACCCGCAGACCGGATTCAAGGGGGCGGCTCGCTGTCCGCACCCGGCGTTCAATCTCGACACCGAGCAGGCGCGCGGCTCGATTCGCACGCTCGCGCAACTCGAGCCGTCCGCAGTCTGGGCTGGACACGCCGAGCCGGTGACGGGCGATGTGCGTTCGCAGCTGGAGTCGGCCGCTGCAGCGAAAGTGGGCGGGTCGTAGTCCGCCGTGGGCCGTCGTCACCGCCAGCGCATCAAGCTCGCGGCACCGGTCAGCGAGTACACAGACTCTGACGGCAACAGCGTTGGCCCTGCGTGGCTCCCTCACGCCCGCGTCACGGCTCGAGTACACCTCGGTGCTGAGGGCGGGTCTCAATCGCGAGGATGCGCGGCAGCGGGCGGCCGAGCTCCTGTTCGAGCGCCTGGCCGTCTCGTGGACGATCGCCGGACTCGAGCTCAACCGTCAGAAGGAGCTGCTCGCCCGATACCGCGCGAGCTCGAGCACCGAGCGGCAGGCTGTCCGGGAGGCGCTGCGCGAACACGTCGCTGAGCACTTCCCTGAGCTCGAGGCGCCATGACCTCGTCGGCGCCGAGCGGCCCCGACGCTGACGCGTTCGCGGAGCTGCTGTGTGACTGGTGTCTGCACGCCGGTGCCGGCGAGCAGGTGCTGATCGCGACGACGACGCTCGCCGAGCCGCTCGTCATTGCGCTGCACCAGGCTCTGCTCACGCTCGAGGCGTGGCCGCTCGTACGCCTGTCGCCCCCGTCCCTGGATGCGGACTTCTACCGTTATGCGCGGGAGCGTCACCTCGACGGTTTCGCGCCGATGGCACTGGCGGAGGTGCAGGCGGTTGACGCGGTGCTGCGGATCGACGCGCCGGCCAACACGCGCGAGCTCGCGGGCGTCGATCCGACGCTCGTCGCCCGGGCGGCCCGCGCCCGCGCCCCGGTACAGGAGGCTCGGCTGGCCCGACGCTGGTGCGGGACGCTGTGGCCGACCGCAGCGCTGGCCCAGCAGGCGACGATGAGCGAACGTGATTACGCGGCGTTCGTCGCGCGCGCCCTGTTCCTCGACCGGCCCGATCCGGCGGGCGCCTGGCGGGCGCTGAGTGCCATGCAGGCCGGGCTGGTGGAACGTCTGTCGACGGCGCGCGAGATCCGCATCGAAGCTGACGGCACCGATCTGCGGCTGCGCGTCGACGGGCGGACGTGGATCAACTCCGACGGCCGGCGCAACATGCCCAGTGGCGAGGTGTTCACCGGGCCGCTCGAGGACTCGGCCCACGGAACGATCCGCTTCAGCGTGCCGAGCAGCCCCCGTGGGGTGCAGGTCAGCGGGGTCGAGCTCACGTTCCGCGAGGGCAAGGTGGTGGAGTGCCGCGCCGCGCAGGGCGAGGAATACCTTCGCGCGGCGCTGGACACCGATGCCGGTGCCCCCTTCCTCGGCGAGCTCGGGATCGGGACCAACGCCGGCATCGATCGCCCGACCGGGCACATCCTGCTCGACGAGAAGATCGCGGGCACCGTCCACCTTGCGCTCGGGCGCTCGTATGCGGAGACGGGTGGCCGCAACGCCTCGGCGCTGCATTGGGATCTGATCTGCGATCTGCGCGGTCAGGGCCGATTGAGCGCCGATGGCGAGACGCTGCTGGCCGACGGGGCGTTCGTGCCGTGACCGGGGAGAGCGCGGGATCACCTGGGCTTAACCAGGCAGCGGGCAGCGTGGAGTAGCTTTCCCGCCTTCATGCGTCGCACGAAGATCGTCGCCACGATCGGCCCCGCCTCGCGCGAGCCCGACACGCTCACGCGGATGATCGCGGCCGGCGTCGACGTGGCCCGGCTGAACTTCTCGCACGGCAGCCGCGAGCTGCACGCCGAGAACGTCGAGCGGGTGCGCGCGGCGGCCGCGAGCGTTGGCCGTCAGGTGGCGATCCTGCAGGACCTGCCGGGACCGAAGCTGCGGATCGGGGCCCTGCATGACGATATCGTCGAGCTCAAGCCGGGGGAGAAGCTGGTGCTGATCTGCGGCTCGAGCGAGGTGGGCAACGAGCGGCGGATGTCGGTGACGTGGCCCGGGTTGGCCGGGGCGGTCGATCCGGAGGACGTGATCTACTTGGCCGACGGGGCGATCCGGCTGCGGGTGGGTGCCGTGCGGGCCGGGGACGGCGAGATCGAAACTGCGGTCGAGGTGGGCGGCACGGTGGCTTCGCGACAGGGCCTGAACATCCCTGGGTCAACGCGCGGTCTGCCCGCCGTGCCCGAGGAGGATCTCGACATGCTGCGCTTTGGCGAGTCGATCGGGGTCGACGTGGTGGCGTTGTCGTTCGTGCGTACCGCCGAGGACGTGACCAGCGTCCGCCGGCACACGCGGCTGCCGCTGGTGGCGAAGATCGAGAAGCCGCAAGCGGTCGATTCCGCCGAGGACATCATTCGCTCGGCTGACTGTGTGATGGTGGCCCGCGGGGATCTGGGCATCGAGCTGCCGATCGAGGATGTGCCGATCGTCCAGAAGCAGCTGCTGCGGATCGCGGGCCGGCTCGCGCGTCCGTCGATCACGGCCACCCAGATGCTCGATTCGATGGTCTCCTCCTCGCGGCCCACGCGCGCCGAGGTGGCCGACGTGGCCAATGCGATTCTCGACGGCACCGACGCCGTGATGCTCTCCCAGGAGACCGCGATCGGCTCCTATCCGGTCGAGGCGGTGGCGATGATGGCGGCGATCGCGGAGCGAACCGAGAACGTGCTGCCCTACCACGACTGGAACGAGGGGCGAGTCAGACGCGACGCCCGTGATCCCGCCTACACGATCGCCTACGGCGCCTGCGCGGCGGCGCGCGATCTGCACCTGGCCGCGCTGGTCGTTCCCACCCTGTCGGGCCGCTCGGCCCGCCTGATCTCCGCCCACCGCCCCCAGGTGCCGATCTATGCGCTGTCCCCCGGCCGCGAGACGGTCCGTCGCTGCGGCTTCATGTGGGGCGTGCAGGCCGCCTCGATGCGCCGCCACGAGATCACCGAGGCGCTGATCGCCGACGCCGCCCGGCGGGTGGTCGAGCTCGGCTGGGTCAAGCCCGGCGCCCGGGTCGGGATCACCGCGGGCCTACCCAGCGGGAAGCCGGGCACGACCAGCCTGATCCAGATCCAGCGCGTCTAGGTTGGATCGCCCTGGGGCGGTTGGATCGCCCTGGGGGCGATCCAATTGGATAATCGCCCAGGGGGCGATTTATCCGGGGCCTCGGCGGTTCACCGAGCGACCAGCCGGCCTATGGGGCGGAGTGGGCGTAGAACTCGGCCTCCTGGCGACCGAGTTCGGTGGCGGGGGGGTCGTGGTAGAACCACTCGCGGGCGATCCGGTGGAAGTTGCCGCGGGCGTGGAGCTGCGAGATCACCGCCAACGTCAGCACCTCCATGCGCCGGCCGAAGATGTGGTCGGGTGGCGCGGACTCGTGGCGTAGCTGGCCGAAGTACTCGGATCGGGGGTCGCTCATGTCGATCAGGACCTGGGTTGCGTACTCCGGGGTCAGCTCGACCTCGCGGTCGACGGTGTACCAGGACGTCGCCGCCCTGAAGTGGGCGAGCACGCGATCGGGGTTGAACTTATCGGGCTGAGGAAAGAACCCGGTCTCGGTTCCGAGTCGCATGATCGTGTCGGTGTCGCCTTCGATGATCGCCCGCGCGACCTGGATCTCGAGCTCCACCGACCCGGGCGGCATGCGCTTGAACAGCCCGAAGTCGAAGAACGCGACGCGCCCGTCATCGAGGAGCATCGAGTTGCCGGGGTGGGGGTCGCCGGAGAACTGGCCGTGACGGTAGAGACAGCCGAAGTAGAACCGGAACATGACCTCCCCGATCCGGTTGCGCTCCTCCTGCGGATAACCCTTGAGCTCCTCGAAGCCCGTGCCCTGCACGAACTCGGTGATCAGCACGCGCTCGCGTGAGAGCGAGGTGACGACGTCGGGGATGACGATGAACGGATGGCCGCGGAACAGGCGCGCCAGCGTGCGCTGGTTCTGGGCCTCGAGCTCGTAGTCAAGCTCCTCCTGGATCCGGGAGCGGATCTCCTCGCCGATCGCCTTCGGGTCCATGCCGGGCGCGATCCGCTTGGCCAGGCGCAGGATCAGACCCAGGTTCTGCATGTCGGCGCGGACCGCCGCGGCGACGCCGGGGTACTGGACCTTGACCGCCACCTGTCGCCCGTCGGACAGTCTCGCTCGGTACACCTGCCCAATCGAGGCGGCGGCGATCGGCTCCTGGTCGAACTCGGCGAAGACCTCGTCGAGGGGGTCGTCGAGCTCCTCCTCGATCACCTTGCGCATGTCCTTGAACGAGACCGTCGGGGCCGCGTCGCGCAGCGCCGCCAGCTTGTGCTGGAACTCTTCGCGGTACTCCTCGGGCACCAGGCCGACATCGAGGAACGACATCACCTGTCCGACCTTCATCGCGGCACCCTTCATCGTCCCCAGCGCCGCGACGATCTGTTCGGCGGCCTCGATGTGTCGCCGCTCGAGCGCGGCTTGGCCTTGGTCCTTGGTGCGCGCTACGTTCGCCGCCCGGGTGCCCGCCTGGCGAATCGCTTGTCCGGCCGCCAGTCCCCCGATCTTGGCGGTGCGCCCCACGCGCGAGGTGGGGATCTTGTCTTTCGCCACGCCTATCCGACTTTACGTCGCCGCGGTCCGCACTTGTGACCCCGGGACGATGTCATCAGAGCCGTCGGGCCAGCGTACCCATGCCTTGTGGCCGCCGTCGTAGTCAGCGCCGAGCAGAATCAGCGTGGCCGGCTCGCCCAGAGCCGTGCATTGCCCATCACCCTCGGCATCGAGCCCGCGCCAGATACGCACGAAGGCGTTGTGGTCGAGTTCGTGGGCCACGGTGGTGGGGTCGGTGTGACCCGGATGGATGCGCGTCTCGGGCGGCAACGCGAGCAGCTTGCCCATGATCGAGGTCTTGAGGTCGTCATAGCTGGTGTGGCCCGGAGCGCGGACCCCGCCCACCGAGCCTTTGAACAGTGTGTCGCCGGTGAATACGTCCGTGCCGTCGACGAGCAGCGAGAGCATCCCAGCCGTGTGTCCGGGCGTATGCAGCGGCTCGATCGTCAGCGCACCCGATTCGATGGTCGTGCCCGGCTCCATCGCGCCGGTCGCCGCGGGCACGAGCGCGCGCTCGAGCGGGTGGATCAGGACGGGCACATCGGGATACCGCTCGCGGACGGTGTCGAGCTCGGCGACGTGGTCATGGTGGTGGTGGGTCAGCAGCACGTGCGTGAGGGTGAACTGCCCCCGGTGCAGGTATTCCAGCAGTGGTGCGACCGGCCCCCCGGCGTCGATCATCACCGCGTGTCCGCCGAGCTCGTCGCCCACGACATACGTGTTCGACAGCCACCCTTCACTCATCGAGCGCTCCACGATCATGCTGAAGAGCGTATCGAGGTAGCCTTCCGGTGAGACATGAGCCTGATTCACACCTGCTACCGAATTCTGGAAATCGACCGCTCGGTGGAGTTCTACGAGGCGCTCGGGTTCTCGGAGATCGGCCGGCACCCAATCCGCGACGAAGCGATCAACGTGTTCATGGGCCTGCCCGATGACGGCGACATCCCCCGGCTCGAGCTCACCTACAACATCGGTCGCACCGAGCCCTACGACATCGGCACCGGCTACGGGCACATCGCGATCACGACTCCTGACCTCGACGGCGCGCTGCGGCAGCTGGCTGAGCAGGGGATCGAGCCCGAGCGCCCGCCCTACACCGTCAGTGACGGTGGATCGCGCCTGTGCTTCGTGCGCGACCCCGATGGCTACCGCATCGAGTTGATCGAGCGGGACTGAACGGGATACCCTGAGGACCGTTGATGGTGGACTCGAGCACCATGGCCAAGGTTCTCCGGCGGTTCGCCGAGGGTGTCGCCGCTCACGACCGTGAGAACCCGGACCACCACAGCTGGGGGATCGGCATGGCCTACTTCGACATCGAGCGGCTCGGGCTCGAGGAGGGCGAGGAGATCCTGCCCGGCATCGTGCTGCAGGCCGACGGTCTCGTGACCGGCAACTTCCGGGTCCTGTGCGACGGCGAGCACGACGGGAGCGAGGTCGAGGAGGAGGAAGCAGAGGTCCTCGACGCGGTGGCCTCGGAGGAGATCGCCGAGCCCGTCTACGCCCCGGGGTCCGCCCCCCCGGTGCGCCCTCCGCTGTAACGGGCGGCCACCCGAACGCTCAGACGCTCCACGGTGGGGCAGCTCAGGCCGTGCCGGGCCGCGGCGCGCAGCACCGCGCCGGCGATCGCGTCGAGCTCGGGCTCGCGGCCGGCGGCGAGATCGCGCTGCATCGAGGATCCGAGCTCGGGGTGCGCCTCGTCCAGCTCCGCGAGGGGCTGCGCCGGATCGATCTGCGCGCCGTCGGCATTGGCCACCGCGGCGGTCTCGGCGATGCACAGCTTCAGCGTCGTGCGCCAATCCGGATCTGAGCGGATGAATCCGATCGGACGGTCGGCGGCGCTGGTCGTGCACGCGAGCGCGGTGAGGCGGACGAGCTTCGACCACAGGATCTGTCGTTCGCTGGGCCCGATGCGCGTGGGCACGCCCGCCCGCTCGAGCGTCGCGGCCAGTCGGTTCAGCGGCTGAGCCAGCGCCGGATCGTCCGCCGCCAGGTCCACCCGGACGGACGGGCTGGTCTGGACGATTCGCCCGGGGGCGGGGCGGTCTGACTCGATCCGGATCACGCCGGCCGCGACCACGCCGGGGCCGAAGCGCTGACGGAGACGATCCATGTGTTCCAGGCCGTTGAGCAGCGGCACGACGAGGCCGGGCTGAGCCTCGATCCGCTCGAGTGCCTCCGGCAGTGCGTTGGCCTTGGTCGTGACGAGCAGGACGTCAACGTGTGAGCCGAGTTTCGCCACCGCGTCCGGTCGGGCCGTGAAGTGGCCGAACCGGCCGCTCTCCACCGCGATCCCGCGGTTGGCGATCACCCTGACGGTCGAGTCCCGAGCGACCACCACGACCGGCTCACCGGCGCGGCTCAGCGCTGCCGCCACAAAGCCGCCCACTCCGCCGGGGCCGAGGACGGCGATCCTGGACACCGGTCAAAGCCTGCCAGAACGACAGTATCCTCGCCCTCATCCGACGGTCCGCGCTCCAAGAGACGATCGACGCCCAGGCCGGCCAGCTCGAGCGGATGCTTCAGGTCGACGTCGATGCCGCCGTCGCGCGACTGTCGCCGGCGCGCCGGATCTGGCTCGTCGGGACGGGCACGAGCCAACACGCGGCCGAGCTGGGCGGTTGGATGCTGAGGGGCAGCGGTCGTGAACGGCACGCCGTGTCGTCCGCGACGTTCGCGCGCTTCGGGCCGCGGCTGACCGGCGACGACGGTGTGGTGGTCATCTCGCACACCGCCGAGACCGCGTTCACCCGTCGCTGCCGGCTGCACGCCCTGGCCGCGGGGGCCCGGGTCGTCTCGATTACCGGGCAGGGGGCAGGTTGGCCAGAGGCCATCGAGACCGTGCCCAGAGAGCGCTCAGAGACCTACACGGTCAGCTATACGGCCGCGCTCGTCGTCCTGGCCCGCCTCGCCGCCGGGTTGGGAGCGAATGAGATCGCCGCGGGAGATCTCCAGGCGCTCCCCGACCGCGCCGCCGCCGCCGCCGAGCAGGGAGTGCCGCTCGACGGGATTCCGCGGCGGCTGCTCGTGGTCGTCGGTGTGGGGCCGGCAGCCGTCACCGCCCGCGAGGGGGCGCTCAAGCTGCGCGAGGCGGCCCGCCTGCCCGCCGAGGGTTACGAGGCTGAGTATCTGCTGCACGGATCGGCGGTTCCCCTCGGCCCGGACGACGCGCTTGTGCTCCTGCAGCCCGCCGGTGATCCGGACGGCCTGCTGCCCGCGATCGGGTCAGCCGCCCGCGTCGATGGGGTCTCGATCGCGGCAATCTCCGAGCCGGACGGGTTGACCGCTGTGTTGGCGCAGATTCCCCTGACCGTCCGGCTGCAGACCCTGGCCTCACGGTGGGCCGATCAGCGTGGCCAGGACCCGGACACGGTCATCACCTCGAGCTGGGCGCAGAGCAGCCTGTGGCGGATCGGTGGGCCCGCAGCGGGAGGTGACGATGCTTCCGGCGCTCTGGCGCCAACCGACCCCGGTACGGTGTAGCCGTGTCGCTCCCACCTGGTCTCCTGGCTCGCGGTCCTTGGGAGCCGTCTCAGGTCGAAGTGTCGTGGCGCGCCGATCCGTTTGAGCCTGAGCCCAGCGCGACCGAAGCGGCCGATATCGCACTCGCGGCGCTGCGTGAGCGCGGTTCGCCCAGCCACGACGGGCTGGCGGCGCGCCTGTCCTGCTTTCAGGCCGGGAGCGACCGGCTCACGCTCGAGTTGCAGCCCGCGCGGTGGGCGCTGCGCCTGGCCCCTGAGAAGGCGGCGCGCAGCCTGTCCATCCTGTGCGTCGTACGCGCCGCCAATGGGCGCTGGCTGGCCGGAAGACGAGCGGCCTGGCTGGCCTCGTGGGCCGGGCGATGGGCGCTCGGCGCCGGCGGATCGGTCGAGGTCGATGAGAATCCCACCTACACGATGCGGCGCGAACTGCAAGAGGAGTGGTCGGTCCAGGCGGAGAGACTGAGCGTGGAGGCGCTGGTCGAACTGCCGAGTGAGGTGGTCCTGCTGATCGGGATGGCCTGGCTTCCCGACGGCGCCTCGGTCATTCCGGACGCGGAGCACGACGAATTCGCCTGGTGGCCGGCGAGCGTCGAGCGCTGGCCCGAGGAAGCGGACGCGCCGCTTCGCCGGATGGCCGGGCTGGTCGCCGCGTCCGCTGGATGAGCCATACGATGGCGGTGCGTGGCGAGTCTCGATGAGCGAGCCCCGCATGGGCGTGGTCACCTTCCGCCGCCTGGAGGTGTTCTCGTTCATCCACTCGTTCGTGTACCTATCGTTGCTCGTGTGCGCGTTCGCGCTGGGCAACCCTGAGCCCGAGACCTTCATCTTCGGGCTCACCCACGGGCTGGTCTGGATCGCGATGTCGTTGGTGTGCATCGCGGCCGCCCGGGCTCACGTGATTCCGTTCTGGCTGGCCGTCACCGTGGCGGTGCTCGGAGGGCTCGGGCCATTCGCCGGATCGATCGGTTTCGTGATCGCGGACCGCCAACGTGCCACCGACACCCGTTAGAGTTGATGTTCCGGATGACAGTAGATACCAGCACGGTCCAGGTCGTGATGCCCGCGATGGGCGATTCGGTCGCCGAGGGCACGGTGCTCGAGTGGCACAAGCAGGAGGGCGACGCGGTCGCGGTCGACGAGACGATCGTCGAGATCTCGACGGACAAGGTCGACGCCGAGGTTCCCTCGCCGGTGGCCGGAACGATCGTCAAGATCCACGCCGGTCCGGGCGACACGGTCGCGGTCGGCGCTCTGCTCGCCGACATCTCGACCGACGTTCCGGACGCCGCTGGCCCTGAGAACGGTCCCGGGGCAGCGCCCGAGGGCGGCAACGGCGTGGCCGCCCCGCCGGGCGCGAGCGGTGAGACGGTCGACATCGTGACGCCGACCGGCGGGGAGTCGGTGACCGAAGGCACGATCTTGGAGTGGTCGGTCAAGGTTGGCGACACGGTCAAGGTCGGCGATACCGTGGTCGAGATCTCGACCGACAAGGTCGACATGGAGCTCCCGGCTCCGGCGTCGGGGACGATCGCCGAGATCCTGGCCGAGGAGGGGGCGACCGTCTCCGTCGGTCAGGTGATCGGGCGGATGACCCCGACCGGCGCTGGGGTGTCTGGCTCGGCCCTCCCGTCCGGCGCCGACGCCGCCAGCCAGACCTCAGCCCCCCCGGCCGCGACCGGCCCGGCCGCCGCGGCGCCCGTGGTCGGCGGCGGCAACGGTGCGAACGCCTCGCCAGTCGCCCAGCGCATCGCCGCCGTCGAGGGTGTCGACCTCTCGGGCGTGCAGGGCAGCGCTCGCGGCGGGCGGATCACCAAGGCCGACGTCCTGGCCGTGACGGGCAATGGCGCAGCGATTCAGGCGCCGGCCGCGGCACCCGCGCCGCCGGCCGGAGCTCAGCCGATCAGAGGCTCCGGGGCGGCGCTCGCGCGGTACATGGACGAAAGCCGCTCGATTCCAACTGCCACCTCGTTCCGGACCCTGACGGTCACCGTTCTCGACGGCCGGCGCAGGCAGCTCAAGGCCGCCGGCCATCGCGTCTCCTACACGCATCTGATCGCGTACGCGATCGCTCGCGCGGCCACCGAGGAGATGCCGGTGATGGCCCACCACTTTGCCGAGCTTGACGGGAAGCCGCATCGCGTCGACGACGGCGCGGCCAATCTCGGTCTGGCCGTCGATGTCGAGAAGAAGGACGGCACCCGCACGCTGATGGTGCCGGTGATCCCGGACGCCGGCCGCAAGACCTTCGCGGAGTTCCTCGACGCCTACAACGCGCTCGTCGACAAAGCGCGGAACAACACGCTCGTTCCGGACGACTTGACCGGCGGCAACCTCACGCTCACCAACCCGGGTGGGATCGGGACGATCGCCTCGGTCCCGCGGCTGATGGTCGGACAGGGCACGATCATCGCGACGGGCTCGATCGCCTATCCGGTCGGCCTGGAGTCGATCGGTCAGATGATCGGCGCCGAGAAGGTCATGACGATGACCTCGACCTACGACCACCGGATCATTCAGGGCGCTGAATCCGGACGGTTCCTGCAGCGCATCGAGGCCTACCTGCAAGGCGAGGACGGCTTCTACGAGAGCGTCTTCGCCGCGCTCGGCGTGGAGCTCGAAGCGTTGCCGGCACCGCCCGCACCCGCCGCGGCTGCGGCGGTGACGCGCGCCGGGGCGCCGCCCGAGCCGACGACGGCACCCGCCTCCGCGCCCGACGAGGCGCTTCTGCAAGCCGTCCAGGCCGCGACCTCGCTGTTGAAGGCGTATCGCACCCACGGGCACCTGTCCGCCAGGCTTGATCCACTGGGGCGCGAGCCGGAAGGCGATCCGGCCATGGACCCCGAGCCGCTCGGGCTGACCCCGGAGTTGATGGCCAAGATTCCCGCGCGGATCCTGCGCATGTACGTGCCGGGTGCGACGCTGGCCGACGCGCTCCCGCACCTGCGGGAGACCTACTGCGGCCCGATCGCCTACGAGATCGAGCACATCGCCTCGCATCGCCAGCGACTCTGGTTGCGGGAGGCGATCGAGATTGGTCAGTTCCGCAAACCCCTGACGACCGCCGAGCAGAAGGCTCTGCTCAAGCGCCTCACCGAGGTCGATGCGCTCGAGCGCTTCATGCACAAGGCCTACCTCGGCCAGAAGCAGTTCTCGATCGAGGGCCTCGACATGACGGTGCCGATGCTCGACGAGGTCACCCAACTCGCAGCCACACGCGGCGCGCGGGAGGTCGTGATCGGGATGGCCCACCGCGGGCGGCTCAACGTGCTCGCGCACAACCTGGGCCGGCGCTACAACACGATCTTCGCCGAGTTCGAGGGCTCCTCGACGCTCGAGCCGATCACCACGCTGCCGCAGGGCGGAACCGGCGACGTGAAATACCACCACGGCGCTCAGGGCTCCTACCAGCTCCCCGGCGGCGAATCGATCATCGTGCGTCTGGAGTCGAACCCGAGCCATCTCGAGTTCGTCGCACCGGTCGCGTCGGGCGCCACCCGCGCAGCCCAGACCACGCGCCAAGGGCCCCACGCGCACCAGGACACGAATGCCGCGATTCCGGTGATCCTGCACGGCGACGCGGCCTTCCCCGGGCAGGGCGTCGTCGCCGAGACGCTCAACCTTCAGGCGCTCGACGGCTACACCGTCGGTGGCACGGTCCACCTCATCCAGAACAACCAGACCGGCTTCACGACCGACCCGGACGACGCCCGCTCGACGACGTACGCCTCTGACCTCGCCAAGGGCTTCGACGTCCCGATCATTCACGTCAACGCCGACGACGTGGCCGCGTGCATCTCCGCGGTGCGGCTCGCCTTCGCGTTCCGCCAGGAGTTCGGCCACGACGTGTTGATCGACCTGATCGGCTATCGCCGCTTTGGCCACAACGAGGCCGACGAACCGGCCTACACCCAGCCCGAGATGTACCAGGTGATCAAGAAGCACCCGTCCGTCCGCGAGCTGTTCGCCCGGCAGCTGATCGACTCAGGGGTGGTCAGCGAGCAGGAATCGACCGAGTTGACCGACGAGGTCTGGGCCGTGCTGACCGAGCAGCACCAGAAGCTCAAGGAGCGGATCGCGGCCGCCAAGGACATCGAGCACGCGACCGGCGAGTACCAGCTCGATCGGAGCCCTTCGCCCGAGGTGAAGACCGCGGTCGCGTTCGACCGCCTGCAGGTGCTCAACGAGGAGCTGCTCTCGATCCCGGACGGCTTCACGGTCCACCCCAAGCTCGTCAAGCAGCTCGAGCAGCGCCGAGAGGCGTTCCGCTCACAGCCGGACGAGGCTGGCACGGACCCAGCGGATGAGGGCAAGCGCCACGGGATCATCTGGGCACACGCGGAGTCACTGGCGTTCGCGTCGCTGCTGACCGAGGGGATTCCGATCCGGCTGACCGGACAGGACACCGAACGGGGAACCTTCAGTCAGCGCCACCTCGTGCTGCACGACCCCAAGACCGGGCAGGAGCACTGCGCGATGCAGCATCTGCCGGGCGCACTCGCGCCGATGGAGCTGCACAACTCGCCATTGTCAGAGGCAGCGTGCCTGGGGTTCGAGTACGGCTACTCGCAGGAGGGACCCGAGACGCTGGTGCTGTGGGAGGCGCAGTTCGGCGATTTCGTCAACGGCGCCCAGGTGATCATTGACCAGTTCATCGCCCCCGGCCTGGCGAAGTGGGGGCAGACCTCGAGGCTCACCTTGCTGCTGCCGCACGGCTATGAAGGCTCCGGCCCCGAGCATTCCTCGGCGCGCCTCGAGCGCTTCCTCCAGCTCGCCGCCGAGGGAAACATTCGCATCGCCAACCCCACCACCCCGGCGCAGTACTTCCATCTGCTGCGCCGGCAGGCCCGGATCGCCAAGCAGCGTCCGCTCGTGATCATGACCCCCAAGAGCCTACTTCGCCTGGCCCAGGCCTCCAGCGCCATCGAGGAGCTCACCGAGGGTCGCTTCCAGCCGGTCCTGTCCGAGCCGGGCGTCGACCCCGAACAGGTCACGCGCCTGGTCCTGAGCACCGGGAAGATCTATTACGACCTGATCGGGCACGCGGGGCGCGCCGAGAACCCGCGCGTGGCGATCGGGCGCGTCGAGCTGCTCTATCCGTTCCCGCAGGCCGAGATCCTCGCCTTGGTCGCGGCCTATCCACGCCTGAACGAGGTCGTGTGGGTCCAGGAGGAGCCGCGAAACATGGGCGCTCGGGCGTTCATGTCGCCACGGCTCCTGCAGGTGCTCCCCGAGCACCTGCAGTTCGGCTACATCGGCCGCCCCGAGCGCGCCGCGTCCGGTGAGGGGTATCCCATCGCCCACGCGATGGAGCAGAACCGGATCGTCTCGACCGCGCTGGACGTCGGCCGGCCCGTTTCGCAGTATCCGACGATCCTGCCCGGGGAACGTTGAATTTCCCAGGAGTGAATTCCCGAGAAATTCAATTGGGAGTTTCGGCTTAGGCGTGAGCTGAGGATTCGGGCCGCTGATGCGCCGAAACTCCCGGGGGCGCGGGTGATCCGGCAGGACGGTTGATCGGGCGTGATCGAAGCCCGGGAGTTCGGTTGACCAACCCGACGGATCGCGATGCCGGCCTCGCCGAACTCCCAATTGAATTCGCCCCAGCGAATTCAACCCTGACGGAGCGCAAATTTCGGCCTCGCCGAACTCCCTGTTGATTTCCCTCTGGGAAATTCAACAGGTACGGTGTGGGCGTGCGGTTTCGTAGAGACGGATCCCGTCGCGATAACTCACGACGCCACTTGACCCCGAATCTGGGGGTCCACGACATGGCGATCGATCTCGGCACGGCGAACACGCTGGTGTACGTGGGCGGCCGCGGAATCGTCGTCTCAGAGCCGTCGGTGGTCGCCTCGGACGTGGCGACCGGAGAGGTGCACGCCGTCGGAGCAGATGCCGAGCGGATGATTGGTCGCACCCCCGCCACGATCTCGGCCACGCGGCCGCTGCGCCACGGCGTGATCGCCGACTTCGATGTCACCGAAGAGATGCTGCGCTACTTCATCCGCAAGGTCCTCGATCGCCGCACAGCCCATCCGCGCCTGATCGTCTGTGCGCCGTCCGGCGTGACCGAGGTGGAGAAGCGCGCCGTCGAAGAGGCGTCGCTGGCCGCGGGCGCGCGGCGGGTCCACCTGATCGAGGAGCCGATCGCGGCGGCGATCGGTGCCGGATTGGCGATCGAAGAGCCCGTCGGGCGGATGGTCGTCGACGTCGGTGGCGGGACCAGCGAGATGGCGGTGATCTCGCTGGGCGGGATCGTCATCTCGCGCTCGGCCCGGGTGGGCGGCTACGAGATGGACGAGGCGATCGCGCATTACCTGCGCTCGGCCTATCAGCTGGCGATCGGCTCGCGCACGGCCGAGACGATCAAGATCACCATCGGTTCGGCCATGGCGCTCAATCCGGAGGAGACGATCGAGGTCCGCGGGCGACATCTGCTCTCCGGTCTGCCGACCGCGATCCAGCTCCACAGCGAGGAGGTGCGAGCGGCGATCATGAGCCCCTTGCAGGAGATTCTGCGCGCGATCAGGGACACGCTCGAGCAGACCCCACCCGAGCTGTCGAGCGACATCGCGCGCGACGGGATCCTGCTGGCGGGCGGTGGCACGCTGATTCGCGGATTCCCCGAAATGGTCGCCGCGGAGACCGGGATGCCGGTGTATCGCGCCGATTCGCCGCTCACCTGCGTCGCCGTCGGCTCGGGCCACGCGCTCGATCATTTCGACTCGCTGAACGTCATCCGCCACCCGCGCCGATCCAGCACTACGCCGGACTGGCGAACCGCTTAGAGACGCGGGCCAGGCCGGTCGCCACGGCGCAGGCGGCGAGCAGGATCAGGAACGGGTCGATCGGCTCCCGAAAGCGTGGCGTCTCGACGTTGATGAACACGACGCTGATCGCGAACAGCAGCGGAACCGTCCACAACCACCGTGGTGCGCGACGCGCGAGGCGGGTGAACGCCCCGATCACAGCGAGAAGACAGAGGATCCAGAAGCTGATCACCCCGATATGTGCGTCTCCCGGTTGGAGGCTCTGGGCGGCCGCCGACGCCTTCCATGCATAGGCTCCTTCGAGCTCGAACAGGCGCAAGGTGTTGTGATAGGCGACCTTGAGGGGAGCCAGGGGATGGTCGCCGATGTAGTGCAGCGCTTGGCTCTGCAGCCGGTCGCCGAGCTGTGGCTCGGTGAACTGGCCGGCATCGTGCATCAGCTGCGCGTCCTGGGGGATGTCCCAAAACAGGCGCCACTTGTAGGGCACCGGCCGGAACGCGGCGGAGGTGGGGTTGTAGGTGCCGACCAGCGTGATCCCGCTCTCGTCGGAGACCGGGATCAGGCGGTGGAGCTCAACCGCGTTGCGAATCGTCCACGGCG
Organism: uncultured Solirubrobacterales bacterium; assembly: GCA_963838535.1. GTDB lineage: Bacteria > Actinomycetota > Thermoleophilia > Solirubrobacterales > Solirubrobacteraceae > Palsa-465. Next base: position 208,687 of record CAWIRN010000022.1, read on the forward strand.
CGATCGTCAACAGCGCCGTGACAGCCAGCAGCCCGGGCCCGGCCAGCGAGCGCGCGGACCATCGTGGGCGCACGGTCCACGCGGAGAGCGCGAGCGGGATCAGCAACAGGATGCCGTTCTGGTGCGTGAGCGTCGCCAGTCCGGTGGACACTCCGGCCCCGGCGATCCATCGATATGGGTGGGGCGAGCGCTGCGCGCGCAGGGCGGCCCAGACCGCGGCCAGGGCGAACACGATCAGCAGGTTCTCCGATACCAGCGCCGCCGACAGCTCGATCAGGACCGGGTAGAACGCGGCCAGGATCAGTGACACCAGCGCGACCGTGGCTCCGAACGCCTCCAGCGCGACGAGCGCGATCAGCGCCACCGCGACGGTGCCCAGCACAGCTTGGGCGAGGCGCTCGGTCGGCACGGCGGTCCGCCCGCCGGCCTCGTGGCCGTCGAGCCGATCGACGGCGGCGAGGAAGTACGGGAAGGCCGGCGGGAAATAGGCGGTCGGACCGCGCGACCCTCCGGCTCCCGACCCGCGGCCGGTGCCGGTGTCGTAGTCGCCGGTCCTGGCGATCTCGCTGGCCAGGCCGTTGTACGTGGCGGCGTCGTTGTGAGCCCGGTACGGGGCGCGCTGCACCTGGGCCACCCGGACGCCGAGCGCGGCGACCAGCAGCACCGCAATCAGCAGCGCCCGTCCGGCATGCGTGTCTCTCACGAGCCGCGCAGGTTAGGGCACCCACGAAAAATGACCGACGGTTCCGTCGGCGCCTGCTCGGGCCGAGGCCCGCTTGGCCTCCAGCTCCGCCGGCTCAGGTCGCCCGCGCCGCTCACCAGGATCTGACCGCCCCGCCCTCCTCTCCAACCCGATCACGAACACGGCTCATACACACTGACATGAACAACGCCAACCAAACCGTCAATGTTGCGTCGAACCACCGAGGCCAAGGTGGGAAACGTCCCAGACGAGGCCTCGTTTCCGGCGAGTGGGTCGTTCCCCAGCCACCAGCTGGGGAATAGCCCGATCGAGTTTTTGGAGCCCTCGTTTGGGTTGTTAGCCAGGTGAATCGGTCAGAAATATGACCTTCAGAGGCGAGCCATCGTGATTGGACCCTCCGCGCGGCGGACCGACCGGGCCCACCGCCCGCTGAGCCTGCCTGCGCGCAACTCCGCCCCGCGAAAGTGGCAGGGCTGCCACCCTCCCACCGGCGCAGGAGCCCGGGATGCGATCAGTGGATTCCCACGATGCCGGCGCAGACCCAGGCGGAGGCCCCTTTGCCGCCGTCCCAGATCCGAGATGCCACCGCGTCCTGCTCGGCCTTGCTGGCCAGGTAGGCGGCCGGCCCGGTGCCGCCGTACAGGCTCCACGTGCCCGGGATGATCTGGTAGTAGCCGGAGGCGCCGGCGCTGTTGGGAGGCAGGTTCTGTCCGCCGGATTCGCACAGGACGATCGCGTATGGGATCACCCATCCGCCCCCTGGCCCGAGGGCCGTCGTGGGCGGCGCGGTCGATGAGCCCGATGGGGAAGTCGGGTTCGCTGGCGTGGCCGCGGCCGACCGCCGCGCTGCGGCCGCCGCGGCGGCGGCCCGCGCCGCGGCCTGCTGGGCCTCCACACGGGAGATCGCGGAGTGCAGCTGGCTGGCTCGCGCGCGGCTGGCCGCCAGGGCGGCCTGTTGGGCCGCCTGAGCCTGCCGAAGCGCTCCCTGCTTGGACTGCAGCAGGGCGTTCATGCCGGCCAGCGCCTGGGACTGCAGGTAGGCCGCCCGGGTGATCTGGCGATCGGTGGTCTCGAGCTTGGCCAGCTGCTGGGCGGCGCGGTCGGCCCGGGCCTTGGCATCACGCGTGGTCACGATCGTCGACTGCTGCTGGCGCTCGGCCTGGCGGAGGAAGGCGATCTGGTCGAGCAGGTCGGCGAAACCGCGCGCTTCCAGAACCACGGACACGAGGTCGGGCTTGTCGGACTCGTAGCTGCTCACGAGCTGGCGGGACAAGGACGCGCGAGCGCGGGCCAGACGTTTGCGCAGCCGCGCCAGCAGCCTGCGCTCTCGGGCCAGCGAGCCCTGAACTCGGGCCAGGTTGACGCGGTCGCTGCTGAGCGCCTCACGCACCGCTGATTCACGACTCTCGACGAGCGCGATCTGACTGTCGAGCGAGGAGATCAGCCCGTTCAGACTGCCCAGGCTGGCGGCCAGGCTCTGCTGGCGAGCCTGCTGTGCGCCGAGCTGGGAGTGCAACTGCCCGAGGCTGGGCGAAGCGGCCGACGACGGTGACACGGCGCCCGGCGCGGCCAGCGCGAACCCGAGCGCCGCGGTCGCGGCCACGAGTCGGAGGGAGACAATGCGGGTACGCCGAGGAGAGCTCATGGTGGGGGCCTACGGGGTTAGCTGTCGGGCTCGCGCCAGTCGGCGCTACGCGGCCATCGGGCCGGGACTCGCCCCTGAGAGACCTGGGTCCCCCGCTTTCCCGGAATTAGCGGAAATTTCGGCGACCGCGACCTTATCAGGAACCAGTCGTCTGTCACCCACTCCCGTCAGCCCCCGGCGTCCTATGCTCTACCAGCGTGGACTCGACGACGGCGCGCCAGATCATCGAGCGCGTGCGCGCCACTCCGCCCGGGTTCGTGCGCACGTACGGGGATGTCTCACCGGGCGCTCCCAGGGCGGCGGGCGCCGCCCTGCACGCGTGCGAGGACGCCACGGTGCCCTGGCATCGGATTGTCCGGGCCGACGGATCACTGGCCAAGGGACAGCGCCAGCGGCGGCTGCTGACGCGCGAAGGCGTGCCATTCCGAGGCGAGAAGGTTGACATGCGGATCGCCCGCCTGCCCGACCTGTGATGTGGATCCAGCGCGAGATTGCCCTCGAGCCGCGGCCGCGCGGGTTCCACCTCGTCACCGGGGAGCTCGTCCGGGCGTTGCCCGAGCTCGATGGGCTCCAGGTGGGCATGCTGCACCTTCTCATCCTCCACACGTCCGCCTCGCTGGCCTTGAACGAGAACGCCTCGCCCGAGGTGCGGCGCGATTTCGAGACGTGGTTCAACCAGGCGGTCCCCGAGCGGGCGCGCTACTGGACGCACACGCTCGAGGGCCCCGACGACATGCCCGCGCACGTCAAGGCGGCACTGCTCGGGCCCTCACTCACGCTGCCGGTCTCGCGGGGGCGGATGGCGCTCGGAACCTGGCAGGGAATCTACCTCTGCGAGCACCGCGACCACGGGGGCTCGAGATCCTTGATCGCCACCGCCTGGGGGTCTGGGCGCGACGACGGCTAGTGCCGCATGCAGTGGGCTCAGACGCGAACGGGGCAATGCTGAATAAACCCTTGCCATCCGCGCTTATTCAGCACCGCCCCGGCCGAGGAGGGGATGCGCTCCGCGACCCTGCCAGACCGGGCTCGAACCGCGCCCTGCCCACGCTGGGGTGCGCTCAGCGCCCCTGCCAGACCGGGGGTCGCTTCTCGGCGAACGCGGTCGCGCCTTCGCGGGCGTCTTGTGAGGTCATCACCGGCCCCGTGATCTCGGACTGCCGAGCGAAGAACTCCCCGTCGGGCCAATCGACTGACTCGACCAGGATCCGTTTCGTGGCCGCCAGCCCCAGCGGCCCGTTCTGCGCAATCACTCCCGCGAGCTCGAGCGCCGCGTCGAGCGCGTGTCCCGGATCGGCCAGACGGTTGACGAGTCCGAGGGCGAATCCGCGCTCGGCGTCGATCGGGTCGCCGGTCAGCGCGAGCTCCATCGCGATGTTGCGGGGGAGCACGCGGGGCAGGCGCAGCAGGCCGCCGCCCGCCGCGACGAGCGAGCGCTTGACCTCGGGAATCCCCAGCCTGGCCCCGCGGGCGGCCACGATCAGATCGCACGCGAGCGCCACCTCGAGCCCGCCGGCGACGGCGAAGCCCTCGATCGCCGCGATCAGCGGTTTGGCCGCCGCCCGTTGCGTGATCCCCGCGAACCCGCGATCACCCGCCCACGGGGACTCTCCGGCCACGAATGCCTTCAGGTCCATGCCGGCACAGAAGCCCTTCCCCGCGCCGGCGAGCACCCCGACCGCGAACGTGGCGTCCCGATCCAGCTCGTCGAGGGCGCCGGCGATCCCGTGGGCCAGCGCGGCGTTGACGGCGTTACGCTGATCGGGGCGGTTGAGCGTGATCACGAGAACGCGATCGCGGCGCTCGGTGAGAACGGCTGCGGTGTCGGTCATGCGGCGAACAATTTCAGGTCAGGCTCGCGCTCGCCGCGCAGCACCGCGAGGTCGACCTCCACGCAGTCGATGCCCCGGGAACTCGCCAGCACCCGGGCCTGCGGCTTGATCGCCTGCGCCGCCAGCACGCCGCGGCAGGCGGCGAACGCCGGGTCGATGCGGATCCGATCCAGATAGCGCGTGAGCTGCTCCACCGCCTCGATTCCGGCGATCCGCTTGATCTCGACCGCCACCCACCCCGCCTCGGCGTCACGGCACATGAGATCCACGGGCCCGATATCGGTGGGCCATTCGCGGCGGACCAGCCTGAATCCATCCCCGCACCAGTGGGGCTGCTCGGCCAACAGCTCCTGCAGGTGCGCCTCGACGCCGTCTTTGCTCAGCGCCACGTCGGCCTCCGGCGAGCCCATCTCGTGCGTGACATCCGAGAGCACTTCCGAGATCGCCACCTCGAGCTGCTCCTCGCCGGTGCCGGCGCGCTTGCGGACCACGATCCGCTCGGGAGACTCCTCGACCACGGTGGGCGGGGTCATCCAGTTGAGCGGCTTGACGCTCGGGCCGCCGTGATCGGACCAGACCATGAACGTCCCGTCGGCCTTGAACATCAGCAGCCTGGTGGCCGTCGCCAGGTGCGTGTTGAGCCGTCCCGAGTAAGTGATCGAGCAGCGGGCGATCATCAAGCGCATCGGCACAGCCTAAGTCCGTCGTCGGACCGAAGCCTTCTGCCACGATCGGGCTTGCTTATGATCCGTGGTGACCATGCGTAACCAGCTTCGACCACTGTTCGACCGTGTCGTGATCAAGGAACTGGACCCGGATCGGGTGCGGCGTTCGGGACTGCTCGTGCCCCCGGGTTCCGACGAACCGCCGCCCCAGCACGGGATCGTGCTGGCGGTCGGGCCGGGCCTCGATTGGTGGGATCACGTCGGTGTGCAGATGCCGGTCCGCCCCGGCGACCATGTCGTGTTTCCCGCCTCCGCGGGGGCGTGGGTCGAGGTCGACGAGGAACGCCTGTTGGTCTGCCGAGTCGGTGAGCTGCTCGGCGTGCTCGAGCGGGTGGAGGACTGCCCGGCCTGCGGTGGTCGGCCGCTCGCCCCGCTCGAGTCCTGTCCGGTGTGCGGACGCGAGGGTTCGGTCGCCTCGCCCTGATACCGGCGTCAGGCCGCGCTGCGCTCCGAGAGCCCGCGTGGCGTCGCCGCCTGCACCCGCTTCAGGAGTTCAGTGACCTCGGCGTCGTCGCCGAGCGTCAGCGCCTGCCGGCAGGCGTCGGTGCATTCCGCCAGGCGGTCGGTCCGCGCGAGCGCGTGGGCATACGTCGACCACGCGGCCGGCGAATCCGGCGCGATGCGCGTGGCCGCCTGCGCCGCCGAGACCTCGGCCCCGACATCGCCGGCCAGGTGGTAGGCGAGCGCGAGGTCGAGTAGTCCCTCGAGCGACGGGCCAACCTTGCGGGCCCGCTCGAGCGCAGAGATCGCCGCCGAACGATCCATCTGGCGCAATCGCAGTCGGCCGAGCCGTTCCCAGGCCGACGCGTCGGTTGGCGCCCGCTGCGCCGCGCGGGTGGCGGCGTCCGCGGCGAGGTCGACCGCGCCCATGTCCTCGTAGATCCGGGACGCGAAGCGCTCCGGGGTCGGACGGTCGGTATCGACCCGGGCCCAGTCGCGCACGGTCCGAGCCGCGGCTGGCAGGTTTCCCGCCTGCCAGAACGCCGCCGTCAACAGCCGCAGCACAACGGGATTGCTGGGCTCGGCGTCGCGGGCGTAGACCAGCCGCTGGGCGGCGAGCTTGGCATCGCCGTCGGCCAGGGCGTGTTGCGCCGCGGTCATGAAGCGCTGCACCCGGTCGGCGGCGGCGTCGGGCTGGGAGAAGTCGACGAACTGCAGTGATCCCGCCGGTACGGTGCGAACGCCGACGGAGAACAGGACCCGGGCCCACTGCTGGACCTCTTCCTCGTCCCCGGAGAAGTAGATGCCCGTCACCGTTCCGACTCCCCACTCCGGGTAGGAGAGGCAGCGCGCGTAGCGGTGCACGACCGAGTGGTCGGGCACCCGCGAGCCGAAGGGGTCGTGCTTGGCACGTTCCTCCGCGGCTGAGCGCTGACGTTGCTCGGCCTCGTAGGCTCGGCGGCCGGCCTCGGCCCGCGCCTCACGCGTGGCCGCCGCGGAGACCTTGACCGCGTTGCGGGTGACGCGTCCGCCGCGCGAGGTCTCGGCCAGCTGGGAGAGCTGATCGGCGGCCTCGTTGATCGCCTGCAGGTGTCGCTGGTGCTCGTGCTGGCGTCCGGCGGGCGCAATGTCCGGATGCCAGCGTTTGGCCATTCGCCGCCTGGCGAGCTGAACGGCACGCTGATCGAACGGCGGTTCGAGCTCCAACAGCAGGAGGGCTTGTTCGACATCGAGAATGCGGGCCACGACTCACCTACGTTAGCGAGATCCCCGAGCAACTTCGGCCGTGGGCGCGTTTGCGCCGGTCCGACTGGCCCGTCCGCCAAATCTGATCGCCGGTTAGCTTTAATTGTAACAAATTAGGCTTAATTAGCTTGGTTTTGCTTGGAGTTGACATATGTTATGAGCCATGTCCGGCCACGATCGTCTCCGTTTTCCGCTCCATGGGGCGATCGCCACGGCCGGGGTGATCTCCGGAATTGCCCTCGCCGGCCTGGGCGCCGGGATACTCGCGCTGCTGATCACCGGACCCGGTCAGGCGAACGGCTGCTCGGCCCCGGCCACGGGCCCGGCGGGCTCGATCGTGCTCGGCGCGCCGGGGACAGGTCAGTTGGTCGGCGCGACCGAATACGGGGGCCCGGGCGACCCAGGTAGTGGAACGGTCGGCGCGTCCGGGGCCAGCCTGGTCCAGCACCCCGACAGCTATGCGGAGCTCGGGGGCGACACCTTCCAGACCGCCACCGCGATGGGGGGCCTGCCATACATGACCGCGCTGAGAATCACGTGGCGGGACCGCTCGGCGATCGCCTACAAACGCGACTTCGGATTTGGCGGAGGGCCAATCGCTGGGCTTCCGCGGGTGATCGACCTGTGGTGGCAGTTCGCCGTTGCGCTCGGGATCCCGTACGACAGTGGACTGTGGTCAGGACCGGTCCGGATCGAGCGCCCACCCGCCACCGGCGCGGGGAGCCTCCTGAGCCCGAGCTCGGCACCGTCCAGCACCCTGGTCGCGGCCTCGGCTTCCGCGGGAGATCCGGCCGCGTGCGCGCCTGAGGGTCTGGTCGGCGTGCCGCTGACCAGTGGCGCCCGGGCACACCTGCTCCCCGACGGGCTCGCCGCCGCGCCCCAGGATGCCCCTGCCGCGGTCAAGCAGATCATCGCCGCCGGCAATCAGATCGCGGGCAAGCCGTACCTCGTCGGCGGGGGTCACGGTCTGCCTTTGAGCCAGGTCGCCCCGGCGTATGACTGCTCGAGTAGCGTCGAGCACCTGCTCTACGGGGCCCGGCTGCTGCCGGTCGATTACGACGCGGCATCTGGACAGCTCGAGTCGTTCGGGCAGTCCGGGCTCGGGCGCTGGGTGACCATCTACGCCAATCCCGACCACGTGTTCATGTACGTGGCTGGGCTCAGGTGGGACACGCACAACGCGGCGGGACCTGGAGACGGCAGCACCGGGATCGGTTGGCATCCGCTCGTGCGCAGCTCCGCGGGTTTTGTCCCTCGACATCCGATCGGGCTGTAATGACAGTGCGTCAGAGATTTTCTGCGTGCCGGCGCGACGCGCTGATCGGACTCGTGGCGGGACTCGGCTGCACCTTGCTGCTGGCGGGCTGTGTCGATCTCGGGCCGTCGCCGCACACGGCGACGAGGCCCAGCTCCCCGCTGGCCCAGGCGCAGGCGACCCATGAGTATCCGTCGCCGTCGCCCCCGCGGCAGTCCGCCACCGGCGCGGCGTCCACGGCGCCGCAGGCGATCCGCCGCTTTGCCACGGGCTACATCAACTGGACGGCGACGACCGTGGCCGCCGACGAGCGCGCGCTCGCGGCGCAGAGCATCGGCCAGGCGCGCTCGTTGACCACTCTCGCTGCAGCTCAGACCGCGCAGGACTACGAGCTGCGGCGGGGTGGGATCGCCAACCGCGGGACCGTGGAGGCGATCGCGCCGCTGTTGGGCACGCGCAACCGCTACGTCGTCGTCACCCGTGAGCTGACGAGCGCCACCAACACCAGCGCCTATCAGGGTCTCCGTCCCGCCTGGCACCTGGCGATCGCGACCGTCACGCAGCTGAGTCCCGGCCGATGGGTGGTGAGCGGTTGGCAGCCCGAGAGCTGACGCCAGTCCGGCCGATCGCCCCCCAAGGCGGGGAGTGCTGAACAACCCGGCACAGTGGGCAAGGTTTCAGCACACCCCGCGTGACCGGTGCTGCTCGGGCTACCCGCCGGCTGCCCCAGCTACCTGGGCGGTCGCCCGCCGAGGCGGAGAGTGCTGAACAACCCGGCACAGTGGGCAAGGCTTCAGCGCTGTCTCCGGAATAGTGCGTGACCGGTGCTACCCGGACCTACACGACCGGCTGCCCGTTGGCGGTCAGATCGACGTCGATGTTTCCCCGCGTCGCGTTGGAGTAGGGACACACCTCGTGCGCGGCGGCGACGATTCGCACGGCCTGCTCGGTGTCCTGAACCTGGGGCAGTGTGACGTCGAGCGCCACCGCGATCTGGAAACCGCCGCTGCCGTTCGGGAGCAGGCTGACGCGGCTGTCAATCGACGCGTCTGCGACGTCGACCTTCTCGCGACGGCCCGCGACCCCCAGGGCACCTTCGAAGCAGGCCGCATAACCGACCGCAAACAGCTGCTCGGGATTCGTCCCGCCGCCCTCGCCCCCCATCTCCGGCGGCATCCGCAGCTGGACGTCGAGCACGCCATCGCTGGTCCTTCCGTGGCCCGCGGCTCGGCCGCCGGTGACCGTCGCGTCCGCCGTGTACAGCACCTTCGCCATCGTTCCTCCCATAGTCGTCTACGCGTTGGGGCAAGCCTAACCGTCGCGACTGCCCGGGCCGTCAGTGGGCCGCCACGTTGAGTACCACGGCGAGGGCGAAACACAGCACCGCGGCCACGCGGATCAGCCAGCCCGTCCGGTCGCCCGGCCGGCCGGTCACCATCCCGACGATCGCCGCGATCATGCAGCCGACCGCGATCAGGGTGAACAGGACCGCGAGCGCACGCAGCATGGGAAGGGTTTTACTCCCGGATCGATCGCCGTGAAACCAGGCCGGCGGAGCCGGCTCCTAATCCGTTCCGTCGGGATCCCTATCCTCAGTCGTCAGGATGCCCGCTCAATACATCTTCACCACCTACAAGCTGTCCCGCCGTTATCCGCCCGACCGCGAGGTGCTGACCGACATCTCGCTCTCGTTCCTGCCTGGGGCGAAGATCGGCGTGCTCGGCTATAACGGCGCCGGCAAGTCCACTCTGCTGCGGATCATGGCCGGTCTCGACAGCGAATTCGACGGACACGCCGAGCTCGCGCCGAGCGCGAGTGTGGGGATGCTCGAGCAGGAGCCCGAGCTTGACGACGCCAAGGATGTGCGCGGCAACGTGGAAGACGGGGTGGCGGAGGTGCGGGCTCTGCTTGATCGGTTCAACGAGCTGTCGATGAACTACTCCGAGGAGACGGCCGACGAGTTCGGTCGCGTCCAGGAGCAGATCGACGCCGTGGACGGATGGAACCTGGACACGACGCTGGAAATCGCCATGGACGCGCTGCGCTGCCCGCCGCCCGATGCCCAGGTCGCCACCCTCTCGGGCGGGGAGCGCCGCCGCGTCGCGTTGTGCCGGCTGCTCTTGCGCCAGCCGGACCTGCTGGTCCTCGACGAGCCGACCAACCATCTCGACGCCGAATCGGTCGCGTGGCTCGAGCAACACCTGCGCGACTATCCCGGCACGGTCGTCGCCGTCACCCACGACCGCTACTTCCTCGACAACGTCGCCGGCTGGATCCTCGAGCTCGATCGCGGCCGGGGGATCCCCTATCAGGGCAACTACTCGGGCTGGCTCGAGCAGAAACGGGCGCGCTTGGAGCAGGAGGGGCGCCAGGAGACCGTGCGGCGGCGAACGATCGAGCAGGAGCTGGAGTGGGTGCGGATGAACGCCAGCGCCCGGCGCAACAAGCCCAAGGCGCGCCTGAACGCCTACGAGGCGCTGCTCGCCCAGGACCGAAACGTCAAGCTCGACCAGGTCCAGATCCATATTCCGGCCGGGCCGCGGTTGGGCGACGTCGTCGTCGAGGCAGACGGCCTGAGCAAGTCGTTTGGCGACCGCCTGCTGATCGACGATCTCAGCTTCAAGCTCCCGCGCGGCGGGATCGTGGGCGTGATCGGGCCCAACGGCGCGGGCAAGACGACGTTGCTGCGCATGATCACCGGCCAGGAGCAGCCCGACGCCGGGACGCTGCGGATCGGCGAGACGGTCCAGGTCGCGCACGTCGACCAATCACGTGAGGCGCTCGATCCGGACAAGACCGTGTGGCAGGAGATCTCCGGCGGTCAGGATCAGATCGCGCTGGGCGACCGGACGGTGAACAGCCGCGCTTACGTGGCCGGTTTCAACTTCAAGGGCACTGACCAGCAGACCAAGGTGGGCAAGCTCTCAGGCGGCGAGCGCAACCGCCTCCACCTGGCCAAGCTGCTGCGCTCCGGCGGCAATCTGCTCCTGCTCGACGAGCCGACCAACGACCTTGACGTCGACACGCTGCGGGCACTCGAGGAGGCACTGCTGACGTTCGCCGGCTGCGCCGTCGTGGTGTCCCACGATCGCTGGTTCCTGGATCGGATCGCCACCCACGTGCTCGCCTTCGAAGGCGACTCGCAGATCCGCTGGTTCGAAGGCAACTTCGAGGCCTACGAGAGCTTCAGGCATGAGCAGCTGGGCGCCGAGGCCGACCGGCCGAAGCGGATCACCTACAAGAAGCTCGTGCGCGGCTAGGCGTGCCGGGTGTGGGATCTGGCGATGCGCAGCCAGTTCCCGACGCCGCGGCATAGGCGTCACCCCAAGTTCGACAGCGGCCATAGGCGTCACCCCAAGTTCGACAGCGGCCGTAGGGGTCACTCCCGAGTGCGACGGGGGTCGTCGGCGTCACTCCCCGAGTTCGACGGCGAACGCGGCGCGCAATCCCCGGGCGTCGGCCAGCACCTGGTCTGCGCTCGCCAGTTCTGCGACGGGGTAGGGGCCGGTGGCCACCGCGAAGCACCGCACCTGATCCGCTCGGGCGCAGGCGATGTCGCGCGGCGTGTCGCCGATCACGATCGTTCGCTCACGGGCGTGAGGAGTGCCGGGGACGCCCGCACGCCGGCGCGCGATCGCCGGGAGCGCGGCCCGGTCCTCCGCATCCGAACCGAACGCCCCCTGGCCAGTGGGGAAGTGCCGGCCGATTCCCGCCCGCGCCAGCTTCAGTCGCGCCACCGGCTCATAGTTGCCGGTCAGCAGTGCGAGCGTGATCTCGCCGCGTTGCTCGAGCCAGCCGAGCAGCTCTGCGATTCCGGGCAGGACGGTGTCCGACAGATCCTGCGGGCACAGGCGCACGTAGGCGCGACAGCAGGCCTCGCGGACCGCGTCGGCGCGATCGTCGATGCGCTCGGCGGAGATCCCGGCGCCGAGCAAGATGATGCGGGCGATCTCGCCGTCGGTTCGTCCGGCCGGTGAGAGCCTCGAGCTTCTCGCTCGCTCGGTCTCAGACTCCGGCCGGGCGGCCGGCGCGCGGGTGCTCCGGCCCCGCAGGGCCCAGGCGTCAACGCCGTGGACGTCGCGCAGCGCTTCGTAGAGAGCGTCGCGGTGGGCGTCGGTCGCCCCGGCGACGAGGGTGCCGTCGATGTCGAACAGGAGCAGCACGGCCCTCCGGAGCGCGCTCAGCGCTCGAACGTCATCCCGGGCTCGAGCCGCCGCGCGAACGCTGCGATCAGCTGTGCCGCCGACGCAATGTCGTCGAGTGAGACCAGCTCCACGGGCGAGTGCATGTAGCGGATGGGCACCGAGACCAGGCCGGTGGGGACGCCGGAGCGGCTGATGTGGATCGCGTCGGCGTCGGTGCCGGTCCCACGCCCGAGCGACTCGACCGTGAAGGGCAGCTTCTCCGCCTCGGCGGTTTCGTACAGCAGCTCAGTGACCCGGGGATGGAGGGTCGTACCGCGGGCGATCACCGGCCCGGAGCCGAGCGGATGCTTGGTGATCGGCCCGAGCTCGACCCCTGGCTGATCAGTGGCAAACGTCACGTCGACCGCGATCGCCAGGTCGGGCTCGAGCGCGAACGCGCTGGTGCGCGAGCCGGCGAACGATGTCTCCTCCTGGGCCACGGCGAGCGCCACCACGTCTCCTGGCGCGCCGCCCGTCACGGCCACCAGCCTGGCGGCCTCGGCGGCTACGAAGCAGCCGATCCGGTTGTCCAGCGCCCGGGACACCAGCCGGTCGTTTGGCATCTGGACCGGCTGCACGTCGATCACCGCCACATCGCCGATGCGGACCATTTCGCCGGCCTGCTGGCCGTCCTTGGCGCCGATGTCGATATGCAGGTCCTTCAGTTCGGGGACCTTCTTCCGGTCGTCATCCTTCATCAGGTGGATCGGCTTGCGACCGATCACCCCGGTCACCGCGCCGGCCCGGGTCGTGATCCGGATCCGCTGGCCGACCAGGACGATCGCGTCCCATCCGCCGACCTCGCCAAACCGCAGGTATCCGTCGTCGTCGATGTGCGAGATGTGCACGCCGATTTCGTCGATGTGGCCCACGACGGCCAGGGTCGGGCCGGCGGCGGTGCCCGCGACGCGCGCCAAGGACGAACCGACCTTGTCGGAGTGGACGTCTTCGGTGAACTCCTGACAGCCCTCCCGCCACACCCTCGGCGGGATCCGTCTCGTGGCCGGACGGTCCCGCGGCGGTCAGCAGCCGATGCAGCAGGTCGGGCGTGGGCACGAGCAGAAGGCTAGTCCTTCAGCAGTCCGCGCAGGACGAACTGGAGGATCCCGCCGTGCCGGAAGTAGCGCTGCTCCTTGGGGGTGTCGATCCTCACCGTGACCGCGAACTCCTTCTCATCGGCCTTCACGATGATCTCCCGAGCGATCTCCTCGCCGCCGGACAGGCCGGCGATGCTGAACGTCTCCCGGCCGGTCAGGCCGAGCGACCGCGCGGAGTCGCCGCCGGTGAACTGCAGCGGCAGCACGCCCATTCCGACCAGGTTCGAGCGGTGAATGCGCTCGAAGCTCTGGGCGATGACGGCGCGGACCCCGAGCAGCCGAGTGCCTTTGGCAGCCCAGTCGCGGGAGGATCCGGATCCGTATTCCTGGCCGGCGAGCACGACCAGCGGTGTGCCCGCCTCCATGTAGCGCATCGCGGCGTCGTAGATCGACATCTCCTCGGGCTCATCCCCGTCATCGAGATAGAGCGTCACCCCGCCCTCGGTCCCCGGGCGCGAGCTGGTTGCGCAGGCGGATGTTCGCGAACGTCCCCCGCATCATCACCTCGTGGTTGCCCCGCCGCGAGCCGTAGGAGTTGAAGTCCTTGGGCTCGACGCCGTGCTCGATGAGGTACGTGCCGGCGGGACCGTTGCGCTTGATCGACCCGGCGGGAGAGATGTGATCGGTGGTGACGCTGTCGCCGAGAATCGCCAGCACCCGGGCGCCTTCGATATCGGTGATCGGCTCGGGCTCGGTCGGGAGGTTCTCGAAGAACGGCGGACGGCGCACGTAGGTTGAGCTGTCCTGCCACGCGAAACTGTCCCCGGTCGGCACCTCGAGCGAGTTCCAGCGCTCATCGCCGTCGAACACCTCGCTGTAGCTCTTACGGAACATGTCCGACTGCACCGCCTCTCCGACCGTGGCGGCGATCTCGGCCGTGCTCGGCCAGATGTCCTTCAGGAACACCGGCTCCCCATGTGCGTCCTCCCCGAGCGGCTCCGCGTACAGATCGATGTCCATCGTCCCGGCGAGCGCGTAGGCAACGCACAACGGGGGCGAGGCGAGATAGTTCATCTTCACGTCGGGGTTGATCCGGCCCTCGAAGTTTCGGTTGCCCGAGAGCACCGATACGACGGCCAGGTCCGCGTCGCCTACGACTTGGGAGATCTCTTCCGGCAACGGCCCGCTGTTGCCGATGCAGGTGGTGCAGCCGTAGCCGACGAGGTGGAAGCCGAGGTCCTCGAGGTACTCGGTCAGGCCTGCGCGATCGAGGTACTCGGTCACCACTTTCGAGCCGGGGGCGAGCGACGTCTTGACCCACGGCTTCACCGTCAGGCCCTTCTGGACCGCGTTGCGGGCCAGGAGGCCGGCGCCGAGCATCACCGACGGATTCGACGTGTTCGTGCAACTGGTGATCGCGGCGATGACGACGTGGCCGTGGTCGAGCTCGGTCGCGGTGCCGTCGGCGAGGGTCACCGGAGCGTGTGTCCGCGTGCGCTCGGCGACCGAGGCGCCGCCTGTGCTCACGAACGGCTCGTGTCCCGCGCCGTCGGGGACGTGGCTGGACACCGGGTCGCTGGCGGGAAACGACTCCGCGATCGCTTCGTCCTCCGCGTCGTCGTCGGGGAGAAAGCCGGCCAGAGCCCTCCGGAACCCCCGCTTCGAGTCGGTCAGAGAGACGCGATCCTGGGGACGCTTGGGTCCGGCGATGCTCGGAACGACGGTGGACAGGTCGAGCTCGATCTCGTCGCTGAAGGTCGGTGATTCGGAGTGCTCGTCGTGCCACAGCCCCTGTTCCCTGGAATAGGCCTCGACGAGCTCGATCAGCTCCCTCGGCCGGCCCGAGAACTCGAGGTAGCGGAGCGTCTCGGCGTCGATCGGGAAGATCGCGCAGGTCGACCCGAACTCGGGCGACATGTTGCCGATCGTCGCGCGGTCAGCCAGCGGAAGGTTCGCCAGACCCGCGCCGTGGAATTCGACGAACTTGCCGACCACGCCACGCTCGCGGAGCATCTCGGTGACGGTGAGGACGAGGTCGGTGGCGGTCGCTCCTTCCGGCAGCTCGCCGGTCAGCTTGAACCCCAGCACCTGCGGGATCAGCATCGACATCGGCTGTCCCAGCATCGCCGCCTCCGCCTCGATCCCGCCGACGCCCCAACCGAGCACGCCCAGCCCGTTGATCATCGTCGTGTGGGAGTCGGTGCCCACGAGCGTGTCAGGGTAGGCCTGAGCCGGGTTCGATCCGTCCGCATCTTTGACGAACACCACCCGCGCGAGGTACTCGAGATTGACCTGGTGGACGATTCCCGTGTCCGGCGGCACGACCTTGAAGTTGTGCAGCGCGCCTTGTCCCCAGCGCAGGAAGGCGTAACGCTCCTGGTTGCGCTCGAACTCGCGCTCGGCGTTGTGCTGAAACGCCGTTCGCGTGCCGAATTCGTCCACCTGTACGGAATGATCGATCACCAGCTCGGCGGGCACGAGTGGGTTGATGCGGCTCTCGTCGCCGCCCATGTCGCGCATCGCGTCGCGCATCGCGGCCAGGTCGACGACTGCGGGAACGCCGGTGAAGTCCTGCATCACCACTCGCGCGGGCGTGAACGCGATCTCCTGGCTGGGCTCGTCCTGGGCGTTCCACGTGGCGAGCGCCTCGATGTCCTGGGCTCGGATGGATTCGCCGTCCTCGTTGCGCAGCAGGTTCTCGAGCAGGATCTTGAGCGAGAATGGGAGCCGAGCCACGTCGTATTTCGCCTGCAACGCATCGAGGCGAAAGATCTCGTACGAGCGATCGCCCACGACCAGCGCGGCCTTGGCATCAAAGCTGTTGGCGGACATTCGGTCTCCTGGTTCAGGGGTTCTGTCAGTAACTCTAGGCGCCTCCGCGCCGTCGTAACCGTTGCCCGCCGTCGACGCTCATACACGGCTCTTAGAGACGTCTTCGTCCCAGCTTCGTTGCAGGCCCGATTCTGGCTGGCAGACATGCAACCTGTGTGCCCCAGGAGCCGGACCATGACCTTGCTGACCCGCACGCTCGCCGGCGTGGCGATCGGTGCGCTCGGCGTCCTCGCCGCCGCGGGCGCGTACGCCGAGGCGACCCGCGTTCCCGATCAGCCGTAGGCACCCCGCCACGATGAGCTCAGACTCGATCCCCTATCGCGTACCGCTGCGCACTCGCGCCCGCCGGACCACCAGGGCCCTGCCGGCTCTGGTGCAGCGCCTGCGCGCGCGCCCCGAGCTCGTCGGGGTGCTCGGGATCGCAGCGGTCCTCAACCTGTGGGGCCTCAGCATCAACGGCTGGGCGAACACCTACTACGCCGCCGCCGTGCGCTCGATGAGCTCCAGCTGGCACGACTTCCTGTTCGCGTCGCTGGACAAGAGTGGACTGATGACCGTGGACAAGCCGCCGCTCGGCCTGTGGGTGCAGGCGTTGTCCGCACGCGTGTTTGGCTTCCATCCACTGAGCCTCCTGGTTCCGCAGGCGTTGATGGGGGTGCTGGCGGTTGGGCTGCTGTACGACTTGACGCGGCGGCACTTCGGCCGCGTGGCGGGTTTTGCCGCCGGGATCGCCCTGGCCACCACGCCGATCACGGTCGCCATCTCGCGCCACAACAATCCCGACCAGTTACTGATCCTGTGTTGCGTGGCCGCCGTGTGGTTCGCGCTGCGCGCGCTCGAGACCGGTCGCACGCGGTGGCTGGTGTGGTGCGGCGTGTGCGTCGGGCTGGGTTTCGAGACCAAGATGGCCGTGGCGCTGATGGTGGTACCGGGAATCGTCGCCGCGTATCTCTGGGTCGCACCTCGGGGTCGGCTGCGGGCGCTGTGGCAACTGCTCGCCGGCGGTGCTGCGTTGGTCGTCGTCGGGGGGGCATGGCCGTTGCTCGTCACGCTGACCCCCGCGGCTGATCGGCCCTGGATCTCGGGCACCTCGGACAACAGCGTCTGGTCGCTGATCTTCGGCTACAACGGACTCGGCCGTCTGGCCGGGCAAACCGGTGGCCCACAGTCGTTCGGCGGCGGAGGCGGAGGCGCCGGCTCGACGTTCGGCGGCCCCACCGGGGTGTTCCGGTTGCTGCAGTCCGGGTTGGGAGACCAGGCGGGCTGGCTGTTGGGGTTTGCCCTCGTGGCCGGAGCCGGTGTCCTGGTCGCCTCGCGGCTGCGTCGTGGTGATCCCCGGACCGGCTGGCTGATCGTCATCGGCGGCGCGTTCCTGACCACGGCGATCGCGTTCAGCTTCGCGTCGGGGATCTTCCACCCCTACTACGTCTCATTCCTGGCTCCGTTCGTGGCTGCGCTGTTCGGCGCCGGGGTCGGCCAGATGCTGCCCGGCGTCCGCGGAGCGCGGGTCCTGGCGCCGCTGGCCATCGGCGCCGGAGTGATCACCGAGCTTGTCGTCCTGGGAGACCTGAACGGCGCGCTCGGCTGGGCCAAGCCCCTCCTGATCGCGCTCGCCGGAGGCTGCGCGCTGGTGCTCGCGCTGGGGCTGCCGCGGCGAGTCCGCACCGTGGTCCTGGGGGTGGGGCTCGCCGCGCTGCTCGCCGCACCCGCGACCTGGGCGGCCGAGACGCTGGGCCACGCGACCAGCAGCACCTTCCCCGCCGGCGGATCGGCGAGCGCGTCGATCGGCGGCTTTGGCGGGCCGGGCGGGCGGCGCTCGGGCCGAGCCGGGGGCTTTGGCCTTCCGCCCGGAGTGCGTTCCGGTCAGGCGGGAGGTTCAGGTTTCGCCGGCCGGGGGCGCTTCCCGGGATCGGCCGGGTCCGGTCCCGGTCCCGGTCCCGGCGCCGGCGCCGGCGCCGGTGGTATCGGTGGCCGGTTCGGTGCCGGTGGGCCGGGTGCGGCGGCTTCGGCGGACCCGGCGGCGCGGGTGGGCGGCTGGCGGCGGCTTTGGCGCCGACAGCTCGACGCTGACTGCCGCGGTGATGTACGCCCAGGCTCACGGCGGCGGCACGGTTGGCGTCTCGAGCCAGAGCAGTGCGGCAGCGGCGATCCTGTCCTCGGACGCGAACGTCGCCGGGCTTGGAGGTTTCTCGGGTCGGGAGAGCTCGGTCACGGCCTCCTGGATTGCGATGGAGGTTCGCCTGGGGCGTCTGCGCTGGGTCCTGGCGGATGGCAGTCAGGGGTTCCAGGCGCCCGGTGACGCCCGCACAGGCAGCCAGGCCGCGATGGACGTGGTCGCGAAGACCTGCCAGGCCGTCACGTTCACGACCAGCACCGGCACGCGGGCGAGGATGTATGACTGCCGGGGTCGCGCACCTGCCATCCTTGCTGCACTCCAGAAATGACAGAGATGCTCAAGTTTTCCGACCCAGGAGCCGATGTCTGAAGTGATGCGTCTACGGCTTCCCATTGCGCTTCTCAGCACAGTCACGCTGGCCTTCGTGTGCGCGCCGGCGGCGCTCGCCGATACCACCCAGAGCTCGAACTGGGCCGGCTACGCAATCCACCGCGGCGGCGTCAGTTTCAGCAAGGTCATCGGCGCCTGGAGGCAGCCCGACGCCACCTGCACGCCGGGGACGCCGAGCTACTCGGCGGTCTGGGTGGGCATCGGTGGTTACAGCATCTCGTCGGACGCGCTCGAGCAGATCGGTACCGAGGTCGATTGCAGCGCTACAGGCAGAGTCGCCTCCAGCGCGTGGTACGAATTGGTTCCCGCCGCCTCGCAGGCGATCAAACTGATCGTGCGACCCGGCGACGAACTCAACGCCAGCGTGACGGTGGCCGGCCACAAGGTGGAGCTCACGCTCAACGACCTCACCCGCCACCGGAAGTTCACCAAGACCCTCCATGCCTCGGTGGTCGACGTTTCCTCGGCGGAATGGATCGTCGAGGCCCCGTCGAGCTGCCTGAGCGACAACTCCTGTGTGACGCTCCCACTGGCCGACTTCGGCACGGCCAGCTTCGACCTGGCCAGCGCCCAGTCGACCAAAGGCCACACCGGGTCGATCGCGGATAAGGCGTGGAGCTCGACCAAGATCACCCTCGCCCCCGCGGGACAGCACTTCGTCATCTACCAAGGCCCCGGGGCAGCCCTGGGCTCAGCAGCGCCCTCGGTGCTGGGTGGGGGCGGCAGCTCCTTCAAGGTCACCTACCACGAGGCGACAATTCCGGCCCCGGTCAATCCGACCGTTTCGATGCGCGCGCCGACGCGTGCGGCGCAGCTCGTTCATCCGGCTCGGACGGGATGAGCTCGTTTACGCCGGCGACGGCGCCGGCTTTGCGCAGCGCGTAGCCACCGCCGCCTTCTGCCGGCAGCGCTCGAGCGTCAGCGCGCCCTGGCGGAAGGCCGACAACGCGGGCTTGGCGACCAACACCCCACGCTTGAGACCCCACAGCCCCGCGAACGCGAACGCCATCGCGTGAGGCGTCTCGTCTCCGACCCACGTGTAGTAGTAGAAACCAATCAGGCCCAGCTGGGTGCGCATGGAGCCGAGCATCGGCAGCACCGCGGCGATGTTGCGCGCCTGGCCTGTCTCGGTCGTGTTGAAATCGAAGTGCTGAGGGGACTTGCCTTGAGCGGAGGGCCAGCTGACCTCGGTGGCGAGCAGTGGTTTGTGTCCGTCGCCCAGATGGATCAGGGCGTTGCGCATGATGCGCAGATAGACGATCACGTTGCTCGGCGTCTTGGTGAACCCGTTCACGGCGACGATGTCGAACAGGTTGCGCGCGCCCCGCAGCCGATAGATCTGGCCGATGGATTTCCAGGCGAAATTCGTCAGCGCTCCCAGCACCACCTTGGCCCCGGGGTCGGCACGCTTGATCGCCCCGTGCGCCGCACGCAGCAACGTGACGTAGCTGGGGGCAAAGGGCTGGGGCCAGTAGAAGGCGAGGTTGGGTTCGTTCCAGATCTGCCACGTCCGGACGCGCGAGCCTCGGGATGCCGGGATGCGAGCTCCAGTAGCTGCCCCGTGGCCCATAGCGACGCACGAGCGCGGTGAGAAAGTTCGCATACGGCGCAGGTGACCTCGGGGTGGCGAGGCCATGGCGGTTGGTCTTCGCGTCCCAGGCGGGCGAGTAGAGGATCGTCGGCAACAGGGTCAGTCCGCGCTGGGCGGCCGCTCCAACCAGCTGGTCGGTGGCCGTGAAGTCGGTCGGCAGGCCGCCGACGTCGGTGAACTCGCTCTTCTGATCGGCGGGCACGTCGGCCCAGCTCGCGTAGGGTTGCGCCGCCGCCCAACTGAACGCCGTCCGCACGCTCTCCACTCCGTCCGCGACCATCTGATCGAGCTGCCGATCCAGGTTGAGGTGCGCGGCCGGGTCAAACAGCGGGCCGTCCGCGTCAACCCCCACGAAGCCAGGCGGAACGGGCGTGACCGTCTGCACTTTGGGCGCCGGCGAACCGGCAAGCGCGGGCAGCGGTAGGCCGAGCGCAGCGCCCGCCAATGCGGCCACCACGACGACGATGCTCAGCAATAGGCCCGGGCGCCCCATCCGCGGCGAGTGTAACCGCATCGTGCGCGGCGATCCTCGGTCCCGGGTGTCGATGCCGCGTCCGGCGGCGCCAACCCGGGTCGCGGTCGAACTATGGCGTTTGGGGTCCGAGGGCTGGACCTCACACGCCAAGGTTCGCCGGATGCCGGCTAGCTGCGCTGTGATGACGCGCGGACGACCCCTCTGCGCAGGCACAGTCCCCCGCACATCAGGGCGAGGCCTAGCCCGGCTGCGAGCCAGAGGTCAAAACCGGTGCGCGGCAGGGTTGGCGCCGAGGTCACCGTCGGGCTGGTCGAGGCCGTCGTCGCGGTCGCGGTCACCGTGGCCGGATCCGAGCTCGCGGACGCCGCGCCGCTCGACGGTTCCGCACCGCTGGAGGTTCCCGGGCTGCTGGGTGCGCTCGAGGAGCCCGACGAGCGCGATGCCGATGAGGGAGGGGTCGCGGGGTGCGAGGGCCGATTGGTGGTCGAGCTGCCGCTCGTGCCCGAGAGCGGATCGACATACTGCTGGTCGCCCGCCGAGGATCCCGGGCTCGCGGCGAGCGCCGTCGCCGGGCCCGCCAGCGCGCACGTGCCAAGGACGGCGAGGCCGATCAGGATCATGCGCCAGGAATGCACCGCGCGAGTATGTCAAGCGATCACGGCGGCTCGCGTTGAGCGCAATGGTGAACCCGACTGACGGCGTGCCGGCGGCTTCGGATCGAGGCGCCCGCGTGTGCGTTGTCCACCGCACTTCCGGCCCGGCACCAGCCGGGCATCGCCGCGGTTGGCATGCGGACGCGCAAATAGCCGTTTTGCAGGATTTATTGCACGTCAAGGAGCTGGCGGCGCGACCACGACGAGTCGTGTTAGGGTGCTCCGCGCCGCCTCCGAAACCGTCGGATACGCGGCCAGGTGACGTGAAGCAGCGTCACGCTTGCAGGCGACCGTCGTAGCCGTTGGCCGCGCGCTCGTGTGTATCTCCGCATGCCGACAGCCCACCGCCACCAGTGGATCCGCCGCGCCCTCGCCGTCATGGCGGCGGTCGCCGCAGCGCTGCTGGGGAGCCACCTGACCGCGCGCAGCGCCGCCGATCTCCAGGGCCAGATCTCGGCCAAGCGGTCTGCCGCCGCATCGCTGCAGTCGGCGATCGCGGCCGACACCGCCCGCATCAAGACGACGACGAACGGCCTGCAGGACGCGCAGGCGCGGCTGGCCGCGGTCCAGGCGAAGCTGAACGCCCGCGTGGCCCAGCTCACGGAAGTGCAGGGCTCGCTGCTCTCCGCGCGCGACCATCTGGTCGATCTGGAGAACCGCCTGCAGGAGGCGACGATCGCGCTGTCGGCCAATCTGGTCGCCAATTACGAAGGCAGCGAGCCCGATCTGGTCTCGGTGATCCTGCAGTCGCACGGGTTCGGCGACCTGCTCGAGCGGATGAGCTTCCTCAAGCGGATCGCTCATCAGGACAGCAACGTCGTCGGCAGCACCCGGACGGCGCGCGCGGAAGTGTCGCGTGAGGCGACGACGCTGGCCACGCTCGAGGCGCGCGATCGCATCCTGGCGAACCAGGTGCTCACGCAGCGCAACCAGGTGGCCGCGCTGAAGGCGGCGCTGCTCAATCGGCAGATCGCCGAGCTCGGCGCCCGCGCTCACACCGCGGGTCAGCTCGACGCTCTGAACAAGAGCCTCAAAGCCCTCGAGGCCCGCGCCGCGGCGCAGGCCGCGCGTGCGGCGGCCACGGGCAACGTCGATGTCGGCGGGATCGCCGTCAACACGGGTGGCATGGTTCAGCCGCCGCCAGGCGCGCCGCCCGCCGTCGCGAAGGTGATCGCCGCCGGCAACGCGATCGCCACGCTGCCCTACATCTACGGCGGGGGCCACGCCTCGTTCCACGCCGACGGTTACGACTGCTCAGGCTCGGTCAGCTACGCGCTGGCGGCGGCCGGGCTGGTCAGCTCGCCGATGGTCTCGGGCGACTTCGAAAACTGGGGCGATCCCGGACCCGGTCGATGGATCACCATCTACGCGAACGCGGACCACGTGTGGATGGACGTCGCCGGTTGGCGCTTCGACACCGTGGCGCTGGCCGAAAGCGGCACTCGCTGGGCTCGCGGCGGCGGTGAATTCTCCGACATGGTCGTGGTACATCCCCCCGGGCTCTAAGTCTAGGCACCGAAGACCTCGACGCGGGCGCGAGGGCTGCGGGCGGGGTTACGGCCGCCGGTCCTGGTCAGACGTGTGACCAGCAACAGCAGGGCAGGGATCGCGACGATCGCCACCATGGCCAGGAACCACAGTTGCCCGGCGTCGGTGCCCTCTCCGAGCGCGTGGACGAGGCCCGCGAGCCAGGCCAGTGCGGTGAAGCGATGGAGCTTGCGCCAGCGGGCCGCACCGATCCGGCGCCTGGCGTAGTAGGACACCCCCAGCAGGACGAGGCCCCAGCCGGCGACGATCCCGAGCGTCGTCCACAGCGTCTTATACCCGCTCACCAGCGGAATCGAGATATCCGCAAGCGACGGGTGCAGGAACTGGTCTCCGAGCAGCGCGACACCATGGACGACGATCGCGACGATCGTGGTCAGCGACAGGATCTCGTGCGTCACGATCAGGTCGGGGCCCCGGCGCTTGAGCAGCTTCGTACTCATCAGCAGCCCCAGCGAGACCGCCAGACTGGCCAGGATCAGCGCGACAAAGCCCGCCGCACGGCTGGTAATCCACAACAGATGCGGTGTCGGGTCGGTCTGCATTCGCACAGGATCCGGTGCCTTCGGTAGATCGGTGTAGGCGTCGGATAAGAACTCCATACGAGACAGCGCGCCGGGGACACGCGGCGATCAGCCGCTGGGGCACAGCCGGATCGGCGGCGCCGGTTCGGTGGCCTGCCGGAGGCCGGCCGTGAACGCCACCGTATCCGGGGTACCGCCTCCGGTCGGCAAGTGGATGCCATACCAATCCTGGCTGTTGGTCACATCGCGCTCGGGCGTGACCCAGGTGTAGAGGAGGCTCGCGGCGATGCCGCAGTCCAGGTGTCCCAGGGCGGCCAGCGTCCTCGTGATGTAGTCGGGGCGCCGGGGCGCGGGCGCGTAGTTGAGCGCGCCGGCCGGGTGGGTGGTCCAGCCGAACTCCGTCACGTACATGGGCACCGCGGCCAGCCCGAGCGAGACCAGCGCGGCGCGGTCGGCGCGCAGCTTCTCCAACACCACAGCCGGGTTTCCGTATGGGTGGACCGCCACCCCGTCGATGTGACCCTGCAGTTGCGGGTCGGCGCTGAGCATGGCCGGCAGAAACGTCGTGGGCACGGTCAGTCCCCCCACGATCACCCGCGCGTTCGGGTCGACGGCCGTGATCGCGTTCCGGGCTTGCCGGTACAGCTCTGCGTACCGGCTCGGGTCGGGTGTGGGAGTCCAGAACTGACCGTTGTCGGGCTCGTTCCAGATCTCATACGTGTTCACGGGCTGGGGCGGCAACGACGGATGGGCACTCCAGAACGAGCCGCCGCGGCCATATCGACCGGCAAGGGCCGCGGCATACGCCGCATAGTCAGCTGGGACCCGGGGCGGCGAGTGGTCCTGCCCCGGGATCGACTGGGCCCAGGGCGCTGAATAGTCGATGATCGGCAGCCACCTCAGCCCATGCGCGGCCAACGCACCGGCGATCTCGTCAGCGAATGCCCACTGGTAGTGATGCACACCGTCGACCGGCGGGGCCGGCTCGGCCGCCTCCCACAGGGCGTCGCTGCGGGCCAGGCGAGCGCCGGTCCGGGCCAGCGCCTGCAACTGTGCGTCGATCTGCGCCACCGTGTAGGTGCGGTCGTTGAACAGGCGGTTCACGTTGACTCCAAACTGCTCGCCGGCGGGCGCCGGCTGCGCCGGCGGGCCGGGAGTTGCGGGTGCTGTCCGCGCCGGCGGGCCAAGTGATCCGGTTGCCGTCTTTGTGGGTGTCGGTGGCGTCGGATGACCGTGACCGTGGGGCGATCTGCCGAGGAGCAGAACCACGCCGACCGCGATCACGCCGAGCCCGAGGGCCGCCGCCGCCGCTGCGCGTCTTGGCCCGAGGGGTCCTAGTCCGATGAGGATCCCAGCACCGAGGAAGCAGCGGCCGAGCGCACGCGCCCGAGCGCTGCGAGTTGGCGGCGCTCACGCTCAGTGGGACGGCCGAGCGCTCGTTTGAGCGTCCACCGCGAGGCAAACGTCACGGCCTGCGCGGCATCGTCGACGGTTCTCCGCCGCCGACCCAGTCGTCGCCCGACCACGTCGTGGCGGGCGTGCGCCAGCCGCTCGAATGGCTCACCGCCGAACGCCCGCGAGCTGGAGTGGGCGCGGTGGTGCAGAACCCTCGCCTGGGGCCAGAACCAGGTCTCGACCCCGTCCTGCGCGGCACGCAGGCCCAGTTCCAGATCCTCGCCGTAGAGAAAGATCGATTCGTCAAACGGCCCGAGGCGACGCAGGACGTCGGTCCGTGCCCCCAATGCGCAGCCCACCGCCCAGCCGACTCGCCGGGGCGCCGAAGCCTTCCAGGGAGCCAACGCCACGCCGGCCGGTCCCGGGGCGAGCGCGGGCGGGATTAACGCGGCGAGGAGTTCGGCGGCTGACCCCGGCGCCGGATGCACCGAGTCCTGTCGGGTGCCGCCGGGCGAGAGGACCAGCGGGGCCAGCAGGCGGTCTGGCCTGTCGGCTCTCAGCGCCTCCGCGGCAAGCGATCGGAGCGAGTCGTCGAGCAGCTCAACGTCGGGGTTGACGAACACCGCGATCGGCTCGGCCACCGCCTCCAGCCCGCGGTTGCACGCGCGCCCGAAGCCGACATTCTCGGATAGCGCAATTGATACGACCCGGTCCCGGTCCCGGTCCCGGTCCCGGTCCCGGTCCCGGTCCCGGTCCCGGTCCGGGTCCGGTCTCGACAGCGGTCTCGACCGCGGGCGACGGCGACACTGGCGTCGCGTGATGCGCAGTCGACGACCACGACGCGCGTACCGGGCAGGTGCCGGTCGACAGAATCGAGCAGCGCCTCGAGCTCGCGCGCGGAGTTATGGGTCACCGTGACCAGCGCCAGCGCCTGCGGACCGAGTGCCGTCGGGCTGCGGGCGCGCACGAGTGGTCTGATCGCCGCGGCAAAGCTCGCCTGGCTGCTGGCGCGATCGAACCGCGCCCGCGCGCGCCGGCGACCCGCGGAGCCCATCGCGGCGGCGCGCTGAGGATCGGCCAGGACGTCGAGCACCGACCGGGCGCCCGCCACCACATCCCCGGGCGGGTACAGGAACCCGCAGGACTCATCGACGATCTCCTGCGGTCCGCCGGCGGCGGGCACGACCGCCGGGCGGCCGGCGGCGAGGGCCTCCAGCACGACGAGCCCGAACGGCTCCCGCGGCGCGCAGTGCAACAGGCACGTGGCGCGCGTCAACACCGCCTGCGGATCATCCCGGGGCCCCGCGAACTCGACCGCGCCAGCCAGATCGGGGTCGCCCGCGCGCTGGCGCAGGGCCACCATGGTCCGATCATCGGGATCGATCGGGGCCCCGACGAAGCGGACTCGGAGCTCGGGCAGCTGCCGACGCGCCAGCGCGCAGATCTCGAGCGCGAGATCGGGCCGCTTCCACCGAACCAGGGCTCCGAGCACGAGCAGCTCGGGCGGTTGAACGGGCCCCTCGTCGATGGCCCCATCGTCGACGTCGACGCCCGGGTGGATCACGTGCAGCCTGGCTCGCAGTGCTCGCCCGGGGTCGAGGTCGTCGGCGATCGTGTGCGATAGAACGATCACCGCGCCCACTCGGGCCGCGACGGATCGCACCAGCGCGGCGATGATCGGACCCGGGAGCAGATCGTTGTGCTGGAAGACGATTCGCGAACCACAGCGGGTCCCGGCGACGCAGGCGATCGCCGAGCGCATCCCCCAGGCCACGACCAGGTCGGGATCGAGGTCGCGCACCAGCGACCTCACTTCGAGCGCGTGGCCGACCAGTCGCGGCGGCCCGAGCAGGCGGTCCCGCGCGGTCGCGCGCAGGTTGAGACGGCGCCTGCGTAGCGGGAACACGCGCAGGCCGCGGGCGCGTGCGCGCTGCGCCAGAGGCCCTTCGGGACAGGCCAGGCAGCGCTCGGCGGGCAGCGAGCTCGCCCAGTCGACGAGGATCCGCTCGGCGCCGCCGAAGATGCCCGAATAGCTGATGAACAGAACAACTGGCACGGCTCCGGCAGGCTATCCCCCGCCTCGGTAACCCGGATTACGGGCTCTCGATCGGCCGCGCACGGACCGCGTCCCGGCATAGACTGCGGGCGTGTCGAATCAGCCCTCGAATCCCCCCGCACTCCCGCGGGTGGCACTGGTGCACGACTTCCTGCTCGACGTGCGCGGCGCCGAGCGCGTGTTCATCGAGCTGTGCAACATGTGGCCGCAGGGCGAGATCTACACGGCCGTGTACGACGAGGAGGGCACCGAGGGCAGGTTTGCCGGTCGCACCGTCCACAGCTCGTTCCTGCAGCGCTTGCGCCCGTCCGCGCGGACGTTCCGCGCCCTGCTGCCGCTGTATCCGGCGGCGATCGAGTCCTTCGACCTGTCGGACTACGACCTCGTCGTGTCGAGCTCATCGGCGTGGGCTCACGCCGTGCTGTGCGATGAGCACTCGGTCCATGTCAGCTACTGCCATAACCCGTTTCGCTACGCCTGGAACGACCGCGAGCGGACGCTGGCCACGCGGCGCAACCCGGTCACGCGGGCGTTCCTGCGCGGAGCGTTCAGGCGTTGGCGTCAATGGGATTGGATCGCCGCGCAGCGCACCGACCGCTACGTCGCCAACTCCCGCACCACGCAGGCGCGGATTCGCGCCTACTTCGGGCGCGAGGCCGCCGTCGTGTACCCACCGGTCGATACCTCGCGCTTCACGCCGGGCCGGGTGGGCGACTATTACGTCGTCGTCTCTGAGCTCATGGCCCACAAGCAGATCGAGAGCGCGATCAGCGCCTTCAACGCTCTGGGCCTGCCGCTGGTCGTGGTCGGGGACGGGCCGGACGCCCGGCGGCTGCGCCGCGAGGCCGGGCCGAGGATCAGCTTCACGGGCCGCCTCTCGGATCGCGAGGTGGCGCAGATCCTTCAGGGCGCCCGCGCCTTGGTCGTGACCTCGGTCGAGGAGTTCGGGATCGCCGCGGTGGAGAGCCAGGCAGCGGGCCGGCCGGTGATCGCACAGCGGGGCGGCGGCGCGCTCGAGACGATCATTGACGGTGTCACGGGTTGCTTCTGGTCCGCGACGCCGACCGATCTGGCGCGTGCGGTGGTGGAATTCGACGACGCAGCGGTGGACTCGCTGGCCTGCACGCGCAACGCGGCACGATTTGGCATCCCCAGTTTCCGGCGAGACCTGCTGAGCGAGATTCAGGCGGCGCGGGCGATCGAATCCCGGCCGGCGGCCGGTGATCGTCAGCCGCTCGCCTCCACGCGCCTGGTACGGCGCGCCGCCAGAGATCCCCATCGCTAATTAGATGCGGTCGGCCGCGCTCAGCGCTGCGCGCCTGGTGCTGCTGGCCGGGCCCACCGTGCTGGCCTTCTTCGCGGGAGGGTACTTCGACGAGCCGCGGGCGTGGGCCGGTCTCGGGGCGTGGCTCCTGGTCGCGGTGGGCCTGCTCGCGCAGCCCAAGCCGCTGCCGCGAGGACGGGGTGCCTGGCTGGCGCTCGGCGGCCTCGGTGGGCTCGCCGCCTGGACGTTGCTGTCGGTCGCCTGGGCACCGATCGCGGGCAGTGCCTACCACGCCGGTCAGATCGCCGTCCTCTACCTCGGCGCGCTGCTGGCGGCGACGGTCCTGCTGCGCACGGGCGGCGCCCAGCGCGCGGTCGAGCCGGCACTGGCCGCCGGAACGCTGGTCGTGATCGGCTACGGAATCTCGGAACGGCTGCTCCCCGGGGTGCTGAACTTCGCCCGCTCGCTCAGCGCCCAGGGGCGTCTGGAGCAGCCGCTCACCTACTGGAACGCGATGGGTGAGCTGGCTGCGCTGGGGTTCGTGCTGTCGTTGCGTATCGCCGGGGACGCGGGGCGCCCGGCGCGGCTGCGGATCGCTGCCGCCGCGGCGTGCGCGCCGCTGGGACTGGGCCTATACGTGACCTTCTCGCGCGGCGCCCTGTTTGCCTGCGCTGCCGGTGTGGTGACGCTGATCGTGGTCGCGGGGCGGCATGAGCAGCTGCGGGCGATCGTCGTGGGGGTGGCCGCCGGAGCGGTGGCGGCTCTGGCGGCGGCACCGTTTGCGGGCGTCACCTCACTGGCCGGAGCTCAGAGCACGCGCGAGCGCGAGGGCGCGATCACGCTGGCGCTGCTGATGGTGATCGCGGTGGCGGCCGGGTGCGTGCAGTGGCGGCTGGTTCGCCGCGAGCGACCGGCCGAGCTTGCCCTGCCGCGGCGCTCGCCGCTGATCGCGCTGGTGGTGATCTGCGCCGGCCTCGCGCTCGCGATCGTGGTCGGCGCGAGGGAGAGCAGCGCCCAGAGCCAGCCCCTATCCGCGGGCGCGACCCGTTTGGTGACCTTGCAAAGCAACCGATACGCGTATTGGCGGGTGGCTCTCCACGCATTCGCAGACGAGCCGTTGCGGGGGGTCGGTGCCGGCGGCTGGGCGGTGTACTGGCTGCGTTTGCGTCCGATCAACGAGGGCGCCCAGGACGCCCACTCGTTGCCGATTCAGACCGCTGCCGAGCTGGGGCTGGTCGGCTTGGCGCTGCTGGCCGCGTTCCTGGCCGGGGTCGGGCTGGCGGCACGCGATGCCTACCGGGCCGCTCCCGCGCAGGCGGCCGGCCCGATCGCCGGATTCGTGGTGTACGTCGCTCACGCGCCGCTGGATTGGGATTGGCAGATGCCGGCCGTCACGCTGGTCGCGTTGGTGCTCGCGGGAGCGCTGCTGGCGCTGGGCGAGCCGGCAGCGCCTGCGTAGCGCGCGACACCGGCGGGCTCAGAGTGCTTCGGCGATGCGCGGGGCCTCGCGCCTGAACACCCACACCGCCGTCACGCAGATCACCAGCGTGATGCTGACGCTGATGGCCAGCCGCACCGGTCCGCCGGCCGCAGCGCTGCCGGGGGCGGGCGCGTCCGGCGAGATGATCCATTTGCGGGCCAGCTCGAGGATCGGGCTGAAGGGGTTCAGCGCAATCACCTGTGCGAGTCTGTGCGAGGTCGCCTCCACGCGCTCGATCGGGTAGAGCACCGGCGTGGCGTAGAACAGCGCCGTCACGAATACGGTCCAGATGATCCCGATGTCGCGGAAGCGGGGATACAGCGATGAGACGATCATCGACACCGCGAGCGTGAGCACGAACATCATCGCGATGATCACGGGCAACAGCAGCCAGGTCCAAGTCGGCGACACGCCGAACGCGAGAATGAACACGAACACCACGACGAGATTGAGGACGAGGTTGAACAGGGCCGTCAGCACGACGGCCAGCGGGATGGCCAATCGGGGGAACTGGGTCTTGCGCACGATCCCCTCTTGGCCGACGATCGACGGCACCGCGGCGCTCGATGATTCCTGGAAGAAGCCGAACAGCACCATGTTCATCAGCAGGAACACCGGATAGTGCTCGACCTGAGCACCGAGCCGGAACACGTGAGTGAACACCTCCAGCAGCACGGCAAACAGCAGCAGCGGCCGCGCCACTGACCACACGTAGCCCAGCGCGGTGCCGAAGTAGGCCCGTTTGAAATCGGTGGTGGCCAGCAGGTACGAGAGCTCCCACAGCCGTCGCCAGCCGCCGCTCAGGGCCGACGGACCGCGGATATCGCGCAACACGAGATCCTGAGCCGCAGGCGGAACGTCGCTCTCGACAGCGGTCGATCACGGCTCGACGCTCGCATCGACGCGAGCCCGCACGAAGATCATGCCGGGCATTGGGTCAGACCCCTTGACCAGGAAGTCCGTGATCCGCATGTCGCGCAGAGCATCGTCGCCCCTCGTGCCGCTGCGCGAGATCGAGCACAGCACCGAATAGCGGCCGGGCACGAGTCGATTGTCGATCTCGGCCGAGACTCTCAGCCGCTCGCCGGCGGCCACGCGCCTGGGCACGTCGTCCGCTTCCTCCAGCGTCGCCCCGAATCCGAACACCGACACGTCGTCCACGTTGAGCAGCTCAAAGCCCAGCGCGGGCGCCTTGAGGTCTGCCCGAGCCTCGATCAGCGCGTTGAAGCGAAACGACTGGCCCTCCTGGACGTCCTGCAGACGCGCCCCGGCCAGATCCTCGAGCCACACGTCCAGCAGGCTGACGTCGGCCCGCTCGCCGTCTGCCGCGCCGCCGTTGGCGGGGTCGGGTGCTTGGCCGCCGAAGTTGAGCCGGTAGTAGCGCAGCGCGGCTTCTTCGGGGTCGCCGAGGAAGCGCTGTTCGCCGTCGTGGATCAGCATCGCGCGATCGCAGAACGCTTGCACGGTGGCCATGTCGTGCGTGACCAGCACCAGCGTCTTACCCGCTTTGCGCTTGGCGCGGAACACGTCCATGCACTTCTGCCCGAACGCCGCGTCGCCGACCGCGAGCACCTCGTCGACCAGCATCACGTCGGCGTTGGCCTCGACCATCACCGCGAACGCCAGGCGCACCATCATCCCCGAGGAATAGTTCTTCAACTTCAGATCGACGAACTCCCGCAACTCCGCGAACTCCAGCACCGAGTCCAGCCGGCGCGCCGCGGCGCGACGACCCAGCCCCATCATCACCCCGTTGAGCACCACGTTCTCCCGCGCGGTCAACTCCGGGTTGAACCCCACCCCCAGCTCGATAAACGGCGCGAGGCGCCCCGCCATCCGGATCCGCCCCGCGTCCGCGCGATAGATGCTCGCCAGCACCTTCAACAACGTGCTCTTCCCCGACCCGTTCCGCCCCACGATCCCGAAGAACTCCCCCTGATGCACATCAAACGACACCCCCCGCAACGCGCGCAACTCCCGGTACTCCACCTTACGCAACGGATGCACCACACGCTCCTTGAGCGTCTGGGGGCGGCGCTCCGGGAGCCTGAACGTCTTCTCGAGCCCTTGCACGTCGATCACGACCGGCGCATCGAGCACGCGGGCGCGCGCCGCGGAGCGCTGGGCGACGAGTCCGTCGTCGTCCAGCCCGAACGCGGCTCGCTGAAGCGAGTGCTGCAGGTTCAGCATTGACAGCGCCTGATCGTAGGCATATCTCCCCGCGCCTGCGCATCCCGGGCGTTATTGACCCGTCCGTCGTGGGCCGGCCAGCTGATGTTGTTCGCGGGGTAGCGCGGTCGGTGGTTGGCTGTCACGTAGGTGGGTCGAGCTCGCCGGTGGGGGTGGCGGCGACGGTTGCGGGCGGGTCTGTGTGTAGGGGGCGCGGTGTGGCGCGGGGGCGAACAAAATGTCACTCACGTCCCTTGAATGGGAGGGGTGTGCGCGTTCTGGCCCGCTGAGCGGGCTCTCACGCGCGAACCCCACGTCGACCTGGGAGTTGAGGGAGATTTAGCCCACCCACGCGGCGAAGCTGCCCGCCAGCATGCTCGCCGGGAGGAAACCGACGACCCCGACGCCCGGCCCGGCCCGACGCGCGGAATGGTCTCCTGAAGGTCGGATTTCTGACAGGTTGGCCTGTAAAACAACCCAATCGAGACCCCGAAAAAGTCGATCGGGACGTTCCACAGCTGGTGGCTGGGGAACAGCCCGATCGCCGAAGATGCCGCCTCCATTGGGACGTTAACCGGCTTCGCCTCAGGTGTTTTACAGATCCGTGACGTTTCCGTGAGCCGTCACCGCTCCCAGCCTCCGGAGAACCTGGCGGATCGCACCCGGCACGCACGCAAAAGCGCGATCCTCACCAGTCTGCCCGTCGCCGCACCCATACGGGCACCCCGACGTCCGTGGCTCTCCTGCCCGGAGGTCGGGCGCTCAGCGCTCAGCCGCTCAGACACGGGCGCGCCAGCGGCGCAGCCGACGTTGGCTGAAGGAGTCTGGCGGGGGCACGCCGGCGTCGGAGAACGGGCCGCCGCGACCGCGCCCGCGATGTGCGCGGGCCTCGGTCAAGCGCTTCCAGACGATGCCCTGCGCCAGGCCGAGCTCGCTGCCGAGGGTCTCGGTGCGCCCGAGCAGGCCTCGCAGTGGCCGGGTGGCGAGCCAGATCAGGGCGCCCAGCGAGCGATCGCAGGCGACAAACCGCGTCAGCGTCCGGCGCTTGGGTGCCGTGAGCCGGGAGCCACATCGAGCCAACAGCACCTGAGCCTGGACCTCGCGTGACACGTAGCCATAGAAGTACGCCGCCCTCCAGCGCGGCGCGGGCCGGATGCTGCGCAGGCTCGCGATCCGCTCGCGCAGACCGCCGCCCGCGCGTGATCTGGATCCGTGGGTGACGTCGCCGAACACCGCTCCGGAATGCTGCACGTAGTCGTAGAGCGGACGATCGACGTAGGCCAGGCGCCCGGAGGCCAGCGCCGCCAGCGCGAGCCAATGGTCGTGGAATTGGAAACCGGGCGGGTCAGGGAAGGGGAGTGCGACGTCCATCAGCTCGCGACGGAACAGCATCGCCGCCCCCGTGATCGTGTTCGCCACCAGCATCGATGCGAGGTTGTCGTGGTTATTGGCTCGCCCTCGCCACAACGTCTCCCGCAGCACGCCTCCGTGGGCATCGACCAGCCGCAGGTCCGAGTAGACCAGCACGGCGTCACGCAGCGATCGGCGGAGCACCGCGAGCTTGTCCGGATGCCAGCGGTCGTCCTGGTCGCACAGCGCGACGAGCTCTACTCCCGGGGGAACCATGCGCAGCGCGCGCTCGAAGTTCCGGTAAAAGCCACGCCGGGTCTCGGAGCGCGACACGGCAAACCGCGGATCCCCATCGACGACCTGCAGCACCCGGTCGAAGTGGGCGGCGCTTGAGCCATCGTCACTGATCAGGCAGATCCAGCGCTCGTCTGTCTGCGCCCGTAGGGACTGCAGCTGCGCCTCGAACAACGCGATGTCTGGCTCGAAGGTGGCCATGCAGACGGCGATCAGCTCCGAGCCAGGGCGCCCCGGCCGAGCCTCGACGGTGGCTGGCCGCTCGCGGGCCACGACGTCGATCCGGCCCAGCGGGGCGATGACCTCTGCCCCGGTCGACAGTCGGGCCGCGAGCCTCAGCTCCACCCGACTCGGCGTGTCGCGCGCCGGGATCGGCACCGTCCCCCAGAAGCCGCTGTCGTATCCGGGCTCGGTCCGGGCCAGCCCATCTGCGAGCGCCACATCGGGACGCGGCATACCGAAGGCGGAGGGTCGATGGCGGATCCCGTCGACGAGGATCTCCAGGCGCTCGATCCGCGCGTCGGGGTGGTAGCACGCGCCGATGCAGAACACCGCCGTGGCGCTGCCGACCGGCACGGTCTCGGGCAACGGTCGCTCGAGACGAACGATCAGGCTCAAACGCGGCCCACAGGTTCCCGCACGGCCTGCACCTCGGCGTTCGCCATCACGTTGCCGGCCGCCGGCTTGGTCCCGTAGACAAAGAAATCGAGCAGGCGGAGGATATGGATCGCCATGTTGCCTTCCTCGCGGTTGCGCGAGATCCAGCACTCGATCGCGTAGCGATTCGGAAGCAGGGGGTTCTCGATCTCCGCCACCAAGCGGATCCGTTCGCCCTGCGCCACCGGCCGTCCGTCCGGTTTCTCAACCTCCTTGCTGAAGGCGAACACCCAGTCCCCGTCCATGTTCAGGCAGTGGAAGTTGAAGATCGGCTCCCTCATCGGCTGCCGGGCCTCGACGAGCAAATTGAACCGGAAGACCTTCTCCTGCTCGACGTTGTCGACCCGTTGCCCGGCCTGGTCCTCGAGCCACACATCGATCAGCTTGACGTTGACGTCTGGCACCGCCGCGGGATGAGAGCCGTTGGCGGGGTCGGGTGCTTGGCCGCCGAAGTTGAGCCGGTAGTAGCGCAGCGCGGCTTCTTCGGGGTCGCCGAGGAAGCGCTGTTCGCCGTCGTGGATCAGCATCGCGCGATCGCAGAACGCTTGCACGGTGGCCATGTCGTGCGTGACCAGCACCAGCGTCTTACCCGCTTTGCGCTTGGCGCGGAACACGTCCATGCACTTCTGTCCGAACGCCGCGTCCCCGACCGCGAGCACCTCGTCGACCAGCATCACGTCGGCGTTGGCCTCGACCATCACCGCGAACGCCAGGCGCACCATCATCCCCGAGGAATAGTTCTTCAACTTCAAATCGACGAACTCCCGCAACTCCGCGAACTCCAGCACCGAGTCCAGCCGGCGCGCCGCGGCGCGACGACCCAGCCCCATCATCACCCCGTTGAGCACCACGTTCTCCCGCGCGGTCAACTCCGGGTTGAACCCCACCCCCAGCTCGATAAACGGCGCCAGGCGCCCCGCCATCCGGATCCGCCCCGCGTCCGCGCGATAGATGCTCGCCAGCACCTTCAACAACGTGCTCTTCCCCGACCCGTTCCGCCCCACGATCCCGAAGAACTCCCCCTGATGCACATCAAACGACACCCCCCGCAACGCGCGCAACTCCCGGTACTCCACCTTACGCAACGGATGCACCACACGCTCCTTGAGCGTGTCCACCCGGCGGTCCGGGATCAGGAAGGTCTTCTCGACGTCGCGCGCCTCGATCAACACCGGGGCGCCGCGCAGACGCGCGCGCCGCGACTGGGATCCGCCGGCACGCGTACCTTCAACGGAAAGCGGATCTGACACCTCGCCGCGAGTCTACAAGTGGGTCAAGCCCAACGGCGGGGCTGGCCGACCCGGCGACCCCGAGCGCGTGGCGAGGGCCCGTACGGCGCAATACAGTCAGCCGAGGGTATGTCGACCTACCTCGAGCCCGGCTGGATCGGCCGCTTTGCGGAGCTGTGGGAACGTCTCGGCCCGGAGACGAAAACGGCCATCATGGATCTCCTGCCGGCTGATTGGTCGTTCGAGGGCAAGCGGATCCTCGACTTCGGCTGTGGAGCGGGGCGCACGCTCAGGCACTTCATGTCCGAGGCGCAGCAGGCCGAGTTCTGGGGTGTCGACATCGACGCGGCGAGCGTCGAGTTGCTGGCCCAGACGGTCTGCCCGCCGTTGCGGGTGATGCGCTCCGAATATATGCCGCCGCTGGACTTCGAGGGCGGGTCCTTCGACCTGATCTGGTCGATCTCGGTGTTCACCCACCTGACCGACAGCTCGCTGCCCTGGCTGCTGGAGCTGCACCGCATCCTCAAGCCCGGTGGGTTGCTGGTCGCGACGTACATGGGGAGGTGGACCTCCGAGCTGCTGGCCGGCGAGCCGTGGCAGGAAGACCGGGTGGGTATGAACGTGCTGCGACACAATCACCCGGCGAGCGACGGGGCGCCGTTGACGTTGATCTCGGACTGGTGGCTGCGCGAGCACTGGGGGCGGGCGTTCGAGGTGCTCCGCATCGAGCCGAACATCCACAACCAGAGCTGGGCGCTGCTGCGCAAGCGCGATGTCCGGCTCACGGTGCAGCAGCTCGAGGTGCCCGGCGACGACCCCCGGGAATTCGCGGCGCTGCGCCACAATCTCCGCCAGGCGCAGCGTGAGCTCGAAGCCGCCCAGGAGCGCGGCCGCCGCGAGGTCGAGACGACTCGGCTCGCGGGGGAGGAGCGACTCGCGGCTGCGCTGGCACAACAGCGTCGAATCTACGAGCGGTCGCTCAGCTGGCGGCTCACGCGCCCGCTTCGGAGCGCGGCGAAGCGGGCCCGCGACTACCGCAACCGCCATGGCCGCGCTGGCTGAGCCGGACCGCCGTGGCCGCGGTGGATGAGGCGGGCGAGGTAGCCGCGGCGGCTGAGATGAATCCAGCGGCCGGGACGGGCTAGCTAGCGGCGGCCGCGGCGCCGCAGCGCCCTCAGCCGTCGCAACGGGGCGGTGAGCTTCCACCCGAGGCTGCTGGTCATCAGCTCGAGCTCGCGGCGGTGCTCGACGGCCCGCGCGTCGGTCTTCATCTGGGTGGAGAAGGCGACCGCGCGAGTGATGGCCGCCTCGGCCTCGCCGCGCCGAGCGCGGTGGCGCCAGCTTCCGCCGGCGTAGCCCACGCCCGGCATCTTCCCGTCCCATTTCTCGGCCACGGCGATGTGGGCCTCGGACCAGTGGTCGAGATCGGCCGCCAACTCCAGCGAATGGTTGTGGATGACCTTGAAGTCGGCGGTCACGACCGTGCGCCCCGCCGCGCGGACCTGCAGGCAGAAATCGAAATCGTAGCCATGCAGCAGCTGCCCCAGCGACTCGTCGAAGCGGATGTTCTGGATCACCCACGGGGACAGGACGAGCACGAATCCGTCGACCGTGTCGACCTCGCCGAGCCGGGCGTAGGGGGGCTTCTGGTCCTCCTGCCAGGTCACCGAGGGGACGTCGCCGCCCCCGAGTTCGGTGTAGCGGTGAACGAACGACGCCCAGGTGACCGAACCCTCCCACCAGGCGATCGTCCGTGCCCCGAGCGAACCGACGCAGCCCACCACGCCGACGCCGGGACCGGCCAGCGCCGCTCTCAGCTTCGCGCAGAACCTGGGGTCGACGATCTCGGCGTCCTGGTGCAACAGGACCAGCGCCTCCAGACCGGGGATCGACGCCGCCCGGTCCATGATCGCGTTGTACCGTCGATAGATCGAGCCGTGGGCGGCATCCGCGATGGTCACCGAGTCCGGCTCGGAGGCCAGCCTGATGCCGGGTACCGCGTAGCGCTCGTAGGTGTCCCGCGAGGTGACCGCGGAGGCGAACACGACCATCGTCGCGAGTCTAGATCGACCCTGCCCACGAGCGTTGATCCGATTCGGAGCCACCGCGGAGCTAACATCGCCCGCCGTCATGATTGCCTTCGGCTGCTCGATCATCATCCCCGACGTCTACGAGCGCCGCGCCAAGCTGGGGATCGAGCGCGCCGCGGAGCCCGATTCGACGATCTTCGCCAACGCGGCGACGGGATCGATCGCCCGCAGCTACAACCTGTTGCTCGACAGCGCGGCGGAGCTACCGGAGCTGGAGGCGGTGGTGTTGCTGCACGAGGATGCCGAGCTCCTCGACGGCGACTTCTGCGCCCGGCTGCGGCGGGCGCTCGCCGATCCGGCGGCCGCGATCGTCGGCTGCGTGGGCGCCACGGGGGTCGGGGACATTGCGTGGTGGGACGGGTCGGTGAGCTGGAACTCGGCCCCCTATCACTATGGCGAGGCGGGCGGGGGCGAGCTCGTGTTCGGGGGTGCCCGCGAGTCGGCCGGTGCGGCCGCCGAGCGGACGCCCGGTGAGGTCGACACCCTGTACGGAGTGCTGCTCGCCTTCTCCCCGTGGGCGGCGCGGAACCTGCGCTTTGACGAGTCGATCGGGATGCTGCACGGCTATGACGCCGACATCTGCCGCCAGGCGCGATTGGCGGGCCGGAAGGTGCTCACGGCGGATCTGCGGCTGGCGCACCACCACTCGCTTGACCTCGTATCCGACATCGAGATCTGGGTGGCCGCCCACATGCGAGCCGCGGAGCTGTGGGAGCCGGACGAATCGCTGCCCGACGAGGCCTGGCGTTCGCGGGCCAGGCGGGCGGAGGCGAGCGCGGCCTCCGCACGGCTGCTGGCCGCGTCGAAGCTGCTCCAGGCCGACGCGAGCAGCCGGCAGTCCGCGGCCGAGCTCGATCTGATCCGCCACAGCCTGAGCTGGCGGATGACCGAAGCGCTGCGCGTTGGGAACGCCGCGCTGCGCTCTGCGCGGGCACGCCGAGTCCGCTCATGAATCGTCCGACAGGCCTACCGTACCGGCTCCGCGGGTTGGGTCAGCTTGGCGGACGAGGCGTCGTCTCGAGCGCGCGCAAGATCTCCTGCCTACCGACGATCGGCTGATCGCTGGCGATCCCCGCGCGGTGGCGGAGCTGCGATAGCCGCTCCGCCAACCGGAACGAGCTCGAGACGAGCAGCCGCTTGAGCACGGCCTCCTGGCGCCCGAGCCGCTCGTGGGCGGCAGCGACCTCGGTCAGCTGATGGTGCATCGACGCGAGGTGAAACGCGCGGTTCGCCTCGAGCCGCGCGATGACCGGGTTGCGGTCAAGTGGCGCCAGCGCCTGGGCGAGCGGCTCGGCGTACGCGGCGTCCGTGTGCCACACGATGCCGAGGCCAAAGAACGAGGGCACGACCGCCAGCACACGCTTCGCGTCTGCGGCCACGAAGTCCTCCACGGCGGTCAGCACGCCGTTGCGCGGCCCGCCCTCGCGGGCGGCCGGCCACTTGTAGGGCAGCCCGCCGGGGTGGGGCTGCGAGAGGCCCGGGAACAGACCGCCCCCCTCGATCGTCGGCTGCCGGTCCGCGTCGGGGACGAGCTCCGGGGCGAAATAGTCATCGCGTCGGGCGTGCGGCCAGCCGACATCGTGGAGCATGAGCAGCGGCAGCCCCGAGGCAGGCTGGCGCTCGGCGATCAGGCGCAGCTCCTCGGACACGGTGTAGTAGTTGTGGTCGCCGTCGATCACGTAGGCCTCGGCGGGCGACATCTCGTGCAGCGCCTCGTGACTGGTGGCCCGAAACAGCGTGAGCTCGGGATGCTGCTCGCTCAGGCGGACGAGCTCGTCCTGGGGGGCCGGATCGATCGCCGAGACCTGCGCCGCGACGGGAGCCGCCCAGTCGAGCAGGAACCGGGTCAGATCTCCCGCATACGCCCCGACCTCAACCACCGAGCGTGCGCCGGCGATCTCCAGGCATGAGACCATCACCTCGGCGTTGTTGATCAGCGAGGCGCCCCACTGTCCCGGGTCGCTGGCGAAGTCACACGCCGGGTGCAGCGTCCAGGGCAGCTCGCCCCGTTCCAGCGCGCGAACGGTGGCCTCGGTGCCGAGGTTCAGCTGGACCCGTTCCATCGCGCGGCACGAGTCTAGTCACTTGGCCCGGAGGGTCAGCATCACCTGGTAGGGATCGTCGAGCAGCAGATCGACGTGCAGCAGCTCGAACCGGTCGGTCCACCGCCGGAGCACATAGGCCATCGTGACCACGGTCTCGCCGTAGGTGATCTCGCCCCCCGGGGCATGCGCCCCCAGCGGCTGGCCGGCGTGCGGCGCGAACAGGTAGCGCGGCCGCCGCAGCTCATCCTCGGGTCGCGGGCCGAGCGACGCGAGCACAGGCGCCAGCAACTCGGATAGGCGCAGATATTCGGGTGGCCGAATCGTCACCACCAGCAGTCCACCGGGGGCCAGGCCGTCGTGCAGAGCGCGCAAGCTGGCCTCGTGGGCGGGCTCCGACAGGTGCGTGAACACGGAAAACGCGTACGCGAGATCAAACGGAGGCGCGAACGGGAGCCGGCGCGGGACGAACTCGGAGCGGGCCAGCGTGGCGGGGACGCGGGTGCGCCGGCAGACGTCGAGGATCGGCGGAACGGGGTCGCACCCGAACAGGTTCCCGGGCGCCACGTCACGCGCGAAGAATCGGGTCAACCGCCCCCATCCGCAGCCGAAATCGAGCACGCGACTGTCGGCCAGCTCGCGCCGGGAGTGCTCGGCGTAGCGCCGGCGCAGCGTGTCGTAGAAGCCAACGCCCTGGGCCGCCAACCGAGCGCCGGTGGCCCCGTTCCAGGTCGCCTGGAGGCTCACGTCGGGCACGCCGGGCAACAGCGCCTTGATGGCCGGGAAGCAGGCGTACTGCTGGGTGAGCAGCAGGCCCCAGAGATCGGAATCCAGCTCTCGAAACAGCCTCAGCGCCTCGGCACCCGCCCCGGCACAGGCGCCATCGATACGGGCTAGCGGCTCAGCGAAGAACGTCTCGAGCCACGAGTCGTAGCGCTCGAGGTCGCCGGTTCCGGCCGCGTTGCGGGCGACGGAAAGATGGCGCCGACGGCGGATCGCCCGTCTCAGACCAGCCCCGATCAGTCTCGGCGAGTTGGCGATGGTTGGCAGACTACACGCGGCTGTGGCCCGGATCGGGCGCAGCGACGCCACGTGAATCCTTCACCCTCAAGCCGATTGGTCGTGCGCCTGGATGCGCCGCTGCCGCGCACCATCGCGGTCGGCCGCGGAACCGCGCTGTTCGTGTGTGGG
The DNA here is from genome assembly GCA_963838535.1 of uncultured Solirubrobacterales bacterium. GTDB lineage: Bacteria > Actinomycetota > Thermoleophilia > Solirubrobacterales > Solirubrobacteraceae > Palsa-465. The sequence goes on from CAWIRN010000022.1 coordinate 249,097, forward strand.
ACGTGCTTTCACAGCGAAGCCAGGGTCCGCTCCCTGAGTGTGGCGGTCGACGGGGAGCGCCAGCCGGTGGCGGCCTTCGGCATGCCGCGGTTGGATCTGTTCCGCTCGCTCCATCCGGGACTCGACGCATTCCACACTGCCGGGATATCCGTCGATCCACAGTCCGTGGAGGACCCGTATCTGCACAGCTATCGGAGCGGTTTCTGGGGCACGGTGCGGATCGCGCCGGCAGATTCCCCGACGCGCGAGCTGGAGCTGTGGGCCGAGCTCGAGTCCGGGGCCCAGGCGAGCCAATCGCTGGCCTCGCTGGAGGCGGTCCAGCTCCCCGATCCCGTGCGCTGCGACGGGCCGGCGCCCGGCGAGGCGCCGCTGGTGGCGATCTGCATGGCCAGCTATCAGGCGCCGATGGACCTGTTCCGCCGCCAGGTCGCGTCGATTCGCGATCAGACCCACTCACGGTGGCTGTGCGTGATCAGCGACGACTGCTCAAGCCCGCAGCGCTTCGCGGCCATGCAGGCCGAGCTGGCCGGGGATGGCCGGTTCGTCCTGTCCCGGGCTCCGCGCCGGCTGGGCTTCTATCTGAACTTCGAGCGCGCGCTGGCCATGGCCCCGGCCGAGGCCCAATTTGTCGCCCTCGCCGACCAGGACGACCACTGGCGGCCGGACAAGCTCGCGACGCTGGTCGCCCGCCTCGGGGACGCCCAGCTCGTCTACAGCGACGCCCGCGTGATCGATCACGGCGGCAACGTCGTCTCGGATACCTACTGGACCGAGCGCCGCAACAACCACACGTCATTTCTCTCGCTGCTGATGACGAACTCGGTGACGGGGGCGGCATCGCTGTTCCGCCGTCCGCTGCTCGACTACGCGCTGCCCTTTCCGCCGGCGCAGTTCGCCCATTTTCACGATCACTGGATCGCCGTGGTGGCGCTCGCGTTGGGCGACATCGAGTTCGTCGAGGAGCCGCTGTACGACTACGTCCAGCACCCGGGCGCGACCCTCGGGCATACGGCTGCCAACTGGATGCCTTCGCTGTCCGCCCGGCTCGGGAGGCTCAAGCGCGATCCGCGTGAGCGCGTCGTGCTGTGGCGCCGCCACTACTTCGTGGACGTGTGCCGGCTGACCCAGTGGGCGACGATCGTCCGGATGCGCTGTGCCGATCAGATGGACCGCGACAAGCTCCGTACCCTGGATCGCTTCCTCGGGCTGGAGGGCTCGCTGCCCGGCCTCGCCGCTCTCTGGCGCCGCGGCGCCCGCGACCTCCTGGCCCGGCGCTCAGAAACCCTCGGTGCGGAGTGGATGCTGGCCTACGCGTTCAGCTGGCGGCGCCTGCTCGGGGCGAGCATCCGCGAGCGGCCGGTCAAGCATCTGCGACTCGATGCGGTTCCGCCACCCGAGCTGGTGGTGACACCGGGCCGGCCTGACGTCTCAGCTGCCCCGGCCGCAGCCGCGGCGGCCATCTCCGAGAAGATCGCCGGGCTCGAGCTCGAGGTCTCCGACCGCGCTCCGCAGCGGGTCAACCTGCTGATCCCGACGATCGACCTCGATCACTTCTTCGGCGGCTACATCGGAAAGTTCAACCTGGCGCGGAGGCTCGCCGACCGAGGGCTGCGCGTCCGCATCGTGACAGTTGACACGATCGGGTCAGTGCCGCTCGATTGGCAGCGAACCGTGCAGTCATACGAGGGATTGGACAGGCTGTTCGACCACGTGGAGGTGGCGTTCGGGCGTGACGAGGGCGCGCTGGAGATCAATCACGCTGACGCCTTCATCGCCACCACGTGGTGGACGGCGCATGTCGCCCACCAGGCGCTGGTGTCACTCGGACGCGAGCGCTTCCTCTACCTGATCCAGGAGTACGAGCCGTTCACGTTCCCGATGGGAACCTACGCCGCGCTGGCGTCCGGGTCCTATGAGTTTCCCCATTGCGCCTTGTTCTCCACCGAGTTACTGCGAGAGTACTTCCGGCGCCATCGGATTGGGGTCTACGCCGAGGGCGCCGAGACCGGAGACGCGCGGTCGGCGGTGTTCCAAAACGCGATCACGGCCGTCGAGCCGCCGAGCGCGACCGCGCTGGCGCGCCGCCATACGCGCCGGCTGCTGTTCTATGCCCGTCCCGAACCGCATGCCAGTCGCAACATGTTCGAACTCGGCCTTTTGGCGTTGCAACGCGCCGTCTCGGACGGCACCTTCGGCGACGGGTGGCAGCTGAACGGCATCGGAACCGTGAGCGGTGCCACGACGGTGGCGCTCGACGGCGGTGCCAAGCTTGAGCTGCTACCGCGCTCCAAGCAGGATTCCTATGCCCGGTTGCTGACCCAGTGCGATGTGGGCCTGGCGCTGATGTACACGCCCCACCCGAGTCTTGTCCCCATCGAGATGGCATCAGCCGGGATGTTGACCGTCACCAACAGCTTCGAGAACAAAACGCCGGCCGCGATGGCGGCTATCTCGACCAACCTGCTCGCGCCGCCGCCGACGATCGACGGCATCGCTGATGCGCTGCGGTTCGCGGCCGCAGCGACCGGAGACTATGAGCGCCGGGTCAGCGGCAGCGCGGTGCAGTGGAGCCGGGACTGGAACCAATCGTTCGCTGACGAGCTCATCGACCGCGTGACGACGTTGTTGGAGTCCTGAGTGGCGGTCGCCGCCTCAACGGAGCCGGATGCGCCGAGCGCACCATCGCCCGCGGTCGCACCGCCCCCAGGGAATCCGCGTTTCCCGCTCTTTGACTCACTGCGCGCCATCGCGGTGCTGGCGGTCGTCACCTTTCACGTCACCAGCATCACCGGTGATGTCAACCGTCACGTCATCGGCGACCTGTTCGCGGTCCTCGGCAATCAGGGACTGACGCTGTTCTTTGTCATCTCCGGTTTCCTGCTCTACCGGCCGTTCGTGGCCGCCCGGGCGGCGCAGGCATCGCGCCCGAACACGTGGCGCTATGCGCGCCGGCGGGCCTTGCGGATCGTGCCGGCGTACTGGACGGCACTCACTGTGCTGGCGATCTTTCCGGGGATCGTCGGTGTCTTCACCGGCGATTGGTGGCGTTACTACTTCTTCCTGCAGCTCTATTCGAGCCACACGCTCAATGGCGGGATCCCGGTCGCCTGGACGCTCTGCGTCGAGGTGAGCTTCTACATCGCGCTGCCGATCTGGGCCATCGCGATCCGCCGCGTCCGGCTCGGCTCCGGGCCGCGGTCCTGGCTGACCTCGGAGTTCGCCGCGCTCGCGCTGCTGGCTGTGGTTGGCGCGACGTTCCAGGTCCTCGCGTCGCGGCAGATCGTCTCGAACTCAGTGTCAGACAGCCTGTTGGGTGAGTCCATGTGGTTCGCCCTCGGCATGGCGATCGCGGTGGCCAGTGTCGCCGACTCCCGCGGCGGGACATCATCGCGGGCCGTGCGGATTGTCACTGAGCATTCGCTGCTGTGCTGGCTCGGAGCGGCCGTATGCCTGGTCGGAGTCGCCGCGGTGTTGCACCCGGGCGGCCTGCTCAACATCATCCTCACACTGAGAACCAAGCAGCCGTTGGGCCGGACGCTGGGCAGCCTCCTGCTGACCGGTGTCCTGATGACGCTGCTGGTGTCCCCGGCGGTATTCGGCGAGCGCGGCGGCGGTCTCCCACGGCGGATCCTGCGCGCCGCCCCGCTGGCCTGGCTTGGGCTGATCTCCTACGGTGTCTACCTGTGGCACCTGCCGGTGGCTGAGTGGCTGGGACTGACCACCGACCACCAGCATTTCTCGGCGTCTGGCCTCGGTTTAGTCAGCCGGGTTCACCTCGCCACGACGCTGGTCCTGTTTCTGGCCACCCTGGTCGTGACGGCGGTCGTGGCCACCGTCAGCTACCACGTCGTGGAGCTTCCGTTCCTGCGGCGCAAGGAGGCGTAGCTCAGGGTGTCAGGAGCGGGGATCGAGCCGGGCGATGTGCGCCAAGGCGATTCGGGCTTCCGGGGGGTCGATCAACGACACACCGGCCAGCCAGATCCACGCCTCGAGGTTCATCGGTTCCTCTCGAACCACCGTCTTGAGGATTCGCTCAGCCCGCCGGGGGTCCTGCTCCTTGACCGCCAGCCGTCCGCGCAGGATGTCAACCTCGTGATCGGGATCCAGCGGCCCCGCCGAGTGCAGCGCCGAGGCTGCGGCACGCAAGTCGGTCGCGGGGATCGTCCCCGGTTGCGCGACGATGTCGGTCGCGCGGCCGATGTCATGCGCTTGGCGGATCCCGAGCCCGAACCACACGCAGACTACGGTCGCCAGGACGAAGATGGACAGCCGAACAGCCCGCACGCGTCAATCATGGCTGATGGGCTGGCGGCGGGCGCCGAGATGTCGCTAGCGCCATCAGTCGCGGCGTCCGTGGTGGTCCCCAACTGGAACGGGCGCGCGTGGTTGGACGGTTGCCTGAGCAGTCTGGCCGCCCAGACCGCACGGCCGCTGGAGGTGATCGTCGTCGACAACGGCTCGACCGACGGCTCGGTCGCGTATCTGCGGTCCGAGCATCCCGACGTGCGCGTCCTGGCACTGGACCACAACACCGGCTTCGCCCACGCCGCCAATCTGGGGGTCCGATCGGCTCGCGGCCAGTTCGTGGCCCTCGTCAACACCGATGTCGTGTTGAGCTCGGATTGGCTGGCGCGGGTGAGCGCGACGCTGCGCCGCCACCCTGATGCCGCCGCGGTGGCGTGCAAGATCCTCGCGCTCAGCGACCACCAACGGGTCTACGACGCAGGCGACGTGCTGCGCCGCGACGGCGCCTGCGAGCAGCGTGGGCGATTCGGCGTTGACCGCGGACAGTGGAACCAGGCCGGCGAGGTGTTCGGCGCCTGCGCCGCGGCCGCGCTGTATCGCCGCGCGGCGGTGCTGTCGGTGGACGGCTTCGATGAGCGCTTCTTCGCCTACCTCGAGGACGTCGATCTCGCGCTGCGACTGCGGCTGGCCGGATGGCGGTGCCGATACGAGCCCGCGGTCGCCTACCACGCCGGGGAGGGATCCTCGCACCAACTCGCCGGCGGTCATCTGTATCTCGTCGAGCGCAACACGTTGATGCTCGTCGCCAAGGCGTTTCCCGCCCGATGGCTCCCGCTCGTGGCCTACCGCCAGGCGGCGTGGGCGTGGCATGCGCTGCGGGAGCGTCGACTCGCGGGCCACCTGCGTGGCGTCATCGCCGGTCTCAGGCTGGTGCCCCGGGCCCTGCGCGAGCGGCGGGGGCTCCGTGCCAGGGCGCGCGTCCCGATCGAGGCCGTCGTCCCCCGTCTCCCGATCAGGGGGCCGAGAGCCGGCGGGCATCCGGCGCAGATCGCGGCGTGACCGGCGCATCGGCTTGGCGCGGTCCGGTACGCTTCACGCACCAGCGGGCGCTTGACGAACCAGTGGCACGAAGATGACGACGGATGCTCCCACGATCCCCCGGTTGAGCCTGCCGCTCACGATCCCGCGGCCTCGCGTCGCTGCCGAATGGCTCTCGACCGCTGACCGCGGGGCCTGGCCTGGCGCACCAGCCGGCCACGGTCGTCCGGTCATGCTGATTCCCGGCTTTCTGGCGGGCGACGCGAGCCTCACCCGGATGGCCCTGTGGCTGCGCAGCGGCGGCTTCGAGCTCACGCGCAGCGGGATCGCGCGGAATACCGGCTGCATGGAGTCGACGGTAGAGTCGCTCGAGGGTCGTCTCGAGCGGGCCGTCGAACGGATTGGACAGCCCGCGCTGCTGATTGGGCAAAGCCGGGGTGGCAGCATCGCTCGCGCCCTGACCGCGTTACGTCCTGACCTCGTGGACACGCTCGTGACGCTCGGCTCGCCGCTGCTCGATCAGCTCGACGTCACGCTCCGAGTCTGGCCGTCGATCGGGCTCGTGGGGCTGCTCGGCTGGCTCGGCGTGCCCGGCATGTTCAGCTTCAGCTGCCTGTACGGCGACTGCTGTGCGCGGACGCGGGCCGCGGTGAACGCTCCCTTCCCCGACGGAGTGCGGTTCCTGTCGCTGTACTCGCGCAGTGACGAGGTGGTCCGCTGGCGCGCCTGTCTTGATCCGGCGGCCGAACAGCTCGAGGTCGCCACGAGCCACATCGGCATGGCGATGGCCCGCAGCGTGTGGGCCACGCTCGCCGCCGAGCTCGACGCCCGCCGATCCCGTCGGCCGTAGGGCTAGCGGCGATCCGCGGCCAGCGCCCGCGCCTGCTTGAGGCGCGTCGTCTTGCCGAGTCCCACCTTGCGCAGGCGGACGGCGTGCGGTGTGACCTCGACGCACTCGTCGCCGCGGAGAAACTCGAGTGCCTGGTCGAGTGACAGCTCGCGCTTGGGCACCAGCCGGATCAGCTCGTCCGACGTCGACATGCGCATGTTCGTGAGGTGCTTCTCCTTGATGGCGTTGACGTCGAGGTCCTCGCCGCGCGAGTTCTCACCCACGATCATGCCCTCGTAGACCCTGTCGCCCGGCTCGACGAACAGCGTGCCGCGCTCCTGGAGGTTGAACAGCGCGAACGCGGCCACCGTGCCGAGGCGATCGGCGACCAGCGAGCCTGACGGGCGCGTGCGCAGCTCACCATGCCACGGTTCCCAGCGATCGAACACGTGGTGTACGAGCCCGGTGCCGCGGGTCTCGGTCAGGAACTCAGTGCGAAAGCCGATCAATCCGCGCGCGGGCACCAGGTACTCCATGCGCACCCAACCCGTGCCGTGATTGATCATCTGCTCCATCCGACCCTTGCGCAAGGCCAGCAACTGGGTGATCACCCCGACGTACTCCTCGGGCACGTCGACGCTCATCCGCTCGACCGGCTCGTGGACCTTGCCGTCGATTTCGCGGGTCACGACCTGGGGCTTGCCGACGGTCAGCTCGAAGCCTTCGCGGCGCATCAGCTCGACGAGCACGGCGAGCGCCAGCTCTCCGCGACCCTGGACCTCCCACACGTCGGGGCGCTCGGTCTCCAGGACTCGCAGCGAGACGTTGCCGACCAGCTCACGATCGAGTCGCGCCTTGATCTGGCTGGCGGTCAGCAGGCTGCCGTCCTGCCCGGCCAGTGGTGAGCTGTTGATGCCAATCGTCACCGAGAGCGATGGCTCGTCGACGGTGATCACGGGCAGCGGGCGCGGATCCTCCGCGTCGGCGAGCGTCTCCCCGATCGTGATCCCGGGGATTCCCGCGACGGAAATGATGTCCCCCGCGGATGCCTCCTCGGCGTCGACGCGGTCGAGTGCCTCGGTTACATACAGCTCGGTCACCTTGACGCGCTCGATCTCCCCGTTGGCCCGGCACCAGGCGATCGTTTCGCCGCGGCGGATGACACCGTGGCGCACGCGGCAGATCGCGATTCGCCCGACGTAGGGCGACGCGTCGAGGTTCGTGACGTGTGCCTGGAGCGGATGGGCGGGATCGTATTCGGGGGCGGGCACATGCTCGAGCAGCAGATTGAGCAGTGGCTGCAGGTTCTCCCCCTCCACAGTGGGATCCAGCGACGCACGACCGGCCCGGGCGTTGGTGTAGACGATCGGAAAATCGATCTGCGACTCGTCCGCGTCGAGGTCGAGGAACAGCTCATAGACGTCGTCGACCACTTGGTCGATGCGCGCGTCGGGCCGATCGACCTTATTAACCACCAGGATCACGGGCAACCGCGCCTCGAGCGCCTTGCGCAGCACGAAGCGTGTCTGCGGCAGCGGTCCCTCACTGGCATCGACCAGCAGCAGTACCCCGTCGACCATCGTCAAGCCTCGCTCAACTTCCCCTCCGAAGTCGGCGTGGCCGGGAGTGTCAACGATGTTGAATTTCACCTCGCCGTAGCGGACCGCGGTGTTCTTGGCCAGGATCGTGATCCCCTTCTCGCGCTCGAGGTCAGTGGAGTCGAGCACGCGCTCGGCCACCGCCTGGCCTGAGCGGAATGCCCCCGATTGCCACAGCAGCGCGTCGACCAGCGTCGTCTTACCGTGGTCGACGTGAGCGATGATCGCGACGTTGCGGATGTCAGAACGGGTGGCCATTTCCTTAGTCACCATAGACGCCCGCGAGCTGCGTGCCCTTGACCGGGCGGCCGGGACTCCATCCTCTGAGCGCACCCTCACGTGTGCGGTCCACCCCGGACCGGGCGTGGTTAGTGGTCGGTGTGCGGCTCGAGTGCCGGTTCCGACACGCCCACGCTTTCGGGCGTGTCCAAGGCGTCTGACGTGCGCGACGGGTCAGAGGTGCGCAAAGGGGCAGACGTGGTCAACGGGTCAGACGGCAGCAACGGGTCCGTTGTGCCCAGCAGGTCTGTCGTGCCGAACAAGTCCGCCGTGTTGAGGCCACGTGCGGTGACCGAGCCGTCGGAGTCCAGGGTGCCGTCGGCGTTGCCGGGGCTCAGTTCTCGCGGTTGTCCGGGCTCGCTCTGCTGGTCCGGGGGCTGACTTTGCTGCGCTCCGGATCCCGCGCCTCGGACTGCGTCGATCATTCCCCCCACCAGGTCGATCGGCATCGGGAACACGACAGTCGAATTCTGCGTGCCGCCGATCTCACGCAGCGTCTGGAGGTAGCGCAGTTGAATCGTGACCGGGTGCCGTCCGATCACCTCTGCCGCCTGGTCGAGCTTGGCGGCGGCTTGGAACTCCCCCTCGGCGTTGATGATCTTGGCGCGGCGCTCGCGCTCGGCCTCGGCCTGCCGGGCGATCGCGTGCTGCATGCGCTCGGGGATCTCGACGTCCTTGATCTCGACCATCGTGACCTTGATCCCCCAGGGCTCGGTCTGGGTATCGATGATCTGCTGGAGCGACTCGTTGAGGTGCTCGCGCTCGGCCAGCAACTGGTCGAGGTCCACGCCCCCGAGCACGGAGCGCAGCGTCGTCTGCGCGATCTGCATCGTCGCCCGATCAAAGCTCTCGACTTCGGTCACCGCCCGTCGAGGGTCGAGCACGCGGTAGTAGGCAACCGCCGTCACACGCGCGGGCACGTTGTCACGGGTGATGATCTCCTGCGGCGGGACGGTCAGCGTCACGGTCCGTAGGCTGATCCGAACCAGCCGGTCGATCGATGGCACGAGCAGGATCAGCCCCGGCCCCCGTTGGTCCATCAGCCGCCCGAGCCTGAACACGACGCCGCGCTCGTACTCTCTGAGCACGCGGACCGAGGTCCCGAGGGCGACCAGCCCGCAACACGACCAGGACAGCCAGGATGACGACGATCGCGACGATCACAGCACGAGCTCCCAGTCCTCGGCCCGGCGCACGGCGAGCGTCAGGCCGTTGAGGCGTTCGACCACAACGGAGTCGCCCTCACGGAGCTCACCCGGCTCCTGTTCCTCGTCCCATGAGGTGCGGCGAGCCCGCCACAGCGCGCCGTCCAGCAGCACGCTGCCGCCAGACTCGGCCCAGCTTCGCACTGTCCCGATCTGACCGACGATGCCCTCTGAGCCGGTTCTCACCCGCCGGCGGTGCACCGCCGCGCCTTTCGTCACCGTCAGCGTCAGCAGGCAGGCGCCCGCCGCGGCGATAACGACCGCCGCGAGGATGCCGAGCACCAGGCCGCCGCCCAGCCCGCTGACCGCCAGCACGGCGCCCGCCGACATCGCCACCACCCCTGGGCCTCCGATCAGCCCGAGCGACGGCACGTGTGACTCGGCAACCACGACGATCGCCCCGATCAGGAGCAGCGCCACACCAAGTTCCGTCATGCGTTAATGGTACGCCTACCGGACCCTAATGTGACGCAGTTCCGTCCACGCGAGTTGGTCTACGCAGCGTGCGGGACCTCGCGTGCAGCGCGGCGAGCCAGCGGATGGTCGGATCGGGCGCCGGGACCCAGGGTCGCGCGCACGTCGCGGACCGACAGCCGCGCCCCGCACGCGACGCAGATCCGGTGCTCGTCGACGGCCCCGCCGCAGTCGCGGTGCTCGGAGCAGCACCGGCGGCCCGGCCGGTGACGCGGCGTGCTTGTCACCCCACTGCAGGAGGGCGACGATCGTCGGCCACAGGTCGAGGCCCTTCTCGGTCAGGCGATACTCGTAACCGCTTGGGGCGCTCCTGGTAGAGCGCTTCTCGAGCACTCCGTGCGTCGATCAGGCGCGTGAGGCGCGCCTGCAGGACGTTGCGGGCGATGCCGAGGTCCGCTCTGCAGCTCATCGAAGCGCCGCACACCGAGCAGGATGTCGCGCACGATCAGCAGCGACCAGCGCTCGCCGATCACCTCGAGCGCTCGCCGCGACGCTGCAGATCTGGTTCTTGTAGTCGCTTCCGAGCATCTACAGCGAATATAGCGCCCGGCAGTTGCGTGATGCAACTCTTGCTGGTAGGGTCAGTTTCATGATGCAACGCAAGTGGAAGATCACGCTGATCGTCTGCGCCGGGGTGTTCATGGCGAGCCTCGACCTGTTCATCGTCAACATCGCGTTCCCCAGCATCGCGCAAGAACTTCAATCGACGCATCGCTGGGATCGCTGTCGTGGATCGTCAGCGGCTACGCGATCGTGTTTGCCGCGCTGCTCGTGCCGGCCGGACGGTGGGCCGACGCGTTCGGGCGCAAGCGCGCGTTCCTGCTCGGGCTCGGGATCTTCGTCCTCGCCAGTATCGGCTGCGCGTTTGCCCCGTCAGTGGGGTTCCTGATCGCCGCGCGGCTTGTCCAGGCGGGCGGCGGGGCGCTGATGCTCCCGACCTCGCTGGGCCTGATCCTGCCTGAGTTCGCGCCGAGCGAGCGCCACGTGGCGATCGGGGTGTGGGCGGCGACCGGCGGTATCGCCGCCGCCACCGGGCCTCCTCTGGGCGGGCTGCTCGTGCAGGCGGACTGGCGACTGGTGTTCTTGGTCAATGTTCCGGTCGGACTGGCCGCGTTGGTGATGGGAGCCCGCGTACTCAACGAGCGCCGGGACGCTCACGCGGTGCGCCCAGATCTCGTCAGCGCATTCGGGTTCACGATCGCGATCGCTGCTCTCGTGTTGGCGATCGTCAAGGGCCAGAGCTGGGGCTGGACGTCGCTCCCGGTGCTGCTCCTGCTGGCCACGCCGGTCGTGCTCCTGCCCGCCATCTGGCGCCGCTCCGAGCATCACGATTCGCCTCTGATCGACCCAGCGATGCTGCGGGTTCGGAGCTTCAGCCTCGCCGTGGCGGCGTCGGTGCTGTTCTTCGCCGGCTTCGCCGCGATGCTGCTCTCCGGTGTGTTGTTCCTCACCAGGGTCTGGCACGAGAGCGTTCTGGTCGCGGGGTTGATGCTGTTCCCGGGCCCGTTTATGGCCGCCGCTGTGCAGCATCCCCTCGGCCCGGCTCGGCGCCCGCGTTGGGTACCGGATTCCGGGCGTCATCGGCGCCCTGATGTTCGCGTCCGCGTCGGTGTTCTGGATCACCCAGACCGGCGACACTCCGGCCTACCTCACCCAAGTATCTCCCCGGCATCCTGATCAGCGGCGCCGGCGTCGGCCTGGTTATCCCCACCCTGACCGGCGCCGGCGCGTCCTCGCTGCCGCCGGAGCGCTTTGCCACCGGCGCTGCGGTCCTGACCATGGGACGCCAGGTCGGCTCGGCGCTCGGCATCGCCATTCTCGTGGCCGTGCTCGGTACGGGCGCGAGCACCGCCGCAGACTTCCACTCGTCGTGGAAGATCTGCCTCGTTGGCGGTCTCCTGGCGGGCATCGCCCTGGCCTCGCTGGGACCCGCGGGGCGGCGGCGGGCTGCGGCCTCGGACCCGGCTGCGGCATCGGGACCGGCCCCGACATCGGTACTCGGTCCGGCTTCGGGATCGGCACCGTCGTCCGCTCCGGCCCCGGTATCGGCTCCGGCATCAATATCGGTTTCGGGGTCGGCACCGTCGTCCCCTCCGGCCCCGGTATCGGCTCCGGCGATGGTCGAGGTCTCGCTGTGAGCGTGACGCAACAGGACCGGACCCGGAGCTTCAGTTGGGCGGACCCGGCGGCGAGTGCCGCGGCCGGGCTGCAGACGCCGGGCCTCGAATATCTGCGCGGGATCGTGGCCGGAGCCTTTCCGGCACCGCCGATCGCGCAACTGCTGGACTTCTCGATCATCGAGGTCGACCCGGGGCGCGTGGTGTTCGCGCTCGAGCCGGCCGAATGGATGTACAACCCGATCGGCTCGGTCCACGGCGGTGTCGCCGCGACGATGCTCGACTCGTGCATGGGTTGCGCGGTCCACTCGACCCTGGAGCCGGGCGTTCGCTACACGACCACCGACCTCCAGGCCGCTTTTTCAGCACCCCGCGCGCTTTAGACTGAAGTCATGCGGATTGCCATCGCCGGGGGCCATGGACAGATCGCCCAAATGCTGACGGCGCGGCTGACCGGGGCCGGCGAGACGGTGGCCAGCCTGATCCGCAACCCCGATCACGCCGACGACGTGCGCGCGCGCGGCGGCCAACCCGTCGTGTGCGATCTCGAACGCGCGACCGCAGACGAGATTGCCGAGGCGATCACCGGAGCTGACGTGGTTGTGTTTGCCGCCGGCGCCGGAGCGGGCAGCGGCGCAGAGCGGAAGCTGACGCTCGACCGTGACGGCGCGATCAAGCTCGTGGCCGCCGCGCAGGCCGTCGAGGTTCCCCGCTACGTGATGATCAGCTCTGTCGGCGCCGAGAATCCGCCCAACGGTGACGACGTGTTCAGCGTCTACCTGCGGGCGAAGGCGCAGGCCGATGCCGCGCTCCAAGCCAGCGACCTGGGGTGGACGATCGTGCGGCCCGGGCGCCTGACCGACGGGCCGGCCACCGGTCGCGTTCGTCTCTCCGCCGAGCCGTTCCGCGGAGCGATCGCGCGCGACGATGTGGCGGCCGTGCTCGACGCGCTGCTCCATGCGCCGCACGCGGCCGGACTGATTCTGTATGTCAACGCCGGCGAGGACACGATCGAACACGCTCTAGCCGGTAGTCTCGCCGAGCGCGGCGGGTCGGACGGCTAGTTGTTCAGGGCGGTGAGTGAGCAACGAAACCGCGCCTGGTCCGCACCCCAAAGGGTCCGGCGCGCAATCATGCACTAGAACGCTCCCCGTCCACGAGGTTGCCCGATGAACAATGACGAGCTGCACGACCTGGCCCAGCGTCTCCGCATCGATTCCATCCGCGCGGCCGCCGCGGCGAATTCCGGCCACCCGACCTCTTCGATGTCGGCCGCCGACCTGATGGCGGTGCTGATGGCGCGCTACCTGCGCTACGACTACGACCAGCCAGAAAACCCGAACAACGATCACCTGATCTTTTCCAAGGGACACGCGTCGCCGCTCGTCTACGCGATGTTCCGTGCGGCCGGCGCGATCTCCGACGAGGACCTGTTGAGTTTCCGCAAGTTCGGCTCCAAGTTCGAAGGCCATCCCACCCCGATCCTGCCCTGGGTTGATGTGGCCACAGGCTCGCTCGGGCAGGGGCTGCCGATCTCGGTCGGGATCGCGCTGTGCGGCCGTGAGCTCGACCGCTTGCCCTATCGAGTGTGGTGCCTATGCGGCGATTCTGAGATGGCCGAGGGCTCGATTTGGGAGGCCGTGGATCACGCGGGGGTGCTCGGGTTGGACAAGCTGGTCGCGATCATCGACGTCAACCGCTTGGGGCAGCGCGGCCAGACCATGCACGGCTGGGACGTGAATTCGTACGCGCGGCGGGCCGAGGCGTCCGGCTGGAACACGATCGAGATCGACGGCCACGACATCGCCGAGATCGACCGGGCCTACGCTGACGCGATGTCGATCGACGGCCGTCCGACGATGATCGTCGCGCGCACGATCAAGGGCTACGGCGTCAAGGAAACCGCCAACGTCGAGGGCAAGCACGGCCAGCCGCTGAAGGACCCCGAGGAGGCGTATCGCGAGCTCGGCGAGATTCCCCCCATCCACGTCGACGTGGAGGTGCCGTCCGGCTCAGGCTCGCCCCACCAGTTCGAGTCTGATCCGTCCGCCCCGTTGCCGAGCTACGTGATCGGTGGCGACCCGGTCCCGACCCGCAAGGCGTTCGGCGACGGCGTCGCGGCGATCATGCGCCGACGCGGGGATGTGGTCGCCATCGACGGCGAGGTCGGCAATTCGACCCACCTGGAAGAAGCGCTGAAGGTGGCGCCCGATCGGTACTTCGAGGCCTACATCGCCGAGCAGATGATGATCGCGACCGCGGTGGGCTTCCAGGTGCGGGGCTGGACGCCGTTCGCGGCCACGTTCGCCGCTTTCCAATCACGGGCTTACGACTTCGTCCGGATGGCGGTCATCTCCCAGGCCAAGCTGTGCCTGAACGGCTCGCACGCAGGCGTCTCGATCGGCGAGGACGGGCCTTCGCAGATGGCGCTCGAGGACCTGGCGGAGTTTCGCGCGCTCGGCACCTCGGTGGTGCTGTACCCCTGCGATCCCAATCAGACGGTCAAGCTCGTGGCCGACATGGCGGACTACGACGGGATCTCCTACCTGCGATCCACCCGGTCGGGCTTCCCCACCATCTACGGGCCCGACGAGGAGTTCCCCATCGGTGGCGCGCGCGTGGTGCGCGAATCCGATGATGACCAGGTCGCATTGATCGGGGCCGGCGTGACGCTGCACGAGGCGCTGAAGGCCGCGCAGGCGTTGGCCGCCGAGGGCATCAACGCCCGCGTCGTCGATGCCTATTCGGTCAAGCCGATCGACATGGAAACCCTGGCCGCGGCCTCGGCTGCGACGGGGGGACGCCTGATCGTGGTCGAAGACCATTGGCCCGAGGGCGGTCTCGGCGACGCGGTTCTGTCGGCGTTCGCCGACAGCGATGAGCGTCCACGTGTGGTCAAGCTCGGCGTGAGTCACCTGCCCGGGTCGGGCAAGATGGCCGAGCTGCTGGCCGACGTGGGGATCGATGCCGACCACATCGCGGAGGCGGCGAGGCGGCTGGTCGGGCTCGGGCCGCAGATCGGCAGCGCGGCGACGGCCAGCGCGGGCTGACGAACCCGCCGGTCCCGATCGGCGTCCCGGTCATCGTGGGACCCTCATCGGCGAGGGCCCCACGACGACCCTGGTAGTGATCCGTCGGCGCTCGCGCTGCGAATACTGAGCATGGAGCGTGTCTGGGACTACCCTCGTCCGCCGGCGGTCGTGCCCTGCGCGCGCCGCGTCCGAGTGGAGTTGGGCGGCGAGATCCTGGCGGATTCGGTCAGCGCGCTGCGGGTGCTGGAGACCAGGCATCCGCCGACGGTCTATGTGCCCGGCGCCGACATCCGCTCGGGCGTGCTGGTCGACAGCAGCGCGCGCTCGACATGGTGCGAGTTCAAGGGTGCGGCGAGGTATCTGGACGCAGTGGTGGGGGAAAGGCGTGTGGTCGCCGTCGGC
Source organism: uncultured Solirubrobacterales bacterium (assembly GCA_963838535.1). Lineage (GTDB taxonomy): Bacteria > Actinomycetota > Thermoleophilia > Solirubrobacterales > Solirubrobacteraceae > Palsa-465. The sequence continues at coordinate 264,316 of CAWIRN010000022.1, forward strand.
TGGACCTACGAGACTCCGTCCCCCGATTATCAGAGCCTGCGCGGTCACGTCGCGTTCTATCCCGGGCGCGTCGACGGCGCCTGGATGGATGACGAGCGCATCGAAGCGCAGAACAGTGACTTCTACGGCGGGTGGATCACCGCCGACCTGATCGGACCCTTCAAAGGGCCGCCCGGCACACTCGGTTGGTAGCGGTTTGGGCCCCTTCAGGGGCAGGCCACGAGCTCGATCCGGTTGCCCCACGGGTCTTCTGAGAAGAACCGTCGGGTGTCCGGCAACGTGTGATCCCAGACCACCCGGGCACCGGCAGCGGCCAAGCGCTCCGCCAGTGCGTCGAGCTCGCCCGGACTCACACTCAGCCCCGGATGGGACTTTTGCGCCGGAGAGAACGGCTCCTCGACGCCGACGTGGAGTTGCTGGGCACCGAGCCGGAACCAGACTCCGCCTCGCCCTCGCAGCGGCTCTGGCTTCGCGATCTCCGGCAAACCGAGCAGGTCGCCGAAGAACCGTCGTGCGTCCGCCTCGCAACCGGCGGGAGCCGCTAGTTGGACATGATCCAAGCCGACGACACTCATGTCCTGAAACCGTACCGGCGCACAGGTCCGCTGACGGGGCCACGATGAGTTTGTGCCCTGTCCATGGTCTCCAACGGAGTGAACAACCGGCCGGCGACTCGCCGGTGGCCGCCCGACCGGCGAGTCCGGTGGCCGTCAGGGAGTCCCAGCAATCAATCAATCAATCAATGGAGCTAGGGGGACTCGAACCCCCGACCTCCTGGGTGCGATCCAGGCGCTCTCCCAACTGAGCTATAGCCCCGAGCGGCGGCGGTTCCCGCACGGCGTGTGGCTAGTGTAGCCCCGGCTCCGGTTCGTTCGGTTGCCGGCGACTGCGACCGGCCGGGATGGGCATCGGCGGGGCAAATGCGTCGGACCAAGTGTGGCCTGAGGCGTGCATCGCGTTCGCCGGCAAGAAACGTTCCGTGCAGGTCGGGGCACAAAGCGCGAACGTGTTCAGGGGCCGGTAGGCTTTGGGAGATGGGTCTTCTTGACGATGCGATTCGCGAGCATCTAGATCTCAAACGGCGCCGCGGCGCCGACCCGGATGAGGTTCAACGCGCCGAACGTGAGGCGCTCGGCCCCGTACGCCGGGGTCGCGAGGAATCAGAACAAGTCGAGCTCACTGACGACGATGCCGCCATTGACGAGGGCGCCGCATACGATCACGAGGAGGGGCAGGACTGGGCCGATGGGCTCTCCGACGATGAGCCTGAGGAAGTAAAAAAGAAGCCCCGTAAGTTCTTCGGGCGAAAGTCCAAGCTGGCTCCGGAGCCCGACTTTGAGGATGAGCCGGTCAGTGAGCCTCGGCCCAGAGCAGCGCAGAAACCGCCTGCATTTGAAGAGCTTCCCGCGTTTGAAGAGCCATCGAGTGGCCACGACTCCGGACCGCCGCATCCGTCCGGCGATCCGTTTGAGGATCCGGCTCCGACTGAGGCTCACCGCGCCAGGCCCGCGGCGCCAGAATCAGACCCGGTGGCGCCGCCCTCCGAGCCGGCCAGGCGGCCAGCGGGAGGGGAAACGGTCGAGTACGACGTGGAGCGCGCGCTGGAGGAAAACAGGACTGAAGAGGGCGACGACGTCCTCGAGGAAACGCCTGAGTTCCTGCAGGACACGCCCGATCACGATCGTCTCTGGTTCGAGCAGCGTCCGCCGCGCGATTTCGACTTCGACGGCTGAACCGTCCCTTTCGACCGGTCGGCCTGGAGCAAATCCAGGCAACCTCGACCCGGTTTCTCGCCATTGACGGGGTGCGAATCGTGGTCTATACATTCTTAACCGGGTTAGTGGTGTTTGTCCCGAGAAAGGATCCTCGTTGTTCTTCAGGCAGGTGCTCTACCGCGATCTCGGGTGCGCGTCTTACATGCTTGGGGAAGCCGGCGAAGCCGTTGTCGTCGATCCCCGGTGGGATATCGACGTCTACCTCGAGATTGCGCGTACCGAGCGACTGCGGATCACGCACGTACTGGACACGCACGATCACGCCGACCATGTGTCGGGCCGCATCCGCCTCGCGCAAGCGACTGGCGCGCGCGTCTATCGTCCCGCGGATCCCGACGAGACCCGCGAGGATCGGATCTATCCCGGGCAGGTTATTGCCGTCGGCAGCCTGCGACTGCAGGCGATCGCCACACCGGGGCACCGCCCCGAGCATCTCAGCCTCACCGTCGCGGACCTCTCGCGGGCCTCCGAGCCCTGGCTGCTGCTCACAGGGGACTCGCTATTGGTGGGCGACCTGGCGCGACCCGACCTCGCATACGAGGCACGCGAGGGAGCGCGGACGCTGCATGCGAGCCTCAAGCATCTGCTCGCGCTGGGAGACCACGTCGAGGTCTGGCCGGCGCACGTGGGGGGCTCCTTGTGCGGTGGTGCCGGTCTGAGCGGTAAGACGAGCTCGACCGTCGGTTTCGAGCGTAGGCACAATCCGATGCTCCAGATGGGCGAAGCCGACTTCGTCAGCGGCTTGACGAGCAATCTGCCCTCGCGACCACCCAACGTCGATCGAATCGTTGCGCTGAATCAGCGCCGAGACGGCGGGCACCCAGCCGAACCGCCGCCGCTCAAAGCGGACCGGCTACGCGAGCTACTCGTGGCGGGGGTAACCGTGCTCGACAGTCGTCAACCTGACGAGTTCGATGCCGGCCATCTTGCCGACGCGGTGAATCTGCCGGTGAGTGCGCCCGGAGTCGGCACACGTGCCGGATGGGCATTGGAATCCGGCGCCCAGATCGTAATCGTGGCGAAGGATCCCGACGCCGCCCGCGAGATGGCCAGCGCCTTGCAGGCCGTCGGCCTGTGGGAACTCGCGGGATACACCCTGGCGGCGGGGTCCCACTGGGAGCGAGACGGCCTACCGGTTGCCCAAGCGCACTCATGGGATCTCGATCAGCTCGCACACGGGCTGCGGCAAGACTCCGTCGAGTTGGTCGACGTTCGCGAGAGCTCCGAATGGGTGTGCGGACACGTGGCCGGTTCTCACCACGTACCGTTGCGCCGCCTGCGTGATGTCACCTCAGTCCGGATACCTGACCGCGGCCGGACGACGGCCGTGGTGTGCGCCGCCGGGATCCGAGCCGCATTCGCCGCCAGCCTGTTCCGTCGCGCGGGCCGCAGAGACGTCGTGCGCGTCGCGGGCGGCGGAGTGGGCGACCTCAGCGCCCGCGGGATACCGCTCGCAGTCGGCGCCGACTGACCCCCGGACCGGACCAGCCGTTCCAGCGCAACGCTCAGCAGCGTACGTGCCAGATTGCCCACCCCGCATCGGGACGACTCGGCTCCAAGCCGCTTAAACTCCAACTTGCGGGGCCATAGCTCAGTTGGGAGAGCGCCTGCTTTGCAAGCAGGAGGTCGCCGGTTCGATCCCGGCTGGCTCCACTTCAGAAGCGTCTGATTTGCAGCGCTTTTGTGCTGGGCGACTCGACTGATGGCCTTCCTCGGATGATTCGATTTCTGCTGCGTGGACCAGAAGCATCCTGCGCAGCCAGTGCCAGCCGCTCGTGAGCGTCGAGACCGGGCGCGCCTCCATGCCGACGTCGAACTGCAGTGCGCCCATCGGTCGGCTGGTCGGAGGTGCACTCAGCCCCTTGTTCATGTCCGCAGGTCTCAGCGTTTCGGCGATCGAGCGTGCCAACCGATTTGCCATTTGATGCTCTGATCAGGGGTAAGGGTAGAAATGATTAGAAGTGGATAGTAGCGTATTTCGAACCACAAATGTAGAGCTAATCAGAGGATATCCGCTTTTAAACGGTATTACATGGCGGCGGCGTGCCTGAGTGTTGGCCCGTCTCTGCGTGAAAGGTGAGCTATTTCCTGCGTGAAACGATCACTATCGCTTGCGTGATACGGATACTATTGTCCTGGTGAGAGGCGATCCCCCGAGCGCAATGGCGTCGAGCCCTGAGTACCGGCTACGGCTGGTGGACCCGTTGCTAGACGAGCTGCTGCAGCAGGTCTCAGCGGTGATGGTCACCGGGCCGCGCGCCTCGGGCAAGACCACCACGGCCACCCGGCGCGCCGCCACAGTCGTCCAGTTGGGCGCCGAGGCGCAGGCGGCCGCGTTTGCCGCTGACCCCGACGCGGCGTTGCGCGGGCTGCCCGAGCCGGTGCTGCTCGACGAATGGCAGGAGGTTCCCGGCGTGTTCGGCGCTGCTCGGCGCGCCGTCGACGATGACCCCGGGCCTGACCGCTTTTATCTGACCGGCTCGGTTCGCGCCGAACACGACAACGAGGTGTGGCCCGGCACCGGCCGGTTCGTGCGCCTGTCCATGTATCCCATGACCGTTCGTGAACGCGTCGGCGACGCGACCGCCAAGACGTTCATCGACCGGCTCGCCGACCGAGACCCGCTGACCGTCCCGGCTGACCCCCCGGATCTGCGCGGGTACGTGGACTTGTGCCTGGAGAGCGGCCTGCCCACCGCCGCGCTGCTGCTGTCGGGACGCTCGCGGCGCATGTGGCTGACCAGCTACCTGCAAGACCTGCTGACCCACGACGTCGTGGAACTCGACGAGCCGACCACCCGCCCCCGCGACACCGATCGGCTGCGCCGCTACTTCGAGGCGTACGCGCTGAACTCCGCTGGGGTGACCGAGCACAAGACGATCTTCGACGCCGCCGGCATCACCCGCGTGACCGCCACCGCCTACGAGGACCTGCTCACTCGGCTACTGGTCGTCGACCAGCTGCCCGCCTGGTCCTCCAACCGTCTCAAACGGCTGGTCCGCACCCCGAAGCGCTACGTGATCGACGCTGCGCTGATCGCCGCGGCGTTGCGTCTGGATGCCCAGGCGATGGTCACCGACGGGGACCTGCTGGGCCGGATGCTCGACACGTTCGTCGTTGCCCAACTCCGCCCCGAAACGGTGATCGCCACATCCGAACCACGGCTGTATCACCTGCGTACCGAGGCGGGCCGTCACGAGGTTGACCTGATCGTCGAGCTCGGCGGCGGGCGAGTGCTCGGCATCGAGATCAAAGCCGCCGCCGCCCCGGCCGACGCCGACGCCCACCACCTGCGGTGGCTGCGCGAGGAGCTGGGCGACCGGATGATCGCCGGCGCGATCCTGCACACCGGCCCACGGGTCTACGCGCTCTCGGAAGGGATCATTGCCGCGCCCATCGCAACCCTTTGGGGATGACCGGCCCAGTCGTCGCCACCCCTGACTCCACGGCCGCTGTCGTGAAATCGACGGACGACCGACTCGCCGGGCGGTTTTCTGCCCGCGCATCCGAGACCGGCTGCCACCAACCTGCCCGTGTGGCCACGGATCTGCGGCTTGCCGGTCGGCGTGCGGATTGTTCACATGCTGCAGCTCAACGCCTGAAGCGGTCGCGCTCGCGCGGCTGCCCTTCGGCGATGACTCGTGGCCGCCGCCCGCTGCGGGACTGCCTGCGAAGTGCTTGCAGCTTCCAAGAGTTCAGCTAACCAGAGCGCCCCGGCGAGCTCGATCCGGCCGCCTCCGTCGACTCCGAGCCTGTCGCCAGGATGCTCGAGATTGGCGACTTGCAGGACGCGACCCTCTCGGGGCGACACACCCGCTTTGCCGTGGTCGCGGTACTACGCTCAGAGCGTCGCGAGATGAGCGAGTTCGTTCCGAGGCGAAAGCCTGGCCCAGGCGGACGAGCAGTTCCGCAAGGCAACGCGAACCAGGAGCGAGGCGAGAATCGGAGCGCGCTCGCGCCTCGGCACCGCGATCGGCGCCGCAGCCGACGACCGACCCCTTCTCGAGACGGCCATCAATCCGGACGACGGGCGTGCGGATAGCCAGGGTCTGTGCGAATCCTCACCGGACACCTCTACTGCGACACCCGACCACCAGCGACTGCCAACAGTCGACTGGCCGGCTCTGCATGCCGCTGGTGGATGGGCGTCCGCTCAAACATCGGCATTCGGACGCCACAGGATGGGGTTACCTCGAGCACCAGGCTCGTGAACATCGACAACGGCGGGGGCGCTCACTGACGTCGGCTCGATCGACGGCGACTAGACGCGGGAGTTCGTGACCGCAGAGCTCGGAGCCCTCGTCGGCTCGGATGCCCATACGGCCCGCCTCAGCGCAACATTGCGCGTATATCTCGAGGAGAGCAGCTTCCTCAGTGCCTTGCAGCGACTCGGCGTACACGAGAACGCGATGCCGTACCGCATCCGCGTCGCGCGGGAGCCGTTTCCCCATCCGATCGAGCACCGCTCGTGCGCGCGTCAGGTGGCGCTGCGGCTGATCAGGCTCGCGCACTACGGGTACCAGCACGGAGGAACGTACTGCGATTGTCGATCGTGATCGCGGCGCTGCCGGGCTCGTATAGCGCGCCGCGAGACGACGCCGATGCTGACGTCGACCAACCCGCGGAGGATCGCCCGTGTCCACCCAAGATCTACGTCACGAGGCTGCCGAGTCGCTCGGCGCCCAGCCGCAACCAGCCGACGGCTCGCCGGTCGCGGGCTCGGGTCGCGCTGGGGTGGTGGCACTCGTGACGGTTGCGGTCGCCTACCCGTGCTGTGGGTGCTGGCGCGGCCCGGCGGCCAGCCGGTGGGTCGATTCCTAGGTGAGCTGTGCGGCGCGGAGGCGGTGCTGCTGTTCTCCTGCTCGCTGGTGCTCGCGACGCTGCTGGCCCCGATCGAGCGGGCCTTCGGCGGGCTCGACCGGGTTGCGGTCTGGCACCGCCGTGCCGCGGTGGCCGGCGTGCTGCTGCTGATCCCGCACGTCGCGCTCGTGAGCTCCGCTCCCGATAGGTACGCGACATCGCTCGGACACGCGCTCGGAGACATCGCGCTGATCGTGCCCTCGACCCCGTTCGAGGATGGACGTGCCGCCGCCCGCGAAAGGCTCCCATGATCCTCAGGCCGCGCGCGGCGTCGAACTCGAGATCCCCGACATCGAGCGCGACGAGCTCCGAGCGCCGCGGCGAGCCCGAGAAGCAGCAGCGCCCGGTCGCGCCGGCCGGCGAGCGTCGAGGTGTCGATCGGCTCGAGCAACCGCGCCAGCGAGATCGGGGGTCGTCGGGGGCCGTTGTGAGTTACGTCCTGGTGATACACCCGCCCGCCACCCATTCAGAGGTACCACGTGCTCCAAGCCCAGCGGCCGCAAGGCGACGTCCGACGGATGGTGGTCGAGCGGGTGCTGACGCGGGCTGGCGAACAGGCCTCCGGAATGGGCGACGAGCAAGGTTGACCGTTCGGGGGCGTGTGGGGGACTTCGCGGCGATCCTTGCGCACAAGGGTCGTCCGGCCCGGATCGACAAGTGCGTCGGCAAGATCCGACGTGCGGGCCGTTCTTCCGGTCGGCTTGACCGGTCGCAGATCGAATAAGGTTCTGCACCGGACTATTCACGTCGCTCAACGACGGGCGGACAGTGGAGCATCTGCAGCTCAGTCTCGATGATCATGCATTTCATCCTGCGGGTTTGATCGCTCGGAGCGTTGGTATAAGCCGGGCAGCGGTCGTGCGCGGCGCTCGCAGGATTGGCTATGCGGGGTTCACCGGGCTTCAGCTCGCCTCGGGACATGCGCTGCGCACCTCGCGGGACTCGCCGCTGTGGCGGTTTACGCTGGCTCGCTCAAGGTTCGCTGCTCGAGCAGAAGGCCATTCAGCACAGCCGCAACGGGCTCGCCACTCGAGCGCTGGTGAAGGACGTGACGCAGCCGGCGGTGAGGTCGATTGCCGTGACGGGATGGCCGGACGATTCGATCGGTCCCGTCGCGCGGCTGATCGCTCGGCAACACCCGCGACGGCCTCCCGGTCGTGGGCGATGATGGAAACCTGCTCGGAATCGTGACCCGCGTCGACTCGCTCCCAGCGCTCGTGCGGTAGGCCGGGGGCCACTTCAGCTATGTCGCTGCGCGCGCTTGCTCGTGTCAACCTCGCGGCGATCGAGCGCAATGTCGCATGTTTGCGGCGGGAGCTGAGTGGCGGCGGCCTGTGCGCCGTGGTCAAGGCCGATGGCTATGGCCATGGTGCGATTCCGGTCGCACGCGCCGCGCTGGCCGGCGGCGCCGATCGGCTGGCGGTCGTGACCGTCGAGGAGGCCGCGGAGTTGCGTGCCGGTGGCATCGGCGGGCCGGTTTTGGTGATGGGGGCGATCAGCGCGCAGGAGCTTCCCGTCGCCCTCGCCGCTCGCGCCGATCTTGTTGCCTGGAGCGAGCGTTTTGTGGCGGATGTAGCGGCGGCGGCGTCAGCGCCCGTGCGAATGCACGTCAAGTTCGACAGCGGGTTGGGTCGCCTGGGCACGCGTGATCTGAAGCAGGCGATGGCTGTTGCGCGCCGGGTGGTGGAGGCGACCCCGGTTGTGGCGTTGGTCGGAGCGATGACGCACTTTGCGACTGCTGACGACGACCTCGAGTTTCTCGAGCACCAGCTCGTCGCGTTCAGCGAGTTCGCGGTGCAGATGCGCCGCCTGCAGCCTGGGATCGTCGTGCATGCGGCCAATAGCGCCGCGACGCTGCGAGTGCCGGCGACCCACTTCGATCTGGTCCGATGCGGGATTGCGATCTACGGCTGCGATCCGATGAATGACGATCCGGCTGGGCAGGGCCTCGAGCCTGCACTCGAGCTGAGCTCCTACCTCGCGGCGGTCAAGCTTGCCTGCCCTGGAGAGAGCGTCGGTTACGGGCGGCGGTTCACCGCCGAGCGGGATACGTGGATCGGGACGATCCCGATCGGTTACGCCGATGGTATCCGCCGTGAGCTGACGAACAATTGCGACGTGCTTGTCGACGGCGCCCGCTATCCGCTGGTGGGCACTGTCAGCATGGACAATGTCACGATCGATCTTGGTGCGGACGCCGCGTCGAAGGTTGGTGCTGCCGCGACGATCATCGGGCGCGACGGCTCGCGAGCGCCAGACCGTCGAGGAGCTCGCGAGGCGGGTCTGGGACATCAATTACGAGATCCTCGCGGATCTCGAACCGCGTGCGAGGGGTACTACCGCGACGCGGAGGGCCATTCTGATTCGAGGCGGATCTGGCCGTTCGCGATCACACGCTCGATGCGATCGCGCAGGCGCTGCGGGGCCGGATTACATCGAGCCTTCCGCGGGATGGGCCGCACTCACCGCCTGCGAGCGAGCGCCGTCCGGCTTTTAGCCACGCTCGCACGCCATCACGTGCGGCTTGGCTTTCTTGTGTAACGAGATACGGCTCATCCTTCAAGCGGTCTCCCGCTACCTGAGCGCATCCGATACCTCTGCACGTGGCACACGATGTGGGCCGTGGTGACTCGTGCTGAGTGTCGTTGACTGGCTGGCCGCACGCGAGTGCCCGTCTGACCTGAGTGTCG
>CAWIRN010000023.1:0-54575 GCA_963838535.1 uncultured Solirubrobacterales bacterium
CACCCCGCTTCAAGGATCGCGACAACGCGGGACAAGCCCGCGCTCGCGCCCTTGATTTTCAAGGGAAAGCAGGCGACGGTGAACCCGGTGGCCGGCAGCGCCTCAAGGTTGGTCAAGCGCTCGATCTGCGAGTAGGGCAGATCGACCTGGTGCGCGGCCCAGAAGATCCCCGGCTCGTTGCGCTCTAGCGCCTCGGCGGCCTGCCTGTCCAGCGGCGCGTCCCACCCCCATGCGTCAATGCCCATGACGCGCACCCCCTGCTCGTACAGCCACCGGGTCGCCTCTGGGGAGACACCGCAGCCGCGCAGCATGTAGTCCGGGTCGTGGTAGAAGACGTCGCGGCCGGTGTGAACCAGGACGATGTCGCCGGGACGCAGCTCGTGACCGGCCGCGGCGATACCGGCCTGCACCTCTGGCACCGTCACGGCATCGCCGTCGGCTTTGTGACGGGCGTCGACGACGACGCCAGGGCCAAAGAAACGCTCGAGTGGCAGCTCGTCGATCGGTGTGGCCGGAGCGCCCTGAATGATGGAGTTGTAGTGCCAGGGCGCGTCGACATGGGTGCCGGCGTGTGTGCCGATCGACAGCCGCTCTCCGGCCGGCCCCTCCTCGTTGCGCAGTAGCCGCGGTGGGACGCCGAAGGCCCGCTCCAGCTCGAGCGCGCCGGCGACATGACCGGTGTAGGTCACCTCGACGCGCATAAACGCGGGCATATCGTCGGGCAGGGTTTCGATCGTGTGCGACAGATCGATGATCCTCATGTGGTCTCTCCTGGTGCGGGTTCTTGGTGCCAGCTCGTGCCCAGCCGCTGCCCATTGATCTCGACGGGCAGCGCGTCGAGCAGGATCCAGGCAAACCGGCAAGCTTGCTCGGACCGGTTGTGCCAGACGTGGTTGGTGCCGCGTTGGATGACGACATCGCCAGCGCGCACGGTCACCACCTCGCCGCCGTCCAGCTCCATGTCGCACTCTCCCTCCAGACAGATCCCGTAGTCGAGGCTCTCGGTGCGGTGCATTGGCGACCGCGTGCCCGGCCCGAGGAGACCGATGCGCAGCACGGATCCGGTGCCGGTGCCGAGAATCGTCGTCATGCTGCCCTCGCGCTGGCGAACGGCCGCGTCGTCGGTCAGCGACACCGGCATCTCATGCGTCGCCCACAGCTGAAAGAACGTGGCATCGGCGCGCCCGGTGTCCTCTGCCAGACCGATGCCCTGCATTGGCCGATCCTCGATGATCACCGCTTTGCCCGACGCGTCGTGGCCGGTGACGATGCGACGCACGCGCGCCGCCACAAGGTCGTCGCGGAAGGTCATGGCGCGACCGCAGGTCGCAGCGCGTCGGACAGGAACTTGGCGCCGCCGTGGGCCCACGTGCCGCCGTCGATTGAGATCTCGGCGCCGGTGACATACGAGGCGGCGTCTGAGAGCAGCCAGGCGCAGAGCTCGGCGACCTCCTCGGGCTCGCCAGGGCGTCCGAGTGACGCGGCCTCGATGCTGGCCCGGCGGAACGCTTCCGGCGCCGAAGCTGTCATCGCCGTCTCGATGTAGCCGGGGAACACCGCGTTGACCCGGATCCCGCGCTCGCCCAGCTCCATGCTGGCCGCCCGACTCAACCCCCGCAGCGCCCACTTACTGGCGGTGTAGGCCACCGTGTAGTGGCCGGTCAGCGCGGCCAGCGAACAGATGTTGACGATCGAGCCTCCCGGTCGCATCCGATCGGCGGCCGCTTGGATGCCGAGCAAAGGACCGAGTGCGTTGATCGCCATCACGCGGTGAAAGTCGGCCTCCTGAAGATGGCCGATCCGCGCCCGGTGGGTCACCCCGGCGGCGTTGAGCAACCCGTCGACGTGCTCCAGCGGCGCCACCAGCCTGCGCCAGCTCTCCGCATCCGCGACGTCGAGGTGCTGGTCGGCGCCGGGGGCCAGATCCGCTGCGATCACCGCAGCGCCATCACGACGCAGGGCGGAGACCGATGCGGCGCCGATCCCGCCGGCCGCGCCCGTCACGATGATGATCTTGCCGTCGAGACCCATGCTCGATCAGATCCGGTCCCGAAGACGGGCGTCGCGGCCGTACCCGGCGACGACGAGAAGGATGAGCACGCCGAAGATGATCTGCTGGTCGGCCGTCGTGTAGCCCTTGCCGATGAGGACCGTGCTCAGGACGGTGAGCACGATCGCGCCGATGACGGTGCGCCAGTAGTCCCCGCGCGCCCCGAACGCGGTGCCGCCGACGATGACCGCGGCCAGCCCCTCGAACAGGTACGGGTCGCCAAGGGTCGTGTTCCCGGACCCGGCGTAGCCGGCGAGCAGGACCCCGAGCAGCGCCGCCAGGACCGCGCTCGCCGCGAAGGTCTGCCACCCACACCCGTCGAGTGCGCACCAGCGCCAGCTCGGCCGCCACCGGATTGGATCCCGTCGCGTACAGCCGGCGGCCGGCGATCGTGCGGCGCAGGACGAGGCCGAGCAGGATCGCGACGATCGCCCAGACGACGACGACCGGCGGTATGCCGATCCCGAACGTGGTGCCGGTGACGGATGTCAGCCGGGTGAGGAACGGCGGCGCGGTGCCGGTCGCCTGGGCCTTGGTCCACACCAGCACCCCGCCGGTGACGATCGCTGCCATGCCGAGTGTCACCACAAGCGGCTGCACGCGGAAGCGATGGGATATGTAGCCGTTGGCCGCGCCGAGCGCAGCGGCGAGCACAACGCAGACGAAGAGCGCAGGGATGAACGACCAGTGGTCGGTGCCGGTCAGCTGCGAGATGACCACCGAGGCGGCGGAGATGAATGCCGGAACCGAGAAGTCGATGCCGCCGACAAGCACGACGAGCGTCTGCCCGGCGCCGGCGAGCCCAAGGAACGAGGCGGCGACAAGCATCGAGAGCACGCTCTGCTTGGTCGCGAAGTCGGTGATCGTCCACGTTCCCCATTCGAACAGCGCCACCAGCGCGATGAGTTGCACGCAGCGGGAAGCGCCGCTGGATCGTCCCGACCCGCGCCCACGGCGACGGACGCGGAGAGCCGTGAGCGGCGCCCGGCGCCGGCGCCGCTGGCGCGGGCGGCTGGAGGGGCGTGGCGCTCACGTCGCCTCCATCCGCGCCGCGCGCGGCATCGCGACCGTGGAGGAGAGGACGATCGCGAAGATCAGCAGCGCGCCGTAGACCAGCTGCAGCCACAGGTCCGAGACGGCCAGGGAGTCCAGCAAGGTCTGGATCAGGAACATGATCGCGGCGCCGGCGATCGAGCCGCCGAGGCTGCCGCGGCCACCCAGCAATGAGGTGCCGCCGATCGCCACCGCGGCGAGCGCCGGCAGGGTGTATTGGATGCTTTGGGAGGCGTCGGCTGACTGCGTGGCAGCCACCAGCGCGATCCCGGCGAACGCCGCGAACAGGCCGCCCAGTCCGTACGCAACGATCCTCACGGCTGTCACGTTGACGCCGGCCGAGTAGGCGGTGACGTCGTCGCCGCCGGTGGCGTAGAGCGCCTTGAGGTAGGGGAGACGCCCGAGTCCCAGCCAGATGAGCACGGCAACCAGGATCAGGATGAGCGCGCCTGGGATCGGTCCCACCTGGTGGCCGAGATGCGCCAGCCACGTTGTGTTGCCGGACTCGGGCTGGCTCAGGAGCTTGAGGCTGGCGCCCTGGAGCACGAACAGTGTGCACAGCGTCGCCAGCACCGGCTGGTAGCGCAGTACCGTCACCAGCACACCGTTGATCACCCCGACGCCGACGCCGACACCGAGCGCGATCGGGATCGCGACCTCCGCACCCCCGAGCCCGTGCGGGATGAGCACCGCAACGATGATGATGCTGACGAAGTTCAACAGTGGGCCGATCGAGATGTCAATCCCGCCACCGCCCGACAAGATCTGTGGCGTCGAGGCCATCGCCGCCAGCGCGAAGGGCGCGAACGTGGCCAGCGTCGCCGGCCATGAGCTGGGGGTGGCAAAGCTCGATCGCGCGAGGATGTTGGCCAGCAGCAGGACCAGCGCCAGCACGGTCGCAAACCCCCACGGGCGCGCGCGCAGCCACCGGCTCACCGCAGTCATCGGCCGGCCTCCGCACGACCGAAGAACGCCGCCACCAGCCCGGCCCGCGTCAACCGCTCTCGCGGCAGCTCCGCGGCGACCGTGCCCTCTCGGAACACGAGCACTCGGTCCATCAACTCGACGTGCTCGTCGACCTCGCTGGAGAGCATCACGACCGCCACGCCGTTCGCGGCCAGCTGCTCGAGCAGCCGGTACAGGTCCCGCTTGGCGTTGAGGTCCACTCCCCGGGTCGGGTCGTTGAGCAGCAGTACCCGCGGGTGGGCGGCCAGCCACCGGGCCACGACGACCTTCTGCTGGTTGCCGCCGCTGAGCGCGGTGATCGGCTGGCGCGAGCTGGCCAGACGGATGCCGAGCTGCTCGATGTACGGCAGCAGCCGCCGGGCGCCCGGGCGCCCCCATAAGAGGCCGCCACGGCGGTCGCGCGCGAGCGTCGGCAGCGCGAAGTTCTCGGCGATCGACAGCGCCGGGAAGATCGCCTCGCCCCGACGGTCCCGCGGCACGTAGACCACACCAGCGCGCGACCGCCCGCTCAGGCGATCCGATCACCGTATCGCCGCATGTCACCTGGCCGGCGGCGGCGCCGCCGTACAGCGCGCGGAGAAATGCGTCTTGACCATGGCCCTCCAGCCCGGCCAGCCCCACGAGCTCGCCCGCCAGCAGCGTGAAGTCAATCGGCGCGGCACCCGCCGCCAGCCGCAGCGCCTCGGCGCGCAGCACGACGTCGCCGCTGACGCGCAGCCGGGGCGAGACGGCCTCCACGCCCGCGGTCAGATGGTCCTCGCCGGTCATGTGGCGTACCAGCTCCTGGGTGCTCGCCTGCGCGCGCTGTAGCGTGGCGACGCTCTCGCCGGAGCGAAGCACCGTCACCCGATCGGCCAGGTCCTCGATCTCGTCCATCCGGTGCGAGATGAAGATCACGCCGGACCCGTTGGCGCACAACCGCCGCACAATCGCAAACAGCCGGTCGCGCGTGGCGATGTCCAGCGCCGAGGTCGACTCGTCCAGAACGAGCACGCGAGGGTCGCGCACGAGCGCCCGCGCGACGCAGCACGCCTGCCGCTCGCTCAGCGACAGCGCCTCGGCGGGGGCATCCAGCGAGGGAGGCGCGGCCAGCAGCTCCGCCAGGACCTGCGCCGCACGCCGCCGCTTCTCCGCCACCGGCAGCCGGTGGCGCATGAGACTGTCGGCGCCCAGCCACACGTTCTCGAGCACCGACTGCGATCCGACGACCAGCACCTCCTGAAAGACGGTGAAGATCTCCGCCTCGTGCGCGGCTCGCGGGCTGCTTCTGCCCTCGCCCGACTGATCGCCCCAACGCAGCTCGCCGCGCGTCGGGTCGGTGGACACCGGCCAGGATCTTGACCAACGTGCTCTTCCCGGATCCGTTCTCGCCGACGATGGCGTGGACCTCACCTGCGCGCAGGTCAAACGAGCACGCACGTAGCGCCCGCGTCGCCCCGAAGGACTTGGCCACCCCTGCCACCGACAGCAGGCTCAGCTCCGGCCGCCCCTGATGCGGGACGGCCGAAGCGGCTGGGTCTGACTGAACCATCATGACGCTCACACTCGTCGGTGGGCGGTTCTCACTTATTGAACAGCGGCGCCAGGTAGCTGTCGGGCAACCATTGGTTGCCCGGCCCCTCGACCGCTGTCGGGTTGTTGACGCTCGCGCCGGGCGTGGCCCATTGCGACAGGTTCGACGCGGTGATCGTCGGGCTCGGCTGCGAGAGCTCGCTGATCTTCGGCCCGTGCCCGCCGAGCAGGTGCGTGACCGTGTATGCGGTCGCCCGGGCCACGTCCTGCGCGGGCACGGTCAGGGCGATCGCCTTGAACGAGCTCTTGTGCGCCGTCCAGTAGGCGAGGTCACCCACCGACGGATCCACGTTGACGTGGGCCGGCTGGGGGCGACCGGTCTGCGCAAAGGCCTGGATGATCCCCGACGTCATGCCAGCCGCCTGCACCGCCCCCGCCACCGGCTGGGGATGGCTGGTCAGATACGTGAGCACCGCCTGCTTGGCCACCGGGACCTGGAACTGGCCGACCAGGGATGGGTCAAACGTGATCTTTGAACAGGCCGCGAACGCCTTCTTCCATCCGGCGAACTCCTGCTGGTCTACTGCCGTGCTGGCGATGCCGTGGACGCCGATCACGGTGCCCGATTGCCCGATCAGCTTCGCCAGGTAGGCCCCGCTGTTGAGCGCGTCCTCCACCGAATTCGGGGCCAGGTTGATCGAGGACGGAGTTGGGGTCGAGTTGATCAGCGAGATGAACGGGATGCCCGCCTTTGCCGCGGCCGCGGCGATGCCGGCGAATGCCTGCGGCACGAGCGGCTCGGCTACGATCATGTCGACCTTCTGCTGGATGAGCTGGTTGGCCTGTTGGATCTGCGTGGTCAGCCCGGTGGGCGGCGCGGTCAGGAGCGTGACCTTGCCGACGCCCTTGATCGCGTGCAGGTCCTTCTGCAGCAGTGCGGCGAGCTGCGCCTGGAAGCTGTTGATCGGCTGCGTGATCGTGATCCCGATCGTGTACGGCGCCGCGTGCTTAGGTTTGAAGTTCGCCCACGCGCTCTTGTAGATGGTGCTCGCATAGCCGTTGAACGCTGCCTTGTACTGGGCCGGAAGCGTCGCAACCACGCCGCTGGCGTCGTGGAACGGCACCGTTGGTACCGTCCCGCATCCGCCGGAGGCCGCGGTGGCCACCGTTGAGGACGAGGACGAGGCGTTAGCGCCCGCCGGGGCCGAGGCCGAGCTCGAGGCCGAACTGGACCCCGTGCTGCTCGTCTTGCCGCACGCTGTCAACGTCACCGCGCCCAGCACGATCGCGCACAGCCAGATCATCGGGCGCCAACGGCGCGGACGCGCCGTGACCGAGTGGTTCTCCATTTTGTCTCCTCCCGCCCTCCGGCGGTGTCGGTGGCGGAGACGGCCGTTGTCCGGCATGGGCACCCGACCTCTCCTCATCTGATCCTCAGTTGGCCATGACGGCAGGGACACCGCCAGCACCCGAAGCAGTATTCTAAATCGCGAACATCTTGTCAAGATCAAAATTCGTGTTCTATTTTGAGTCGCGAAAGGTTTTGTTGCGTCATAGCGACTGACTGCCGATACAAAGTGGGTTGACAGCCCAGTCGGCTCGGCGTAGTGTTACCGAAAATACGAACGCTGGTTCTAGTTACTACTGGCGTCGGTTCTAATCACGCACGTTTCGTACTCGAGGAGAAGTCATGTCGCAGATCCTGCTCTCGCAGCTCGCGCACGTCGAGCTGATCTCGCCCCAGCCGGATGCAACCGTCCGCTGGATGGTCGACGTCCTCGGCCTCGAAGAGACCGCCCGAGAGGGCCAATCGATTTACCTGCGCGGCTGGGCGGAGTGGCTGCATTCCAGCCTGATCGTCACCGAGGGACCGCAGCCGGCCGTCGAGCACATTGCCTGGCGGACCTACGGGCCTGACGATCCGGAGACGATCGCCAAGCGCCTGGAGGGCAGCGGGCACGAGATCGGCTGGATCGAGGATTCTGTCGGCCACGGCCGGGCGTTCCGCTACCACGCTCCCGCAGGGCGCCACGTGCACGAGGTGTTCTGGGAGACCGAGCTCTATGCCGCCCCGCCTGAGCAGGCCGAGCACCATTTTCAGAACCGCCCGCAGAAGTTCTCTGCCCGCGGCGCGGGAGCCAAGTACCTCGACCACGTCACCGTGGCCACCCCGAACATGCACGACGACATCGCCTTCTACAAGTCACTTGGCCAGCGCCATACCGCTCAGATCGACGCCGAGCCCGGGTTCACTGTGTTTGCCACCACCACCTGCAACGGCATCCGACCCACCCACGATCTCGGTCTCGTGCCCGACTTTGGGGCGACCGGGCGCGCCAATCACATCGCCTACAACGTCGATCAGCGCTTAGACGTCGAGCGGGCAGCCGAGGTGTTCATGGCCCAGGGCACCCCGATCGAGTTCGGACCCGGCATCCACGGCCTGGATGAGATCACCTACCTCTACGTCCGCGAGCCCGGCGGCTTTCGCATCGAGATCAACGCCGGCGGCTGGGAGAACGCGATGCCCGACTGGAAGCCGACGACCTGGAACACCACGCAGGGCGGCACCACCCTGTGGAAGAACGTGGCCATGCCCGAGTCGATGATGGAGTCCTGGCCGCCCCTCTCCGAGCAGACGGCGCAGAAGGCCACCGAGGGCTTTCAGTCCACGCACCTGTTCGCCGAAAACTGATCCCGGGAGGACGAGAACAATGCGCATCGCACGAGTGCAGACCGGCGAGAAGATCCGGACCGCGGTCGTCTCGCCGAATGGCCAGACCGCCCGTGTGCTCGGCCCCGAGACCTCAGTCCTGGACGCACTGGCCAGCCACAACACCGAGCAGCTCACCGCCGGATCGGCCGAGCATCCCATCGAGGATGTGCAGCTACTGGCGCCGATCGATCCACCCGCGATCCGCGACTTCTCGGTCTTCGAGCAACACATCGAGGGCATCGTCAGAGGCATCGATCCCGACGCGCCGGTACCCGAAAGCTGGTACCGGTCGCCGTTCTGCTACTTCTCAAACCCCGGCGCGGTGACCGGACCCGGCGACGAGATCGCGATGCCGCCCGGATCACACGACCTCGACCTCGAGCTCGAAGTGGCCGTCGTCATTGCGCGGCCCGGTCGCAACCTGACCCCCAAGGCGGCCGGCGCCTATATCGCCGGCTACACCATCTTCAACGACTGGTCCGCGCGGGATCTGCAGACCGAGGAGATGAAGCTCGGGCTGGGGATCTGCAAAGGCAAGGACTTCGCCAACACGCTCGGGCCGTGGATCGTCACCCCAGACGAGCTCGAGCCGTTCCGATCCGGCGACCGGCTCGACCTGGACCTGCGCGCCACGGTTAACGACCGCGAGCTCGGTGACGACACGCTGGCCAATATGGCCTGGAGCTTTGAGGAGCTCATCTCCTACGCCTCTCGCGGCACCTGGATCCGACCCGGCGACGTGCTTGGCTCGGGGACCTGCGGCGCCGGCTGCCTGCTGGAGTTGCGCGGCCGCCACGGCCGTGACGCCTACCCGCCGCTGGCGCCCGGCGACACGGTCACCCTGTCAGTACAGGGAATCGGCACGATCACCAACACCATCGGTTCCGGGGTGGACCCCATCGCCCTACCGAAGGCCCGCCCCGGGCGGCTGCGCGCCCGCGCGTCGCTATGAGAATCGACTGCCACGCCCACGTGCACCCGCCGGCCTACCGGGCCGCGCTGGGACCCATGCCACTACCGCCGACCGATCTGGCCGGCCTACAGGCAGCGATGGAACGCTACGAGATCGACGCCGCCGTCATCTCGGTCGGACCACCCGGCGCGTTCCTCGGCGACGCCGCCGACCCCACCGCACTCGCACGGCTGGCCAATGACGGGATCGCCGAGGTCGTCCACGCCCAGCCACATCGCTTCGCCGGCCTGGCGACCCTACCGCTCCCCGACCTCGCGGCGTCGCTCGCCGAGCTTGAGCGCGGCCTCGACGACCTCGCACTCGATGGCGTGATGCTCCTGAGCAACGTCGCCGGGACATATCTCGGCGACCCAGCGCTGGAGCCCCTGTTCGCCGCGCTCGACGAGCGCGAAGCGTACGTGTTCGTGCATCCGGGGTTCCCGCCGCACGCGCTGCCGCTCCCCCACCCGGTGTGGCTCTATGAGTTTCCCTTCGAGACCGTCCGCGCGGTTACCAACCTCATCTACAGCGGCACCCTGGAGCGTCACCCCGGCATCCGTTGGCAGCTCTCACA
Source organism: uncultured Solirubrobacterales bacterium (assembly GCA_963838535.1). Classification (GTDB taxonomy): domain Bacteria; phylum Actinomycetota; class Thermoleophilia; order Solirubrobacterales; family Solirubrobacteraceae; genus Palsa-465. The sequence continues at coordinate 9,824 of CAWIRN010000023.1, forward strand.
TCTGGGCGGAGCCACGCCGTTTCTCGCGCACCGGATCGCGTCGCTGGCCGACCGTGAGCCCGAGCAAGCATCCCAGGCGCCGGCCGGCGCGCTGGCCTACCTGCGCGGCCTGTACTACGACACCGGTCTGGCGAACAACGCGCCCGCGCTAGTCGCGACGCGCGCGGTGACCGACCTCACGCACATCGTGTTCGGCACCGACTGGCCCTACGCCGCGCTGCCCCTCGATGCCCAGGACCCAGCGCCCGCGCTCGACAAATTCGGCGCCGAGGGCCGCTCAGCCGTCGAGTCCCTCAACGCGCACGCGCTCGTACCCCGCCTGGCCCCCGCCCATACCGCTTAGCACCACAACGCCACGCCCCGGAGGACAGACCATGGGCTCAACCAACAACGGACACATCGCGATCATCGGCGCCGGCCCGGCGGGCATGGCCACCGCGCTCGCCGGTCATCGCGCCGGGTTTGCGGTCACCATCCTCGAGCGCTATCCCGAGATCACACCGGCCGGCAACATCCTCAACCTATGGCCTCCGCCCCAGAAGGTCCTCGGGCTGCTGGGCGTCGACATCCACGACCTCGGCGCGCCCGCGGACTCGGAGTTCCGCCGACATGACGGCAAGCTCCGCGCCACCGTGCGGCTGCCCGAGCACGTCAAACGGGAGTACGGAGGCGGGTTCATCGGACTGCTGCGTCCCGGCCTCTACCAGCGGATGCTCGATGCCCTGCCGCCCGGCACGATCCAGTACAGCCACGACGCAACATCCTTCACCGACACCCCGTCCGGCGTCACCGTCCATCTACGCGACCGCGAGCCCATCTCGGCTGACGTCCTCGTCGGTGCTGACGGCATCAACTCGGCCGTGCGCCGCCAGCTCTGGGGCGAACAGCCGATCCGCCACCAGAAGCTCCATCTCGTTGCCGGCTACCTATTCTGCGATGCGCCCGATCCGGTCACGATCGTCGCGCATAACCGCACCACCCAGGGCAGCTACTCCGCGATTCGCCACGAGGGACAGTCCGGGTATGAGTGGTGGGTGCTCGAGGCGTTCGATCCCTCGGTCCCGTTCACCGGCGACCTGCGCGAGTTCGCGCTGGAGCGCAGCCGCGGATTCGCCGGACCGCTCCGATCCCTGATCGAGCAGACCCCACGGGAACATCTCTTCCGCTGGGAGATCCGCGACCGCAAGCCGCTGAAGCAATGGAGTAAAGGACGAGTCACGGCTGCTCGGCGACGCCGCCCATCCCACCTCGCCCTATGCCGCCTACGGAGCCGGCATGTCAATCGAGGACGGCTACTTCCTGGCCGCCGAACTGGAGCAGATCAACGTGCACGACGCCACGCAGGTGCCTGGGGCCCTGCAGGCCTTCGAGGAGCGGCGCAAAAAACACACCGCACAGGTCAGCCAAATGGCGTGGGCCAACGGGATCATGTTTCACCGCCTACCGCCGTGGCTTGCGCCCGTCCGCGACCTCATCTTCGACCACACCCCGTTGCTGCAGAAGGTCATCGGCGAGGCGACCCCCGGCCAGATCCTCTCCCAGCTCGACGAGATCGACGCGGTCGAGCGAAACCGTCGCGCGCCGACCAGTCCCATCGCCGGCGAGTGAGAAGCACGATGACGCCACAGTCCATCGCGTGTCCGGTCGATCGCGAGTTCGACCCGCTGTCTGAAGAGTTCCTCGCCGACCCGTATCGGTTCATGGACGATCGCCCTGCGGTCTTCTACGCGCCGTCGATCGACTACTACGTGATGTCGCGGTACGACGACGTGCAGTACGTGTTCCTGCACCCCGAGCTGTTCTCCGCCGCGCCCGCGCAGCTGCCGCTCGTGCCGCTCGTGCCCGACGCGTCGAGGATCCTGCTCGAGGGGGGACATCGCCCGCAGCCCTCGATGGTCAGCCTCGACCCGCCCGATCACGGACGCCTGCGCGGCCCAGCCGCCCGCGCATTCACCCCCCGGCGAGTGGCGGTCATGGAGCCCCAGATCCGCGAGACGGTGGGCGAGCTGCTCAGCACGATCGACGCCTCGGCCCCCTTTGACATCGTCGCCGGGCTCACCCAGCAGCTGCCGCTGACCATGATCTTTCGCTTCATGGGAGTGCCGCGCGATGCCTGGCCGCAACTCCGTCGCTGGGGGAGCAACCGCCTCTCGCTGTCGTGGGGGCGACCATCAGCCGCCGAGCAGGTCGAGCACGCGCGCAACATGGCCGCCTACCGCAACTACCTGCGCGAACTGGTCGTCGCCAAGAGCACCGACCGCGGCGACGACTTCGCCAGCGCACTGCTGGACATCCACGACGAAGATCCGCGCCAGCTCACCCACGAGGAGATCGCCTCGATCCTGTTCTCGCTGTCATTCGCCGGCCACGAAACGACCAACAATCTGCTCGGCAACAGCCTCCGGCGGCTGTTGGAAGAGCCCGGCGCGCTGGCGGGCGCTCGTCGACGACTCCCGGGCTGATCCCAGGCGCGGTGGACGAGGTGCTGCGCTATGACCCGTCGGTCGTCGTGTGGCGCCGCCAGACCAAGGAGAATGTCACCATCGGGGACGCCGAGATCCCGGCGGGCGCCAAGCTGTTTCTCTGGCTCGCCGCCACCGGGCGCGACGCCTCGGTGTTCCCCGAGCCCGAGCGGTTCGACATGGACTCGAGGCCAACGCCCGCCGCACGCTGGCCTTCGGGCGCGGCATCCACTTCTGCATCGGCGCCGCGCTGGGCAGGCTCGAGGCGCAGGTCGCGCTGGAAGAGCTCACCCGCCGCCACCCGCAGCTGCAGCTGGTCCCCGAACAGAAGATCCCGTTTCACCCCAACATCTCCTTTCGCGGACCGCAGAACCTCTGGGTGACTACGGGGTGAGTCCGCCGGCAGCGCGCACCGCCGTCGTCACCGGCGGGACCGGCGGACTGGGCCGAGCGATCGTCTCACGGCTGGTCGCCGACGGGATGCGCGTGGTGGCCGCCGACATCGGCGCCGATCCCGGGAGGTCGCTGCGTCACAGGCGCTGCGCGCGGCCGTCGACGTCACCGATGTCGAGTCCGTGGCCACGCTCATCGCGGGTGTGAGGGATCGGTGGGGATCCGTCGGGGTACTCATCATGCATAACTGCGTGGTGTCCGGAGTCATCGAAAGCGGCCTCACCGAGGCCGCGACCGACGAGGAGCGCCAGCTCTTTCTCTCCAGGGTGCCGATGGGCCGGATGGGGCGCGCCGACGAGCTGGCCGAGCTGGTGTCCTGGCTGGCATCGGAACGCTGCTCGTTCAGCACCGGCGCCGCCTACGACCTCAGCGGCGGACGGGCTGTGTACTGACCACAGACGAGAAGAGGGAGATGCAGCAATTCGTGACCAGCGGCCGCATCAGCGAATAATCGGGGGGGCGCGTGGGATTCCATGTGCTTACGGCGCCACGCAGCGGTTGCGCTGCTCACCTAGGCCGGTGATCTCGCCTTTCATCACGTCGCCCGGCACGAGCCAGCGGTTGCCGTGATGCCCGGCGTTGCCCGCCGGCGAGCCGGTGAGGATCAGGTCGCCCGGCTGCAGCGAAGCGACCGTGGAGGCGTAGGCCACGAGCCGTTCCACGCCGTAGATGATGTCGTCCACCGACTCGTCCTGCATGACCTCTCCGTTGACGCTCAGCCGGATACGTAGCGCGCGCGGGTCGGGGATGAACTCGCGGGGCACCATGTACGGACCGGTGGGAAAGAAGGTCGGACGGCACTTGCTCATCAGGAAGTCGGTCATGGGGAAGTTGGGCCGGTTCATGACGTCCCGTGTGCTGATGTCGTTGGCGATCGTGTATCCGGCGACGTACGTCATCGCCTCGTCTACGGAGATGTTGCGCGCCGCCCGGCCGACGATCACCGCCAGCTCCAGCTCCCAGTCGTGACACGTCCCCGGCCCCCACAACACCACGTCGTCATGCGCACCGCACAGCGCGCTCGGCAGCCCCGCGAACATGTACGGTTCCGTGTTGGCCCGGCGCTGCACCTGCTGCTCGGCCTCCTCGCGCACTTCCGCCTCCGAACGGTCGTCGCCCTCCAGTCGCAGCGTCGAATACACGATCTGGCGCACGTGCTGGTAGTAGTTCGCGCCCGCGCACAGGATCTGGCGCGGCATGACCGGAGGCAGGGGCCGGAGCGTGCTCAGCTCGTGCGCCCTCGTCTTGTCCACCTGCGCGAGGTCGCGTAGGGCCGCGAAGCTGCTGTCCCAGTCGTCAAGCAAATCTCGCGTCGTCAACGCGGCGCCGAACCGCGCGCGCAGGTCGACGACGTGATCGCCGACGAGGAGTCCCGGAAGCACATCGCCGCTGGCCGTGGCGAAGGTGCCGAGGGCGAACGATCGCTGATCAGTCATAACCTAGTTGCTCCATCTCAAATCGGCGCCATCGCAGCCATCGTCACCTCGGTGCGTAGCTGGGTGGGATCGACCGGCAGCGTGTGGTCCTGCTCCCAGCGTCCGATCGTCTCCGAACCCTCGACGATCATCCGGCACCGGTCATAGCGCCGCTCCATCCACGCTTGCAGTGCCTGGTCCAGCGTGACGTCGCGTGATAGCTCTTGCGTGAGGACGAGCCCGTCCTCGATCGCCTGTGCCGCCCCCTGCCCGCAGTGCGGCGACGTTGCGTGGGCGGCATCGCCGATCACCACCACGCGCCCGCGATACCACGGCGCGGGCAGCAACACAGTCTCGACTGGCCGATAGACGACCGCATCGTCGTCGACGATCAGCTCGAGATGGTCGGCAACCGGGCCGCCGAACTGGGCCAGCCGATCCCGGTAAACAGCGGCGATCCCGTCGCGCTCGAGCCTGATCGGCTGCCCTTCCGGGGGCTTCTCGATGGTGAGGATGTACATCAGGTCTGGGGCAAGCGGGGCGAACCCGGCCGTGCCGGTGGGGCCGATGTACACCCAGATCTTGTCGAGGCCATCGATGCGCGGCAGGTTGTACCGCCAGCACACCTGGCCGGTGAACTTGGGTTTGCACCGCGGACCGAACACCGTCTCGCGGACCTGCGAGTAGAGGCCGTCGGCGCCGACGACGAGGTCATAGGAGCGCACGCCTCCGTCGGTGAACTCGACGTCGACGCGGTCACCACGATCGGACAGCGATGTGAACGTGACACCCGTGCGCACATCGGCGCCCGAGCTGAGCGTGTGCGACTGAAGGATCTTGTGTAGCCGCGGCCGGGTGATCCCGTTGCCGGGCGGCAGCCCCTCCACCAGCGGCGGCCAATTGTTGTCGGCCAGCTCCACCTGACCGTCCCCGGTCCACGTCCGGTCGCCCACCACCGGATGACCCTGCGCCACCGCCTCGTGTGCCAGCCCGATCGCATCGAGCGCTCGTAGCGCGTTGCCGGGCTGCAGGATCCCCACGCCGTAGACGTCCCACGCCGGGTTGCGTTCCACGATGTCGACCTCGAGCCCCGCCCGGCGCAGCGCGATCGCAGTCGACAGACCTCCGATACCCCCACCCACAACCAGTATCCGTCGCACATCACTCACGCGCTCACCTCTCTGTCCTCGTAGACCTCCGGGTTGACCGTGTCCACGGCCCGCTCCCCGGCCAGAACGGTGGCCACGTTGCGGGCCGCCAGGGTCGCCAACTCCGCAACTGACTCCTCCGAGTAGAAGGCAACGTGCGGCGTCGCCACCAGGCCCGGCTGGGCCAGCAGGTCGTGGTCCGGCGCCAGCCGCTCCGGGACGAAGACATCGAGCCCAGCCCCGGCGATCCGCCGCTCGGCCAGCGCCTGAGTCAGCGCGTCCTGGTCGACAACCGCGCCGCGCGCCGTGTTGATGAGATACGCGTCAGGCCGCATCTCAGCCAGAAACCGCGCGTCGATCAGGCCTTCGGTGTCTGCCGTCGCCGGGACATGAAGCGTGATGAAGTCGGCGCGCGCGGCCAGACCGAGAAGGGCAACTGGCTCGGCGCCGGCGGCCGCGATGGTGGCGGCGTCAGTGCGTGAGTCGTGGACGATCACGCGCATTCCCAGCGCCTGTGCACGCTGTGCGACGGTCCGCCCGATCCTGCCAAAGCCGATCACGCCGAGCGTGCGCCCGGCGATCCGGCGGATCGGCTGGCCGACCGCCAGTGCCCAGTTGCCCTCGCGCACCGCCCGGTCGTAGTGATGGATGCCGCGCTCCAGGCAGAAGATGAGCGCCAGCACGTGCTCGGCCACTTCGTCCAGGCAATAGGCGGGCACGTTGGTCACCGGAATCCCGCGCCGGGTGGCCTCCTCCACCGCGATGTTGTCAACGCCGATCCCGTAGCGGCCGATGACCCGCAGCTTCTCGCCCGCCCTGACGACCGCCGGAGTGACGTGGGCGAAGCACGTGAGGATTGCGTCGGCGTCACCGACGAGCTGTACGAGCTCCGTCCTCATCGCCCGAGCGTGCCACTATCAGCCGTGCTCCCACCTCGGCCAGAACCGCTGCCTCACGGTCGGTCGAGTCCCAGGTGTAATCGGTGATGAGGACCTTCGGCTCGCTCACCGGGCCTCCTCGGTCGCTGCCGAGCGGCCCAGGGCTCCCGCCCCGGCAAACACCGCAGAGTCGCCCAGCTCCCGCTCGATCCGCAGCAGCTGGTTGTACTTGGCCAGGCGCTCCGATTGAGCGACCGACCCCACCTTGATCTGACCGCCCGACGTGGCGACCGCCAGATCCGCCAACGCCGGATCCTCCGTCTCACCCGAACGCGCCGAGATCACCGTCCGGTACCCGGCATCGTGGGCCCGGCCGACGACCGCCAACGTCTCGCTGATCGTGCCGATCTGGTTCATCTTGACCAGAACCGCATTGGCCGCTCCCGCTCGATCCCCCGCTCGAGCCGTTCCAGATTAGTTGTGAACAGATCGTCGCCGACGATCTGCAGCCGGTGCCCGTGCCGCCGGGTGAACGTCACCCATCCATCCCAGTCGTCTTCGGCGAGCGCGTCCTCCACCGAGACGATCGGGAACTCTGAGGCGAGATCCGCCACCATCGCGACGATCTCCTCCGCGTCGCAGTCCCGCCCTTCGGAGGCGAGGCGGTACACGCCGGCCGACTCATCAAAGAAATGGGTCGCGGCCACGTCCAGCGCGAACGCGATCTCGCCGCCGGGCTTCATTCCCGCCGCCTCGATCCCCTGCTGGAGCAACGCGAGTGCCTCGCGGTGAGAGCTCACCGCCGGGCCGAACCCGCCCTCATCCCCCTTGAGCGTCGAGTACCCCGCGGCCGCGAGCACCGCGGCCGTCGCCGCGTGGACGGCGACGCACATTTCCAGCGCCTCGCTGTAACTCCGCGCACTCAACGGGATGACGAGGAAGTCCTGGAAGTCGATCTGTCGCCTCGCGTGTAGCCCGCCGCTGATGATGTTGACCATCGGCAACGGCAGAAGCGGGGCTCGATCGCCGGCCAGCTGCTGCCAGAGAGGGATGCCGGCTGAGACAGCGGCGGCGCGCGCGGTGGCCAACGACACAGCCAACATCGCGTTGGCACCGAGCCGGGATTTGTCGTCCGTGCCGTCCAGCCTTATCAGCGCCTCGTCGACGTCGGCTTGGACGGGCTCTTGACCGATGAGCGCAGGCGCGATGACCTCCTGCACGTTGCGGACTGCGCGACGCACGCCGCGCCCGGCGTAGCGGCCCGGATCGCCGTCGCGCAACTCCAGGGCCTCGTGGCGCCCGGTTGACGCGCCAGATGGAACGCTGGCGCGGGCGACGCTGCCATCGGCAAGGGCGACCTCGGCTTCAACCGTCGGGCGACCGCGCGAGTCGAGCACCTCCAGCGCCGCGACAGAGGTGATCAACGTCATTTCACGGCTCCGGTGCCAACGGGGCGCTCGACCAGCCGTGCAGCAAACGCCGCCAACAGCCGCTCGAGGTGCCGCTCGCGGACGCCGATCAGCCCCCGGGCAACCTCACGGATGAGTGCGCGCTGGCCTGGGCGGAGGTATTCCAGCTTGGATTTGCCGTCCACGCGGCACAGCAGCAGCACGGCCAGCTCCGCAGTCGTATCCCGCTCGTTGGCGCCCTGGTCACCGGCCTGCTCGTGGTACGCCGCCCAGAACTCCCGTGCCGCGGTCAGGTACCGGTCGCCGTCGACGCTCGCGTGCACCGCCTTCGCGACCAGGTGCGCGAGCATGAATGCTGTGTCGAAGGCCGGATCGCCCCAGTGCGCGACCTCGAAGTCCAGCGCCAGAACATGCTCCGGGTAGACGATCAGGTTCTTCGGCGAGTAGTCGCCGAGCACGAGGGCTCGGCGGCGGGTCGTCAGCCGCTCGATGTCGGCATCGATCGCGGCCACGAGGTCGGGGTGCGCGCGCTCGGCCGTTCGATGGTAGGGCTCAACGCGGCCCTGCATCAGCGGCATGAGGTCATCGAACCGGGCCGCGAGCGAGGGATCGGAGGCAGTCGTGCGGTGAACCGTGGCAAGCAGCGCTCCGGCCCGAGCTGCGACGGTCAGATCGACTTCGCCACGTAGGAGTGCGTCCTTCCAGACGATCCCGCCCGCCGGGGCACACGTCATCGTGAACGCCAGACGGTGCTGGTCGATGTCGAGGACCTCCGGGACCCGACCGGCAGGCAGCTTTTCCCCGAGGACCCGCATGCAGTCGCATTCGGCGAGTGTGCGTCGCCGATCAAACTCCCACACCTCATCCACGCGCAGCCTGGGCAGCGATTGCTTGACGACGACCGCATCGGCGTGCCAGTCCACGCGCAGGACGCTGTTGGAGATGCCGCCCGCGAGCTCGCGGACGTGCGCCGTAGCACCCTCTGGCAGCAGGTTCCGCTCCCGAAGGTAGCTGACGACGTTCGCAGCCGACAACGGGGACTGATCCCCAAGCCGGTGATCGGCCTCGTCAGGGAGCCGCGCAATGCCCGGGGATGTTTCTCTCTCCACGCCCATAGTAAAACACGAATTTGAATTCTTGTCTAGACGACAACCGGCGAGCCGCGTAATCTTCTGGACATGGTCGCGCCCGACCCCTTAGTCCGCCCGCCACAGCAGCGCCGCAGCCAGGAGTCCTTCGAACGCGTCCTACAGGCCGGACTCCAGGTGCTCCAAGAGCAGGGCTTCGACGGCTTCACTCTGCAGGAGGTCAGCCGCCGCGCCGGGGTCTCGATCGGCTCGATGTACGCGCGCGTGCCGAGTCGCGAAGCGCTGATCATGACCATCTACGAGCGAGCGATGGCGTGGACCGAGGAACAGGACCAGATCGAGGCAGATGCGGCTCGGGATGACCTGAGCCCGCGCGAACGCATCGAGTTGCTGGTCACCGATGCAGCCAACACGATGCTCGCGCACGCGGACATCTTGCGCGTGTTCATGCGCCAGGCACCCATCAACCCCGACATCTGGCAGCGCGGCGCTGAAAAGTCCCAAGCGACAGCCAAGGCATTTGAGCGGGCGATCCTCGAGCACCGCGAGCACCTGGACCATCCCGAGCCCGAGTTGGCCGTCGACGTCGCCTACCGAATGATGTACTGCACGATTGCCCGCCGCATCACCCACGGGCCGCGGTTCGAGTCCTCGCGGCCGGTCAGCGACAAGAAGCTCGTACACGAAATCGCGCGCGCGATCGCCGACTATCTTCTCTGACAGCCGGCACTCAGGCCCGCTCGAGCCCCAAGATCACTCTCGCCTGAGCCGGCGTTGCCGGCCGGCGACCGAAGACTGCGGCGACGCGCACCAGAGCCTCCACGAGTTGATGGTTACCCTCAGCGACCCGGCCGTCAGGGAGGTAGACACCATCCTCAAAGCCGGGGCGTCGAGGCTAATGAGGCGCACAGCTTTCCGACGATCCGGCCAACGAGATAATAATTAGAATATTATTTTTAATCAAGGGTCGGCGTCGCTAATAGGTCAGCCGTGTCGTTGGATCACTTCCGGGATGGCACGCAGGGAGGCGAACCCCGCGGCGGCCTGCGAATCGAGGCGCCCGTCGCTGTGGCCGGCGCCGATCAGAGTCGTGGCGGATGCCGGGCGACGAATCCGGCAATGCCTATCGGGCGGCTGGTCTCAAGGACCATGCACGGCCGGTGTCTTCTGCCGCGGCTTCGAGCTCGAGCGCCCCACCGGCCGCTGGTCTCAGTTGGGAACCTTGCGCGGACGGTTTGACCCGCAGCGTTCTCCCGTGAGATCCAGGCGACAGCGTTGCATCGGCGGTAGCCGTTCGCAGCGGCCGCACCGACAGCAGTCCGACCAGCCCAGCCCTCAGCACATCATGCGGCGGAAGCTAGGGCCATTGCAAACCCTCATGCGTGCGCGACGACCTCCCGCACTTCGATGCTCTCGAGTGTCACCCCGTCGGGAAGCATCGTTGGAACCAGCGGGGCGACGCTGCCCTCAGGGTCGCTCAGCGTGACCTTGACCACGGTCGCGTGCATGGTCCCTCCCTTATCGTTGGCTTGGCAGAGGGACTCTAACTCGCACACCTACCGCGGGAACAGCTCAACCTGTACTGGCTTCGCGGATGCGCTCACCCGGGTAGCGTGCGCCACATCAAACCGAGCGCTTGCGATGCCCAACAACGAAGCCCTCAAGCAATGGCTCGAGTGCGCATCCGCAGCAAACGACCTCAAATTCGGCGATCGGTACTGGCGGTCCTGGTCATAAGGTTCTCCTCGTCGGTCAACGGGTTTCTGGTTGCGGGCGCCCGGCCCCGGTCAGTCTTCGATTGGAGCGGGCCGATCCGCTCGATGTAGGCAGCCGGCGGCTAGTGGGGAAGATTTCCCCAGTGTTCGCGTCGGGGGCGCGACGGTTCGGTGTCTGGTCTCATTTGGGGGTGGGCGCGTCGAAGCTGTTGGGTTTGAGGGCCTGGGCGGGGGTCAGCCCGAAGCCGATGTGGGCGCCGAAGACTGCCATCGCGAGCGCCTGGAACATCGGCGGGGGGGTGATCGCGTTGGGCTGCTTGGTCGATACGACTTCGATCGTGGTGCGGCGAGCGGGCGAGTACATCGCGACCGATTCGTACCCCGCGAAACTCCCGGTCCCACCGATGAACCCGCCGGACTGAACGAACCCCAGGCCGTACTTCCAGCGTCCGGGTCCGTTGTAGTTCTGGGCAAACACGAACCGGATCGCGTCCTTTCTCGCCTCTCGCCACACCCATGGCTTGAGCAGCGCGCCGGTCCCCAGCGCGCGCGACCAGACGCGCATGTCCGAGAGCGTGGAGACCATCGCGCCGTGAGCCCACAGGCACGACCCCGGCAGCCCGGTCGCGTCATCGGCGGCGGTGGGCGCCTGGGTCGGGGCGACCTCCCCGGTGCCGTAGCCATGCGTGAACGGCCGGCGCAGGCCGTCGCCCGAGGTCGGAAGGTAGGTTCGATGCAGGCCCAGCGGGACGGTGATCCGCGTGCGGATCGCCGTGCTCAGGCTCTCACCGGTGACCAGCTCCACCACCCGCCCGAGCAGGTTGTAGCCGTAGTTGCTGTAGGACCACGTCGTACCGGGCGCCGCGACCGGCGGTGCCGTCGCCTCGGTCGCCAGCAGGTAGCGGACCGTACAGCCGGCGGCCAGGCGCGCTTGGATGGCCGGCAGCGAGAAGCCGTCCCCGAGCCCGCTGGTGTGATACAAGAGCTCTCGGATCGTGATCTGATCGCCGTTGGGCACACCCGCGACCCATCTGGAGATGTGATCACCGAGCGAGATCTTGCGCTCACCGACCAGCTGCAGGATCAGGTCGGAGGTGAACGTCTTGGTCTGGCTGGCGATCTTGAACTGCATGTTCGTGGTCAGCCGCTTCCCGGTCCGCAGATCGGCGACGCCGGTCGCGCTCACGAACGTCCCTCTCGGACTCCAGATGCCGACCATCACCCCCGGCGTGCGGTTCGTGGTCTGAAACCGACGGACGATCTGCCGCACCCTCGCCCGTATCGACGCGGGGAGCGGACCACTCGCGGTGTGCCCTGCGGACGGCGACGCAGCGATGGCCGGGTTCGCGGCAAACGCCGACGCTCCCGCCAGCGACGCCGCGATCAGCGCCACGGCGCCGATCCGCTGCGCGCACCATCCACAGTTCACCGCGGTCCTCAGCCTCGGTCGATCCGATCGCCTTCGAGGGACAGGGAGGCTCGCGCCGACGGGGACGTCACATTCGTGGATCGCGACCCCGCCGTCGCTTTCGGCGAGTTCGATGCACGAGGGGATCGCCATCGCCCCAACTGCGATCTCGTCGCGGGTGCTCGTGGTCATCTCTCCTCCAAAGCGCAGATGGTAAAGTACCTTGACCGTATACGATGACACGAAACAAGTCAAGCGCCTTTACTGATCGTCAAGAGGAGTTCGGCCCGCCAATGATCGGGGCGCTCCTGCGGATGCCGTGGGAGCGGGTCGTACGGCGCATGCTCGAGCGGCTGCACACGCACGGATTCGACGACCTGGACATGGCCCACCTAAACCTCTTCCTCTACCCCGGCCCACAAGGCGCCCGCCCCTCCGAGCTCGCGGCCCAACGAGGCATAAGCAAGCAGGCGGCCAACTACCTCCTCGGCCAGCTCGAACAGCTCGGGTACCTCGAGCGACGGCGCGACGGCGGCGACGGCGGCGACGGCCGATCGAAGCGCATCGTCCTGACCGACCGTGGCGAGCGGGCCGTCTACACGATCCGCGACGCCGTGAAGGACCTTGAGCGAGACTGGGCGGCGCAGCTCGGGGAAGACCGGCTTGCTCAACTGAAAACGCTGCTCGTCGAGCTCAACCGGTCCGGGTAGCCCACGAACCCGCGCTCCAGGTGCGGCTTCCCTCTCGATAGCACTTGATGTCACGAACGGCGGCTTCTGGCGCTCCGCGCCGGATGAGTGCCTTGTCTAGACGGCGACCACGGAGAACACCGGCGGCAGCCGCGTCGCGACCGTCGACCAGGTCGCGCCGGCGTCGCCCGAGCCGAACAGATCGCCCGAGGTGGCGCCGAAGTAGAGCTCGAGCTGCTCGCCCTCGCCGGCGCGGCTGAACGCCTGGCGCAGCACCGTCAGGTAGGCGTGCTCGGCCGGCAGGCCGTCGCCCCGCGCGGCCCAGCTGCGAGCCTCCGTCGCGCGTCTCGTAGACGCGCACGCGGCCGTCGGGGGTGACGCGATCCATGTCGGCGACGAGCGGGATCACGTAGGCGCTGTCGGGATCGGCGGGGTCGACCATCAGCGGGAAGCCGAAGTCCGACGGGAGCCCGCCGCCGCCGATGTCGGTCCAGCTCTCGCCGGCGTCGTCGGAGCGATAGACGCCGCCGTGGAACTGCATGAACATCCGCTCGGGCTGCTCGGGCGCGCGCTCGACGTGGTGCACGCAGCGGCCCGCGTTCTCGTCCTTCGAGCGCCTCCTCGGGCAGGTAGCGCGGGTTGAGCCCCTCGTTGCCCCGCCGCCAGGTGCGCCCGCCGTCCTCGGTCAGCCACATCCCGGCGGCCGAGACCGCGACGGCCAGCTTGTCGGGATCGCCCGGCCAGGTGCAGATCGAGTGCAGGCAGAGCCCGCCGCCGCCCGGCTGCCAGTGCGAGCGCGACGGCTGCTCCCACAGGCCGGCGTTGATCTCCCAGCTCGCTCCGCCGTCGTGGCTCTCGAACAGGACTCCGGGATCGCCGCCGGCGTACAGGGTCCCGTCGGCCTCGCCGCGGGCGATGACCCAGATCCGCTCGAGCGCCTGATCGCCACCTTCGGGCAGCGCGACGCCGTCGGCCTGCTCCCATTCCGCGTCCGGATCGCCGTCCGTGTAGAAGATCTTCGGCCCGTAGAACGGCGAGGTCACGGTCGCGAGCAGGCGCCCGCTGCGCGGATCGCGGGTCGCGAAGTCGACCGGCTGCCCGGCGAACGCGCGCGCCGTGATCTCAAAGCCGGAACCTGGCTCGCCTTCGAGCAGGAACAGGCCCTTCTTCGTCCCCACCACCAACTCGGTCAATCTCTCAGCCTCCTGTTATCGCCGGTAGCACCTCGACGCGGTCCCCGGACCGCACCGCCGTCGCCTCGCCCCCGCGCTCCCCGTTGACGAACACGTTGATATGGCGGCGGATCACGCCACGCTCGTCGAGGATCCATCCGCCCATGGTCCGGGTGACAGCCCTCCGAGCGCACGCAGCAGCTCGACGACCGTCGCGCCCTCCAGCTCATGCTCCGCGCGACCGCCGGCGAGCTTGCGCAGCGGTCCCCGGACGCACACGACGGCCATCGGGGGAATCCTACGCACGCTCATGAAGCTATAGACCGCGGCGCCGCGGGTTTCTCATCGGCGCGGCGGGCACCGCACCGAGCGGACGGAAACCGAGCAATCTGACGTTGTATCTTCGCCGCCCTGGGTCCTATCTCGGTCGTCTCTGGCTTTGCCGTGCGACCAGGTCTCATGCGGGCCCCGAGTAATCGGGGCCCGTTTTTGTGCCTCACTCGGAACGAGCCGGTCTTGTCAGCAACGCTGATGACATCACGCGGGCTGCCGTTCATGGCCGCAGTCACCTCAACTCGCGCGAGCGACCCGCCGAGCTCCGTCGATGAAGGCGGCTACGGCGTCGTCCTGGAGGAGGGGTTGCTAGGGCTGATAGGGGGGCGCGACGCCCCAACCCCACCGTGGAACCGGCGCGTGCTCAGCGACGGCCGCGCCGGGACGGGAGTTGTGGAGAGCCAGGCGAGAGCCCCACTCCGCGTATCCAATGATCGCCGCGCGAAACTCCGGATCCTCGGGTAGACCGGCGTCGTCAGCAGCGCGGCTGAGTAGCGTCACGAAGCGCAAGCGCTGCTCGCCGGTGATAGCGAGCCCAAGATGCCGACCGAGCATTCGCTCGTATCCACCGAGCTTCTCGGTGTAATCAGCTGGTCCGCCCATGACCTCGCACCACCAGATCGTCGCGTGGCGCCGATGTTCATCACCCACCTGCCCGCCGAACACCGGACTCAGGAGCTCGTCCTGCTCGACCAGGTCATAGAACACGTTGAGCCACCGCTCGAACGCTTCGGTCCCCCCGCCCCACTCATGGATCGTCGGTGGTCCACCCCGGTCAGCACTCACAGGTCCAAACGATAGCTCTGACCAAAAACCGTCGCGCGTCGCGCGGTAGCCCGGATTCGCGCCGGCGGCTTAGCTCGGGCCGGTGTGATGATCAGGGGAACAGCACTTTCTCGGCAACCTGCCAACCGCGGGGCCGCGATGCTGCCGGCACCGCGGTGATGGAGAATGCAGCAGCCGACCGGATCGACTTGTCTGTTCGGCACGCTTGACGGCTACCAAGGAGAACCTCGTGGATGCTCTGGATGGAAACGAGATCGCGGCGGAGCTGTACGAGCTGTTCGGCAGGGAGATGACGGCCGTGACCGGAATCTGCGTGCACTGCGGAGCTTCGGCGCAGATCGCCGAGCTCGCTGTCTACAACCGCGCGCCGGGTACGGTGGTTCGTTGTCGCAGCTGCGAGGACGTGGTCTTCGTGCTGCTAAATATCCGGGGGATCAGGACCATCGACCTGCACGGCTTTAGGTTGCCGGACTCCCTCAGGCCTCGACCGGTGCCAGATCAACCGCAGCCGACTTCGTGATGCATGAACAAAGAACCGCCGCAGTTGCGCCGAGATTCGATGAGGGGTGCGGACGCGGTCGCACTCGGCTCAAGTCGCCGGGACAATATGGATTGAACGTCCGTCCGGTCTGAGGTGTAGCAGGGGCCGGTCCCCCCACGCTGGTCGTGGGGTGACGTTCATGCCGCGCGGCGGCAACGTGCCGGGCTGCCGCGGCCGTGGCGCAGGGCAGGAAGGATCTGCCGTGGGCGGTGTCTTCGCCAGGATGAGTGATCTGACGTCTGATGACTTGCGGCGACACTCGGCGCTGACGTCGCCACGCAATGTTCGGGGGTCGATGTCAGGGGATGCGCCTGATGTGCTCGGTGCCGATGAGACCGGCCATGGCCGCACAACACATCGTCCCAACCCGGTCGCCACTCGACCGTCCCGGATTGCCTCGGCGCTCCCGGTCCCGGCTTCTAGCATGGCTAAGACCGTGGGCCTTCCGGTGCTGTTCGTGGTCGATCGCGACCCGCATTCGCTCGATGTCGCTGCTGTCCGACCTCTCGCGGCGGTTCGGCAACGACTTCACGGTGCAGGGCGAGACCTCGCCCGAGGCGGCGCTGGCCGCGCTGCGGGAGATGGCGCGGAGCGCACGCCCGTGGCGCTGCTTCTCGTCGACGACGCGGCGCACGAGTTCCTCACGGAAGTGCACCATGTACATCCACGGGCCAAGCGCGTGCTGCTGGTCGATCGCGACTACTCCTCGACGAGCCCGGCGGTGCAGGCGATGACGCTCGGGCGCGTCGACTATCACATCGTGCGTCCGTGGGCGGACGACGAGATGATGTACCGCGCGATGAGCGAGTACCTCTCGTCGTGGACCAGAGAGCAGGAGCCGAACTTCGAGCTGTTTCGGATCGTCGCCGCGGAGGGTGACAGCAGAGTGCTGCAGTTGCGCGACGTGATGACGCGGTTCAGCATGCCCTTCGGGTTCTACGCGACCGAGAGCGACGCCGGACGGCGTGCTGCTCGCACGAGGCCGGGCTCGACGCGACGCGCCTGCCGGTGGTGGTTCGTTACGACGGCCAGGTGATGGTCGATCCGAGCCTGCCCGATCTCGCCCGCGCGATCGGCGTCAACGTCACGAACGACGTTGAGCACGTGCGAGGTCGCGATCGTCGGCGCCGGACCGGCGGGTCTGACGGCGGCCGTCTATGCCGCGTCAGAGGGGCTCGACACGGTGCTGCTCGAACTGGATGTCTCGGGCGGGCAGGCCGGCACGAGCCCGCTGATCCGGAACTACCCCGGGTTTCCCCACGGCATCAACGGCGGCGTTCTGATGGAGCGAACGTGCGAGCAGGCGTGGCTGATGGGAGCGCACATCGTCTTCGCCCAGCAGGCGGTCGCACTCGAGCGCGACGGCGAGGATCGAGTCGTTCGCCTGCTCGACGGGACCGAGCTGCGCGCGCGCGCGGTCGTGATCGCGACCGGGATCGAGTGGCGGCGGCTCGGCGTGCCGCGAGCTCGAGGCGCTCGTGGGTTCGGGCGTCTTCTATGGCGCGGCCGTCAGCGAGAGCCGCGCGATGCAGGACCAGGACGTGTTCATCGTCGGCGCGGGCAACTCGGCCGGACAGGCGGCGTTGCATCTCGCCAAGCACGCTCGCGCGGTCACGCTGCTCGTTCGCGGGCGACAGCCTCGCGAAGTCGATGTCGAGCTACCTCGTGCGCGCGATCGAGTCGACCCCGAACGTCATCGTTCGCCACCGGCACGGAGGTGGTCGACGGCGCCGGCGAGGAGCAGCTCGAATCGATCAGCTCGCCGATCGCGCGGACGGGCACCATTGAGGAGGTGACCGCGGCCGCGCTGTTCATCATGATCGGCGGCGAACCGCACACGCAGTGGCTGCCGGACGAGATCGCGCGCGACGCCCAGGGTTACATCGTCACGGGCCGCGACCTGCTTCAGCGGCCCGACGTGCGTTGGGAGCATGACCGTGAACCACTGCCGCTCGAGACGAGCATGCCCGGCGTGTTCGCGGCGGGCGACGTGCGCCAGGACTCGATCAAGCGCGTCGCCTCGGCGGTCGGCGACGGCGCGACCGTCGTGCGCCTGGTCCACGAGCACCTGCGCGACCACCACTCCGAGTAGCGCAACGTAACCAACCCAAGGCTTGGTAGATCACGCGCGGGAATGATCGATGCGGGGTCGGTGTCTTCGGCTGCAGGAAACAAGCTGTCTGACGTCTGATGACCAGACGGTGAACTGGGCCGACCGAAAGGTATGCGCATGACGCAGCGACGATCATCCGGGCCGGAGCCGCAACTCGTGACTGGTGTCTCCCGAGGGCGGTTCGCTGTTGCCGTACGTGTCGCGCTCGGGGTGGCGCTCGCGCTGCTGGTGATCGCCTCGCCTGCGGCGGCGCTGGAGCAGAAGCTGACCGCCGCTGACGGCGCGGCGTCGGACCGGCTGGGCTGGTCGGTGGCGATCGACGGCCCGACGATCGTGCTGGGCGCCCCCCGCGACGATGCGGGGCGAGGTGCGGTCTATGTGTTCCAGCGCTCGGGTGATAGCTGGACGAACATTGCCAAGCTGACCGCCAGCGACGGCGCTCCGGGCGATGAGCTGGGCAGCTCGGTCGCGATCGATGGGGACACGATCGTCGCGGGAGCGCCCGGCGAGATGATCGGCGCCCAGGTCGGACAGGGAGCGCTGTACACGTTCGCGCGCACGGGCGCGGTGGCGCGCAACCAGACGGCCAAGCTGACCGCGTCCGACGGTGGCGCCGGTGATCAGCTCGGCAGCTCGGTGGCGATCGACGGCGATCGGATCGCGGCCGGCGCGGAGGGCCACCTCGTCGGCAAGCATGGCAGCCAGGGCGCGGTGTACACGTTCGCGAGTGTCGGCCCGGAGGCGGCGCGCACCCAGATCGCGGAGTTGACCGCCTCAGACGGCGCCGCCAGCGATCTGCTCGGGGCGTCGGTCGCGATCGATGGGGACACGATCGTCGCGGGTGCGCCCACCGACGACGGCGGCGGTCGAGGCTCGGCCTACACGTTCTCCCGCACCGGCGCGAGCGCACGGACCGAGACCGCCAAGCTGACGCCCACCGGGAGTCAGGTTCTGCGGCTCGGGAGCTCGGTCGCGGTCGAGGGGGACACGATCCTCGTCGGAGCGCCGGGCACCAACAGCGGCGAGGGTTCGGTCTTCACGTTCACGCGGACCGGTCCGGCCGTTCGCGCCCAGACCGCCGAGCTGACCGCCAGCGATGCCGCGACCAACGGCTCGCTCGGGGCCTCGGTCGCGATCGACGCCACGACGATCGTGGCCGGAGGAGCGCTCAGCGCCGCCAGCGCGAACGCCCCCGCGGGCGCTGTCTACACCTTCGCGCGCACCGGCGCGAGCGCTCGTACCGAAACCGCCAAACTGACCGACCCTGACGGTGCCCCGAATGACACGCTCGGACTGTCGATCGCGATCGACGCGGGCACGATCGTGGCCGGCGCGCCCTTCGACGACGTCGGCACCAACCGCGACCAAGGCTCCGCGTCGGTCTTCTTCTCGCCGCAGGCCTCGCCACCACCACCACCACCCCCTCCGCCGCCGCCCCCTCCCCCTCCGCCACACGCGAAGCCGGTTCTCTCACGACTCACGCTCACCCCGAGCACCTTCCGCACGGCCGCCCCGCTGAGCCACAAATCCCGGCCGCCCAAGCGCACGACGATCCGCTTCACGCTCACAACTAGAGCGACGGTCAAGCTCAGCTTCGCGCGAGCCACGCCCGGCCGCACTGTCCGCGCAACATGCCAGCCGACACGCCGCGCACACCGCGCCCAACCACGGTGCACACGCTACATCACGATCGGCAGCATCACCATCCAGGCCCACAACGGGACGAACTCGATCCCCTTCACCGGCGTCCTCGCCCACAAGCGCCTCGCGCCAGGCTCCTACAAGCTCACCGCAACACCCACCGACAGCACACACAACAACGGTCAGCCCCGCACCGCAAAACTCAGGATCACCACCAAGTAACGAACCCCATCCCAACCAATCAAGCCACACCCGAGCGACACCAACATCATCGCGTGAATGGCCCAATTCATGATGCTCGCAGAGGTTCTCCCGGCGGCCGACTCGTATCCGACGCGGGCGGCGGTGATCATCCGTTCTCGACGCGGGCGCCAAGGATCATGTGTCGCACTCGGCGATCGCCAAACGGACGGTCTGACGGCGCACTCGGCGCTCGAAGGGCCACTGAACAGGGCGTCCGCCACCCAACGCTCTACGAACATCGTGCGGTGCGGACGCGGGCCCTGGGTCTGGCGAATACTGGGTGAGTTGCGCTGACCGCCGCGGCACTCGCTTTGCTGGCCGCGGGTAGATCTCGGTGTGCTTGACGGTGTAGGTCGCGGCGGGGATCATGCGACGCTATGGCGTCCTTTACGGCGGCGGTCGTGCAGGCGGCCGCGGCGGGGTTCGATATCGAGCGAGGGTTGGACAGGGTCGGAGAGCTTGCGGCGGAGGCGAGCGCGGGCGGTGCCGCACTTGCGGTGTTCCCGGAGGCATTCCTGCCCGGGTACCCGCGGGGGATCACGTTCGGGACCGTCGTAGGTGATCGCACCCCCGAGGGGCGCGAGCACTTCCGTCGCTACTTCGACGCCTCGGTCGATGTCCCGGGGCCGGTTGTCGACCGCCTCGCCGGGATTGCGGCCGACACCGCTCTGCACCTGGTGATCGGTGTGGTGGAACGAGACGGTGGGACGCTGTACTGCACGGCGTTGTTGTTCTCGCCCGACGGCTACCTGGGCAAACATCGCAAGCTGATGCCCACGGCGGCGGAGCGGATCGTGTGGGGGTTCGGTGACGGGTCGACGATGCCGGTGTTCGACACGCCGCTGGGCCGGATCGGAGCGGTGATCTGCTGGGAGAACTACATGCCGCTCCTGCGAATGGCGATGTACGCCAAGGGCATCGAGATCTACTGCGCGCCGACCGCAGACGGCCGCGAGACGTGGCTCTCGACGATGCGCCACGTCGCGCTCGAGGGACGCTGCTTCGTGCTCTCCTGCAACCAGTTCACGCGCCGGCGCGACCTCCCCGGCGACATTCCAAACGCGCTCGCGCAAGCGCCTGACGAGGTCCTCAGCACCGGTGGCAGTTGCATCATCAGCCCGCTCGGTGAGGTTCTCGCCGGACCCACCCGCGAGCGTGAGGAGATCCTGTTCGCCGACATCGATCTGGATGCGATCGCGCGCGGCAAGTTCGACTTCGACGTCGCCGGCCACTACGCCCGGCCTGACGTCTTCCGGCTGCTCGTCGACGAGACTCCGAAACCGCCGGTCTCGCAGGTCAACGATCCAAACGACCGCTAGCGTGAACAGACAGGATGTCGGCCACCGCGCGGTTCAATGGCGTGTCCACGCCGACCTCTTGGCCCAACTCCACGACGCCACCGGATAGCCAGCGCACCTCGAGCCGGTTGCCGCGCTCGAGATCGTGATGCAGCGAGGAGCTCATATCAGCCGAGACGCTGTCGGCGAACTCGAGGCGCTGCTCGGCATAGTCCTCGGGTAACGGCACTCCGTGCGCGCGCCCGACCGCGACTACCTCCCGCATCAGATCCAACAGAAACGCTCGTGACTGCGGGTGCGCCCGGACCAGGCCGATCGGAACGCGCATCGTCGCCGTGGTTGACGACAGTCCAACCAGGAACACGAACTTCTCCCAGATCGCGCGACGAATGTCGTCGCTGACCTCCGCGTCAATCCCGCCTGCCACGCAGGCCGCGTGAAACGCCTCCAGCCGCCTGGAGCGCTGGCCGTCGAACTCTCCGAAGATCAGGCGGTGCAGCGTTCCGGTGCTCGTGATCACTCCCGGACTCGACACGACCGAGGCCACGTAGGCCACCCCGCCGATCAACTGCGACTCCTGGTAGGCCGCCCGCAACAACGAATCCTTCAACACGCCGTTCTGAAACGACACCAGCGCCGTCCGTGGACCGACCAGCGGACGCAGCTGCTCCAAGGCCGCCTCCGTGTCCCACAGCTTGACGCACACCATGACCAGATCGACCGGCCCGAGCTCGTCCGGATCATCCGTCACGCGCACATCCTCGAGCAGGAACGGGTCAGGGCCGCCCTCGATCCGAAGTCCCTCCCGCCGAATCGCCTGCAACTGCGCCCCCCGCGCGATGAAGCTGACGTCCGCGCCGCCGCGCGCTAACAGCGCGCCGAAATATCCGCCAAGGCCACCCGATCCCATCACAGCCACCCTCATCGCGGCTATCAAACCAAGATCAGACGGCGGAATCCACAGCGGCACAGCCGAACCATGAGAGGAGCTGTCGGAACCCAAAACCAGGTCTCGCCTGGTCGCAGTGGGAAACGCCGAGCGGACGGATCGGATCACGCGAAGGCAGGCGGGGCTGGCGGCATGGGTCGCGTGCGTCTCTCCGGACGGCAGCGCGAGAGTCAAATTGTGTGGCTGCCAGCCTGCGAGAATTCACACCTATGGACGCGATCCTTACTGAGCTACGCGATCAGCTTCTGCTTCAGCGGTTCGCAACCTTCGGAGCGGTCGCGGGGGCTGCGATCGGGGCGGTCGTTGGGCTGATCGTCGGCCTCATCGTGTTTCCAGCGACTGCTTGGTTTGCCGTCTTTGAGCTGGGGATTCCTGCAGGCATTTCTGGTGGGCTCCTTGGGTGCCTCGCCGCTTTGATCGTGACGGTTGGTCGACGATTCCGCCGCCGCACCATGCCTTGTCCTTGAGGTCATCGCCAGGGCAGTCTCGACGGGGCGGCTGCTCTGCGCCCAAGGCGGCCATGTGACGAAGCCAGCGTCTCACACGGGAACGCTCTACGAACATCGTGCGGCGCGGACGCGGGCCCTGGTTTGGCGAATCTCAGGACTCTGATCTGGTCGCGTTTGAGCATGGCGTTCGACGCGCACCTGGACGTAGAGCAGCGCCCCGCGGTCGGTCTTGAGGGTGTAGCGGATGGCGGCGACCGAGCTGCCGGAGGGTCGTACGATCTGCCAGTCTGCGCCGCCGGTCCCCAGCACTTCCGCATGGAAGTCGGGGGCTTCGGCACGTCCACCGGTCCACGCGATGATGCGGCGGTGACCTTCTGGCGTCTCGCCGAGGTCGACCAGGGCGCCGAGGTTGGCGTCGACGCGCGAGTGGCCGGCGGCGTCGGAGGCCTGTTGCCGCGTCCAGATAGGCGGCATACCAGTCCCAGCGATCAGGGCGTTGGCGGTGGGCAACCCGAACGCGCGGCGGAGGTGGGTGCAGCCATGCTCGGTGCGCGAGCAGGGGTCGGTCCGTCCGGTGCGCGGCTATCCCGGCGAAAGCGACGATCCCAACGCCCGGCCCGTCCCGACGCGCGAGATGGCCTCCTTGAAGGTCAGATTTCTGACAGATTCGCCTGCACAAGAACCCAACCGAGAGCCCGAAAAAGTCGATCGGGACGTTCCACAGCTGGTGGCTGGGAAACAGCCCACAGGCCGAAAATAGGGGCTCCATTGGGACGTTGCCCAGGTGCGTCGGCTCCCGTGACATTGCCATCGGTACCGTCACCCGCCGAGTGCGCCGGAGAACCCCGCGTAGGCCAACTCGGCGAGCACGCCCAGGCGACCGTGAGCTCCCGACCAACAAAATCAGCCGCCCGACGCTACTTGACAACCGACGAGCGACCGCGCTACCCCACTACGAAACCTCACCCGACCCACTGAGAAACGTCAGTAGCCTCAATTTGCTGAGAGGGCTACTGCGCCCTGAGCTGGGTGAGTAGGTGCAGCAGCGAGGCGCGCAGCTGCTCCAACTCCTCCGCACTGGTCAGTTGGGCCCAGCGTTCTTCGACCCGTGCGGCGGTCGCGTGTGTGACCGGCCTGACGGCCGCGCCACGCTCGGTGAGGAACACCAGCCGCGACCGGCGGTCGTGTGGGTTTGGGCGGCGCTCAACGTAGCCCATGCGTTCCAGCTGATCGACCGCTTGCGCCATCGACTGCTTGCGTAGGTGGGCGAGCTCGGCGAGTTGCGAGACGGTGATGCCTTCCGGTGGCACGAACGGGAACACGTTGGCGTGCGCGGGGCCGATGTCGCCGAAGCCCGCCTCTTGAAGGGCGGCGTGGATGTCCTGGGCGTAGTGCTGGTAGACGAGTCGCAGCAGGAGCCCGATCAGCGGGTGAGGGGGAAAGTTCGCTTCCATGAATAGACAGGCGATTGTGTGCTCGGGCTAGCCTTTGTCTACCGGGGAACTCCCCGGTAGACAGCAGGCCGGGAGTATAAGCGGGGAACTCCCCGTTTGCCACGGAAGGTAACCGTGACCGAATCCAGCGAGCTCAAGCGAAGCGATGCGCGTCGCAACCGCGACGCGATCCTCGCTGCTGCTCTGGTGGCGCTCACCGAGTCCCCGGACGCCTCCCTGAACGCGATCGCGAAGCGAGCGGGCGTCGCGAACGCGACCCTGTACCGGAACTTCCCCACCAGGGAAGAACTCGTGCTCGCGACGTATGAGCGGGAGGTTGGCAAGCTCGTCGACGCCGCCAAGGTCCTCCTGTGTGAGCAGGCGCCGATCGACGCACTGCGAAGCTGGGTCGAGCGACTGGCGGACTACGCGGTGACCAAACACGGGCTCGCCGATGCGCTACGTAAGGCCACTAGCCCCGGAAACGACCTGGCCTCGACCGATACCTACGACGCCATCGTAGGAGCCCTGGACCGACTGTTGCAGGCGAACATCTCCGCAGGCACCCTACGCCCAGACCTCGGCGCTGAGGACGTGATCCTCGCCCTGGCCGGACTTTGGCAGCTCGACCCGACAAGCGACTGGAAAGGGCAAGCCCACCGTATCTACGACATCGTCCTCAGCGGCCTGCAGCAACCCACCCTGGCCCAGACGCGCGCCGCGCGCAGGACGAGATCAGACTGATCACGTTCCCGACGCGGGCGCGTTGATCTGGACGGCGGTATCAGGGCCGCCGTGAGGTGCCCACTGCCAGTTTTCCGTAGCCGTCGGCGGCCACGCACAATCTTGGCGATGGGCAGGACGCTGTGGTCAGGGGGTCGGTGTCTATGCGAGAACGCGTCCACGCCGAGCGGCCGGAGGCCGGTTTGGCCGAGGTGAGCGCGTTGCCTCGCTGGTCAAGTGCGATGCACATGCCGGCGGGGGAACAGTCGACTGAGAGATCGTTGCCGGAGTCGATGCTCGCGATCTTCCAGGCGGATGAGCCGGCAGTTGGGTTCTTGGACGTGATCACGTTGCCTGCGGTGTCGGAGGCCACGCACACGGTGGTCGAGGGACAGGTGAGGCCCGATAGCCCGGAGGGGCTGTTGTCGATCTCGGTGACATGCCACGCGGTGCCGCCGGAGGGGTCGCGGGATAGGGCAATGCTGTTTGAGTAGTCGTCGAACTTCGCGCACAGATGGACCGACGGGCAGGTGATGTAGCCGAAGCTGGGTGGGTTCTCGACGGGCGTGAGCCTCCAGGCGCCGCTGCCACCGGTCGGGTCGGTCGAGCTGATCACGTTGCCGTTCGCGTCGCTGGCTGCGCAGAACGACTGGGAAGGACACGACACGCCGTCCAGGATCGGGTCGCAGTCTTCCCCGGGAAGGTATTTCCCGCACTCAAATCCGTGAGCGCTGTCCGCAGGGGCGGTCGTCCAGGCACTCGCGCCGCCGATCGGGTCGGTGGAGGTCGCGGCCT
The DNA here is from genome assembly GCA_963838535.1 of uncultured Solirubrobacterales bacterium. Classification (GTDB taxonomy): domain Bacteria; phylum Actinomycetota; class Thermoleophilia; order Solirubrobacterales; family Solirubrobacteraceae; genus Palsa-465. The sequence goes on from CAWIRN010000023.1 coordinate 34,965, forward strand.
CGCCGTTGCTCTCCACGACAACGCACAACGAGATCGACGCGCACGAGATCGCCGACGGCGTGTTGGCGGCGTCCACGCGGGTGATCGTCCTTGATCTCGCGCCACCGCCAGGATCGCGCGAGCTGAGGACGTTTCCGGCCGTGTCCAGGCCAAAACAAAACGACGGCTAGGGCCAGTCCCCTTCGCGCGGCCTGTCGTCGCTGGCGAAACTGCACATAACCACACCCGGCTTATCGCCGAAACCGGATCGAAACCGTTCTTCCCCAAGGGCCTCCAAGCGGAAACGAACGTGGTCGAAGTGTTCAAGGCGTTCGTGGTCATCACCTACCGGGACGCGCGGCCGTTACTCGCACACCGCAATGAACGGGATCCCAATCAGGGTCACCTTGTGGGTTTGGGTACTGACCGCGAACTGCAGCTTTCCGCCGCCGTTCTTGGGGATCGTCACGAACGTCAAGCCGAACATCTGATCCGTCGAGTGATCGACCTTGGCTTTGGGAAACACCGCCTTGATCGCCGGGATCTGGGCGCCGACACCCACGCCGCGGGCCTTTGCGCCACCGGTCACCGTGATGTCGGTCACCTGCCGGGGCGCGGTAAGGCTGAAGTCCACGCTGCCCTTCAGCGGCGCGGTCAGACGCGCCGAGCGCGCTTTGGGGCCTGCGAGCTCACACCCCTTGATGAGCTTGCCGACGAGATGTCGCGTATGCAGCGCCGTGTAGGTCGCGCCGAGCTTGACGGCGCCGACGCCCGTCGGCGTGATCTGGGCCGCTGCCGAGGCGGTGCTGGACGGTGCGGCGCTGGCTTGCACGCTAGCCGCCCCGACGACCACCAGCGTCGTACCGGCGGCGGCCATTGTTCTGAGGCGATGAGCGTTCATTCACCGAGAATACGCCCGGCGCCGGCACGGGCACAGAGCGGTCAGGCAGCCGCGCGCGCCGAGCTCCTCGGCGATGACGTCGAGCTCGCCTGTGTAGCTGCGACCGAAGCGCGCGAACGCCCATCCCTGCGGTTCATAGGGACCCCGGGCTCGCGCTCCCGCCGGCCTCGGTCGATAGCCGAATGCCTATCGAACCGTCGTCCGGGGGTGGTCTTCCGGGGAGGAGATCCGGTGTAGCGGTGCGCGCCCGTGCTTGCCGGCCGCCTCGAGGATGTTGACAGCCCGTACAGCACCTGGCCCTGCTCGTCGACGCGCACGATCCGTCGCTGGGCCGCGATCGGATGCACGATCCGGACACGATGCTGGTCAAGCAGCGCGTCGAGCTTGACCCCCAGCGGACCGAAACCGCCGGTTTGCACCTCCACCAGTTCACCGTCGGCGCGGACGAGATCGATCACGAACCGTCCGACGGGCACCTCGAACCGATCGCCCGGGGCGGCCAGGATCGCCTTGATCGCAGCGTGCAGCGGCCCTTCTCGCAGCACACCGATGCCCGACACGCCTCACAGGCTAAAGGCGCTCCCGGCGACCCCTCAGCGCGATGTCTCAGCTTCGGAACGCTCAGCGAACAGCCGCCAGGCCCCATGACGCGATCCGGATTCAGCGAACATGGTTGTCATGCCTGCGGCGGACCCAGACGATCTCGCGGCGTACGACAACATGCTCGCCGAGGTCACGGTGGAGAGACCGTCGCGGTGCTCGGGGCGGATCGAGCTGTGCGATCACGACGCGGCGTGGCGTGATCTGTACGACCGCGAGGCCGCGCGGGTGAGCGCTGTGCTCGGCCAGCGCGTGGTGCGACTTGAGCACGTCGGTTCGACCTCGGTGGCCGGGTTGCCCGCCAAGCCGATCATCGACATGGTGCTTGAAGTACCAGATTCATCTGATGAGCCGGCGTACGTCCCGAACCTGGAGGCGGCCGGCTACGTGCTGCGGATCCGAGAGCCAGACTGGTTCGAGCATCGTTTGTTCAACGGTCCGGATGCGGCGGTCAACCTTCACCTCTTCTCCCGCGGCTGCCCTGAGACCGAACGGATGGTGCGCTTCCGCGACTGGCTCAGGAGCAGCGCCGAGGACCGTGACCTGTACGCCCGCTCCAAGCGAGAGCTCGCGTTGCGCGAGTGGACCTACGTGCAGCAGTACGCAGACGCCAAGACCGAGGTCATCACCTCAATCCTCGCCCGAGCTCGAGCAACCCCGAGGCGGTAACACCACGCTCCCCGCAGTGCGCGGACAGCCGTCGCGAACGACGTCGATCAGCGAGACCATGTCGCGCGATTGGGGTAGGCACTCGCCGTCGAGGGGTCTATCCGCGGGTGAGGCCGCGGTCGACGATGGCCGTCACGAACGCGTCGTCGATCGGCTCGCGGGAGAACCACCGCCGGTAGAAGAGCGGCCCGAGCAGCGCGGCGACGATCGTGGGGACGTCCGTGTCGGCCGGTAGCTCGCCCCGGTCGGCCGCGCGCTCGAGGACCGCGCGGAGGGGGGCTGCGTGGCCGCGCTGGATCCGGCTGTGGATCTCGGCGAAGTCTGGATCGCGCTCTGCGGCGTCGACGATTGACGGGAGGACAGATGTCCAGTTCGCCGTCTGCAGCAGGTGCGCGATGTTCGACAGGATCGCCTCGAGGTCACCGCGGAGCGAGCCGGTATCGGGGATCTCCTGCTCGGCCGTGATCCGAGAGCACGCATCATCACCGACGACCTCGACCGGCTGGTCGGCTTCTACGAGACGGTCACGGGGTTCACGGCCCACGCCTCAACCTCGTGTTCGCCGAGATTGTCATGCCATCGTGCACGCTGGCCATCGGCCACTCCCAAACGGTGCCACTGTTCGGCGAAGGCGTCGCGCGGGCCGGCGAGAACCACACGGTGATCATCGAATTCCGCGTGGCGGATGTAGACGCCGAGCACGCGCGCCTGACGCCATTGCCGATCCCGCGCCGTCTGCTCACGTTTGTGGGGGCGACCGAGGCAGATTTTTGCGCCCTGAGTCCCGTCTTGGCGTCGATCGCGGACCGGATCGTGCATATCGGTCCGCATGGCTCGGGCTATCTGGTGAAACTGATGGCCAACTCGCTGTGGTTCAGCCAGTCGGTGGCGGTCGCGGAAATGCTGACCCTCGCGCGGCGGGCCGGGCTTGATCTGGACGTCGTCCGCGAGCGATCGGTCAGAGTGCCGCGGCTAGTCGGTTCATGGCCGAGGACGCCGACGCGCTGCTCGCCGGTGACGATCGCGCGACGTTTTCCTTGGCGCGCTGCTGGGAGCGCGCCTCATTACCGCCGAAGCCGGAGTCGACCTTCGCCGCCCGTGAGCACCGCGCCTACGAGAGTGGCGCGGACCGGCCTTCCAGTTTCGCACCCGTGAGCTCGACCGCTCCCCCTGAGCCGGTGAGGCCGCCCCCGAATGCGGGCTCGTGTTCGGCAATCTCATCCGCTCCGCGACGCAGCGGTGGCATGCCGATCGCTCTGCGGGCTCCGCGAGCGGCAACGCCGTCACCGCACTACGGCTGCGTCCAACCGCCGATCGCCGGGCGCCAGCTCGATACCGGACGCCTACACTTTGGGCCATGCTGTGCGACCTGCTCAGGCCGGTCAAAACAGTGGCTTACAGGGCGATCGGACCGGCGGCCGTGGCGGCGGCCGTAACGATCGCCGCCTGCGGCTCGTCGGCGAGCTCAACTCACTCGAGCCCGCCACAGGCCCGGCCTGCGCAGGTGGCCAAGCCAGCCGTCCCGACCGTGCTCGTCCTCACCCAGACGTTGGGCTACCACCACATGTCGATCCCCACGGCGATGGCCACCGTGCGGGGCATCGCCGCGCGCAGCGGACGTTACCGCGTGGTGTTCCTGGGCCGCGCCGCCCAGCTCACGCCCGCGGCGCTGCGGCATGCGGCCGCCGTGATGTTCCTGCTGACGACCGGCGAGCTGCCGATGAACGCCGCCGACAAACAGGCGCTGGTCGCTTTCGTACGCCGCGGCGGCGGACTGATCGGCTTTCACTCGGCGACCGACACCTTCCACCATTGGGCCGCCTACAAGGAGATGATCGGCGCCGAGTTCAGCCACCACCCGCACCCGAGCACCCTGCGGGTGATCGTGACCGATCACTCCACCCCCGCCACGCACCCGCTCCCTGCGAGCTTCCTGATCCACGAGGAGTTCTACGTCTTCAAGCACGACCCGAGCCCCCACGTCCACGTGCTCGCCGAGCTCGACACCGGGCCCGGGGGGCCGGACCGTCCGCTGGTCTGGTGCCGGCGCTTCGGCCGCGGTCGCGTGTACTACGACGCGCTGGGGCACTTCTCCGCCACGTGGCACAGCCGGTACCAGCTCACCCTCGTGTCGGGCGGCATCCTGTGGGCGGCGGGCCTGGCCGGCGCGCCGAGCTGCTCGACGCCGAGGCCCCGTACCGCGGCTAGATAATGCCGGGTGCGTCTCTTGGAACGGTCGGCACCGCGGAGACGGCTCGTGTCGGCCCGCTACGCGTCCGATCGCCGTACGAGGTGTTGGCCTGGACCTGACCGGCATGTCGAGCGCCAATGCAAGGGAAGCCGCGCGTCCGAAACGGAACCTCTTGCGAACAGTCGGCCGGACTCTTCGCCGCCCTGCTCGTGGTGTCAGGACGGGTGTTTGGTCTGCGCGGCGTCGTCGTGCCGGGCTCAGCGCAGCTGGAGTTGTCGCTGGGCGCCGTCGTGGGTCCAGCTGAGCGTGAACGAGTGGTCGCTGAGCCTCAGGTTCCCGATCGAGTTGCCTTGGCCGGGCGGGGCGGTGTCGACGACCCGGGCGCCGTGGTCGTCGCGAGCGTAGAGCTGTTCGGACGTGCAGGGTGCTGACTGTGGCTCGCAGCCGGGGATGTCAACTGCTGCGCTGGTCCAGGCATTCGCGCCGCCGGTTGGGTCATTTGCGGTGAGGACGTGGCCGTTCTGGTCGCCGGCGACGCACAGCGAGGCCGAGGCGCACGAGACCGCTGTGAGGGAGGTCCCCCGATCTATCGGTGTCTTGGTCCACGCGCTCGCGCCGCCGGTCGGATCGGTCGAGGTGAGGACATTGCCCGCCAGATCGACCGCGACGCACAGCGAGACCGACGGGCACGAGACGGCCCAGATGGGGTGTCCCGGGTCGATGTTGGCCTTCGTCCATGCGCTTGGGCCGCCGGTCGGGTTGGTCGAGGTGAGCGCGTTCCCCGCGGAGTCGACCGCGACGCACAGCGAGACTGAGGGGCACGAGACGGCGTCGACAGTGCCTCCCTGATCAATCGGCGTCTTGGTCCACGCGCTCGCGCCGCCCGTCGGGTTGGTCGAGGTCAACACGTCTCTGGCGTTCGTGGCCACGCAGAGCGAAACCGAGGGGCATGACATCGCCCCGAGGTTTCCGCCACTAGAGGGGACTGATGTTCGGGTCCACGAGCTTGCGCCGCCGCTGGGATCCGTCGATGTCAGGACGCTCAGGACGGTGGGGCCGCCGCCACCAGCCACGCACAGCGAGACCGACGGGCACGAGATCACGCCTAGGCTGGGGTATCCGCCGATCATGGCGGTAGTCCAGGCGCTCACGCCGCCGTTCGGGTCAGTCGTGGTGAGCACATCGCTCCAGCCGGCCACGACGCACAGTGAGATCGACGGACACGAGACGCCGCCAATCGATGGAAACAACCCTCCTGCGCTGTCCCAAGCGCGTACGTTGTTCGTGGGGGTGGTCGAGCTAAGGATGCTGGCCGCGTCGTCGCCGGCGACGCACAGCGACGCCGATGGACAGGAGATGGCGACGATCCCGGGGGGTGTAGGTGTGACGGTTTCGCGCCAGGCGGCAAACCCGCTCGAGTCAAGCACTAAGGAGTTCAGTGACGAGACGGGAGACCGGATGCTCGAGTCCGACGAGACGGTGGCCAGACTGGTTGCCTTGCCGCTGCTGAGGTCATGGAGCGTGTCGTTCTCGAACACCAGCGGCGACTTGCCGGAATCAGCCTGCGAGCGCCGCGAAGCGCCCCGCGAGCCTGACGGCCGTCACCGGGCCGCAGTAACACATCGACGCATCCAGCAGCACTCGCGTGCGGCCGAGCGCCTTCAGGCACCCGTAGAAGACGCCGCTGCGCGAGAAGACAATCGCCTCGCGGCTGGATGCCAGCACGGTCGAGCGCGGGACCCGGCAAGCCGGCCTCGCGAAGGTCGGTAACGGCTGCCAGTCGAGCGTGGTTCCGCGGACCGAACCAACCCGACGAGACCGACTCCCGCGCACCGCGACAATCTCGACTGCGCCCCCCTGAGCGATGTACGCGATCCGCCCGCCGCTGGGCGACCACGCGGGCGCCCCACCCCGAACCAGCCGCCGCTCGCGGCCACCGGCAACCCGCACAACCCAGACATCCCCGCCGCGAGCGAAGGCAAGACTTCTGCCGTCCGGCGAAAACGACGGCGAGCGCCCGCGCGCCAGCCGCCGAAGCGCTCCGCCGCCAGGTCGCCCAACCCAGATCCAGCCGCGGCGCACAATCGCGACGAGTCCCCGCGGCGACCACACCGCAGCCCCCACCGGGCCCCTGAGCAGGCGACGCGCGCCACCGCCGGTGAGATTCACCCGCCACAGACCGTTCTGAGCGACCGTCACCCCCTGGCCGCCGGGCGTGAACGCCGGCTCGCTCCCGGTCACGCTCGTCAGCGGCGCCCCCAGCAGACACCACAAGCACGATCCATCCGCTGCGACCACGACCAGTCGGTGGCTGGCCGCATCGACAAACGCGATCGCCCGTCCATTCGCAGAGAAGCTCGGAAACGCTGGACGGCCACACAACTCAACGCTGGGGCAGATCGACCGCGCAACTCCAGTCGCGGGCCCGACCAACTCAAGCCCGCCGCCGGTCGCGACCACCAGATCCCCGTCGCGCCCCGGGAACGCCCCCCAAGCCGGCGGCGCGCACCCACCGATCACTGCCACCACCACCGCGACGCCCCATGCACACGCCTTCGATCCCATCGACTGCACCAACGAGCCCGGCTCGCCACAGTTGCGATCAATCCTTCCTCAAGCCAACCCGCAGCCTAACCAGCCGCATAGCAACCTCGCTGCCGCGATCCAGCCAAGGAGCACTCAGCCCGCGAGACACCTCGGCGCAGGCGCCACAACAACCGACTCGGTTTCGTGTCGGCACGGCCCCCGCCGTCGCCGCCCGGGCGCCCGCTTCGCGCGCGGACGCCAGGGCTCGTCGCAGATCCCCACCGCTAAGCGAACAGTTGTGACCCCGCCAGGTGACGCGGATTTGGCGAGCAGGAGGTGCGGCGCCGACCGTCTCGTCGACACCTGCTCTGTTGCGCGCGGCGTACTTCCGCTTCGTGGAGAAGGAGCCGTCAGCCGCCGGCCCGCCGCCGCTGATGCTGCTCGTCCCAAGCGGCGGTGACGTCGAGCCGGTCCGGCACTACCGCTTGCCCTGGCGGAGCAACCGTCTCGCCGCCGCCGCGCTCAGTGCTCCTCGTGCTCAAGAGCAGCGGCGTCGTCGAGACTGCTGGAACTCGATCGATCATTGCGGGAGCCGCCGGTCCTTGATCGGAGCGTGTCGGGATCACGCGGGAGTGGTAGCGCTCGGGGGAGGGTTTGTTCTCGTGGTCGGTGCTCGAGAGGGCTGTCCGTCATCGCGGTAGACGGACGTCGCCCGAGATGTCATTGTTAGCTTCGTAGCTCGCGGTGCATGGATCGAGGAATTGCCGCTGTCGCACGTGGGCTCGCTGTCGCCGGGGAACGGCTGACGCGCGTCAGACCAGGTAGACAACCTCAGGGGGAACTGATGACCGCGACACCCGAAGCCCAGAAGGGCCCGAGCGCTGTTGCCGCCGAGAAGCCGCCCGTCGTGGAGATGGTGGATCTGTACCTGACCGCGGAGACGGTGAGAATCGCAATCCCGATTGTCGCCGAGGCGGGCATTGCCGATCTGCTGCTCGAAGGGCCGCGATCCGTTTCGGCGCTCGCGGCCGCGACGGGCTTGGATGCGGACGCGCTCGGACGGCTGTTGCGGTTGCTCGCGAGCCTCGGCGTCTTCGCGGAGAACGGCGACGGCGAGTACGTCAACACGCGCCTCTCGGAGACGCTCGCGGCCGGTGCTCCGATGTCGATGCGCGACATCGCGGCGCTCGCGCTCACACCGGGCTGGAGCAGGGCACTGAGGGCACTCCCCGCGGCCGTCCGTGAGGCGGGAACCACGGCGTGGGACCTGGCGCACGGCACGCCGATCTTCGAGTATCTCTCTGCTCACCCAGACGAGGCGACGGTCTTCCAGAGCGCGATGACGATGTTCTCGGGAGCCGAGGCCGCAGCGGTCACGGACGCCTACGACTTCAGCGGGATCGGGACGCTAGTGGACGTCGGTGGCAGCCAGGGCCTGCTGCTCGCGTCCATCCTGCGCTCGACCCCGTCGATGCGCGGGGTGCTCTTCGACCTGCCAGTCATGGTCGAGGGCGCGGCCGAGCTGTTCGCAGCGCACGGGGTTGCCGATCGAGCGACGGTCGTGGGCGGCGACTTCTTCCAGTCAATCCCCACAGGGCACGCCCACATCCTCAAGCACATCCTCCACGACTGGGACGACGAGCACTGCGTCGCGATTCTGCGCAGCTCCCGCAACGCGACCGTCCAGGGCGGCAGGCTGCTCGTCATCGAAGAAGCCCTCCCGCCCGGCAACGCCCCAAGCCCAGGGAAGATCCTCGACCTTTTCATGCTCATGGTGGGCGGACGCGAGCGCACACAGGCCGAGTACGGCGCGCTCTTCGAACAAGCCGGCTACGAGCTCAAACGGATCATTCCAACCGCGACGCCACTGCACGTGATCGAAGCGACCGCACGCTAAACCGGCGAACGCTGCTCCCAAGCCACCAGCCGAGCCGGCCGTTCAACGTGCCCCTTTGCGCGAGTAGCGACAGTCTCCGGCGGGGTGGATGAGACGGCCGCATCGGGCTATTTGCAGCAATCTCGATTGACCCGATCGGGCTTTCCGACGCTACTCCTCCGGAACGATTCCGAGCACGTCGCCGCCGCTGGGCGCCGCACCGGTCCAGATGAGCGGATCCGTTCCGAAGCGGTCGGTGTTGAGCGCTCAGGTAGGCGCTGCCCGGCTTGCGGTCTCCGGCGAAGCGGCAGTCATCGAGCGCCGGCTGCCGGCGGCAGCCGGTTCGCGCACGCGCCCCACGAACTCGGCGATCGTTCGCGCCACAAGCTCCGGGTCGTCAAACATCGGGATGTGGCCGAGCCCTGGCAACTCGATCCACTCGGCATTCGGCAGCAGGTTTCGCAGGCGCTCGGAGTAGCGTGGTGTGGGGATGATCCGGTCCCGGGTGCCCCACACGAGCAGCACCGGGCAGGTGACCCCGTCAAACGCGCGCGGCGGCCCGTCGCGAAGGATCGCGTCCATCAGATCGAAGTACACGGGGCACGCGACCGAGTCGCGGACCGCCTGGGCTGCCGCAGCCGGGGGGACCCGCTCTCCGTGGACGGCGACCTGCCACAGCAGCGCGCGGCGCAGCCGGGGACGTCGCATCAGGGAATCGACCCGCGGCAACAACGCCGTTGAGAGCTTGTAGTTGCGGTTGAACAGCGTCCGCAGGCGCCGCTCGGCCCGCGATCCCGGCTCCCAGCCACCAGCGGGCGCCAGCGCGACAACCGAGCGCGCTCGGCCGCGCGCGGCCAGCTCGAACGCGATCCAGCCGCCGAGCGAATTGCCAACCACGTGCGCGGTGTCCAAGCCGGCGACGTCCAGGTCACGCTCGACCGCGTCGACCAGCGCGTTCACCGAAACGGGCGTGTCGGCCAACTCGGGCCCGCCGACGTGGCCGGCGAGATTCACGGCCAGCACATCGTGGGAACGCTCGAGTGCCTCCAGCACCGGCTCCCACATCAGCCGCGTGCCTGAGAAGCCGTGGATCAGCACCAGCGGTTCGCCGGTCCCACCGCGATGGACGCCATGACCATTCCCCGACTCCACCGGCAGAGCCTATCCGCCGGCGGATAGGCGAGAGACATTGGCAAACGGCCCGAGCGCAGATCGTGACTGCGGCCCGGCGTCTTCGGCTGGGCGGACCACAGCCGTCCCATGGCACGTTCCAGACTGCTGGGCCACCACGCCAATGCAGCACTCATGGCCCGCGCTGCTGGTCTTGAGCAAGGGGAGCACTCAGCGGGCCGGCGCCACTGAGAGTGCTGCTCAGCCAGGGAGTGCGGCAGCCCGGCCTCAGCCTGAGGACGTGACCGCTTGGGACGAAATGCGAGAGCGCGCCGGCCCCGAAGGAAGGCTTCCGCCCCCTCGAGACGATGCGGAAGCAGGCTACGCAAAAAACCTCGTTTCGTTCGGCAGCGGTAATCGAGAACCTTCGACCCGCGCACCTGAGTTGCGCGGAGAGCGTGCATCCAGCGCCGTGGCTGCAAGGTGCGGTTAACGACCCGCCGGAAACACGTGATCAAATCTCGAGCGCGAGGTCGGCTCCTCCTGTGTTGGCTCGAACCGGCAGCGGTGGGCGCGAGTACCGACCGACGGGCGACCGCGACCGCGGATCACCCGAATGGGATGACCCACGCTCACGCGCGTGGTCATATGCTGAGCGCCGGTCGCTCCGAACAGGTTTGAGGTGAGGATGTAGCGGGATGCGGTGGTGCCGCGATGTCCTCGCAGCAGCGATGCGAGGATCGGCGGTCAAACAACCCACTCCCGGGGAATAGGCACCTGAGGGCCGAGGGCGGTAGCGCGCCTCGATGCCGACCCGGAACACGCAAAATGGAGAGGAGACTCATGGCCGAAATCAACCTTGACCAGCTCGGACCCGTGGACTACGTCGTTGTCAGGTTTCCTGCCGACAAGGCGGACTTCTCGGGTGCGATGGCCGACGAGCTGAAGAAGCTGATGGACAGCGGCACGGTACGGGTGCTCGATCTCCTGATGGTCAGGAAAGGCGAGGACGGCACCGTGGAGGTAGCCGAGTTGCGGGATCACGACGAAAGTGAGGTCGGCGAGCTGCGGTCCCTCGAGGCCGATCTGTCGCTTGTGCTGGCCTTGGAGGACGTCGAGCAGGTCGGCGCTGATCTCGAGCCCGGCAGCGCGGCTGCCGTGCTTGTCTGGGAGAACACGTGGGCTGGTCCCTTCGCATCGGCGATTCGCCATTCCGGCGGCGAGCTGATCGGCATCGGTCACATCCCCACTCAGGCGCTCATCGCCGCAGCCGAGGAGGACCGCGAGGCGGCCGAGGCAGGAGCGTGACGCGGGGTCTTTGACGAGACGAGGTGCGTCGTCCCGTCCCGCGATCCGAGGTGCGCGAGCACCGCGTCGACGGTCGCGCGGTAGTCGCCTGGCGGCCCGTCAAACCAGATCGGAATTCCTGATGCCCTCTGGGATGACGACGAACTGAGGTTCTCAGCCTGTGCCGCACGCTGACCTGTCGCCGGACACGTGCCTACAGCTCGCGCCGGGCATCCGAACGCGCTTGGACGCAGCCGGGCACGTGCTCGTGGACGCGCCGGATGGCACGATTATCGACGTAGGGCCGAAAGGGTTCGCGACCTTGTCGATGTTCGCCCGGCCGCTTAGCCTTGGAGCGGCGATCGACCGACTCGAGAACAGCAGCAATGGCTCGACTGATTTCGTGCCGACCCTGAGTGTGATCAACATGCTGATCGAAGAGGGTGCGCTCGTGCCGCCCGACGCGGATCGGATCCCAACCAGGGGGTGGGCAGATCCCGTGGAGCACGCGCGCATGCTCCACGACGAGCGCCGGACTAGTGACTACATCGCCGCCCTCGGCAAGGCAGTACGACCCGAGGACATCGTTCTCGACGTCGGCACCGGCAGCGGGGTGCTCGCGATCGCCGCCGCCCGAGCGGGAGCGCGTCACGTGTACGCCGTCGAGGCCAGCGATATCGCCGATGCCGCCGAGCGCGTGTTCGCCGCCAACGGCGTCCACGACAAGGTGACGCTGATTCGCGGGTGGTCCAGAGACATTGAGCTGCCCGAGCCGGCGGACGTGCTCGTGGCGGAGGTGATCGGCAACGAACCGTTCGAGGAGGAGATCCTCGAGACGACGCTCGACGCCCGGCGCCGGCTGCTGAAACCCGACGCGCGGCTCATTCCGCACACGCTCGAACTCCTGGCCCGTCCGCTGCTGATCCCGGATGCGGAGGCCAGGCAGCGTGCGATCGGCCCGCAGGCCATACAACGCTGGCGACAGCTCTACGGGATCGAGTTCGAGCCGCTGCTCGACGCAGCCTTCCCCGGTCCGGTGAATAACCCGACCGAAGCCGACGTCCTCGCTCGGTGGCCACCGGTGGGTCCGCCGGTCACGCTCGCCACCGTCGAGCTCGGGTGCTACGAGCGACCCACCGTCGACGCGTCCGCCGAGCTCGCCGTCGCGAACACCGCATGGGTCAATGCGATCGCCGTAACGTTCCGCGCGTACCTACACGGAAGCCTCGTTCACACACTTGATCCCTGGAGATGGCCGTCTTCGAGCTGGGCGACGTCGGTGTGGGTGCTTCCTGACCCCGTCCGGGTCGGGCCCCCCGACACCTTGCGGGTGCGCTACTGCCGCCGGGTACGGGGCCGGGCCGACGGATTGACCTGCGAGGTCTCGCCCGTTTTAGGGTGATGCCGCGACAGCCCCAACCGGCACGATAGAGGTAGCTCGGTTCCGGTGAAGTCACTGGAGCCCTGATGTCAACACCGTTCATGATCAGGAGGACGCGATGGGATTTGTACGTCGACGCGCTCGCCGCCGGACAGCGCTGGTGGTCGGAGGAGCAGCCTACGCAGCCGGCAGGCACCGGGGTCGTGCCCAGGAATCCGACGCCGGGGGATACGACGAACCCGACGCCGGGGGATACGACGAGGCGGCACCGGCGCCGCCGCCCGCGGCAGCGCCTGCGCCCGCCGCGCCGAGTGCATCGATCGACTACGACCGAGCTCGAGCAGCTCGGGAAGCTGCACGCCGACGGCACCCTGACCGACGAGGAGTTCGCGGCCGCCAAGGCCAAGGTCCTCGGAGGCTGACCCACGCGATCGCGGCAATGCGATCGCGTGTGCCCGAGCCGACGGGCCGGTTGCCCGAACTCGTCGTCGAGGACTCCCCCGACGCGGGCGACCTCGCGCTGCTCGAAGAGCAGGTGGCGGCCGCCGCGACCGCCGCCGCCGGACTTGGTGACGAACAGGAGTTCGGGATCTTCGGCCGGGATGACGACGGTCGCGTCGTGGCGGGCATCTCCGCCATCGTCTGGGGCGGGTATTGCGAGCTGCAGGCGATGTGGGTCGAGGCATCGCTGCGCAACCGCGGGCTGGCGCACGCGCTCTTCGCCGGCGGCGGAGGCCGAGGCCCGCCGCAGAGGCTGCGCGCTCGTCGTGTTTCACGCCTACGACCTGCTCGCTCGCGGTCTCTACGAGCGGCTCGGATACGAGACGGTCGGCGTCATCGAGAACTGCCCGGCGGGAAGCGCTGCCCGCTGGTACCGCAAGGTCCTGTGAGCGCCCTCCGACCCGGCGTGCCCGGTACGTATCTCAAGCCTGTCCAGCGGCGCTGAATCGTCAGCGACCGAGGTTCGAGAGGATTGTGGCCAGCGATTGCTGGCATTCCCCCGGAACAGACGCCGAGCGCGGTGAAATTGCGAGCGTCACAATCAGTGGACTGACTGCGACTGCGCGTGCGGGAGCAGCGTCCCGCCCGCGAGCAACCCACCTGTGAGTGACGCGCTAGGCGGTCCACGGATCTCCGCGCGCGTTGCGGCGGACCCGCTTTTCCTCGGGGTCAAGCACGTTGCCCGACAACCAGACGCGCCCTGTGTTTGAGCACGAAGGGCGCCCGCACGCCTGGTCGGGCGAGACTTGGCTGCGCCAGGCAATTAGGGCCTCTCTCCATGTGGGTCATGCATAGCCTCCAGAACGCGCCTCAGGTCGACCGCCAGTGCGCGCTTCGCCATCCGCCTCCGCACACGTGGACGACTGACCAGAATTGAGGGGTGGGGCAGTCACATCAGAGCGGGCCATCGCGCGGATCAAGATCGCCGGGCGTCCGGCTCGGCCTGTGGCGGATCGGGGACAGGCGGGCTGGCGAAGACCTTGCGTTCGCGGTATTTGGCGTCGGTTGGGTCGAAATAGGGGGCGGCCCAGCGTTCGCTCCGTTGGCGGAGTCGCAGTGGCGAGTCATCGTTAGCGGCTTGCTGCGCGGCGCGGAAGCGGTAGTGGTCGATCAGTCCGATCGCCTCGACGGCGTAGGCGTTGACGATGGCCGCATCGTGGATCGCAACGAGGTTGTCGCCGTTGCTCGATTCGCCGCCGGCGGCGAGGTTCGAGGAGCCGGCGTAGACGACGTGGTTGTCGGTGTTGAAGTCGACGACGACGAACTTGTGGTGGATGACCTGCCCCTTGCCGCCGCCGTATTCGGCCTGGAACGGGGGAGGGACCTTCTCCGCGAGGTAGGCGAACGGGATGTACGGGGACTCCTGGCCGGGCGTGGTGACCTTGAGGTCGCCGCTGACGCTCTGGGTGGTCCCGAACGCATAGAGGTCAGGCCGGTCTTTGAGCTTGCGGACCTCGTCTAGGACCGGGCCGCCGCCGTCAAGCTCCATGATCGCGAACAGCACCGAGCTCTTGGCGTCGTGGATCGCCTGGGCGACCGGTTGGAGGGAGAGGTCGGGATCCTTGTGAGGCGAGAAGCACACCGACAGTCCGGCCGGCAGCTTTGCCGATGTCGCCGGGTACCACTGCTCGGAGATCTCGTTGGCCTCAAAAGCTGCGGTATGCGGGTCCTTCCAGGCTTGGTCGAAGGCCTGTGCGTACAGGCCTGGGACGGTGTCGTCGGAAAAGACGAAGACGCTGTTTGACTGCACGTAGAGTCCGCGCACCGAGAAGTTCGCCGACCCCGCCAGTGCCTTGAGGACCTGCTTGCCGCGGCGCAGCACCATGACCTTGTTGTGTTGAAAGCGCGAGAAGGAGCCGACCTTGACGTGATCTGCTCCCGCCGAGGCCTGCAGCGTGGCGATCGCGTCGAGCTCCAGCGGGTGGGTCATCGTGCCGTTTTTGCGCCTGGTGGCGACGTGCAGGGGCGCGTTGTCCTGAAAGACCCGAACACGCCCGCCGAGCTTGACGAGCTCGCGGATGATGTCGGGCTCGTTGAAGTCGTAGGAGAAGACGTCGAGTGACAGGCTCTCGTCGGCCTGCGCCTCGGCGATCAGATCGAACACCAGCGGTCGCGCGGTTGAGCCCAGCCACTCGTACTGCGCCGCATACGGAGTCGTGTCGTAGTCGATCGGCTGCGGGGAGGGCACCAGCGGCGCGTTGTGGAAATCCCGGGCGTAAGCCTGCGAGGACACGTAGCCGCGCGTGAACCCCAACTGGAACTCCGCAAATTGTTCGCCGAGGAACTCAACATCGCACGACCCCTCTGGTCCGGCCTCAAGGTCGCGTTCGCTCCCCTGCTTGAACAGCATCGCAACCACGCGATAGCGATAGGTACCGTCCTTCAGCTGCGAGGGGAAGTGCGTCCAGTGAAATTTCTGCAGCGGAGCGGTATCCGTCGTCGCCTGAATAGCTTGGCGCTGCTGGGGCGTCGTGTCGGTGGTGATCGGGGCGTCGAAAGTCAGCCGGTTATAAAGCGGCGTCGGTTCGCCGCCCGGGGGCGTGAACCACACCGCAAAGCCTGCCAAGTCATCCTTGAGGGCGTCGAGCACATCAAAGGCCAGGAGCACCGAACCTCGTCCCGGATAGGCTCGAACAACAACACCGTCGCCAACACCCGACGCATCCAGAGGCATGGTGGTGGCAGCTTATCCCCACCGCGCACCCGCTGTCAGGGGATCGAGTTCAATAGTCGTGAACGCGGCTGCGTTGGCCGCGGTACTTGGTCGCGACGTCCGGAGGTGTCCGGGACACTGTCAGCTTCTGTCACACGGACTCCGCTCCAACGGTCGAGCAGCAGTCGCCACGGGGGCCGTCGTCGTCGCTGTCCGCCAGCGGGCCGTCCCGTTTTGGGGATCGACCAGCGGACGTTTTCGGCGCCCCTCCTGCCGGGCGCCGCGGGCGTCTCAGCACCAACGATCAGCGAACACGGCCGAGGGCGCCTTGCGGCACGGTCCCGCTGTCGTTCCGCAGCGATTGCGATCGTCTGACGTCTTTGCTCCTCGTGGCTCCTATCACGCGAATCCGCAAGCGAGCCCCGGTCGATTGGAGGGCGAAAGCGCAAGTGACGCGCTCGTTAGCCAGATGCCGGTACTCATCCGCCGCGGGAGCCAGGTCGAGCTCGCCGCGGAGTGCCGCTTCGACCCGATCGTTAGCAAGGATCCCTGCTAGCAGCCGGACAAGGGACGCGTGCTCGGTTTCCGCGCCACTCACGGCCCGCCGCCAGCCGAGCCTAGTGCCTGTTCGGTCACGAAAGGAGGCCTTCGCCGATCGCGCTGGGTCGTTTGGCAGGACGACCATCTGGGGTCGAGACCTAACCGAGGCCGCTCACGCGGTCCGCTGGATGCGCCATTGTGTCCCGTTCCATGCCTCGGCGAGTGAGGCGATATCCGGGTAGGTCGAGATGCCCACCGCGATGCACCTGACCGCGGACGTGCACGACACCGAACTGAGTGCGTTCGTCTCGGTGTTCGGCGGGTTAGGCGAGGGCTGCACCGTCCATGTCGCCCCGTCCCAGCGCTCCGCGAGTGTGGTACCGGACTCCTGGTCGTGCCCGACGGCGAAGCACAGCCTTGGTGAGCTGCACGAGACTCCGTCCAGGTAGGCCTGGGGGGCCACGCTTGACGGTGGGCGGAACGTCGTCTGCTCGACTGTCCAGGTGGCGCCGTTCCACTGTTCGTCCAGTGGTACCCGTCCGCCCGGCGGCCCGTCTGGCGCCGAGGGCGGGGCGTAGTTACCCACTGCCGTGCAGGACCGAGCGGAGACACACGACACCCCGTTGAGTGCGGTGGTGATCCCGCCAGGGACGGCTTCGAGCGACCAGCCGCGACCATTCCAGCGCTCAGCCGGTGCGCCGCCAGATCCGGAGCAGACGCTTCCGCCGCCCATCGCGAAGCAGTTGGGGCCGCCGACCGCGATGCAGGCGCGGCTCGACGAGCACGAGACTGCACTCAGCGCGCCGATTCCGGCAGGAGTCGGCAAATCACGCCAGCGCTTGCCGTTCCAGCGCTCGATGATCGTTCGTCTGTTGCAAGGGCCTTGCCCGTAGTAGTTAGTGCAGCCGGAGCCGTACTCGTAGCCGCCGACGGCGACGCAGAACCGAGCAGTGGCGCACGAAACCCCCGACAGGGAGCCGTCCTGGGAAGCTAACGCGGACAGTGGCACCGGCATGAGCTTCCAGCTCTCGCCGTTCCAAACCTCCGCAATCGCATGGGCCGAACACGGCACACTCGCGTAACTCCCACAACCCTTCCCAAACGAGTAATCGCCCACAGCGACGCACGCACGGCTCGAGGTGCACGAAACCGCCGCAAGCGAGCTCGACCACGCCCGTCGCGGATTCTGCGCCGAGGCCACCATCCAGTTCCTGCCGTTCCAACGCTCCGCCAGAGCGACTGGCTCGCCCCGATTACTCGGCGTATATCTCCCGACGGCAGCGCACCAGCCGGTCGCCACGCACGAGACCGAGGAAAGCGACGTGAACGGTAGCCGCCACTGGTCGCCGGTCGCAGCGGCCAGCGAGGACGGAGGGGCCAGCGACAGCAGTCCGAAGATAGCGGCGGTGGCAGCGGCTACAAGTACAGCGCTGCACATCCGTGAGACCGTTCCCAGAAACATCATCCGCCGCCATGCTAACGCCGGCGTGCATCGAGAACGCGGCGAGTTCGTCCGGCGACATGACCAGGGTTAAGGCCTGCGACGGCCGCGTCCCTCGTCCTCGCCAAACCCGCGCAACGGCTGCTTGCAGTTGCTAACGCTTGGGTCGAAGCGGCACTCCGCCGCGAGCTCGACCTGGCTCCCGCGGCGGATGAGTACCGGCATCTGGCTAACGAGCGCGTCACTTGCGCTTTTGCCCTCCAATCGAGCGCGGGCTCGCTTGCGGATTCGCGTGAAGACCGGACGGCTGAGCGCACGCCGGAGTCGGCGCGATCGGCAACCTGCCGGCCGAGACCTCGTCGCACTGACCAACGTCAAGCGAACGCGGTCGCTGGCGGACCCGGGAGCCACGAAACTGCGCTCGGAGACCTGGTGAAGGCGCGGTGTGTTCATCTCTTGAGATGATGCTTCCTCACTCGAATGACCCAGGCTTGCTGACCGGACCGACACGATGGAGGGTGAACCCATGGCGCTACCGGTGACCGTCGAGAACTTCATTCGTGCCGAGAGCGATCGGATGTTCGCTTCCCTGCAGACCGAGGCCGGAGGCGTGAATCGTCTCAAGCACAACCGGGCTCCGACTCCGGTCGATCATCAGCCGGTGATCCGGATGAACCGCGACACGCTGTACAGCTCCGCGGTCGTCGACATCTCGCAAGGCGCGACGGTCACGCTTCCGGATGCCGGGGATCGATACGTCTCGGTCATGGTCGTCAACCAGGACCACTTCATCAACCAGATCCTCCACGAACCCGGCGAGCATCGCTTGACAGTTGAGGAGTTCGACACGCCGTGGGTTGGTGTCGCCGCGAGGATTCTCGTGGATCCCGCAGACGAGGACGACGTGGCGACCGTGAACGCGCTTCAGGATCAGCTCGCGGTCAACGCCAACTCATCACGGCCGTTCGAAATGCCGGACTACGACACGGCTAGCCTGGACGCGACGCGCAAGGCCCTGCTCGAACTCGCCAAACGCCTGGGCAGCTTCGACCGCGCGTTCGGTGCCAAACGCGACGTTGACCCGGTTCGCCATCTGGTTGCGACCGCGGCCGGCTGGGGTGGGCTTCCTGACGGGGAAGCTCGCTATCTCGGAGTCGAACCGGGACTACCCGTCGGCGAGTACAAGCTCACGGTCAGAGACGTCCCCGTCGATGGGTTCTGGTCGATCTCGGTCTACAACGCGGAGGGCTTCTTCGAGGCAAACGACCGCCACGCCTACAGCGTCAACAACATCACCGCGATCACAAACGCCGACGGCTCGGTCACCGTCCACTTCGGCGGTTGCGGCGACGATCGGCACAACTGCCTGCCGATCATGGACGGCTGGAACTACACGGTCCGACTCTACCGACCCCGCCCCGAGGTGCTCGATGGCTCGTGGGCATTCCCGATCATTGAGCCGGCCTAAAGAACGCGACGGTCACGGCGCAGGCGCTCGATCCCACGGCCTACCGGCTCCCGCTCTGATCGCGGGGTCCAGCAGCCCCCCGCGCGACTGCTGAGTTCAGCATCAGCAGGGCGCATTCCCGCGTCACGGCCGGCTTCCACTTTGCTCGCGCGATGGGCATCTCGGTGACGGCGAGCTTGCTCCTTCGCAGCGCGGCGAGCGAGGGTGTTGGCGAGTGCGCACGGGCGCCCGCAAGCCGATCGGCTTGCGGACGTTCCTGAGGGCTCTTCCAACCGTCGCGTTCCGACCGTGAGCGCGTCGCACAACGGGAACGATCAGCGGACACAATGTCCGATCCTAAATTGACGAAGCGGCGGGTCGTCTGAACCTTACGCTGATCCGTGAGCGGAACTGGAGCGCGACCGAGCGGCGACGATGGGGGCCGTCGCGAGACCCGATCGAGGCCACCTCTTGTCCCGCGGGTCACACAACGCCTGCCGGCACGGCGG
>CAWIRN010000024.1:0-264977 GCA_963838535.1 uncultured Solirubrobacterales bacterium
ACCCGCGTTCGGGTCCAACCCGATCTCATCAGCGACGGCAGTCTGATCGACGGCGCGCCGCGGGGCAAGACGCGCGCATGGTGTTGGAGCACACCGAGGTCGCTACCGCCAATGGAGCGGCGCCGGAGTGTGCTCGGGCTCTTTCGCAGGCCTTCGCGGCTTCGCCCGCTCGAACTCGGGTCCGGCGTGGTCGCGCACCCGGACCCGCGCCTGCTCGGCGTCTGGGCGCGCCAGCTCTCCGCGCGGGTCGTCTGGCGGAGACAACGGCCGATCGGGTCCGGGGCGCCAGCCGCCGCCCTCGTCCTCAGAGGATCCTGGCGATGAGCCCGACTCGTGGTACAGCAGCGACGGAACGAAGAACAGAGCCGGGACGAAGAGGAACACCAGGAGCAGCAGCAGCGGCACAGCCGCGCCGTCCGGAAGGCCGACCACCAAGCTGCTGGCGATCACGACCGCCACCAACAGCGGCATCGCCGAGAAAATCAGCAGCACGCGAAGCCAGAAGTGCGGCCGTCGCTGCTTTGACGAGCCGGCGCTGACGGCCAGCGCGCCGACCGCGAGCGCGAAGGAGATCAGCCACACGAGGAGCGAGCTCTTGCCGTCGCCGGAGGGATGCGCTGGAGGAAGAGCCATCACGGCACGAGAAGCCTAAAGCAGAGCGGTCGGTCAAGCCCGGCAACCGATGAGGAGGACACGCGACGGACGTAAACGACGACCCACTTGAGGGGGCTACCGGATCGTCAAAGACACGTTCGCCGAAGGTGCCGGGTTCCTCGGCCAGAATGGCGCCGCTAATCCCCCGGTACTCGGACCTCGGAATTGACCGCCGGAAGCCGGTAGCGTGGAGCCCGCAACGGGCCGCGCACCGTCACGCGCGCCCGCCGGCGTTCCCACCACGCCCATGCGGCCATCACGCTGCCGGCGTAGATCCACCCGAGCAGGACGTCGAAGAAGTAGTGCTCGCCCGTGGCCATGAGCGTCAGGCCCATGGCCAGCGGATAGAGCAGAAGCAACGGCCGCAGCGGGCGGCGCACGCGAGGCCGAGGAACAGCGCCACCAGCATCGTGAGCGCCGAGTGAAGGGACGGCACGGCGGCGACCTGGTTCACGGTTGCTTGCCCCTCATTGAACAGCTCGGCCGTCCTCCCGCCGATCACCTGCCAGCCGTCCGACGTGGTGCGGGTGACTCCGTGCAGCAGACCCATGTTGGCGGCCATCCACGGCGGCGCGGCCGGGAACGCGACGTAGGTGGCGACGCCGGCGGCGGAGACGGTGATGATCCGCCGGGAGAAGCGCAGGAACTCGAGCCGGTCGCGCGACCACAGGAACCCCGCGATGGTGAACGGGACGATGAAGTAGGACGTGTAGATCAGCGTGAAGGCGACGTCGAGCCAGTTGACGACCCTCGGGTTGTTCACGTGCGCCTGCAGCCATTGGGTTGGCGTCGTGCCGAAGAACAGGAAGCGGTCGAAGTCGATCATCGGGTGGACATGGACGCCGATCCCGAGGCGGTCGGCCGCGCCGCGTGTGAAGTCGTAGGCGCTCAGCAGGATCATCATCGGCAGCCAGTCGCGCACGAGCCGGAGTACCTCGCGCCACGGCCGGCCAAGCGACGTGCAGGCGAGGGCCCCGCACACCCAGGCAATGACCAGTTCGCGCTGCACGGGAATCCCATAGTGGGCGCTCCAGACCCCGAGCGAGATGAAGTACAGGACGAGGACGCCGCGGCGCACCGCCACCCAGTGCCCGAACCCCGAGTCAGCCGCGGCCTCGCCCCCGACGTGTGCCAAGTCGGTCGCCGTCACGTAGGAGAATCTAATCCCCCGCACCCCTCGGCTCGACCAAGAGGACTCGCACGAATCGATTTCCTTCGTCTCCATTGCCCTCGAAGTACGATCGCGCTGTGGCGGTCATGCTGCGTGCCGGGCGGCGAGCTGTACTACGAGGCCGAGGGCGACGGCGTTGCGGTCGTGCTCGTGCACGGGCTCGCGCTCGACGCACGCATGTGGGATGACCAGGTGCCTGCGCTCAAGGACATCGCAAGGGTGGTCCGCTACGACGTCCGCGGATTCGGCCGCTCGACCCGCGACGCCGACACCTCGTACTCGCACGCCGAGCGATCTCTGGCGGCTGCTCGACCACCTCGAGATCGAGACGGCGGTGCTCGTGGGGCTCTCGATGGGCGGCCGCATCGTGGTCGAGGCGACGCTGGCTGCACCCGAACGCGTGCGGGCGCTCGTGCTGCTCGACGCCGTGCTCGACGGCGTGCCGTGGGATCCGGACTCTGAGCGCGGCATGCGGGCGATCGGTGAAGGACTCCGCTCCGGCGGTCTGGAGGAGGCGAAGGCGGCGTGGCTTCGCCACGACTTCTTCGTCCCCGCGCAGCGCACGCCGGACGTCGCGCGCCGGCTCGCCGAGATGGTCGGCGACTACTCCGGCGTGAACTGGACGAGCGCGGACCCGCACACGCCGCACCCGAACAGCATCGAGCTCCTGGCGACGATCGCCGCGCCAACGACAGTTGTCACCGCCGAGCTGGACGTTCCCTGTTTCCACGAGATGTCCGACGTCCTGGCCGACCGGATTCCCAGCGCGCGCAAAGTCACGGTTCCGGGCGTCGGGCACATGGTCAACATGGAGGCGCCGGAGGCGGTGAACGCACTGCTGCGCGAGGTGGTGCTCGACCGCTCGCTCGCCTGACGCCAAGACCACCGCAACGAGCACCAGAGTTCGCTCCTCCTCAATGTCGCTCGACTGTGAGTCGTCCAGTGGGGGATCTCACACATGCCCGCGCGCTATCGCACGAGTATGAGTCCGGAACCTGCCCCCGAACATGCATTTCGCGAGTGGGATGACGTTCCAACAGGTACCCGCCGCCGATTCGCCGCTGTGCGACAGCCCGCGGCCGGCGGCTCCACACAGCATTCCAAGGGAGGTTCGCGAGATGCGAACGAATATCACGGTGGCGTGTCGCGAGTACGAGCGCGACGCAGAGCAGTCGACGCCGGCGATCAGGCGCTTTCTTGCCGAGAACCCGGCGTTGCCGACGCCGTTTCTCGTCCTTGATCTCGACGTGGTGGAGGATCGCTACGCCCAACTGGTCGGCGCGCTGCCCGGCGCCCGGGTCCTCTACGCGGTCAAGGCGAACCCGGCGCCCGAAGTTCTGGCCCGCCTCGCCAGCTTGGGATCGAGCTTTGACGTGGCCAGCCGCGGCGAGATCGACCGCTGCCGAGCGGTCGGGATCGACCCCGCACATATGAGCTTTGGCAACACGATCAAGAAAGAGCGAGACATCGCCTACGCCTACCGGTGCGGCATCGACACCTTCACCGTCGACGCGCGGCCCGAGTTGGAGAAGGTCATCCGCCAGGCTCCGGGAGCGGCGATCTACGTCCGCTTGAGCACCAGCGGGCGGGGAGCCGACTGGCCGCTGTCCCGGAAGTTCGGCTGCCCGCCGGACGAGGCGCTCTCACTGCTCCTCCGAGCCGCGCGGGCCGGACACCCGGTCGGCGTCTCGTTCCACGTCGGTTCCCAGCAACGCGACGTCAACGCCTGGGACGAACCGCTGGACGGTGTCTCGGATCTCTACGCGGCGCTGCGCGACGCCGGCTTTGACCCGGCCGGCGTGAACATCGGCGGTGGGCTGCCGTGCACCTATCGTGAACCGGTCGCCGACGTGTCGGTCTATGGCGAGGCGATCAGCCGTTCGGTGCAGTCGCGTCTGGGCAGCGACTTCGCCGGCGAACTGCTCGTGGAGCCGGGGCGCTTCCTCGTGGGGGACGCCGGCCTGATCGAGACCGAGGTCGTGCTGATCTCACGCGGCTCCGCTGACGGTGAGGCGCGGTGGGTGTATCTCGACGTCGGGATGTTCAACGGCCTCACCGAAACACTCGAGGAGGCGATCCGCTATCGCGTCGGGGCCCCCCACAGTCGCGGGCCGGACGGGCCGGTCGTGATCGCCGGCCCCTCCTGCGACAGCGCCGACGTGCTCTACGAGCACTCCGGCTATCGACTCCCGCTGGATCTCCGGATCGGGGATCGGTTGCGGCTGATGTCGACCGGCGCTTACACGTCGTCGTACTCCTCGGTGTGGTTCAACGGCTTTGATCCGCTGAGCACCCACTTCGTCTGCGCCGACGACCGCGTCGCGGTTGGGTGATTGGGCGCTCTGCCGGCTGCTCACGGCGGGTTAGGCTGCGAGGATGCTCTCCGACGGCCTGCCGAGCTGAGCAGCCCGAAGCTTGCGCAGGTGCGCACGCTTGTCGTGTTGCATCGTCGCTGCTGCCGCGTGAGCGAGGCTCGATATCAGTCAGGCATCGGTGGATACGATCGTCTGGATTTGCGGGTACTGGCGCCGCCGGCCCACGCGCACTGCGTCGCGGCGTGGCTGTCGGCGCTGGTGGAAGTCCGGAGGGTCATCGACCTGCCCGGGCCACCTCCGGTGGGATTCCGCGGCCGTCAGGTGCTGCTGTAGGGCCGGAACCCTGAGCAGAGCACGCGCATCCAGCTGATCTGGCCGTCGCGCTCGGTGTAATACGCCTGCTGCTCGACGACAAATCGCCCGTCGGGGTTGCGGACCCGGAGCCGGTAGCCGACCCGCTGGCGGTCGGCAAACGAGTCGGTCTCGATAGCGAGGACCTGCTCGATCTCGTCCGAATCCTCAAACCATTGACGCAGCACTCCCTCGACCACTCCGTTCGAGTCCGTCGCCTCCCACGCCCGGCCTGGCGTCAGGCCTCTGAAGTCGATCTGACGGTCAAGCAGGGCCGCCAGCCGTTCGCGGTCCTTCGCGGCCAGCGCCTCGACGAACGCCCGTCCGAGAGACGAGTCCGTTTCCGACACCCGAGGGTCCGCCGTGTCGTCAGTAGCTGAAGATGAGGGCATTATCGTCTCCGATCCATTTGAACATTGGTGCTGCTTCATGAGTGGAACTTCAGGGCGAGGCTCGCGACAGCGTTCACGTCGTACTTCGTAGCGTTGCCCATCACGACGACGCCGACCCCGCGCGATGGGTATATCCGCAACATCGGCGACGCCGGCCGTCGAGCGAGCCCGGACTCCCTCGGCGCCGACCACGACGACGGCGACTCCAGGGACGCTGGTGCCCACCGCGGCCCGCACACGATCGTCGAGCGGCTGCTCAGTCATCGCTTCCGAGGCTCATGAGGCTCAGTCCGACTGTCGTCGATTCAGTCAAAGAATGTCCGAAATCGAAGCCTCGGCTTGGCTCCCAGTGCGTGGGCGATGGAGCGCTGGTCCTCCAACCGGCGCGATTCCATTGTTCCGGCGAGGACATACCGCTTCGCGGAGGGACGCAGATCACCCGTATCGGCGGATCGGTCTCCATGGCACGGATGGCAGAGAACGGGAACAGAAGCGTGAGGACTGCGGCCGCAGCGGTTATGTCCGGGATCGTGTGGTTGTCGCCCTGCGGCATCGTCTTGACCACATTGGTCACCTGAACCCGAGCCACGGCAGAGGCAAGGCTTGGCGATGCGGCCCGCGCCACCGGCGACGCCATACCGACGATCAAGCCCGCAACCATCAGAGGGGTCCGAGGCGGTGCGAAGTCTATTCGGTGCAGTCCGCGTCGAGTCCAGGACTGGCCGGCCGTTGTCTGTAGACCTACTGCCCCTTGCCAGCGCGCCCGCGATCGTGAGAAACTTCATGTCGTTGCGGCTTATGGGATTGGCCGTGGGGCGACGGCTCACGGTATGGGGGATCTGTGCGCGAACGCGACGCCCCGCGTGGGACGCGCTGATCGCGGCTACCCGTAGCACCTCCCTCGCCCGACCAATCGGGCGAAGCTGTCCATAACGAACTGATCGGAGTCATCTATGCCGAAGCTATCCCGCCCGTCTCCTGCGCTCATCGTGGCCGCGATCGCGCTCTTTGTCGCGGTCGGTGGCGGCGCCTGGGCTGCCACCGGAAGCACGAAGCCCACGCGGTACGCGCGCGCGACGAATCCGAAAGCATCGATTGCCAGCCGTGGGCCTCGCGGTCGCCGCGGACCCCGAGGTTTTCGCGGGCCGCGCGGGTTCACCGGGGCGCGCGGGTCCACGGGCGCGACCGGCGGACAGGGTCCCGCCGGGCTGTCCGACGGCTTCGTGATCAACGTCCCGCAGCAGCAGGGGCTCACCGCCGGCAGTGACACGAGGATCGCGCAGCTGAGCCTGAACGTGGGCGGCTCATACATCGTCACCGCCGCGACGGAACTCGCCGGGAACGCCAGCATGTCCCTGAACCTGGCTAGCTGCACGCTGCTCCAGAACGCCAACCCGGTCGCGGTGGGCTCAGCTGACCTACCCCCTGGGGTCGCGGCGTTCGACGAGGAGATGACGCTCACGGCCGCCGTGGACACCAGCAACGGCACGAACGTCAGCCTGAGCTGCAACCCGGATGGCCTGGGCTTCGCGCGCCATGTCGTCATCACGGCGGTTCGGGTGGGAACGCTGCACACCGAGACGCCGTAGCGCAATGACGCGCCGCGGCGGGATCACGATTTCCAGATCTTCCGCCAGACAGATAGCGCGTCCTGAGGTTCCCGGCGCCGAAGTCCTCATAGAACCGACCCATCAGCTCTGGCGCGCCCGTCTGCTCTCGGCGAAACCGGGGCACGGGCTCGGTGGTCTTATCGACGCGGTTCAGGTGAGGTAATCACGCGTCGGCAAGTTCGACGGCTCGCCAGACAGCGAGGCGAGGACTGCTCAGGACAGGGATCGAGAGATCCGCGACCAGATCGGCGGCGGGGGCCATGCTGGCCTGGGCGAGGACGGCGACGTCGACGTCGTCGGCGAGGCCCCGGACGTGCCGGGCGACACGGTTGAGGTAGCCGGCGTGGTCGCCGGCCTCGAATCGTTCCCATGCGTCCAGGCACAGTGCATCGACGAGCGTCACGTCGCTCCCGGCGCTTGCGGCGCATTCCTCGAACAGTTGCCGAGTCGGCGCAAGCGTCGAGTCAATAGCGACCACAAGCGCGACGCGGCCGCCGTGAGCGACGGCGCTCTCGGCCATCGGTCGGTCGATGCGCACGACAGGAGTCTCGATCTCCCGCGCGACGCGTTCGGCCGATCCGCCGAGTGTCGAGCAGGTGCAGACGATCGCCCCAGGCTCACCCACGGCGAGCTCTCGCAGACGCGCGAGGACGCGCGCCTCGATACCGGCATCGAGGCCGTGCCTGCGTGCATCGCTCAGCAGTTCTGCGTCAACGAGGTGCACATCCATCGCCCCCGGCGCGATCTCGCTCAGCAGCCCACTGAACGTCGCAACGT
Organism: uncultured Solirubrobacterales bacterium; assembly: GCA_963838535.1. GTDB lineage: Bacteria > Actinomycetota > Thermoleophilia > Solirubrobacterales > Solirubrobacteraceae > Palsa-465. The sequence continues at coordinate 7,271 of CAWIRN010000024.1, forward strand.
GAACCTCGGCCGTATGCAGGAAGGCAACCGTTCGCACATCAAGAGTGAACCACGTGCGATGCTGGGCTGAAGCTGCCTGCGCAATGGCTGCCTGGAGGTCATATTTCTGACAGACTCGCCTGTACGACGTCCGACTCGACGGCTCAAACAACTCGATCGGGCTGTTCCACAGCTGGCGGCTGGGGAACGACCCAGCCGCCGAAAATGAGGCGTCCTTTGGGACGTTTCCCACCCACAGCGCGTCGAGATCCCCTGGTGGGGCGGCCGCCAACTCCGCTTCCTGTTCGCCTGACCGCCGATCCAGGTGCGGATTCGCTGCTTGGAATTCCGAGTTAGTCGCGACGTGCGGGCTTCCTCGGTCGAGCGAACTGAGGCAGTCGCGAATGCCCGTCGCGGTCCGCATCGCGCCAGACCACATGTCAAAAGAGGACTACCACCGCGTCATCGCCGAACTCGAGGCGTCGGGCGCAGGTGAGCCGCATGGCCGATTGTCCCACGCCGCCTACGGCGACGACGAGGTCCACATGTTCGAAGTCTGGGAATCGCCGGAGCACTTCGACGCGTACCGCGAGCCTCGAAAAGGTCCATAGTCTCCCGTCGGACGAGGCGTCACGAGGGCGCCGGTTTTGACGAGGGATCCTAGGGTGGAGAACTGGAGCACATTTGCGACGGTCGCTGGCGGCGCTGCAGCCGGTCTCACCGGCCTGCTGTTCGTCGCGGTCTCGATTCGGATCGATGCCATCGCGAAGTCACAGGAGCTCCGAAACCGCGCGGCGCAGACACTTGCGTTGTTTTTCACCGTGCTGTTCATCGCCGTCCTCCTGTCCATCCCGGGCCAGTCGTTCCGGCTCCTGGGAGCCGAACTCGTGGCGGTCGCCGTCATCACCGCAGGCAGCATGCTGGCTCTGGATCGACGGGCCAGAGTCGACCCAAGCACACCCGATGCCACCGTGCACGCTGTTGCGTCGATCCTCGACGCCGTAGCGCCTAACGCCATCACCTCGATCCTGCTCCTGATCGCCGGCCTTCTCCTCGTCTTCGGAGTCCACGCCGGCTTGGATGTCTTGGTCTTGCCCGTACTCGTGGCTGTCGCTGGAGGCGTGACCAGCGCCTGGCTGCTGCTGACGAAGATCGCGCAATAGCTCCGTGGCGGTCGCCAAAGCAACTGGGATCGATCATTCTCGGCGTGGCGATGGGTGCATCTTCGCGCCGGCCCGAGTCTCGCGATGGCGCCCGGGATGGGCTGAGCGCTACGACGCGTGCTGCGGAGCGATGAGCACGGGGCGCTTGGTGTGTGCGGCGAGTGCGTGGGAGACGCTGCCGAGCAGAGCACTGCCGATGGTCCCCCGTCCGCGTTGGCCGCAGACAATCAGTCCGGCGTCGATCTCTTGGGCAACCTCATCGATCGTCTTGACCACCGATTCATTGGCTTGGGCGCTTCGTGCGGAGGCGCTGTAGCCGTGCCTGCGGGCACCCGCGGCGCCCTCCTCGGCGATTTTTCGCGCGGAGGCGGCTTCCTGCTCGTCGATCTCGCCTTCGTTCGGTATGGCGACGATGAACGAGCCGGCTCGCGCCAGGTGCGTCGCTGCCGGCATCCAGACAACCAGCACGACGGCATCGGCGGGCTTGATCAGCGCGGCCGCGGCAGCCAACGCGGTCTTTGAGCCGTCCGATCCGTCGTAGCAAAACAACACCGGCTTACTCACCGCTGGTCCTCCTATCGCAAGCATCGCTGGGCCAGCCTCAGGCTACTTCGCCTGCGGGCCACTGGGACCCGCGCATCAAGCCTCGAGGACGATCACGTCACCTGGCCCGGCGTCAGGCGGCTTCGACTGCCGATTTGATGCGCTGCGCGAACTCCGGCGCGTCCTTGATGGCGGCGCGTACCGCGAAGCCGACGATGAGCTTGCCGAACCCGTGACCCTCGAAGACATTGTGAATCGTCACCTTCGTCTGGGTGTCGCTCACCGTTTCGAGGTCATAGCCGCCCTCAGGGACCGTGATCATGTTCTTCGACCGCTCGGCCCAGCGGATCTTCGTCGGAGCTGCAAAAGTTGTCAGCTCGAACGTGCGGCTGGTTGTCATCCCGGCGTCCTTGACCTTGCTCTCGAACACAGTTCCAACGCCGACCGGTCCTTCAGTCGACTGTTGAATCTGCTGAACCCGAGGGCTGAATTTCGGATCGTTCGTCCCGTCGGCCAAGAACGCGAACACCTCGTTGATGGGCCGATCGATTACAGCCGAGCCGCTGAACTCGTGTGCCATGCCGCGAAGCTCCTTGGTGGACGACGTGAGTCGGGACCCTACACCTGTGCCCCGCCCAATCGCGAAGCTCCTTGGTGGACGACGTGAATCGGGACCTCCTACCGTGACCGCCGTGAACCGCGAACCCTCAGCTGCAGGTTGGGACTACGCTGCGGGTTCGTCGAAGTCTGCTGAGAGGTGATGGTATGAGTCTCGAGAGAACCGTCGCGCTGACCCGCCGTCACTCGCTGGCTGATCTGTTGCGTCGATCGGCCGCCCGTCACCCGAATCGGTTGGCGGTTACCGATGGCGTCCGGTCGCGCACCTATGCGGAGCTGAACACCGACGCGAGCCGGATCGCCAACGCTTTGCGTGAACGCGGGGTCGGCGTCGGCGACCGGGTGGCGCTCCTGTCGCGCAACTCCTTGGAGTACGCGCAGGCGATCTTCGGCGTCGCGCGGAGCGGCGCGGTGCTGGTGCCGATCAACTTCATGCTCGGCGGGGCCGAGGTCGGCTACGTCCTCGGTCACTCCGCAAGCGTTGTGCTGCTTGCGCAGGATGCGCTGACCTCGGTCGCACATGAGGCCATCGCCAGGGCGGGCGCGCCCGAGCGGCTGCGAGCGCGGATCGTGCTGGGAGGCGAGCGCGAGGCATGGGAATCGTTCACCGCGCTGCTCGACCATCCGGACTGCTCGGAACCCGCGATCGTGATCGGTCCTGATGATCCCGCTCAGGTGCTGTACACCTCGGGCACGGAGTCGCGGCCCAAGGGTGCTGTGCTGGCCCACGGCGCGCTGATCGCCCAGTACACGAGCTGCATCGTCGACGGTGGCATGCACTCCTCTGACGTGGAACTGCATGCGATGCCACTGTTTCATTGCGCTCAACAGCACTGCTTTCTCGTTCCGGACATCTACCTCGGCGCCCAGAGCCTGATCGTCGCTGCCGCCGAGCCGGGCGCGCTCTTGGAGGCGATCGAGCGCCACGGGGTGACGAAGTTCTTCGCGCCGCCGACGGTGTGGATCGGCATGCTCCGCCATCCGGACTTTGACCGCCGCGATCTCTCGTCGCTGCGCAAGGGTTACTACGGCGCGGCGATCATGCCCATCGAGATCCTGCGCGAGATCTCCGAGCGCCTGCCGAACGTGCGGCTGTGGAACTTTTACGGACAGACGGAGATGGCGCCCGTCGCGGTGATGCTTCAGCCCGAGGATCAGATCCGCAAGGCCGGCGCCGCGGGACGCGCTTGCCTGAACGTGGAGACGCGCGTCGTTGACGGCGACGGGCACGACGTCGCCGTCGGGGAGGCCGGCGAGATCGTTCACCGCAGCCCGCACGCGATCCTCGAGTATCTCGACGATCCGGAGAAGACGGCCGAGGCGTTCTGCGACGGCTGGTTTCACTCCGGCGACCTCGGAATGCTCGACGAGGAGGGTTATCTCACGGTCGTTGACCGGATCAAGGACATGATCAAGACCGGCGGTGAGAACGTCGCCAGCCGCGAGGTCGAGGAGGCGATCTACGAGCACGACGGCGTCGCTGAGGTCGCCGTGATCGGCATTACCCACCCCATATGGATCGAGGCTGTCGCGGCGATTGTCGTGCCTCGCGATGGCGTCCAGCTCACCGCCGAGGAGCTCAAAACGCACACCCGGGCGCGGCTCGCGGCGTTCAAAGTGCCCAAGGCGTTCGCGTTCGTCGACACGCTCCCGAAGAACCCGAGCGGCAAGCTGCTCAAGCGGGAGATGAGAGAGCAATACGCCCACCTCGCCGACACCATCTCCGGCGGCCGCGCCGCCGCTGCACCCCAAGCACGGCCGGCGGGGTCGGAGCGATGACCCGCTGACCGCCCCACATGGGTCAGAGTGCCTACCGCGGCCTGATGCCCTTAACGGGGCCTTTGAGAAAGCGTGCGGTGACCAGGAAGGCTTGCCCGGCTTTTACGGTCACGGTGCGCTGATGGAGGTACATAGCGGAAGCGACCGTAGCTCGGCCGCGCCCCACCTCGGTGAGGGTGCCGTCGCAACGGTCCTCGACGGTCCAACTCGCGTTCCGAACGGTCGTTATGCTCGCCGCTCCGATCGTGGCGAATACCCCGTTCGCGACGCCGTGAAGCGACCGCACAATGCCCCTTCCCGGGGCGCCCGAGCGCCGGCAGCGGGCCGCCGTCAGCGCGTTGGAATGGTTGGTCAGCCGAAGGTTGGTGGCCGGGATGCCGGTCAGACGGCGCCTGTGCTGGCGCTTGGCGCGGGCCAGCGCCTGCCTGGCCGTCATCTGCTCAATCGTGAACATCCCGGCCGAAAAGACACCCGTCTGGAGCCGGTGACGCGGATCGACCGCGCCGCGGTAGTCGGCAGCGGTCGCCATCTCGATCGTTCCCTTCCGGGCGTCGATCATCGAGCCGATCGGAACGGCGGTCGTCGAGCCTTTGAGCGGTACCAACGAGCCGCTCGCGGTCGAGGCGCTCGCCGTGTGCGCCTGTCCCGAAGTCGGCTCGCTGATCAGCACGACGCCCTGGATCACGGTCACGTTAGCCGTCACACCAGAGGCCGGGGGAAGCGCCACGGTGCTCAGGCCGCTCCCGCCCGCGTGGGTCGAGTCACCGCTGTACGCCGCGGTGATCGTGACCGTGGCCGATGCCCCCTGCGTTGGCGTAAAGGTCACCGAGCAGTGCGAGGACGCCTCGATGCCCGACAGCACGCAGCTGGCGCCGGGACCGAAACTACCGGGACCGGAAGTCGCGAAGCTGACCGTTCCCGTTGGCGTGGCCCCCGCAACGTCGGTGACAGTCGCCGTGCAGGTGGTGGCGCGCCCCACGGCTACAGTGCCCGGCGAGCAGCCCACGGTCGTCGCGCTCGAGTCTTTTGCCGGCGGGATCACGGGCGGGGGCGCAGGCGCGGTGACGGGCGGGGGCACGGTGACGGGCGCGGTCACGGTCACGAGCGCCGACCCACTGGCGCCGGCGTACTCCGAGTCGCCACCATAACGCGCGGTGACCGTGTTCACACCCGGTCCTACGGCACTGGGCGTGAACGTCACCGAGCATCCCGCCGACGTCCGATTCCCCGACAGCAAGCAGCTACCGCTTCCGCCGAACCCGCCCGCAGGGGAGCTCGCGAAGCTGACTAACCCCGTCGGCGCGGCCGTTACGACCCCCGCTGGCTCGGTAACCGTCGCCGTGCACGTCGTCGACTGCCCCAGGACGACAGCGCCCGGAGAACAGGCCACAGCCGTCGACGTGGGCCGCCCCGTCACCATCACGACGGTCGCAAGCGGGCAAGACGGAAGCACCGTCCCATTGGGGGCACAAAGGTTGCTGGTGGCGGTGATCTTGTGCGCGCCGTTACCGACAGCACTCGGCGTATAGGACACCGGGCCGCAGGCCGCGTTCACGACCTTGCATGTGCCGGGTTTGAAGCTGCCTGGGCCGTCCGTCGTGAATGAGTAACTTGTGGAACGATCCGTCACCTTCATCACCGTGCATGTCGTTGATTGCGGGAGGATCACGCTGCTTGGCGAGCAGCTGATGGTGCTGGCGTCGGCGATTGCGGGTGAGCTGAGAATTGCGAGGATGACGATCGTCAGCGCGCCACCGAGCGCATTGATGATCAGACCTCTGATGGCGGCCGGAACGGCCGGCGAACGCTCGGCATCATGGTCTGTGCGGCGGTGCGGGTTCATAGGCCGAAGACTCAAGATGAGGCGCCTCGCCGATCGGCCCGGGCGGCGGCCCCAGAGGTGTCGGGACGGCGGGTGAGACCGGACGCCGCTGGACTGCGACCGCCCAGTCGGCATGAGCGCCTCGGGGTCAAAGACCCGGGCAACAAGCAGCGCAGCACACGGTCACGGAGTCCCCCGGAAGAGACTGTGTAGCTGATGTAACTGCCGATCGCGCCGTACTTGTAATCGCCTGCTCCGGCGGCGCGCTTCGTCACCCAGATCGCCAGCTGGTCGCCGAGCGCCAGCGTGCGCGCGGCAAACGCCGTCATCGTCAGCGAGTCCGCGTGCGATCCGGTAACGCGCACTTCGCGCAGTCCGCATCGTTGACAGCGCGCCTCAACGCGCGTCCCCCCGGGGATGCCACCGAGTTGCAGCGACTCGAGCCGAACACCCGATCCCGAGCTCGTTGTCGTGTACCACAGCATCGGATGAAGCGTCGGTGGGCAGCCACGGAACTGTCGTACGCCAGGCAGAGACGGACAGGCGTCGAGCACATCGAAGACGCCGTCGCCGTCATGGTCGGGATAGAACGTCATCCGGAAATCGAGCAGACCTGAGTCGGCCACCCCGCCGGCCGACTGTAAACCCCCAATTTGCACCGTGTACGCCTTGCCGCGCTGGAGGTTGAACGGCACCACGAAGTTGTTGACCGTGGAACCCGACACCCGGCAGCCGACCCGGCGAACGATCAGTGACGTTTGAGGGCTCCATTGGTACAGGGCGATCGCCGTCGGAAAGCCGGCGGCGACCAGGTCGACGCCGCCCGCGACACTTGGGTGCAGGTCGTACCAAATAGTCTTGCCGTAGCGGGAGCCGTTGCACGTGAGCGACTCCGGACCGGCGCCGCCGAACGCCATGCCGGATTGATCGGGGTTGAAGAGGTCCGTTTGTGTCGTCGCCGCCGTCGTGTCCTTCGCGTCCTCGAACGCCACTGGCTGTGACCCGGTCGTCTCGACTTGCGGGATACGGAACGACGAGAGGTAGTTATCGTTGGGCGGGGGAGCGGGCGCCGCGAGCGACATCGAGGGGACCGAAAGGGCGGCAACCAGGGCGACCCCAAACATGTACGACCGACTGCCGGACCGCCGTCCCAGCCACCGGCAAGGGCCTGCTCGTACCTGCCCTGGCGGCGGCCACCCACGCCAACCCAAGACACCACATGCCTACCTCCTTGGCGGTCCCCTACCCAGGTCCAACCACCCTGGAATCGTTCGGGCACTATAACACCGACCCACCCGTCGGCCCGCATCTTCCCAGTGCTCAGGGGCGAGCCTCTTGGCGTCTCGCATAACGGTCGTGCACACACCGTGTCCAGCCCGCTCCACCACCGCCCCACCCACACCACCGGGATGAAGGTGCTCGCTCACGCTGGTCCCGGCCCCGCCGCGCTTGCGTTGCGGTCGGTGACGGTGCAATGCTTGGCCCGATGCGTCGCGTGCCCGGGATCCTGCGGTTCGCCCGGATGGCGGGCTCGTCGATCGCTGGCCCCGACGCCGCCGCATGGGTGACCGACTTCCTGAACGCCGCGTACTACGCCCGGCCGGAGGAGGACCGCCATGTCCACGATCTGCGCCTGGCGCACGGAATCATCACCACCCGCTGGGCCAGCCGCGCGGGCCGGCGACTCGGCGCACGCGACGTCCTCGCGTTGAACCGTGCCTACGGGGTGTTGCGCCTGCGGCGGGGCGGCCGCCTCGATCACGGCGCGCTGCTCAACGGGTCGCGCGCGCTGCTCGGCGCCTGGTTTCCCGACGCCTGGGCCGACGACGAGCGACGTGCGCACGGGATCGCGTTCGCCAGCGTTGCCGAACGCTGGGCGTTCGCCCCCGAGCAACGTCTGCACCGCGCGGCGCTCGGACCGCTGACCCCGCCGCTGACCGCACCCTCCCAACAGCATTCGGCCATCTACGACCCAGTCCACCTCTCCGATCCTGACGCCGCACTGCAACTCCTGCTCACGCCGGCGCGCTGGCCGGACATCGGTGCCGCGGGCGGACGCTTCACCGCGTTGCGCGGCACCGGACTGCTCGGCCAGACGTTCGAGATCGAGGTCGTCGCCGAACCACAACCCCGCCTGCCCGTGTTCGCGCGCGGCTACGTGACATGCACGTCTCTCCACGTTCGCGGCGCTGCGCGGACCGGCCCCGAACCGAGCACCGGCCTGGAGGAGGCCGTGGCCGACGTCTGCGCCCGATATCGCGCGGCAGCGGGCAGCGACTCCGAACCGGCGCTGCCCGCCGGGGCCGAGGCGCTGGCCCTCGTCGTGCTCACCACACACGAAGGCCATTTCCTGGGACGGGCCCGCTCACACCTTTTGCTGTGGCGTGACGCCAGCGGCGCGTGGATCAGGGACATCGGGGCGTGGGACCCCCTCCCCATGCACCTCGCCGCCACCTACGCAACAGCTGGACGAACCGCCCAACGGCAGTTCTGGGGACCCACGCCCGCCGCTCGCAGCATGCTCGCCCAGCTCGCGCTCATCTCCGGAGCACACGGGGCCAACCCGGCATGACGGGTGAATTGCGTCTGAAAGCCTGGCTCAGTGGCACCTCATTCGACGAACTGCTGTCCGCCGTCGATGTCGTATGTCGCGCCCGTGACCGCTGTGTTGATCATGAGGTGGACCGCGAGCGCGGCGACGTCTGCCGGGCCAACCACGCGTCCGATGGGCAGCGTGGACCGCAGCTCCTCGCGCCGGCGGTCGAGATCGTCGCCGAGCAGTGAGGCCGACAATGGGGTGTCGACAAAGCCGGGCGCGATCAGATTGACCCGGACCGGCGCGAGCTCGAGGGCGAGGCTGGCCGTGAGCGCGGGCAGGCCGGCGGTGACCGCTGCGACGATCTCGAGTCCCGGACGTATCCGCCGACCCCCGGTGCCGCCGATGAACAGCAGCGAACCGGCGGGTTTCACTCTGCCGCGGGCGTGGCGAGCGACCGCGAGCGCGAGCACCATATGCCCGCCGAGGGCAGCACGCGCTTCTTCAGTGTCCATCTCGAGCGGGGGTTTGTAGTGGGGGCCCGGGCCCGTGACCATCACATGGTCGATCGGCGTGGGCAGATCCGCGAAGAATCGCTCCAACGCGGCGGGATCGTTGGCGTCGAAGCTGGCAGTGCTCTGAGCGCCGAGCTCGAGCGCAGCCTGCTCCAGGCGCTCGGGGTTGCGGGCCGCCAGGACGACGTCGGCGCCCTCGGCCCGGGCACGCCGCGCGGTCTCGAGGCCGATCCCGGCGCTCCCGCCGATCACGACGACGATCTGCCCGAGCAGTTCTGGCCCGCGGGGGGTTGCCACGGTCGAGGTGGCAGTGGTCTCGTTGATCATCATTCCTCCAGCGTTGCTTGCTCGGTCAGGATGATCTCGCACCCGGTCATGACCGGTTGCCCGTGACCGAGTCGAGGATGATCGAGGCGTATTCCGCCGGCGCCTCCTCCCAGACGAAGTGACCGGCATCGATCAGCACGACGCGGCTGGTCGGCAGCCGCTCGTCCAGGAACTCGGCGTTGGCGACCGGAACAACGCGGTCGTGGCGGCCGTTGATGATCGTCACCGACGTGGCGATCTGCGGCAGCAGATCGGCCAGCTCGGGTAACTCCTGCGGGTATTGCCGGACATAGCGCATTGATTCGACGAAGCGGTCCCCGTCGTAGCAGGCGAGGTAGTCCGCGCGGATGTCGTCGGGCACGCCGCCAGCGATCGTGTCGGCGGCCACGTTGACGATCGCGCGGGGATCCATCCTGCGGTACTTGTCGAGGTCAGGGTCGAGCACCCAGGATTTCAGCGGCTCACCAAGCTGGATCGGAACCGCCGCCCCGCCGGTGCCGACGATCACGCTCGCGATCCGCTCCGGATGCGCCGCCGCCGCAAACAGCGCAGCCGAGGTACCCACGTCCGGCGCCACGATGTGGGGAGTGCCCAGATCGGCCTCGACAATGAGCTGGGCCAGGAACCCCCCCATGGCCCGCGGAGACAGGAGATCGTCGCGGCGCTCGGATCCGCCGAACCCCGGCAGATCGACCGCGAACAGGCGGGCGTGCGCTGAAAGCGTTGTCCACATCGGTGCGAAGGCGTACACGCTCTCGGGCCAGGGACTGGTGAGCAGGATCGTCGGCTCGTGCGAGCCGCCGCTGTCGGCATACCGGATCTTCACACCATCAATCATCCGGAACCGGGGCTCAATCGACGCGGTCAACGAGGTGTTCATGGCAACTCCTTTCGGGTCAGTTGCCTTTGCTTCCCGGTCTTCCCCACGCGTTGACGATCGCGATTCGGACGCATGCTCGCGCCCGTGCAGGCCCGGGTTGGTCGCGCGGGTCGACCCCGTGGAACACCCTGCGTGGTCTCTCTGCCCGGGGATGCACTGAGCCGATCCACGGGAATCCGCCGGTGCTGCACGGGCGCGACGGATCGTCGAAAGCGGGACCGTGAACGGTGATCCCGCAGCAAAGGCAAATATCACGATGGCGACGCAGACTAACGGCGACGATCATCCGAGCGCGCCTGGCCGCGAGGCGGTGGCGATCGTCACGGGCGGCGCCGTCCGGAACCGGCCGCGATGTCGCGCACCGGCTGGCGCGCTGGGCGCTGGCGCGTCGTCGTGGTCTACCTCGACCATCAGTCGCAGAGCCGAGGCGACGGTCGCGGAGATCCTTGCGGAGGGAGGCACGATCGTCGCAGTGCGGGCCGATCTGGCGGACGATCTCGACGTCCAGCGGCTGTTCAGCGGAGTCGATCGCGGCATTCGGGAGCGTCGACGTTGTCGTGCACACGACGACGGACAGCGCCGCCCTCCTCTACCAGTACGCGGCGCGGCACGTCCGTGCGGGAGGCGTGATCGTCCGCGTCTCCGCCGCTGACGGAATCGCCCGCGGTCGCACGCCGGTTGCGCGAGCGCGGCATCACGGTCGGCCGGGCGCCGCCGCAGGCGGTGCTCCCGTTCCTCGACAGGTGGCGGCGGCGAGCCACCGGTTGAGGCCTTGGAGCGAGCGCTTAGACTCTTAGCTGGGAGGATGCCTACCATCCGGGGTGGGGCTTCTTCGGCCGGACCAGCCGAGTGCCACCGGCTCGACGGCATGCTCGCTCAGGCCCGCGATGGTCAGAGCGCCGTGCTGGTGATCCGCGGCGAGCCGGGCATCGGAAAGACCACGCTGCTGCGGTACGCGGCGCGGCAGGCCTCGGGCCTGTCGCGTCACACGAGGTCGAAGGCGTCCAGGCGGAGATGGAGTTGCCGTTCGCGGCGATCCATCGGTTGTGCGCGCCGATCCTCGGCGGGCTCGAGGCGCTCCCGAACCGCAGCAGGATGCACTCCGAGGTCGCCTTCGGCATCGCGTCGGGCGATGTCCCGGACAGGTTCCTGGTCGCCGTCGCTGTGCTCAACCTGCTCTGCGACGAGCCGCCGAGGAGCGGCCCGCTTCTGTGCCTGGTGGACGACGCGCAGTGGGTCGACGCCGCGTCGGTGCAGACGCTCGGATTCGTCGCGCGGCGCTTGCTGGCCGAACCGGTGGCGATGATGTTCTCGCTACGCGAGCCGGCCACCACTCGCGCGCTCGACGGCCTGCCGCAGCTGTCGCTCGAAGGCCTCGATGAGCGCGATGCGCGCGCTCTGCTGTCGAGAGCCGTGCCGGGTCGGCTCGACGACCGCGTCCGCGACCGGATCATCGCCGAGACCGGGGGCAACCCGTTGGCACTTGTGGAGCTGTCGCAGGGGATGAGCCCGGGGGAGCGAGCGGGAGGCTTCGCGCCGCCACGCGCCGGGCGATCTCCCAGGTCGCGCTGCGGAGCAGTATCGACGGCGCGTCGCCGACTTGCCCGAGGCGACGCAGCGACTGATCCTGCTGGCGGCAGCGGACCCGCTGGGGGACGCCCCGCTGCTGTGGCGGGCGGCCGAACGGCTCTCCGTCGACCCGGGCGCGTTGGCTCCTGCGACCGACGCCGGACTGCTGGAGATCGACGACCAGGTTCGGTTCCACCACCCGCTGGTGCGCTCAGCGGTGTACCGAGCCGCGTCACTCGACGAGCGACGGCGCGTTCACGACGCGCTGGCGGAGGTGAGCGATCCCGAGCTGGCCGCCGACCGCCGCGCATGGCACCGCGCACTGGCGGCTGCCGGACCGGACGAAGCCGTGGCCGCCGACCTGGAACGCTCCGCAGGGCGAGCGCAGGGCCGCGGCGGCCTCGCGGCCGCAGCGGCATTTCTCGAGCGGGCGACCGCTCTGACCGCGGACCCGAACCTTCAGGCAGGGCGCGCGCTGGCCGCGGCGGAGGCGAGCTTTCAGGCCGGGGACGTTCGAATCCGACGCAGCGGCTCCTGGCGATCGCAGAAAGCGGAGCGCTCGACGGCTTCCAGCGCGCGCGAGCCGCGCTCCTGCGGGGCCACGTCGCCGTCGTTTCCCGCTACGGCACCGAGGCAGCCCCCCGTTGCTCCTTGACGCGGCGAAACAGCTCGAGCCGTTCGACCTCAGCCTCGCACGCCGGGCCTACCTGACCGCGTGGAACGCCTGCGTCGCGGCGAACCATCTCGGCGGACAGAGCGTTCTGCTCGAGATTTCTCGCGCCGTCCGCGCCCTCCCCCCGCTGCCGCCGGACCCGCATCCACTCGACCTGGTGATCGAGGGCTTCGCCCTGCTGGTCACCGACGGACACGCGGTCGCCATGCCGATCCTGCAGCGTGCGGCGAAGGAGGTCATGCAGCTGCCGGCCGAGGACGTCGTGCGGTGGGGTGTGGCACGTCGGCGGTGTGCGGTCACGCGATGTGGGCACGATGACGCGCTCGCGCTGTACGAGCGACAGGCCCAGCTCGTCCGCGAGGCGGGCGCGCTCGCGGAGCTGCCGATCCACCTCCAGGCGTTGGCGTTGGAGCGGGCGTGGCGGGGCGACTTGCCGGGCGCGCGAGCGGCTCGTTGCCGAGGCCGAGAGCATCTCGACATCGACGGGCAATCGAGGTCCCGCCGTTCGCGCGGCTGCGGCATCCTGCGCCCTGCAGGGCCGGGAAGCCGAGGCCTACCCCGTTGATCGAGGCGCGTCATCCGGGAGGGGACAGCACACGGCCAGGGCAACGCGGTGATGCGCGCCTATTGGGCGGCCGCGGTGCTCGACAACGGACTCGGGCGCTACGAGGAGGCCGCGGCGGCGGCCCAGAGAGTCGTCACCAACAGGCATCCTTCCCTTGCTGCCATGTGGGCGCTGGTGCGAGCTCGATCGAGGCGGCCGCGCGCACCGGGGACACCGAACTCGCTCGGGATGCGCTGGACGGACTGGCCGCGACCACTCAGCCCGCGCGGTAACGACTTCGCGCTCGGCATCGAGGCGCGCTGTCGGGCGCTGCTCGAGCGACGGCGACGCGGCCGAAGACGTCGTATCGCGAGGCGATCGATCAGTTGGATCGGACGCGGAATCCGCACCGAGCTCGCCCGTGCACATCTGGTCTTCGGCGAGTGGCTGCGCCGCCAGGGCCGTCTCCGCGAGGCGCGCGAGCGGCTGCGGGCAGCCGAGGAGATGTTCGCCGAGATCGGGATGGAGGCGTTCGCCGAGCGCGCGCGGGGCGAGCTGGTCGCCGCCGGTGCGAAGCCGCGCGGACGCCTCCTCGAGCCACGCGAGGACTCACACCGCAGGAGGAGCAGATCGCGCGGCTCGCCCGCGACGGCCTGACCAACGCGCAGATCGGCGCCCAGTTGTTCCTCAGTCCGCGCACCGTCGAGTGGCACCTGCACAAGGTGTTCGGCAAGCTGGGGATCGACTCGCGCAGAGGCCTCGACGCCTGCCCTGGCCGGAAGCGCGCGAAGACGCAGCGGCGCTTGTAGAGAGTTAGCGTCGACGCATGGCCGCATCCCGAGGGTCGGGCTTCGTGGCGAGGAGCTTGCCGAGCGAGACATGCTCGATCGACTGCTGGCGAGGGTTCGCGCCGGGGAGAGCGAGGCCCTGGTCATTCGCGGCGAGGCGGGCGTCGGGAAGACCGCGCTGCTGCGCTACGCCGCGCGCCAGGCGTCTGGCTTCCAGGTGCGCAGCTCACGGGCGTCGGAGGCCGAGATGGAGCTGCCGTTCGCCGGTGTCCATCAGTTCTGCGCGGCGATGCCCGACCGGTTCGACGCCCTCCCCGCGCCGCAGCGGGACGCCCTCGAGGTCGCGCTGGGACTCGTGGCCGGGGAGGTGCCAGACCGGTTCCTGGTCGGATTGGCCGTGCTCAGCCTGATGTCCGCCGTGGCGGAGGAGCGGCCGCTGCTGTGCCTCGTCGAGGACGCGCAGTGGCTGGATGCCGCCTCAGCCCAGGTCCTCGGTCTCGTCGCGCGACGAGTGCGGGCCGAGTCGGTGGCGATCGTGGTCGCCGTGCGCGAGCCGACGGCCGAACACGACTTCGACGGCTCTGCCGAGCTCCGCCTCGAAGGCCTGCCCGAGCAGGACGCCCGGAGCGCTGCTGGCGAGCGTCGTCATCGGCCGGCTCGACAGCCGCGTCGGCGACCGGATCGTCGCCGAGACGCGAGGGAACCCGCTTGCCCTGCTGGAGCTTCCGGCGCGCATGACCGCCGCCGAGCTGGCCGGTGGGTTCGAGCTTCCTGCCGGCGGCGAGCTTCAGACGCACATCGAGGACCACTACCTCCGGCGCGTCCGCGAGCTGCCCGAGGCGACGCAGCAACTCTGATGCTGGTGGCGGCCGCCGAGCCCTCGGGTGACCCGGCGCTGGTGCTTCGCGCGGGCCGGCAGCTCGGCCATCGGCGCCAGCGCGCTCGAGCCTGCCGAGGCTGCGGAGCTGTTGGAGATCGGGAGCGCGCGTCCAGTTCCGCCATCCCGCTGGTGCGCTCGGCCGTGTACCGGGCCGCGCCACTCGTCAGCCGCCAACGGGTACACGAAGCCCTGGCCGCGGTGAGCGACCCAGACGACGACGCCGATCGCCGTGCGTGGCACCGCGCCTTGGCGGCAGCAGGGACCGGACGAGGACGTCGCCGCCGAGCTCGAGCGGTCGGCCGATCGAGCGCAGGCTCGCGGCGGGGTCGCCGCAACGGCGGCTTTCCTGCAGCGCGCCGTCGCGCTCACCCCGGACCCGGCGCGGCGCCGTGCACGTGCGCTCGCGGCCGCTGCACGCCAGCTATCCAGGCCGGCGCGTTCACCACGGCTCGCGGCCTGCTGGCCACGGCGGAGGCCGGGCCGCTCGATGAGCTCCAGCGCGCGCAGATCGACCTGCTGCGCGCCCAGCTGGCGTTCGTCTCCAGCCGAGGCACCGATGCGATCCCGCTCCTGCTGGCCGCCGCCCGCAGGCTCGAACCGCTGGACATCTCCGTCGCGCGTGAGACGTACGTCGACGCGTTCTCCGCGGCGTTGTTCGGCGGCAGGCTCAACGGCAGCGTCGGCGTCCGCGAGGTCGCGGAGGCCGCCCGGGCCGCGCCGCGCCCACCGGGTGCCGAGCCGCGCAACCGCGGACCTGCTGCTGGACGCGCTGGTCGCCCTCGCCGACGACTACCCGAACGGCCGTCCCGCTGCTGCCGGAAGGCGGTGCAGCGCCTCTCCGGCGAGAAGGCGTCGGCCAAGGACCGGCTGCGCTGGCTGTGGCAGGGTTGCGTCGTCGCGCTCGAGATCTGGGACGACGAACACGCGTTCTCGCTGTCGGGCTCGAGCGTCGAGATCGCCCGCGCGACGGGGACGCTCAGCGAACTCGCGCTCGCTCTCAGTGCCCGCGCGCCCATCCTGGTGTTCTGCGGCGACCTGGCCGCGCCGCAGCGCACGGTTTCCGAGACGGCGTCCGTCGAGGAGGCGACGGGGATCCGCTCCGCGCCGTACGGCGCGTTGATGGTCTCGGCGTGGCGAGGCAGGCCGCGCAGAAACGGCAGATCTCATCGAGACGACGGAGCGCGAGGCGAGCGCTCGCGGAGAGGGGATCGGACTGGCCATCAGCGCCTACGCGCGCGCCGTCCTGTCCAACGGCCTCGGCCGGTACGAGGACGCGCTCGCCGCCGCCGTATCCGCCAGCGAGCACCGAGAGGTCGTCGCGGAGAACTGGGGCCTGAGCGAGCTGGTCGAGCCGGCCACGCGCTGCGGCAGGTTCGATCTCGCCACGGACGCGCTGAACCGGCTGGCCACCAAGGCACAGGCCACGCACACCGACTGGGCGCGCGGCATCGAGGCGCGCGCTCGGGCGCTGCTCGCCGAAGGCGCTGACGCCGACCGCTGGTTCCGCACGGCGATCGATCATCTCGGCCGAACTCGCGTCCGCGCCGAACTCGCCCGCACGCATCTGCTGTACGGCGAATGGCTGCGCCGCGAAGGTCGCCGGCTCGACGCGCGCGCCGAACTCAACGTCGCGCACGAGCTGTTCATCGTCGATGGGCATGGAGGCGTTCGCCGAACGCGCCGCCGGCGAACTCGTCGCCACCGGCGAGAAGCGCCGCGTCGGCGGATCGCCACGACCCGCGACGATCTCACCCCGCAGGAACGTCAGATTGCCGAGCTCGCCCGCGACGGGCTCTCGAACGCGGACATCGGCGCCCGCCTGTTCCTCAGCCCGACGCACCGTCGAGTGGCACCTGCGCCACGTGTACTCGAAGCTCGCAATCCGATCCCGACGCGAACTGGCAACCGCCCTTCAGGCCTCCGACTCCCCCGCCCCGTGAGCCCGGGGGCAGTGTGTGTGGTCCGGTCGGGTGGCATGGCCGAGAGCGTCCGGCGCCTACCGCAAGTCCTCGGCCGGGGTGCGAAGATCGCGGCGTGGACGCCGAGCTGCTGCATCTACGTGCTTGGCGGCCGCCGGCGCGGTCGCGGCCGCGTACGGACTGGCGCAGGACGAGGCCATCGTCATCCACGCCGGGAGCAACGTGCTGGTGCGTCTGCGCCCCGCGCCGGTCGTCGCTCGCGTGATGACCGGAACGGTGGTGCTCCACGACGATCCGTCAAGGTGGCTCGAGCGCGAGATCTCGGTGCTTGAGTTCCTCGCGCCCTCCGGTTTGGCCGTTGCCCCGAGCCCGTTGATCGCCCCGGGGCCGCATCACCACGACGGCCTGTGGATGACCTTCGCAGAGTGGATCCCCGGCATCGAGCCGGTAACCCACCTCGATGACGCTCACCGGCTCGGTCGGGCGCTCCGGGATCTGCACGATGAGCTGCGTCCGTTCGAGGGTGACCTGGGCAACCTGCGTGACCTTCGTGAAATCGTCGGGCGCCTCAGGGCAGCTTCGGCCGGGACGCCATCGAGGCCGACGCGACCGTGCGCGCGCGATTGGACGCGCTGCGCGGAGGTCGCTTGAGTCAACGCTTCCTACAGGCGCTGCACGGGGACGTATCGCTGCAGCAACTGCTCGACGCCTCATCGCCGCTCATGGGGAATGACTTCGACGAGACCTTTCTGGACCGGTTCACTGGGATCTGGCAGGATTCGTCGAGCAGCCTCCGGATCCGCGGACGGAGAGCCGACCAGCAGACGGCATCGATGCCCGAAGCTGACCAGGCGCGGAGATCTCGCGCGGCTCCTAGCGCCGGCCGATGGCGTGGCGACGAGCCTGCATGGTCATCGGTGGTGCCGCGTACAAGTCGCCGGACGCCGGTTCCGTCCTGGAGTTGGTCACGCTCGAGCGAGCGATCGTCGCGGTCGCGATTGCCACGATCCGGCTGAGGAGACGGTGACACTCGAGTCTGACGGCCTGCTGCCGGCGAGCTGCTCGAGCCGGGTGGCCGATGTCAGCAGTTGCGACGTTCAGTGGCCGAGATCGCTCTCGGTCCGTGGTCCGGAGCACGCACTTGCCCTGTCGGCACCGGACACGGCGGAGCAGTCTCCCGTCGCCATGTGGTGATCAAAGACGAGGATTCGGCCGTCCTGACCGTCGTGGGAGGGTCGTTCACGACTCATCGCGCGATGGCCGAGGAGACGGTGGACGAGGCCTGCGCACGCCTCGACAGCGAGCGTCCCTTGCCGGACGGCCGAGATGGCTTTGCCGCGCCCGGCGGGCGCTTTGCCTGGAGCCGTCGTGCCGTCCTTCGGCCTGCCCTGCTCGGCAAGGGCAACGCGAGGTCGCCGTGGTGATCCACCTAGGCCTCGACTGGAGCTACCAGATCAGACCAACAGCCGCGCTCATTCTTTCGTGAGCACTAGGAAGTTCCCCGCCGGGGCGCATTGCCGGGCGCGGGCCGTCCCGATCGCACGGAGGCCGCGTATGAAGTCAACTCGTTCTCGCACGCTGTCAGGCTTGGTGGCGACCGCTGCCGTGGTTGCTGCGACTGCATTCTCAGCCGCCCCGGCGCACGCGAGCGTGCGGGCCCTCGGAGCGGGCGCGTGGTCTTGGTTCAGCGATCCGCGGGCGATCCAGGTCGGCCACAGCACCTACGTCGGTTGGCTGAGCCCGACCGGAGCGGTCGTGGTGGCCCGGTACGCCAAGCGGCCGGCGAAGGCCGGGGATCACGTGGCACCGAGAGCCAAGGTGACCACGCACGTCGTCGGCTGGCTGTATCACGACGACCACGGCTCGCCGTCGCTGCTCGCGGAGCCTGACGGCCGCATCACCGTGTTCTTCTCCGCCCACAACGGCACCTACACCTCATACCGATCGACAAAAAAGCCCGGCGCGATCAACTCGTGGGGGCCGCGCCGGAAGATCAACTCCGGCATCAGGGGCACCAAGGGGGTCACGTACACCAACCCCAACCTGCTGCCGGGGGAGGACAACAAGCTGTACCTGGTCTGGCGCGATCCGACCTATGGTCAGGCGTACGCGACCAGAACCGCGGGCGGCACGTGGAGCGCCGCGCACCAACTCATCGCGCAATCGGGCGAGCGTCCTTATCTGAAGACGTCCACGAACGGGTCGGGCACGATCGGCTTGGCCTACACCAACGGCCACCCGCGCGAGACGCTGACGAATATCTACTACGCCGAGTACCGGCACGGCTGGCTGTTGCACGCGAACGCCAGTCGGATCACGGCGCTGCGCTCAGCCCCGATCAGGCCCAGCCAGGGCGATCTGGTCTATGACGCGGCCAAGACGCACGTGTCGGCGTGGGTGTGGGACGTCGCGTTTGGCCCGCACGGCCAGCCGGTGATCGTCTACGCGACGTTCCCGTCCACGGTGAACGCCCAGTACTGGTATGCGAACTGGACCGGCCACCGGTGGGTGTCGCACTTTCTGGCCAACGCCGGCGGCTCGATCGCGCCGACGACGATCGAGCAGCAGTACTCGGGCGGGATCACGCTCGACCACTCCGACACCAACATCGTGTACCTGTCCCGCGAGGTGGATCAGGGCTTCGACGTCGAACGCTGGAGGACTGCCGACGGCGGCCACCGCTGGCAGCACGCGACGGTCGTCCACGCCGCCAAGGGGCTCGACAACGTCCGGCCGGTCGTCCCGCTCGGCTGGACGCACGGGCCGATGGGGCTCCTGTGGCTCCGGGGCGCCTACGACACCTACACGACCTACAAGACCTCGATCGCCTACCTGCCGTGAGCTGCCTGCCCACCCGCGTCGGGCTGACGGCCCGCCTGGGCAGCATCACGACTCGCCGGGGCTGATCGGGATGAGCGCCGGCCGTGAGGACTCGCCGGACAGTGGGGGCCGATCTCGAGCGGGCGCTGTGAACGAGCGGCTCCTGCGGGAGCTCGCGCCCCAGGTCCTCGCCGCCGTCGCCCGGCGCCACGGCCGCTTCGACCTCGCTGAGGACGCCACCCAGGAGGCGCTGATCGCGGCCGCGCAGCAGTGGCCGGCTGAGGGCGTGCCCGATGAATCCGCGCGGCTGGCTGATCGCGGTCGCCAGCCGCCGGCTGATCGACGCGCTGCGCGCCGAGGCGTCGCGGACCCGGCGCGAGGAGGTCGCGTTCGCCCAGGAGCCACCGCCCGGCGCCGACGTCCCCGATGAGGACGACACGCTGACGGTGCTGTTCCTGTGCTGTCATCCGGCGCTGTCGCCGCCGTCGCAGCTGGCGCTCACGCTGCGCGCCGTCGGGGGTCTCAGTACCGCGCAGATCGCGACCGCGTTCCTCGTGCCCGAGGCGACGATGGCTCAGCGCATCAGCCGCGCCAAGGCGACGATCGCTGACGCCGGCGCCCGCTTCGAACTGCCGCCCGAGGATGAGCGCGCCGCGCGCCTGGGCGTCGTGCTGCACGTGCTCTACCTGATGTTCAACGAGGGCTACACCGCGACGTCCGGCGAGCGGCTGCAGCGCCGTGAGCTCGCGCGCGAGGCGATCCGCCTGACGCGGATGACGCATGCGCTGCTGCCCGGGGACGGCGAGGTCGCGGGGCTGCTGGCGCTGATGCTGCTGACCCAGGCGCGCAGCGGCGCACGCGAACGCTCCGACGGCACGCTCATCCCGCTGGCCGAGCAGGACCGCCTCAGCTGGGACGGTGCGCTGCTGGAGGAAGGAACCCAGCTGATCGAGCAGACGCTGTCGCGCGCGCCGCTGGGCCCGTACCAGCTGCAGGCGGCGATCGCGGCCGTCCACGCCGAGGCTCCGACCGCTGCCGACACCGACTGGCCGCAGGTGCTCAAGCTCTACGACCTGCTTGCACGCGCTGGCGCCGAGCCCGGTCGTCACGCTCAACCGGGCGGTCGCGGTCGCGATGGTCGACGGCCCGCGCGCCGGGCTGGCCGGCCTTGACGTGCTGGACGGTGACCGCCGCCTCGCGTCGCACCATCGGCTCGCGTCCGTCCGCGCCCATCTGCACGAGATGGCCGGCGACACGCAGGCCGCGCTGGCTGGCTACGAGGATGCCGCCCGCCGCACCACGAGCATCCCCGAGCAGCGCTACCTGCACGCCCAGGCCGAACGGCTGCGCGGCGATGTCGAGAACCCGCCGACGGCTCCGACCATAGGGTGAACGCCCCCGACCCACGAGGAGCATCCCGATGCGCTACATCCTGCTGATCTACCAGAACACCGAAGCCTGGAACGGCCTCTCGCAGGAGGACAAGGACGTCTTCATGCACGCCGCCGGCGACATCGTCGAGGAGCTGTCGGCGACCGGCGAGTGGGTCGGCGGCGAGGGGCTGGCCGACGCCTCGCAGGCACGCTCGACGCGCGTGCGCGATGGCGTCGTCACCGTCACCGACGGCCCGTTCCTGGAGGCCAAGGAGGCGCTGGCCGGCTACTGCATCGTCGACGTCGCCACCCCGGAACGCGCCGAGGAGATCGCCGCGCGCTGGCCAGACGCCCAGCACTGGGGCATGGAGATCCGCGCGCTGATGCACGGCGGCGGGGAGGAGGACTGACCGATGCTCACCCTCTACGAGCACCCCTTCGCGCTCTACTGCCAGAAGGTTCTGGTCGCGCTCAACGAGCAGGGCGTCGCCTACGACGTCCTCGAGGAGCAGCGCGACTTCGACCGCGCCGAGCTGGCCGAGCTGTGGCCGCCGGCGTCGATCCCGGTGCTGCGCGACGGCGACCAGATCATCGGCGAGACCTCGATCATCATCGAGCACGTCGCCGGCGCGCAGCTGGTGCCGTCGCTGGAGGCCCGCAAGTGGGACCGCCTCTGCGACCAGTACATCTCCGACGCCGTCCAGGCGATCGTCTTCGACACGATCGAGGAGCGCTTCGACGAGCGCGCCGTCGCCCAGGCGCGCGGCCGGCTCGACATGGCCTACGGCATGCTCGAGGCGCAGCTCGCGCAGCACGAGTTCCTCGCCGGCGACACGTTCACGATCGCCGACTGCGCCGCCGCGCCGGGCCTGTTCTACGCCCTGGCGATCCACCCGTGGGACGAGGCCACGCACCCGCAGCTGACGCGCTACTACCGCGCGCTGGCGCAGCGGCCGTCGTTCGCCAAGGTGATCACGGACGCGCGGCCCTACCGGCACCTGTTCCCGCTGCCCTGGCCGGCCGACTTCGACCGCTACCACTAACGCCTCGGGACGGGCGCGGCGCCGGCTCTCACGTTGCCCAGGAAGTCCAGCACGCGTCGCCACGCGTCGGCCGAGGCCTCAGCGTGCTCGTCGAAGGAGCGGTCGAAGAACGAGTGTGGCGCTCCCGGGTAGCTGTGGATCTCGTGCGGCACGCCGTTGCGTGTCGACGCGGCGTCGAAGGCCTGGATGTCCTCGGGCGGGATCAGCCCATCGGCGCCGCCGAACAGGGCGAGCATCGGGGTCCGGATCTCCTCAGCGCTGCGCAGGGGCGGGACTCGGGACGCAGGCAGGGCATTTCCCGAGCCGAACGGCCGGCAGCCAGGCTCGCATCTGGAAACGATTAGCTTCCTCGCGATGACGAGGGCGATGCCGCCGGCGCGCCGCGCCTGGCCAATGCCGTCACGCCGTGAGCTCGACGAGCACCGGTCGGGTTTAGCCGCCGCAAGACCTGAGTCGAGTACCGTGGATGCGCTGACCTTCGATGCGAGGAGCAGGCATGGCCGAGAACGATCCCCCGCGGGAGCGCGACGTGCACGCGGCACTGAACCAGGCCGCCACCGATCCTGATCCGACCGAGTGGCCGGACCCCTACGACAAGCGGCCCGATCCACGCGATCCGGCCGCTGATGCCACGGAGATGGACTTCGGCGACGTGCATACCCCGACCGGCGCCACGAGCACGAGCGAGCCGCCACACGAGGTTGACCCCGAGGTCGACCCCCGCAAAGCGAACCCGCACGAGCCCTCGCGGCGCGAACGTCGTCGCGCGGGCGGCTGACCAGGCGACGGTTCACGCTGAGCGATCAGGACCCACCCGTGCACCTGCTGGGGCTTCGTGGTCGTCGGCTGAAACAGCACACAGAGCTTGACTGTGCCTGCACCGTGGTAGGTTTGCCCCTAACGGCACGGCAGAGCACTGGGGACGCCGTGTTTGCCAGTTTCCCTTCTGATCGGAGAACGACATGAACTGGAAGGCGATGGCCGATAAGGCCAAGCAGACATTCCAACAGCGAGGCGGTTCGAAGGCCGCCAAGGAAGATGCTGAGGAGTTGCGTGACATCGTCCAGGGACAGGGCTCCGTCACCGATAAGGCCAAGGAGGCCGCAGCGGCACTTCGCGAGCCGGGCGCGCACGACCCTGCTTCGCCTGCCGCGCAATCTCAGGCTGGGAGCCAGGCAGATCAGCCAAGCTGACGTTCAAGCCGCCACCGGACACGCCGCGAGCCGTTCTCCGATGGCAGAAGGCTTGGTGTTCCAATGATGTGGCCGTCGCCCAGCACCACCTTCGCCCGGTCGTGGTCTCTCGAGGTCCATCGACGCCGTACTTACCAGCTAGACCCGCGCCCACGTTCGAGCTAACCCCGGCGAACGCGGCGGCGGGAGCTCTCGCTCAGCAGTTTGCCGCCGCAGTTCGGTAGCCCGGTCAGGCCCGGAGTATCGTCGAGTGGCATGTCGGGCACGTGGGAAAGGCACTAATGGCTAACCCGGTTGCGCGGTCAGAAGGTCTGGTGGTCGAGCCCATGGGTGACGAGTTGCTGCGTAACTGTGAGCTGCTGCTCGGCTTCACCGGTCCGCGCGTCTCACGCCGCCAGGCGCTCCGCAAGGTCGCCGTGCTCGGCGCCGGGATGGCGGTTCCGGTGATCCGCTCCGTCACCGCTCCTTCAGCCGCAATGGCTGCCAGCACCGCGTGCGTCAGCTTTGCCGGCTCTTGTGCGGGCCAGAGCTGCTGCAGCCACAACGGCAAGGCGATCTTCTGCAGCGGCGGTGAATCGCTGTGTAAGGGCTATTCCTCGCACTACACCGAACAGTGCTCACACAATTCCGCCTGCAAGCGCCTCCACTATTGCAGCGACGGCTTGTGTATCTGAGGCTCGCCGATGTCGTCCATCGACCCGCCAGCTGCAACGGTTACTGGTCGCCGGGGGGAATCGGCTCAGCTAGCGCAGAGCGCCCAGGAGCCGCGGGGAAGGGGTCGGCGAAGTACTGGGTTTCGTGCGTGACGAGACCGTCGGTGGTCTCCATAACGCTGACCGAGTATGTGGGCACGCCGTCATAGGTGATGACGCACTCGCTCACCCACAGGTCGCCGCCGCCCAGGATCCGGCGGACGGTGAAGTGGCGTTCCGCCGGGTGCCCGCCGCGCTGCGCTTGGATCCGAGACCGACTTCTGAAGCGCTCGCCGGACTGGGGATAATCCAGAATCGCATCGGCCGCGTACATCGCGTGCTCAGCGTCGGCGTCTCCGCTTTCTGAGGCCTCCCAGTGCTGCTCTATCCGAGCCCGCATCTCGGAGTCACGATCAATTGCGCTGTCCACCCGTTAGCCCCCTCAAGACCAGTAGGAATGTCGTTCGCTCGCAGCACAGATGTTACCGAGGGTTCTCCTGAGGCTTGGGACCTCAGTGGCGGTACCCGGCCGCGGCGACTCTCCAAGACCGCCGCTCCCCCACCACACCCGTCGTGCGGCGGGCCGACGGAGCGGCGCTCAGCCGGTCTTGGTGGGTGTCAAGACGATCACGGGAATGATGCGATCGGTCTGCTTCTCGTACGCGGCGAATTGCGGGACGCGCTCGGCCTGCGTGCCGTACAGGCGGTCGCGTTCCTCGCCGGTCGCCTCACTGGCAACGACCTCGATCGTGTCGGTCCCCACCTCGATCGTGACATTGGGGTGGCCCTTGAGATTGTGGTACCAGTCGGGGTTCGTCGGCGCTCCCGCGTTCGATGCGAATACGACGTAGCGCCCCTGGTCGTTCAGGTAGCCAAGCGGATTAATGTGGCTCTTGCCGGACTTCGCACCGGTGTGGTGCAGCAGCAGCAGTGTCGAGCCTTCGAACATGCCGCCGACGCGGCCTTCGTTGGCGCGGAACTCCTCGATGATCTGAGCGTTGAAGTCGGCGGGCGAGGTGGACATCGTGCTCCTCAGGACAATGGACAAGGACCGATCGCTGAATGCTGCCCAGTCTATGCGGAGCACGATCGTTGCCTACGCTTGCCGGCCGCGAGCCGCCCTCCCAAGCCGCCGGGCTCGTGCGCAGGCGGTGGGTCCGGGCCGACGTGCGTGGGCACGCGGGGTGGGTCGGTCGGCGAAGAAAGGGTGGGCGGGATTTGTCCCACTTCAACTGGCGGACGTGCGGTCAGCCACGGCGGGCGGCGAGTGGGGCCGGTCGGTCCGACGCGCTAGGCACTCCCGACGCGCCGGTCTGGCGCTCGGTCCGACTCACGGGGCCGGTCTAGAACAGACTCGCGCGGATCGACTGAACCTCAAGGCAGACCGACGACCGGTAGACTGCATGAGGTGCGCTGACCGCTTGAGGTTCAAGGGCTGGGAAACGTCCCAAACGCCGGAGACGACGTCTCCAGTGGGTCGTTTCCCAGCTTGACCCCAGCGGGTCAGACACAACACGATGGAGTTTGTCGGTGTGGTTGGGTCGTTGTTCATGCTGAATGTCAGAATCTGAGCCTGTTGGAGACCATCGCGGGTCGGAACCGGCCTCGTGCGTCGGACCGACCGGCCCGGGGCGGGCGGCGCGGGCGGCCTGAGAGGAGCGCTCCCGGTCTGTCAACTAGCGCACCACTCGGCACAACACCACGCCACCTCGCAAATAAATCAGGCGCCCCACACTGCTCCCAGCCGGAGACGCGCTCAAGGCGTGCGGATGCCCGAGCTGCGAACGCGTGCGCGCCGCCGAGCGCCATGAGAGCGCGGCGCGGCGCCTACGCGCCGCCGGTGAAGATCGCCGGGCGCGTCTCGAGACCAGTGCCGCCGCCGCGGCCCGTGCTGCCTGCGCCCCTCACTCGCGCCCGCTACAAAGCGCCGCGCGCACCCCGATCTGACTGACGCCACCCCAGGCTCGGGGCTCGGCCCGCCGGCTACGTGACCTGGTAGCGCAGCCCGTCGAGCGCGATGTCGAGGATGTGGTCGACCTCCGCGGGCTCGCTCGACCGGGATCTTGGCGATCCCGCCGACGAGCTGGAGGACCTCGGCCAGGTCGGTGTCGGCGCGCACGGCGCCCGACTGCTGGGCGCGCTCCAAGCAGCGGCTCCACCAGCCGCGTACAACGCCGCCCGGCTGTCCTGGAACACGGCCGCATCACGACCGACGTAGTCGAGCAGCTCGGGGGCCAGGGCCTGCTTGGTGACCATGTAGGCGACGAATCGGTGCAGCCATGCGAGCGAGCGCATCCCACGGCAGGCAGCCCGTCGAGGTCGGCGGCCGACCGGCAGAGCGCCTCGACCTCGTCGAGCGTAGACGGCCTCGAGCAGCGCCTGGCGGTTGGGGAAGTGGCGGTACAGCGTGCCGATCCCGACCTCGGCGCGCCGCGCGATCTCCTCCAGCGACGTGGACGCGCCACCCTCGGCGAACGCCTCGCGGGCGGCCGCGAGGACCTTGTCGTAGTTGCGGCGCGCGTCGGCGCGCTGGGGGCGCGGGCGCAGCGTCTGTTCGGGGAGCGGGTTCGTGGTCACGAGACATCTGCCAATCGGCGTAACAAAACGGAGGAGTCCTCCGCTATTATGTGGAGGCATCCTCCACATAGTTCTGGAGGTGTCCTCCATATTACCACCACCGCTCTACTCGCCTCAACCGTCTGGACCCTCATGAATCTCTCTTTCGCATCCGCCACCACCGACCGCCGCCGCTGGCTGGCGCTCGTGGTCGTCTGCCTCGCGCAGCTCATGATCGTGCTTGACACGACGATCGTGAACGTCGCGCTGCCCCGGATCCAAGCCGACCTTCACTTCACCCAGGGCAACCTCACCTGGGTCATCAACGCCTTCCTCGTCACGTTCGGCAGCTTTCTGCTGCTCGCCGGACGGCTCGGCGACCTCCTCGGCCGAAAGCGCGTGTTCCTGTTCGGCGTCACCGTCTTCACGGCCGCATCCATCCTCTGCGGACTCGCAACGAGTCAGAACGTGCTGATCGGCGCCCGCTTCATCCAGGGCATCGGCGCCGCGATGCAGGCCTCGGTGATCCTGGCGATCATCGTCACCGAGTTCCCGCAGCCGCGCGACCGGGCCCGCGCGATGAGCGCCTACGTGTTCACCGCGGTCGCCGGCGGATCACTCGGGCTGCTCGCCGGAGGCGTGCTCACCCAAGCCCTCAGCTGGCACTGGATCTTCTTCGTCAACCTGCCCGATCGGCGCCGCCACCCTGGTCCTGGGCAAGCTCCTCGTCCCCGACGACGAGGGCGCCGGTCTCGGCCAGGGCGTCGACTGGATCGGCTCGGTGCTCGTGACCGTCTCGCTGATGACCGCCGTCTACGCGATCGTGCAGGCCACCGGTCACGGCTGGGGGTCCTCCCAGGTGCTCGGCTTCGGGGCGATCGCGATCGCGCTGATGGGCGGCTTCCTGTTCGTGGAGTCGCGCATCTCCAACCCGATCATGCCCCTGCGGATTCTCCGCCTGCGCAGCCTGACCGGCTCGAGCGTCGTCCGCGCCTTCCTCGTCACCGGGATGTACTCGACGTTCTTCCTCGGCACGCTCTACCTCGAGCACGTACACCACTTCAGCGCCCTGCAGACCGGCCTGGCCTTCCTCCCCTGGACGGTGACCGTCGGCATCCTCTCGCTCGGCGTGACTGCCCGCCTGGTCGGCCGCTTCGGCCCGTTCCGGGTGCTGATCGCCGGCATGGTCACGGTGATCGTCGGGCTGGGGCTGCTCAGCACCGCCGGGGTCCACACGAGCTACTTCCCGACCGTGTTCTTCGCCTACTTCGCGATCGGCCTCGGCATCGGCAGCGCCTTCATGCCACTGCTCTCGATCGCGATGGCCGACGTCCCGGCGGCGGACGCCGGACTGGGATCGGGCATCACCAACGTCTCCCAGCAGGTCGCCGGCGCCCTCGGGCTCGCGGTACTGGGCACGGTGGCCACCAACCACACCAAGACCCTGGTCGCCGAGCATCACACGCTCGCCGCCTCGCTGGTCAGCGGCTACCACTTCGCCTTCGTGATCGGCGCCGCGTGTGTCTCGGCCGGGATCCTCGTCGCGGTCGGCGTGCTGCGCAGCCGCGGGGGCCCAGCGGCGACCCAGCCCGCGTCGGCCAGCGACATCGTTGAGCCGGCCGCGGCGGGCGACATCGTTGAGCCGGCCGCAGCCGAGGGCCAGCGTCAGGCCGCCTGACCCGACGACCGCCGCCACCCTCCCTCGCCGGCGCGGGGGAGGGCGCACGCGGCGAGCAGGCGACAGGCCGCTCGCCGCTCCTCGCGGACCGCTACCTGCCGGTGCGGTCGCGGTGCTTGCACCCCGGCCAGCAGCAGGGCCGGCGCTGGCCTTCCTCCAGCTCCTCCTGGGTCCGCCGAATGCGGCGCTCTCGGGTCGTCTCCTGCTTGGCATCCTCGACCCAGCAGATGAACTCGTTGCGGGCCAACGGCGTGATGTCCTGCCAGGCATCGAGTGCCGTGGCGTTGGCGATCAGCGCCTGACGCAGGTCCGCGGGCAGTTCGTGCACCACCCCACCGGGCACTCTCTGGCCGCTCACAGGCCCATGGTAGTGAGCCGAGGCACCGTACCGGCCCTGGCCACGCTCGCTCACTGCCGTGGCATGATCGCGGTGTTTCCCCCCGGGATCCGATGAACCGGGCCCCTGTGCGCGAACAGCGATGCCGTTGGGCCAATCTTGGAAGAAGGTGGGTGCGATGAGCGTGATGCGCGAGACGATGGCGACGCAGCCCGAGGTGCTGCGGCGAATGCTCGATGACCAGCGAGGGCTCGAGGCTGCGGCGCAGCGACTGGCCGGCCGGCGAGTGTTGGTCGTCGGGACTGGCACAAGCTGGCACGCCGCTAATCAGGGCGCTTGGTATTTGCGGATGGGCGGCGTTGACGCATGGGCTGTCCCGGCCGCTGATGCCGCCGCCGGCCATCCTTTCCCGGGCGATGGCGACGCGCTCCTTCTGCTCAGTCACCGGGGAACCAAGCTGTTCACCTCAGCAGTGCTCGAGTACGCCCGAGCAACAGGTGTTCCCACCGTGGTGGTATCCAAGCGGGGAAACCCGGATGCTGACCTGGAGACGGTTTCGGAGGAGGTCTCTTCGGCGTTTACGGCGAGCCACCTCGGTGCTCTGATGCGAGTTGCCCAGCTCGCTGAGCGGTTGGGGGCCTCTCTGGGAGCGCTTCAGGACGTTCCAGACGCCGTTGCCCGAGAGCTCGCGCACGGACCAGTGGGTGTGAAGCCGCCGGCGCGGCTCTTGGAATTCGCCGGCGTGGGAATCAACGCCTGGACGGCCGCAGAGGGCGCGCTCAAGATCAGAGAGACCGCGCTGGTCGCCACCGAAGGCCTCGCCTGCGAGTCCATCCTGCACGGGCCAGCGGTGGCTTTGGGTGCCGATGACGCGCTTGTGTGCCTGGACAGTGGGACCGGATCTGACCGCCTCACACAGCTGGCCGATGTCGCCAGAGCCCAAGGCACGGTGGTCAGCGCGTTCGCCCGTCCCGAGCTTGGCGAGGCCCTTTCCATATTCCCGCTCACGGTGGTCGTGCAGAAGATCGCCGCCGAAGCCGCCGAGACGCTGGGTACCGACCCCGACAGCTACGGTCGCGATCTGCCCGGTCGGGACGCTGCTTGGAACGCGATCAAGCTCTGAGGAACGTCGTCACCTGTTGCCGCACAGCGAAGATCTGTATATGACGCATGTCTGAACCTAGCGCCGTCGGGCGCGGCGGACAGGTGCGCTCCCGTGCGGAAGCGGCGAGCGGTCGTGGTCACCCGGTTCGACCGCCCCCTCCCGCTCGGAGTCAGAAGGACCGAAGCGTCTCAATTCCCATCGAGCGGAAGCTGGCCCGGTTATGGGAAGCTCTCGGCCGTGTCTCGGTCACGAGCAGAGCATGCTGATGAGCGATGATCGATGATGAGGTGATCTGATCCCCTGGCGGGCGAGAGAGGAGGTGGCTGCGATGACGCGTCGTTGAGCAACTGCTGTCGTGGCCACCCGGTGCGGGTGGCAACACACCGCACATTCCTCTCTTCGCAAAGGGAGCAGATCAGATGACAGAAGTTGCTGCTCGCGATGTCGACGCCGTGCTGGCGGAGGTACGCGATCTGGCGCAGGCGCGGATTGCGCCGGGCGCCGTCGAGATCGATCGTGAGTCGCGGTTTCCGCGCGAGAATCTGCGCGCGCTGGCCGGCATCGGCGCACTCGGTCTGCTCGTCCGACCGAGCATGGCGGGCTTGGCGGCGGGCTGACCTCGTTCGCGGAGGCGTGCGAGACGGTCGGTGGCGCGTGCGCGTCGACCGCGATGGTCTTCCTGATGCACAGCGTCGCCGCGGCGACGGTGGCCGGTGGCGGCGGGCCGCGAGGCGCCCGAGCTGCTCGGACGAATGGCGAGCGGCGACGCGCTCGGCACGCTCGCGTTCAGCGAGCGCGGGACCGGGGCTCATTTCTACGCGCCTGAGCTGCGCGCCGAGCGGCGTGACGGTGGAGTTGTGGTGAGCGGTCGCAAGTCGTTCGTCACCTCCGGCGGCCACGCGGAGGTGATGCTCGTGCTGGTGCAGAGCGCGGGCGAGGGTCTGGACTGCTACGCGGTGGCGAAGGACGCCGAGGGGGTCAGCTTCGACCGGGCGCTGGGAGGGCCTCGGGATGCGCGGGAACTCCAGCATCGCGGTCGAGTTCGACGACGTCAAGCTCGATCTCGATGAGCGCATCGGCGAAGCGGGCGGCGGACTCGGTCTCGTCTTTGGCGTCGTCGCACCGACGTTCCTGGTCGGCCTGGCGGCGGTGAACGTCGGGATCGCTCAAGCGGCGCTGTCGCCGCGGTGGAGCACGCCAAGCTCGCGGAGCTATCCGGACGGTAGCTCGCTGGTGGAGGTGGCGACGGTTCAGCACTCGCTGGCGAACATGGACATCGACACGCGGGCGGCGCGAGCGCTGCTGCGTCATGCGGCCGGCTTGGCGGACTGCGGGCGACGAGGCCGCGCTGGTGCCGCTGATGGAGGCCAAGGTGCTGTGCACGGACGCGGCGGCCCGGATCACGCAGGGCGCGCTCGAGGTCTGCGGCGGCCAGGGCTACACGTCGGCGCTGCCGATCGAGCGCCATCTCCGCGACGCCCGCGCCGGCGCGGTGATGGCGCCGACCAACGGGGTCCTGCGAACCTGGTCGGCGAAGGCGATCGCCGGGCTTCCGGTCCCATGAGCGGCGCGGAGCTGAGGCTCGGCGCTGTGTCCTATCACCCCCGGGTCGTGACGATCTGGGAGCGGTTTCGCGACTACTTCAGCGGATGCCGGGGTACCGACGGACTACGTACTGTTCTCCAACTACGAACGACTGGTCGACGCCGTGCTCGATGGGACGGTCGACGTCGGGTGGAACACCAACACGGCATACGTGGCGCTCGATCACCGCGCGGGCGGACACACGCGGATTCTCGGGATGCGCGATCTGGACCGCGACTGGTCGACCGTGCTGGTGATGCGCAAAGGCAGCTCGGTGGCGAGCGTCACCGAGCTCGAGGGTCGGGTGCTCGCCCTCGGCAGCCGCGACTCTGGTCATGCGGCGATCCTGCCGGTTCACTACCTGGCCGAGGCAGGGCTGGCCGTGCAGGAGCGCTGTCGCGTGGTGCGTTTCGATACCGATCTCGGCAAGCACGGTGATACCGGTGATTCCGAGCTTCACGTGGTGCGTGCCGTCGCCGCCGGCGACGCGGACGCGGGCGCGCTCTCCGCGGTCTACTTCAGCGCGTTTCGGGCCGAGGGCGTGCCCGAGGTCGCTGAACTCGAGGTGGTGTGGAGCAGCCCGACGTACTACCACTGCAACTTCACGGTCCTGGACTCGCTGGACCGCGAGGTCGCGGATCGATGGTCACAGGCGCTGCTGGCGATGGACTACGACGATCCGAGCCTGCGGCCCGCGATGGAGCTCGAGGCTGTCCGGCGCTGGTATCCCGGCGACCGCGACGGTTACGCATCGTTGACCGCGGCGATGCGAGAACAGGCGCTGCTGCCATGACGGCCAGCCGCGAGCAGGCCCCCGCTCACCGGATCGACGCCGAGCAGCTGGAGTTCGGCGGGGGTCTGGAGGTCCTGCTCGCGGCGGCACTCGAGCGGGTGGCGCCCGGCGGCATCCTGGAGGTCAGGACGCCGTCGCGCGCCGTCGCGCTCGAACTGCCGGGCTGGACGCGGATGGCGGGCCACCAGCTGGTCAGCGAGACGACGGCTCGCCACGCGCATGTGCTGCGGATTCGTCGCGCCGTCACCGCGCGAGTCTTGGCGGATCCGCTCCCGGACCGTGGACCGCCGCCCGCGCTCCGCGGTGGGGAGCTGCACACCGCTGACTGGCGGGGCGGGAACCTACCGCCGGATCCGCATGCCGGGGCAGGCTTCGCTCCGCTGGGTGCGGTGATCGAGGCCGGGGCGCCCGGGCACCACTGGCGGTTGAACCAGCGCGATGCGGTCTGGGCCGACGATGTGGGCGAGCTCGTGGAGCAGGCATCGGCGCAGCAGTGGGACGCGTCGCGTGACGTTCCGTGGGAGGCGGCGCGCGAGCTCGATGACACGACCGAGCGAGCTGTCGCGCAGGTCATGACGTTCCTGGCCCAGAACGAATACGCCGCGCTGTACGTGCCCGCCGGATTCCTGGCGCAGATCAATCCACAACTGACCGAGCTCGTGCTCTGGCTCAGTAGCCACGTACACGACGAGGCCCGGCACATCGAGGTGTTCACCAAGCGCTCGCTCGCCGGCGGGCAGCACGGCTACGCGCTCGCCTCGACCGAGCTCTCCCTGCGCACGCTGCTCGACGAGCACGACTTCACCGCATCCTCCTTACTGCTCAACGTGCTCGGCGAGGGCACGTTCCTCGACCTCCTGCGGTTTATCGAGGCGCACGCGCCCGACGCCGCCACCGCGGCCGCGGCCAGACTCGCGCACCGCGACGAGCGCCGCCACGTCCATTTCGGGATCTCCCACATCGCGCGCGCATGCTCGCTGCAGCCGGATCTGCAAGCGTCGCTGATCGCCGCCGCCGAAGCCCGCGCGGCCAAACTCATCAGCCTCTCAGGACTCTCCCCGGTACTCGTCGAGGCTCTGACGATCATGGCGGCCAGATCCCTGCAGCCCGCCGAACTCGCCGAAGCCGCCGCCGACGTGCGCGCTCTTCTGGCCACGATGCAGCGCAACCGGCTGCGACGGCTGCGAGCTTGCGGCTTCACCGCCACCACCGCGCAATACCTCTCCGACCTCCACACGCCAAACCTCATGTGACCGAGCCGAACCCGCCCACCCCACTCGAGCGGCCGGCAATCCCCGGCCAGGCGCCTCCGACTTTCCGGCCGAAGGCGGTCGTGTGACGAAGGCGGCGTCTCACACGGGTGAGAGGTCATCGGGTGCCGACCGGGACCCGGCGCTCGGCCTGCGACGCGGGATCCTGGGGCTCGGCCTCGGGTGCGATCTCGCGCTCCAAATGGGCGCGGCGCACGGGCCACAGCGTGAGCAGCATGATCGCCGCGAGCAGGAGCAACGGCACGGCGTCGCTCGTCGCCTGTGCGAGGTTGGCGGCCACCGGCGCGCCGATCGTCTCGCCGGTCGCCCACCCCAGGTTGAGCAGCATCGTCGCCAGGGCGATCGCGATCCCCGCGCGCTCGGCGGCTGCGGTCATGACCGACATGGCGGGGATCGTGCACGCGGTGAGCGGGGGCCCGAAGGCGGCCACGGTCAGAACGGCCAGCAGCACGACCGAGTGCGGGACCGGCAGCACCGCGAGCAGCCCGGCCATGGTGACCAGGCCGACGGTCAGCGAGAGCCCCTCGCCGCGGCGGTCGATCACGCGGCCGATGGGCGCAGCCAGCAGATAGCTCAGCAACGATGACATCAGGAAAGTGAGGCCGATCAGCACGCCGGAGGCTCCGAACTGAGCCAGCCGCAACGGCAGCAGAGTGCCTGTCGCGCCGACCGTGCACGCCACGAGCAGGATCAGCCAGAAGCCGAGCACGATCCGGCGGTTGCCCACCAGCGATCGCAACGATGTGCGGGGACCGGCTTCCGTCCGCGGAGGCTCGGGGTGCCGGCCCGTCCAGAACGCCAGCCCGATGGACACCGCCCCGACCAGCGAGAACACCACCCCGGTGCCGATCGCGACCGCCAGCGTTCCCAGCACGGGCCCCAGCAGCGTGCCCAGGATGGCCGCCCCGATCGTCGAACCGAGAACCTCGCCGCGTCGCTCCCGTGGAGCGACGGCGATCACCCAGGTCAGGCCCCCGCCCCAGATGCAGCCGCTGGCCACGCCCTGCACGAACCGCAGCAGGTCAAGCGTCGCGATATCGCTCCCGAACCCGAACGGGATCGCCGAGACCGCGAACAGCACCAGCCCGAACAGCGTCGTCCGCTTGACGCCGGCCCGGACCGCCAGCCAGCCCCCGAGGAACGAGCCCGGGATCAGCCCAGCCGGGTAGGCGGCGGTGAGCACGCCGACCGCGGGCTTGGACGCCCCGAGAACATGCGCGTAGTGCGGCAACACCGGAGTCACCGCCGAATACAGCGAGGCCTCGAACAGCAGCAGCACCTGCACGAACGTGACGATCGGGCCCTCCGGGCCGCCGCCAGAGGACAGCACCCCCGCCTGACGCAGTCGACGTCTCAGGGCACGCACGGCGTCTCCACCAACAGCTTCGCCAGCCGCCGCAGCCGCGGGCGAAGGTCGATCGTTGCGCCCGTGGAGAGCTGCTCGATCAGCAGCCCGTCGGCGGCCGCGAGCAGCAGCTCGGCATCCTCACGCGGGCGCCGTGAGCCGCCAAGCTCCAACAGCTCCCCGAGCGTGAGGAGGTAGGCGTCCGTCCAGCGGATGGCAATCTCGCGCAGCGCCGGACGGCGGGCCGCCTCCAGCAGCAGCGCATAGGTGGCCAGGAGCGAGCCGCGGCTGGCCTGCTGACCGTCATCGAGCGGCTCGCAGATGGCCGCCACGGCGGCTTCGAGGGGATCCACGTCGGTCGTGCCGGCGCGCTGCGTCACGCCGGCCCTGCCGGCGCGCCGGGTCACCGCGGCGACGTAGTCCAACAGGCGCGCAATGTCACGCTCAGCGGCCAACTCGAACGCCGCGGTAAGGATGTGCTCTTTTGAATCAAACCAGTACGTCGTCGAGGCCAGCGGCAACCCCGCCTCCTCGGCAACCCGGCGATGGGTGACAGCGTCCGCTCCCACGTCGGCCACGATCCGCAGCACAGCCTCCAGCAGCGCCTCCCGGCGCGCAGCTCCGCGCGGGCGAGAGGCCTCACGGTGCGCGGACGCGGCGATCCGGGTGGGGGCGCCAGGCAAGCGGGTGGAGGCGGCAGACAAAGCGGTACAAACGTACCACTCGCGTTGCGCGCGCCGGCCCGGCGACGGCTGGATCAACCGGGGCTGACGATAGCCGGGGCGCGCTCGCCGAGTGCCATACCAGGCTCTCCCCACCCTTCAACCGGTGACGGTACCCACGGAAGGGTCACAAAATCGAAAGCACCTGTAAAACGTCCCAACGGAGGCCTCATTTTCGGCGGTCGGGTCGTTCCCCAGCTACCAGATGGTTAACAGCCCAATCGACTTTTTTGGACCCTCGATTGGGATCTTATGCAGCCGAATCTGTCAGAACTATGACCCTGCGGAGCCCGCCCCGGGCTCGCCGAGCGGGCCGGACCAGCAGGTACTCGGAGTACCCGTCGAATCGGCTGCGACCCGAGCACATTACACAGCCAGACGACGCCACCACGCAGAACGTGGACGCAGCGCAAGCACTCACCTAGGTTGGTTTAGGTGTCGCGGACCGTGGTGGACACCAAATACATCGATGACGTCCTCACGGATTTGCTCGCACAGTGACGCCGCTGGTGGCCGGCGTGCGCATCAGCGCGGTGCTGATGGTGGCCGGTGGTGTGGGTGATCTTGTCCGCAGGGTTGCTCCGGCACGATCTGCGGTTCTTTCGGGCCGGCGTGGGTCTCTACAGTTGAGTTGTGCTGCCGCCTTCCCGTGTCACTGTGCAGACGTGCATCGGCTGCGGTGCGATGGCCCAGTTCGGGACCTGTGCTGGCGGCTGTGGCGAGCAGAGGCTCGAGCTGGTGCCCGCCGGTGAGTACGACCGGGTGGCAGCCCTCGCGTCCGGCGCGCATCTTCGCGCCGAGGCTTTGGGGGCCGTGGCCGAGGGGCTCGTGTCGCGCCAGCCGCGCGCGGAGGAGTGGGAGGCGGCCTATCGGTCGCTGCAGGAGGTTGCGCAGACCACCCTGCGCCGCTACCCGGAGCTCGAGCCGCTCGACATCGATTGGGATGAGCCGGTCGAGTTTGCGACGACCTGGTGGTGTGCGGAGTGTGGCGGCATCGACGCGCCTCAGCCTTGCCTTGGAGTCTGCGTGTGGCGTCCCATCGAGTGGGTGAACCGCACCACCTACTTAGAGGAGACGCAGGTCGCGCTCGCCGAGCGCGACGCTGAGCGGCGCTACCGGAAGCTCGCGCGCCGCGTTGCGTCGGTCACACCGCGCGCCGGGCAGTGGGAGCGCGGTTGGCGCGCGCTGGAGGCACAGGCACACGAGATCCAGGCCTGCCAGGACCGCGCTCACATTCAGTGAGTCGTCGTACGTCGTGAGGCGGTGTTCGACCTCGGCGGGGAGCCAGGCGCGAGGCAGGCACCGGGCAGTGCCTGCCTCGGGTGGCGAGGCGTGGTTAGTCGCGGTGGGTGAAGCTCAGTCCGGGGCGGTCATACGTGCTGGCCAGTCGGGCGAGGGTGAGCGCGGCGAGCATGAGTCCGAAGTCGCGCAGGGCGACGTCGTAGTAGCCGGAGTAGCTGAGTAGGTTGATGATGATGCCGCCGAGCCATGCCGCGACCAGGTAGGCGCCGTATCGGGGCTTGATGGCAACGGCGATCCCGGCGGCGATCTCGATCACCCCGACGATGTGCATCGTGTTCACTGCGCTGAGTGGGCTGAGATGGTGGATCCAGGGGGCGAGGTAGCGCTCCCAGTTGACCATGACATTGAAGAACTTGTCAATGCCAAAGGCGATTGGCGCGACCGTAAATCCGATGCGCAGGAGCATGTAGCCTTGATAGGCGGGGTCGCTCTTGAGGGCGTCGAGGCTCAGCGCGACTGTGGCCGAGCGGCCTGCGGGCGGGGCGGTGGTGACTGACATGGTGTCCTCCGTGTGCGACGTTGAGATGGTCCTGCTTGCCAACCCATCTGCGTCGTGGTGAACGGAGTTCTTACCCCTGCTGACTGGACAGGTATGCCAGCAGGCTGTCGTGATCCTCGCGACAGGCCGGGCAGCCCTGCAGGTGCGCGCGCAGCCCCGGGACTGCGTTGTCGGCGTCGGCGCCGGCTAGCTCGAGTTCGACATAGCGGTCGAGCTTCTCGAAGCTAGCCATGAGCAGCCATCCTCAGAACATCATCATCGTCGGCGCCAGCCTCGCCGGGGCCAAGGCCGCCGTGAACCGCGTGCACACCAGCGACGGGCGGGCCATCGAGTGCGACTTCGTCCTCGTCGGAATCGGCGCGGCGCCGCGCGTCGAACCGGCGCAGAGCGCCGGCATCCACACCGGCAACGGGATCGTGGTCGACCAGGCGCTCGCGACCGACGCGGCCCCACGTGTATGCCGCGGGCGACGTGGCCAATGCCTGGCATCCGTTCTACGCGCGCCACATCCGGGTTGAGCATTGGGCCAACGCGCTCCATCAGGGACCCGCGGCCGCGCGGTCGATGCTCGGGCAGGAGGTCGCCTTCACCCGGATCCCCTACTTCTTCTCAGACCAGTACGACGTGGGGATGGAGTACTCCGGCTTGGCGACCGAATGGGACGAGGTGGTCTTCCGCGGCGACCCAGCCAGCCGCGAGTTCATCGCCTTCTGGCTCCAGGACCGGCGTGTGGTCGCCGGCATGAACGTCAATGTTTGGGACGTCAACGAGCACATTCAGGCGCTGATTCGCTCACGACAGACGGTCAATCCAGACGCCCTCGCCGATCACGACACCCCGCCGGAGTCACACATCGCCGTTGAGAGCCCGCTGCGGTAGTGACTGGTGCGCCCATCCACGCGGGCCAGCGACGTGCGCTCTCGGTGTGAGAGCGCCAGCAGGGCCGCGCGCCGCGCTATCCCGCGTCGTTGGGCGGTGAGGCTGGGTGGGGTGTGGAGCGAGCGTGACCGTCACCTGTGCTCTCCAGGGCGTCCCACAGGGTGCGCATGGTCGGTGCGAGGTGGGCGAGTTCCTCCAGGTGCTGTTCGCTCAGGGTGGCGAGCCGGCGCGCCCCTTCGTCGGTGAGGCGCAGGCGGACGGTGCTGGCGTTCTGTGAGTCTGGGGTGCGCCTGACCATCCCGGCGGCTTCGGCACGGTCGACGAGGCCCACCGCACTGTGGTGGCGGAGCAGGAGGTGGGCGGCGACGTCGCCGATCGTTGGGCCACGCGGGTCGGGGTGCCCGCGGATCGCCAGCAGCAGTTGGTGCTGAGCGGGCGTCAGGCCCGCGGCTGCGGCTTGCTGTTCGCTCCAGCGAAGGAAGAGACGCAGGCCGGTTCGCAGCTGTAAGAGCTGTTGGTAGTCCTGATCAGTCGGTATCGGCGTCATGGGCCTCGCATCTCGCGCCCGCTGGGTGTGATTTTCGGTGCGGCGTCGGGGCTGGCCCAGACGGGCTCCAGCAGCGGTCGGCCGTGGTCGATGGGTCAGTTGACAGGATAAGAGATCGTGCTACGATATCGTGTTACGAGATCTATATTGGAGGTGCGGTGATGACCACACTGTGTACGACATATTCCAGTTACGCGGCGGCCGAGCGGGCCGTTGAGGAATTGACCGCGGCAGGCGTTTCAGAGCGCGACATCCGGCTGATCGTCGGCTCCCGTCTACACGACCTCCGATCCGAGGTGGCCGGCGGGTTCGCGGGCGCGATCGCTGCGGACGCTCCGGTCGGCCGGTACGCCGGCCCGCCGCTGCCACGCTGGCACGCCGCCGGAAGCTTCTACGGCGAACCCGACCGACAGCGTCAAGGGTCCTTCGCCGATGCCGAGCGCGACGTCCTCGTGTCCTACGATCACGGAGCGCGGCACTCGCGCGTTACCGGCGATCAGGAAACCGACCGTCTACTGGCCGCCGCCAACCTGAACGCCCGAGTCTCTCGCCGGATCCTCGACGAGCTACACCGCGGCCGCGCGGCCGTCCTGGCCGAGATCACCGACAGGCCACGGCGCGTCGCCCTTGGACGGTAGGGCAGTCACGATACTGTGGGTGGCCGATCGGAGCCGATGACCGACGTAGCCCTGAACGTCTCCTATCTTGAGAGCTGGGCGAGCGCTCCGGGGAGAGGAGCCAAGTCGTGACCGAGGAAGAAACTCCGGTGCTTATCGTCGGGGGGAGTTTGGCCGGGCTCACCGCGGCCGCGTTCCTCGGTCAACACGGCGTGCGGTCGCTGGTCGTCGAGCGCCATCGTGGCACTGCCATCCATCCCCGTGCCGCGCTCGTCTACCAGCGCTCGATGGAGATCCTGCGCAGCATCGGCATCGAGGAGGCGATCAGGCGCCGGTCCTACGAGCAGTTCGAGCCCGACGGCGCGATCATGTCGTGGAAACCCTGGCCGGCGAGGAACTGAACTGGGACATCGCGCAGCTCAATGAAGCCGTGCGGGAACTCAGCCCC
Organism: uncultured Solirubrobacterales bacterium; assembly: GCA_963838535.1. Lineage (GTDB taxonomy): Bacteria > Actinomycetota > Thermoleophilia > Solirubrobacterales > Solirubrobacteraceae > Palsa-465. The sequence continues at coordinate 46,610 of CAWIRN010000024.1, forward strand.
ACCGAGCGGATGTTCGTGACGCAGGACGCGGGTCGAGAAGCCCCATCGCTCCGGCTTTCTCATCGTGCACATGCTCGGTGACCCCGACCATCCGATCACAGACGTGTGGGACCTGACCGAGGATCGCTGCGTCGACCTCGTCCACGCTGGCCTGGGCACCGAGGACGTGGCGGTGGCGATCGAGGACGTGCACCGCTGGGAGTGTCGGGCGGATCTTGCCGACAGCTTCCGCCGGGACCGGATCTTCCTCGTCGGCGACGCAGCGCACGTAATGCCGCCCTACGGGGGTTTCGGCGGCAACACGGCGATCCAGGATGCGCACAATCTGGCCTGGAAGCTCGCCTTCGTCATCAACGGCGGAGCCGGCCCCGAGCTGCTCTGCTCGGACGCTCGTTCGTCCTGCTCGCGGGCCCCGCAAGCACACGAGCTGAACGAGGATGCACGTCAGGCAGCCGCGAGCTTCGGGATGACGGTGGACGTCCACCAGGTCGGCGGCGAGAGCGAGCTCGTCGATCCACTCGGGAACTTCTGCGAAGCGTTCGGCATCACCGTGAGCGGCGCAGTGCTCGTCCGCCCGGACGCTTCGTCGCGTGGCGCGCCAAAACCACGGGCGCCGGGTCGGCCGACGCACTCGGCGACGTCCTGGCCTCGGTCCTGGCCCGCGGCGCCACCTCGACCGACGCCGCGCACGGAAGCGACGACACGTAGTGTCGGCAATTAGAATGTCGCTTCGCCCGCTTAGCAGTGAGGATGCCGCGTGACTGACCGCCCGCCATTGCCCCCGTTCACCCGTGAGACCGCGCTGCGGAAGGTCCAGGCGGCCGAGGACGCGTGGAACACACGCGATCCCGAGCGGGTGTCGCTGGCCTACACCGAGGACTCCGTGTGGCGCAACCGCGACCAGTTCGTCACGGGCCGTGCGGCGATCGTCGCGTTCCTCACCACCAAGTGGGAGCGTGAGCTGGACTACGTCCTGCGCAAGTCGCTGTGGGCGTTCACGGACGACCGGATCGCCGTGCGCTTCCAGTACGAGTGCCATGACGCGAGTGGTCAGTGGTGGCGCAGTTACGGCAACGAGAACTGGGAGTTCGACGCGCACGGCCTCATGCGCCGGCGCGAGGCGAGCATCAACGACCTGGCGATCGCCGAGTCCGAGCGCCGCATCCTCGGCCCGCGTCCAGAGGGCGAGCGCAACGGGGAGATTGCACTCCAGTAGTACGTGGCTCTCGATAGCCAGGGATCCGTATGGCAACCCGACACGATGGGTGCCCTGCAGGTCAGACTTCTGACCGATTCGCATGTATAACGCTCCAATCAAGGGCCCGAAAAACTCGATTGGGCTGTTCCCCAGCTGGGAGCTGGGGAACTACCCACCCGGCAAGAACGAGGCCTCTGTTTGGGACGTTTCCCAGCTTGTGTTACGAACCTCTGACATTTCCGCGGGTACCGCCACCCCTCGCAGCGTGGAGAGAGCCTGGCGTGGCGCGCCACGTCCAGTTCACCACGTTCCACCAGGCGGCGATCGCACCTGGCGACTGCCGCCGTTGGAGCGAATGTCGGGTCGGCGGCGTCTAAGCCGTCGGGCCGGGGATGGTTCCGATGCCTTCCATGGCCTTGGTGAACTCGATCGCCTCGTCGTCCATGACCGCGCGGGGGTTGAACGACGGGTCGGCCATGACGCCGTGCACGCGCCGGCGCTGCATTCCGAAGTTGCCGGCGTCGTACAGCGGCAGGATCGCGGCCTCTCGGAGGTAGCGGTGGTATTGGTGCTGCTTATCGACGGAGTTCACTCCGACGACCTGCATGCACTTGTACACGGCGTCAAACAGCATCTCGGTACAGTGAATTTTGCACATCGCACCGAGCATTTCGCCGTGGTAGTCGTGTTGGTCAAGGTAGTGCGCGGTCTTCCAGCAGAAGTACCGCGCCGCTTCGATCTTCGCGGCGACGTCGCCCAGTACGTACCCCGGATACTGGTAGTGGATGATCGGCTTAGGGCCCCCTGCGGTGTAGGTCTTCGCCCACTGCAGCGCGTCCTCGTAGGCGGCGCGCGCGATGGCTACCGCGCCGATCCCGGCGACGGGCCCCGACCAGGCGAAGTTCCGGTTGATCAGGAGATCTCCGTTTCCCTTGGCGCCCTCGATCATGTTGGCCGCCGGCACGCGCGCGTTGTCGAAGGTGATCTCGCAGTTGGGCGCGGTGCGCTGACCGAGAGTGCTGATCGAGTTGTAGGTGATCCCGGGCGTGCCGCGCTCGACGATGATCGCGGACAATCCCGAGGTCCCGCCGGCTGAGGGGTCGGTGCGAACCACGACGAGGTTGAGGTTCGCGCCCTGGTTGTCCCAGCCCCCAACGTTGCACGGCCAGTACTTGCGACCGTTGATCACATACTCCTCCCCGTCAAGCGTCGCGGTCACTCCCATCCCGGCGCCATCCACCGCCGGCGCGTCAAAGTTCGCCGTACCCCCCGGCGATCCGGCCGGCTCGCTGGCGGCATAACCCACGATGAACTCGTTGCTCGTATCCGACGTGGCCCCTCCGATAAAGCGCTGCTTCTGCTCCTCGGTGCCGTAATACCAGACGGGCATCAGGCCCAGACCGTTCACCAACACGGCGGTACCGAACCCGGGGTCGACGGCCTGGATCTCCTCGGCAGCGATCACGAAGTCGACGTTCGACATGCCACCGCCGCCGTACGCTTTGGGAAGCATCGAAAACGCAATACCGCGCTTACACGCCTCCTCATACGCCGGCTTGGCCAGTTGCCAGCCCGTCAGCGGATCTGGCTCCTCATCAATCTTCTGAGCGACCGGACCGAGAACGTTCTGAGCGAAGTCCCGGGCCGCGGCCTGTATCCCCTGCTGCTCCTTGGTAAGCGTGAAATCGATCGCCATCTAGAAACACCTCTCTCTCAATGCTTGACTGGCCAGGCAATGTGATTCGCGTGCCTGGTCCATCGCGTCCCGGTCCACGGCCTATCATCTCTATTGGCCTTCGACGATCCCGTCAAAGGCCGTGTGATGAACGGCAAGAAAGCGAACACGAACGGTTACTTGGCGGGGCCAGAGGCGCGGCCGTTCCAGTGCTCCGTATGTTTACCTGCCGACCAACCACCGCGAGAGGCACCGGGCGCTGCCCGCTGAGCCATTCACCGCGACCCGCGACCTGCTGCGGGCCGAGCTGGCCGGCGATCTGAGCCGGGGCGGATACGTCCTGCGCGGGCAAGACCAACACGCACGCGAGCGCCGATACTTCGACAAGTTCCTCGTCCTGTCGCGGCCCGGCATGTTGACACGGTCGGCCCGCTTGCTCGCCGACATGGTTTCGGAGGATTGCGAACGGCTGGCCGTCACGGGGATCGCCTCGACGGCGCTCGGAACCGCGCTCGCCCAGCAGACCGGTCTGGCGCTGCTGCTCTGCTCCGACGAAGGGCCCGGTGCATTTGGCGGCGAGCTATTTGCCGGCACCCGAGTGACGCTCGTCGAAGACGTCGTGTTCACGGGCCAGCGCGCGGTGACCGGCGCCCGCGCGTTGCGCAACGCGGGCGCCGAACTGCTCGACGTCCTCTGTCTGCTCGACCGCCAGTCAGGGGCAGCTCAGCGCTTGGCGGGAGAGGGGCTGGCGCTGCGTGCGCTGTTCACCGAGACCGAACTGCTCGAGCGGCCCGGACAGCCGCCCCCATGACGATCCCCACACCCGGTCAGCCCAGAGTGGGCGCAGCGGGGACGACGCCCGAGGTCGATCAACCGCGGGCGACGAGGACCGTTGCCGACCGTGTGCGGGAGCGGCTGGCGGAGCTGGCTCTGATCGGCGGCGAGTCAACCGGCGGCGTCACTCGCCTCGCGTACAGCGACGTCGAGCGTGAGGCTCATGAGCGCTTCTCGGCGTGGGCGCGGGCCGCGGGCGCCCGCTGCGAGGTCGACGCCGCCGGCAACAGCGTCGCGGTGTTCCATGAGGGAGCGCCGTACTTCCTGATCGGATCGCATCTCGACACCGTGTTGCACGGTGGACGCTACGACGGAGCAGCGGGGGTGATCGCCGCGTTGGAGGTTGCGGCCGCCGTCGGCGAGCTGCACCGGGGCGTGCGCGCCGTGGCGTTCGCCGCCGAAGAGGGCGCCCGCTTCGGCCGCCCAACGATCGGCAGCTCGCTCGCCGCCGGGCTGCTCGACGAGCGGGGATTGGGCAAGCTGCGGGACGCCGACGGGACCACGCTGCTCGCCGCGGCGGCCGGGATCGGCCTCGACCCAGCCGCCACATCCGCGTGGATCGGCGACGATGTCGCGTGCTATTTCGAGCTGCACATCGAGCAGGGACGCCAGCTCGAGGCCGGGGCTGCCCGGATCGGACTGGTGGACGCGATCGCCGGCAGCGTGCGTCTGCACTTCGAGCTGATCGGCCGCGCCGATCACTCGGGCGCGACGCCGATGCGGATGCGGGCCGACGCACTGGCGGCGGCGAGCGAACTCGTGCTCGCGGTCGAGGAGGAGGGGCGCCGCTACCGCTCGACGGTCGCCACGGTCGGCCGTCTCGAGGTCATTCCAAACAACGTCACGACCGTGCCCGGCCAGGTGACGCTGTGGGTCGACATACGCGACGTGGACCCCGACGTTCAGCGGCGGGCGGCGCGCCGCGTGCTCCACGCGGCCGCCGAGATCGCCGCTCGGCGAAGCGTCCGGATCACCCCCGACGTGCTTTCCGATCAACCGCCGATCGTGCTCTCCGCGTGGCCCCGCGCGATCCTGTACGAGGAGTGTCGGGCACGCGAGCTGGCCTACCGCGTGCTCTCGAGCGGCGCCGGCCACGATGCGGCCGTGATCGCGCGTCGCTCGCCCTCGGCGATGGTCTTCATCCCCTGCGTGGAGGGCATCAGTCACTCCCCGCGCGAGCAGGCCAGCCCCGAGGACATCGCCATGGCGATCGACGTCCTGCGCAGCACGTTGCGCAGGATCGACGAGCTGATCGAGAGCGAATGACCCGCCCGCTCAGATGCCCAGGATCGTCTTGACCTCAGCGGCATGGCGACCCCCAGACGTCCTCGCCGCTCACGAACCGCTCCCAGGTACCCGATCTGGTCATATCTCCAGACTTCTCGGGGTCGTTCCCGTCGATCCGTCGACGCTCGCCGGCCTGTCGGGGAGGGGCGGGCGCCACGGCTCGCGAAGCGCCGTGCGTCTTGCGGCCAGTTGCGAGCGGTCATTTTGAGCGTGCGCATCGCGTCTCGCTTGAACGACCACGGTAGGCGTCGGTAGAGCGGCACGAACAGATAACGCCAGAACACCCCTCCCCGGGGGAGCGCCGATTTCGTGACGCGGTCGGGATAGCGCCGACCGACGTCGTTCATCGCGGCGAGCCGCAGGGCGTACTCGGAGCGTACTCGCAGGAGTCGTTTACGGTCTGTCAGAGTCAAGCCGGGGCCTTCTCTCTTTTCTGTGCCAACGCGGCCAGGCCATTCTGGGCTGCGATCTGCATCGGCTCGAACAGCGCGCCGATCGGCGGTGAATAGATGTTCTCCATCCATGCCAGGTCGTCCAACGTCGCACCGCGCTTGGCCACGAAGGCGAGAAAGTCGCAGCGCTCCTTGATCCCCTCCCCACCGTGGAGCTGCGCCCCGATCAGGCGCAGCGAACCAGGCTCAGCCAACAGCTTCACGTGGGTTCTGGCGGCACCCGGGAAGTAGCGCGCGCGGGACACGCCGACACCCTTCGCCACGATGTACGGAATCCCCATCGCCTCGGCGAGCGTCTCACCGATCGAGAACCCGCCGATCGTGTAGTCGCCGGCCATGAACCCCCACGGGATCCACACGGGGTCGTAGGAGCGGTCCTCGCCGGCGGCGTTTGCGCCGGCCACGCGGCCCTGGGAGTAGGCGTGCGACCCGGTCAGGCCGCTGATCGGAAGCATCGAGAGGCCGTGCGGCACCTCGATCATGTCGCCCGCCGCCCACACGCCGGGCGCTGAGGTGCGCATGTGATCATCCACCACGACGCCGCCGGTGGTGCCCAGCTCGAGCCCGATCGCGGACGCCAGCGCTGTGTTGGGCAGCTTGTGCAGGCAGATCACGGCGACGTCGCATGCCAGCTCACCCGCCGAGGTCGACACGGCTCGGACGCGACCGTTCGTCCCCTCAAAGCCGAGCAGACGCGTCCCGGTGCGCACGTTGACCCCAAGCTTCTCGAGCGCCTCCTGGGCGGGCCCGGCGACGTCGGGATCCACCAGTTCGGAGAGCAGCCATGGGCCATCGTCGATGAAGTCGACCTCGAGCCCGCGACGAGCCAGGGCACCGGCCATCTCCACGCCGAGCCACATGCCGCCGATCACGACCGCCCGCTTCATCGAGTCCAGCTCCTTGTCGAACTCAATCGCGCGGCGGATGTCCTTCACGTAATGGAGGCCCTGAAGATTGGCGCCGGGCACATCGGGCTGCTCCCACACGAACCCCGTGCAGAGCACCAGCTTGTCGAACCCCTCGTGCGCGTTACGGGCGGTGATGGTGCGGCGGGCGAGATCGATTTCGGTGACACAGGTTTCCATCCGCATGTCGAGTCCGTCATCGATGTAGCGCTGAACGGTGGACAGAAACAGATCGTTGAACTCGGGGATCTCGCCGCCGTGCACGTACGGGATCCCGCACGGTGAGTAGGCGATGTCGGGGAACTCGGTGAACACGCTGACGTGAAGGTCGGGGTTCACCCGCTTGGCGATCGTGGAGGCACCCGTTCCGGCGCCACCTCCGCCGATGACAATCAAGCGCTCACTCATCTTGCTCCTCTCGCCGTGTGGATGGTCCTCAATGCTCGGTCACGCACCGCGTCGCATTCGGGCTGCTCGCTCGAGCCTCCGAGGCTCTCGGCCGGCTGGTGAAGCCGCCATCGCCCCGCCTCCCGCGCGACCACGGCCGGGCGTGGCTCGCCGAACTGCGTCGAGCACGTCTGCTGATAGGCGCCCACTCCGCGGGCCACGAGCACGGCGCCCGGCGAGAGCACGGGCAACTCGGTGGACGGGTGCAGCACGTCGATGTTCAGACACAGCGGGCCGGTGACCAGCGCCGGGCTCGTGACGCCCGGGTCGGCATCCGGCGCCTCGAGCTGCGGCGGGCCGGACAGCGCGCCCGGGAGGAGGTTCGTGCCCGCATCGCAGACCAGGCACCGGCAGCCGTCGGCGAGCGTCTTGACCGCGATCACCGTGAAGGCGAGGTCCACGGCGTCGGCCACCAGCGCGCGGCCCGGCTCGAGCATGAGGGTGCCGCCGAAGCCGGCCTGACGGAGCGCATCGGCCACCGCCTGCGCATGACGCTCGACGGCATCCGCCGGCGGAAAGCCGCCGCCGAGATCGATCAGCGAGATCGCGTGCCCGTGGGTGGCGAGACCCGCAGCGAGCCCGGCGAGGGTGTGTGCCGCTCGGCCGTGCTCGGCGGCCGCCCGGGGCCACGAGGTGACGACCTGCCCGCTGCGGGGGTCGAAATCGGTCGAGACGAGGTGCGTGGAGAGAGCCTCGACGGCCAGTCCGAGTCCATCGGCCGCATGGGCCGCGGCCGCGATCTCCGCTGGAGGTATCCCGAAGCGCGTGCGCGCGCCGGTGAAGCTCGCCAGGGCCACTCGCAGCCCGATCCGGCGCACACCGTGCGCGGCGGCCCGCTCCAGCTCGGCCACCGAGTCGGCGAGCACAAGCGCGCCCCCGGCTCCCGCGCGCCTGAGCAGTGAGTCGGGTTTGGCGGGACCATCGACCAGGATCGATCTGGGATCAACCTCGACGATGGCGGCGGCGAGTGTGTACTCGGCCTCGCAGACCACCTCGGCGAACGAACCGTCCTGCTCCGCTGACTGCAGAAATGCCAGCAGTCGATTGGTCTTGTAGGAATAGGCCACCTGCGTCTGCGCCCAGTGCGTGCGCCACGCCGCTCTGAAGCTGCGCAGGTTCGCGCAGAAGCGGTCGACGTCGGCCAGCCAGAGCGGTGAGCCGTGCTCGGCGACAAGCTCGCGCGCAGTCACGTCAGCCCGCGGATCCGATCGGCTAACCGCGCCGCGCCCGCCGTTCCCTTGCGCTGGAGCAGGGAGGCGACCGGCTCACGCCAGCGCCCGGACGCTGCCTCCCGCACCGCCTCCGCGAATACCTCCCGCAGGTGCTCCATCGCCCACGCGTCGGGTCGCGATAGGTTCAGTCGCAGCGCCGTCGTCGCCACCGTCTCGCCGAGCCCATCGCCCGGGTACACGGCAACCCGGCGCGCGAACAGCGCCACTGTCAGTTCCTGCGCGCTCGCACCGGTACCTGACACGTCGACCGCGCACGCGAGCCCGCGCTGTGGGCTCACGGCCAGGCTGGCTCCCGGCACCTGGGCGAGAGTCACGACCAGGTGAGCGAGATTGGCGCGGATCGTATCCGCGGCGGCCGGCAGGTAGCGCTCATCACCGAGAGCGGCGAGCGCCCCGTGCTGGGAGATCAGGTTTGTGTTCAGGCGCGTCAACGCGGCTTTCAGCTGCAAGCAACCGCGGACGAAGGACGGCGAGCCACCGAGGAAGCCGATCCGCGCGCCCGCCATCCCATAGCAGTGCGACACCGACAGCACGGCCACCGCATTCTCGGTCAGCTCCAGTGAGGGCAGGCTGGCAAACGGTTGCTCGGCGTCGAGCGCCAGCGGCGCGTGCGTGACGTCATGCAGCAGCAGCAAGCCGTGTCGCTCCGCGAGGCGGGCGAGCGCCTCAAGTTCAGCGCGGGTTTGCACGGTGCCGTACGGGTTCACCGGGTCCACGACGCAGATCGCCGCGGTGCGAGGGGTGATCGCGGCCTGCACGGCATCCGGATCGAGCCGAAAGCCACTCTGAGCGGTGATCGGCACCGACACGGGAATCCCCCCCGCCGCGATCACGGCGGACGGAATATGAAAGTAGCCGGGGTCTGAGACGATCACCTCATCGCCGGGATCGACACTGGCCATCAGCGCGAGCGCGAGGCCGGCCTGGGCCCCCTCGGTGCCCACGACCTCAAACCCGGCGTCGCGTTGGCGTCCGAAGGCCAGCGCGGCGGCATCGCGCAGGGGCTCGATCAAGTCGGGCGTGTACTGGTTCAAGGACTCTGCGGTGACCGCCCGTCGCATGGCCTCGACAGCGCAGGCGGGCGGGCCGCAGAAGCAGGTGAGCCAGCCGAGGTCTGCCCATTGGGCCGGATCGAGCCGCGTACTGCCGGCCGGGTAGATCTCGGCAGCGTCCATGCCCAGCAGCCCGATCGCGTCGCGGTAGGTCATGTAGTTCCACATCGCCTGGTGGCTCGCGCGTAAGCGCCGCAGGCGCTCGGAGGTCACGGCTGGGGCCGCGGGAGCCTCCGTCCAGGTCAATACGCTCGCGCTCACGCGCGCCTCTTCAGACGGCCCACGCGGTAGATGCCGTGACGGTCGCTGCGGATCGACGCGGGCTCATAGCCGGCGGCGCGCGCCCACTTAAGGATCTGCTCGACGGGGCGCAGGCGCCAGACGCAGCGCTCGCCGCGATGGTCGCGCCACACGCGCGCGATGTGCTCGATCTCCGGGTTCTGGGTCTGGACGTTGAACACGATCTGCTCCGGGCAGACCGTTTCGGCCAGATCCCGAAAATGGCGTTCGATCAGCGCGTCGTCGTGATAGATGCCGTACAGGCCAAGCTCCACCACGATCCCGGGGGACGGCGACAGCGCCGCCAGCGTCCGGCGGTCAAACGCGCTGCCCTGGGTAAAGCTGACCCGGTCCGTGATCTCCAGTCGCGAGGCCTCGGCGCGGGCCTGCGCCAGCGCGGCAGCATCGATGTCACATACGATCGCGCGGGCGAGCGGATGGGCGTTGAGCGCCGCGAACAGGTAGGGAGCGGGCCCGGCCGCCAGATCGGCGATGACGGGCGCACGATCCGCATCGAGGATTGCCTCGTTCAGCGCGTCCTCGGCGAGCACGCGAATCTCGCGAAACGCCTCGCAGGTGCGGCGCGAGAGCAGCCGGCCGTCGACGAGACGCCCGACCCGCGTGCGCCCCTGGGGCACGTTTGCATATATGTGAGCCATGAACGGTCCGGAGTCAAAGCCGTGCTCGTGGCCGATGCGAAGGCCCTCGCTGAGCAGCGAGCCCGCGCGAGAGGCGACGGCCAGGGTGTGAAAGCGCCACGCGCGCGGGGAGGAAGCGGGGAGCTCGCGCTGCAGCTCCAGGAACGTGGGCGCAGGGGGTGGGTCAGTGGCCGTTCGCATACAGCGGGGCCTCGGCCAGCTCACGTAGCCGATACAGCTCGTGCGCGTCAGCCGCTGCCGGCACGCTGGACCCACCGACGAGCCCGCGCAGCCGCTCGAGAGCGTGGTCGTTGTCGGCGCGCACGGCGCTGATCACCAGAGCATCGCGGCCATCCTCGGCGACCTCGGCGTACACCGCGAGCAGGTCGGCGAAGTGCTCAAGCGAGCCGAGCGCGTAGGCGAGCGTGTCACTCTCATCGAGCGGAGCCATCCGCTCGTAGATGAGCTCGCCCTCCGGAGGGCATACGTACAGGTCCGGATCGACGCCGTGCGCGCCGGCGCGCTCTCTGAACAGGACCATATGGCGGGCGTTCTGGCTCACCATCGCGGCCACCAGCTCGGTCACGTAGGGGTCCTTGATCGCCGGGATGCGGGCGGCGAACAGATCGACCCAGCGCCGCATACCGTAGGCATGGCGGGCAAACGCGATGCCGAGACTGGCCGGCGTGCGAAGCACCTGCTCGAGTTCGGAACGATTTTGAATCAAATGCCCACCCCGTCTACTTTCGTGTACGAGCTTCTACGGAAGTGGAATGATAGCTGAGCTGCACACCCTGTGTCAGCGTGTTCGAGACCCAACACACGCGGCGGGCGGGCTCCAACAGCGCCGCCAGTTCGTCGTCGTGCACGTTCGCCTGAGCCTCGATCTCGAAGCGGTCGTAACGCAGCTCACGCCCCGGCCGCTGCGCCCGCACGACGACCCGCAGCTCGGGCAGCTCCCGGCCGCGCTTGGCCGCCACGTGGGCCAGCGCCAGGCAGAAGCAGCTCGCGATTGACGCGCACAGCAGCTCCGTCGGCATCATGCCGCCGTCGCCACCGCCGTCCGATCCGGGCTCGTCGATCGAGATCTCGTGTCCGCGCGCCTGTACGCACGACTCGTAGCCTCCCATCCATGTCGCGCTGACCTCAAGTGTGTCGGCCACCGTTAGCCCACCGATTCGGCGCCGAGGCGCTCACGTCGTGGCGAGGTCCGGATGAACTCGGCGTAGACACGCTCGTGCTCAGCGGCCGCCCGATCCCAGGTGTAACTCGCCGCCACCTCGCGCCCGCCCGCCCGCAGCGAGTCCTGCGCTCCGGGATCACGCGCCAGACGGGCGAGCGCGTCGGCCAGCGCTTCGCTGTCGCCCACCGGTACCAACAGCGCGCTGCGGCCGTGCTCCAAGAAGGTCCGGTGCGCGTCGAGGTCTGACGCGACCACCGGCAGCTCGCAGGCCAGCGCTTCGAGCGCCGCGAGTCCGAAGCCTTCGGTCGTGGAGGGGAACGCGAACAGGTCAGCGGCCCGATACAGGGGCTCGAGCTCACCGTCCGGGAGGCTGCCGAGCACGCGCACCGACTCCCCGAGCCCGAGCTCGGCCAGTCGCGCACGGAACAGATCGGCCTCGTGCCGGTGGTCGAACAGCGTCGCGCCCCCCGCGACCACGAGCAACGGGTCGTGCTCGGGCATCCGCGCGCGCAGCCCGGCGAACGCGTCGAGCAACGTCAGCGATCCCTTCCGCGGCTCGATGCCCCCGACATTGAGCACGGTCAGGCGCCCGCCGAACCCCGCCGCCACCCGCTCCCGCTCGCGATCGGCAGCGTTGCGCGCCGGCCGCCAGCGACTTCGGTCGACGCCGTTGCGCACCAGGCCGGCGTGCAGGCCGAACTCGCGCTCCAGCCGCTCCACCCACGGTTGCGATACGCACAGCACCGTGTCGGGATCAAGGATCGAGCGGTCCTGGCACTCGATCAGCGACGGCGAGCTGAACTCGTCGACATGGTGCACGGTGCGGATGACGTGGGGGACGATCCCGCTCTCGCGCAGCTCGAGCGCCGCGTTGGCCGAGAGGCAATCTTGGCAGTGGATCAGATCAAACCCTCCGTCACCCAGCGGGCCGGCGAGACCGTCGCGGTAGGACGCGACCATCGCCTCGATCCGTTGGTCGAACGGGCCCTCCAGCGGCTCATAGCGGACGATCCGCGCGGTAACCCCGGGCTCGCGGAAGAACCGCTCGCCGGGACGTCCCAGCGCCATCAGCTCGACGTCGTGCCCGCGCCGGGCCAGCGCCTCGCTCACCTCGAGCGCGTGCACGACACCCCCGCGCGGGCGCAGTGAGTACGTGAGCATCGCGATTCGCAGTGGTCTCGTCGCCCCTCTCATCTCAACGCCCTGACGGCCAGCCGCGCGGCCGCGGCGTTCGAAGGAGCGAGCAGCGCGCCGGCCTCCACCAGCGTCTCCGTCTGACGACGAGAATCCTGCGGGTCATCGGGCGTACCGCAGACGTGAGCGATGACCAGCGCATCCTCGGTCAGGTCGCGAACCGCCTGGGCAAGTCCGCCGGCCGGGTCCGGATGACCGCCGTGGCCGAGCACGACGTCGATCAACACGCAGCCGATACCGGGATCGGCGGCGGCCCGCTCGAGCATCTCGATCCGCACCTCGAGGTCCACCATCGGGTGCGGACGACCCTGCGTGTACTCGGCCTCGCCGAGGTCGAACAGCGCGTGCCCGCGACCATCACTCGCGCCGGCCGGGCCGTGCCCCACGTTGCCGGCCAGCGGGCCCAGCTCAGGCTCGAGGATCGTCACCGCCTCGTGGGCCAGCGAACCGCCGGTATAGAGGCCCAGCAGCCGGCGTCCGGCCGCATCGCCGCGCCGCGCGTCGATCTCGGCCTCGAGCGAGGAGACGTCGGCGGGCTCCACGCCTGCGGCGGCGGCGGCGCCCGCTTCGAGGGTGGGATGGACCTCGAATGGCGCCTCGTCTCCCTCCCAGCCGACGAACGCCGCGACCACCCGCACGCCGGCGGGAACCGCCTCGCCCAGCGTGCGCACAGCTTCGGGCGAGGGCGGCTTGGAGACCAGCAGCAGCGTGTCCGTGGCTGCGTCCTGCGCGAGCAGCTGCATGCCCTGGCGGAACATGATTCCGCCAATCTCACGGGACAGGTCGCGACCGCCGACGCCGACGATGTGCGAGACCCCGACGCCGGCCGCGTCCAGGAGGCAGGCGCTCTCCTGCGCTCCCGTCCCGGCCGCCGCCACGATGCCCACGGAGCCCGAACGGACGACGTTGGCAAAGCCCAGCCCGATGCCGCCGAGCATCGCCGTCCCGCACTCGGGTCCCATCACGAGCAGCCCGAGCTCGGCGCCGCGGCGCTTGAGCTCCAGCTCGTCCGCCAGCGGCACGTGGTCTGAGAACAGGAAGACATGCAGTCCCGCGGACAACGCCTGATGTGCCTCGAGCGTCGCGTACTCGCCGGGCACCGAGACGAGCGCAACGTTGGCCTCGCCCAGCTCACGCACGGCCAGCGGCAGCGAGCGAGGTCTCCCCCGCGCTGCCTGTCCGTCCTGCGACGGGTGATGCACCGACGCGAGCTCCTGCTCGGCGAGCGCGAGCGCCTCGGCGCCGACGCCGTCCTCTGCGTCGACCGCGATGACCAGATCACCGGGCGTGGCCGGCACGACCGCACCGAGCCGGGCCAGCAACTCGAGGTTGGCCGGGGTGCCCATCGCCAGCTCGCACCGCGTCACCCGCTCGTGCTGGCGGACAGCGCGAGAAACGCTCATCAGGCGGACACTGTCCGCGTAACGATTGGGGATCACCCGGACGTGCCAGCTCACGCCGCCACCGTCGCGGCGCTGGCCCATGCGGTGGTCGACGGGCCCTCCTCGTCCGGCACGATCCACGTACCCGTGGTTCCGTCAATCGCGTCCTGCAGCTGCTCCGCGCAGGTCACGATGGCGGCCCGTCCGCCCGCCGCGACGAACCGTACGCCCGACTCCACCTTCGGACCCATGCTGCCCGCGGGAAACTCGCCTGACTCGAGCAGCCCTTGCGCGTCGGAAACGGTCAGCCGCGCCATGTCACGCTGCCAGCGCGTGCCGTAGTCGAGCGCCACGCGCTCCACCGCGGTGAGCATCACCAGCAGTTCGGAATCGACAGCGTGGGCGAGCACAGCGGAGGCACGGTCCTTGTCGATGACCGCCTCCGCTCCTCTGAGCCGTCCGTCGCTGGCCACCACCGGAATGCCGCCGCCGCCCGCGGCGATCACCACGAAGCCGCGGTCGGCCAGCAATTTGAGCTGCTCGAACTCGACGATCTCGCAGGGCTGCGGGCTGGCCACGACCGTGCGCCATCCACGCCCGGCGTCCATCGCCACGCTCAGCCCGTTCCCGGCCGCCACCCGGGCCGCCCGTTCATCGCCGAAGAAGCGACCGATCGGCTTGGTCGGCTCGGCGAACGAGGGATCGTCTACCTCGGTCCTGACCCGCGTCAGCACGGTGACGGTGCGGACACCCGGATCCACCTCCTCGATCGCCATCTGCAGCAGGTAGCCGAGCTGCCCTTGGGTCATCGCCACCAGCGCGTCGAGCGGCAGCTGGGGAACCTCGGCCGCGCAACTGGCGTGCTGCGCGTGCAGTGCTCCGACCTGGGGGCCGTTGCCGTGCGTGAGCACCAGGTCGTGGCCCGCGCGCTTCAGCGCGGCGAGCGCACGCGCGACAACGTGGGCGTTGGCGCGCTGCTCGGACCACGTGCCGCGCTCATGCTCCGCGATGATCGCGTTACCACCGATGGCGATGACGATGCGCATGCGACGACCGTCAACGCCTGCTAGGAGCCTCGGATGGCGAGCCAGACCGCTCGCGCACGCCGGTCGTCCGGATTGGCCCATGAGTGCGGCCGCACGGTGCGAAAGTGGATCGAATCACCGGCGCTGAGCTCGTAGGGCTCACCGTCGATCGTGAACGTCATCCGCCCGTCGAGCACGCAGCACCAGCTCCTCACCGGGGTGGCTCATCGGCTCGGGTCCGCTGTCGGCGAGCGGCTCGACGTACGCGTCGGCGCCGGCGACCCAGAACGGGCCGTACCGGCCGGAGATGTTCTGCAGCTCGAGCCCCTGCTTGGAGGTGTACAGCCGCGAGCGCTCGTCTCCGCGGATCACGGTGACCGGTCGCGTGGCCTCGATCTCCTCGACGAAGTAGCCGACGCTCTTCCCGAGCGCCGCGGCCACCTTCATCAGGCTCGCGATCGTCGGCGTCATGCCGCTCTTCTCGATCTTGTGGATCGCCGCCGTCGAGAGCCCGGCCCGCTCGGCCAGCTGCGCCAGCGACCAACCACGCTCGGCGCGCGCCTTGGCCACCTTCGCACCGATCTCCGAGACCGTGCGCTCGATCTCCGGGCATCGCCTTCGGCGCGGGCACCGAAGCGAGTGTCTATTCAGCGATTGCCGGCTGTCTGGCTCATGGCGTGTCTGAGCCTCTCCCGGTCTGCGGACGTTCACCATAGTACATGCGCTCGCAACGTCGCGGATCCACGTCAGAGCGCCTGATATCGTTGAGTTTCTGCGCTCGCTTGACCCGGCGGCGGTCGCGCTATGAATATGCGTCTACGATCCGATACGCGGTTGTCGGGCTTCATTCGTCTCGGGACGGGCGGCGCCGCATCACGTCTTCCCAAGGAGGAAGAAGAGTGGCGATCAACGAGCAGCCTTGCGGAGCGCAAAGAGCGCAGGGCACCGAGCTCTTCGACACCTCGGACAAGGTGTTCGAGGACATCAAGGCCAATCCCGGCGAGAAGGCCTTCACGTTCATGCACACGGTTCCCTACGAGGGATCGGTCGGGCTCGTCAACCTGCTGACGACCACCCGCGTCCAGCGCAAGGGATTCGACACCTCGCTCGTGCTCTACGGGCCCGGCGTGCTGATGGCGTCCGGCACGCGCGGGTTCCCGAAGGTCGGCGACGAGGCGTTCCCGGGCCACATGGCGATCAACAACCAGATCCGTACGTTCCTCGACGAGGGCGGCAACGGTGTACGCCTGCCGGTTCGCCGTCGGCGCGCTGTACGGGTTCCCGGAGGACCTGCTGATGGATGGCGTCAAGCCGTTCCATCCACTCGACGTCCTCGATGCCGCGCTCACCGCCTGGCGCGCCGGCGCGTTCCAGCTCAACACCTGGACGGTGTGACGGCACACCGGTATCGGCGATCGCGACGCGGCGGTCGCCGCTTGGCGGCGCGCCGAGGCGATCGTCTACCCGTCGGTGATGGTCAACGCGGTTCTCTACGAGCAGTACATCCGGTCGTCCGGGCGATCGTCGATGAGCTGCGCGACGTGCAGACCGAGGACGACCTGGTGCGCACGTGGCACGAGCAGCGCGGCCTCGGTGCCGAAACGGTCAGGCGGCTGTCGCCGTCGATGGCCGCGCTGATGGACGTCGACGCCGTGCGTGACGCGGCGTTCTGCCAGCGTCATCGCGAGACGATGCGCGAGCACGCCAAGGAGATCGCCCACCAGCGGCTGCTGCGAGGCGCGCCAGACGGGCGCACGGTGGGTCGTGCTGTTCGAGGACGTGACGCCGTTCGGCTCGCACCGGCTCGAGATGCACGTGCGCTCGGGCCGGGCGATCCACGCCTCGGCCAAGACCGAGCCCGACGCGGGCCGCGACCTACGAGCTGGAGGTCGTGCAACTCGACCCGCGTGACGGGGCGTGGCTGCTCGACAAGCCGCCGCTGATGCCGGTGCGGAAGTTCTCGCGCCACGACGAGTGGGAGGCGCGCATCGCCGCAGGCGCGCGAGCTCTTCGGAAAGGACTGACGATGACGACCCATCCCAAGAAGATCATCGATGCGCACTGTCACATCGGCGAGATCCCGCCCTGGAAGTTCTACGACCTCGAGCACCCGGTCAAGCCGACGGTCTATGACTACCGAAACACGCGACGAGTTCATCAAGAACCATCTCGACCAGTTCAAGATCGAGCGGGCGCTGACGATGTCGAACTACGGCGTGCCGCTACACGAGATCTCGTTCGATCTCAACGACGTCGTGATGGACGCTGCCACGAACAACGACCGTGTGCTGGCGGGGATCTGGGTGTCGTTCCTGCCTCGCAACGCCGAGATGACGCGCAAGGCGCTGAGGCTCGCGGGCGAGTCGCGCGTCGTCGCGCTGAAGACGACGTTCCTGCTCGGCGGCAACCCCGATCCGGGCACGTGGGACGAGGAGACGCTCGCGCTGGCCGACGAGTGCATGGACGCATGCGAGAAACACGACCTCGTGTTCCACTTTCATACCAGCCCAGGAGGCAACTCGGATATCAATAACTTCATCCCGCTGGTCGAGAAATACGGCAAGCGCTGCAAGATCTACCTGGTGCACTTCGGCGGCGGTGTGTCCGGGCACATCAAGCTGGTGCCCGAAGTTCCTGCAGTGGGTCAGCGACGGCTACAAGGTCTACACCGACACGTCCTGGGCGGTCGGCTTCGCGCCGCGCTGGCTGCTGACCGAGATCGAGCGAACGGGCGTCGGCGGCGATCGGGTCTTCTTCGGCTCCGATGAGCCGTGGTCCGATTTCGACAGCGAGTACTGGAAGATCAACGGGATCCGCGGGATCTCGCAGGAACTCAAGGACCGGGTGTTCTGGCAGAACTACGAGGAGTTGTTCGCCGGCCGTGGCTGAGCGCGCCCTCAGGCTCCCCGACCTCGACGAGCGTCAACTGCTCGTCGAGCTGCAATCGCTCGGCGTCCAGGTGCAAGACGAGACCGGCGGGGGTGCGTGGTCCGGCCGGCGCGGAGGCGCCGGTCCGTCCGACGCCCTGTTCCTGTGGGTGCGCGGGCTGCCACTGACCGTTCCCTGGAAGGCCTCGTTCGTCAAGCATTCCCCGTACACCGTGCGCCTCACCGACGGCGGCGCGGTGCTGTACAGGGGCGATGATCTCGTCGCACCGGTGAAGCTGCCACGGCGCCCGCGGATCTACGACATGCAGACCGCGGAGGGCATCCCGTATTGGAAGATCGCGTTGCTGCATCTCGACTCGATCGCCTCGACCGTGGTCCAGAAGTGCATCTACTGGGGGACCGATGAGCAGTGCGCGTTCTGCGGAATCGAGCTCACGCGCGGCGAGCAGACGGTGGCCGTCAAGACACCCGCCCAACTCGCCGAGGTGTGCACGGCGGCGCGCGACTACGACGGCGCCGTCGACGTGACGCTGACCACGGGTTCGATCAACCGCCGTGACCGCGGCGCCCTCTACATCAGTCGCTGTGCCGCGGCGATCAAGGAGGCATCAGGGTTGCCGATTCAGGTGCAGTTCGAGCCTCCCGACGACCTCACGGTTCTCCAACAGGTGCGCGATTGCGGCGTGGACGCGGTCGGCATCCACATCGAGACGTTCGATCCGGAGGTGCTCCAGCGAGTCGCCGCCGGCAAGGCCAGCTGTGGAATCGAGGGCTACTTCCGCTGCTGGGAGCGCGCCGTGGAGGTGTTCGGTCGCGGGCACGTGTCCACCTACGTGATCCTCGGCATGGGCGAGCGGCGGGAGCTGATCGAGGAGGGGTGCCGGCGGGCGATCGATCTGGGCGTGTACCCGTTCGTCGTGCCCCTGCGACCGGTTCCCGGCACGCTGCTGCAGGACAGCCCGCCCCCAGACGCGGATTACGTTGGCTCGGTGTACCAATCGGTGTCCGCCATGCTGGCCGAGTCCGGGCTCGACCACGTGGAGGCCAAGGCCGGCTGCGCGCGCTGCCAGGCGTGCTCCGGGCTCTCGGCGTGGGAGCGCCTGTTCAAGCGAGAGGAGGCCCGTGAGCGGGGTGAGCTCCCCATCCTCCATCGCGCCTAGCGCTCCGATCAGCTGTCACCTGGCCACGGGGAACCGCGAGCTCGAGGCGCACTTCGAGCTACGGCGCCGTGTCTTCGTGGAGGAGCAGAGCCTGTTCGCGCTCGATGACCGCGATGACCGCGACCGCCGGTCCAGCACCCTGCATGCGATCGGGCTCGTGGACGCCGAACCCTGCGGCGCGGTCCGTCTCTATCCGCTGGACGCCGCGGCGCAGGAGTGGAAAGGCGATCGTCTGGCCGTGCTGCCCGAGCATCGCGCGAACCACCTCGGTGCGCAGCTCGTGCGCTTCGCCGTCGCCACCTCCGGGTGGCTCGGGGGCCGGCGCATGATCGCCCACGTACAGCTCCCCAACGTGCGCTTCTTCGAGCACCTCGGCTGGCGCGCTGAGGGCGCGCCGGCCGAATTCCACGGAGTCGACCACCAGCTGATGTCGATCGGGCTCAGCCAACGACGCCCAGGTGCGTGAACGGCGCGGCGGCGAGATCCCAGAGTTGCGCCACCTCGCCCGCCGCGGCGAGCGTGAGCGCTCGGGTGTCGTCAAGCCGACCGCACTGCGCGCAGGCGAGCCCGCGGCGCAGAAACGGCTCAGTCGCATCCGACACTCGGTCCGGCGGCGCCGCGAGCAGGAAGCCGAAGCTGGGGAACGTGAGCAGCCAGCGCTCGAGCGCAACGCCCTGCGGGCGCGGGATGCGCTCCACATCAAGCGTCGCCCCGCAGCCCGCCGACTCCAGCATCTGCAGCAGCGATCCCGCGGCGCCCGGCATCGAGACATCCCGCGCGGCGTGTACAACGCCCGACTCGGCCACCTCCACGAGCGCCTCGCCGTCGTCCCGGAGCGCCTCGGGCGAGCGATCCCGGAGCGAGCTGAAGAAAGGTGTGCCCTCTCGGTACCGTCCCTCGAGGCTGAAGGCGGCCAGTAAGGCGTCGCCGGGGCGCGCATTGTGGCCGAACAGGACCCGGCTCGCGACGCCGGTGCACGAGGCGGAGATCGCCGGCTCGTGGCCCAGCGTGAGATGGCCTCCGACGACGTCGACCCCGAGCAACCCGGCGGCCCACGCGACACCGTCGAGGACCGCTTCGGCGTGGGCGCGGTCCGGGCTCACGACCATGTCGACCAGGCCCAAGGGCCGCCCCCCCATCGCACGCACGTCGGAGACGTTTGTGATGACGGCGGCCGCGCCCGCGGCGTGCGGGTCGGCGCGCGCAAACGCCGGCGCGATCGCCTCGCCGCACAGGATCAGGTACTGGCCCGCGTATGGGAGCGCGGCCCCATCATCGCCATCGAGCGCTCCCCCCAGCCGGCGCACGAGCGATAGCTCGCGTTTGGCCTGCATCGCGGGCGTTGAGCGGATCGTCGCCGCGAGTTTCCTGAGTTCAGACATCGACCGGCGTCTGGATAGCAGATAGATGGTCCAGGTGCGAAACGGCGTGCTCGAGCGTGTCGCGGCGGTGAACATCGGCCTTCCGTTGTTCGCGGAGGCCGTGAGGACGCAAGGCGCTCCCGTGCTCGATGTCGACTGGCGGCCCCCCGCCGGCGGGGACCCGGCAACCGTGCACGCGCTCGAGCGTCTGTGGGGCGTGCATGCCGAGCTGGTCTCGCGGGCCAACGACGAGGTCCTGGCGCGCATCGAATCGGCGACCCCGAGGGCGGTCACGGTCGCGCGGGCCGGAGACACACTGCCGGTGCTCGGCGGGCGCGCGCTGATCCACTCAGGCCCGGCGATCGAATGGGGTCGCGTCTGCGACCCCCAACGCCGGGCGCTCGTCGCCGCCTGTCTGTTCGAAGGCTGGGCTCGCGATCGCGAACACGCTGCGGCGCTGCTCGCCTCAGGGGACATCGCCCTCGCGCCGGGCAACGAGCACAACCACGTGGGACCGATGACCGGCGTCTGTTCCCCCTCGATGCCGGTGTGGGTGGTCGAGGACGAGGCCTCGGGAACACGTGCGTACTCGACCTTGAACGAGGGCCCGGGTCGGACCCTGTGGTTCGGGGTGGGCGACGACGAGTCGATTGACCGCCTTCGCTTCTTTCGCGACGATCTCGGCCCGGCGCTGGCCAGGCTGCTGGAGCGCTGCGGCCCGGTCGATATCTTCGCGCTCGCTGCGCAGGGCCTGCAAATGGGCGACGACCTGCACATGCGCAGCCAGGCCACCGGCAACCTGCTGACCCGCGACCTGCTCGCGGGCTTCGCCGCACTCGGTGGCGAGCGCGGCCGCCCGGTTCATCGCGGGCAACCACCACTTCTTCCTCAACCTCACGATGGCCGCGGCCAAATGCGCTTCGCTGGCCGCCGAGGGCGTGTCCGGCTCGACTGTCGTGAACCTGATCGCCCGCAATGGCACCGACACAGGGATTCAGCTCGCCGGTCTGCCGGGCCGGTGGTTCTGCGCTCCCGCCGCGCCGGTGCAGGACGCGCTGTTGCGGGAGGGCCACACCGAGGCTGATGCCGCACTCGACATCGGTGACTCCGCAGTAATCGAATGCATCGGGTTGGGCGGCATGGCGCTCGCGGCGGCCCCGGCGGTGGCCGCATTCTTCGGTGGTGCGGCGTCCGACGCCGTCGCCCGAACCGAGCTGATGGGGCAGCTCACGGTGAGCCGGTCGGAGCGTTTCAGGATCCCGGCGCTCGACTTCGCCGGCAGCCCGGTGGGTATCGACGCACGCCTGGCCGCCGAACTCGGGATCACGCCGCAGATCACCACCGGTGTCCTGCACGCGACGAGCGGGGCCGGTCAGATTGGAGCCGGGGTCGCGCACCAGCCGGTCGAGCCGTTCCGCGCCGCGGTCGTGGCGCTCGCGCAGCAACTCGATCTCCCGCCTCAGCAGCCGACCCCGCCGACGGCCCGGCTTGCCGCGTGAGCACCGCCCGAGCGCTGTGTGCCGCGCCCGCCGCCCGCCGAGCGCTCGTCCCGGGTCGGGTTGGCGCTGTCGCACTCGTGCTCAGCCAGGGCGCCTACATCAGATTCACAGGCCAATGGCTGATGCTCGCGGGGCCCAGCGCACCGTTCGGACCCTTATCCCTCGTGGTCCAAGGCATCGAACGGCTGGATCTGTCTCCCGGACTGCCCGTCTCGGTGGGCGGCGATCGGATGGTTCTCGGCGAATACTCGATCTCGCTCGAGCGGATGCGCGAGCGGGGCATGGTGCCGCTCGCCGCCGACCCGGCGGCGGGGACACGCGCCATCGCGACCGGTATCGCGGCGGCCCTCGCCGCGCTGCCCGCCCCTGCGGAGTACCTGGAACGCGGGATCGCTGCGCTGGCCGCCGGCCGGCTGCGTCACGCGGTCATCGAGCTCGCCGGCCTCGGAGAAGGCCTCACCCCCGCCGGTGACGACGTGCTCGCCGGCTACGCCGCCACGCGCATCGCGCTCGGCGCCCTATGCCCGCCCATCGACATCACGCTTCACTGCGTGTCTCCCCTGTCGACGCTCGCCGCTCACCGCTCGTCTGAGCTCGGGCTCGCCTATCTGCGCTGCGCAGAGCGAGGGGAACTCGCTGACGTCGTCGCTCACCTGCTCATCGCGATCCAGCGTGGATCGGTCTCGCAAGTGCTGGCCGCGCTTCCCGCATTGCGCACGTGGGGCGCATCCTCGGGCATCGCGCTCGCCTGGGGCATGGGCGCCGCGGTCTGTGGAGGTCGCCGATAGGAGGGGCGCGCGCGCTCGTCGTCGATCCTGGCGTCCCCAGTCTCCACAAGTACCCCAGACTCATTGCCAGTCGAGCCGTGCGCCCGGTTCTACGTGCGCCCCGGCCCCGCAATAGCGGCGGTACCGGGGCGAGCCCAAGTGACTCGAAGATCTCTTGTGCGCACCGCGAACGGTACTCGCTAGTGCCGATCGACGCTTGATCGAGGCGTCGTCCGACAAGCTCGCCCATCCCGCTTGGGCAGCTCCCGCGGCGCCCGTCTTGCCGTGAGTGCCGGAACTTGGGTCGCTCCGGTGTAGCGGTTCGGGATTCCAGGGCCGGCAAGGTCGGCCGTGGCGGTCGGCCGGTTAGGGTTCGCCCGTGAACGGAGCGTCCTATGTCGTGCAGTCGTTGGCCGCGGAGGGCGTCGACCATGTGTTCATGGTTCCGGGCGGCATGAACGATCCGTTCATGCCGGCGATGGCCGAGACATCCGGGGTACGGCCGGTGGTCGCGGCGCACGAGGGTGGCGCGGCGTACATGGCCGACGGGTACGCGCGTGCCTCTGGGCGTCTGGGCGTGGCCTTCGGCATCGGCGGCCCCGGCATCTTCAACATGGTCACCGCGCTGGCCGCCGCGCGGGCGGACCGGTCGGCGGTGCTGGCGATCAGTGGCGAGGTCCCGACCGACCGCGAGGGCCGCGGCGGCTTCCAAGACGCGAGCGGCGCGGCCCTGGACGACGTCTCGGTGCTGCGGCCGGTTACCGCCGAAAGCCTCAGCGTCGCCTCGCGCGCGTTGTTGGGCGCAGAGCTCAGGATCGCGGCGTTGACGGCGCTGCGGGAGCGCGCGCCGGTCCATCTGTCGGTGCCGCTTGACGTGCAGCGAGCGCAACTCGACGCCACCTGGTCGCCGCTCCCGGAGGCGGCCTACCGTCCTGCGTTCCTCGATTCGGCAGCACTTGACGCGGCGCTCACCGTGTTCGACGGGTCCCGTGGCGCGACCGCGGCCAACGTCGTCATCCTGGCCGGGATCGGCGTCGCGCACGCCCGCGGCGAAGCCGCGCTCGCCGCGGTCGCCGAACGCTTCGAGATCCCCGTCGCGAGCACGCTGGGAGCGAAGGGTGTGTTGGCCGAGGACCACCCGCTCTCGCTCGGCGTGTTTGGCTATGGCGGTTCGCGGTGGGCGACCGAGGCTATCCTCGACCCCGCAGTGGAGGTGCTGCTGGTCCTGGGCTCGGCGTTGTCCCAGCGCGACACGCTGAATTGGGATGCCAAGATGATCCCCTCGGCGGAGCTGATCCACGTCGACGCCGACCCGAGCCTGATCGGGCGCACGTGGCCGGCCAGCGTGCCGGTGACGGCCAGCCCGAGGGTGTTCCTCGAGCGTCTCGCCGCGGTCGACGGCTCAATCGCGGCCGGGCTGGAGGCGGGGCGAACGGCCAGGCGCGAATTCTTGGCCGGCGTCCGGAGCCGCGGCCCGCGGACCTACGAGGCGCAGGACACCGAAAGCGATGCCGAACCGATGCACCCCGCGCGCATGGTCGCCGCGGCACGCGCCGCCTGCCCACGGGAGACCGTGCTGGTAGTCGACTCCGGCGCTCATCGCGCGTGGTGTTCGCAGTATTGGCCCAGCTACGGGAACGGCGACTACCTCTCGCTCGCGAACCTGGGGCCGATGGGCGGCGCGATCCCGCTCGGGATCGGCGCCAAGCTGGCCCGTCCCGACCGACCGCTGGTGGTCGCCACGGGCGACGGGTGCATGCTCATGCACGGACTGGAGCTCCACACCGCGGCTCGCCACGAGGTGCCGCTGGTGGTCCTCGTGTTCGACAACCGCTCATACGGGAACATCTGGTACCGCGCCGAGCGCATGGGCCCCGGCCCCGAAGCGCTGACCGATATCCCGGGTATCGACTGGCCGGCCTTCGCCCGGTCGATGGGCGGCGAGGGCGTCGCGGTGCAACGACCCGAGCAGCTCGCCGAGGCGTTCGAGCGAGGGCTCGCCTACCCCGGCCCGTTCGTCGTGGCCGCGCGCGTCGACAAGCGCTACCCGACGCCGATCGCCCCGTGGCGCACCGCCGTCGCCGAATGGGAGGATGACCACTGATGGCCCAACTGCCCGATCCCCGCCCGCAGGCCGACGCCGAAGTGCGCGCCGAGATGCAGCGCATGGCGTCCGTGCGCAGCAACTCTGAGGGCCGCGCGGAGCTGGCTTCGGTGTACGTCGCGATGTTCAACAACCCGGGCCTCGCCCGCTGCGTGGGCGCTCTGGGCGAGCACTTGCGCTTCGCCGGGACGCTGCCCGATCACATCCGCGAGACGGCGATCCTCCGCTACGCCGCTCGCAACGCCTTCGCCTACGAGTGGGCGCACCACGTCCGCCCGGCACAGCTGGTCGGCATCGCCGAGGAGACCATCGCCGCGCTCGCCGGCCCCGCGGTACCGTCGGGGCTCGATCCGGTCCAGCGCGCCGCGGTCGAGGCAGTCGACCACGTCGTCGCTGGGCGGGAGATCCCCGCCGCAGTCCAACGTACCCTCGCGGAGGCCGTCGGGAACGCGGGCGTCGTCGAGCTGGTCGGGTTGTGTGGGCTGTACGCGCTGATGGGCTACATGACCACCGCGTTTGCCATCACCGTCGAGCCGGGGCTGCCCGGCCTGCCCGGAGACAGCCGGTGAGCGGTGAGCGGTCGAGCTGACGGCGACGATCCGCGCGTTCTCGTCGGTCGACTTTTCCCCCTCGCTTGACTTAAAGCCGGATTGAAGGGCGACACTTCAGGCGTGACCGGGAGAAGCCCATCGGTACCGATCGCCTGTTCGCTGCCCGCTGATGCGGTGGTCGGCCGCACGTGCCGCTGGCGCGAGTTGCTCTCGCGTGCTCTGATCAGCCGTGCTTCCGTTCCCGGTGGAACGCGGATCGAGCTGAAAGCGTTACCGGGTGTCCACCGCGAGCTCGAACGTCTCGTCGCCGCGGAGCGGGACTGCTGCCCGTTCATGACGATGAGCATCGAGTCCACGGACCGAGAGGTCCTCGTCTTGCGCGTCACCGCGCCGGCGCTCGCCTCCCCGATGCTCCAGCGGCTGTTCGCCGGGGTCGCAGGATGACTGTTCCGCGTCCGCGGATCGTCGTCGCGACGAGCGGGTCGGGGGCTTCGCGCAACGCCACCGAGACCGCCGCGAGGCTGGCCAGCGCGTTTGACGCCGAGCTGACGAACAGAGAGATTGAGAGATGACATATGTGATCGCCGAGCCATGCATCGGGACCAAGGACCTCTCCTGCGTGGAGGTATGCCCAGTGGACTGCATTCACCCCACTCAGGACGAACTACATTCAGATCAACGCCGACTACTACCAGAAGTAGCACCACTCAGGTGGATTACCCCGACGCTCTGAAGGCCGTCGAGCAGCAGCTGGACCGCGAGTGCGGCGAGCAGGAAGCCGAGGAGCTTCTCGGTGACGAGCATTCGGCTCTCATCGAGATGGTCACTCACTGAAGAAGAACTGCGATCACCGCGGCCGAGCGCTGGGCGCGGCCTCCAGCGGGTAGCAGGAGAGCATCCGCTTCGTAGAGCGACCGAGGAGTGATGCGCCAATGGCTGATCGGGCGATAGACGTGTATTTGAATGATCACCTTGCCGGGGCGATGCTCGGGAGCGACCTCGCCGAGCAGATCCGGCAGCGGCATGAGGGCACGCCACTCGGAGAGCTGATGAGCTCGATCGCACCTGAGATCGAGGCGGACCGCGAGCAATTGGTTGATCTGATGGAGCGGATGGACGTTTCGCGGAATCCGATCAAGCAAGCCACGGGCTGGTTGGCGGAGAAAGCCAGCCGGTTGAAGTTCAGTGGCGTCGCTTCAGGCGAACCGGATCAAAGCGCGTTCATGGCACTCGAGACGCTGATGCTCGGTGTCGAGGGAAAGGCGAGCTTGTGGAGATCCCTGAGAGAGATCCGCAGCCAGTACCCGGCGCTCCTGTCGACAGACCTCGAGGATTTGATCGCGCGGGCCGAGCGGCAGCGCGACGCGCTCGAGCACGAGCGTCTCGCGGCCGGCGCGCGTGCGCTGGCGAACTCAGAAGACTGATCCTGCGCGCCTGCGACGACTCAGGCAGCGCCCAGCGCGCTGCCGGTGGGAAACGCCTGCGAGCCGACGACGGACAGCAGCGCCAGTCGGTCGGCGTCCTGGGAACCGGGGCTCGCGGTGAACACGACGAGTTTCTCGGTGAGGTTCTCGGAGGTGAGGACCTGACAGTCGAGCGTGAGCGTGCCGACGAGTGGGTGGACGAAGTGTTTCAGCGTTCCGGCGCGGCTCGCTACCTCGTGGCGCTCCCATAGTGCGGCGAACTCGTCGCTCTCGAGCAGTAGGCGGTCGACCAACTCGCGCGCCTCGGGGTCGTCGGCCACGCGGCCGTGCACGGCCCGCAGCGACGCGACGTGGCTGCGCGAGTGCAGTGGGTGATCGGCCTCAGGATGGATGCGACGCTGGGTCGGATCGGTGAACCACCGGTAGATGAGACTGCGCCGCAGGCCGGTGTAGCCCGTCTGCACCCCCACCAGCGCTTCGGCCAGCGGGTTCTGGCTCAAGGTCACGCCGAGGTCGGAGGTGATCTGCGCGGGGGTGTCGAGCCGATGCAGGACGCGCAGGAGACCCGGGCTCGGGTGGTCGGTCCGGAATGCGCGGGGCGGGGGCGTGTGCCCGGCGAGCGCGAACAGGTGGTCGCGCTCGTCCTGGGTGAGCCGCAGCGCGCGGGCGAGCGCGGCGGTCGTCTGCTGGGATGGCCGCGAGCCGCGCCGCTGCTCGAGGCGGGCGTAGAAATCGGTCGACATGTGCGCCAGCGCGGCGACTTCCTCGCGACGCAGTCCGCGCGTGCGACGCCGCGCCCCAGCGGGGAGACCGAGGTCGCCCGGCTGCAACGCCTCGCGCCGACGCCTGAGGAAATCCGCCAGCCCATCTCGATCCATATGGCAAGTATGCAACCCGGGCGAGCTCGTATCCAGGGACAGTGTGTCCCTGGACACGCCGGCCTCTGGTCGTGGGCGTCAGCGGGCCGCACACTGTGTTCACATCGGCGCGGACGATCGGGCTGAATGTAAGCGACGCCCGCGAACTGGCGACAACGAAAGAGGAATGCTCATGGCAACGAACACACTTCCCGGCGGAACGTTCACCCTGGCCGAGGATCTGACCGTCACTCGCATGGGGTACGGAGCGATGCAGCTCGCCGGCCCCGGCGTCTTCGGGCCGCCCCAGGACCGCGACGCCGCGATCGCCGTGCTGCGTGAGGCGATCGGGCTGGGTATCACGCACATCGACACCAGCGACTACTACGGCCCGCACGTCACCAACCAGATCATCAAGGAGGCCCTGCATCCGTACCCGGACGAGCTGCACATCGTGACCAAGGTTGGAGCACTGCGCGACGCCCAGGGCGGCTGGCCGCACGCGCTATCGCCTGAGCAGCTGCGCCAGGCCGTGCACGACAATCTGGACAACCTCGGCCTCGACGCGCTCGATCTCGTCAATCTGCGCGTCGGCGGACTCGACACCCCCGAACCGGGTTCGATCGCCGAACCGTTCACGGCGCTCGCGGAGCTACAGCGAGAAGGACTGATCAAACATCTCGGCATCAGCACCGTCTCCGCCGAGCAGGTCGCCGAGGCACAGTCCATCGCGCCCGTCGCCTGCGTGCAGAACTTCTACAACCTGGCCCACCGCGCCGACGACGACCTGATCGACTCGCTCGCCGCGCAGGGCATCGCCTACGTGCCCTACTTCCCGCTCGGTGGTTTCACGCCACTGCAATCCGACACACTGGAATCAGTCGCCGCGCGCCTCAACACCACACCGATGGCCGTCGCGTTGGCGTGGCTGATACAGCGCTCTCCGAACATCCTCCTGATCCCCGGTACCTCATCCGTCGCGCATCTGCGCGAGAACGTGACCGGCGCTGCGCTCACCCTGTCCGATGACGACCTGGCCGAGCTGAACCGGATTGGCTGATGGGCACGCCCAGGACCGTGCAAGACGGATCGTGCTCGTTGCGCAGCCGTACCCAGCGCGCATGTCCGCCAGGTTCGCGATCGACAGGTTCGTGGTGTGCTCTACGGTGCCAGCGAGGGCCGTCACCGGACTGACGATCGCGCCGCTGCGCCGCACGCGTCCGCCAGGTTCCCGAGGGAATCCGGAACTGGATTCTGGGAAACGACGCAATGCCCATCCGGCGTCGGTCGCACCAGCCCACAGCGTGGCGCCGTCAGTTTCAAGCTGATTGGGCCGTTGACCAGGCAAATTTGTCAGAAATCTGACCTTCAGGCCATCGATCACGTCCGAACCTACTCGCGCGCGCCGGACATCGCTCCCACTCGCCCGCCGAAGCAATCCAGCTCCAGGCACCGTGCCCTCGATCCCCGGGCTCCGCGCAGATGATGAGCGGCTGATGCCCGCAGCCACCACCCGAGGGCGTCGGAGAGCATCCGCTGGTGATCGGTGTGGGTGACGTGCGTTTGGTGGGCGGCACACCCACCCGCAGGCGGCGCTCGCCACGCGTCAACCATCGTGCTCGCCATGATCAGGGGGAGCGGAACATCTGTCGCTTTGTGTTGACACCGGTCGCACTCACGCCGGTGGGGCGCACCCACACGCGACCCGGGCAGACCCGCCGCTACCCGCCAGTCGCCGTCACCGCCGCGCCCCCGTCGTGACTCGGGCCGCTGCGCTCGTGGTGAGCCCGGGGAGATGCGGTCGCCGTGCCGGCGGCCGCACCGCGGCGCGCGTCGGCGCGTTGGGCCAGCCGGAGTTCGCTGAGAACCACCGGAGTCTGATTCGGGATCTGCAAGCGACGCTCGAGAATCGGGATCGCCGCTGCGGGGTCGCCGGCCAACCGGAGCGAGCGCCCAAGGTCATACAGCGCGTATGCGTAGTTGATGTCGCGCGGCGAGGCCACCGAGATCGCCTGGCGCAGGACCGGGATGGCGGCGGTGTAGGCGCCCTGGAGCATCAGGTCGTGTCCCCGGGCCTCGAGCGCGGCCGCCGAGGGCGTCCGGGGTGCTGTAGGCGTCGTCGAGGTAGCCGTGTGCGGCGCGGCCGAGGCGGTCGTCGTCGGGCTCGCCGCGGCGGGCGTGGTGGTCCTGCTCGGCGCCGCAGAAGTGGTGGGCGTACTGGACGCGGCGGGAGTGCCGTTCGCGCTCGGCGCCGCCGGTGCGGTGGTCGCGCCCGCGGCCGCAGGAGTGCCGCCGCTCGCGCTCGGCGCCGCCGGTGCCGTGCTCGCGCCCACGGATGCGGGAGTGCTGCCGCTCGCGCTCGGCGCCCCCGTGGTGGTGGTCGCGCTCGGCGCCGCGGAGGAGGTGGTCGTACTCGGCGCCGCAGCCACGGGTGCAGTGGCCGGCTTGGGTTTAGCTGATCCCGCATGCACGCCGCCGGACGCGGGCGGGCGAGCCGCGCCAGCGTGGCGGGCTTGTGCGGCGGGGTGCCCTCGTGGGGCACCGCCACCACGATCCCCACCGCGACACCTGCGGCAGCGAGAGCGGCGATCGCCCCGGTTCGGCGCGGT
This sequence comes from uncultured Solirubrobacterales bacterium, assembly GCA_963838535.1. GTDB lineage: Bacteria > Actinomycetota > Thermoleophilia > Solirubrobacterales > Solirubrobacteraceae > Palsa-465. The sequence goes on from CAWIRN010000024.1 coordinate 76,613, forward strand.
CGTCTCGGCCGTCTGCGTCGTCTCGGCGCTCGAGCCACAGTCACCCGGCGCGCCGGAGCGTGGGTCAACCCGCCGGCCGAAGCCACGGCCCGGCGTGTCGGAGTGGCGGCCAACCCGTCAGCCCGAGCAGCGGCCAACCCGTCAGCCCGAGCAGCGGCCGAACCCGTCAGCCGGAGCAGTCGGCCAACCCGTCAGCCGGAGCGTGGGTTAACCCGCCAGCCGGAGCCACCGTCGGGCGCGTCGGAGCAGCAGCCACCCCGCCAACCGGAGCAGCAGCCACCCCGCCAACCCGAGCAGCAGCCACCCCGCCAACCCGAGCAGCACCCACCCCGCCAACCCGAGCAGCACCCACCCCGCCAACCCGAGCAGCACCCACCCCGCCAACCGGAGCAGCAGCCACCCCGCCAGTCGGAGCAGCGGTGAAACTGCGCGCCGGAGCGGCGGTGAACCGGCGCGCCGGACTGGGCTGCGAGAACGCGGCATCGAGCGCGCCCACGAACATGCCCGCTGTCGCCCAGCGATCCTCGGGTCGCTTCGCGAGTCCACGCGCGAACACCGCATCGACGGCTCGCGGCAGCCTCCGATTGCGCGCGCTGGCCTGCGGCGGGTCATCCGCGATCTGCTGACGGGCCAGCGCCGCGGAATCCTCGGCGGTGAACGGCTGCTCCCCGACCAGCAGCTCAAACGCGGTGACCGCGAGCGCGTAGCGGTCGCTGGCCTCGCTCGCCGGCGCTCCGAGCGCCTGCTCAGGCGACAGATAGGCGGCCGTGCCCGGCCGATGGTCCGTCCCGGTGAGCCGGTCGTCGGTCGGCAACCGTGTGATCCCGAAGTCCGTGATGTGAATCGCCCGGTCGAGGCTCAGCAGCAGGTTGCCGGGCTTGATGTCGCGGTGCACGACGCCGCGCCCATGCGCGTAATCAAGCGCCGAGGCCGCCTCGGCCAGCCATCTGAGCGCCTCCTCGCGGCGCACCGCGCCGACGCGGAACGCGTCCGCCACGGTCCCACCCGCCAGGTGCTCCATCACGATGTATGGGCGGCCGGCTACCTCGGCGACGTCGTAGATCATGACCACGTGAGGATGAGCGGACAGGTGGGCCGCCGTCCGCGCCTCGTGCTCGAAGCGCCGGATGACCGGTTCGTCTCCCGCGAACTGCCACGCGAGCAGCTTGATCGCGACCTTGTGACCGAACTCCGCGTCATAGGCACACCACACGGAGGCCATCCGTCCGCTGCCGATCTGAGCCCGAACCTCGTAGCGCTCCGGCAGATCGATCCTCTTCTGGCGGGTCGCGCTCACGTAGCTCCTTGTCCCATCAGATGAATGTGCAGCCGTCCAGATTGATCCGTCGGGCACTGTAGCGATCGACGCGTGGCGGACGGGAATTTCATCGGGGCTCGCCTCGATTATCCCGCGGGCTCGAGCACGAAGACCGGGATCTCGCGGTCGGTCTTGGCCTCGTACTGCGCGTAATCGGGCCAGACCGCCACGGCGCGCTGCCACCACGTCGCGCGCTCGTCGCCGGACGTCTCGCGGACCGTGTAGTCGCCCTTGCTGGCCTGGTCTTGCAGTTCCACCAGCGGATGCTCGACGAGATTGCGGTACCAGGCCGGGTGCTCGGGAGCTCCGCCCTTGGAGGCGACTGCCGCGTATACGCCGTCGTGCTCCACCCGCATCACGGGGTTCTTGCGCAACTTGCCGGAACTGGCGCCCACCGAGGTGACCACGACGACGGGAACGCCCCGCAGCGTCGTGCCCTTGGTCCCGCCGGAGCTCTCGTACTCCTGCACCTGGTCCCGCACCCACTCCGAAGAGCTCGGCTCGTATTCGCCCTGTAACGGCATCGTCGCTCCTTTGCGCTGGTTCACCCGGAAGACTAGAACCCGACGCATCTGCGCTCACTCCCGACGCGCACGCGCTCGCACCGCTCCGCTGCTTCCGCGGGCGGCCGCGGGCGGCGGCGGGCGGCCGCGCCCGGGGCCGTGTCCGGAACCGGGGCCTCAACTGCTACGCTGCGTAGCAACTCATGACTGATCGTTCCATCCCGCAGCGCGAACTGCGAAACAACGTCGGCCAGATCCTCCGTGAGGCCGAGGCCGGCACGGAGTTCACGATCACGGTCCGCGGTCGACCCGTGGCCCGGCTCGGGCCGGCCGATCGGCCTGACACCCGGAAGATCGATGTCGACCTCATCACGGTGCACGCACTCCTCGCCGAGACGCCCGTCGATGATCGCTTCGGCGCCGATCTTGCGGAAATCCGGCGCCATGAGGAGCCGGCCGATGATCCATGGCAGAACGGCTGACGCGTTCACTGCTCGACACCTCGGTCGTGATCGGCCGTGCCGACGTGGTCGACCCTGGCCCGGGCCGCAGCGCTGCGATTTCGGTCATCACGATCGGGGAGCTACGTGCCGGTGTCCGCTTGGCTTCGGACCCGACCACCCGGGCGGCTCGCCAAGCGCGGTTCGCCGCCGTTCGCGCCGCCTTCGAGCCGCTGATCATCGACGAATCGGTAGGGCAGCATTACGGTGACATCCTGGCCGCCGCCCGGGCGCAGAAGCGGACCAGCAAAGCCACCGACCTGCTGATCATCGCCACCGCCGCCGCTACGGGACGGGTGCTGCATACGCTCGACGAGGCCCAAGCCGGGCTGGCCCGCCTCGCCGGGATCCCCGTGTACGTGCCGACGCGGCCACCCCTCCCCGAGTGAAGATCACCCAGCGTGCGAGCTTGCCCCGTCGCTACACGTCCGCACGCCCGTGCGGACGCAGGCAGGTCTCCCGAGCCATCCGCAGAGCCTCGCGATGCTCGGACCGGAGCCGTCTGCGCAGCCGCCAGCACGCCCCGGAAAAGGCGAGGTTTGCCACGGTGACAAAGTCGCGCTCGTCGCAGCGCAGCGCGAGCAGCAGGTGAGCGATCCGGTCTGCCGCCGGGAGATCCGATCCGGTCGCCTTCACGCAATAGCAGTTGACCCGTCGTCCCCCGGGGCGCACGAGCACCGCACCCGCCTCCCCCAGGATCCACACGCCCAGTTCGCCCCGCTGCAGCACGAGTCCGGTGCGGGCGTGCAGACCGTCGTCCCGGGTCGTCGATCAGGTCGCCGAGCAGCAGCAGTGCGCGCTGCTCGGCGGGGGCGCCGGCGGGTGAGCGAGGGCGCAGCACACCCGCGCCGCGAGCGGCGTACAGCTCCGGGATGAGCCATGCGTGCGCCAACAGCACGAGAGCAACGGGTGCCGTGAGCGGCTTGAGGAGCACGAGCAGGACCGCCGCCACGACGAACGGCACCGTGTGCGCCACGATCGACAGCGTCCACAGCCGCCCCACGCGCCGCAGCGCGGCGTCATCGACGCGCGGGCGCCAATAGACGCTCGCGCGCTCCGGCAGGCCCGGCAGCGACGACAGATCGCTCAGGACGACCGGGCCCGGAACCGGCGCGCTCCCGCCCGTCATCACGTGGGCGCTCGCTGCACTTCGACCTGTGGCGCTCAACCGCCGGCGATCGGACGGCGGAGAATCACCATCGGCGCATCGCGCGGGAGTTCGGTGATCTGCTCGGCCCGGCCATCCGACAGCGGTGTGAGCCCGAAGTACCCGCGATCGAGCTCCTCCCGGAACGCGGCCACCGCAACATCGAACGCGTCGCGATCATCGACACTCCACTCCGCCAACGTCGTGTGGCCCGTCCTGTCAAGTCGGATCAGTCTCGGCATGAATCCTCCTGGTCGATCAGGCCTCGGTACAGGTACATGCTACGCCCACCCCAGCGATCGCGCCTCAGGTTCGGCGCCCGAGCAGGCGCGTCGGGAAGCGAGCAGGTTCTCGCTCGACCGGGCGATCGCGCCTCACGTCCAAGGCACGAACCAGCGCATGGGGAAGTGAGCAGGTTCTTTCTGGACCGGGCGAGCGTGCCACGCGGTCAGGTGTCCAGGGTTGGAAATGTTTGTTCAGGTATTGCGCCTTTCGTGCCGATGCTTCTGGTCAAGAGCGCCGTCTGACCGATCGCTGTCCTAGGCGACGGACGGGCTCACATGGGGACGCAATGCCTTGAACATAGATGCCGACGGTCCGCTGATGCCGGATAGCGACGGGCAGGTGCCGAGCGAAGGGGCTCGGTCGCCGGTGGCCGTCCAGAGTCCCAGCGAGATTGAGCCAAGCAGCGAGGATCTGCTCGCTCTGCTGGTGGCTGACGTCCAGGACTACGCGATCCTCGCTCTGGACCTCGACGGGAACGTCGTCAGTGGAATGTGGGCGCGGAACGGACGAAGGGCTACCGGTCGCAGGAGATCATCGGCCGGCATTTCTCGGTCTTCTATCCACCCGGAGACATCGCCACCGGCAAGCCGGAGCAGGAGTTGACGATCGCCGCCGCCAGACGGTCGAATGGAGGACGAAGGCTGGCGGATGCGCAAGGACGGCAGTCGGTTCTGGGCGAACGTCGTGATCACGGCGCTGCGCGACCAGGCCGGTGCGCTGCGCGGCTACGGGAAGGTCACGCGCGATCTCACCGAGCGCCGGGGGGCCGAGGACGCGCTGCGGGCGGCGGAGGAGCGCTTCCGTCGCGCGTTTGAAGACGCGCCGTTGGGGATGGCGATCGTCGCCGCGACCCCAGCCGACCTGGGTCGGCTTCTCAATGTGAACCGGGCGATGTGCGAGCTGACCGGGTACGACCGCGATCGCCTGCTGGAGATGAGGCTTCAATCGCTCACGCACCCCGACGCACTCGACGGGGACGTGGAGGCCATCGGCGGGCTGCTGAGCGGCCGGCTCGACCGCTACCAGGCCGAGACGCGCTACGTCAACGCCGCCGGACACGTGATCGAAGTCGCCGTGGGGTTCAGTCTGATCCGTGACGACAGCGGCCGCCCGCTGCATTTCATCGCGCTGGTCGACGATGTCAGCTCCCGCAAGCGCTACGAGAACCAGTTGCAGCACATGGCCAACCACGATCCCTTAACCACGCTGGCGAACCGCACGCGACTGGATGAGGCGCTGGACGCCCACGTCGCCCGCGTGCGCCGCCACGCAGCGGTCGGTGCGTTGCTGATGATCGACATCGACCACTTCAAGCAGGTCAATGATCGGCTCGGTCACCAGGCCGGTGACCAGGTCCTGATCAGCGTCGCGCGCCTGTTGCGCGGCCGCGTACGCGAATCCGACGTGCTGGCCCGGCTGGGCGGCGATGAGTTCGCCGTGCTGATGACCGAAGGCGACGAACAGGAGGCGCAGCGCCTGGCCCACGACCTGTTGGACCTGGTCCGCCGGCGCAGCGTCGTGCTGGATGGCGGCGTGCCCGGCGGTATCACCGTGAGCATCGGCATCGCCGCGTTTGACGCCCGCGAGAACCTCTCTGCGGTTGACATTCTGCTCGAGGCTGACACGGCCATGTACACCGCAAAGCAGGGTGGGCGCGACCGGATCGCCGCCTACGTGATCGAGGATGGAGCGCGTCAACGGCGCGCGGCGCGCCTGACCACCCACGACCAGATCGTGGCGGCCTTGAAGGAGGATCGCTTCGAGCTGCTTCTGCAGCCGGTGTTGGACCTCGGAGCCGGCGCGATTGGCCGCTACGAGGCGCTGCTGCGGATGATCGCCGACGACGGTTCAGTGCTTCCGCCCGCCGCGTTCCTCCACGTCGCCGAACGCTTTGACCAGATCCTCCCCATCGACCGCTGGGTGATCGAGCACAGTGTGGCGCTGTTGGAGCGCCTGCCCGAAGACCAGGCACTCGAGATCAACCTCTCGGGCCGCTCGCTGGCCGATCCGGACCTGGCGGCGCACATCAATGACGTCCTCGTGGCCCACCGCGCCGATCCTCACCGGCTGATCTTCGAGATCACCGAGACCGCCGCGATCGAGAACGTCAACCGCGCGCGCGAGTTCGCCCAGGAGCTCACCGCGCTGGGCTGCCGATTCGCGCTGGACGACTTCGGCGCCGGCTTCGGGTCGTTCTACTACCTGAAACACCTTCCGTTTGACTACCTGAAGATCGACGGCGAGTTCATCCGCAACTGCACCACCAGCCGGACCGATCAGCTGGTCATCCAAGCCCTGGTGCAGCTCGCCAAAGGGCTCGGCAAAGAGACGATCGCCGAGTTCGTCGAGAACGCCGACATCCTGCGTGTCGTGCAAAAGCTGGGCGTTGACCACGCGCAGGGCTACGAGATCGCGCGTCCACTTCCGCTCACGCAGATTCTCCGACCCAGCCACAACCGCGGCCTCACGGCTGGCATGTCCGAGACGGCAGGTGTAATAGTGCGCACGCGTCCCGCCATTCAACCGTGAGGAGCTTCCCTTGGCGCTAACCCAGACACAACTCACCGCCGCCGTCGCTGAGCGCGCAGAAATCAGCCGGGCCGAAGCGAAACGGGTGCTCGACGCCCTCGACGAGGTCATCCTCGAGGAACTCGGGAACGCCCAGAAGGTCCGGATCAGCGGCCTCGTGCAACTCACCGTCCGGGTCAAGCCGGCGCAGAAGAAGCGCCCGGGCCGAAACCCGGCTACCGGCGAAGAGATCACCATCGCGGCCAAGCCCGCGAGCGTCGATCTCCGCGCGCGCCCGCTGGCCAAGGCCAAAGCCGCTCTGCCGTCAGTTCAGAAAGCGCGCCGACGGCTCGCCGCCTGATTCTCGGCCCCGCCGTTGCCCGCTCGGCTGGCGGGGCCGATTCCGACGCGGACGCCCCTGGGCCGGTCCGCGTCAGCGAGCAGCGGCCAAGAACGCGTCCTGTCGTTCCAGCTCGCGCTGGGCGACGGTGATCGGGAACAGGGTGAACGCGTGCACCGCTTCGGCGATCACCTCGAGGTCGACCGGCGAGCCGGCGGCCCGCCAGCGCGCCGACATGAACAGCGCGTCGTCGAGCGAGTGATCTTGGGTGCCGACCACAAAGCGCGCCGGCGGCATTCCGGTGAGATCGGCGAACAGCGGCGAGATGTCGGGGTCGCGCAACTGCTCTGCAGTGCGTCCGGGCAGGAACTGCTGGCGGAACCACACGAGGAGGGGCGTGTTCACCAGTAGCGGGCGATCGCCGAATCGCCGCGCGCTGGGCGTCATCGACAGGTCATAGGAACCGGCGTTCAGGTACGCGGCGCGGAACGCGCCGAGCGACCCGTGCTTGTCGCGGAGCCGTAGCAGTGTCACCACGGCCAGGTGTGCACCCGCCGAGTCCCCGCCGATCAGCAGTCGGTCGGTGCCAAACTCTGCGCTCGCGTTCTCGATCAACCACAGCGCCGCGCGTTCGCAGTCGTCCGGTGAGGCCGGGTACGGGTGCTCAGGGGCCAGCCGGTACTCAACGCTGACGACCGCCAGTCCCGTGCGACAGGCCAGCTTCCAAAGCGTGTGATCGGGGGCCGCCGCGGAGCCGAACGTGTGACCCCCTCCATGTAGGTACAGGTAGACCCCGCGGATCGGATCCGGTCTCAGCACCCGCACATTCGCCGAACCGGCCGACGCGGTGACGGTGCGGTCGGTGCCCTGCGGGAGCGGGGGCCGCCGCGGAAAGCCGGCGAATCCTCCCGCTCGAGTGGCCTGAATCGCTGCGATCGGATCGGCTGCCTTGTACAGCGCCGGCTGGCCCGCCAACCGCCGCATCAGATCCTCGTTGAAGGCCCGCGTCTCATCCACGACGTCCAATCCCGTCGTCACCACACCGACCGGGGCCGACTCCCCAGTCGTCGGAATATGCGGGTCGGCAGGCCGGGTCATAGCTTCCGCCAGCGGGAACGCTCCACGTTCGCGTGTGCCGAAGCATGGCGACTCGTCCTGTTTCGCGCACGCTGCTGCCGCCAACCCGAGGCAAGGTCGGAGGTGGGCTATCTGGTAAGTTACTTACCTTACATCGGATTCAACGGCCCGGTCTTCAACGACACCAACCACGTTCTCGTGGTGACGCTGAACACGGCGGCCGCTCCGGCGGACTTCACCTTCTACCTCTCGATCGGGGGCTGAGTCGCGGCGTGCCGGCGGGGAGCCCGCGCCTCCCGCCGGCCGCCGCGAGTGATCGGGGTCCGCGGCCGTGTGGCCCGGCCGCTGACACCGCGACGGTTGCCGAATCAGGCTGACGCCCGGATACTGTGCCCCATGGGTCAACAGGTTGCCGCGCGGAGCTTCACTCGCGAAGACCGCCAGCGCTACCGGCAGAAGGTCCACGCGTGTCTCGACGTGTTCGCGCGGATGCTCTCCGAGGCGAGGTTCCATCCCGAGCGGCGGTCCTTCGGGCTGGAGATCGAGCTCAATCTCACCGACGATTCCGGCGAGCCGGCGATGGCGAACGCCGCCGTCCTTCAAGCGATCGCCGACCCGAGTTTCCAGACAGAGCTCGGGCGGTTCAACATCGAGATCAATATCGCCCCTCGCCTGCTCGGCGGAGGAGTGTTTGACGAGCTGGAGCAGGACGCCCGCGCCAGCCTCAACCACGCCGAGGAACGAGCCCGCACCGTCGGGGCACACATGATGATCATCGGGATCCTGCCCACGATCGACGCCCGGCACCTCCATGCCGAGAGCTTCACCCCGAACCCCCGCTACAGCTTGCTCAACGAGCAGATCTTCGCCGCGCGGGGGGAGGATCTGGAGATCGCGATCGCCGGCGTGGAGCGGCTCTCCACGCACGCGGACACGATCGCTCCTGAGGCGGCGTGCACGAGCGTCCAGCTTCACCAGCAGGTCGAAATCGAGGCGTTCGCGGCGTATTGGAACGCCGCGCAGGCGATCGCGGGCGTTCAGGTGGCGGTGGCCGCCAACTCGCCGTTTTTCTATGGCCGGGAGCTGTGGCGGGAAACCCGGATCGCGCTGTTCGAGCAAGCCACCGACACGCGCCCGGAAGAGCTCAAGCTCCAGGGGGTCCGCCCGCGGGTGTGGTTTGGCGAGCGCTGGATCACCTCGATCTTCGACCTGTTCGAGGAGAACGTCCGGTACTTCCCCGCCCTACTGCCGATCTGCGAGCGGGAGGATCCACTGGAGACGCTCGAGCGCGGCGATGTGCCTCACCTGGGCGAGCTACGGCTGCACAACGGCACCATCTATCGCTGGAACCGCCCGATCTACGACGTCGTGGACGACCAGCCACACGTGCGGGTGGAGAATCGCGTCCTGCCCGCAGGCCCGACGGTCGTCGACATCTTCGCCAACGCCGCGTTCTACTACGGTCTCGTCCGCGTCCTGGCCGAGGACGAGCGTCCGGTGTGGTCTCAGATGTCATTCTCGGCGGCCGAGGAGAACTTTCACGCCGGCGCCCGCGAGGGCATCGATGCGCATCTCTACTGGCCCGGCTTGGGACAGGTCCCCGCCGCGGAGCTGGTGTTGCGGCGCCTGCTGCCGCTCGCGCACGAGGGCCTGCGACGATGGGGCATCGATGCGGCCGACCGTGATCGCTTGCTCGGAATCATCGAACGTCGCTGCGTGATGCTCCGCAACGGCGCCTCGTGGCAGAGCCAGGTCTTCCACCGACTCCACGACGACCAGGGCATGGAACGCCCCGCAGCCTTGCGCGAGATGATCAGGCGCTATCGGGAGCACATGCACAGCAACGTGCCGGTGCACGATTGGCCGATCGCCTGACCAAGCCGGCGCGGCACTCACCCGCCTGAGGCCGCCACGGGCCTCGTTACAGCCGCGGCCTCGCCATCTACGACCTGCTCCTCCACCGCCAGCCGCGGATCCGGGTCAGCTAGCCGCTGGCGGGCCGCCCGGGCGTGATCCTCGCCGCCGGCCTTCCCAAACAGCGGGCGCCAGCCCGCCGTAAAGAAACCGGGCTGGCGCGAACAAAAGTGGCGCATGTGCTGTTTCCGTGGGTCGGCGGTAGCGAGCTGGTCGACGAGCACGGCCGCCCGGCCCGGCCGCCGGTCGAAGTGGGACAAATCTCACTCAACGCCCCCATTGGCAGGGGGTTCGTGCGTCAGAGCCCGCTGGGCGACACAAATCCTGAGCACCCCTCCAATTCAACGGGGTTGAGTTGACTTTTGTTCGCCCCGGCCCCGAACCCGGGGAAACGGCGAACGCAAATGGGGCGCGTGCGCGGTTTCTCGGTGGTCAGGTGAGGGTTCGTGGGTGGGTACCGGGGTCGGTCGTCGGCTGTCACGCGGCGTCGGTCGCTGGAGCGGGTTCGTGGCGGGGTAGCGCGGTCGGTCGTCGGCTGTCAAGTAGCGTCGGGCGGCTGGTGCTGTTCGCGGGGCGGTGCGGTGTTGTGGGGAGTGGTTGGTGCTACTTGACAGCCGCCGCCCGCCGCGCTGGTTGGTCAGGAGGTCGGGGCGCTGAAGCGCCCGACCTCCGGGCAAGAGGAGCCCTCCGGTGCGGCTCTCGTGGTTCCGGCGACGCGGGATCAGCGGGGACTGGCGATCGCCTGCGGATCGCTCGTCGAGTCGCCGATACGAGGTTCTCCGCACGCTGCGAGGGTGACGGACATCCGGAGATCGTCACGGGACCGTAAAACACCTGGGCAACGTCCCAAAGGAGGCCTCAGTTTTGGCGATCGGGCTGTTCCCCAGCCCCCAGCTGTGAAACGTCCACATCGATCTTTTTGGGCCCTCGATTGGGTTGTTATGCGGCAGAATCTGTCAGAAATCTGACCCTGAGGAGCACGCATTCCGTTCGCTGGAACCGTCCCGTGCGCTGGAACCGCCCCGTGCGTGGAACCGTCCCGTGCGCTGGAACCGCCCCGTGCGTGGAACCGCCCCGTGCGCTGGAACCGTCCCCGTGCGCCGGAACCGCCCCATGCGCTGGAACCGCCCCGTGCGCCGCCGGCGGCGGACCGGACCGGCCGGCCGCGCCCGCCGAGCAACCCCTCCACGCCCCATCGCGGCGCGAAACTGGACAAATCCCGCCCAACCCCCCGAATCAAGGGGGGTTGGCACCTCAGAGCCCGCGGAGCGACACACATCCTGAGCACCCCTCCAAATCAACAGGGCCGAGTTAACACTTTTGTTCGCTCGCGACCCCACCGGACGAGCACCACGACGTCCGCCCTTCTCTTGCCCGGAGTCGGCGCTCCCAGCGCCCGACCTCCTGGCCAACCAGCGCGGCGGGCGGCGGCTGTCAAGTAGCGCACACCACTCACCACAACACCGCACCGCCCCGCGCACAGCACCAGCCCCCCGACGCTACTTGACAGCCGACCACCGACCGCGCTACCCCGCTCCGCCACCAAACCCAACCCACGGATACGTCAGGAGAGCCACAAAAGTTAACCCGGCCCCCTCGAATCGAAGGGGTGCTCACGATAAGTGCCGCGCAGCGGGCCCTGACGCACGAACCCCCTCGCGAGTCGGGAGATGGGAGAGATTTGTCCCACTTACCCGGTGACTGTCAGGGCCATCCCGCGCCAGCTGCGGGCGCTTGGACGGTGAGGACCTGGCCCGTGGGTGGCCCGTCGAACATGTTCGCGGGACCGCGCCACTGGGCCGCCAGGAGAAACAGCGTGGTCCCGTCCGGGCCCCCGAGCGTGCACGCGAAACAGGCGCGGTCTAGCTCGATCATCTGCAGTACCTCGCCGCCTTCGCGCACGCGCACGCAGCGCTGGTGGGGGACGTCCGCGTACCAGACGGCACCCTCCGCATCCACGCAGATGCCGTCGGGAACACCGTCCTGCAGGTCGGCCCACAGCCGCCGGTTCGCCAGGCTGCCATCGGCCGCGATGTCAAACGCTGTCAGCCGCTTGCCGTAGGACTCGGCCAGGATCAGGGTCGAGTTATCGGGGGTCACGGCCATCCCGTTGGGAAACGCGACGCCATCGGCCACCTGCCGGACCGAGCCGTCGGGGGTCACCACAGCGACGATCCCGGGGGCGAACTCGGCGCCCGCCATCAGGTCAAAGCCGACGCCGTTGACGTACGCGTTGCCGCGGCCGTCCACCACGATCTCGTTCCAGCCATGGCCGGACAGGCCGGTCAGATCCGCGTGGGTCACCAACGACCCGTCGGGCTCCATGCGCAGGAGCAGCCCCTCGGGCCCGGAGACGATCAGCAGGCGCCCATCGGGCAGCCAATCGATACTGAACGGAATCGTCGTCGACACGCCGGTGACGACCTCGGCCTTGCCATCCAGATCGACGGCGATGACTTCCTGCCCGCCCCAGTGGGAGAACCACAGCCGGCCGTCATGCCACCGTGGCGACTCACCGATCACCAGGCCGTCGACCAGGGTTTGCGGCTCAGGCATCGTCCACCGGCCGATACGTCGCGATCATCACGCCCGTGGTCGTGGTCACGCTGTCGAGCAGTTGCAGCCTCGCGAGTGCGCCGTCGGGGAACAACCGGCGCCCTGAGCCGAGGACCAGTGGGTGGATCAGCAGGACGTACTCGTCGATGAGGTTGCGGCGCATCAACGATTGGACCAGTTGTCCACTGCCCAAGATCACCAGATCCTCGCCCGGTTGGGCCTTGAGCCTGGCCACCGACTCTGCGCCGTCGCCCTCCAGGAGGATCGAGTTGGTCCAGGGCAGCGGCGCCTGAAGCGTGGTGGAGACAACGTACTTCTGGGCGTGGTTGAGCACCGCGGTGAACGGGTTCTCGGCCCGGTGGGGCCAGACCGCGGCGAAGTCCTCGTAGGTTCTGCGCCCGAACAGCAGCGGCCGGCCCTGGGCCATCCCCTGCCCCATCACCCGGCCCATGACCTCATCGCTATAGGGCAGGGCCCAGCCGCCCTGCCCGAAGCCGCCGCGGGGGTCCTCGTCGGGGCGGCCGGGAGCTTGCATCACGCCGTCGAGCGTCAGGCTGGTGTTCACAACGACTCTGCTCATGTGCCGTCTCCCGTTCCGTCGATATCTGAGAACTAGACGGTACAGTACTACAGGGCGGAACTGGACCGTCTAGTACCATGCGGCCCGAACGCCCGATGAGCAGCCCCGGACTCCCCCATCCCATCGGTGACATCGGCGAGGAGCACCGATCGACTCGCAAGCGTCGGGCCATCATCCAGGCGGCCACGACGGTGTTCCTGCGCAATGGGTACCTGGGCGCGAGCATGGACGAGATCGCCGCGCTCGCCGCCGTCTCCAAGCAGACCGTCTACAAGCATTTTGCCGACAAGGAACGACTGTTCCACGAGATCGTCATCACCACGGTTGACGAGGCCAGCGACCCGACCTACAACGAGGTGCTCAACCTCCGGGACAGCGGCGACGTCGAGGCGGATCTCCGTGACGTGGCCCGCCGGATCCTCGACAGGGTGATGCAGCCGCGGCTGCTGCAGCTCCGCCGGCTGGTCATCGGCGAGGCGAGCCGCTTTCCCGAACTGGGACGCACCTTCTACGAGCGGGGTCCCGGACGCACCGTCGCGGGGCTCGGTGCCGCCTTCGCGCGCCTCGCCGAGCGCGGCGTGCTGCAACTGGAGGACCCGCTCCTGGCTGCCGCTCACTTCAACTGGCTGATCATGTCGATCCCCTTGAATCAGGCGATGCTCTGCGGCGCCGACGAGCCGCCTGCCCCGGCCGATCTCGACCGCTACGTCGACTCGGGCGTGCGCGTGTTCCTCTCCGCCTACGGCCCGCACTGACCGGTGGACAAGAGCCATTGGTCCTACGTCGTGCGTCTGGATTGGATCTTGTAGGAGGACCAATCTCCTCGTAGGTTGACCGGCATGACACCGCTCCGTCATGACCGGCCCCGCTGCGGCCCACGCAGCGTTCAACGCAACGCGGGCTTTCGCCAGCGCGAGCTGCGGCGGCGCCTGGTCGCCCGCGCGTACCGCGTGCTCGGTAGCCCCGAGGACGCCGAGGACGTCGTTCAGGAGGCACTGCTGCGCATCCACGAGGCCGAGCTGGCCGGCTCTCAGATCCATGATCCCGAGCCATTCGCGCTCGCGGTGACCGCGCGAGTGGCGATTGACCAGCTGCGCTCAGCGCGGGTCAAGCACGAGTACAGCGCGGGATCGACGCTCCCCGATCCACCACACGCGGGCTCGGAGTCCGGGCCGGTGGAGCGTGCGGAGCTCGTGGATGCGCTCGAGCAGGCGCTCCCCGTGCTCACCCAGCTGCTGACGCCACTGGAACGAGCGGTCTTCCTGCTCCGCGAGGCGTTCGACTATCCCTACGCCGAGATCGCTGAGCTCGTCGGCAAGACGGAAGCGAACTGCCGCCAGTTGGTGCGGCGCGCCCGGCACCGCCTCGAGCACCAGGACGTGCGGCTTGACGCAGCCAGCCCGACCACCACGCGGCTCGCCCGCAGCTTTTCCAACGCCTGCGAGCGCGGCAACACCGTCGCGGCGATTCGACTGCTCGCCGGCGATGTCGTGGCCAGCCGCCACCCGGCCGACGCGAGGGCACGGCGCTAACCGATCACGGCGCCGAGTTCCCCGACCGCCCGGCGCAGGGCGATCTCGTTGACCTGCGCGTAGCCGAGGATCAACGCCGGTGGGGCCTCGGCCACACACGTGCAGTGGCGATGCAGGGCGTGAACCGCCACGCCACGACCGCGTGCGGCGCCGGCGATCGCCGCCTCATCGGATCCGTCGGGGAGCCAAGCGACAAGATGCAGCCCGGCCGCGGCACCGCCGATGCGAATCCGCGGCAGCCGCTCCGCGAGCGCGTCGACCAGCGCATCACGCCTGAGGCGGTAGAGGCGCCGCGTGCGCCGGAGATGGCGGTCAAGTTCGCCCGAGGCGAGAAAGTGCGCCATCGCAACCTGGTGGATCGATGACGGGCTGGCCCAGGTCACAACATATTGCCGCGCGACGTCACTGACCAAGCGCTGTGGCAAGACCATCCAGGCGAGCCGCATGGCCGGAGCGAGCGTCTTACTCGCGGTGGCGCAGAACACGACATGATCCGGCGCCATCCCCTGCAGGGCGGCCACCGGCTCACGGTCATACCGATACTCGGCGTCGTAGTCGTCCTCGATGATCAGCGCATCCCGGCGTCGCGCCCAGTCGATCAGCGCCGCCCGTCGCTCCGGGCTCATGACAACCCCGGTGGGAAACTGGTGAGCCGGGGTGACCGTCACGGCGTCGACGTCGAGCCGCTCGAGTTCCTCCACCACCAATCCGCACTCGTCCACGCGGACCGGCACCGGGGTGAGCCCGGCGTGCTCAGCCGTGCGTGTCTGCCAGCGCCAGCCCGGGTCCTCCACGCCGACCCGCCTGGCCCCGCGATCGCGAAGGGCCAGCCACACATTGGTGAGGCCGTGCGCCAATCCCGAGGAAACCACCACGCGGTCCGGGTCAGCGACCGCGGCGCGGACGCGCGCGACGTAGTCGCTCACCGCCTCGCGCAGCTCGGCGATGCCGCGCGGGTCCCCGTAGCTCAGGCCGTGGTCGGGCATCTGGCGCATCGCCCGTGACAGCGCGGCCAGCATCCGCTGGCGGGGAAACAACGCGAAATCCGGCTGTCCGGGACGCAGGTCGTAGACGATCTTCGGGGGCGCACTAGCCTCTGGGCTGCGGATCTGTCCGCTCGGTGTTTCGCTGTAGGCGACGACGGTGCCCGCGCCGGGCCGGGCAGCCAGGTAGCCCTCCGCCGTGAGCTGCGAGTAGGCCTCGACGACCACTCCGCGTGAGACACCGAGCTCCTGCGCCAGCACGCGGCTCGGCGGCAGTGGCGCACCCACCCGAAGGCGACCCGAGCGGACCGCGTCGCGCAGCTGGCGCTCCAGCTGCCGGCGCAGGGGCGCACCGGACACGAACTCGATCATCAGATCCAATGGTCCTGAATCGTAGCCCGCCCTGGGCTCTGGCAGAGGTCCAATGCCTCCGCCCAGCGACCATCGTGCCGGTGTCACAAACCGGTCGCCTATCTCGTCTTAGAGATCGACGGACATTGGTAATGCGGACGAGTGAGACACCACGTGAGCACTGAACAGGAACTCCAACTGCTGCGCCGGCGCCGCCGCGCCGACCGGGCAACCATCGACGCCCTGACCACCACGTTGCACAACCTGCAACGCGCGGCGCGCGCACTTGGGCAGGAGAACGCCCAGCTACGTCGCCTGAGCGCCGAGCGCTCGACCTCCGGCCGGTCAGGCGGGGTCGCCGATGACGAGCGTCGAGCGAGAGACACCCGACCGATGTTTCCCGGTCTGATTGGTGCTTCTCAATTAGCCGCCACTTATCCCGTCGACGCGCTCCCGCGCGTTGCCCACATCCGACCCGGGAAGGGATAGCCATGTTGCGTTTAGCCGGTTGGTGTATCGCCCACCGTCGTCGCGTGGTGGTGGCGTGGGTCGCCGTGGCGATTGTCCTCTCTGTCCTGGCCGGGGCCGCCGGGCGGGACTACGCGAGCAACTTCAGCCTGCCCGGGACCGAGTCCCAACGGGCGAGCGATCTGCTGAGCCGGGAGTTCTCGGCCCAGAGCGGCGACGCTGACGCGATCGTCTTTCACGTCTCGCGCGGGACGGTCGACAGTCCCGCCGTCCGCGCCGCGATCACGCCACTGCTCGCCCAGGTGGGTGGCTTTGCCCACGTCGCGGGGGTGATCAGCCCGTACAGCCCGCGCGGGGCGGCCCAGGTGTCACCCGATCGGATGACCGCGTTCGCGACCGTCAATTACGACAAGCGCGCGAACCTGCTGCCCAATGACACCGGCAAGCCGGTGCTGGCGCTCATCAAGGCGGTGCGGGTGCCGGGCTTGCAGGTCGCGGCAGGCGGCCAGGTGATCGAGCAGGCCGAGGGGTTCAACGTCGGTCCCGCCACGCTGGTGGGCGTGATCGCGGCGCTGGTCATCCTGCTGATCACGTTCGGGTCGTTGAGCGCGGCCGGGATGCCGTTGAT
This sequence comes from uncultured Solirubrobacterales bacterium, assembly GCA_963838535.1. Lineage (GTDB taxonomy): Bacteria > Actinomycetota > Thermoleophilia > Solirubrobacterales > Solirubrobacteraceae > Palsa-465. The sequence continues at coordinate 93,303 of CAWIRN010000024.1, forward strand.
CACCGCCGGACTGGGGTTGATCACTGGGGTCGCGCTGATCGGCCTGGCCACTCACGTCACCGACATGGCCAACGTGTCCCCCGAGCTGGCCCTGATGATCGGCCTGGGGGTCGGGATCGACTACGCGCTGTTCATCGTCACCCGCTTCCGGGAGAGCTACCTCCAGTTGGGCGATGTGCAGCAGTCGGTGATCGCCGCGATGGACACCTCCGGACGCGCGATCCTGCTCGCCGGCACGACCGTGGTGATCGCACTGCTGGGCATGTTCGCCACCGGCGTCAGCTTCATGTACGGGCTCGCGATCGCCTCCGTACTCGCCGTGCTGTTGACCCTGGTCGCGTCGCTGACCCTCCTCCCCGCGCTCCTCTCGCGCTTCGGGGAGCGGATCGTGCGCCCCCGCGAACGCCGGGGCTTCCGCTTGCATCGGCGTCGCAGTCCCAGCCGCAGCGGGACCGCCACAAACGGGAGGCCCTTCGGGGCCACCAACGGCTCGCCGGTCGCTGTTGCCTCGGCGGACGCCGCCCCGGTCAGCACCGCCGCGGTCAGCACCGCCGCGCTCAGCGGCGCCTCGGTCAGCACCGCCTCGGTCAGCGGTGCCCCGGTCAACGGCGCCCCGGTCAACGATGCCCCGGTCAACAGCGCCCCGGTCAACGGCGCCCCGGTCAACGGCGCCCCGGTCAACGGCGCCCCGGTCAACGGCGCCCCGGTCAACGATGCCCCGGTCAACAGCGCCCCGGTCAACGGCGCCGCGGTCAACAGCGCCCCGGTCAACGGCGCCCCGGTCAACGGCGCCCCGGTCAACGGCGCCCCGGTCAACGGCGCTCCGGTGAACGGTGGCGCTCACCCGGTCGCGAGCGGGCGTCCGTCGGCGTGGCGGCGCTGGAGCGAAACGGTCCAGAGGCGGCCATGGCCACTCGCGATCGCGTCACTGGCGGTGATGATCGCGCTGCTGGCGCCCGTGTTCGCGCTCCGGCTGGACACCAGTGACGCCGGCAACGACCCCGCCAACCTGCCCAGCCGTCACGCGTTCGATCTCCTGGCTCGCGGCTTCGGGGCCGGCTTCAATGGCCCGCTGCTACTCGTGGCCGAACTGCCAAACCGCGGGCACGCGCTGGCCCTCACGGCCATCGCCTCAGCCGCCAAGGCCACCCCGGACGTGGCAGCCGTCACCAGCCCCCGAGTCGGGCCGTCCGGCCGGGTCGCGGTGATCGAGGTGTACCCCGCGTCGGCGCCACAGGCCGACGCCACCACCCATCTGGTCAACCAACTCCGCCACCACGTCCTCCCGCCGATTGCCCAGCGCACCGGCGTCCCCATCCTGGTCGGTGGATTCACGGCCGGCTCAATCGACTTCTCCCACGTGCTGGCGGGCAAACTACCGCTGTTCATCGCGATCGTGGTTGGGCTCTCCGCGCTGCTGCTGTTCGTCATCTTCCGCAGCATCGTGATCCCCCTCCAAGCCGCGGCGATGAACCTGCTCAGCATCGGTGGAGCACTCGGCGTCACGGTCGCGGTCTTCCAAACCGGCTGGCTCGGCGGCCTCATCGGAGTTCAGAAGGGCCCCATCGAACCGTGGATCCCCGTGCTCATGTTCGCCGTCGTATTCGGGCTCTCGATGGACTACGAGGTGTTCCTCATCTCGCGCATCCGCGAGGAATGGGTGCGCCGGCGCGACGCCAGCAGCGCGGTCGCCGAAGGCATCAGCCACACCGGACGGGTCATCAGCGCCGCCGCCGCGATCATGATCTGCGTTTTCCTCTCCTTCATGCTCGGGGACCAACGGACGATCAAGGAATTCGGCTTCGGGCTCGCCGTCGCCATCTTCCTCGACGCGCTGATCGTCCGCTGCGTGCTCCTCCCCGCCACCCTCCAGCTGCTCGGCCCCCGCACATGGTGGCTACCCCGCTGGCTGGACGCCCGCCTCCCCCACATCAACATCGAGGGCACCGCCGCCCGCCACCAACGTCACCTCACCCCACCCCACCCCACCCACACGACAGAGCCCCTGCCCACGCCCACCGAAGCATAAGCCCGCCCGGAAACGGCACACTTCCGGCACACGCGGACCCGGGAAACGTCCCATCCGAGTGGCGGGAGAAATCGACTGGGTCGGGCCCCAGCCCCCAGCTGGCGAACAATCCAAACGCTCCGAGACCCGTCGGCTCGGTAGTTGTACAGGTGACTCGACGCGTCATGTTCGCAGCGAACCTATTTTTATTTATACATATTTTTTTTGGCATATGCTGTTTCCGTGGGTCGGGGTGAGGGTTTCGGCGCGGGTTAGCGCGGTCGGTCGGCGGCTGTCAAGTAGCGTCGGGCGGCTGGCGCTGTTCACGACGCGGTGCGGTGTCGTGCGTGGTGGTGCGGGCTACGTGACGGCCGCCGCCCGCCGCGCTGGGGGCCAGGATGTCGGGCGCTGGGAGCGCCCGACTCCGGGCGGGAAAAGGGCCCGGCGCCATTGTGCTCTCAATGTTCCGGCGACTGCTGGACGGGGCTGACGATCGCGTCGGCGTCACTCGCCGAGCGCAATACGCCGGGCTCCCGCACACCTGGAGGGGGTGACGGTGCACGGAAACGTCACATGACCGTGAAGTCAAGCTGGGAAACGTCCCAACGGGCGCCTCGTTTTCGGCGGCTGGGCTGTTCCCAGCCCCCAGCTGTGGAACAACCCAATCGCCTTTTTGAGCCGTCGAGTGGGCCGTTATACAGCCGAAAGAGTCAGAACTATGACCTTCAGGCCGTGTGCGCCGGGACCCGCCACCCTCCGCGGTCGCCCAGCCTCCGCGGCCGTCCAGCCTCGGCGGCGTGTCTGCTTGCCACGAGTGTCAGTGACGCTATCGGTGGCGGGCCCGCAGGCGTTGGCGCGCACGCTGACGCTGGCGCTGGCGTTGGACCTGGCGCGGCGACGCTGACCCAGGGCGCCTCACATGCCGAGCCGGGAGGCGCGGGTGACGCCTCAGGTCGATCAGCCAGACGTGCAGGCGATAGGACCCATGGTGGAGGATTCCGCGGCGGACCACCAGGGGACGGAAGCGAGCCAGCGCGCGCACGGCCGCGCCGAAGTGGCGACCGGTCAGGCTCATCAGGAGCACCTGGGCGGCCCGCCGTCGTTCGATCTGGCGCACGCCGATCCGATCGAGTACGGGGAAGGACTGGGACACCCAGGTGAACGCATTGTGGAAGATGCCCAACGGTCCTAGCACCGCGCCGAACTGGCCCTGGGGCTCCCAGGTCAACAGGACCTCGCCGCGATGTTTCGCGGGGCCGGCGAACCCGGGCAACTCCGAGATGACCTTGTACTGAGCGACGAAGGCGGTGTCGTTGCCTCCCAGCGCCTTGGCGTAGGCGGGCGCCGGGTCAAAGACCGTGTTGGCCGGCGCGGCGTGTTTCGTGGGCGGGGCCACCGTCAGGACGAGGGCACTGGCGGTGATGATCACCACGGCGAGGGCCGAGAAGAGACGACCGGGCCCGAGCCACTCCGCCCGCCGCAGATCGTCGGCTGTGCGACTCCAGTCGATCGTCTGCCGACCGATGATCGCGCCGGCAATCACGATCACGGCCAGCAGTGCTCCCCACGGCAGCCAGGTCATCGCCGGCACCGGGACACCGGCCCGCACGGCCGCCTCGTACGCGAGCGCGACCCCGAGCACGAGCAGCGCCGGCACGGCACCCGCGCTCCACCGGGCGAACCGGACTGTCACGGCGGCCCACGGCTTGACCGTGCCATCGTCCCACCCCACCGCAATGCCACGTCTCAGGAAGGGTTGTGTCACTTCGGCCACGATGATCGCCAGCATGATGTTGACCGAGGACCACAGCAGTGACGAGAAATAGTGCATCTCCAGCGCTTGGAAGCTGCCCAGGAATTGCAGGTACACCAACACCGCCAGTTGCAGGGCTCCGGTGAGCCCGACGAACAACTGGGCCGTCCCGATGTCCTGCCATCTCCGGCGAGCCACCACGACGAAATAGGAAATGACGATCGCCGGCGGCACGAGCAGATAGGGGTCAAAGGGCGCCCAAGCCCAGCTTGACGAATGGTCGGCCCGGAGCATGGCCGGCGTTGACAATGACCTCGCGGACCTCACCGTGGGCGTGATGAAGTTGAACTGGCCGAGCAGGAGCTGCGAGAGGATCGCCAACAGCCCGGTGACCACGATCGCGGACCCCACGAGCAGCGCGATGTCGCGGGCGAGCCGAGCGCGCTCGCGCACCAGTCGCAGCGCGACGTAGACGACGACCAGGACGATGAGGAGGGGGACCGAGGCGCCGTGCGACCAGACCGCCAGCGTGAGCAGGGCGGCGGCGAGCACCAACCAGCCCGGCCGCCACCGCTGCCCTCCCCAGCACAGCCCGAGCGCCGCGAGTCCGCCGGTCAGGTAGGAGACCGCCGCCGAGTCCGGGTAATCGGTCCCCCAGGCGGTGATGACGACCGGGCTGCTCATCACGACGGCGATGCCGACGAAGCCCGCCCACCGGCCGTAGAGCTTCTTCAGCAGCAGGTACAGAGGAACGATCGCTACGAGGGCGAGCACGTACCGGAACACGAAGAAGCCCGGCGCCGCCCCGAACAGCAGGTAGGACAGCCGTGCCGGGACCAGGAACCCCACCCGCGCCGCTTCCCGCAGCCGCGACGACGGCGTGAACAGCGCCTGATAGCGCACGAAGATGTCGTGGGGGTCGATGATGAACGTGGTGTGCATGGATGGATCCGGCAGCTGAGCCGGTGCCATGCCTCTGAGCCGCAGGACCACGTACAGGACGCCCGGCGAGGCCAGGACGGCGAGCGTTTCGAGCGCCGTAGCGACCCAGCTCGACGCGGCTGCAGACCGCGACCGGAGAAACGAATGCGTGTCCTCGAGCGTGGTGGTCACGGCGCGACAGTAAGGTAGTGCAACCGGCCGCCGGCACGGGCAGAGCCGGGCCGCAGTGGCAGCGTCGATCACATCAGCGGACGTGTAAAACTAGCGGTTCTGCAGGGAAAACGCCGTCTGGTGCTGACGTTGCGCCGCTTGCTCGTCGATCTCGGCGGACTATTATCGAGCCGTGCTCCACGGCCAGCAGGTCACCGTCGTCCTCCCGGCGTACAACGCGGAGTCGACCCTCAAGCGGACCGTTGATGAGCTCGACCGCACGATCGTCGACGAACTCATCCTCGTCGACGATGGCAGCACCGACAACACCATCCAAGCCGCCGAGGCGTTGGGAGTGACAACCGTCCGCCACTTCACCAACCGAGGCTATGGCGGCAACCAGAAGACGTGTTACCGGGCCGCGCTCGATCTCGGTGCCGACATCGTGGTCATGGTGCATCCTGACTACCAGTACTCCCCACTCCTGGTCCCAGCGATGGCGGCGATGATCGCCTACGGCGAGTACGACATGGTGCTCGGCTCGCGGATCCTCGCCCAGAACGCGGTCGCGCGGGGAATGCCGAAGTACAAGTACATCGCGAACCGGTCGCTCACCGCGGTGGAGAACGTGCTGATGCGCCAGAAGCTGTCCGAGTACCACACCGGGCTTCGTGCCTACAGCCGCGAGTTGCTCGCGGCCATCCCCCTCGATCGCAACTCCGACGACTTCGTGTTCGACAACCAGATCATCGCCCAGGCCCTCGCGGCCGGCGCGCGGGTCGGCGAGCTCTCCTGCCCGACCCGGTACCACGCCGAGGCCTCCTCGATCGGCCTGGCCCGCAGCATCCGCTACGGGATCGGAGTGCTCCGCACCGCCGGCCAGTACCGCCTCCATTCCGACGGTCGGCGGTCGTTCCCGTATCTCGAGGTCTCATCCCTGCAGCGGGTCTCGCGCGCGCCGGCCGCCGCCGCTCCCCACGCGTCGTGAGTCCGCAGGATGTCAACCCGCGGGAGGTCAACCCTCGCTGCGCGTGGTGCGGCGCTGTGGCCCGGCCCTCGGGGGCTCGGCTGGTGCTGTGCGATGCCTGCGGGACCGCCACCACCTACCCGGCACCGGACGATGCAGAGCTGCGGTCGGCGTATGCCGGCTTCTACCGCCCCCCATCGGGCCGGTTCTCCGGCGCCGGGTGACCGGGTGCTGCGCCACACCCGGGCGCTGCTCGCCGGCCGGCTGGATCGTCAGGCGCCCCCGGGTCCGATCCTGGATGTGGGTTCCGGCGAGGGCGCACTCCTGCAGGCGCTGGAATCGACGGGTCGAGTCGCGGTCGGCCTCGAGCAGGGCAGCCAGGCCGTGCACGCCCGGTTGGACGTCCGCGAGGTGCAGATCGTCGATTTCGACCAGCAGTTGGGAGGCTGGGCAGCGGTCGTCTTCTGGCATTCGCTCGAGCATCTGCGCGAGCCGCGGGCGGCCCTGCGGCGTGCCTGCGAGCTGCTGGCTCCGTCGGGGCTGCTGGTGATCGCGATCCCGAACCTCGCGAGTTGGCAGGCCCGGTGGCTGGGGGACCGCTGGCTGGCGCTCGACCTGCCGCGCCACCTCGTACACCTGCCGGCCCGGGCGTTGGTGGACGGGATCCGTGACAGCGGCCTGACCATCGAGCGCATCAGCTACTGGCGCGGGGGTCAGGTCATGTTCGGCTGGCTCGATGGGCTCGTTTCGATGCTGCCAAACCAGCCCAGCCTGTACGACGCGATTCGCCAAGCTGATGCGCGCGCCAGCCCCATGAGCGGCTCGCGCCGGGCCACGACGTTAGCCGCCGGGGTTGCGCTGATGCCCGTCGCGGCCATGCTGTCCGCGGGCGAGATCGCCGCCGGCGCGGGCGGGAGCGTGTACATCGAAGCTCGACGCCCGTAACCCGAAGAGACGGTGGTCGGCTGCGAGCGGCCGATGGTTTCCCGGTCGGGTGCGGGTGCGCAAATGTGGACGTGGCGCGGGCGCAGCGCGAACAAAAAAAGTTCACCATCCGTGTGAATCGGAGAGGTGATCACGATATATGTGCCGCCCAGCGGGCTCTGACTCACACACCCCCAGAAACCGGGGGAGTGTGCGAGATTTGGCCCACTTCGCCCGTCGGCCCATGCTCGGCTGGCGGGCGGGGGCGGTGGTCCGTGCGCGCGGGAGGATCCCAACGCAGAATGGGCGCCCTGAAGGTCAGATGTCTGACAGATTCGCCTGTAAAACAACCCAATCGAGGACTGAAAAAAATCGATTGGGCTACTTCCCAGCTGGGGGCTGGGGAACGACCCGAGCGCCGAAAACGAGACCTCGTTTGGGACGTTTCCCACCTTGTCCTCAGGCGTCAGCAAACACGCGTATGTGCCGGTTTGGTTGCTCGATGGTCATGTGATGTATGTGAGCCTTATTCGTGATCGGGTCGGAGAGGCCGGCGGGGCGGTCATAACCTGGCGAGCGGCGTGGGCGGCCTGAGCCGGAACCCTGAGGAACACAGCGGTGTCGGGCCGGCCACGAGCCCCTCATCCCGACCCACGGAACATGCTGGGGCGCCCCTCTTTCAATCAGACGTTGAGCGTTGTGGGCCGCCTGGTGGTTGGGGTGCGGGCGTCGCCCGTGCCCCAAGGATGGACCGGGAATCTCCAGCAGCTACACCGTCAGCAACGAGCAGCAGCACACGGTTCCGGACTGGGGCGAGGCGAATGCAACCGCCGGCAACGACCTGGAGTGGGAGTTCAGCGCCCGGCGCAACTGCGACATTCGACGCGCGACCTACACCGACACCGGCTGCTTCAACTGGGGCGCCCTTCAGGACGGCGCTCCATTCCGGCCCAACGAGCTGAGCCTCGGCAACCTGGGCGTCGCGGCGTCGGGCCGTTGGCGCACCAAGCAGCTGCTGACCGCCGGCCAGGGGAAGCTCACCTTCAGGGTCGACACATCGGTGACCCTCGCCGACACGGTCTGCGAGATCTGGCAGTTCAGCACCTGTGACCGCCGCTTCGCTCCCGGCAGACGCACCTTCATCACCGGCCCCGGGACGACCAATTACACGATTGACGCCTCGGATGTGGTTCCGGTCGGGATCGCCTCGCTCAACGTGGCGCCGAATCCGGCCGACGGAACGAAGAATCAGCCGGTCACCGGGACGGTCACCCTCAAGGCGCCGGCACCTGTGCAGACCGTGATCAAGCTGTTCTCCGATGACAGCAACGCCACGCTCCCGATTCCCCTCGGGCACGGGGTCAGCCAGGGTACGCTGACGATCGCCCAGGGCAAGAGCTCCGAGACGTTCACGATCAACACCAACGACAACGGCCTCGAGCCGGGCGAGGTCGAGACCGCGGCCATCACCGCGTTCTACACCGAGCCGCTCACCATCCAGCTCCGGGTCAAGGCGACAGCTTGAAGCCGGGGTCGGCGGCCAGCGGCCGCGGCTAAGTGGTCTGGGTCATCGGATCCCGGCTACGGTCCGCGACGACCACGCGCAGCAGTTCGACGGCACCGGTCGGCTCGACGGCGAGTTCGTCGGCGAGCATGCCCAGCAGCGACCGCGGCCGGCCAGACCCGATATCGGCCTGCAACGCCGCACCGCTGCCCGCCCGGAACGGCCCGGCTGTCAGCTCCACCCGCTTGTCATCGGCCGTGATGGCAAAACTGATCCACGCTCGGGCGGCGGCGGCGCGCGCGTGAGCGGTGATGGCATCGGCCACGAGATACAGGTCGGAGAAGCGGTCCATCGAGAAGCGAACGGTGCCGGCCGCGGCCCTGGCCAGGCGTCCCAGCACGCCGGCGAGCAAGCCGACCGACGAGACGGTCACAACCACATCGCCGGCCACAGGCACGACCAGGTGTGGCGCAGATCGAGGCACTGCAGCGTGTGGCGCAGATCGAGGCACTGCAGCGTGTGGCGCAGATCGAGGCTCGGCAGCGCGATCCGGCAGCCGCCTGCCGATCCGGCGCGCGGCGAACTCCATCCGCACCTCGGCGCCTCCCTCATGGGTACTGGTGAACTGCGCCCGATCGGCCAGCGCGTTGATCACCGACAGCCCGACGCCCATCCGATCCTCCGCGGTGATGACCGGCCCGAATCCGCGGCCCCGGTCCCGGACCACAACCTCGATCGCGTCGGCGTCGATCGCCAGTCCGACGACCAGGGGGCCGGGCTCAGCGGGGTACGCGTGGAGCACTACGTTGTTGCACGCCTCGCTGACCGCCGTCTTGAGGTCGTCCAGCAGTTCAGGGTCAAACCCGAGCAGTTCGCCTACTCCGGCCAACGCAGCGCGCACGAGCGCTGCAGATTCGGGCCGGCTGATCAACTCGAGACGGACCGTGGGCAAGTCCTGGGTCACATCAATCGTAGGATCGAGCTTCCCTGCAGGGGAGGCCGGCAAACACGTCCCTCCGATGAGCGGTAGGGACGGTTACAACTGCGGCAAGTGATTGGTGGCAGCCACCAGCCAGTGACTGATCGCCGTCAGCAAGGCTGAGGTATCGATCGGTTTGGGGATGTAATCCGACGCGCCGGCGGCGATGCACCGCTCGCGCTCACCGCCGACCTTGCCGGTGATGGCGATGATCGGAACCTCGGCCGATTGCGGACGCTTGCGAATCGCGGTCATCGTTTCGTAACCGTTCATGTCCGGCATCTTGATGTCCATGAGGACGATGTCGATGTCGACTCTGCGTTGCAGGATGGTGAGGGCCGCCGCGCCGCTCGGCGCGGCCACGACGATCATTTTCCCCCTCTCCAGTAGCGCCGTCAGCGCGAATACGCTCCGGTAGTCGTCCTCGACGATGAGCGCGGTCGAGCCGGAAGCGGCGCCGGCGTAGAAACGGTCTCGGGCTCCGGCGAGGGGGGTGGGGTCTGGGGCGCCCGCACGACGAGTCATCGCCCCCGATATCGGCATCAGGGCGGCAAAGCTCAACCCTCCTCGGGCAAAAACCTTCGGGAAACGCACCGATGTTCAAGATCGCGCCGACGGATACCGATAACCAGAGGGGGGCCCGTGCGCTTTCTGCTGCCGGGCGTTCCGGTGATGCACATGCGCTTTCTCACTTCTCGCCCTGCCCGTCCGCTGGTTCTCTACGCCGCAATTTTCGCGGTGACCTGGGTGTTGCTGCTCACGGCGCCGAATCGGCGGGTCGGGATCGTTGCCGCGGCGTTCACATTGCAGATTGTGATCGGCGCGCTGCTCTACTCCGTGGATCGCTGGGATCGGCATCGTTGGGTTGGCGTCATCGGGGCGAGCATCTTCCTCGTGTCGGTGGCGCTGTTGCGCGATGGCGTTGGGGAGACGGCGGGTTATGGAGCACTCGTGTTGCTACCGGTGATCTGGGCATCGCTGCGCCACCGCCGAGCAGAGCTGGTGTGGGCGATCACCGGCGCGGCGGTCGTGCTGTTCGCGCCGATCATCGTGGTCGGGGGCGCCCACTACCCCTCGAACACGTGGCGCTCCACCGTCGTTCTGCTGGTGATCGCCGCAGTCGTTGGAGTCGCCGTGCTCGAGCTCGTCGAGCATCTGCGCTCAAGCCAGGAGCGCCAGCGGCTGCTGGCTGAGAACTCGACCGACCTCGTCGCCGTGCTCGCGCCGGACAGCACGATCACCTACGCCTCGCTCTCGTCAGCGGCCGTGCTCGGCTACGCCCCGGGTGAGCTGGTCGGGCTGAGAATGTTTGATCTCCTGCATCCCGAGGACCGCGAAGGGCACGAGCAACGCCGGGCCCGCGTGGACGCGACGCACGAGACGGTCCAGCTCGAGTTTCGGTTGCGCCACCACGACGAAAGTTGGGTCTGGTGTGAGGCGACGGTCCGCGCGATCCGTGACGCGAGTGGGGTGGTGACCGAGCGGCAGGCCGCGATCCGGCCGATCGAGGAGCGCAAGCGACTGCAGCTGACCGTCGAGCGCCAGCGTGATGAGGCGACCAATCTGCTCGCCGAGCAGCACGCGCTGCGCGAGATCGCCACGCTGGTCGCCACCGGCGCCACGCCCCACGCCGTGTTTCAGGCCGTCGCCCAGCAACTGGCCCAGCTGTTTGACGCCACGGTCAACGGCGTCGTCCGCTTCGATCCGTCCGCGGGGGTCGGCGTGATGGTCGGCGGATGGAGCGCCGACGGTGCCGAGGTCGCCGGGCAGACGGTCGATCTCGCCGGAACCAGCGCGACGGCACAGGTGTACCGGACCGGCGCGGCGGTCGAGATTGCCCAGTACGAGAATCGCGCCTCCGAGCCGATCCTCGAGGCCTTCGCGTTGCGCAGCGCCGTTTCCGCGCCGATTACCGCCGAGGGCCGGCTGTGGGGAGCGGTCGGCCTGGCCTTTGCGGCCGACACCTCCATCCCCGCGGACGCCCAGCAGCGACTCACGAGCTTTGCCGGGCTCGTCTCGCTGGCCATCTCCGGCGCCGAGGCGCTCGAGACGCTCTCCCGCCAGGCCACCACCGACCCGATCACCGGGCTGGCGAACTACCGCACCTTCCACGAGCGCCTGAGTTCCGAAGTCGAGCGGTCGGCTCGACATGGCCGGGCGCTCAGTGTCGCGGTGCTCGATCTCGACTATTTCAAACAGGTCAACGACACCCATGGCCACCCAACCGGTGACCGGGTGCTGGAGGAGGTCGCGCGGCGGCTGGCGGCAGCGGTGCGCAGCGGCGAGCTGATGGCGCGCATCGGTGGTGAGGAGTTCGCCTGGCTGATGCCGGAGGCCACCGACGACGGCGCCTTCGCCGCGGCCGAGCGCGTGCGGTGCGCCATTGCCGAGACCGCGTTCGACACGGCCGGCACCCTGACGATCTCGGTCGGCGTGTGCTCCAACCAGCAGGCCCAAACCGGCGAAGAGCTGGTCGACCGGGCCGACCAGGCGCTCTACTGGTCAAAGCGCAGCGGGCGCAACACAACTCTCATCTACACGCATGCCGCCCGGCAGATGCTCCCCGCAGCCGCCAACCCGCGCGGGCGACCCAAGCACCTCGCGACCAAGTAGACGACCCCGGGCGCCGGCAGCCCGTCAGCCCACGTCGAGCGGCAGACTCGGATCGTAGGACCACTCGGTGAGCGAGCCGTCATACAGTCGGGCGTCGTCGCGCCCCACCAGGGACAGCGCAAACAGATCGATCGTGGCCGAGATCCCACCGCCGCAGTAGGCGATCACCGGGTCCGGACCGCGGGCACCCACCGCGTCAAGCTCGCGCACGAGGTCACGGGTCGAGCGAAAACGATTGGTCTCCAGGTCGATCATCGTGGTCCACGGCGCGTTGACGCTGCCGGGGATGCGCCCCGGACGGCTGTACGACGTGATCCCCTCGCCGCGGAAGATCGGCGGCAGCAGCGCGTTGACCAGGCATGAGCGAGCCGCGCCCCCCACCACCGCCTCCACATCCCGCCGCGTCGCCAACAGCTCCGGCCGCGGCCGCGCCTGGAACCGAGCCGGCGCATAGCTGGCCGGCTCGTCGGAGAGTGCGTAGCCGGCTGCCTGCCACGCCGGCAGCCCACCGTCGAGAACGCTGACGTGATCGAAACCGAAGAAGCGCAGCAGCCACCACATGCGCGTCGCCCACATCGGGGTGTCCTGCGCATACGCGATGACGTGTACCCCGGCGCCGATCCCCAGCCGCCCCGCCGCGGCCGCGAAGCGCTCGGCGCTGGGCACGGTGAAGTGAAACGGCGACTCCGGGTCGGCCAGGTCCTGCGCCAGGTCGGCGAACGCGGCCCCGGGGATGTGGGCCCGCTCATAGGTCTCGCGGCCGCTGACCACCTCATACGGCCCTCCTTCAGGCGGACGCAGCAGATGCACCGTCGCGTCGAACACGCGCAACCCCGGATCCCGCACATGCTCGGCTAACCATCCCACGTCGACCAACAATGGCTGCCTCATCTGATCGTCGACCACCTTCAGACCTCCACGGGTTGTGCAGTCACCTGCGCTATCTCCCACACCATGTCAGCTGGCGTGGATTGGGGAAATCGCGCATGGTGGACACGCGTGATCTCCCGTTTCCCCGCCGCCGGCCTCGGTTTGGGTTCTCGTGCAGGTGCGCGGCCCGCTTGACACACATTGGCTCTTCTAAGCAATCTCTATCGAAATTATAGAGATTGCTGTTGGCGTGGGTCGCCGAGACGTGCTGGGTTCGGTGATTGGCGTGGCAGCGGGGAGCCATCCAAACGAACCTGAGGTGTTCACATGAGCCGTCGCGATGCACTACCACCCTTCCCACCCTCCTCCGGCGGTGGTGGACAGACGACCGGGCGCGTCCGTCGCCGTTGGCTCGGCCCGAGACGGCGCGCCGGCTCGGGCGCGGGCGTGGTCATCCTCCAGCATCAGGACAACGCCCCTCCCGGCCTGCTGCTCGACGTGCTCATTGCGCGCAGTCTGCCTCGCCGGACCGTGCGGGTGGACCGTGCCGAGCGCTCCCGGATCCGCGCTCGATCGCGCTGGCCGTCGTGCTCGGGTCCGACGAGTCTGCCGACCAGACACGCAATGAGTGGATCGGGGCGGATCGAGTGGCTTCGCCGGGCCGATCAAGCCGGCACGACGGTCCTCGGCCTAGGCTTCGGAGCACAGGCATTGGCGCTCGCGCTCGGGGGCGGCGTCGCACCCGCCGGCCGGCCCGCGCGCGGTGGAGGCGGGTGTCGACGACGGAACCAGACCATCGCGCCGGGTCCCTGGTTCGCCTGGCACGACGACTCGATCCGCATCCCGCCCGGCGCGCAGCTGCTCGCCCATAACGACGGCGGACCGCAGGCGTACCGAGCCGGGAACCATCTGGGCATCCAGTTCCACCCCGAGGTTACTCCCGAGCTGATCGCCGAACGGGTCTACGGCCAGTACAGCCACGCGCTCGACACGCAGGGCCTGCTGGAGGCCACCTCGCGCGAATACAAGGGCGCGGCCGTCGCCGCACACCACCTCTTCTCGACCTTCGCAGACTCCGTGGACCGCTTGCACCACTGAGCGCAGTCCGCGCCGAGGCTGGGCGGGGACTGGCCGTTCGAGCGTAATATCATGAAGTCAGATCAATTTTATGAAGTTTTGAACCTGGAGGGAAGACGATGGCTCTGACGATTGGCTCGACGGCCCCGGACTTCGAGGCCGAGACGACCGAAGGCCCAGTCCACTTTTACGACTGGATTGGCGACTCCTGGACGGTGCTGTTCTCGCACCCCCGGAATTTCACCCCGGTCTGCACGACCGAACTGGGCGCCATGGCGCGGATCGAACCCGAGTTCGAGCGGCGTGGGGTGAAGATCATTGGGCTCTCGGTCGACGCGATCGCGAACCATCCGGAGTGGGCCAAGGACATCGAGGAGACCCAGGGCGTCGCGCCGAACTACCCGATCATCGCTGACTCCGATTTCGTCATCTCCAAGCTCTACGGGATGCTGCCGGACGACGTCTCCGGCGATCCGACGGCACGCACGCCGGCGGACAACCAGACCGTGCGTAACGTGTTCGTGATCGGGCCCGACAAGAAGATCAAGCTGATCCTCGTCTACCCGATGACCACCGGGCGCAACTTCGACGAGGTCCTGCGGGTGATCGACTCGCTCCAGCTGACGGCCAAGCACAAGGTGGCCACGCCCGCAAACTGGAAGCCGGGCGAGGACGTCATCATCGCCGGATCGGTCTCCGATGAGGAGGCCCGCGAGAAGTACCCGGATGGCTGGGAGTCCCCGCGCCCCTACATCCGCATCGTCCCAGACCCCAGCTGAGCGGGCGAATCGGGAGGTGGGCGCTACGCCAGGTGGCCTAGCGCCCACCGTCTGTACTCTCTGACAGCGGAACACCGGTTCGTTGCGACGTGAGTTGTTGCACAACCTGCTCCGGCGCCCACGGTTTACCTCTCAGAAACCAAGCATGTTCATGATCACAGCTCGTGGCGTCTTCTCGGGAAGCTAAGTAGCCGTGGTTTCGCTTGCCCGTTGGTGCATCGCTCATCGCCGCCGTGTCGTCGTGGCGTGGGTGGCCGTAGCGATCCTGACGACGGTCGTGGCCCATGCCGTCGGGCCGAATTACGTGACCGTGTTCAGCCTGCCCGGGACCGAGTCCCAGAAGGTGGTTGATCTGCTCAAGCAGGAGTTCCCGGCTCAGAGCGGCGATGTCGACACGATCGTCTTCCACACGTCGCAGGGAACGTTCGACTCGCCCGACGTGCGCGCGGCGATCACGCCGCTGCTGGCGCAGGTGAGCACGTCTCCCCACGTCGCGGCGGTCGTCAGTCCCTACACCTCGGCCGGCGCCGTCCAGGTCTCGCCCGATCACAAGACCGCGTTCGCGACGATCAACTACGACAAGCCCGCCAACCAGCTGGCGAACGACATTGGCAAGCCGCTGCTCGACCGGGCCAACGCGATCCACGTGCCCGGGCTTCAGGTGGCGGCGGGCGGCCAGGTGATCGAGAACGCCGAGGGCTTCAGCGTCGGTCCCGCGACCGAGGTGGGCGTGGTCGCGGCGCTGGTGATCCTGCTGATCACCTTCGGCTCGCTGGCCGCGGCCGGGATGCCGCTGATCACAGCCGGTCTGGGCCTGATCACCGGAGTGGCGCTGATCGGGCTCGCCACGCATCGTTCAACATGTCGAACATCTCGCCCGAACTGGCGCTGATGATCGGCCTCGGTGTCGGGATCGACTATTCGCTGTTCATCGTCACCCGCTTCCGTGAGAGCTACATCGCGTTCGGCGACGTGGAGCGCTCGGTGGTCGAGGCGATGGACACCTCCGGGCGAGCGATCCTGCTCGCCGGCACGACCGTGGTGATCGCCCTGCTCGGCATGTTCGCCACCGGGGTCGCCTTCATGTACGGGCTCGCGATCGCCTCCGTACTCGCCGTGCTGTTGACGCTCGTCGCGTCGCTGACCTGCTGCCCGCGCTGCTTGTCGCGCTTCGGGCCCCGGCTCGTGCGCCAGCGCGGCGCCCGTCACGGAATACTCCGCCGACGCGAGAAGGCGGTAGCCGGCGGCAACGGGGCCGGGTCGGCGGTCACCGCGGGCGCGGATGGCGGCGGGTCAGCCGCCCACGCGCTGCACCACTCGGCGTGGCGGCGGTGGAGCGAGCTGGTGCAGGCACGGCCGTGGCCGCTGGCGATCGTCTCGCTGGCGGTGATGCTCGCGCTGCTCGTGCCCGTGCTCTCGATGCGGTTGGACAGCAGCGACGCCGGGAACGATCCGGCCAACTCAGCTCGCGACACGCTTTCGACCTGTCTGGCCAAGGGCTTCGGGGCCGGATTCAACGGGCCCCTGTTGCTGGTCGCCAAGACGCCGAGCGGCAACAGCACAGCGGCGCTATCGCGCTACGCGCGACCGTGAGCGCCACCCCCGACGTCGTCGCCGTCACGGCAGCCGCAGGATCTCACCGTCGGGCGATGTCGCCGTGTTGCAGGTGTATCCCGAACTCAGCGCCGCAGGCGGTCGGCGACGACCAACCTCGTCAACCACCTGCGTCACGACGTGCTGCCGGCGCTCGAGCACAAGACCGGCGTGCCCGTCCTGGTCGGCGGGTTCACCGCCGGGTCGATCGACTTCTCCCACGTGCTGTCCAGCAAGCTGCCGCTGTTCTTCGGGATCGTGATCCTGCTCTCGGCGGGGCTGCTGTTCGTCATCTTCCGTTCGCTCGTGATCCCGGTGCAGGCCGCGATCATGAACCTGCTCACGATCGGCGCGGCGCTCGGGCGTGACCGTCGCCGTCTTCCAGAATGGGTGGTTCGCCAGCGTGCTCGGCGTGCAGAAGGGCCCGATCGAGGCCTGGGTACCGGTGATCATGTTCGCGGTGGTGTTCGGACTGTCGATGGACTACGAGGTGTTCCTCATCTCCCGCATCCGCGAGCAGTGGATCCGCAAGGGCGACGCGTCCGTCGCCGTGGCCGACGGGATCGCCCTCACCGGCCGCGTGATCACCGCCGCCGCGGCGATCATGGTGTGCGTATTCCTCTCCTTCACGCTCGGTGACCAGCGCACGCTGAAGGAGTTCGGCTTCGGGCTCGCGGTCGCGGTGTTCCTCGACGCGCTGGTCGTGCGCTGCGTGCTGCTGCCCGCCGTGCTTGAAATTCTCGGCCCCAGCACATGGTGGCTGCCGCGCTGGCTCGACACCCGGCTACCGCACATCAACATCGAGGGGGAAACGGCGCGGGCTCTACCCCGGGCCGAGGGCGACGTCCCCGACGAGGCCGCAAGCCTCGACGACACCCCCGACGCCGCGCCCACGCCGACCAAGGCCTGACGGCCGGCGCCCTTCTGTAGCCCAAAGCCGCGGCGCCGACCAGCTAACAAACCTGTGGCTCTGGCTAGGCTGATGTCGTGGCATCCCCGGAACCCAAAGAAGACCGAAAAACCAGCCGGCTGGGCGGGCGCATCTCGCTGCAGACGCTGATCATCGCGAGCATCGCGTCCGCTGCCGCGTCGTTCGCGGCTTCGCGAATCTGGGGTGCAGGAACGATCGTCAGCGCGGCGACCACCCCCGTGATCGTGGCCCTCGTGTCCGAGTTCCTGCGCCGCCCCGTGCAAACGGTCGCCGACACCGCCAAGAAGGTTCCGACCGTCCAACCCTTGCCCGCCGTCAAACGCATCATCGCGGCCCCAGCGAACCTCGCCCACGCCTCGGCCCAGCCCACCGACAGCGGAACGGAGCCAACTCATCCGAAGGCTGAGACCACCGACGTGGCGCCACCCGTCGAGGAACCGAGGGCGACGCCACCGCCCGCGGCCACGCCCCCCGCGGAACCGGCGGCGACCCCACCAACCCCGGCCACACCCCCCAAGGAACCGGCGGCGACCCCACCAACCGCGGCCACACCCCCCAAGGAACCGGCGGCGACCCCACCAACCCCGGCCACGCCCGGCGAGGAGGCGGAACCGACCGCATCGGCCGCGGAGACATGGCGGCCGCGCTGGCGGCTGGCCATTGTCACCGGGCTGCTCGCGTTCGCGATCGTCGTGGCCATCTACACGCTGCCCGACCTCCTCGCCGGACGCTCGATCACCGGCAACGGAGCGCCGACGACATTCTTCGGCGCCACCTCGACCGTGAACAAGAAGTCAACCTCCACCTCGACCGTCACGACGACCGCCCCAACCACCACGATCACCAAGACCTCTCCGACCACCACGGTGACCAAGACCGCGCCCACGAGTACGACGAGCACCAGCACATCGACGTCAACGACGTCGGCGACCAAGGCCCCGACGCCGGCCGCCACGCAGACCACCACGACCGCGACGACCAGCCCCGCGCCGGCGCCATGACACCCCGCGGCGGTGATCGGAATCAGTGACCACCACCTCCACACGACATCTCAGGCCACGCGACGGTACTGAGCAGCCGACGACGGCGGTCGAGCTGTTCTTCGACCTCGTGTACGTGTTCGCGGTCACCCAGCTGTCCCATCTGCTGATCGACAACCAGACCCTTACCGGGGCAGCGCACACGGCGTTCCTGTTGTTGGTCGTGTGGTGGGCGTGGATTTACACCACCTGGATGGTCAACTGGTTTGACCCTGCCTCCGGGGCGGTTCGCCTGGTCATCGTCGGCGCCGCGCTGGCCAGCCTGCTCATGTCGACGGCGATCCCGAGCGCATTTGGCACCGGTGCGCTCCTGTTCGCCGGTTCCTATGTTGCGCTCCAGGTGGGGCGCAATTGCGCCGGAGCGGTGCTGCTGAGCCGGGACCACGCGCTCCGGGAGACGTTCGAGCGGATCGTCGCCTGGAGCCTCGCGTCCGGCGTGCTGTGGATCGTCGGAGCGCTGGTGCCCGGCTCACTCCGCTTCGCGCTGTGGGGGCCCGCGCTCGCCATCGATCTCGCCGCTCCGCTCGCGGGGTATTGGACGCCTGGGCGGGGTCGATCGCTGACCAGCGACTACACGATTGCCGGCGGCCACTTCGCCGAACGCTTCCAGGCCTTCATCATCATCGCGCTCGGTGAATCGATCGTGGTGACTGGGGCGACCGCGAGCAGTCAGGGCCTCACCACGACCGTCGTGTTCGCGCTGGCGGTCGCGTTCTTGAGCACGGGGGCGTTGTGGTGGCTCTACTTCGGCGAGGTCGCTGAGCACTCGCGCAGTCACCTGGCGGCGGCGGAGGATCCCGGACGTCTGGCGCGTGATGCCTATACCTATCTGCACCTGCCGATCGTGGCCGGGATCATCATGGTGGCGGTCGGGGACGACCTCCTGATCGCCCATCCACATCACGCCCTGAGCAACTTCGGCATCGTCATGATGGTCGGCGGCCCGGCGGTGTACCTGGTGGGAGAGACGCTGTTTCGCCTGCGCATGATCGGCTCCGCCAGTCCGAAACGGGTGACCTGCGTCCTGGCGCTGTGCGCGCTGGGGCTCCTGGGCGGCGGGCTGCCGGCCCTCGCTCTCAGTGGCGCGGTCGCGGCGGTGCTGACCGCACTGGCCCTGTGGGAATACGAGCCGCTGAGAGCCCGCCTGGCGACGCGTCGCTAGTTCAGTCAGGCTGGGAATTTGCCTCGGTCCCGGGCGAGTCCCTAGGATCGAAGGCCGTCACCCAGGTCCCACAACAGACAAGGAGCAGAGGATGCCAGCAAAGGGCAGCGCAGAATGGAAGGGCGATCTCAAGGCCGGCAGTGGAACGTTCGTCGCGGGCGACGGCATCACCGGGGACTACTCGTTCAAATCGCGGTTCGAGGACGGCCCAGGAGCCAATCCGGAGCAGCTCATCGCCGCGGCGCACGCCGCCTGCTTCTCGATGGCGCTGTCGGCGGGGCTCGGCGATGCCGGCACCCCCGCGCAGTCGGTGAAGACGAACGCGACGGTCACGCTGCGTTTCGTCGATGGAGCACCGACGATCACCTCGATCGCGCTCACCACCGTCGGGAACGTCCCCGGAATCGATGAGGCGACGTTCCAGGCCGCCGCTCAGGGCGCGAAGGAAGGCTGCCCGGTCAGCCGCGCGCTCGCCAGCGTTCCGGAGATCACGCTGGAAGCCTCGCTCGCCTCCTGATCGGCGCCCCGGCGTCAAGCCCGAGACCGCGACGGACGGCTGGCCGGCCCACGCCGTCCGTCGCTTTCGGACGCTGGAGTGGGCCACCAGCCACGCCGGGGCGCGCGCTGAGGTCTGAACTCCGGCCCGCCTGGTCACTTTTTGTCGCCGAGCTCGGAAGAACCGGGCCCTGGGCGGCGTCTGTGTCTGTGCGTCCGTAACCGATCCTGGAAGGTCACTCATGTCCCTGAGCCGCCTCTGCGTTGCCTCATCCCTCGGGCTGGCAGCGCTCTGCGCTGCCGAGCTCGCAATCGCCGCTCCGCTGACGGAAGCCGCCAACCCCAAGCCCACCAAGATCGAGTTGCGAAAAACCGGCCTGGGCAACGTGCTGGCCACCGGTTCGGGCTTCACGGTCTACATGTTCACGCGCGACAAGAAGAACGCGGACAGCTGCGTCAAGATCAGCCAATGCACGGGAACCTGGCCACCAGTGAAGACGACCGGCAAGCCGGTGGCCGAGAAGGGCGTCAAATCATCCCTGCTCGGCACGATCACGCTCGCCCACGGTGTCAAGCAGGTGACCTACGCAGGCCACCCGCTCTATGGCTACGTCGGAGACGACGGGCCCGGCCAGACCGACTACGTCGGGGCGCCGGAGTTCGGCGGCACCTGGTACGCGATCAACGCAGCCGGCAAGACGGTCCGGTAGAAGAGCGCCACGTCGTATGTCGTGGTATCGGCGTTCCTTCCGGTTGGAATTCCCCCCGGGTTGGGAGTTACTCGAGGTGGAACGGGATGCTGGTGATGGCGATTCCGGGCAGCGGGCGCAGGGTGCGCCGCAGATGTGGGGCGATACGCCCGTGCAGCAGGTGCTGCCAGCGCTTCTTGAACACGACTTCGGGCACGACGACGGTCAGCGTGACCTCGGGTCGCTGGTAGTGCAGCGCCTCGATGTAGTTGGCCAGGGGCGCGACCGTCGCCCGGTAGGGCGAGACGATGACCTCGAGTGGCACGTGGTCACCCCACGCCTGCCAGTACGCGTGGAAGCGGTCGGCCTCGTGTTCGTGGGCACTGACGTGGATGGCCAGCACCGGCTGGTCGAGTGATACGGCATAGGCCAGCGCGTGCAGCGCGGCCGCGTTCATGGCGGCGATGGGCACGAGGATCAGATTGGATACCTCGAGGGGGTTGAACGCCCGCTCCGGTCCGCCGCCGTCGCCGTCGAGCCCCGCCCCCGCGATCGGATCCGGGCTCGGCTCCTCGACCGCGTCCAAGCTCGCGCTCCCCCCGTAGGGGTGCTCAGCGGATGGGATCAGGGCGGCGTGCGCCTGTGCGTAGTGGGCGTGGATCCTGCGGCAGGCCCAGACGATCAGCGGGATCAGCAGGATGACCAGCCAGGCGCCGTGGATGAACTTGGTCACCGCGGTGACCAACAGCACGAGCGCTGAGAGCACGGCTCCCACGGCGTTGGTCACCGCCGACTTGCGCCAGTGACGATCGCGGTGCCGGCGCCAGTGCACCACCATGCCGCTCTGCGCGAGTGTGAACGCGAGAAACACCCCGACCGCGTACAGCGGGATCAGCGCGTCCACCTCACCGCGGAAGCCGGCGAACACGATCGCCGCGACCGCGGCCAGGGCGATGATGCCGTGACTGAACGCCAGCCGGTCACCCATCCGCAGGAACGTCCGCGGCACGTAGGAGTCGCAGGCCATGAAGAACAGCAGTCGGGGGAACCCGTTGAACGCAGTGTTGGCCGCCAGCAGCAAGATCAGCGCGGTGGCCGCCTGGACGTACACGTAGAGCAGGCCGTTGCCGACGGTGTCGTGGGCGAGCTGCGAGAGCACGGTCTGCCCGCCGCCCGGCACCACGCCGTAGAGGTGGGCCAGCAGCACGATCCCGGCGAACATCGCGACCAACAGGACGACCATCACCGACAGCGTGCGCTCCGCGTTGCGGGCCGCTGGAGGCTCGAACGCCGGGACCGAGTTGGAAATCGCCTCGATCCCCGTCATCGCGGTCGCCCCCGATGAGAACGCGCGCAGCACCAGCAGCACGCCGAGCCCTTCGGTGGCGGGTACCGGCGGCGGCGGAGTCGCCGCAAAGCCGTGGCCGGCGGCCTTGATCAGACCCACGACCACGATCAGCGCGATCGCGACCACAAACAGATACGTCGGGCCCGCGAACACGGCCCCCGCCGCGCGAACCCCGCGCAGGTTGCCCAGGACCAGGATCAGGATCACCGCGAGACCGATCGGGACCGTCTCGCTGGCCAACGAGGGCACCGCGGAGGTCACGGCCGCCACCCCGGCGGCAATCGACACCGTGACGGTCAGGATGTAATCGAGAATCAGACCCGCGCCGGCCAGCAGCCCGGCCAGCGATCCGAGATTCTCACTCGCCACTCGGTAGGAGCCTCCACCCTGCGGATAGGCCCGGATCACCTGCCGGTACCCCAGACCGACCGCGATCATGAGCACGATCACCGCGCCGGCGATCGGCAGCGAGACCTTCAACTCCGCGCTGCCGGCCAGCGCGAGCACGACGAGCATCGCCTCGGGTCCGTAGGCCACCGAGGACAGCGCGTCCGACGAGAGGACCGGCAGGGCCACCAGCTTGCGCATCCGCTCCTCGGTCACCGCGGCGCTGCGCAGGGCGGGCCCGATCAGCGTGCGCCGGAGGATGAAGCGCAGCCGCCCCGGGCCGGATGGAATCTCGCCCGCCAGCGGCATTGCCTCCAGGTCTTCGGCGTGCTCGGGCCGTCCGGTGCGGATTTGCACGAAGCGCCCGCGACGAGCGCCGGGCTCGCTCTCATAGGAGAGTCGCGGGTCGACCGGCAGCGCCTGGTCCGCGGCCGCGCGGTCTTCGAGCCGATTCCTGCCATTGGATTCCCGCCACCCGCAGCCCCGACAGCTCTGGAGCATCCAGGACCGGCAGCTCACTTGATCCCGCGACCTCCGGTTCGCGGCCGCCCTCGTGCGTATGCACTCCCGGCTCTACGTTCGCACCGGCTTGCGGGCAGGCTCGGGCGCGGATCGTCGATCACGGGCCGGCGCTCGGTCCGAGAGCCGCTCGTGACCACGCAGTCGCACCCGCGCCGGCTCGGCATCACGCAGCGGAATGCCGCCGCGCGGAGCATCGGGTGGGAGACGCGGCTCCGACGGGCCCCTCCCCCAGCCGTCCTCGGAATCCGAATCTGGCCCTCCCGGCGGCGAGTTGCGCCGCCAGCCAAGGATCATCGGCAAGAACATCACCAGCAGGACCACCCCGAGGTACACCAGCCCCGCGATATCGACCCCCCCGGATTGGGACTTGCCTGGCATGACACAGAAAAGTTAGCGCGAGACAGCTGCGCTCACATGCCCATACCGTGACCGGGTGATGCGCGACGGTCTACGAGCGACGGGACCGCGCTGTGGTCGGGCGCCGCGGCGGCGCTTGCCCAGTCGGGTGGGCGTCTCGCGCGGCCAGGCGCTGGGCTCGGTCGCGCTCCTGCCACTCCTTCGCGGCTTGGCAGAGCGTGAACGCCCAGCGACGGCCGAGGTACAGCCGGCGCAGGTTGAAGACGACGTAGGGAACGCCGAGGACGGCGAGCAGGATCAGAGCGGCGGGCACAACTATCTATACGCACGCGCAGCCGAAACGGATGCATCACCGTCGGCGGTGTGCCGGTCGGGGCGACCGAAAGCTCTAGATTCGCCCGTTGTGCGAGCGCAGCCCGGCGCCGGGGGCGATCTCGACGTCGTCGCGGAGTTGCTGGGCCTCGCGCAGATGCTGGAGCTTCTTCAGTGACTGGTTCTCGATTTGGCGGATCCGTTCACGGGTGACGTTGAACGCGCGTCCGACCTCGTCGAGCGTGTAGGGGTGCTCGCCGCCGAGTCCATAGCGCAACTCGAGCACCCGGCGCTCGCGGTAGCTGAGACTCTCGAGCGCCTCGCGCAGGGCCTCCTTGGCGAGAACCTCGACGGCCCGCTCGTAGGGCGACTCGGCTTGTTCGTCAGCGATGAACTGGCCGAACTCGGACTCCTCCTCGTCGCCGACGGGCTTCTCGAGCGAGATCGGCGCTCGCGCGGAGCGCTTGATCGACTCGATCTCCTCCGGCTCGATGCCGGTCACCTCGGCGATCTCGTCGGCCGTCGGCTCGCGTCCCAGCACAGTGACCAGGCCGCGCTCCGCCCGTCCGATGCGGTTGAGCTTCTCGACCACGTGGACCGGGATCCTGATCGTCCGCGCCTTGTCGGCGAGCGACCGGGCGATCGCCTGCCGGATCCACCACGTCGCGTAGGTCGAGAACTTGAAGCCCTTGCGGTAGTCGAACTTCTCCGCCGCACGGACCAGACCGATCGTGCCCTCCTGGATCAGGTCCAGGAATGGCAGCCCCTGGTTGCGGTAGTTCTTCGCGATCGACACGACGAGCCGCAGGTTCGACTCGACCATCTTCTGCTTGGCGTCCAGCTCCCCGCGCTCGATCCGCTTTGCCAGATCGATCTCCTCCGGGGCGCTCAGCAGCCGCGCCTTCCCGATGTCCTTCAGGAACAGCTGCAACGAGTCGGTGGTCATCTCCGGCTTGTAGTCCGATGGGGCCTTGCGACGGGCGCGCTTCTCGGGCGCGCGCTCGATCTTCAGACTCGCCACCGTCGCCGGGTCGATCTCCTCCACCAGCTCGATTTCGCAGCGCTCGAAGACGCCATGCAGCTCCTCGACATCCGATTCGTCGAGGCCCAGCTCGACCGTCGCACTGGCGATCTCGGCATACGTGAGCACACCGACCCGCAGGCCGTGGGCGATCAGACCCTTGACCTCTTCGAGCTCCTGCAGTTCCGCTACTGACATCTGGTCTCCACGCTCTCGATTACCCCATGTCCGACGATTCACCCAAGTGGCGGCTTGGCTCCAGGAGCGAACCGCATACGGCGCATAGAACCCATATTGGCCCGATTGGCCAGTCGCGCAAAGTAGGCGCGTGCATCCGCCGGGCGTGGGACCCGACGTCGGCAGCCACTGGCAGAGCTGATCACACGATAGCGTCAGGACGCTGGGTAGGGGGAAGTTCCGCACCGACCTTACCCCTCGGGGCAGACGGTTCAGCGGACGCGGGCTCGTCCAGGACGAGTTGCAGACCGGGTGCGCTCTGAGCGACGCGCACGTCAGCAGGTTGTCGTCGAGTTAGAGCCTCTGTTCCAGCTCGGCCGCCTGGGCATCGTGGCGTCCCGCGCCCTGGCCCGCGCGGAGCGCTCTCTGCTCGGCTTGGGTCGCGCGCGCGTCCAAATCTTTGGCGCGCGCCATCTCCTTCTCGGCGGATGCGGCGGCCTCCGTGGCCTCCCGGCGCAGAACCTCGGCTTCTGGACGCAGCTCCTGCGCCCTGGCGGCCAGGGCCTCTGCTTCCTGACGATGCCCGAGGGCGGCGGAAGCCATCTGGTCGCGCACGACCTGTCTCCGCTCGGCACGCCGTCGAACGAAGACGACGCCAAGAGCCACAACGATCACCGCAACGACGATGACCACGACGATCAGAACTGCCGACATACGGACCTCCTTCATGGTTCCTCGGTTACGTGAGCGGACCGCTCGAGGGATGAGGAACGCGAGAACCCCGCGGGCAGTGAGCCATTACCCCCGGGGTACCCGCAACCGCGGCACCTCACACCGATGACCTGGGGACTGAGACGTGGCCTGCCGGTCTGTCGCACAGTCCGGCCGGCACGGCTGCGCGAGTCGACCAGCCTCCGCGCTCGCGAAGTCGTATCTTGCGCTGGTCACTCGAGTGAGGAGAGCACGATGAGAGCAGACATCCAGTTCGACGCCGACGGCGTCACGCTGCGCGGCTGGCTATACACCCCGGACGGGACCAGCGGGCCTGCCCCGACGGTCGTGATGGCGCACGGGTTCTCGGCCGTCAAAGAGATGTACCTGGACCGCTTCGCCGAGGCGTTCGCCAACGCGGGCCTGGCGTCGCTCGTCTACGACAACCGTAACTTCGGGGCCAGCGACGGCGAGCCGCGCCAGGAGATCGATCCGTGGGAGCAGGTGCGCGACTACCGCACCGCGATCACCTACGCCACGACACTGCCCGAGGTCGACTCCGAGCGGATCGGAATCTGGGGCTCGAGCTACTCCGGCGGTCACGTGCTCACCGTGGGAGCAATCGATCGGCGCGTGAAGTGCGTCGTCGCGCAGGTGCCGCTGATCTCCGGCCACGAGAACTTCCGCGCCCTGGTGCGGGCGGACTTCATCGCCGGCTTCCAGGCCATGTTCAACGACGACCGCGCGGCGCGCTTCCTCGGCGACACGCCGGCCATGGTGCCCGTGGTCGACGCGGATCCGCTCGCGCCCTCGGCGCTGCCGACACCCGACTCCTACACCTGGTTCACCGAGACCGGCGAAAGCCGCGCGCCGTCGTGGCGCAACGAGGTCACGTTGCGCAGCGTGGAGATGTTCACCGAGTACGAGCCCGGCACCTACCTGCCGTGGATCAGCCCGACTCCGCTGCTCATGTGCGTGGCCGAGACCGACCACCTGACGGTCGCCGACATCGCCATCAAGGCGTATGAGCAAGCCCGCGAGCCCAAGCGGCTGGTCATCCTGCCCGGCGGACACTTCGACGCCTACGTCGCCGGCTTCGACGTGGCGAGCGCCGCGGCGGTCGACTGGTTCACCCAGCACCTGCTCGGGCGCACCGGCTGAACACCCTCAATCGACGCGCGCGGGGCAACCCCTCTACGCAACGGACCCCGGCTCGGACGCCGTGGCCCAGTAGGTGGCGGCCATGTCCTCGTCGCCGTGGCCGGCGAGCTCCGCTCGCTCCAGGCGCGCGGCGACCGCGCGCATGATCGGCACCTCGAGGTGACCCCGCTCGGCGGCGGCCAGGACGAGGTCGGCGTCCTTGCGCGCCAGGGCAAGGCGAAACGCCGGATCCTCGAATGACCTGGCGATCATCGCGTTTCCCTTCAGGCGCGCGTAGGGCAGGTCGAGCGCACCGCCGTCGATGGCATCGAAAAAGCGCTGTGGATCGATCTCGAGCGACTCGGCGAGCGAGATCGTCTCGGCGAGGACGCCGACCACGCCGACGACCCAGCTGTTGACGACGATCTTGGCCTTGCTGCCGACGCCGGCCTCGCCGAGCCAGAACGTGCGCTTACCCACAGCGTCGAAGATCGGGGCACACGGCTCGGCGATATCCGCCGGACCCGACGCCAGGACCACCAGCTCGCCACGCACCGCCGGCTCACGCGTCCCCAGCACAGGCGCGTCAACCAGCCGCGCGCCCACCCGCTCGGCGAGCGCGATGCAGCGTTCGGTTCCCTCGATCCCGATCGTGCTCATCTGCAGCCAGATCGCGTTCTCAGCCAACCCGGGGAGAGCTGCGGAGGCCGTATCCAACACGGCGGCGGCGTCGCTGAGCATCGTGACCAGCAGCTCACACCCCTCGGCCGCCTGTCGCGGATCCTCGAACAGCTCGCCTCCGAAGCCGGCCAGCGGAGCGGTACGCTCGGGCGACCGATTCCAGGCCCGCACCGTGAAGCCGGCCTTGAGTAGATTGCGGGCCATCGGCAGGCCCATCGTGCCGGTGCCCAGAAAGGCGATCGTGCTCACACCGCCGAGGCTACCCGCAAATCCCGTCAGCAACCCGCCCCAAGCGCGATAGGCTCGCAACCAACCGTGCCGACCCCTTTCCGCGTCGAGATCAGCCAGCATGACCGCGCGACTGTGCTCGCTACGAGCGGGGAACTCGACTTGGCGTCGGGTCCCGAACTGGAAGCCGAGCTTGAACGCGTCAACGAGTCCGAGCTCATCATCGTCGATCTGAGACGACTCGAGTTCATCGACTCCACCGGCCTCAGCGTGCTCGTCAAAGCCAACCAGCGGGCGCAGGACGCGGGACGCCGCTTCGCATTGGTCAACGGCGGATCGCAGATCCAGCGCCTGCTGAGCCTGACCGGCATCGCCGATCGCCTCACCCTGGTCGACACCCCCGAGGAACTGCTCGCCGGGAGCTGACGACCCCAAGGCCCGAACCGCTTCCGACCGCCGGGCCGCGGCGGCTACTCGTACTGCAAGGCCTCGAGCACGTTCAGACGCCCAGCCCGCCGCGCCGGGAAGATCGCCGCCACGACGCCCGCGATCACGGCGGCGATCACGAACACGACCAGCGTTCCCACCGGGATCGTGAACGCCGGGTAGTTGATCGCCGACCCAACCATCAGCGCCAGGATCACCCCGAGCGGAATCCCAAATGTCGCGCCGAGCAGCGCGGTGATCACGCTCTCGTGACGGATCATGCGCCGCACCTGCCGCCGGCTCATGCCGACGGCGCGGAGCATGCCGAGCTCGCGCGTGCGCTCGAACACCGTCAGCACGAGCGTGTTGACGATGCCGAACAGGCTCACGATGATCGACAGCGACAGCAGCACGTAGAGCAGGTTGAGCAGCATCGTCAATCCCTGCAGCTGGTTGTGCTTGAACTGCGACTTGGTCTGCAGCTTCGCGTCGGGGAAGCTCGCCAAGGCGTTCGACAGACTGGCCGTGTTGGCGGCCGTGACCCCCCCGCGCACGTTGACGAACGTGTAGAGGTTCTGCGGATTCTCATAGGCCGAGTCAAAGCGCGCGGTCGAGATCGTCACGTCGCCGTAGGGCGAGCCACCCTTCGGCGGCGCGAAGATCCCCCGCAGCATCAGGTGCAGCGTGGCACCGGTGGGAGTCTCCACTGACAGCGGCGAGCCGACGTGGAGATGAAGCTGCTTCGCGTAGTCCTTCGACACGAACGCGCCGTTGGTGCCGAGCTGGGCCGGGGTCTGCGCGCTGCCGTTCTGCCACTTGACCGAGATCACCTGGCTCACGTTGGGATCGACGCCGGTGACGTTGATTCTGGAGCCGAAGGCCCGCCCGTCGCCGGCCCGCACACCCGAGACCACCTCGACGCCGGGGACCGTGCGCAGCGCATTCGCCGACGCCACGCTGATCGGGGTGAAATTGTCGCTCGCGGTGACCGCATAGTTCGCGATGAAGACCTGGTTCACCGAGTCCTCGAACCGCGTGCGCAAGCCGGCGGCGAGCACGCCGACGAATGTGACCAGCGCGAGGCCGATCATCAGGGCGGACGCGGTCGAGGCGGTACGGGCCGGGTTGCGAACGGCATTGGACTGCGCCAGCCGTCCCGCCGCTCCGCCGAACCTTGCCGCTGGCCACCCGAGCACGCGCACGAGCGGGGGCACGAGCTTCGGCGCCAGCATCGCCACGCCGAGGAACAGAACCGCGGCGCCGATCCCGATCGCCAACAACCGCAGGCCAGTGGAGAGCCCACTGACGAACAGGCCGATCAGCATCAGCGCCACCGCGACGGAGATTGTCCCCACCGCGGCATACACGCCGAAACGGGCGAAACGCGAGGGTGGCAGCACCGCGCCCTCGCGGACGGCGGCGATCGGCGGCACCCGGGTCGCGCGCAGCGCGGGGCGGAGCGCCGCGCCCACCGTGACCAGGATCCCGACGAGCAGCGCGACCACGACGGTCCGCGTCTTGAACACCGTGCCGGTCTGCGGGAGGTCAATTCCGAACGAGACCAGCAGCGCGTTGAGCCCGCGTGCCAGGCCGAACCCGACGAATAGGCCCACGATCGACGCGAGCACCCCGATCACGAACGCCTCGAGCAGCACGGAGCGGCGCACCTGTCGCCGGGTGGCCCCCAGCGTGCGCAGCGTCGCGAGCTCCCGCGTGCGCTGGGCGATCGTGATCGACAGCGTGTTGGCGATCACGAAGCTCCCGACGAACAGGGCGATGCCCCCAAACGCCAGCAGGAACGACTGGAAGATGTTCAGGAAGCCGCTGGTGTCCTTGGTCGCCTGCTGGGCCTGACCCTGACCGGTTCTCACCTGCGCGTTGGGCCCGAGCAGGGGCGCAATCTCACGCACCAGTTGCTGCGGGGTCGTGCCGTGGCCCGCGGCGATGCTGATCTGGTCGAACTTCCCCACCTTGTGGAAGATCTGCTGGGCGGTGGGGAGAGTGAAGATGGCCATCGTCGCCCCGCCCAGCGACGAGACGCCGGCAAATTTCACCGTGCCCGCGATGCGGAACCTCTGCACCGGGCCGCGGGCGATGACGCCGATGTCCTGGCCCACCGCGAACCCCTCCTTGCTGGCCGTGGAGGCGTCGATGTCGACCTCGTCGGGTCCGCTCGGCCAGTTGCCACTCGCGAGCGTCAGCGGATTGAATCGCTGGCCGCTGGGCGTGTAGCTGAACGCCAGCCCGGGCGCGCCGCCGCGGGAGATCACCTTGCCGTTGTGTCCGACGAGCTGCGCGGAATCGGCGATCGCGCCCGATGCCGCGGCGACCCCGGGCAGGCGCTCCACCCGGGTGAGCAGCGATGCCGGAACCGACGGCACGGCGCTGGGGTTGTTGTTGTTGTCGTTGCCGATCGCGCTCTTGCCCGTGATCACCGCATCGGCGTTCTTGTAGGCCTGCGTGAAGACGGATGAGAACGCGGCCTTGATCGTGTCGGTGAGGATGAAGGTGCCGCTGACCATCGCCACGCCGACGACGATCGCGATCGCGGTCAGCACCACGCGGAGCTTGCGTCCCAGCAGACCCTTGAGGGCGACGCGGGTCATGACTGCAGCGCGCTCATGACCTCGAGCACCTGAGCCGAGCTGGCTTCGCTCAGCTCCTTGACGATCAGGCCGTCGGCCAGGAACAGCACTCGGTCGGCGATCGCGGCCGCCCGCGGCTCGTGGGTGACCATCACGATCGTCTGCCGGTAGGTCTCGACGGAGTCGCGGAGCAGATCGAGGATCTCACCGCCGGTCTTCGAATCGAGGTTGCCCGTCGGCTCGTCTGCGAACAGAATCGTCGGCCGCGTCACCAACGCCCGGGAGATCGCAACCCGCTGCTGTTCTCCCCCGGAGAGCTCCGACGGACGGTGGTGACGGCGATCGCTGAGACCGGTCTTGCCGAACAGCTCATCCACCCAGGCCCGGTCGGGCTTCTCGCCGGCGATGGTCAACGGCAGCAGCACGTTCTCCTCGGCGGTCAGCATCGGGAGCAGATTGAAGAACTGGAACACGAAGCCGATGTGCTCGCGGCGCAGGAGGGTCAGTTTCGCGTCGTCGAGCCCGGTGATCTCGGTGTCGGCGATCTTGACGGTGCCGCTGGTCGGCTTATCGAGCCCGGCCAGCGAATGCATCAGCGTCGACTTGCCCGAGCCCGACGTCCCCATCACCGCCACCAGCTCGCCGCGCGCCACGTCCAGCGAGACTCCGCGCAGCGCGTCCACCGCCGTCGCCCCCTCGCCGTAGCGGCGGGTGAGCTCGCGCGCCTCGACGACGCGGCCGTTGGGCCCAACCTCAGACAAGAGAGCTGCGGGTCACGGATGCTCTGCGCTCGGGACGCCCTCCGACTCGGTACGCCATCGACAGGGAATGCTGATCGTAGCCTGCCTCAGCCCTCATCTGCCCCCGGCAGGCACGCATGCGGGTCCGGGGCGCCCCTACCTAGAGCTCCGACGTGAACTGGGTGAGATCCTCGAGCCGGGCGACGGCGCGGCGCAGGATCCGGGAGACCTGCATCTGCGAGACGCCGACGAGCTCGGCAATCTCGGTCTGGGTCTTGTCCTCGACAAACCGCAGCGCCAAGACGTGGCGCTCGCGCGCCGACAGGCTCCGCGCCGCGGCGGCGATGCTGACGCTCGCGTCGACCACGTCAAAGCGCTCGTCCTCCCGACCAAAGCTGTCCGCGAGCGTCCCCGCCTCCCCGTCGGCGTCCTCGCGAGGAGTGTCCAGGGACACCGCGTGATGGGCCGCGCCCGTCTCGAGTCCCTCCAGGATGTCCTCGATGCTCAGCTCCAGATACTCCGCCAGCTCGTTCACAGTCGGCGGACGACCGGTGCGCGAGGCCATCTGCTGCCGAGCCTCCTCGACCTTCAGCGCCATCTCCTGCGCGCCGCGCGGAACGTGGACCGACCAACCGAGGTCGCGGAAATACCGCTTCAGCTCGCCCAGGATCGTCGGCACCGCAAACGACGAAAACGCCGTCCCGCGCTCAGGATCAAAGCGGTCCACCGCCTTGACCAGACCGAGGCTGGCGACCTGGAGCAGGTCGTCAAACGGCTCCCTGGCGCCGGCGTAACGACGGGCGAGCTTGCGAGCGAGCGGGAGAAAGCGACCCACAAGCTCGTCGCGGGCTGAGCGGTCACCGTCCTGCTGCCAGCGCTCGAAGAGGTCGTTCACGTCTGCGTGACGGGAACTCGGTTCGACGGGAGAGCTTGAAGTGCTTGAAGGAACGGCCAGCAAGTTGCATGACATTTGGGTACCACGGGCATGACGGCCCTAAACAATTCGACCCGTCAGAAAGCTGACCGTCGTTCCGCGGACCGTCGTTAGCGGCATGTGCCACATGGCCCGGTTATCTCGTGCCGTGCCCCGGACTCACCTGATTGAGGCGACGCGGTCGTCCGAGCCTTGAGGTAGGGATACCGGGTGGCCCAGATCTTCCTGCTCGCCCTGACCGCGGCGTTGAACCCGGTGCTCGTGGGAGCCTCGACGGTCATGCTGCTGCTGCCCAACCCGAGGCGGCTGATGCTCGGCTATCTGCTCGGGGCGCTGATGACGAGCATCACGCTGGGCCTGGTCATCGTCTACGCGCTGAAGGGGTCCGGGAGCGTCAGCACGACACAGAACACCGTGAACCCGTTGATCGACCTGGCCCTCGGCGTGATCCTGCTGATCGGCGCCGTCGTGCTCGGGACCGGGCGCGACAAGCAGATCGCGGAAAGCCGGCGGGCGCGCAAGGGCCCGAAGGAGGACAAGGGACCGCCGCGCTGGCAGAAGACCTTGAGCAAGGGTTCGGCGCGCTCCACGTTCGTCGTCGGTGCCCTGCTCACCCTCCCCGGCGCCTCCTACATCGCCGGACTCGATCACATCGAGAAGCAGAACCTCAGCAAGGCGGGCACCGTCCTGACCGTGATCGGCTTCAACCTGATCATGCTGATCCTGCTCGAGCTTCCGCTGATCGGCTACACGATCGCCCCGGACTGGACCCCCGGCGCCGTCGAGCGATCCAAGGCGTGGGTGGGCCGCAACGGGCACAAGGCGGCGGTGATCGCGCTGACCGTGCTGGGCACCGCGCTCGTGATCAAGGGCGTCGCCGGGCTCGTGAGCTAGGCAGAGTCTTCTGCCTCGCCCGTCTCCGGCCGCAGACGCGCGACCTCGGCCTTGACCGCGCGGAGCTCTGCGGACACTTCCTCGAGCTTCTGCATCACCGGATCCTCGCCGGAGGCTTGACGCTGGGCATCGGCGCGGGAGACGAATCCGCTGGTGATCGCCGCCGTCACCACGGAGAGCAGCGACAGTCCACCGAGCATCAGGAAGCCGGCGATGACCTTCCCGGCGGTCTGGTTGGGCACGATGTCGCCGTAGCCGACGGTCGTCACGGTCTCGATGGCCCACCACATCCCGAGCCAGATGCTGTGGAACGTCTTCGGGTCCACGAGCCGCTCGACGACGCCAAACCCGACCACCGCGAGCGCCCAGAACGCCCCGATCAGATACGCGGCGTCCCGGGGGCGCAGCCCCTTGCGCTCGATGCGCTTGTCCAACCACCGCTCGGACCGCCGGGCGCGCGACTGCGTCTCCACGCCCATGTATTTCGGCGCCCCCGACGCACTCCCTGTATCCCTACATCACGGACTCACGTCCAGCCCTACGCGATCTATGATGCGTCTCGTGGCGCTCCCGCCGACCCCGATCGGCTGCGTCGCCCACGAACTCGCCGGTCAGCCACGCACAATCGTCGCGTCACCGCGCCGCCACACAGGAGGAATCGACGACATGAGGGCAACCGAAACGCTTCACAAGCAGGGTCAGAGCCTGTGGCTCGACAACATCACTCGGACCATGCTCGACACCGGCCAGATCATGAAGTTCATCGACCAGTACTCGGTGACCGGCCTGACGTCCAACCCCTCGATCTTCGACAAGGCCATCGCCTCAGGCGCCTACGACGAAGCGATCAAAGAGAAGGCCGCCGAGGGGCTGTCCGGCGAGGAGCTGTTCTTCGAACTGGCGATCGAGGACCTCCGGCGCGCGGCTGATCTGTTCCTGCCCGTCCATGAGCGGACCGACGGCGTCGACGGCTGGGTCTCCCTGGAGGTGTCCCCGCTGCTGGCCTACGACACCGACAAGACGATCGAGATGGCCAAGTACCTGCACCAGAAAGCCGCGCGCAGCAACCTGTTCATCAAGATTCCGGGCACCCCGGAAGGGCTGCCGGCGATCGAGGAGTGCATCTTCTCGGGCGTCCCGATCAACGTCACGCTGCTGTTCTCGGCCGAGCACTACCAGGCGGCGGCCGACGCCTTCGCGCGCGGCGTGCAGCGCCGGATCGATGCTGAGCTCAACCCGGTGGTGGGATCGGTCGCTTCCCTGTTCGTCTCGCGCTGGGATGTGGCCGTGGCCGACAAGGTGCCGGCCGACCTGAAGGGCAAGCTCGGCTTGGCCGTCGGCCTGGTCGCCTACCGCTCCTATCGGCAGACGATGGCCTCCGAGCGCTGGCAGAAGCTCCGCAACGACGGCGCCCGCAGCCAGCGCTTGCTGTGGGCGAGCACGGGGACGAAAGACCCCGACGCGCCCGACACGCTCTACGTCCACGGCCTGGCTGCGCCCTTCACGATCAACACGATGCCCGACTCGACCCTCGAGGCATTCTTCGACCACGGCGAAGCGGGTGACCCGATGCCCGCCGACGGCGGTGAAGGCGACGAGCTCCTGTCCCGGTTCGCCGACGCCGGCGTCGACACGCAGGCACTGGCCGCGCAGCTCCAGTCCGATGGCGCCAAGTCGTTCGTCGACGCGTGGAATCACCTGATGGAGCGGGTCGACGTGCAGCACGCCGCGCTTACGTAAGAGACGATCAGAGGAGATCGACATGACCGCGACGCCGTTGCGCGAGCGGGCCGCCTGGAAGGCCCTGGAGCGCCACTACGCCGAGATCTCGGGGCGCCACCTGCGTGAGCTGTTCGACGAGGATCCCGGGCGGGCGGAGCGCTTCAGCGCGCACGCCGCCGGCCTCTTCCTGGACTACTCCAAGAACCGCATCGTCGACGAGACCGTCCGGCTGCTGCTGGAGTTGGCCGACGAGAGCGAACTGGCGGCCCGCCGGGACCGCATGTTCCGCGGCGAGCACATCAACGTGTCCGAGGACCGCGCCGTCCTGCATGTCGCGCTGCGCATGCCCCGGGGAAGCTCGCTCGTGGTCGATGGGGTCGACGTGGTCAAGGAGGTCAACGACGTCCTCGACGCGATGAGCGCGTTCGCCGAGCGGGTCCGCTCGGGCGAGTGGAAGGGGCACACCGGCAAACCGATCCGCAACGTGGTCAACGTCGGTATCGGTGGCTCGGACCTGGGGCCGGTGATGGCCTACGAGGCCCTGCGCCACTACAGCCGGCGCGACATGACCTTCCGCTTCGTCTCCAATGTGGACTCGACCGACTTGGTCGAGGCCACCCGCGACCTGTCGGCCGAGGAGACCCTGTTCGTCATCTCCTCCAAGACCTTCGGCACGCTCGAGACGCTCACCAACGCCACCTCGGCCCGCGACTGGGTGCTCAGCGAGCTGGGCGATGACGCCGACGTGGCCAAGCATTTCGTCGCTGTCTCGACCAACGCCGAGCGCGTCTCGGCCTTCGGCATCGACACGGCCAACATGTTCGGTTTCTGGGACTGGGTGGGCGGCCGCTACTCGATGGACTCGGCGATCGGGCTATCGACCATGCTGGCCGTCGGCCCCGACCAGTTCCGTGAGCTGTTGGCGGGCTTTCACGACATCGACGAGCATTTTCGCACCGCGCCGTTCGCCCAGAACCTCCCGGTGCTGATGGGTCTGCTGGCGCTGTGGTACGGCGACTTCTTCGGCGCCCAGACCGCGGGCGTGATGCCCTACGAGCAGTACCTCAAGCGCTTTCCGGCCTACCTGCAGCAGCTGACCATGGAGTCCAACGGCAAGCACGTCACGCTGGAGGGAACCCACGTCGACTACGAGACCGGCGCGGTGTACTGGGGAGAGCCGGGCACCAACGGTCAGCACAGCTTCTACCAGCTCATCCATCAGGGAACCAAGCTGATTCCGGTTGACCTGATCGGATTCGGCAAGAGCCTGAACCCGCTGCGCGACCACCACGACATCCTGTCCTCCAACGTGTTCGCCCAGGCCCAGGCGCTGGCCTTCGGCAAGACCGAGGCGGAGGTCCGCGCCGAGGGCACCCCCGAGCACGTCATCCCCCACCGGGTGATGGAGGGCAACCGCCCGACCAACGTGCTCCTGGCCGAGGTGCTGACGCCGCGTCTGCTCGGATCGCTGATCGCCCTGTACGAGCACAGCGTGTTCACCCAGGGCGCCATCTGGAACATCGACTCGTTCGACCAATGGGGCGTGGAGCTCGGCAAGGTCCTGGCCACGCAGATCATCCCCGAGCTGGAGAGCGAGAGCGAACCGGAGCTGGCCCACGACTCGTCCACCAATGCTCTGATCCGCCGCTACCGCGCGCTGAAGGCGCAGTAGACAGCGACTCCGACCGATACCGAAAACACTCCAGGGAGATTGACCATGGCAAGCGACAAGCCAATGCAACTCGGCATGATCGGGCTGGGACGGATGGGCGCCAATCTGGTCCGGCGCCTGCAACGCGACGGGCACCGCTGCGTCGTCTACGACGTGAACGCGGACGCGGTCAAGACGCTCGAAGCCGAAGGCGCAACCGGCTCCTCGACTCTGAAGGACTTCGTCGACGGAGCTCGAGAAGCCCCGAGCGATGTGGATCATGGTGCCCGCCGCGATCGTTCAGCCGACGCTGGACCAGCTCATCGGTCTCCTCGACCCGGGCGACATCGTGATCGACGGCGGCAACTCCTACTACAAGGACGACATCGTGCGGGCCAAGGAACTGGCCGCGAAGCGGATCCACTACGTGGACTGCGGCACCAGCGGCGGCGTCTGGGGGCTCGAACGGGGCTACTGCCTGATGATCGGCGGTGAAGACGGGACCGGTCGAGCATCTCGACCCGATCTTCAAGACGATCGCCCCGGGCGAGTCCAGCGCCCCGCCCACCCCCAGCCGCACCCGGCTCGACGGGACCGCGCCGCACGGCTACCTGCACTGTGGGCCCAGCGGGGCCGGGCATTTCGTGAAGATGGTCCACAACGGCGTCGAATACGGGATGATGGCCGCGATCGCCGAGGGACTGAGCATCATCGACCACGCCGACGCCGGCATGCACGCCCCCGCCGAGGTCGACGCCGAAACCACGCCGCTGCGCAACCCCGAGGCCTACCAGTACGAGATCGACGTCGGCGAGGTGGCCGAGGTCTGGCGGCGCGGCTCGGTCGTGGGATCGTGGCTGGTCGACCTGACCGCGGAGGCCTTCGCTCGCTCGCCCCACCTGGCGGGCTTCGCCGGTCGCGTATCGGACTCCGGCGAAGGGCGCTGGACCGTGGACGCGGCGATCGACATCGGCGTCCCGGCCTCGGTGATCACCGCCGCGCTGTACGAACGGTTCGAGTCGCGCGGGAACGGCGACTTCACGGACAAGATCCTGTCAGCGATGCGCTCGGAGTTCGGCGGTCACGCCGAGAAATCGGCGTAGGTGCGGCGGTGGAATTCGAGCTCGTCACGCTGCCCGACGCGGCGTCGCTGGCCAAGCAGGCGGCAGGATTCGTCGCCGCGCGGGCGCGGGCGGCCGTGGCCGATCACGGACGGTTCAGCTGGGCGGTGAGCGGCGGTCGCAGCCCGTGGGCGATGTTCGCCGAACTGGCCCACGAGGATGTCCCCTGGGACTCAACGCAGATCTTCCAGGTCGACGAGCGCGTCGCCCCGGAGGGCGACCCGGATCGGAACCTGACCCATCTGCGCCAGAGCCTCGGCTCAGCACCGGCCAAGGTCCTGCCGATGCCCGTGAACGATGCCGACTTGGAGAGCGCCGCCGCCGCATACGCCGACGCGCTCCCGGCCCGCTTCGACCTCGTACATCTCGGGCTCGGTCCCGACGGGCATACCGCCTCACTGGTCCCTGGTGATCCCGTCCTGGAGGTCACCGACCGGTTGGTCGCCCTCACCGCTCCATATCAGGGGCACCCACGGATGACGCTGACCTACCCCGCCCTGTCGCGGGCCGACGAGATCCTCTGGCTGATCAGCGGCCAGGACAAACGCGGCCCCCTGGCCTCCCTGCTGCACGGCGACCAGTCAATTCCCGCCGGCCGCGTACAG
The DNA here is from genome assembly GCA_963838535.1 of uncultured Solirubrobacterales bacterium. Lineage (GTDB taxonomy): Bacteria > Actinomycetota > Thermoleophilia > Solirubrobacterales > Solirubrobacteraceae > Palsa-465. Next base: position 131,341 of record CAWIRN010000024.1, read on the forward strand.
GCCAGGCACTCGACCGTGCTGGCCGACGCGTCAGCCGCCTGAGCAGGCGCCGCGGCGTTCAGCGGCCCGGCAGGTCGATGCGCTGGACCGTGCTCCCGCGCCCGACGAGGATCGTGCTCACCATCTCGGGCGCGAACAGGCCGTGGTCCACGACCCCCGGGGTCGCCTCGAGCGTCGCCGCCAGCGTGCGCGGGTCGCCCACCTCGCCCGTGAAATCGGCGATCACGCCACCGTCGGGGCTGAGCGGACAATCGCGCAAGGTGACCGTGCCCAGCCGGTGCAATGTGGACTCCAGCCCGAAGGACAGCAATTCCAGCGGAACCGGCGCGTGTAACGCCGCGACCGGCTTGGTCGAGTCGCCGATCACCACGAACCGGTCCGCCGTGACCGCCACCACCTTCTCGCGCGTGTGGGCCGCCCCGCCGCCCTTCACCAGCCATCCCTCGGGCGTGATCTGGTCGGCACCGTCGATCGTGATGTCCAGATGGTCGAGCCTGAACGGCTCTACGGTGATCCCCAGGCTCTGCGCCACCTGCGCCGTCCGCGGCGAGGTGGCCACGCAGCGCACGGACAATCGTCGTTTGGCCAGGGCCGGGAGCAGGTAGGCGACGGTGGACCCGGTGCCGAGCCCGACCCTCATGCCATCCTCGACGAGCTCCGCGGCGGCTTCTGCCGCGAGCCGCTTCTCGTTATCGACCTCGGCGGCCACCGCTGCGCAGCATAACGCCGGAAATCCAGGGCACGTTCCGAACCTGCGATACTCGAGAAGGCCTCTGCGGCAGCCATCGTCGCTGGAGGGGCATCTTGCGCTCCGGCGGTCCGCCCGCCTTTCCCTCTTCCCGGCGCGGGACAAACCCAGGGAGAGGCGAGGAACGGGGTCGCGGTGAGCGACCAAATCGAGCAGGAATCCGCGTCAAACGGCGCTTTATACGCAGCGATATCGAACGCGATCGTCGGGATGTTGCGCGACTACACCGGACGTGGACCGACCAGAGCCCGGACGACGATCCGCGACAACGTCGTGCTCGTCATGCTCGAGCAAACCCTGACCAAGGGCGAGCAGTCACTGGTGGTCAAAGGGCGCGCGGAGAAGGTGTTGGAGATCCGGCACGAATTCCAAGAGGCGATGCGCGAGGAAAGCAGCGCCAAGATCAGCGAGCTCACGGGCTGCCAGGTGATCGCGATGCTCAGCGCCAATCACATCGATCCCGACCTCGGGGCTGAGATCTACGTCCTCGACGGACCGCCTCGCACAACGCTTGGCTCCGACTCGACCAGCGGCGGATAGCCGCTACGGCTTGGCCGACATGCGCGACAGCCTGAGTGACTGAGCAGCGCGGTCCCGCGCCCGCTTGGCGTGGCGGATGATCGCTCGATTGAGGTCGCGCTCGTTGCCACCGGATTGCGTCTCGCTGCGCTGCCTGCGCCCAGTGGTCGTCGCGTCCGGGGAACCGGCATCGTCGCGCTTGAGCGCATCGGCCTGGGTCCGGATGTCGGTGGGACGGGCGTTGATCCGCCGTCGGGCATCGATGGCCGGCCACAGTCGTCGCGGCCCGCGATCGGGCGCGAGTGCGCCGCGACTGGTTGCTGGGAGCTCACCTGTGTTGCGCGTCATGGTCTTCAAGCCTTCCCCGCCCTCCGTTGTCTACGCGCGCGCCGGGACGAGGGCTAGAGCCCAAGCGCGCTTGATCCAGGATTGCGACGCAGCCACCGTGCCGGTGGGTAACGTCGGTACAGGTACCCACCGCCCCTGCTGTCAAAACCAGTAACCCCGCCCTCACGCCCCGGCGCGTGTACGCCAACCGCTGGCATCAGGGCTCGGGGCCGAAAATTCTGGCACCAGGGCCCGCCTGACACCGACACTACTCCATTGACGGCCCGACCACGTTAGCCCCAGGGCCAAACCGCCTGCCGCGATCCGATTTCCCCTTAACCAGCATTATCGAACATTTACTAAAGCTCTCGAACACGGGAGCAGGTTTTCACAATAATTAATTCAAATTAATTGATTTTTTCCGGCCGACTTTCGTTCGCGTCGGCTCCGCGCCACGATGCCACGGCCCGACTCCCGCCTTCAAGCGGCCAGCGCCGCGTGCCGGGCGCGGGGCTTGCGCGGCGGGATGCTCTGTGGGTTGCGGAACACGTTGTGAGCGTCGTACTTGGTCTTGACGTCGACCAGCCGCTCGTAGTTTTCGGCGTAGTACTCGCGCTTCCAGTCTGCGATTCCGCGGTTGGGGAAGTTCTGATAGCTCTCGTTGGGGGTATCGGGTGCGATCGCCGCGATCATCTCGTCGGTCCAGGCGATCAACCCGTCACGGACCGAGGCGGGTGCGTTCGTCTCCCACACCGGGGTGGCGCGCAGCATCGTGAGCATGTTGCGGTGCACGTAGGCCGTCTCGCGTCGACCGATCGAGTCGACCTTCTCGCCGCCGATCCACCCGAGTGACCACATCGAGCCGTTGTTCTTCGCGTCGCGGCTCGGGCAAGCGGCGAGCAGGTCGACCACCTTGGCGACGGTGCGGTCGGGGAGCGGGGCCCGTGAGTAGCGCGAGACATCGCCGAACGAGTGGTGCTCGGCCTCGGTGCTGGCGAACATCCGCTGCATATCCCAGAACGGGAGCGTCTCCAGCCTCTTGGTGACGGGCGTGGCCGCCGCCAGCAGGGGCGCGACGATCTCCTTCAACTCGCTGAGCGGGCCGATGTACTGGCCTCGCGAGAATGTGTCGATCGCCTCCCGCGGCCCGCCCGCGCCGACCGGGCTGGCCTGTGACATCGCGACCGCGTTGAGTCCGACCGGAGCCGTCTGCAGAACCCGGTCAAACGCCGCCAGGACCGCGCCCGCGGCGTCCGCCCCCCGATAGTCGAAGCGATAGAACGCGACATTCCGGCGCGGAACCCTCGACAGCTCAAACGTGAACGAGGTGTTGATGCCGAAGCTGCCGCCGGCGCCCCCGCGGCAGGCCCAGAACAGGTCGCTGTGCCGCGAATCGTCGATGTTCACGAGGTCCCCGGACGCCGTCACGATCTGTGAGGAGCGCATGTGGTCGCAGGTCAGCCCGGCCCAGTGGGTGTTGTAGCCCACTCCGCCGCCCAGCGCGAGCCCGCCCGTGCCGACACCCAGGCAGGTGCCGCCCGGAAGGATGAAGTCGCCGTCGACCGTCTTGTAGAACACGTTGGAGTTGAGCGCGGCGCCGCCGACCACGGCGATCCCGGTGCGTTGGTTCAGCGTGACGCTGTTCAGCCTTGCCACGTCGACGATCAGGCCGGTCGTGGTGGAGAACCCGGCGTAACTGTGACCCCCGCCGCGGGCCACCGGCTGGATGCCGTTCTCCCGTGACCACCTCACGCAGGTGGAGACATCGCGCGCGTCGGCGCACTGTGCCACGGCGGCCGGACGGGTGTCTTGGAAGCGCGTGTTCGCCGGCTGACTGGCCTCCAGGTAGCCGGCGTCGCCCGGAAGCAGCAGCGTGCCGGTGAGACGCCGGCGGAGGTCCGCGAGGGCGCGCGGGTCGACGCGGGGGACTCGCGCCGCGGCGTGCGCGCGCTTGATCAGACCGTTCGGGAGCCACAGCCCGACCGCCCCCGCCGCTCCCGCGCCGACGAACCCGCGGCGGGTCATACCGGTCATTCGACCACCTCGATCGCCTCCATCATCCCGAGGTCCTCGTGGGCGATCACGTGGCAATGTTCGACGAACTTACCGGTGAAATCAACGAAGTTCGATTCGAAGGTGAATGAGTCACCGGCGTGCTTTGTCACGACGTAGGTGTCGCGCCACAGTGGCGTCGCCAGGGTCTGCCCGTTGCGCTTGGTGATCTTGAACGGATTGACATGAATGTGGAACACGTGGGCATGGTCCATCAGCTTGTTGTCGCACTCGTTGACGATCGTCCACTCCTCGGCCGTCCCGAGCTTGACCTTGTAGGGAGCTCGATCGGGGTCAAACGGCTTGCCGTTGATACCGAAGGACACGAACTCGTCCATGCCTTCCCGTTGCACCGTGTATCCCACTGTGCGCGTACGGGCGATCGGCAGCATCGGCGGGTCCCAGGCCGGCAGCGACCCGGGCAGTCGCATCTCAGGGCCGTGGCCCCGCACTTCGATGGTCGCGATCGTCCTCGGTACCAACTCGCCCGGCTGGTCCTGGAGCCCGGGCATGGTCTGCATGCCGAGCAGCGAGCAGTACAACAACAGCTCGGATCTGGTCCCCCGCGCCGACGCGGAGGGCGGCATGCCCGGGATGTTCGGCTTCTGACTCGAGCCCGGAGTCAGCACGAGGTCGTAGATGCCGGGCTTACCCGCCTTGACCAGCGCCTCGACTCGGTTTCCGGCCGACATCATCACCAGCTCGACGGCATCGGGCGCGGCGAGCGTCAGGCCGTCCCAGGCCAGCACGTTCAACTCGTGGTCGGCCAGCTTCAGCGACAGGAACTTGCCCTCCGCCGCATTGACCATCCGCCACCGCTGGACCTCACCCGGGTACATCGTGATCTTCGGATTGAGCACCCCGTTGACGGTGTAGAGGACGTTCTTACGTGGGAAGAACGCCTGCTCCTTGGTGGGATCCGGGATCGGATCCAACAGCTGGTAGTCCGCCCCGAGCTCGATCGATTGGAGCACCATGATCTGCTCCTTGGCCGCGCGAACCTCGTCGACCTGATCGAGATCACCGCGCACGATGATCGCGCCCGCCATCCCGGCGCGGACCTGCTGAGTCACCGCTCCGTGATGGTGCGGGTGATACCAGAACAGGCCCGCCGGGTGATCGTCTGGAATCGGGATCTTGAACCGCGCTCGCTCACCGGGCGGAATCGTGCGAAACACGTTGTCGGCCTTGCCGCTGGGAGACACGTGCAGACCATGCGTGTGCAGGTTCGTCGTCGTCCACTCGTGCGGCCGGGTCATCGGCATGTGCAATCGGTGGTTCACACCGGTCAACGGCGGCAGGTGGTTGATCAGCTTCACCCTGAGCGTGTCGCCGGCGTCCAACTCCCAGGTGTACCCCGGGACGACACCGTCGTAGGTGTAGGTCTTCACCGGCACCGGCGCGCCCATGTCGACCATCGCGGGCCGGCAGGTCAACGTCAGTGAGAGCTCGCCGCGGTGGCTCTTGAGAACCCGCGGGTGCGGCAGCTCAACCTGCGGCCCCGCCCGGCGCGCAACGTTCGCCGCCCGCGCGACCTGCTGGCTACCGGGCCACCGTGCGTGCAGGAGATCCGGCACCGCCGCGAGCGCCACCGCACCAGCGCCATACTGCAGCACGCGGCGACGTGAATAACCCTCAGCCACGCTGAGCACCCCTCCCGTAATCGACCCAACCGGACTCGAGCGACGGTTCGCTTTGACACCTGACTACGGACAGCCGTGTCCGACTCACGCGTGGCCCTCCCAGGCCTGGCCTGTCATTCCGACCCCGGTCCACACCGGCCGCTTCACCGGAGATCGAGGCCTATCCCAACGACGACATGGTAACCACACACCGAGCGCGCGGGCGTTCACCTCGATCTCGCGAATGCCGAGCTCATGACCCGGCCCGCGGGCCCTCAATGCCATAGCTCACGAAAAGTGCCACTTCCGACGTATTCGTGCCGCGGCTAGAACCCCACGGAATTCTCGGGCTCCGACATGACTGCAGAGCCAGGCTCCGCAGCTCCCCCGGTCGGCACAGCCCCTGCGACGTCCGCGACCACGCCGGACACCACCGCCTCGGCGGGCTCCACCCCGTCGCCGGGCTCCACTCCTTCACCGGGCTCCACCGCCGCGCGCAGCTTCGCCCGGCGCGCGTACGCGGCCCCGATCGGGCTCGCACTCATCCCGTGGAGCACGACGCTGAGCAGCACCGTGATCACGGTGACCTGTTCGGTGAGTGAAGCCGTCGGTCCTCTCAGAGCGATGATGGCGAGTAACCCGAACACGAGCGACGCCATGCCCCGCGGGCCCATCCAGCCGAGAAACACCGCGTCGAGTCGTCGGACGTTCGTGCCCCGCAGGGCGATCAGCACGGGAACGATGCGGACTACGGTCAGCGCAAGCACCGCGTACACCACGACCGTGACACCCACGCCCGCGTTGAGCACGTGATCGACGGCACGCCCGAAGATGAACCACACGGCCAGCGAGAGCAGGGCGCCGACGTCCTCGCTCAGCTGCATGGCCTCGCGGGGCAGGCCATGATCCCGAACCCCGAACAGCAACCCGGCGACAAACGCGGCGACGAAGCCGTTACCGCCCAGCACGATCGCCAACGCGTAGGCGAGCACCGGGAGGGCCAGCACCCCGAGACGCAGAGCCGACGGCTCGGTCCATCCTCGCTTCCACGACCAGCCGAGCGCGCGGGCACCAACGGCGCCAACGCCCGCACCGACGGCGATCGCGACCCCGATGGCGGGCACCGCGTTGATCAGCGCTTGGCCGGCCGGTGTGCCTTGGGTGGCCGTCGCGCCCGCCAGGCAGAACAGGAACAGCGGCGCCGCCACGCCGTCGTTGAGCCCCGCTTCGATGTTGATGATCTCCCGCAGGCGCGCCGGAACACGCCGATCGCGGACGATTGACACCGCCGGAGCGAGGTCGACCGGGACCACGACGATCGCCAGCAGCGCCAGAAACCAGACGTCGTGGTCCGGGAACAGCGTCAGGCCCGCCAGCCACGCCAGCCCGAGGCTCAGTGGCAACGCGATCCCCAGGAGACGAAGGATGGCCCGGCGCTCCCGGCCGACGACCCCGCCGGGCACCTCGGTGGCGTCGATGAACAACAGAATCGCCAACACCACCTCGACACCGCGTTCCACCAGATCGGTCCGCAAATTCACCCGGATCACCGGATGTGAGCCCGCGGTGAGCACCATCCCGACGACCACCACTGCAATCGCCGTGGTGATGCTCAGCGCGGCCAGTCGTTGCGCAACCAGCGCCCAGATCAACAGGACGGCGACCAGCACAACCACGGCAAGCACGCCACAGATCGTGACAGTGCTGGGCGCAAGGGTCCGGTTTCACTGCAATCGGCCGCGTTAAGTCTTGCCCGCTTGGTGCCGATACGGGTGCTGGACGGTTGGCAGCAGGAGCCGATGCGGAATCGCCCGCGCCAGTTGCTGCACTCCCGTCCAGTTGGCTCGCGCGTGCCGCACAGGAGCGCGGGTTCAGTAGAGCGATAGGCGACCGACGGAGGGTGAAGATGGGCGAGTTGACGGTCTTGGGCCGAACACCAGCGCAGCCGGCACGGGCCCCCGGGAAGACTTCTACGACGGCGCCGTGGCCGGCGCGACCGCGCTGATCGTCGAGGATGACTCCGGCAACGCGTTCGCTCTCGCAGAGTTGCTCAAACGTGGCAGGATGACCGTCGTCGCGGTTGACAGCGGCCCGGCCGCGCTCGACGTTCTCACGCGGCGCGACGACATCGGCATCGTCCTGATGGACATCATGATGCCCGTGATGGATGGCTACGAGGCGATGACCACGATCCGCAGCCGTGCCGGAAGGGCGGAGATACCGATCATCGCGGTGACCAGCAAATCGGTAGACGGCGAGCGCGAACGCTGTATCGCCGCGGGCGCGTCGGCCTTTATCTCCAATCCAGTCGATACTGCCTCGTTGCTGACGGCCATCAGGCAGTGGCTGCCGGCGGCCGCTGCGATCGCCTCCGATTCGCCCTAAACCGTTACGCTGCGGCGGCAATCGAACCTCCGCGAGCCGTGGCATTGGACGTTCGGCGCAACCAGCAACCATCGGAGGAGTCGATGCAGGAGCAGGGCGGCCGGGACCGGAAGACGATGTGGGCGCTGATCATCGGCGGCCTCGGAGTCGTCGTGGCGATCGTGGCGCTGGTGGTCGCCATCTCGGCGACGAGCCAGACCGACGACAACGCGAAGATCGTTTCGGCGGTCAAGGCGGAAGCGAACGACCAGATCGGCGGCGTGCGCGCCCAGCTGCAAAAGAACGTCGCCGCAGCGACGGTGGTCCTCGGGCAGTTGCACGCCGGCTCCGCCCAAGCGGCGCGGGCACGCGATGCGCTGAGCCGAGAGGTCAACGCGAACAAGACCGCAGTGGCCAATAACCAGGCAAGCATCAAGGCCCTCCAGACGAACGTCGCCACCCTCGACACCGCGGTCAAGGCGCTGACCACGTCCGTCGCCACTCTGACCACCAACCAGGACACGCTCACGCGCAACCAGAAGTCACTCCAGAGCGAGGTCAAGGATCTCGAGAAGACGGTGGCCGCGCTCCAATAACGCCGTGACCAGAGCCTTGCCACGATTCGGGCCTCTACGCACGGTGCGACCGTGCGCTCCGGGTTGCGGTTCCGAAGCGCAATCAGCCAACCTAAGAATCTGACGAGAACGGGCCCGAGGCTGCCCATCCGGCTCGACCGGATCGAGACCTCTCGCAGAGGTTATGATTCCCACCGAAATGGAGGCGCGGTTGGGGTCATCTTCGAGCAACGACGTCGTGATCGGGGTCGTCGGCGACGGGTTCGGGGCGCTCCAGATTTACGCCACGGCGATCTATCTCGGGTTCGCTCCCGAGCAGATTGGGATCTTCGGCGAGAATCTCAACCCGGCGCAGACCTACCAGCAGTTCGCCTGGAATCTCGGCCAGACGATCCTGCGATCCGAGTCCGAGTCGCACTTCCTGCCGGCCGACTGGCCAACCTTCGGGCAGCTTACCGCCGTCGCACATCGCGATGTGACGCCACTCTTCCGGTCGGCCGTTCGCACGTTGAATCCCGGCGTGCCGGCGATCCTCACCGAGATGGAAATCGTCGCGCGGGAACTTGGCTATGAACGGCGCGTGCTCGGCGGTCAAAAGGTCGGCTGGGTCGTACGAGAACCCGACCCGGTGCCGCACTTCTCCTTTCACAACGAGCAGGGTCAGCTCCTCGGCCGCGCCACGCACGCGGCGATCGCGATCGGTCACGGGCCGCTGGCCTTCCCCGGCGTATTCGGGATGGCTCGCAACGATCCGGCGACCGGCCCCTACGTCGTCCAGGCCTACGAGGCCAAGCGCTACCGGCCCGGCGGCGTGTACATCGTCGTCGGCTCCGGGATCGCCGCGGTCAACGAGGAGGTCAACGTGCTCGATGCCGGGGCGAGCTGCATCGCGCTGCGACGCAACCCGCACCCGGACGAGCAGGACCTCAACGTTCCCCGGCTTCGTCAAGAACGCCCTCGCGCTACCGCTGCTGCGTCGGCTCGTGCAGCTCTACGACGTCCCGCTCGAGGCTGGGCGGGTGAGGCTCAAGACCAACTGCGGCATACCCCCGCTCGACCGGGCCGACTCCCGCCTGTGCCTGTTCGGGCTCAATGCCAACACCGTCGTGCCGACCGCGCTGTCGTCGAGGCACAGGCCACACCCTGCCTCTCGGCCGGCCTCGACCGGCTCCGACACCGGCACCTGCAGGCCGACGTCCTTGCCCTCCAGAACCTCGAGTACGAGTTGCGCCACGCGGCGATGAAATGGGAGCCCATATCACCCCCGGGGCGGCGATCGGATCGCCCGGGCCAGTGGCACTTCGCATCCTCACCTCGACACGAGGGGGCCCCTCAAGCCGAGCGCTCACTCGAGATAGGTTAGAACCCACCGACTGAAGCCCCAGCCCCTCGCCTCCGGCGAACCCCCCCGGCGGCACGAGGCCATCTCGCCCTGGCTAGTCGCCCAACGCGTCGATCTTGGCCCAGGTGGCGGGGCCGACGATCCCATCGACTGTCAGTCCGGTCGACTGCTGGAGTGCCTTCACTCCCGACTCGGTCCGCGAGCCGAAGACTCCGTCCACGCCGCCGGTGTCGAATCCGGCAGCGGTCAGGCGGCTCTGTGCCCGTCTCACCGGCAGCCCGGTCGAGCCTTCCCGGAGCGTGGGCTCGTCGAACTCGGCAAATTCGTCGATGTTGCGCCAGGTGATCGGGCCGACGATCCCGTCGGCGGTGATGCCCCGCTCGTGCTGGAAGGCCTTCACGGCTGCCTCGACCTGCGGGCCGAAGTGACCGTCGACGGGACCCGGATCGTGACCGATTTCCTTCAGTGCCACTTGCAGTTCTCGCACGGCCTCGCCACTCGAGCCCTCGCGAAGCGTCGGTTCAGCCATCGGGTCTCCCTCCAACCGTCGAATATGGGCCTCCTCGCGGGGGTCGAGGATACTTGATCTGGTAAGTACCCACCTACCAGATCAGGCCGTCCGCGGGAAGGTTGCCAGCTCCCGGGCTCGGCCGGTGAGCTCGACGGTCGCTGCGCGCAACTGTGAGCTGGCGGTCAGGGCGCCGGGAAACGCCACCCGCGCCGGTGCGGGCCCTCGCGGAGTGTGCAGGGCGAGGTCGATGCCGCGGCGATCCAGACCGGAGCACTGCGCGGCGGTCGCGTCGGGGTACCCGCCCAGCGCTTGGGCGATGACCAGCAGCGCGTCGGCGTGGTCACGGTTGAGATGCGCGACCGCGGAGGCGGCGTGCACGGCGACCGGATCGGGGACCGCCGCCGCGTACGCCTGACCGGACGCGGAATCCATGCGCCCGTAGCCGCCCACCCAGCGCACGCGGGTGACGCGGAGAACCCACAGTGAGAAATCCGAGAAGTCGATGTAGGTCGTGGCGGACGGGACGGCGGCGAGGTGCGCCGCCCGCGCCGCGGTGAGCGCAGCCGGTTCTGCGGCGCGTCGCGCCCGGCCGGCGAGCGTGACGCGCGCGGCGGCGAGCGGATCGGCCGGGCCATCGGGTTGCGTGATCACGAGGCTCGCGCGGGCGTCGCCGGCCAGATTGCGACCGTGCTCGGCGAGGTGTGAGAGGCACAGCACTGGGGAGCCGTCGTCGAGCGCACCGTACGTGACGAGGGACGCCCACGGATCGCCGTCCGCGGTGAGCGTCGCGAGCGCGGCGACGTTGGTCGCCGCGACCAGCGTCCGCGCCTCCTCGGCCGGGCTGAGACGCGGCGCCGGGGCGACCGCCGCCAGTGGCGGGGGCACTGACGGCGCGCCGTCGACGACACCGTGGTCGGGAGCGCCACCAGCCGTCTCGCTCATAGTGCTCAAGCCAAGCACATCGGCCTGCCCTACGCCACACCGGCCCGCGGACCCTGCAGCGCCGCAGCGATGCGCCCCCGGCGCACGGCGGTTAGGGTTGTCGCACCTTGCTCTCCCGCCTGCCATCCACGCCGCGTCTTCGGGATGGGCGTGGGAGCAGCCGACGAGTTGGCATCGGGGCATGTCTGGCGGCTGTGGCTGTCGCGCTGGCGGCAGCCGCGTTCGCGCTGGCACCGGCCGCGGTCGGGCTACCGTCGGCCGCGGTCGCGCCCGCACGACCCCCGGTCGCGAGGCCGGCTCCTACTCCGGCGGCCCGGTGTGCACAGGCGCCCGGTCGCGGGTTGACCCTGGCGAACGTTGCCGCGGACCGGAACCGCTTGGTCGCGGTCGGTTCCGATGGGCTGATCGCTACCTCTGGTGGCGCGGCGTGGCAGGTGCGCCCCACCCCGACTCAGCACGCGCTCCGCGGCGTCGCATGGACGGGCACCGGTTGGGTCGTGGTGGGCGACGTCGGCACGGTCCTCACGTCTCGTGGTGGTCGCCGCTGGGCGGTCGCGGATGTCGGCCCGCCGGTCGGCCTGCGGGCGGTCGCCGCTCGTGGCGGCGTGGTGTCCGCCGGCGGGGCGGGCGGCGTGATCCTCAGCTCGGTCAACGGCGGACCGTGGCTGCAGGCCATCAGCGGCACGACCGAGGACCTGTGGGGCGGGACGGTGTGGCGCGGGCAGATCTACTTCAGTGGTCAGGAGTCGACGGTCGTGCGCAGCAGCGACGGTACGGCCTGGGCGGCGGTGCCCACGCATCCGCGATCGACCGGCAACCAGACTTCGCCCCGGCCGTTTCTGTGGCAGCTCGCGCCCCGGGGCCGGCTGTTGGTCGCCGTCGGCGATTTCGGGGCGATCCTCAGATCCTCCCCCGACGGTTCGCTCCGGGCCGTAGCCAGCCCGACCGATGAGATTCTGCGGGGAGTCGTGGCCAGCCCCCGGCGTTTCGTCGCGGTGGGCTCCAGCGGGGTGATCCTGTACTCCTCGGACGGCCTGCACTGGCACATCGCGCGCTCGCCGACCACGGTTGACCTGCGCGGAGTCGCCTATACGGGTCACCGGTTCGTCGCGGTGGGCGATCAGAGCACCGTGATCAGCTCCTCGGACGGGCTGCGCTGGCGAATCGACGCGACCGCGATGCCGTGCGCGCTGCTGTCGGTGGCCCACGGCGCCGGACGATTCGTCGCGGTCGGGGGTGGCGGACAGCTGCTGATCTCCGCCGATGGCCGTCGGTGGTCCCCACAGGCCCGGCCCACCACCGAGGACCTGTACACCGTCGCGTATGGGCCGCACGGCTTTGTCGCCGCCGGCGCGCTCGGAACCGTGCTCACCTCGACCGACGGGCGACACTGGGTTCGCCGGTCCTCCCCGACGCGGCTGAATCTGCACGCCGCGTTCTGGACCGGCCGGGAGTACCTGATCGGCGGTGATCGCAGTCGCCTGCTCGCCTCGCCCGACGGTCGCCGTTGGCGGCTGGTCAGCTTCCCCGGCTTCCACTCGATCCGGGCGTTCGCCAGCGCAGGCGGCACGCTGGTCGCGGCCGGCGCCGGCACCATCGCCCGCCGCAGTCAAAACGGACGTTGGTCGCTCATCGCCTACGGTCTCGGGCGATTCCAGACCGGTATCGCCGCCGGCGACGGCCGGTTCGTGATTGTCGGTCACAACGGCGAGGCCCTCCTGTCCACCGACGGGGGCCGTACCTGGCTGCCCACCCACAGTGGCGTCGAGGTCAACTTCGACACCGTCACCTGGACGGGAACCCGCTTCCTCGCTACCGGCGAAGGAGTCGCCGTCACCTCACCCGACGGCGTGACCTGGACGCCGGTCGCCTTGCCCGTCCAGCGCTCGATCCGCTCGCTCGCCACGACCACAAACGCGATCGTCGGCGTCGGGGATGGAGACACGATCATCCGCTCGCTGCGCGGCCGCGCATTCGTGAGCGAAGGCGGGCTCGCGCTGGCCCGCCGGTAGGCAGCGCAACCGCTCCTCGCGGTACCGTGATCGCCATCGATGCCGGACGACAGCCGCGACGGTGGCCGGATGCCTCGTGTCGGCGGAGCTAGAACACCCGGTCGTGGAGCCGGTGGCGACGCCGAATCAGGCGGCTCGCGCCGAGATCGCGGCCGCCACCCGCGCCACGTACGCGGTGTTTGCCGCCAGCGGATTTGCCTTTGCCAGCTGGGCCTCGCGGATCCCGCAGGTCAAGCACCGGTTGGGCCTGGACCCGTCGGCACTGGGACTGACGCTGCTGGCGATCGCGGCCGGGTCGGTCATCGCGCTGCCGCTGTCCGGACCGGTGGTCGGTCGCTTCGGCTCGCGCCGCACGGTCGCGACGATGGCGAGGCTCGCGGGGGCGGGCTTGGCGATCGTGGCCGTGGGGTATCGGGTCGGCGAGGCTCCGGTCGTCCTGGGCCTGTTCGCGTTCGGGGTCGCGCTGGGCAGCTGGGATGTGGCGATGAACGTTCAAGCCGCGACCGTTGAACGCCGACTCGGCCGGGCGATCATGTCGCGCTTTCATGCCGGGTTCAGCCTGGGCGCCGTATCGGGAGCGCTGGTCGGCGCCGCCATGGTCGCGCTGGGAGTCTCGGTCACCGCGCATCTGTTGATCGTCGCACTGGTCGTCGCGATTGGCGTCCCGCTGATGGCGCCGCGATTCGTCTCCGATCGCGCCGATCCCGATCGCACCGCCACCGACACCGCCACCGCCACAACGACCCCAAGCGCCGCTCGCGATTCGCTGAGGGCGTGGAGTGAGCGACGCACCCTGCTCATCGGCGTGTTCGTACTGGCCTTTGCCTTCGCCGAAGGCACCGGCAACGACTGGATCAGCGTCGCGACGATCGAGGGCCACCATGCCGATCCCGCGCTCGGGACCCTCGCCTTCGCCACCTTCGTGGCCGCGATGACGACCGGCCGCTGGTTCGGGCCGCACCTGCTGGACAACTACGGACGGGTGCCCGTGATCCGGGGATTGATCGTCGTCGCGGTCATCGGGCTGATCCTGTTCGTGTTCGGGCCGAACACGCCGGTGGCCTTCCTCGGGCTGCTGCTGTGGGGAGCGGGCGTCTCGCTGGGCTTCCCGGTCGGGATGAGCGCCGGCGCGGACGACCCGGCGCTCGCGGCGCCTCGCGTCAGCGTCATCGCTTCGGTCGGTTACTGCGCGTTTCTCGCCGGTCCACCGCTGATCGGATTTCTCGGGCAGCGCTACACCGTCCTGCACGCCCTGACCGCAGTCATCGTGCTGCTCGTCCTGGCCGGCGTCATCGCCGGCACCGTCCGGCCGCTCCGCGAAGCCATCACCTGAAGCGGCGGGCGCTCCGCGAAGCCATACCTGAAGCGGCGGCCGCTCCGCGAAGCCATCACCGGGAGCGGGGCGGATGGTCAGGTCGTCGTGGTGCTGCTGCTCCCGTTGGCCCCTTGGCCGCAGTAGGTGTCGACGGCCTGACCCGCGCTGGCGAACTTCGTTGTGCTGAACACCTTCGCGCTGTTCGCCTTGATTGCCGCGTCGGCGCCTTGGACGAGCACCTGAGCCTGGGCTTTGATCGCGCTCGGGGCAGTTTTTCCAAACTCGTCGATCACCGATTGGTTTGCCTTCAGGGCTGTGAGTAGCTCATCCGGCGTCGTGACGGACGCGGTGGCCTTATCCAGCGTCGCGTTGGCCGCGCAGAAGCTTGCCTTGTTGGCCACCGAGCCGCTGCTGCTCGAGCTACTCCCGCAGCCGACCAGCAACGTGACCAGCGCGACCGGAACCACGACGAAGCTCGAGAACCTGCGCATTGAAGCCGTCCTTTGCGATGTGACGGCCGTCGGCCGTGCGTTAGAGCCTTTCTCGGCTAAACGTGCGCCGACCTTTAGCCGCAAGGCGGCCGGCACCCGGCTTGGCCTCAGCTCGGGCCTCCCACCTCGACCACCCGCGCGGCATCGAATCCGGCCGCCGGCTGGTTCGGGTAACCGAACGGATTGCTGAGAACCCGGGTCCCGCGCAGCTCCAGGTCGGTGACCCTGTGCGTGTGTCCGAAGACCCACAGCGCGACGCGCTGAGCGCCCATCAGATCGGTCAGATCGCTGGCGAACGCACCCGCGAGCGCGCGCAACGCCGGCAGCGCGGGCCGGCTCTGAATCAATGGCGCATGGTGGGTGACGATCACAGTGGGGCCGTCGTGCGGCCGCGCCAGTTGAGCCGTGAGCCAGCCCCGACTGGCCAGATGCAGTGTCCGCGTGTCGCTCGCCGTGAGCTTGCGGCGAGTCGGACCGAATCTGATCTGCTGGTAGTCGTTGACCAACCGATCACACACCCGCATCGATTGGGTGCGGCGCTGCGGACCGTCGAAATCGAAGTCGCTCCACAGCGTGCAACCGAGGAAGCGGACGCCGTCCAAGCTCACCTGGTCGTTCTCGAGCACGTGCACCGAGGACCCCGCGGCGGCGCGGCGCAAGCTCATCGATCAGCCCCGGCGTCGCGCGCCCATAGAACTCGTGGTTGCCCGCAACGTAGACCACGGGGCGCCCGCGCGCCCAGGCCCGCGCCCGTTCCACCCCGTCGGTTCCGGTGGCGATGTCGCCCGCCAGGATCAGGGCATCCGCCTCGACTTCGGCCGGCACGAGCGGGCCCCGTTCGAGGTGCAGGTCGCTGAGCACGTGCAGGCGCATACCCGCATCATGACCCGCCGACCGCCCATCGGCCGCGATCGGCCGCCGCGGCCGCGGCCACAGTCGCCGTCGCGGCCGCGGTCACGGCGAGCCTGCGTGCCGGCTCGCCGGGACCGCTGGTGGCGTTGATTCCGAACCGATCAGCGGTGCTGCGCGTACAGCGCCTGCTCAAAGTCCACGTAGAGCTGAAGCACCTTCGGGTCGGCGAACGGCAAGAGCTGCGAGTAGATCGCGCCGGTAATCCGGCTGGTCGGGTCGACCCAGAAGAAGGTGTTGAACAGACCGGCCCAGGCGCCGCTGCCGGCCTCCCGGGCGCCCGGTTGCGGCTTCTCGTTGAGCAGCAGGCCCAGACCCCATTTCAGGTCGGGGCCGAGGCTGACGTCAGCGCTCAGTTCGGGATGCGCCGTCTCGATGGACGCCGGGAAGTACAGCTCGCCGATCTGGTTCGCGAAGGCAGCTTGCACCGTCGCGGGCTCGAGGATCCGGGTGTCGCCGAACGCCCCGCCGCCGAGCAGCATCCGCTGGAAGGCCAGGTAATCCCGCGGCGTGGAATACAGGAAGTGCCCGCCGCCCCAGTATTCCGGTTCCTGTGCCCAGTCGATGTCGGTCACGACCCACGAGCCATCCTCGCCGCGGACGTGAATCGGGGTTGAATTGGCCCGCTGCGCCTCGGACATCGTCGCGGTGGTGTTGTCCATCCCGAGCGGACCCGTGATGTGGGTCTTGAAGTAGGCGTCGAGCGATTCTCCGCTGACCGCCTCGACGACCAAGCCCAGCCAGTCGAGGTTGATCCCGTATTCGAAGCGGCTGCCCGGGTCGAACAGCATTGGGGCGGAGAACGCCCCCATGGTGCCGGGCAGAATGTTCGGGGTCCCGGTGACCTGCTCATAGCGGTCGATTTCCGAATCCCAGAACCAGTACGACAGTCCCGTCGTATGGGTCATGAGCTGGCGAACCGTGGCTCGGGTGGCGGGCGCACGCAGCACCGGAGTGTCGCCGTCGAAGCCGTCCAGCACCTGCACATCGGAGAACTCCGGACGGTATGTGTCGACCGGTGCATCCAGATCGAGCGGGCCTTGTTCGGACAGCTGCAGGGCCGCCACCGTCGTCACCATCTTGGTCATCGAGGCGATCCTCAACATCGTGTCGGGGGTGATCGGGTCATTCGCGTTCGTGGCCCGCTCACCGGCGGCGCCCTCGTAGACCACACCGTCATCGTCGGCCGCCATGGCCACCACGCCGGGCACGTCCCCGCGCATTACGGCGGATTGCAGAACCTTGTCGATCACTCCGGTCATGGCCCCGACCTCCTCTGTGATGGCGAACGAGTGGGGCGATCAAAACACAGCCGCGGCGGCGAAGCAAGCCGCCACCTGGTTGACGAACGCGCTTGCCCCGCCTCCGGCCGCATCCACTGTCCGCGCGCCGCACGCCGCGCTCGCGACCGCTCCCCGTCGTGTGCGGCCGCCGCGGGGGCGGTCTCGGCACCACGCGACCAGCGCGGCAGACGGGATGGGTCGCCTGTGTAAGATCGCGTCGCGGTCCTGGAAATTGACGCGAGAGGAGCCTGTGAGCACCCTGAGCGCCCGCCTCGTCGGCGGCCGCGGCGAAACCGTCGAGGCCTGATCGCGGGCGCACCGGGAGCCGCTGAGTGGGCGCCAGGAGATGAACGTTCCGCCCCACCTCTCCGTGCGCCGGCCAGGCCAATGAACACCCCGCCCCACCTTGCCGTCCGCCGAGCAGGACTCGCGGACTGCGAGGCGATCGGCCGGCTGCTCCACGATTTCAACCGCGAGTTCGACGATCCGACGCCCAGCCCGGAGTGGCTCGCGGAGCGAGTTGGCCAGTTGCTCGCCGAGGGGCAGATCACCGTGCTCGTCGGGGGCGTCGGGCCCGACGGGCTCGCGGCGCTGCGCTTTCGCCCCGCGATCTGGACCGGGGCACTCGAGTGTTACCTCGCCGAGCTCTACGTCGTGCCCGATCGGCGGGGACGGGGGCTCGGGCGCGCGCTGATGGACGGCGCGATCGCGCTGGCCCGGCGCGAGGGCGCCAATTACATGGACCTGGGCACCAGCGAGGACGACATCGCCGCGCGTGCCCTATATGAGAGCCTCGGATTCAATAACCGAGAAGGCAAGCCAGACGGCCCAATCAATTACTAC
Source organism: uncultured Solirubrobacterales bacterium (assembly GCA_963838535.1). Taxonomy (GTDB): domain Bacteria; phylum Actinomycetota; class Thermoleophilia; order Solirubrobacterales; family Solirubrobacteraceae; genus Palsa-465. Next base: position 149,196 of record CAWIRN010000024.1, read on the forward strand.
TACGAGCGTGAGCTGTGACCGTAACCCCCGTCGAGGGCTCACACAGCTCGGCTGGGATCTGAGCCCGGTCATCGTGAGCGTCCCTGATGCTCGGTGGCTGCTCGCCGTCAGGCGGGTTGCCCAACTTGGCTGCGCAGACCTGTGGCGAGCACCGCCGCGAGGGAGGTGGCCAGGCACGAGAGAACGAAGGGTGCGCCCACGCCCTCGGAGCCGATGATCGCCCCGCCCGCGGCCGCGCCGGCGGCGATCCCGGCCACCAGCGCCGCCGTCACCCAGGTGAACGCCTCGGTCTGGCTACCCGGGGTCACGGCGCGCCCAACCAGCGCGTACTGGCAGGTGAACACCGGCGCGATGGTCAGGCCGGCGAGCAGGCTGCCGACGATCCCGGCGGGTATCGAGCGAGCAGCGATCAGCGGCACGGTGAACGCGACAGCCAGAATGAGCAGCAGCCGGTAACGGACCTCCAGCGAAGAACGCCACGTCCGCGAGCCGTACCACAGCCCTCCGGTCACGCTGCCCACACTCCAGAGCGCGAGTAGTAGCCCCGAGGCAGATCGCGACCCGGCGTGCAGGGCAAGCGAGGGCAGCCCGACCTCGATGGCCCCCAGACCCATCCCGGTCAGCGCTATCGGCCCCAGCAGCGCCCGAAGTCGCAGGCTGGCCAGCGCCGGGATCCGCTCGTGGCGCGCGTCGCCCACGGCCCGATCGCGCGCGAGCGGCGAATGGACGAACAGCAGCGTCCCACAGATGCACACGACGGCGACCACCAGGAGCGCGTCGGCGGGGGAGGTGACCGTGATGATCAGCGCCACGATCAGCGGGCCGGTGATCCACACCAGCTCCTGGGCCACCGAGTCCAACGCGTACGCCGTCTCGCGGACGGCGGGGTCGGAAAACACCTCGCCCATCAATGCTCGCACGGTCGGAGCGATCGGCGGGACCAGGGCGCCGGCCAGACCCGACAGAAGCACCAGCACCACGGCGTCCGCGTGGCCGCGCGCTCCCACCACCAGAGCGGCCAGCGCGACGCCCTGGCCGATCGCCGTCGGGGTGAGCACCCGGAGCCGGCCGAACCGATCCACCAGCCGTCCCTGCAACGGCGCCACCACCGCGCTGGCCAGCGCGTAGGTTCCGACCGCCGCTCCCGCGGCTCCGTAGGAACCCGTCGTCCCCCGCACCAGCAGCAGGATGGCCAGCGAGGACATGCCCTGAGGCAGACGGCCGACCAGCGCGCTGGCCAGCATCCGGCGAGACCCGGGCATTGACAGGACCGACCGATACGCGCCAAGCACCGGTCCTAGGCTACGACAGCCCCGGCGCTTGCCGGCCTGGCGCGCTCAGGGCCAAGGCCTGCTCAAGGCCAAGGCCTGCTCAAGGCCAAGGCCCCCTCCCGCGCCCCGGCCGGGTTCAACTCGGCTCGGCCGACTCCAGCAGCGAGGGCGCCAGGACCGAATCGGCCGACGCGGTGACGCGCAGCCCGACGATCCGGCCGTAGAAGTCGAAGTCCAGCACGATGCGCTCGAGCGCGGGTATCGAGGCGGCCTCCTCCAACGCGTCGAGCGAGACCGACTCGCGGACCTCAGACGGACGCCCGACCGCGAGAGCGACATACGCCTCTCCGGACTCCTCCACCGTCACCACGATCTCCGCCATGGGCCCGATCGTCGCAGATCGACATCGGGAGCGTCGGCAACTGGCGCGGACGCACCTGATACGCCCCGAGTCGGCGGTACGTGTTCACCTGAGTCGGCCCACGCGCTGCCCGAACCGGCGGACGTGTCCTGCCGAGTCGGCCCACACGCGCCGCCCGAGTCGGCGGACGTGTCGGCCCGAGACACGCGCTCAGACCGGAGCACGCGCTGCACGAGCCGGCGGATGTGTCGGCCCGAGTCAGCTCACGCGCGCCTGCGCGACGGGCACAACGGTTCTAAGCTTGCGACCAGTGTGAAGCCCAACCGCTCGATCCCGTCAGCCACCGTCATTCCGGTCCTCATCTACCCGGACGTGCGTGAGGCGGTCGACTGGCTGGGGGCGGCGTTCGGGTTCGCCGAGCGCGTGCGCATCGGCGAGGACCATCGCTCCCAGCTCAGCTTCGGCGCGGGAGCGGTCATCATCGGCGACGTGCGCCACGACCGCCGGCCGCCTCGGCTCGGCGAGGTGACGCACTCGGTCATGGTGCGTGTGGACGACGCGGAGGCCCACTGCGAACGCGCCAGGGCACACGGCGCACGGATTCTGATGGAGCCGAAGGACTTCGAATATGGCGAGCGGCAGTACACGGCCGAGGATCCGGCCGGCCACCAGTGGACGTTCTCCGAAACGCTGGCCGACATCGCCCCCGAGGAGTGGGGCGGGACCTCGGTGCCCAATCCGTAGTCCGCGCTCGAGGCAGACCGCCGCCTCGCGGCGTGGTGGCGGAGTTGAGACCGGCGTGGTCCACGCGTTGTGGCGGAGTGATTGCCAGGTCGGTTACGGATTGTGGGCAACGAGCGCCCCAAGCGCAGCGAGGAATTCCTCGCGGCCCTGCTCGAGAGTGATGAAGTAGGCGTCGTCGGCGGCCTCGACGTCAGCGAGTGCGCTGGCGAGCAGGGCGCTGCAGCCTGGCTGCTCCTCGCGCGCGGCGGCCCGCCCCGACCGCACGGCACGCGCCTGGCCGCTACTCCCGCTGGGCGGCCCGCAGGGCGCGCGCCTGGCCAGCGTCCATCCACATCTCCCATCGCCCGGAGGCCGATCGGCGGTCGTCGTGGAAGCGATACGGACGGCGGCCGCCAAACTCGGTGTGGCGCAGATGCGACACCCCACCGAGCACGCTGGCGATCCGGCGCCGCGGCCAGTCCAACGCCGCCTCGATCTCCGGGAACGGGCGCGGGCGATCGGGTGCCGCGGCGAGGCCGTCGAGCAATTCGCGCATCAGGTCGCTGCAACGGTCGTGGAAACGCGCGATCTCATCGGGATCCTCCATCGCGTTCTGCGGGGCGTGCTGTACCAGGACGGACGGGCTGGCCCTGCGCGTCATCGCCACACGATAAACCGCACCCGTGGCGATTCGATGAGTGCGCTCCGGCGGCGGGCGCTGCCTGACCGGTGGCCGGAGTTGCGGCCTCTCACTGTGGCGGCTGTCCGGATCGCGGCTTGACTCGCAACAGCGGCGGACTGTGGCGCGGCGCGGTGTCGGACCAGGAGCTCCAGTCGCTGCGGGGGGCGTCGGTCATCCGCCCGAGCGCGGCAAGCAGCGGCTCATAGCGCGCCCGCAGGGAACGGAACTCGAGCCAGGCCGCGTGGCGATCCGGGCGCAGCGGAACGTCAACCTCTTGCATGTCGCGGCGGGCCTGGTTGAACTGCTCTTCCGTGAGGATGATGTCCGCGTCCGGTTCGGGCGGCTGATGCGGGATGCCGAGAAAGTCCCCGATTGAGGTGAGGGCGTGCACCCCGGCGTGGAGGCAGAGCTCGCTGCGCGACTGCCGGGGCACATCGCACACAGATATGAACAGCGCGCTGCCGTCGAGCACGGCTTCTGCGGCGAGCACCCAGTGGTTCTGAGGATGCGGCGAGCGGAAGAAACCCAGTTGGGGGAAAGTCGTTTGTGATTCGCCGAGATCAATGAACCAGTCCTCCCAGCCTTCCCAGACCTCCTCGAGCTGCTCGAACCGGCCAAGTCGCCAGGTGCGGATGAGCAGAGCGGGACCGGTGGGTGGAGCGCCCGCCCGGACCACGAGCTTGGTGATCACTGCCTCGCGGCGGGAGAACGCGGCATAGAGGCTGGGGAGGTAGGTGATCACGAGCGCCAGCCGGCCTCTCCGACCCGATCAGAACAGGCTCACACACATCAACCTTACGTCGAACAACCAGCCGGCAAAACGACACGCCGGGTTGCGCTGACGCCCTGAGACCGAGATGTACAGCGTCCTGACGGATGCTCGTTTGCGGCGGCTGGGCGGTTCCCCAGCCACCAGCTGTGGAACTACCCGATCGAGCTTTTTGAGCCGTCGACTGGGCTCTTATACAGCCGAATTGGTCAGAAATATGACCTTTAGGGCACCCATTGCGTCGGGCCCCCGCGCTCGCCTGCCACGCATGGCTGCCCGCACGTCCGCCCGGCGCGCCGGGCCGACCGGCCCCGGTCGCCCGCCACGCATGGCTTGCCCGCACGTCCGCTGGGCGCGCCGGGCCGACCGGCCCCGGTCGCCTGCCGAGCATGGCGCCCCCGCACGTCCGCCGGTCGAAGTGGGACAAATCAAACTCAACGCCCCCATTGGCAGGGGTGTCGTGCGTCAGAGCCCGCTGGGCGACACAAATCCTGAGCACCCCTCCAATTCAACGGGGGTGTGTTAACTTTTGTTCGCGCCTGGTCCACGCTGTCCACTCTTGTTCGCTCCGGCTTTGGATGCCAGCCCATCGACGCCGGCCGGGCGTGTGCTATCCGGGCTTGGGTACGTCCGCCGCGACTAGCCGGTCGTCCTGCGGCGGCAGATGACCAGCGATGATGGACCGATCCGGTGGGCCGTCGTAGACCAGCTGGCCGTCGTGCAGCGCGATGCAGCGGCTGCTGAAGTCGGCCACCTCGGTGCGGTGGGTGGAGACGATCACCGCCGCGCCCTCGGCCGCGGCCGCCTGGAGCATCTCGACCAGCACCTGTCGGCTGGGCGGGTCCAGCCCGTCGAACGGCTCGTCGGCCAGGAGCAGCGAGAACGGGCGGATGAATCCCAACGCGATCGATGCCTTCTGGCGCATCCCACGACTGAACTGGTTGGGCAGCTTGTCCCCCCACGGCGCGAGGCCGAGGGGCTCGAGCAGTTGCGACGCCCGGTCCGACCAATCCTCGGCGGCGTGTAGCCGCGCGATGTACTCGAGGTGCTCGTTGAGACTCAGGTCCTGGTAGAAGACGGGCGTGTCCGGGACGTACGAGGTTCGAGCCCGCGCCTCCAGCGAGCCCGCCGGGGCTCCGCAGATGCGGATCGTGCCGTGAGATGGTTCCACCAGCCCGGCGGCAACGGTCAACAGCGTGGTCTTCCCGGCGCCGTTCGAACCCACGAGCGCCACTAGCTCGCCGGGCAGCACCTGCAGGTCGAGCGGTGCGAGCGCCATCAGATCGTCGTACTCGCGGCGCAGGCCATCGGCCGCGAGCACCGGCGGATCAGCCCCCCCGCCCGCAGTGCGCTGCTTCAGGACCTGCGGATCAGCCAGACCCCCCGCCCGCAGTGCGCTGCTTCACGACCTCCGGACCAGACCCCCCGCCCGCAGTGCGCTGCTTCAGGACCTGCGGATCAGACCGCCCGCCCGCGGTGCGCTGCTTCATGACCTGCGGATCAGACCGCCCGCGAGCGGTGCGCTTCTTCATGACCTGACCGGTACCCTCGACCCGATGCGGTGCCCGAGCCAGGCGATCACGATCAGGCTGATCGCGAATACCGCCAGCTCGAATCCGATCGCCGCCCCGACCGCCGAGGACCCGTGGCGCGCCGCCTCCCTCGCCAGCAGGAGCGGCCCCGACACGCCGATGATCACCAGCGCGACCGGGAACCCGGTCTGAAAGTAACCGAGCTCCGGCGTCAGCACGTAGGCGAACGGGTCGTTGGTCACGCTCAGGGCCGCGCAGCACAGCGAGAGCAGCGCGGTGGGAATGACCATGACCACGGCCACTGCGATCAGCCCGCCTGGCGCCCCGGCGACGAGCGCGGTCGCGGCCGCGATCAGCGACACGCCGGCCATCAGCGTGCTGGGCGCGACCAGGTGGCGGCGAACGACCAGGCCGGCGCTCACCGGGAGCAGCGCGAGCAACGTCGGATGGTCCACCTCCTGGCCGATCGGCTCAACCGCATCGAAGGCCGCAACCATCAGGGCAAAGGCGGCCACGAGGACCAACGGGGTGGTTCCCCGCCACGCGGCCAGGAGCGACAGTCCCGCAAGCACCCCGAGCCCGCAGACACGCAGCACGCGCACGACGGGCCAGCGCAGGAAACTCTGCCAATCGCGCTGCCAGATTGCGCGGTGCGGGCCGTCGGATTGTGCGAGCCGTAGCCACGGACGCCGCCGGGGTATCTCTGACGCCAGTTGTCGGCGGAGCAGAATGATCGCCCGCAAGTCCTGTGTGGTGACCGCAAAGCGAAGCTGAGCCGCCAAACCCGCCCGGCGGCGCGCCGCCTCCAGCGAGGTCCCGGCGAGCCCGGTGAGCCCGAATAAGGCTCCGACGGCCACGACCAGGAGACCCGCGGCGGGCAGGACGAAGGACGCATTGGGCCGATGCAGCGGCCACAGCGCAAGCGCGCCGAGCATGCTGGCCGGCGAGGTAACCCGGTGGCCGAGCAAGTCCGCCACCGACCAACCGATGATCACCACCGCCAGCACCCAGACCGCGGCACGGTGCAGGCGACGACCGGACGCGATCAGCGCCGCAGACAACCCCGCCACCGCCACCGCCGCGCCGAACACGCCGCCACACAGTAGCCATTCCGCTGGGTGACCCGGCAAACGGCGAAAGGCGAAGATCCCGGCGATCAGTCCCACCACCACACCGAGGAACGCCATCGTCCGGATCCGGCGCACCGCCAAGCCGCGCAACGCCGCTCCACGATCGACCGGAGCCAGCAGGACATGCTGGACATCGGGCGCCTCGAGCACCAGCGGGCCGCCCCTCGCTCCCGATCGCAAACCGGCCGCCACGGCCACCGCGACCAACAGCCCAAGCGCGGCGGGCCCACGCTGGTGGATCTGCTGGAGCGCGTGAGCGTTGACGCGGACGTCAGCCAGCGCGCCGGAAATCAACGCCAGGCCCCAGCCGCCGAAGATCACGCCCAGGTAGAGGCGGTATCCGGCTTCGATCCACTCGACCTGGGCGGCGTAATGACGGCGCCTCGTCGCCCGCAGATCGCGCAGAGCCTGCAGGCTCGAGGCCTTGTTCGCCCCCCAGCCAGTCGCGTCCGCGATCACGCCACAACCATAAACGCCCGCCCGCCCGCCGCGGCAGTCCGTCCGCTCGTCGGATACGACGCGTTCGGGCTCGGGCTCGCACTCATCCTCTCCACCACGTCCTACCTCGTCGTCTCCCACGTCGTCAACCGGGCTAGCGTGGCGGCCGGAGTGCTGCGCCCCATTCGCTTACCGGCGACGGGTGCGCGCCGATTAGCCAGACGTGGCTCGCGGTTGTGCTCTGCCACGCTGTCACGGTGAACGCCTGGCCAGCCCACCGTGCCTCTGCGATCGTGGCGTGACCGCATCCGGCATCTGGCAATTGGTGGTATCGGGGCCTGACACGAGCCTGCGCCGGGACCGGACCGCCGTCAAGGTCGCGGTCCTCACCGGGGTGATCTTCATCGGCGCCGGCCTGGTCAAATTTGTCTTTCACGCCTGGGAGCTGCGCGCCTTCCGCGCATTCGGCTTGCCCTGGCCCGGAGCGCTGGAGATCTTCACCGGGGTGCTGGAAATCGTCGGCGGAGTGCTGCTCACAGCGAGCCGGTTCGTGGTCCCCTCCGCCTTGCTCCTCGCTGTCACGATGGTCGTGGCGATCGGCGCCTCGGGCATCGGTCATGGCGATGTCATCCCAAGCCTCACCCTCGCGCCGGCGTTACTGCTGGCCCTGACCTGGTTGCTCGTCCGGGTACTCAGGCCCGTCGAGCGTCTGAAACGCGCATGATCGCGCCCGGACGTGGTAAACGTCCCAACGGAGCGCCCGAAACGGTCGACTGGGACGTTCCCCAGCCCCACCCCAGCTGGGAAGCATCCCAACGGCCGTTTCAACCGCCTCCATTGGGTGGTTACCCAGGTCAACCCGGCCCACCGGCACGGACAACCGGAGCCAGCGGGCCACCCCAGACCAGCGCGCCACCCCAGACCAGCGCGCCACCCCAGACCAGCAGGCCACCCCAGACCAGCAGCCGCCCCGGACCAGCAGGCCGCCCCCTGGACCAGCGGGCGGCCCACTGGCCAAAGCGTGCTCAGTGCGCGGGCGTCTCGAGAAAACCGGTGACCGAGCTCAACCGACCGTCGGCGGCCAGCGTGCCGAAGTCGTGTCCGATCGCCACCGGGGCGCCGCCGCCGTTGCCCACGAGGTGCCAGGAGAAGCGCACGCGATCGTTGTGGGCGTCCGGGCCCGCGGCGAGCTCGAAGCGGTAGTCCGCGTACTGCTGCTGGACGGCGGCGATCATCGCGTCGATGGCCTCTCGGCCCTCGCCTCGCATCAGCGGGTCAACATAGTCCGCGTCGTCGCTGAACGTCTGGGAAACCAGCGCGAGCCGGCGCTCCGGGTCCTTCTCGTTCCACGTCGCGATGTAACCGTCAATGAGGGTGGCTACTTCCGCCATCTCGATACCTCCTATCGGGGGTTGGTGAAGCGGCCACGCTGCCACGCCAGGCTCACGCTGTCGATTACCTCACAGGTAAGGGCGTCCGTTCGAGCACCCGGCCGAGCCGTTCCCCCCAAGCCCCGCCCCCGATCTGGGCCAGACGCGGCGTTAGACTGCGCCGCCATGTTGGAGCGTCCGCACGTCTGCGTGATCGGCGCCGGGGTCAGCGGCCTCGTGGCGGTCAAGGCGCTGGGCGATGGGCGTGGCGCACACCGTTATGAGGCCAGCGACCACGTCGGCGGTAACGGTACTTCGGCAATCCCAACGGCCGTTCGTCGGCGTACCTCGCTGCACATCGACACGTCCAAGAGCGGCCATCATGCAGTTCGACTACTACGTGTACGAGCACGACCTGCGCACGCGAGTCGTCCCAGCCGGACAGCACCGCGCCTCCGCCCGCCTGAGCGGCTCGAGCGCGGGAACTCTCGACTAGGAAAGCGGCAGGTCCGTTGTGGCAGCGAGCAACCAGCGGCTGATCGCGGTCACCAAGGCGACCGTGTCGATCGGCTTGGGAATGAAGTCCGACGCACCGGCAGCCATACACCGCTCGCGCTCGCCGGCGACCGCCTTACCGGTGACCGCGATGATCGGGAGCGCGGCGAATCGGGGGCGTTTGCGGATCATGGCCATGGTCTCATAGCCGTCCATGACCGGCATCATGATGTCCATCAGCACGATCCCGATGTCGGACCTGTGTTCGAGCATCTCGAGCGCAAGCGAGCCACTGTCTGCGGGAACGACGACCATCTTGCCGCGCCTGAGCACGGCGGTCAGCGCGAACGTGTTGCGTTGATCGTCGTCGACGATGAGCGCCGTCGCCCCGGCGGCGGCGCCCTCGTAGAAGCGCTCTCTCGAGTTCGAGAGCGGCGCGCATCCTGGGCTGGCGTCCCGGCCAGCCCAGCCTTCGGAACTATTCATGTCAATCTCCCGGTCCGACACCCGTCAGCGCAACGCGCTCCGAGGCCGTCTCTCCCGATGCCACACACAAGACTTCGCGGTAGCGGCGGCTGAAGGGACAGCAGAGGAAGGACTCCGCGCGAGACCAGACCGCGTCGGGCTCGATCAACGACCGCCCAGCATACGTATCGGCCACCCGCCGGCCAAACTAAAGCCTTGCCACCGAGGTTTCTCCTTGCCGCGAGGGGCGCGTCGGGGATATTTCGCCCTCAGCACCCGCCGGGCCATGACGAGGAGGTCACATGGAAGCACGGGAGATCGTTTTCGAAGGGACCCCGCGTGATCATCCGGGTTGAGGAAGCCCAGGCCGGAGCGATCCTGGGTGCCATGCGCGATATCGCGCAGGCCCACGGCGCCGGGAGGATCAGCGATGCCGACGGCTGCACGATCGAAGCGGCCGCTCGGATCGTGCTCGGCCTCCGCAACGGCGTACCCGCGAACCTGGCGCCCTGTCCCCCGGATGCGCTGGCGCGCGCTATATCGAGCCCCAGCACAGACGGCACGACGGCCGACGAACCCCGGGACGCCACCCAGGCGGTGCGGATGCTCGCGGTGATGTCGCTGGTCGACGGCCGGATCGACCCCGACAAGATCGCTCTGGTGCAGCAATACGCAGACGTGCTGGGAGTGCACGAGTCCTATCTGAGGGTGCTGGCGGATGCAGCGGCCGGCGAGATCGCGGCGGCCTCGGCGTGCATGATCCGCAAGAACGCCGAGAGCTTTCCCAGACTCGACCTTAAGGGCATCGACAGCGACCCGATCGCCCCGTTTCTTCCCTACCGCGACGGCCATGACGATCCCCTGCTGGCCGCGCGCTACGAGGCGCTCGGCGACCTTGGCCCCGACACGTTCGGATACGCGTTCTGGGAGCACTTCAAACGCAATCACTTCGCGTTCCCGGGCAATCCCAACGGACTGGCTGAGGGCTTCACCACTCCCCACGACAGCTCACACGTCCTGACCAGCTATACGACCTCACCCCCCGGCGAACTGCTCGTCTCGACGTTCATCGGCGCCATGCACCCCGACCATCCGATGGCGGCCGAGGTACTGCCGGTGCTCTTCTCCTGGCACCTGGGCATCGCCCTCAATGACATCGCCGGCAGCTGGCGCGGGGCGTTCGAACCGCAGAAGTTCTGGACCGCGTGGGACCGCGGGGCTGCGACCACGGTCGACGTGCTCGACCCGGGCTGGGACTTCTGGTCGGCCGTCCGCGCACCGCTCACGGAGCTCCGCCACGCGCAAGGCGTACCCCCGATCCAACCCGACCTAGTCGCCTGACTGCCCCTCGTCCACCATCGCGCTGGCGACCAGGCAATCGTGGAAGACGGCCACGACGCCGGCGTCGAATTGCGTGCCTGAACAGCGCTGCAGCTCCTGCTCCGCTGCCTGCGCGGTGACGAGCGTGCGGTAGGGGCGGTAGGAAGTCATCGCATCGAACGCATTGCAGACGGCGATGATGCGCGATCCCAGCGGTATCTCGTCTCCGTGCAGGCCGTCGGGGTAGCCGGTGCCGTCGATCCGCTCGTGACTGGAACGCACCAGCGACGCGGTCGCGGCGAGCGCCGGGGCCGCCAGCACGATCCGCTCGCCGATCAGCGTGTGACGGCGCGCGAACTGCCTTTCCTGCTCGTCCATCTGCCCGGGCTGGTTGAGAATCTCGCTCGGGATCGCCGTCCTGCCAGTACCACGACCAAGATCGCCGGCAGCAGCTTCGACCGTCTCATCACGCCACGTCGTCTCCGGATAATCGAGCCCCACGCCGTCGCTCGTCCTTACATCTCTCCTTTTCGACATCCGCGCGGCGAAACTTGAGCGGGACGGCAAGCCGTTACCGGCCACCACGGAGTCACCCTGCGGCGGGTGAATCGGCGCCGCGAGCGCTGGTGCGCGCCGGCCGCTGGCGATGTCAGGCCGGGCCGGACTGCAGCCCTGGGGTGGGTCAGTTGAACGTCGTGTCTGTCCGCAGGCGGTCGCAGGCGGCGCGGTTGGCGGGCAGCGTGTGAATTGGGCGTACCGACCAACCCAGGTTGTGCCGTTTGAACAGCACGATCGGGCGCCGCTGATTGATCGCCCGGCCCGGCTTGTAACCGACCTCCCCCACGTTCACGCCGAGATCCCAGGCCAGGATGCTCTGATACCCGACGTCACCGACGGGCTGGCCGCAGGCGCGGATGCTGGCATCGCCCCCGATGCGGGCGATCACGGCCTGGAGTCGCGTGATCTTCGTCCCGACCGTACGTTCGGCAACCACCTGCGTGTGCAGTGACCGCGCGCGGCGACCAACAGTCGGAAGCAGCGACACGACGAGTATCACGACGGCGGCGGGCCCGACCCAGCGCACCACCGTCCCGGATTGGGGCGACGCCGCCAGGACCTGGCCGACTGCGGTGCCGGCCAACACGACCACGACCGCCGCCGGCTCGGCCAAATAGCGGGGCACCGCCGACCAGCCGTGCAGCGCAAAAGCGATCTCGATCGCCACCCACAGACAGGCGGCCCCCGCGACCAGGAGCACGGCGCGATCTCGGCGCGCGACCGCGCGCACGATGGCCAGCAGCGCGGCCAGTAGCATCGGCAACTCGTTCAAGCGCAGGAAGCGACCGATGACCCCAAACACCTTGCTCCCGTTCAGCACGTGCGCCGAGTTCAAGGCCAGGTCGCCAGGGGTCAGCCAACTCCTTGATGTCAGCGCCGGCACGCTGAACCACAGGACGGGAATGATCGCCACCCCTGCGGTGAGCAGCAGCCGCATCGACCGGACCGTCCACCATCCCCACAGCGCGTAGAGCGCCACAAACGGCCACACCTCCGGACGCCCGAGCGCCGCCAGCACCAGCGCACCGAAGGCCAGCCGTGGGCGCCCCGACAGCTGACAGTCGATCGCCGCCAGGCAGAGCGAGATGATCATCGGATCGGAGTTGGCTTGCAGGACCAGTTGCCAGTAACCGTCGAGGGCGAGCACTCCCACTCCGGCGAATGCGGCCGCGACGAACGCCGGATAACGGCGCCCGGGCGCCGCGCCGGTGAGGGTGTAGGCGATCCGGGCGGCGAACACCGAACCGCTGAACCCGGCGGCGACGGACGTCACCATCCACAGCCACTGCGACCCCTGCCCGATCAACGAGTACGGCAACGTGAACAGGAACGTGAGCGGTTTCCACGATGGCGCGCCGTTCGTGTCCAGATTCCCATGCAGGCTCTGGCGACCCCACACGAGCCACCCATACGCGTCATAACCGGGTCGCATCCCCGCCCAGATCACGAACGCGATCGACACGAGGACCAGCACCACCGCCACTGTCGTCCACCCGTACCACCGCTGAGCGCGGGCGCTCGGTAGCTGCCGGGGGGTGCCGTTGGGCAATCCCGTAGCGGCTCCCTGCTCAGCGCCGGTTGGGTCGGCCTGCTCTAACACGACGACAACGCCACGCTAACAAACGGCGACAGGCCCAGCCCCCGAGCGAGCGGGGAAGCGCCGCGGGTCAAACGGCGCCGGATCGACCACCGGCGCTTGCCCGCAGATCAGTTGGGCCAGCAGCAGGCCGCTGATCGGCCCGAGGCACACCCCGGAGCCTTCGTGTCCGGTGCTCGTCCAGACACCGGGTGAGAGCGGCCCGACGGCAGGCAACTGGTCGGGCAGCCATGGCCTCCACCCGCACCACGACCGGCGTGTCGGCAGGTCACCCACGGCGGGCACGAACCTCGCCGCGCGGTCGATCAGCGCGCGGGAGACATCCGGGTTGACGGTGTCATCGAAGCCGACCCGCTCGCGGCTTGAGCCGACGAGGATCTCATCACCATCGAGGGTCTGCTCGATCACGGTCGCGATCGAGAGCCCCTCGTCGCTGTCCTCGACTGCGTCGATGTAGGCGTTCTCGATCAGCTTGTGGACGATCATCCCGGGCGGCGCGGCGAGGGCGACTAGCTGCCCCTTACGAGGCTCGACCGGCAGCCCGGTCAAATCCCGCGCCCACGGGCCGGTCGCCACGATCACGTGCTCGCAGCCGAGCCGCTCGCCCGTGCTCAGCGTCACCGCACCTCCCGCGACGCCCGCCACCTCAGCCCCGACCCGGACCCGGACCCGGGTATCGGAGAGCAGCGCCCTCGTCGTCGCCGCCGGATCGACCTGGAGATCGCCCAGCTCGAGCCGCGCCCGCGTTCCCGGCGCGAGCGCCGGCTCGAGCGTGCCCGCGTCTGACCCATCGGGATGATCGAGCACGAGCGCGCCCTTACGCGTCACCCGCGCCGCCGGGAAACGTTGACCCAGCAGCTCCCATAGCCCGCGTCCCCGCAGGGCAAGATCCCGCTCGGGCCCCGGGCGCTTGTCGCACACCAGCACGTTGCCCTCGCCCCGACCGGTCGTCCCCTGCGAGATCCCGGACCGGTCGAGCACGAGCACGTCGACGCCCCGCTGGGCCAGGAAGTAGGCGGCCGAGGCACCACAGATCCCGGCGCCGACGACGATCGCGTCAGCCGATGCTGAAGCCACGCGGGAACGGATCGTCGGGGTCGAGCAGGTACCGGCCGATCCCCGTGATCCACGCCCGGCCCGTGATCTCGGGCACCACGGCCACCCGCCCCCCGACCGTAGTGGGCTCGAGCAGACGGCCGGTGAACCGACTACCCAGGATCGACTCGTGAACATACGGCTGCCGGAGCCCGAGCGTTCCCCGCGCGTGCAGCGTGGCCAGCCTCGCGCTGGTGCCCGTACCGCAGGGCGAGCGATCGAGGTACCCGGGATGAATCACCGTCGCCGCGCGCCCATCGGCGCCAGCGGTCGGCGGGCCCGTCCAGATCACGTGGTGACAGCCGCGAATCGCCTCGCTCTCGGGATGGACCGGCACCGGAACGCACTCCATCAGCTCCAGACCGGCCGCGATCAACTCCGCCGCGGCGTCCGGTGCGACGGTCAATCCCACCGAGGCGGCCTCCGCAATGGCGTAGAAGTTACCTCCGAACGCCATGTCGTAACGAACGCCCATCGCCTCCTCATCCAGCGCCGCCACAAACGCGGGCACGTTGCGCAGCGTCACCCGCTGTGCCCGGCCGTCCTTGACCCGCACCCGAGCCTCGACGATCCCCGCCGGAACGTCGAGCCGCAGCACCGTCTCAGGCTCGGTCACCGGCACCATCCCGGTCTCCACCAGCACGGTCGCGACCCCGATCGTGCCGTGCCCGCACATCGGCAGACACCCGGTCACCTCGATGAACACCACCCCCCACGCGGCGGTCGGATCGCACGGGGGCTGCAGGATCGCGCCCGACATCGCCTCGTGCCCGCGCGGCTCGCGCATCAAAAGCTGCCGAACATCGTCGCGCTCCCGCTCCAGATAGAGCTTGCGCTCGAGCATCGTGGCGCCCGGCAGGACACCGACACCGGCGGTGATCACGCGGGTGGGCATCCCCTCGGTGTGCGAGTCGACCGCCGCGAACACACCGTCGTCGCGCGCCACGTCCACGTCTACGTCCAAGCCCAATGACCGATGAGCCGTCAACCTCACCGTCCGAGCCTACGACAGATCACCCCAGAGGTGGCTCGCCAACGCCCGAGCGAGAATCCGGTCGGTCGGTTAATGGTGAACTGTACGCCCGACATCGCGAGCGCAAGGAGAGCACCAGATGAGCACAGAGGGCAACCATCCGCGCGCAGGCCAATTACCGGAGCCCGGTGATCTGATCGACCCCGATCGCCTCCTGGGCGCGTATTACGATCAACGGCCGGACATGTCGGATCCGTCGCAGCGGGTCGCGTTCGGGACCTCCGGGCATCGCGGGTCCTCGCTGCGGGGAACGTTCACCGAGGCGCACGTGATCGCGATCAGCGCGGCGGCCTGCCGCTACCGAGCGTCGCAGGGCATCGATGGCCCGCTGTTCCTGGGGCGCGACACCCACGCTCTCTCAGAGCCGGCGTTCCGCACGATCGTCGAGGTGCTCGCGGCACACGACGTGGACGTGGTGATCGACGCGGACGCCGGTGCGACCCCGACGCCGGTGATCTCGCACGCGATCCTGGGCCACAACCGCAGCGGCGAGCCGGGTCAAGCTGACGGCATCGTGGTCACTCCGTCGCACAACCCGCCCGGCGACGGAGGGTTCAAGTACAACCCCCCGCATGGCGGCCCGGCCGACACCGACGTCACGGGCTGGATCGAGCGCGAGGCCAACCGGCTGCTCGAGGACGATCTCCGGGGGGTGCGCCGCGTGCCGTTTGACTCGGCCGACGTCCACCGCCGCGACTACCTGTCCGGTTACGTCGACGACCTCTCGGCGGTCATCGACCTCGAGGCCATCCGCGCGTCCGGGCTGCGGCTGGGCGTTGACCCGCTCGGCGGCGCCTCGCTGGCCTACTGGTTCGCGATCGCCGAGCGCCACGCCATCGACCTCACCGTCGTCTCCGACGCTCTGGATCCGACGTTCAGCTTCGTGCCCCTGGACTGGGACGGGAAGATCCGCATGGACTCCTCCTCGCCCTGGGCGATGTCCCGGCTGCGCGAGATGGCCGGCGATTTCGACGTCGCGTTCGCCAACGACCCGGACGCTGACCGCCACGGGATCGTCACGCCCGGCGCTGGGCTGATGAACCCCAATCACGTTCTCGCCGCCTGCGTGTCGTATCTGTTCGGCGGCCACCGCGATTGGTCAGATGGCGTCGGCGTCGGCAAGACGCTGGTCAGCTCGAGCGTGATCGACCGGGTGGCCGCCGACCTCGGCCGGCGGCTGGAGGAAGTGCCGGTCGGATTCAAATGGTTCGTCCCCGGCCTGCTCGAGGGAACGCTCGGCTTCGGCGGAGAGGAGAGCGCCGGCGCCTCCTTCCTGCGCCGCGACGGCACCGTCTGGACCACCGACAAGGACGGGATGATCCCCTGCCTGCTGGCCGCCGAGATGAAGGCGAAGACCGGGCGCGATCCGGGCGAGATCTACGATCAGCTCGCCTCGCGCTTCGGCCGGGCGGCCTACCGGCGCGTCGACGTGGCCGCCACGCCGGCGGAGAAGGACGCGCTCAAGCAACTCTCGCCCGACCAGGTGCCAAGCTCCGAGCTGGCCGGAGACCCAATCACCAGTGTCCTCACGACCGCCCCGTCCAACGGGGCGCCGATCGGCGGGCTGAAGGTCGTCACCGCCCGCGGCTGGTTCGCGGCGCGACCGTCGGGCACCGAGGACGTCTACAAGGTCTACGCCGAGTCGATGGATGGCGAGGCACACCTCGAGCGCATCCTCGCCGAGGCCCAGGAGATCGTCGCCGGGGCCCTGTCCGCCGCGGGAGCGCGCCCGCACTGACCGTCAGCCGCCCGCCTAAGCTCTCGTCCGGTGCCCGCCCACGGCTCGGCCAGACGCATTTCGTATGACGCCGTGATCATCGGCGGCGGCCACAACGGCCTCGTCGCGGCCGCGCTGCTCGCGCGGCGGGGCAGCCGAGTGCTGCTGCTCGAGCGCCGGGAGCACGTCGGCGGCGCCGCGGTCTCTGAGTCGCCGTTCCCGGGCGTGGATGTGCGCCTGTCCCGCTATGCCTACCTCGTGAGCCTGTTCCCGTCGCAGCTTCGCCGCTCGCTGCGGCTGGGCATCGAACTTCGGGTGCGGCGCGGTCAGCTCGTACACCCCCGTCGGGGACAGCGGCCTGCTCGTCGGCGAGGACGCCGCCACCCGCGCCTCGATGACCAACGTCACGGGTGACCGATCGGCGTTCGAGGCGTGGGAGGGCTTTCACCGGCAACTCGGCCGGGTGGCACGCTGCCTCGCCCCGACGCTCACCCAACCGCTGATCAGCCGGACGGCGCTGCGCGAGCGCCTGGGCGACGACACCTCGTGGCGGGCGTTGTTCGAGGAGCCGCTGTCATACCTGCTCGAGCGCACGTTCGCGTCCGACGTGCTGCGCGGGATCGTCCTCACCGACGCCTGCGTCGGCACGTTCGCGGCCGCCGGCGACCCCGATCTGCGCCAGAACCGCTGTTTCCTCTATCACGTGATCGGCGACGGCACGGGCCTGTGGAAGGTGCCCGTGGGGGGCATGGGTGCGCTCACTGCTGAGCTCGCCACGATTGCGGCCAATGCCGGGGCAGAGATCCGGACTCACGCCGAGGTGACGGCAATCGACGCCGACGGCCACACCGCCGAGGTCACGTGCGCCGACGGCTCTCGCTACCGGGCCAGGCATGCGTTGGCGAATGTCGCCCCCGCCGTTCTGCACGCTCTCCTGGGCGAATCCGATACTGAGTTGCCCCCCGAGGGCTCCCAGCTCAAGCTCAACCTACTCGTGCGGCGACTGCCCCGGATCCGCGATCACAGCGTCACCCCCGAGCAGGCGTTCGCCGGCACGTTTCACGTCAACGAAGGCTACGCGCAGCTGCAGCACGCCTACGACCAGGCGAGCCAGGGTCAGATCCCCACCCTCCCCCCGTGCGAGCTGTACTGCCATTCGCTCAGCGACCCCACCATCCTGTCCGAGGAGCTCCGGGCCGCCGGCGCCCACACGCTGACGGTGTTCGGGCTGCACATGCCCGCGCGGCTGTTCACCACCGCCACGGCCAAGCAGCAGGCGGTCGCCAACACGATCGCATCAATCAACTCGGTGCTCGCCGAGCCGCTCGAGGATTGCCTCGCGCGGGCACCCGATGGATCGCCGTGTGTGGAAGCCCGCACACCACCCGAGCTCGAACGGGAACTGGCACTCCCGGCGGGGCACATCTTTCACCGCGACCTGATGTGGCCGTTCGCCGAGTCAGACGCAGGCTGTGACACCTGGGGCGTGGAGACCGAGCACGCCAACGTGTGGCTGTGTGGCGCCGGCGCCCGGCGCGGCGGCGGTGTCAGTGGCGTGCCCGGGCACAACGCCGCCCGCGCGGTGCTCGACCGCGACTCGCGCCGGTCCCGTACGTAACGTCGCGCGGTGCTCCTGGTCGAGCTGCGCGTCGTGGCGCGACGTCGAGGACCCGCGTGCCGCGACCCGCGTCAAGCCCGGGTCGGCGGCTACGCCTTCATGCGGGGGTCGATGTAGAGGTTGTACAGCCGTGCGTGGCCTGTGAGTCCGGTCGCCTTGAAGATGAACCGCACCATCTGCCATCCGGGGAGGGTTCCTGGATGAACGTCAAACGGGTCGGAGGCTGACCAGCCGGCGCCATCAGCCTGAATCGTGCCTGACCGCTGGAGCTTGGTCGACGGGTCCGCGTCGGCGTAGTAGACGCCGACGGCGACTGCGGCTCGTCCGGTCGTCTCGATCATCGTGCGGGCAGTCGGGTAATCAGCATCCACGCACACCCGCGGGCTGATCGCCAGCGCGCCGGTGGGGAGATCGAGCACCGCACCGGTGTGACCGTCGGCCAGCTGCGTCGGGGCGATGCTGGCCCCGGCGGCGAGTGTCCAACCGTTACCGTCGAAGTTGTCGGGTGTTTCTCCCGGAGCCAACGTGTACCAGTTCGTGTCGTTCCAGGACAGGAACGGCTGCGACACTGGGGGACTGGTACAGCTCGTCGTAGCGACCGGCGAGGCCGAGCTCGATGTGTCAGCCATCGCGGGACTGGCCACGATGCCGGTCAGTAGAACCGCCAGCGTGGCGGTCAAGCCGAGGGACCAAATGCTGAAGAGGCGCTGTGTCATGATGGACGTGCCTTCCGGAGCGTGAACTGGCGGCCGAGCTATCTCACCGGATGTGAGACCTCTAGCTGTGCGTCCCCGGCTCGCGCCGGGTTTGCCCTTGTCAGTTCGGGGTCTGCGTTGTTCT
The DNA here is from genome assembly GCA_963838535.1 of uncultured Solirubrobacterales bacterium. Lineage (GTDB taxonomy): Bacteria > Actinomycetota > Thermoleophilia > Solirubrobacterales > Solirubrobacteraceae > Palsa-465. The sequence goes on from CAWIRN010000024.1 coordinate 168,210, forward strand.
CGGGACGCTCGGGACTTGCAGTGAGTCGGCCCGGAGATCTCGACATATGTTCGAGTGCCTGTCTCCTCAAAACTGGCCAAACGTTACTAACGGGTCGGGGCCGTTCGGTCGATGTTTGTTGGATATGCCGTTGCAGCCGAACCTCGAGGAACAGGCGCTGTTTGCCGACACGCTTAGGCGCGCCGACGCGCCGATGTCGGCGCGCGAGCGGTTGACCGAGATCCTGGTCGGGTGCTCGTTCATAGCGGCTGTGGCGCTGCTCTGGTCGGCGCACCCGCCCGGGTCGTTCGCGTTGCTTCCCGCCGGGTTGTGCCTGCTGATGATGGTGCTGGCGACGCGAGTGCGCTTCGAAACCCCGTTCGGGTTCACCGTCGCAACACAGCTGGCGTTCGTTCCGTTGCTGTTCGCGCTGCCGATCGCCATCGTCCCGATTGCCGTGGTCGCCAGTCTGGCGATCGCCAGCCTCCCGGAGGTGCTGACCGGCCGAGCGCGCGCCGACCGCCTGCTGCTGGCGGTCGGCAACTCGTGGTTTGCCATCGGAGCGGTGGCGGTGTTCGTGGTCGCCAACACCGAACCACAGGCCGCCGGCGCCGCCCTCCTGATCGCGGCATTGCTGGCCCAGTTTGCGGTTGACTTCGCGGTCTCGGCGCTCCGATTCTGGATCGACCGTGGGGCCAGTCTGGCCGCCCAGCTGCGTGAAACGTGGGTCTATGGCATCGATGCCGCGTTGTCTCCGATCGCGCTCGTGGTGGCCGAGGCGATCCACCAGACTCCGGCTGCGGCGTTGGCGTCATTGCCGCTGTTGGGATTGCTGGCGGTATTCGCGCGAGAACGCCATCGGCGCCTGGAGAGCCTGCTGGAGCTCAACAGCGCCTACCGCGGGACAGCGCTCGTCCTGGGTGACGTCGTCCAGGCCGACGACGGGTACACCGGCGAGCACTCGCGCAGCGTTGTCCGACTCGCGCTGGCCCTGGCCGACCGGCTCGCGCTCGACGCCGACCAACGGCGAAACGTGGAATTTGGGGCCCTGCTGCACGATGTGGGCAAGATCGCGGTCCCCAAGGAGATCATCAACAAGCCCGGCAAGCTCACCCCCCAAGAGTGGAAGATCATCACCACCCACACGATCGAGGGCCAGCAGATGCTGGACCGGATCGGCGGTTTCATGCACAGCGTCGGCCTGATCGTCCGCTCTCACCACGAACGCTGGGACGGCAGCGGCTATCCCGACGGACTGCAGGGCGAGGCCATTCCCCTGGAAGCCCGCATCATCTCCTGCTGTGACTCGTGGAACGCGATGCGCACCGACCGCTCCTACCGTCGAGCGCTGTCACACGAGGTCGCCCGCGCCGAGTTGCGAGCCAACGCCGGCCACCAGTTCGACCCGGTTCTCGTGGAGGTCTTCCTGACCTTGATCGAGGAGCGACCGGAGCGTCCGACGCCCGCCATTCCCGAGCCGAGCCTGCTCGGACCCAACCGCGTAGGCCCGGCGCGGGTCCCGGCCGCGCCCCTCGTCGACGATCGGCATTCCGCGGGTCTGGGCGCGCACCCTCGTGGTCCACGGGCGCGGATCTACGTGGCGATCTGGCACGCGCGGCCAGCGCGCGACAATTCGGCAGTGCCCATGTCCGACATCGCCCAGACCACCGAAGACACCGGCTCATGGTTCCCGGTCCCCGAGGAGGCCGACCTGCCGCCCGATCTGAGGGGTCTGTTCACGAAGGTGCGCGAGCGACTGGGCTTCGTCCCGAACGTGTTTCGCGTCTACGCGTTTCGGCCGGAGCGCCTGAGCGCCTGGTTTGCCCACTACCGCCAGCTGCATCAGCCCACCGAGGGGCTCAGCGCCGCCGATCGGGAGATGATCGCCGTCGTCGTCAGCGCCGCCAACGGCTGCCTGTACTGCCTGGTTGCCCACGGCGCGGTCCTGCGGCAGGAGCTCGATGACCCGGTGCTCGGCGAGCGCATTTCGTATGACTGGCGCCGCGCCGAGCTCGATCCGCGCCGGGCCGCCATCTGCGCCTACGCCGAGAAGCTCACCGTGCGCCCGCGGGAGGTCACGCGGGCTGACCTGCAGACGCTCCTCGAGGTTGGCCTGACGCTCGAGGAAGCCTGGGACGTCGCCGAGATCAGCGCGATGTACAACCTGACCAACCGGATGGCGATGGCCACCAACATGCTGCCCAACCCCGAATACAGCGCCCAGGCCCGTCCGGGCTGACATCGCCTCCCATGACCGATGACGCCCACGAGCCCACCGAGGGGTGGACATTCGAGGGTTTCCCGTCCGAGACGTTCAGCTGGTTCGCGGGTCTCGAAGCCGACAACTCAAAGCGCTACTTCGGCGCACACCGCGCGACCTACGACCGCGCGGTCCGCGGAGCCCTGGAGATCATGTTGGAGGAGCTGGCTGACGAGCTCGGCGGGCGGGTGAAGCTGTTTCGGCAAAACCGCGACGTCCGCTTCTCGATCGACAAGTCGCCCTACAAGACGACGACGTACGGCGTCATCCTCGGGCGTCCGGACAGCCTGGCTGCTCTCTACGCGCAGCTCTCCACCGCCGGCCTGTTCGTCGGCACGGGTTACTACCAGCTGGCCGCCGACCAGCTCACGCGCTTCCGCGCAGCCGTCGCCGACGACGCCACCGGCAGCGAACTTGTCGGGGCGATCGGGGCCGCGGAAGCGACCGGCGTCGAGATCTTCGGCGAGGCGCTGAAGACCGCCCCACGGGGCTACTCGCGCCAGCATCCCCGCGTGCACTTACTGCGCCATCGCTCGCTCGTCGCCGGTCGCCGGCTGACCGCCGGCCGCCAGGGCATCGAGCGCGACGCCGCCCTGGATCTCGCTCGCGCCACCTGGCACGCCTGCGCCCCGCTCAACGCCTGGCTCGACTCCAACGTCGGCGCCAGCGAGCTTCCACCACCGGCCCGCGCCGGCCAAAGCCGCCGTCCGCGCTGATCGAACCGGCGCACCCCGCTCGCGGATTAATCGGGGTGTCTGGCACACCGATCCACTAGGGTCACGGCCTACCAGGGGCAAACGAATGACCAAGAGGAGACACTCATGCGCATGCTGCTCAGAGTTCAGATGGAAGTCGAGGCTGGAAACAGCGCGATCAAGGACGGTTCGTTCGCGGAGATCCTCGACACTGTCATGGCGCGGATCAAGCCCGAAGCCGCGTACTTCACGGCGCTCGACGGCAAGCGGACCGGCTTGATCTTCTTTGATCTCGAGAACGCGTCTGACATTCCGGCGATCGCGGAACCCTTCTTCCACGGCGTCAATGCGGCGATCGACCTGTTCCCGGTCATGACGCCCGAGGACGTCCAGGCCGGGCTCGCAGAGGCCTCGAAGGCGTTCTGAGCACAATCTGACATCGCCGCCAGCCCGCGCCTCGGTCAGCCGGCAGTCGGCTGGCCGAGGGGGCAGCGGCCGCCGCGTACGCCTCAAGCCAGCTTGATCGTGCCGAGACGGGTCAGGCGCCGCGCCGCCTCGGCGATCACCGCCTCGCGCTTGCAGAAGGCGAACCGCGCGAGCGTGGGCGCTGCCGTGTCGTCGTCGTAGAAGACACTCGTGGGGATCGCGACGATCCCACACCGCTCCGGCAGTTCGGTGCAGAATGCGACCGCGTCGCTGCCGACGTCGACGTTGACGAAATACGTGCCGGCGGGAACCAGCGGCCGCAGACCGGCGGCGGCCAGTCCACCGCACAGCAGGTCGCGCTTGGTGCGCAGGTCCTGGCGTTGAGTCTCCAGATAGGTCGGCGGCAAACGCAACGCCGCCGCTGCGGCGTGCTGGAGCGGCGTGCCGCCGGCAAAGGTGAGGAACTGCTTGACCGTCCGCGTCGCGGCGACGAGCTCCGCCGGACCCGAGCACCAGCCGATCTTCCAGCCGGTGACCGAAAACGACTTCCCGACACTGGAGATCGTCAGTGTCCGTTGCGCCATCCCGGGGAGCGTCGCGGGCGGTATGTGCTCACCGTCGTAGACCAGGTGCTCGTAGACCTCGTCGCTGATGCAGATCAGGTCGTGCTCGATGCAGGCCGCGGCCACGGCCTCAAGCTCGGCACGATCGAGCACACGGCCGGTCGGGTTATGGGGCGTGTTGAGGAGCATGACGCGCGCGCGAGGACCGATCGCAGCCCGCAACGCATCGTGGTCCAGCGCGAACTCGGGCGGTCGCAACGTCACCGGCCGCCGACTGGCGCCGGCAAACGCGATGCAGGCAGGATAGGAGTCGTAGTACGGCTCGAGCACCACGACCTCGTCACCGGGGTCACAGAGACCGAGTAGCGCCGCGGCGATCGCCTCGGTCGCGCCGAAGGTGACCAGCATGTCCTCCGGCTCGAGGCCGTAATTGAGCCGCTGATGCTCGAACACCGCCTCGCGCAGCGCCGGCACTCCGGGCAGCGGCGCGTACTGGTTCTCGCCGCGTTGGAGGGCGGCGATCGCGGCGTCGATCACGGCCTTCGGACCGTCGGTGTCAGGGAACCCCTGACCGAGATTAATTGCCCCGGTCTGCACCGCGAGCGCCGTCATCTCGGTGAAGATTGTCGTCCCGAGCCCCTCGAGGCGTGCGGCGCGGAGGTGTCGATGGTTCGGCATCGGGCAGAATGGTGGACGATGTCAAACGACATTGTCGGCCCGAACGTGAAGGACTCGATCCTCGACACGATCGGCGGCACGCCCCTGGTCAGGCTGTCGCGCATCGGCGCCACCCTGCGCCCGGCGCTCGTGGCGAAGCTCGAGGCGTTCAACCCCGGGGGATCGATCAAGGATCGGATCGCCGTCGCGTTGGTCGACGCCGCCGAACGTGACGGTCACCTCCGGCCCGGCGGCACGATCGTCGAGCCGACCTCCGGCAACACCGGAACCGGCCTGGCGATCGTCGCTCGGCTCAAGGGGTACCGCGTGATCGCCGTCATGCCGGACAAGATGTCGCGGGAGAAGATCGACCTGCTGCGCGCCTACGGAGCCGAGGTCGTCCTGGCTCCGACCGATGTGCCCCCCGACTCGCCACAGTCCTACTACCGCGTCGCGGACCGGCTGACCCAGGAGATCCCCGGGGCGTTCCAGCCCAACCAGTACGCCAACCCGGCGAACCCGCAGGCCCACTACGAGTCGACCGGGCCGGAGCTCTGGGAGCAGCTCGGCGACCGGATCACCCACCTGGTGGCCGGCGTCGGCACCGGCGGCACGATCACCGGGATGGTCCGCTATCTCCGCCAGCACAAGCCCGACCTGGTCGTCGTCGGAGCCGACCCCGAGGGCTCGATCTACTCGGGCGGCGCCGACAACGTCCGGCCCTACCTCGTCGAGGGAGTGGGCGAAGACTTCTGGCCGCAGACGTTTGACCCATCGGTGGTCGACCGGTGGGTGACCGTCTCGGATCGCGACGCGTTCCTGACCACGCGGCGGCTCGCGCGCGCCGAGGGGATCCTGGCCGGCGGGTCCGGCGGGCTCGCGCTGCACGCCGCGCTCGAGGTCGCCGCCGGAGTCGAGGACCCGCAGGCGTTGATCGTCGTGATCATCCCCGACGGCGGGCGCTCTTATTTGTCCAAGATCTACTCCGACGCCTGGATGCGCCAGTACGGCTTTCTGGAACGCGGGGTCGATCTCACCGTCGGCGACGTGCTGCGGCGCAAGCGCGACGCGGGCGAGATCCCCTCCCTGGTCACCGTCGAGCCCCAATTTCGGGTCCGCGATGCGGTCCGGCTCCTGCACGAGCATCGCGTCTCCCAGCTCCCGGTGGTCAGCGCGCACGACCCGACGACGATCGTCGGGGCGATCGGCGAGCGGGGCCTGCTCAAACACGCGGCGGAGGATCCGTCGCTGCTGGACGCCCAGATCGTCGATGTGATGGAGCCGCCCTTCGCGGCGGTTTCGAGCGAAGACCCGGTGCGCGAGGCGGTCGAGCTGCTGTCGGGCGATCGGCAGGCGCTCATGGTTACTGAGGACGGCCGGGCCGCCGGACTGGTCACCCGCACCGATCTGCTGGAAGCGCTCGCGTCGTGACCCACCCCGCCACCCGGGAAGCGACTCGCGTCGTGACCCGCCCCGCCGCGCTCGCGTCGTGACCGTGCCGGACCCACCGCGCGACGCCTTCGCCACCCGGGCCGTCCACGCCGGTCTGACGCCCGACCCGTCGTTCGGATCCGTCATCCCCGCGATCCACCAGACCTCGACGTATGCGCAGCGCAGCCCAGGCGAGTTCGTCGAGGATTACGACTACGCCCGCTCCGCCAACCCGACCCGTGCGGCACTCGAGCAGGGGCTGGGCGACCTGGAGGGCGGCTTCGCGGTCGCCTTCGCGTCCGGTCTCGCCGCCGAGCACGCGTTGATCACCGTCGTGTGCGGCACCGGATCCCACATCGTGCTGCCGGCGGACTTGTACGGCGGAACCTTCCGGCTCGTCGACAAGGTGATGAGCGGCTGGGGCCTCGAATACGACCTGGTCGACCAGACCAATCTGGACTCGGTGCAGCGCGCGGTGCGGGCCAACACCAAGCTGATCTGGGTCGAGACCCCGACCAACCCGGCACTGAACGTGATCGATATCGAGGGGGTGGTCGCTCGCCGGGGCGAAGCGCTGGTCGCGGTCGACAACACGTTCGCCACCCCGGCCAACCAGCGCCCGCTGGAACTCGGTGCCGACGTCGTCGTGCACTCCACCACCAAGTATCTCGGGGGTCACTCGGACGTCGTCGGCGGTGCAGTGATCACCCGCCGACCCGAGCTACACGAGCGTCTGCGATTCGTTCAGAACGCGGTCGGCGCCGTCCCCGGCCCGTTCGACTGCTTCCTCGTGCACCGCGGGCTGCGCACGCTCCATCTGCGGATGGAGGCCCACGCCCGCAGCGCCGCGGCGATCGTCGAACTGCTCCGGGCGACAGCGGATGTCCAGGACATTCGCTGGCCGGGGTTCAGCGGCATGGTCAGCTTCCGCCACCCCCGCGCCGCGTCGGTGGCCACCCGCACGCGCCTGTTCACGCTCGCCGAGTCCCTCGGCGGCGTCGAGTCGCTGATCGAGCTGCCACAGGTCATGACCCACCAGTCAGTCGAGGGATCGCAGGCCGCCGTCCCGGCCGACCTCGTCCGGCTCAGCTGCGGGATCGAGGAGCCCAGCGATCTGGTCGCAGACCTCCGCCAGGCGCTCGCCTGACCAGCGCCCACCTGACCGCCGTGATCCTTACCCCGCGGCGGCGGCTGCCAACTGGCCCAGCAGCGCGTTCATCTTCTCCAGCGTCCCATCGCGGCCGTGAGCCTGGTGGTGCAGCCTGCGCGAACATCATCAGGCCGTAGTACTCCGGTCGGACCGCGGCTTCCCAGACGCCGTTGACCTGGCGAAAGGTGAACAGCTCGTCGAGTACCCCCGGGGTCGTGTGGATGTTCACGCCTTCGACGGTCGTCACCTTCGAGAAGTCTTTCGTGAAATCGGCCTCGTCATAGGCGTGTGGCCGCCCCGTGATGAGGTGCCCAGCGCGGTTGCGATACCAACCGAAGCCTCCATACAGCTCCGGTTCGTTCCCGATCTCCAGCGCTTGCACCGACTGGCGCCGATCCCGTCGAGCAGCGCGTGTGCCTCGGCGGTGGCGACTCTCCGGCTGTTGGCCTCGAGGTTGACGCCCAGGATCAGCTCGGCATCGAGCGCCGTGGAAAGCGCCCGGGTGACCTGGAGCCATCGTTGGGTCAACACGTATTTCACGCCGGGCGGGCGGACCGTGCGGGGAACCGGCCACCAGGTCCAATCGGTGCTGTCACCGCCGATCCGCAGCACCGGCTGCTGACCCGGAGCAAGGTTCCGGATCAGTTGCTCGAACACGGGATTGATGGCGCGCGGATCCTGTCCGGCGTATGCCTCGAGCGCCCGGAACTCCATCGAAAGTCCGACGAATCCAGCTGGGATTGCCGGCCCTGCTGTGGCGACCCCGACCGTCAGCACCGTCTCCGTAGGCGGGCGCACAGCCGCTGGCCGGCCGGCGGACGTGATGGCGTCGACGCCACCGGCGGAGGCGAGGATGACCAGGGTGACAGCGAGTGCCCCAGCGACCCGATATGACGTCGCCATGCGCATCATGCGCGTTCCATATTCGGGCATTGTCCCCTCCCCCGTCCTCTGCTGCCCCGTTCAAGGCGGACGTCGACGCGCTCCCGGACACACCGTGCCGGTGTCGTCGCCGAACGCGGCGCACCCAGCAGGCAGTCAGTGAACAATTCCGTAGGGCCAGACCCGGTCGGCGGTCGGTTCAGCGAGGACGCGCGTTCGCTGGACTCCACGAAGTGCAACTGAGGGGTAGTGTGCAACGCGTTCGCACTGTCCGTCCCGCAGGAGGAAGCATGCCCCAGGCCAGAAGTAGTGAGAAAAGCTCGACCCCGAGCGCAAAGGCGAAGACCGCAGGTGCTCAAACCAAGCGGCCCGCCGCGCGTGCCGCAGCGGCAAAGTCCGCGGGGGCATCAGCCAAGCCGCCAGCCGCTGGCTCGACGACGCGGGCCACTCGGGCGACCGGCGCCAAAGCGACCGCGACCAAAGGCGCGAAGACAACCAAAGAGGCACCCTCGGCGAAGTCAGTCAGCGAGGCGGCCTCGACCAAGGCCACGTCGGCGGCGCACGCGGCCGAGGCACGGCTCGATGCGGCGACGCACGCGGCCGAGGCACGGCTCGACGCGGCGGCACAACGAGTTCGCAAGCTCAACGAGCGGATCATCGAAGCCGGGAAAGAGGCTGGAGAAACCACGCTGACCACCTATGAGAAGGCGCTGAAGTCGATCGCAGCCTCGATCGAGCGTCGAGCGGACAGCACCGACGTCGACTGGATCTCGAACCTGGCCACGACGCAGGCGAAGTTCATTCGTGACGTAACCGACGCGTGGACCAAGGCCGCCCGCGAGATGCTGAAGAAGTAAGGCACCCGCCAACGCTAACCGGGCGCAAACACACGCCGGCTTGCTTTTCCTGCAGCGGTTTGAGTAGTGTTGGGTAGTAATTGGCCACACGGATGGGTAGCCGAACGTTGCGGCGGGACGGCGCCCGGGAGGTGTTGGAATGGGGATGGGGCATTGGCGAGTTCGTCTCGCGGGCGTGGTGACCGGATTGGTGGTGCTGCTCGGTGGCGGCACGGCGACAGCGGCGGTGCTTGGCCTGCCCGCGAACGGCGCACAGGTCAACAACGATCCGGCGAGCGGGATCGATCCCGCTCAGAACGCCGGCTTGTCGGACGTGATTGGCGGGTCGCTGGCCGCGGGCGGCGCGCGAGTTCCGTGGGCGGCGTTCGAGCAGGCGACTGGCGGCGCCCAGCACATCTTCGTGCGGGCGTTCAAGAACGGCCAGTGGGTGACCCAGGGTCCATCGCTGAACATCAGCCCGGGCGTCGAGGCCGAAGGCCCGTCGATCGACTTTGCCGGAGCCGGCCGCAACGTGCCGTGGGCGTCGTGGTACGAGCCCAACGCTGCGTTGGGTGGTGAAACTCAAGTCTTTGCCAGTCGTTTCTGTGCCGCAGTCGGGCCTGGCTGCGCCGCGGCCAACAGCTGGGTTCCCGAGGGTCAGAATCGCAGCGCGGGGGTTCCCTCGCTCAATATCCACACGTTCAGAGAGGCCGAGAACCCGGCGGTCGCCGGCGGGGCGACCGTGCCCGGCGCTGCCCCGGTGCCGTGGGTGGCGTGGCAGGAGAAGGACGGCGCCGCTAATCAAGACCAGATCTTTGTCTCCAAGGGCGTCAAGCAAGCTGCGGTCAACAGTCCATGCACCGGCTTCAAGCCTTCGGGGGCAGCGAGTGTGGCTGCTTTCTGCTGGCAGCAGGTGGGCGCCGATCGCCTGGCCTTCAATGGCGGATCCTCCTCGAGCGGCGATCCGACGCTCAACGTCGATCCAAGCCGCGACGGGATCGAGCCTGACGACGCCTTCACCGGAGCGAACGACAAGGTCGCCTGGGTGGTCTGGTACGAGACCGGATCAAGTTCGCTCGGGCTGGCCAACAACGATTTGGTGTTCGCGGCCAAGATCGTCGCCGATCCCACGGCCGACGGTGGGTTCCATTGGCAGTCGGTTGGGAACGGGACGGCCGGTCTCACCAATCCGCTCGACACGTCAAGCACCGGCTTCGGCCCCTGCGCCTCGTCGCTGAACGCCGAGGCCGCCTGTTCGCTCAACGCCAACCCGGGCCACAACGCGGAGGACGCGCGCGTGGCGGCGGGCACGCTGACGCCGGGCAGCCCGACCGTTCCGTGGGTCACGTGGTCCGAGGACACGGGCTCCGGCACCCACGCGATCTTCGTCTCCAGGCTGGTCGGTGATCACTTCGAGCTGTTCAACGGTGGAGCTCCGGTGTCGACGCCAGGCCGTGACGCGACGACTCCGGACATCACCTTCTTCGGCAACACCCCGTACGTGTCGTGGGTCGAAGCGCGCGGGTCAGGGAGGCGTGGCTTCGTGGGCCACTTCGTCAACGGTGTCTTCACGCTCGACACGCCTGGGAGGCATCCCCCTGGCACCGTCGTCACAAGCAGCATCGCTGATCGATTTCCGTGTCCCGATCTCCTCCAGCTGCACCGCCGATCCGTTCACCAACGACGGCACGAACTGCACCGTGGCAGCGGTCAACTCGCCGTTCTTGATGTTCACCACGGCAGGTAGCCCGCAGCAGCTGTTCAGCCAGTCGGTGATCGGCGGCCCGAACTGCGTGCTGTTCCCGGGCTGCGTCCTCGCGGTCGTCGGACATGGACGGGGGAGCCCTGATCGAGAGCAGTCTCGGTCAGAGCAACAGCGTCGGGATCCTCGTGCAGAGGATCGTCGGGACCAAGCGCGTGCACGGCAAGAAGGTGCTCGTGCTGCGGACCGTCGGCCGCGTTCCGTTGGGACGCCACCACACGGGTCGGGTGAAGATCCGCTGGAACCTCAAGGTCAACGGTCACCGGCTGAAGAAAGGCAAGTTCCTGATCACGCTGCGGGCGTTGGACCACCACGGCAACGTGCTCGGCGTCACGCACTCGGTGATCGTCACGATCAAGCACTGAGCTGAAGCATGTGGCCTCGCGGCGCGCCGGGCGCGCCGCGAGGTCGCCTTCAGATCTGGCTGAGCGGCGTCGAGATCATGTTTACGTCACTCGATGGCCGCGCCGTCATACCGTACGGCGACTCGGTCAGCCACTTGGTCAACTCGTCGGCGGGGCATGGACGACTGAAGAAGTACCCCTGGACGCCGTCGCATCCATAGGTGACCAGCAGGTCCATTGCGTTCTGGTCCTCGACGCCCTCGGCCACAACGGTGAGACCGAGATTGTGAGCCAGATCGACGGTCGAGCCCACGATCAGCTCGTCGTTGCTGGCCACGGCGAGACTGGTGACAAACGATCGGTCGAACTTGATCTCGTCCACCGGGAGCCGCTGCAGATACGCCAGAGATGAATAGCCGGTGCCGAAGTCGTCGATCGACATGATCCCGCCCATCGAGTGCAGCTGGTCCAGGATCTCGGGAGCTGCCGTCTCGACCAGTGATCCCTCGGTGAGCTCGAGGGTCAGGCGGCCGGGCGCGGTGCCCCAGGTGTCGGTCAGCTCGGCAACCATGCCGGGGAGATCGCTGCCCTGACCCAGGCTGTGACCGGAGATGTTGATCGCCATCGTCAGATCCACCCCCTGATCGCGCCAGATCCGTTGCTGCTGGAGCGCCTCGTTGAGTACCCAGCGCGTCAGCGGGTCGATCAGCGCCGTGCGCTCCAGTTCGGGCATGAAGTCGGCGGCCAGCAGCAGACCCCGTCTCGGATGCTGCCAGCGGACCAGCGCCTCGACGCCGGTGATCTCGCGCGTCGCCAGGTCGATCTTGGGCTGGTAGTGGAGAACCAGCTGATCACGGGCGATGCACTGATGCATGTCGGTCAGCAGCGCCAGCTCCTGCGCTGAATGAGTCTCCTGGGCCGGGTCGAAGACGGCGTGGGAGCACGCCGAACGTTTCGCGAGGTACATCGCGGCGTCGGCGTGCCGCAGCAGCTCGTCCATCGTGGTGCCGTGCTCGGGAAACACGGCGATCCCGATGCTCGCCGACACGCGACAGACCTCGTCGTCGATCGTGAATTCCTCTGCGCACGCCTGCTCGATCTTCAGGGCGACTGTCACCGCTGCCGCCAGGTCGGTGGCGCCGCTGGGCAGGATCGCGAACTCATCCCCACCGAGGCGGGCGATCGTGTCGGCCTCCCGGACCGCGCCGCGGAGCCGTTGGGCGACCTGCTCGAGCAGCCGGTCGCCGTGATCGTGTCCAAGCATGTCGTTGACCTGCTTGAACCCGTCGAGGTCCATCATCAGCAGCGCCCGAGGCTCGCCGTTGCGATTGGCCGACGCCAGCCCCTGGAGTACCAGCTCACCGAACAGCTTGCGGTTCGCCAGGCCGGTCAGCCCGTCATGGAGCGCCAAATGCTCGAGATTCTCGGTGTATGCCTTACGAGCCGAGATGTCGCGCACGAACGCAAGTGTCAGATGCCGATCACCGATCCGCGTGTCGCTGTGCTCGATCTCCATGGCGAACGTCGAGCCATCGCGCCGGCGGCCGACCGTCTCGCTCGCCCTAGGCTGAACGTCGGCTCGAGACCGGGATGCCAACGGTGCAATGGTGAGGCTACGAAACGCATCCTGCTGCTCAGGCGCGATCATCAGGCTCAGCGGTTGGCCGATCACGTCTGCTTCGGAGTACCCGAACAGCGCGCGCGCCGCCGGGTTCAGGGATTCGATCAGCCCGCTCTGGTCGGCGGTGACGATCCCGTCCGTGACGTTGTCGAGCACGGCCTGCGTGCTCGCCTGGCTGTCGCGCAGCGCCCCGTTCAGCGTTCTGATCGAATCGAGCGAATGCTGCAACTCCTGGGATTTCACGAATAGGTCGACGAACACCGAAACCTTGGCGCGCAGCACGTCGGGCACCACCGGCGGGAACAGAAAATCGACCGCGCCACTCGTATACGCGGCAACGGTCTGCGGATGATCCTCACGTCCAAACGCAGTCACGAAGATGATCGGCGTCCGACTGGACCGATCCCGCTGCCGGATCAGATCGGCCGTTTCATACCCGTCGATGCCCGGCATGCGGACGTCCATCAAGATGACCGCGAAATCCCGGCCCAACACAGCCCGCAGCGCAGCACGCCCCGAGTCAGCCTCCACCACCTCCACGCTCAACGCAACGAGCATCGAACGCATCGCCACCCGTTGGTTCACGCGATCGTTGACGACGAGCACCGCCGGGGGATGCGGAGCTGAACCGTTCTCGCCCATCAGCCGACCTCACCGACGACGACACGGCAGCAGGTGCTCAATGTCAAACGCATCTGCATTACTACCGGAGGATCGGCACCGCAGAGCGTGCGCTTGAGCGCCGGCCCGTTCGCGATCTGTCGCGCCTGGCGCAGCGGCCACATCAACATGAACATCGAACCACCCAACCGGCAAACGACACGTGTCGCCCTGACCAGCTGGGGTCAAGGTGGGAAACGGACCCATCGGCCGCGCTTGCAGAGCTGCCCGACGCTACTAGGCCGCCGACGACCGACCGCGCTCCCGACCCCCCACGCCAACCCACGGGATGAGTCAGGAGGAGAGCCACTAATGGGAGCGTGTCAGGTGCTGTCGGGGCTGAGTTTCGCCACGACGTAATTCGGCCTAATGCTTGGAGTCGGGAGTGCCGATACGCATCCTGAGGCACGATTTCGATTCTGTTCTAAGAGCTCGGGGGCTCTTCTGAAAGGGTTTCTAGATGTCTGATGTACCACCTGTTGTGGCCGATGACGCCGACACGTTTGACGCAGAAGTTCTCCTGAGTTTCCTGGCCCAGATCAAGGCAGGCAATTCCTCCGCGCGGATGCCCTATGAGTGGACGGGCGTGGCGGGAAAGATCGCCGATGGTTTCAACGATGTGATCATCGCCAACGAGGCGTTGGGGACGGAATTGGATCGGGTCAGCCGGGTGGTGGGTAAGCAGGGGGAGCTGTCTCAGCGGGTGGTCCTCGGTGGCTCGACGCAGAGCTGGTCGAGCACCGTTGAGTCGGTCAACAGCCTGATTGACGCTCTCGTGCGCCCGACCAGCGAGATGCAGCGCGTGATCGGCGCCGTCGCGGATGGCGATTTGAGTAAGAAGGTCTCAATCGATGTGCGCGGTGAAATGCTCGACCTGAAGAACACGATCAACGCGATGGTCGACCAGCTCAACGGCTTCATCTCCGAGGTGACCAGGGTGGCGCGCGAGGTGGGGACCGACGGGAAGCTGGGTCAGGCGGCAGCGGTCACGATCGAGGTGGGTGGGGTGTGGAAGGACCTGACCGACAACGTGAACCTGATGGCCGGCAACCTGACCGGGCAGGTGAGAAACATCGCCGAGGTGACCACCGCGGTCGCGAACGGCGATTTGAGCAAGAAGATCTCGATCAATGTCAAGGGCGAGTTCCTGGAGCTCAAGAACACCGTCAATGCGATGGTCGACCAGCTCAACGCGTTCGCCTCGGAGGTCACCCGCGTGGCGCGCGAGGTCGGCGTCGAGGGCAAACTCGGAGGTCAGGCGCAGTCGACGGAGGTCGCGGGCGTGTGGAAGGACCTGACCGACAACGTCAATCAGTTGGCGGCGAATCTGACCAATCAGGTGCGGGCGATCTCGGATGTCGCCACGGCGGTGACCGAGGGGGATCTGACCCGGCAGGTGCGGGTGGAGGCCAGCGGCGAGGTCGCCGTTTTGAAGGACAAGATGAACGAGATGATCCGCAATCTGCGCGAGACGACGAGGGAGAACGTTGAGCAGGACTGGTTGAAGACCAATCGCGAGCGGTTCACGACGATGCTGCAGGGCCAGCGGGATCTCGCCGCGGTCTCGAGCATGATCCTGTCCGAGCTCGCGCCCTTGGTGAACGCGCAGCATGCGGTGTTCTATTCGATGAACCAGGCCTCAGAGGGCGTCGAGCCGCTGCTCGAGTTGCAGGCCAGTTATGGCTTCGAGGAGCGCCGCCATCTCTCGACTTCCTTCCGGGTGGGTGAGGGTTTGGTGGGGCAGTGCGCAAAGGAGAAGAAGCGGATCTTGCTGACCGAGGTGCCAGGAGACTATGTGCAGATCAACTCAGCCCTCGGCGCGTCGCATATGAACATCATCGTGTTGCCGATCCTGTTTGAGGGGTCGGTGCGAGCGGTGATCGAGATCGCGGCGTCCTCGCCGTTCAGCGAATCACACCAGGCGTTCCTCGATCAGCTGCCGGAGAGCATCGGCCTGGTCCTCAACACGATCGAGGCCGACACGCTGACCGAGAATCTGCTCAAGCAGTCCCAATCCCAGGCCGAGGAGCTGCGCTCCCAGCAGGAGGAGCTGCGCGAGTCCAACGAGGATCTCGGCCGCCAGGCCAGCCTGCTGGCCGAGCAGAACATCGAAGCGGAGAAGAAGAGTCAAGAGGTCGAGCAGGCCAAACGTCTCGTGGAGGAGAAGGCCGGTCAGCTCGCGGTCTCCAGCAAGTACAAGTCGGAGTTCATCGCGAACATGAGCCACGAGCTGCGCACCCCGTTGAACAGTCTGCTGATCCTGGCCGAGCAGCTCCAGGACGATCCCGACCACACGATGAGCGACACCCAGATCCAGTACGCCGGGGTGATCCTCAATTCCGGCCGCGATCTGCTCAGTCTGCTGAACAGCATTCTCGAGCTCGCGAAGGTCGAATCCGGGACCATCGCCATCGAACTCGAAGAGGTGTCGCTATCCGAGTTGCGCAGCGAGCTGCTGATCGAATTCCAGCCGGTCGCCGAGCGAGAAGGCCTCGCCTACTCGATCGGTCTCGCGCCCGGCACCCCGATGACGATCACCACGGATCACCAGCGCCTCGGTCAGATGCTTAAGAACCTGCTGGTGAACGCGTTCAAGTTCACCGAGACCGGCGAGGTGCACATCGAGATCAGCCTCGCGCAGGCCGGCTGGAGCACCGAGTCCCACTCACTGGTGAGCGCTTCCGCGGTGATCGCGCTCGCGATCCGCGACACCGGGATCGGGATCGACATCGAACACCAACGCCGGATCTTCGAAGCGTTCGCGCAAGGCGACGGAACCACCACCCGAGCCTATGGAGGGAGCGGCCTGGGCCTCTCGATCAGCCGTGAGCTCGTCACCCTCCTCGGCGGCGAAATCACCCTCGCCAGCGAACCGGGCCAGGGCAGCACCTTCACCGTCTATCTCCCCTTCAACGGGCCCACCGCGGCTCCACCGATAAGCGCCCCAGCGAGCGTGGCGCCCGTGTTCGTCGTCCGCGCCCTTGGTCCTCGCCACCAACGGTCAGGCGACCGCGACCAACGGCGGCGGCACATATCCCCAGGCCACGGCCCCAGCCGCCCCCGCGGCGATCGTCGTCAGGGCTCCCCAGCCGAGAGCAGAGGGCCGGCCCGCGGATCTCGGCGGTGCCCCCTTGAAGGGAACAAAGGTGCTGGTCGTCGACGACGATTTCCGCAACACGTTCGCTCTGACCGCACTGCTCGAGCGAGCCCACGCGTCCGTCAAAACCGCCGAAAGCGGGCCCGACGCGATCGACGCGCTGGAGCGCAGCCCCGACATCGACATGGTCCTGATGGACATCATGATGCCGGTGATGGACGGGTACACCGCCATCCGGACAATTCGCGCCCACCCGGTGTTCCAGTCGATCCCGATCATCGCGGTGACCGGCAAGGTGGTCGCCGGCGAGCGCCAGCGCTGTCTCGACGCCGGTGCCAACGACTACGTTCCCAAGCCCGTCAACACCGCCGAACTGCTGGACGCGATCGGGCCGTGGCTGCCCGGAGGGATGCCTCCCGCGGCCTGAGCTCCGGCCACTGGCGCTGCAGCTATGCGAACGCGCCGATGCCGGTGATGTCGCGCCCGACGATCAGGGTCTGCATCGTCTCGGTGCCTTCGTAGGTGTGGATCGCCTCGATGTCGGCCATGTGGCGCATGACGTGGTTCTCGAGCAGGATCCCGTTACCGCCGAGCATGTCACGCGCCTCAGCGCACACCTGCCGGGCCTTGCGGGTGTTGTTGAGCTTCGCCAACCCCGCGATCGTGTCCGTCAGATGCCCGCGCTGCGCCAGGCGCCCGATCTGCAAGCAATACAACTGCATCGCGGTCACCTCCGCCAGCATCCTCACCAGACGATCCTGGACGATCTGAAAGCTCGCCAGCGGACGCCCGAACTGATAACGACGCTTGGCATAGGTCAACGCCGTGTCATACGCCGCCACCGCATGCCCCAACGCCGCCCAGGCGCACGTGCTCCGCGTCCCCGCCAACACCCGTGCGGTGTCCTTGAAACTGTGCGCGCCCGGCAGACGGTTCTCCACCGGCACCCGCACATCCTCCAAGCTGATCTGCGCCTGCCAGATCGCCCGCAGCGACGCCTTGCCCTCGATCACCTCCGCCTCCATCCCCGCCGTCCCCCGCTCCACCAGAAAACCCTGCACCTTCTCATCGTCGGCCCGCGCCCACACCACCACCACATCAGCGATGCTCCCATTCCCGATCCACCGCTTCGCGCCATCGATCACGTACTCATCGCCCTCCCGGCGCGCCGTGGTCTCCAACGACACCGAATCAGACCCGTGATCAGGCTCGGTCAACGCGAACGCCCCCAACTTCTCCAACCGGGCCATCGCCGGCAACCACCGCTCCTTCTGCTCCTCTGAGCCAAACAGGTAGATCGACTTCATCGCCAGACCCGACTGCACCCCAAACACCGTCCCCAGGCTCCCATCACCGCGACTGACTTCCATATGGGCCAGCCCGCAGGCGATCGGGTCGAGCCCCGGACAGCCATACCCCTGCATGTCCTCCCCCACGATCCCCAACTCCCCCAGCCGACCGATCAACGGCCACGGCAACTCCGCCCGCTCCCAATACCCCCCGATCACCGGCAACACCTCATCATCGGCAAACTCCCGCACCCGGCGCAGCACACCCAACTGCTCCTCGGTCAAATCCTCACGCAAAAAGAAATAGTCGGTCGACAGCGCATGCCCAAGATCCTCGAACAACGGGGACACGGTAAGTGCCTGCATCAGATCTCCCCTCTCTCGTGGAATTCAGCCGACTCAACCGGCACGGACGTAGCTTCCCGGCGCCTTGGCCGTGGCCGGGTGTTGGCTGCTCCCGAGCGTCGCGGGAGCGTCACCGAGCCCACCAGACCGTTCGGCCAGCCACTGGCTGTAGTCCGGCCACCAGCTCCCACCCTTCACATCGGCCCGAGCCAGCCACGCCTCGACGTCGCCGGTGCTCTCGTCGGTGAGCCGGTAGCTCGACCGGCTCTCCGGTCCGGGCGGATTGACGAGTGCTTGGATGTGGCCGCTGGTGGAGAGCACGAAGCGCGAGTCGCCGCCGAGCAGCTCGGCGCTGCGCTGGGCGTTCTCCCACGGCACGATGTGGTCTTTCAAACCAGCCACCACGTAACTGTCGACGGTGACCGCGTCGAGATCGATCGGCGTTCCCAGCACCTCGGTCGCGCCGGGCCGCGTGAGCGAGTTCTCCAGCGCGAGCATCACGAAATCGCGATGTAGCCCCGCCGCCAGCCGCACAGAGTCCTGATTCCAGTACAGGATGTCGAACGCCGGCGGGTCCTTCCCCAACAGGTAATTGTTCACCACGTAGTTCCACACCAGGTCATTGGGGCGCAACCAGGCGAATACCCCCGCCAGCGCCTGCCCATCCACATAGCCCTTGCGGGCAGAATCGGCGACCGCCATCGCCGCCGTCTCGCGATCGAGGAACGCCGACGCCGTCCCCGCGCGCGCGTTGTCCAACGCGCACACCAGCAGCGTCAGACTGGCCACCGCGTCCTGCTCGCCGATCGCCGCGAGATGACCCAACGCACACGCCGAAATGATCCCGCCCGAGCAGGCCGCGTTGACATGCACCGCCGGCTGCCCGCTGATCTCGGCCACCGCCGCTCGAGCCTCGAGCACGGCCTGCGCGTAGGTGTCGAGATCGAAATGCCCCTGTGCCGCCTCGGGATTGCGCCACGACATCATGAACACCTGCTGACCCTCACCGAGCAGATACTCGACCATGCTGCGCCCCGGAGCGAGATCGAGGATGTAGTAGCGGTTGATCGTCGGCGGGACGAACAACAACGGCACCTCGCGCACCCCCTTGG
This sequence comes from uncultured Solirubrobacterales bacterium, assembly GCA_963838535.1. Lineage (GTDB taxonomy): Bacteria > Actinomycetota > Thermoleophilia > Solirubrobacterales > Solirubrobacteraceae > Palsa-465. The sequence continues at coordinate 187,319 of CAWIRN010000024.1, forward strand.
TGGAGGGGCGGTACTGGATCAGCTCGAACACCTCGGTCCGCAGCACCACCGAGCCCGGCGACAGCGCCAGGTTCTCCCCCAGCTCGAACTGGCTCGTATCCACGCTCGCGGGCAAATGGGGAGCGTGAGACATGTCAGCCACGAAATTCCGGCCGCCCTTGACCAGGTTCGCCCCGCCCGTGTCGACGATCTCGTGCAGCACCGCCGGATTGGTCAACGGGAAATTCGTCGGTGCCAGCGCGTCCAGGATATTCGTGGCGGCAAACCGAGCCTGACGCTCAGTGCGCCAATCGAGGTCCGCGTCGCTGATCAACTGCTCCACCGTGTCGGCCGTGGCCAGGTAGGCCTGGAGCACCCGCCGCAATAGCCAATTGCCCTGCCACGCCGGGTCCGCGAAGCGCCTATCCCCCTTCGCCGGCGCGAGCTGCGAACGCCCAAGACCAGCCCGCCTCACCTCTCCGCCGAGATCGCGCACCCGACCCGCCAGCCGCCCGGGCCGGCGGGCCAGCGCGACGGCGACCTTGGCCGCCGCGGTCGGCTTGATGAAGCGGCCCACGCCGCCCTCGTCGAGCGCGGCGTCGGTCAGCATCACATCCAGCGCCGAGCGCGCCGCCGCCTGCGTGCCGACGGCGTCCGAGTTCGTCCTCTGTGCCGAGACGGTCATGTCGCTCGCCCTTCGCCAGTGATCGTCGCAATCGACAGCATCGCCAGGTCAGCGCTTTGCGGACTGCGTGGGAGCCTTGATTTCGCGTTTGAGGATCTTGCCGGTCGGGCCCTTGGGAAGCTCGTCGACGAACCACACATGGCGGGGATACTTGTAGGCCGCGACCTGCGCCTTGACGTGCTCGCGCAGCTCATCAGTCGTCACCTCGGCACCGGGCTTCAGCGCCACGGCCGCGCCGACCTCCTCGCCCAGCTCCTCGTGAGGGACGCCGACCACGGCCGCCTCGCGCACGGCCGGATGTTCGTAGATCACCTCCTCGATCTCCCGCGGATACACGTTGTAGCCACCGCGGATGATCAGCTCCTTCTTGCGATCCACGATGAAGAAATAGCCATCCTCATCCACCCGGCCAATATCACCGGTGTAAAACCACCCGTCCTCGTCGATCGCCTCCGCCGTCGCCTCGGGCCGATTCCAATACCCCTTCATCACATCGTGGCCGCGGATCGCGATCTCCCCCACCTCGCCCTGCGGAACCTCCTGGCGCTGCTCGTCCACCACCCGCATCTGCACCCCCTCGATCGGCGTCCCGATCGACCCCGGCTTACGACCCCGGTCAGGCTGATTGAACGACGCCACCGGAGAGGTCTCAGACAGGCCGTAGCCCTCCAGCACGATGCACCCGAACGCCTCCTCGAAACCGCGGAGCACCTCGACCGCCAGCGCCGCCCCGCCCGACACGCACAACCGCAACGTCGAGACGTCAAACCGCTCCCGCTCGGGGTGATGCAACAACGCCACATACATCGTCGGCACCCCCTCGAACACCGTCACCCCATCACGCTCGATCGTCTCCAACACCCGGCCCGCGTCAAACCGCGGAACCAACGCCAAACACGCCCCCGAACACACCGCCGCGTTCAACGCGCACGTCTGCCCAAACGCATGAAACAGCGGCAACGCACCCAACACCACGTCATCAGCGCCGATCGAGAACACCCGGACCATCACCTCGACGTTGCGACGCAGGTTCGAGTGCGTCAGCTCCGCGCCCTTCGGCTTACCCGTCGTGCCCGACGTGTACAAGATCACCGCCGTATCCTCGCCCACCCGATCAGCCACCTCGGACACCGGCTCCACACCCGCCAACAACCGCTCAAACCCACCCGGCGCGACAGTCACACACTCCGCCCCCGCCTCGCCCGCCCCCGCCACAGCCGCATCGGCGAACTGATGCCACGCGAACACCAGCCCAGCCCCCGAATCACCCAGGTAGAACGCCACCTCGCGCTGCTTGAGCAGCACATTCATCGGCACCACAATCCCACCCGCCCGCAACACGCCGTAATACACGACCGCGAACTGGGGAACGTTCGGCAGCATCACCCCCACCCGATCCCCCGGCTTCAATCCGCGCTCGCGCAGCAGACCCGCGACTCGGGCCGACGCCTCATCGAGCTGCGCGTAGCTGATCACGCGCTCCTCCAGCCTCAGCGCGCAATGCTGCCCATCCCGCCGCGCCGCGTCCGTCAAATTCAACGCCAGGTTCTCGCTCATCGTCCCCTCCTCGAACAGTGCTGCGCGCCAGGCGCCCGCAGCAGGCTCATCGACTCGTCAGTCCGCAACACACGTGATGCACCGAGCCCCAAAACTATTCCTTATCGGCCGCCAGCGCCAGTCAACCGCTCGCGGTCGCCCGAACCGGCGGCCCCTCAGGCCCGCTTCGATCGCAGGGTGAGAGACTTCCGGTTGAGGTGAACCTCCAGCGATGACGAACTTCGGCGACTTCCAGCTTGGCATCTACCTGCAGGGCCTGAGCGGGGTCCGCCCCAAGCTGCCGGTGACCTATGACGAGCTCGAGCGTCGCGCTCACAGCGCGCTCGATCCCACCCTCGTCTCCTACGTGGCCGGCGGCGCCGGGGACGAGCGCACGCAGGACGCGAACGTGACCGCGTTCGATCGTTGGGGGCTGATCCCGCGCATGCTCGTCGGGGCCGCTGAGCGTGATCTGTCGGTCGAGTTCTGCGGCATGCGGTTTCCCACCCCGTTGCTCCTGGCGCCGATCGGTGTCATCGGCATGTGCGCGCAGGACGGCCACGGCGACCTCGCCACGGCACGCGCGGCGGCTCAGACCGGAGTGCCGATGGTGGCCTCGACGCTCTCGGTCGATCCGATGGAGGACGTCGCGGCGCAGTTCGGCGCCACGCCCGGCTTCTTCCAGCTCTACACGCCCAACGACCGCGCTCTGGCCGAGAGCCTCGTCCACCGGGCCCAAGCGGCGGGATACTCGGCCCTGGTGGTCACGCTCGACACGTGGACGCTCGGCTGGCGCCCGCGCGATCTCGGTATCGCCAGCTTCCCTCAGCTCGCGGGCCACTGCCTGGCCAACTACACCTCCGATCCCGTCTTCCGCGGTCAGCTCAGCGCGACGCCCGAGGACGACCTGCGGGCGGCCGCGTTGCACTGGGCCGGGTTATTCGGCAACCCGACGCTCAGCTGGGACGACCTGCCCTGGCTGCGATCCCTCACCTCACTGCCCCTGATCCTGAAGGGCATCTGCCATCCCGAGGACGTCAGGCGGGCGATTGACGGTGGCGTCGATGCGATCTACTGCTCGACGCACGGCGGGCGCCAGGCCAACGGCGGGATCGGCGCGCTCGACATGCTCACCGGCGTGGTCGACGCCGCCGGCGACGTGCCCGTGCTGTTCGACTCCGGTGTGCGCTCGGGCGATCACATCGTCAAGGCGCTGGCCCTCGGCGCCACCGCCGTCGGCATCGGCCGTCCCTACGCGTGGGGGTTGGCGTTGGGCGGAGAGCAGGGCATCGCGCACGTCCTGCATTGCCTGCTCGCGGAGGCCGACCTGCTCATGGCGGTCGACGGATATCCCACGATCGCCCACCTCGACCGGGAAGCGCTGCTCAAGCCCGGCTGATCTCTCGGGTCGGCAACCGGGCACGCCGGCCTCTCCCCGTCGGCCCGAGCACCCGCCCCTCGGCACCGACGCCGGCCCGAGCAGCGCGCCTCAATCGGCGACGCCCAATCCCCAGCCGCCGTCGATCACGATCTCCTGCCCGGTGATGTATTCGGAGGCCGGCGAGGCGAGAAACAGGGCCAGGGCCTTGATGTCATCCGGCTGACCGACGCGGTGCATGGGAATGTCCTTGGCCAGCGCCGCCTGCATATCGGGGTCGTGAGCGTGGCCGCCGCCGATGTTCGTCACGAAGAACCCGGGGGCGATCGCGTTGGCCGTGATCCCGGAGGCGGCGAACTCGAGCGCGATCGAGTGCATGAGGTGCCGTGCGCCGGCCTTCGCCGCCATGTAGGCGGAGCCGATCGCGGGTTCGACCCGGGTCGCCGCCAGCGATGTCGTCACGATGATCCTGCCGAACCCGCGCGGCCGCATGTGCCGAGCCGCGGCACGCGCCGTGGCAAAGATTCCGTTGAGGTTGATCTCGATGACCCGGTTCCAGCGCTCGTCGCCATACCGCTCCAGCGCACCCTCCTCCACGCGCGGCCGCTCGCCACCGGCCCACGCGCCGACGAAGCCAACGCCCGGATCGATGCCGGCGTTGGCAAACGCGACATCGAGCCGGCCATACAGCTCCGCCGCTTCGTCGATCACCCGATCGAGCTCGGCGTGGTCAGTCACATCGGCGATCGCGCCCCGCACGTCGAGCCCTTCACCCTGTAGCCGTGACGCCTGCTCGGCGACCGCCGCCCCGTCAACGTCGATCACCGTGACACGCGCACCATGTGCCGCCAGCACCTCTGCATACGCGAGGCCCAGGCCACTGGCACCGCCGGTGACGATCACGCCGAACCCGGCCACATCGAACCGCGAGGAAACGTTCACGCGCACTGCTCCCGTGATCTCGTTGACCGGCCGACCCTATCGCGCGGCCAGGCCGACACACGTGCCCGATCCGCCGTCAGGAGCCAGCGTCAGGCGCTCTGCTGTTGTTTGGTAAAAATAAATATTAATAGAAATTTGTTTAACTGCAGTGCACCAGGGGCTGACCCGGATGACACGGTGACGGTCAGTGGCCCCAACATCAACGCTCGCACGACGGCGGCACTCTCTAGTCTGGCCGGGCGGGCCGTCGCTGGACCTCAGGGGCTTGCCGCCCCCAACCGAACCCGGGCGCTCGACGCCTCCGCGAGCGGAACCAGCCGACCCGCCTTGCCCAGCCCGCGCGCCGGCACGTTGCCGTACAGAGCCTCGTACTGTCCCGCGTTTACGAGGTAGGTCTCGTGCCAGATACCGGTCCGACCGGTTCTTCCCACCCGGCGCCAATACTGGCGCCACACCTCCAGATGGGGATCGTCCTGGTCCTTGGCAAAGGCCTCCAGATGCTCGAATGATCTCCAGTACTGGACGATCGTCGGGATGCCCATCTCGTAGGCCAGCAAACCCTTCTCGGGCCGGGCGACCAGATAGTCGAGCATGTGCTTCATCCCCCGCCGACCACCCAAGTCGAGCAGGCTGCGCACGAGATGGAGCTTGTCGTTGAACCGCGCGCCGATGAGGAAGACGACAAAGTCTCCATCGATCTCGACGGTCATTCGCCTACCCGCCAGTTCCGCCACCGCCATCACCCCCTCTGATTTGCCGGCTATCCCCACGTCATCCTAACCCGACCGTGACGGCCTTGGGGCTCGTCGGGCCGAGCAGACGACCGCGTCAAGGATCCCGGCTTCACCGGCGCTGGGCAATGGGGGGAAACCTCCATCTGCGCAGAGGGGATCTGGCCGCCCTATTCGGGCCTGAACTCCACCACGACCTTGATGTCCTCAGGCCCGCGTTCGAGCGCGGACGCGAATCGGTCAGGGGCCACGCGGCGCGTGATCAGACCCTCGAGCCACGCGCGGTCCGCCCGCGCGAGTGCCTTCGCGGCGCGGTAGTAGTGACGCCGGTTCGCGTTCACCGAGCCAAACACGACGAGGTTGTTGAGCACGATGTGCGTCGACAGCGACTGATTCCACGAGGCGGGCAGGGGCATCGGGGAGCCCACACCGGTGAGACAGATGACACCGCCGGGTGACGCCACGCCCAGTGACTGCAGTACGAGTTCGGGGACGCCGGTGCACTCAACCAGGATGTGCGGCTGGATGCCGAGATCGGCGATCGAGGTGTGGTAGGACGCGCCGAGGTCTCGCACGAGGCCGGGTTTGGGCCCCGCGGTCACCTGGTCCACCACGTGCACGTCAAAGCCGTGCTGCACGCCGAGCAGAGCCGCCAGCAGCCCGATCGGCCCCGCCCCGACGACCAAGACGGTCTCAGGTTCCCAAAACGTCCGCCGGCCGATGGCGAGGATCTGCTCCCAGGCCTTGGCGACGACCGTGGTCGGTTCGAGCAGGACGCCGAGGATTCCGAGCGACTTGTCAACCGGTACCGCGTACTCGGGCTCGATCCGCCAGCGATCACTCATGAAGCCGTCAATCTGCTTGATGCCCCGCTCGGTGTAGCCCCCGTTGCTGCACATGTCCCACTCCCCCACGGCACAGTTGGCGCAGGGAATCGGATCGGGTCTGCGCACGATGCCGACGACGTGGTCCCCGATCGATAGTCCACTTGGTCCCGGATCCACCACCCGGCCGATTGATTCGTGGCCCAGGACCAACCATTCGCGACCTGGAGGGGCCCAGCCGTACTCTCCCGAAGCGATCTCGACATCGGTGCCGCACACGCCCACCGCGAGTGCCTCCACCATCACCGACCCTGAGGCCGGATCGGGCTCGGGGATGTCCTCGAACCTCGCCGAAGCGGCCTGACCCGGCACCACCGTCACTGCATCCACAGCTCACTCGCCTTCGCTCACGCAGGTTTCTCGGCGCCAGCCCGGCGGAAACGCGCGGAGCGCGGACCGGCCCCGCCCGTGGCGACACGAGGTCAAGCTACCACGCGCCCCCGGCCGCGGCGCCCCCGCGATCCGTCGACCGGTGGACCTGGCCGGCCGGGTCGACGCGACGGCAGGGCCGTGCTGAAAAACCCCCAATAATTGGGGTTTCCTCAGCACACCCCCCAGCGAATGGCACTCTCACCCGCCGGCCAGGAACCGTGAGGTTCCGGGGCCGTGAGGATCCGGGGCCGTGAGGTTCCGGGGCCGCGAGGATCCGTAGCCGCGAGGATCCGGGCCCGTGAGGATCCGGGCCCGTGAGGATCCGTAGCCGTGAGGAGCGAGCCGGCGACGGCCGGCGACGAGCGCCGTGCCGGATCGGGCGTCCCGGTGCGAAGCTACGGTCCGATGTCGTCTGTTGAGGTTGAGTGGCTGGAGGGACCCGCCGGGGCTGAACCCGCGCTCGAGCTGGCGCTGACCCAGGCCTTGCTCGCCGCGGTCGCCGCCGGCCGACGCGGGCCGCTGCTGTGGTGCTATCGACCGCCCCCGACTGTCGCCTTCGGACGGCGGGACAGCTTCCTGGCCGGATTCAAGCGGGCCGCCGTGGCCGCCCAGCGGCGTGGCTATGCGCCGGTGATCCGCGGTGCGGGCGGTCGGGCGGCGGCCTACGACGACGGCTGTCTGGTGGTGGACGAGATCATGCCCTCGCGCCGCTCGATGAGCGGGATCCGCGAGCGTTTCGCCGCCGAGGCGGAGCGTCAGGCCCAGGCGCTCCGCAGCCTGGGGGTCGATGCGCGGGTGGGTGAGGTGCCCGGCGAGTACTGCCCGGGCGAGTTCAGCGTCAACGCCCGCGGCCGGACGAAGCTGATCGGCAGCGCGCAGCGGACCGTCCGCGGGGCGTGGCTGTTCTCGACCGTCGTGGTCGTGCGGCCGGCGGCCGGCCTGCGGGCAGTGCTGGAGGACGTGTACGCCGCACTCGGCCTCGACTGGGACCCCGCCACCACCGGCTCAGTCGCGGACGAGGTGCCGGACGTGAGCATCGAGGACGTGCAGCGAGCGTTGCTGGGCCCCTACGCCCCGCGATATCGCCTGATACCCGGATCATTCGGGGTACCGGAGCTCGCGGGCGCGCGCGAGCTATTGAACCGGCACCTTGTGGATGTGTGATCGATTGGCGCACCGCAGACGATGATCGATCGGCACACCGCGCGCGCAGACGATGATCGACCGGGCCGACACCGTGTGCACGTTTGATGGCGCTGCGCGGCGCCGGTGCCGCCAGAGGGTCTGGACTCGACCGCCGCCCGGCCATAGACTGGCGGAATTCACCGCGATGGGCCGACGATGGCCCGGAAGGAGAGGATCGCGCTGTGGCTCCCAACCAGGATGAACTCCTCTGGATGTACGAGACGATGCTCGTGATCCGCGACTTCGAGGAGAGGATGGTCAACGTCTACCTCGAGGGCAAGCTTCCGCCGGCCATCCAGCACGGGCTGGCGTTCGACATCGCGGGGGGCCCGGTACCGGGCGAGATGCACCTCGCGGCGGGTCAGGAGCCGGTCGCGGTCGGCACGTGCGCTCATCTTCGCGCTGAGGACACGGTCGTCGGCACGCACCGGCCGCATCACTTCGCGATTGCCAAGGGCGTGCCGTTGGACCGGTTCGCCGCTGAGCTGTTCGGCAAGGCGACGGGGCTGAGCCGCGGCAAGGGCGGTCATATGCACCTGTTCGACCCGGAGCACAACTTCTCGTGCAGCGGGATCGAGGGAGCGAGCCTGCCGCCGGCCACCGGCGCGGCGCTCGCCTACAAGAAGCTCGGCCGTGACTCCGTGGCGGTGGCGTTCTTCGGTGAGGGGGCGGCGAATCAGGGCACGTTCCATGAGGCACTGAACCTGGCCGGGCTGTGGCAACTGCCCACCGTGTTCATCTGCGAGGACAACCGATGGGCGATCTCGGTCCCGAAGGACAAGTCGACGGCAATCCCGTCCAACGCCGATCGCGCCGCGGGCTACGGTATGCCGGGCGTGTCAGTCGACCACAACGACGCGGTGGAGATGTTCGAGGCCGCCGGCGAGGCGGTGGCCCGGGCCCGGCGCGGCGAGGGACCGACGCTGATCGAGGTGCAGACCGACCGCTACCTGGGTCACTTCCAGGGCGATGCGGAGGTCTACCGGCCGAAGGGCGAGCCGGATGAGCTGCGCGGGAACGATCCGATCCCGAAGCTGGCCGGCGAGATGCGAACCCAGGGGATCCTCGACGACAGCCTCGACGAGGAGATCAAATCACGCGCCGCGCAACGCGTGACCGACGCATACGACTTCGCGCGCGAGAGCCCGCTGCCGGATCCGGCCGAGGCACTCGAGCACGTCTTCGTCTAGAGAGGAGAGAACATGGCGGTTGCTACTAAGGAGCGGACGCTGACGATGGCTCAGGCCATCGCCGAGGCGACCGGTCAGGAGATGGAGCGGGACGAGCGCGTGTTCGTGATGGGCGAGGACATTGGCAGCTACGGTGGCATCTTCGGTGCCACCGGCGGTCTGCTCGATCGCTTCGGCCCCGAGCGGATCATGGACACGCCGATCTCCGAGGCGGGGTTCATCGGAGCCGCGATCGGAGCGGCGGCCCAGGGCCTGCGGCCGATCGCCGAGCTGATGTTCGTCGACTTCTTCGGCGTGTGCATGGATCAGATCTACAACCACCTCGCCAAGAACACCTACATGTCGGACGGCAACGTGAAGCTGCCGGTGGTGATCACGACCGCGATCGGTGGCGGTTACAGCGACGCCGCCCAACACTCACAGTGCCTGTATGCGACCTTCGCGCACATGCCGGGGCTCAAGGTGGTCGTGCCCTCCAACGCCTACGACGCCAAAGGACTGATGATCGCAGGCGATCCGCGATGACAATCCGGTGATGTTCTTCTTCCACAAGGGCATCATGGGGCTGCCGTGGATGTCCTACTTCGAGGGTTCCACCACGACGGTGCCGGATGAGGCGTACACGATCCCCTTCGGTCAGGCCGCGGTCGCCCGCGAGGGCAGCGACGTCACGATCGTCACGGTCAGCCAGATGGTGCAGAAGGCGCTGGTCGCGGCCGAGGAACTCGAGGCCGACGGCGTCAGCGTCGAGGTGCTCGACCTGCGGACGCTCGTCCCACTCGATCGCGAGGCGGTCGCGGCGTCGGTCGGAAAGACGGGGCGGCTGCTGATCGCCGACGAGGACTACCGCAGCTTCGGGCTCAGCGGCGAGATCTGCGCGATCGTGGCCGAGCGACTCGACACGCTGAACATGAAGGCCCCGGTGCGGCGACTCGCGGTGCCCGATGTGCCGATCCCCTACAGCCGGCCGCTCGAGCGCCACGTGATCCCGCAGGTGGATGGCATCGCGTCCGCGGTGCGGGAACTCGTGAACGTCGGCGCGTGATCGAGATCACGCCGCCGGCGCAACCGTTCGAGGAAGCCGGCGAAGACGTCGAGGGCCTGCTGGAGACCTGGCTGGTGCAGGAGACCGATCGCGTGAGCGCCGGGCAACCGGTGGCGGACGGGATGATCGTCAAGACGTCATTTCAGATCTCGGCGCCGTGCGACGGCACGATCGCCGAGATCGTCGTCGGGCAGGGTGACACCTTTGCGATGGGTGCAGTGCTGGCGGTGATGCAGGAGGACCGCGCGGCGGACGCGCGGGCGGCCGGTGCGGCCGCCCGCCAGTCCTGAGCCCGGCCCAGGTCGCGATCCTGGGCGCCGGCGATCTATGAACGTGTGACCCTCACGCGTCGTGGTACAACGCGAACTCCCACGGGTGCGGCCGCAACCGGATCGCGTCGACCTCGGCCTCGCGCTTCCAGCGGACGTAGGACCCGATCAGGTCGGTGGTGAACACGTCACCCTCGAGCAGGAAGGCGTTGTCGTTCTCGAGCGCGTCGAGGCTCGCCTCCAGCGAGCTGGGGACGCGGCCGATCGACGCGAGCTGCTCGGGCGGGAGCTCGTAGATGTCCGCGTCGAGCGGCTCGCCGGGGTCGAGCCCGCGCTTGATCCCGTCGAGCCCGGCGAGCATCAGCGCGCTGAACGCGAGGTACGGGTTGGCGGTCGGGTCCGGCGAGCGAAACTCGATCCGCTTCGTCTTCGGCGCTTCGTGGTACATCGGCACACGCACGCAGGCTGAGCGGTTGCGGGCCGAGTAGACCAGGTTGACCGGCGCCTCGAAGCCCGGTACGAGGCGGCGGTACGAGTTCGTCGTCGGCGCGCAGAACGCCATCAGGGCGGGCGCGTGCTCGAGCAGCCCGCCGATGTAGTTGATCGCCAGTTCGCTCAGGTGCGCGTAGCGGCCCTGGCCGTACATCAGCGGGTCGCCGTCCTTCCACAGCGACTGGTGCACGTGCATCCCTGACCCGTTCTCCTGGAAGATCGGCTTGGGCATGAAGGTCGAGGTCTTGCCCGCCGCCGCGGCCGTGTTCTTGACCACGTACTTGTAGATCATCATCTGGTCCGCCATCTTCAGCAGCGGCTGGAAGCGCATGTCGATCTCGCCCTGGCCGCCTGAGGAGACCTCGTGGTGGTGAAACTCGCACGTGATCCCCAGCGACTCCATCGTCATCACCATCTCGCTGCGCAGGTTGGCGAGGGAGTCGGCCGGCGGAACCGGAAAGTAGCCCTCCTTCTGGCGGAGCTTGTAGGCGAGGTTGGGCCCGGGGGTTCCCACTTCGCCCGTGTTCCAGAAGCCCTCCTGCGAATCGATCTCGTAGAAGGCCCGGTGCTCGCGCTGCTCGTAGGCGAGGTGGTCGAAGACGAAGAACTCCGCCTCGGGGCCAAAGTAGGCGACGTCGGCGATCCCGGTCTGCGCGAGGTGCTGCTCGGCCTTCTGCGCGACGAACCGCGGATCGCGACCGTAGGGCTCGCCCACGACCGGATCCGCGATCGAGCAGATCAGCGACAGGGTCGTCCGCGTGTAGAACGGGTCGATGAACGCGGTCGTCGCGTCCGGGATCAGGAGCATGTCGGACTCATGGATCTCCTGAAAGCCTCGGATCGAGGAGCCGTCGAACCCGAGTCCGTGCTCGAAGTCCCCCTCGTCGAGCGAGGTGAGCGGCAGTGTCATGTGCTGCCAGGTGCCCGGCAGGTCGACGAACTTGAGGTCGACCATGTCCGTCCCGCGCTCGGTGGCGAAGGCCAGGACCTCCGCGGCCGTCGTGGCGCCGGCGGCCGCCGCCGATTGTGTTCCGTCTGAGGTCGGCACCGCGTGTCCTCCTTACGATCGAGTTCGCCGAAGCCGGACGGGCCGGCCCCGAGCGTCGAGGATGCGGCGGGCCTGTATTTCAAGACTCGGACGTTCGCGCCCGTCGGACTCACACGGACCGAGCCCGACACCTCTCCTCGTGGGCAGCGAAGAGCCTATACCCGATTGTGCGGTGGTTGGGGAAGGCTACGATGCGTCGTCACGCACCGAAGGCGTCATGGAGCGCCTGCTCGGTGGACCAGAACGCGAGCTCATCCCACGGCAGCTCGGATTGTGCGAACGACCGGACCTCGGTCGCCTCCGGGGTCGTCTGGGGCTGGCCGAGGGCCCGGGCCAGGAAGACGATCAGCACCACTCGTTCGTCCGCGCGCGAGTAGACCCCGATCAGGCGCCCCAGCTCGATCGCGATGCCCAGCTCCTCGTCGGTCTCCCGGATTGCGGCGTCGGGCACCGACTCGCCGAGGTCGACGAAGCCGCCCGGGAAGGTCCAGCGGCCCTGGCCGGGATCGAACCCGCGGCGCAAGAGGATCACGCGATCCTCGTCATCGATCGGGATCGCGGCGGCGACCGGCTTTGGGTTGAAGTAGAGGGAGTAGCCGCAGTGCCGACAGGCAATCGAACGCGGGAAGTCGATCTCGGCGGCCTGCCCGCAGCGCGGGCAGAAGCGAGCCTCGGCCAACGCCGGGTTGATCGATACGTCCATCACGAATGATGCTACGGGCCCCGCGCTGGGCTCTCTGATCGCGGCCGGCATCGTGCCGCGCCGGGGCCAGCCCGCACGCAGCGCGGCGACCTACGCAGGCCCGATCGTCACTTGGGGGTCAGCGTGTAGCGGACCGTCTGCACGCGGATCAGCCCGTCACGAAACACGAACGTATCGATCCCGTCCTCGACCTTGACCTTCTCGGACTCGGCCTTCCATTCGAGCAGCAGGACGTCGCCCTCGAACAGCACCGTCGGCAGCTCCCAGCTGGCGCCGGGAACATCGGCCATCAGCTTGATGAAACCCTCCCGCACGCCGTCCTTGCCGTGGAGCACGCCGTTCGGCGTCATGAACACCGCGTCATCGGCGTAGTCGCTGACGATTCCCTCGAGGTCCTCGGCCATCAGCGTCTCGCCGTGATGCGCAAAGACCTCCTGCGGAGTGCGTGCCATTTCCTCTCCCTCTCTCGTTAAGTGGCTGCTCGCGCATACTCGCAGAGGAAGCTGTGATCACCAAGCCGGCAGCGGCTTCCGCGGTCACTATGCGACGTCTGAAGCACTGGGTTCCAGCGCCGATTCGAGGTGGAAGCGAGAGTCGGTCCCGTTCACAGCGCCGCAACCGGCAGAGCGTCACTCGGGGCGGGGATGAACGGTCGGCGGAGCAACAGGGTGGCGGCGCCCAGCACGAACAGTCCGGCGGTGATGAGCGCGCCGGGGAGTCCGAGCAGGGCGATGAGCGGTCCGGCGACCAGCGATCCGGCGGCCAGGCCGGATCGAGGCGGGGAAGGCCAGGCCATAGGCGCGGGCCAGGACCTCGTCGTGACCATGCCCGGCAGCGCGGTGTCGGCCAGCCGCCGATGATCAGCCCGCCGCCGATCACCGCCGCCGACAGCGGCCGCGATCGAGTCAACCCGCTCAGAGCGATGAGCACCGCGGAGCAGAACCAGCCCGATGGCCAGCAGCGGCCGCCAGCGCGCGGGCCCGCCGAGCCGTCCGACGATCATCGCACCGAGAATTCCCCCGGCGCCGAAGCCGCCGAGCAGGATGCCGTAGCCGCCGGCACCGGCACCAACGCGGCGGCTCACGAGCACCAGCGCCACGGTGAGCAGTCCGACGACCATGCTGCACAGCACGTCGGCCGCGATCAGTCGGATCGCCGCGGGGGCGGCACGGAGCGCTCGCGCCCCGGCACGGATCTCGTCGAGCACGCGCGTGGACGCGGTATCCGTCTGACGAGCCGGGACAAACGCGGGGCCCGGGGCGATCGCGAGGATGGCGGCGGCGGAGGCGATGAACGTGAGGCCGTTGGCCAGGATCGCGGTCGCCGGATCGGCGACGAGGAGGATGAGAGCGCCGAGCGCCGGCCCGGTGACGACCGCCGCCTGGCCGACGAGCGCGCGCAGGGCATTGGCGCGCTGGAGCTCTGCGTCGGTGACCAGACGCGCCGTGCTGGCCGCGACGCTGGGTGGTTGGACGGTGGCCGCCGCGGTGGCCATGGCCGCCAGGACAGGGGCGAGCACGATCGGGAGCCCGAGCGCGATGACTGCGGCGAGCGCGCCCATCAGTCCGGCCCGGGTCAGATCGGAGGCGATCATCAGCGCTCGCCGGTCGTAGCGATCGGCAATCACGCCACCCAACGGTCCGACCACCACCACCGGAAGCACCCGTGCGGCCGTCGTCAGCGCAACCCAGGTCGCAGACCCGGTGGCGGCGTAGACCGATGCGAGCAGGGCGACGTTGTACAACCAGTCGCCGCAGGAGGAGACGGCGAGGCTGGCGAGCAAAAGGCGAAATGAACGGCCGCCCGGCAGGGAACGGCGGTGGGAGATGTGAAGCGATGTGAGCATGGACACAGCATGCGTCTGAATCGCGTTTCGCACATCGGACGACTGCCTGATCTCTGCTGGGCCGTGTGCCTCAGATCACCGTCGGGGGTACCTCAGATCAACGGCTCGGCCTGCGCTTCTGCGCTCACCAACCCGCGCCGGTGCGCCAGCGCAGCCGCCTGCGTCACCTGCCGGGCCAGCGCCTCGGCGTGGCGGAGCGACGCGTAGGCGAGCACGAACGGATCGTTCATCTCCCGGCACGCGAGGACCGCATCGCTCCACGCCGACGCGTCCTCCTCGCCCCAGTACCGCGCCTGCTCGGCCCGCAGCAGCGCCCGATGGCCGAGATCCGTCGGCGTCCACGCCGGCATCGCCTGAGCATCGGCCCGGAGGACCACGGCGAGGCCCTCGGCATCACTCGGTGCCGCCTCGCCCCGGTCGCGGGCGCGCGCCGCGCGCTCGGCTTCGATCCGGGCCGCCAACGACATCAACGGCCACCGGTAGCGCGGATCCTCCTCGCCGGACTCGCGTGACAAGGCCTGTTCCACGATGGCCCGCGCCACGTCCAGCTCCCCGCCGGAGCGAGCCAGCTCGGCGCGCACCCCGGCCAGCGGCAACGCGAACTGAGTGGCCGGAGTGTTGCGCAGCTGTCGCCGCGCCTCGCTCAGGTCCGCTTCGGCCTGCACGCGACGCCCCGACAGCGCGTGGATCTCGGCGCGCAAGAGCGCGAGGGTCCCAGCAAAGACGCCGGTTGCCTCCGTGCCCGGCGCGGCACACGCCAGCGCCTGCTCCCAGTGTCCCAGGCGCAGGAGCGCCTCCGCCTGGTTGCCGCGCAGAATCGCTCCCACCGTCCGGGTCAGGCCGGCCTGCTCGGCGACCACCATTCCCTCCTGCGCCGTCTTCGTCGCCCCGTCGTAGCGGCTCAGCATCAGCAGCAGATCAGACAGATTGACCGACGCGCGGACCGCGATCCACAGCAATCCGGCCCGACGAGCCCGCTCACCGGCGTCCTGCATCGCGGTCAGGCCGGCATCGACATCGCCGGCGTACACGACCGCCCCCGCCCCGGTGATCTGGGCATCCAGCTCATCCTCCACAGCACCCACCGCGCGGGCGGCCGTGAGAGCCCGTTGGGCCATGACGCCGGCTCGCTCCATCTGGTTCATGCGCAGCATCGCTCGAGCCAGCGCGCTCTGGACGTGCGCGCTCGCCCGACTGGGAACGTCAACGGGGAGCAGCGCGACCGCCTGTTCCCAGGAGTTCGGGGTGATCAATCCCCGCCCGCTCGTCCGCGTCGGGCACCTGCGTCCACAGCTCCAAGGCCAGCTCAAAATGACGCTGGGCCGCCGCCGGCGCCGATAGCTCAGCGGCGGCCCGCCCGGCGCGCACCGACGCCGGAAGCGCACGCGGAAGATCGTGCGCCGCCAGCCAATGCCGGGGCAGCATCGAAATGGCATCCAGACCGACAAGCCCCGGTTCGGTGCTGCCCTCGATCGCCTCCGCATACTGCCGGTGCACGCGCGCCCGCTCGCCGGGCAACAGATCGTCATGAATGGCCGCGCGCGCCAGGGCGTGGCGAAAGCCGTACCCCCGACCCGACGGGTCGACCACGAGCAACTGATGCTCGACGACCTCTCGCAACGCGGCGGAAAGCTCCACCTCCGAAAAGCCGACAACCGTCGCCAGCAGCTGCTCGGACACCCAGCGCCCGGCCGCTGAGGTCACCCGCAGGACGTATTGGGCATTATCCGACAGCCGATCGGCGCGGGCCAGCAGCACGTCGCGCAACGATGGCGGCAGATAGTCGCGGTCAAGGCCGCCCTCACGCACCGCTCCCAGCAGCTCCTCGACCAGCAGCGGAACTCCCTCCGAGCGCTCAAACACGACATCGATCAGCTCGCCGTCCGGACGCTCGCCCAGGATCGCCTCGATCTGCACGGCGACCTCACCCGCCGTCAAGCGCTCCAGCTCCAGACGCTGCACGCTGCGCTGCTGCTCCCACCGGGCGGCCATGCGCCGGAACGGGTGCGCCCGATTGAGCTCATCGGAGCGCACCGTGAAGACCAGCATCAGCCGCCGCCCACTCGTCGCCGCGACCAGCAGGCCGATCAGATCCAGCGTCGCCGGATCCGCCCATTGCAGGTCCTCAAACACGAGCAACAGCGGGCTCGTCGCGGCCAGGCGCCCGATCACCCCGAGAATCAGCTCCAGGATCCTCGACGGGTCGCGATCACCAGTTCCCGGTGTGCCTCCGCCGTCATCCAGCTCGGGTACCAGACGGCCGATCTCGCCTCGCGCCGGCCCGGTCAGCCGCGCGAGCTCGGCTTCGTCGACCTCGGCCGCCAGAGCACGGAACATCTCGACCAGCGGGGAGAACGGGATCCCGCCACCGTCAAGCTCGACACACCCTCCAGATAGCGCCCGTACGCCCAGCCCTCGAGCGTGGCCGACCAGCTCGCCGATCAGCCGAGACTTTCCCACCCCCGCCTCGCCACCCACCAGCACCCTGACCGAATCGCCGTCCAACGCACGCTGCACCGCGTCAGACAGCGCCTGGGACTCCATCCGGCGCCCCACCAACACCGGACTCACCAGGCTGCTCGTCACCGACCGGATACTACGGCCGCAGCAAAGCCCAGGACCAGCCTGCACCCACGACAAAGCCCGGCGCGTTGAGCGCGCCGGGCTGTTCACGGTCTGACTATGCCGGCTGCGGCACCTGCTCGCCCGCAGCCCTGTAGGGACTAGAACCAACGCTCGTGGATGTTCATTTCCGGCCCTTTCTCTGTGCTCTTGCGGTTTGTCTTGAAGGTCTGACGACGCCTGGCTGCGGTACCAGCTCGCTCCGCAGCCTCTGTGCGGACTAGAACCAACGCTCGTGGATGTTCATTTCCGGCCCTTTCTCTGTGCTCTGGTGGTTCTCTCGAACCAGCGATTTGCGATGAGTAGATCTTGCGCGTAAGCCGCCCACCGCACATCGGGCAGTCGCCTCATCTTGCCCACTCAAATCACCGCCCCCGGTGACTCAGACAAGCAAGCAGAGGGACTCACGAGTTCTCTAAGATTCCGCCCGAGGCGAGAAAACGTGGCCAGCGAACCCCAGAACACGAGCTCGGTCCGGGCGGCGCTTGATCCCGCGGCGCTGAGAGCGGCGCTCATACCGCGCCGACCGGTGTTCGGGAATCCCTGGGATTCCACGATCGACATGTTCGCCTGCTACGTGGCGGTCAGCGTGGTCATCCCCTTGCTGCTGTGGGCCGGAGGCAGGCTGATGGGCGCAATCTTCGGCTTCAGCTCCCATTGGTCGCTCGGCCTGTTCATGGCCGCGGCGCTCGTGGGCGCCGCGGGGTTCATGACCATCGTCGGGCGCGAGCGCACGAGCCTGTCGGTCGACGAGCTGGCCATCACCGCGTGGCTTGCGCTCGGTTTCGTCGTCGCGCCGATCCTCGGCTTGGCCTTCTCGACCGCGGTGGCCATCATCAGCTACGCGGTCGTGCTGCTGGGCATCTTCGTGTACGTGCTTCGCTTCGGTCACTGGGAAACGGCGTTCCTGCAGACCGTCAGCTGGCCGCTCACCTGGAGCCTGCTGGCCGTGTTCTTCGCCTTCAGCGCGTACCGCCTGATCCTGTTCACCTAGACAGACGGTTACCTACCAACCCCAGCGCGAGGGCAAGCATCTTGCCCCCGGCCGGCGATCGACGCGGCGGCGATGGCGGCCACTACGACACCGGAACGAGGTGCTCGCCGGTGACGCTGGCCAGGGCGGCGATGACCTCGTCCGCCAACCGGGCACCATCGTCGGGGCGTTCGGGGGTGGCCTGGACGCGGACGACGACGTCGTCGCCGTCGATCTCCTCCAGCAGCACGCGCGGGGCCGACCGCGTCGGGGTGCCCACACTGCCATCGAGGATGGCCTGCACGTGGCTGGGGCGGATCCCGGCGCCGATCCGCACCTTGACATCGACCGAATCGGGCTCGCGCAGGGGCACGATCGCCGCCGACAGCACGACGCTGTTGGGGACCATGATCCGGTCCTCCCCGCGCGCCAGGGTCGTGTAGAGCAGCCCGAGCGAGCTGACCACCCCCTCGGTCTGGCCCGCGAGGCCGCCGGTCTGCAGGCGGACGCGTTCACCGACCCGGAACGGGCGGGCGCTCAGGAGCACCATGCCGGCGATCAGGTTGCCCAGCGTCTGCTGCGCCGCGAGGCCCAGCACGACCGCGGTGAACGCACCACCGACCGCCAGCGCGCGGGGGTCCAGCCCCGCGATCCACAGGGCGGCCAGCCCGCTGCACAACAGGGTGAGGAGCCGGATGACGAAGCCGACGGTGCCGGCCGTGGCGGGGTCCATGCGGCGAAAGAACGTCGGGGCCGCGGCACGGCCGACGTCGCGCGCCAACGCCCAGCCGATCACGACGAGCGCGAGCACGGTGGCCGCCCGCACCGGCGTGTCGAGGCTGTGCCCGAAGAACTGGTGACGGTCCCCGTAAGCGACGAGGACTCCGCCGAGCAGCAGCAACAGGAGCACGGCCTGACGGCGGGCCCGGCCGACGGCTTCTCGGCTGACCTGCCCTGCGAGCCCGACCTTCTCCCAGGCATGCGTGCGGGTCTCGAACATGCGCTCGAGGTAAACGTCCCTACGGTTCGTCGACATTCGTGTCAATCGCTTTCTGGGGCAGTGCGAACGTGATTGACGGTAGGTCCGAGGCCTCATAAGTGCAAATACTGGATCCCTAGCCGACCGATAGGCGCTACCTATGCCCCGAGCGCGTGGCGTCATTCGTGTGCCGATAGCCTGAGTGGCATGGCGACAACACACATGGTCCGCCGGGACGATTTCCCCGACCTCGGCGACGAGATGCTCTTCCCGCGGATCTCCGACCAGAAGCTGAAGTGGCTGGCCAAGCGCGGGGAGCGGCGCACGTTTCAGCCCGGCGAGGTGCTGCACGAACACGCCGTCCGCGACTCGAACTTCTACGTGATCGATGAGGGGCTGGTCGAGTTCATCGACCGCAAACCCGGCAAGGACGTCATCATCGCGCAGGCCAACCGCCGCACGTTCATCGGTGAGATCGCCACATTCACCGGCGAGCCGACGCTCAGCGCGTGCGTCGCGGTCGAACCAACGGACGTGCTCATGTTCGACCGGTCCGGACTACGCGGCATGCTCGCGCGCTGGCCGGAGTTCGGCGAGCACGTGTTTGAGACGCTGCTGGCGCGGCGCGCCTGGCACGAAGCGAACGGACACGGGGTCATGCGCCTGATCGCCCCGCGGGGCTCCCGCAGAGCGTTCGAGGTGCGTGACCTGCTCGAGCGCAACCTGCTGCCCGTGCGCTCCTACGACGTGGACACGGACGCCGACAGCGCCGCGATGCTCAATTGGCTGCACATCGCGCCCGAAGAGACGCCGGTGCTGGTCCACGCCACCAACGTGATGCTCAACCCGTCCGCCGCCCAGGTCGCGCGGACCTTGGGCTTGCGCGCCGAGGTCGATGGGGAGCGCTTTGACGTCGTCATCCTGGGCGCCGGGCCGGCCGGACTGGCCGCCGCCGTCTACGGAGGCTCGGAGGGCTTGCGCACACTGGTGGCGGAGGCCTGGGCGCCGGGAGGTCAGGCGGGCACGAGCACCCGGATCGAGAACTACCTGGGCTTCCCCACCGGCGTGTCCGGGACGCAGTTGACGCGCAGCGCCACGCTGCAGGCGCGTCGCTTCGACGCGGTGCTCTCGAGCTTTCACCGCGCGGTCGAGCTGGCCGATGGGCCAGAAGGCCTGCTGCGCGTGGATCTCGACGATGGCCAGTACGTGCTGGCTCGCTCCGTCGTGATGGCGACGGGTGCCCGCTGGCGGGAACTGCAGGCTGACGGCGTCGAGCGCTTCCGCGGCGCCGGGGTGTATCACGCCGCGATGGCGACCGATGCCGAGCGTTCCCGTGACGAGGATGTGATCGTCGTGGGCGGCGGCAATTCGGCTGGACAGGCCGCGATGCATCTGGCTTCCCGCGCGCGCAGCGTCCGCATCGTGGTCCGCGGCACCGCGCTGAAGTCGACGATGTCCCACTACCTCGTTGATCGCATCAAGCGCGCGCCACGGATCGAGGTGATGACCGAGACCGAGCTGACGGCGGTGCACGGCTCGGCCACCGTGGAATCGGTGAGCCTGGTCGATCGTCGCGACGGCCGGGTTGACGAGGTGGCGGCGACGGCCGTGTTCGTGATGATCGGCGCAGACCCGTGCACCGAGGCGGCGACGGGGATTCTCGCCGTCGACCCCGCCGGCTACCTGCTCTGCGGCACGGGCGCGTCGGACTGCAACGGGCACCTGTCCTGGCCGCTGCCGGACCGCGAGCCCCATCTCCTGGAGACGGTCCGCCCCGGCGTGTTCGCGGCCGGAGACGTGCGCGCGGGGGCGTCCAACCGCGTGGCGGGCGCGGTCGGCGACGGCGCGATGGTCGTGCGCTACGCCCACGAGGTCCTCGACGGCTGACCCCGCGATACTTCTCCCATGACTTCCGGGAACAGAACCGGCCCCGTCGCGCTCGTCACCGGCGGAGCCCGCGGTATCGGCCGGGCGATCGTCGCTGAACTGGCCGTCGACGGTCATCGGGTGGTGGTGGCCGACATCACCGACGACGCGGCCGCGCAGGCCGCCACTGAAGTGGACGGCCTGGCGGTGCATCTCGATGTCACCGACCGCGCCTCCATCGACGCCGCGGTCGGCCTGGTCGAACAGCAGCTCGGGCCGATCGACGTCCTGGTCAACAACGCCGGCTGGGATGAGTTCATCCCCTTCCTGGAGACCGAGGAGACGTTCTGGGATCGGGTGATCGACATCAACTTCAAGGGCTGCCTGCGCGTCAGCCACAGCGTGGTGACCGGGATGGTCGAGCGCAAGCGCGGTCGGGTGATCAACATCGCCTCGGATGCCGCGCGCGTTGGCTCGCCGCTCGAGGCGGTGTATTCCGGGGCCAAAGGAGGAGTCGTCGCGTTCACCAAGACGCTCGCCCGCGAGGTGGCCCGTCACGGAGTGACGGTGAACGTGGTCTGCCCGGGACCCACCGAAACGCCGATGCTCGAGGACATCATCAACTCGGGAGAGAGCAACGCGAAGATGATCGAAGCGATTCGCCGCGTGGTCCCGATGCGCCGCCTCGGACGGCCGGAGGACATCGCGGGCGCGGTCGCGTTCCTGGCCTCGGACCGGGCCTCCTTCATCACCGGTCAGACGCTGTCGGTCAACGGCGGGTTGACGATGGTGTAGTTCGTCTCCGATTCGTCCGGTCTGGTTTCGCTAGCGTCCGGCCTATGGCACCGTGGGACGTCACCTACATCGGGCTCCGGGCCGTTCAGCCGGACTATGGTCACGGTGGGCCGCTCGTCGTCGGAGTGTGCCGCGAAGACGAGCGACACAACCTCGAGCTCGACGATGATCGACTGATCGCCGGCGAGTTCGAATGGGGCTACGAGGGCGCGGGCCCCCGGCGCCTCGCGCAAGCGGTCCTGAACGATTTCTTCGGCTCTCCGGTGGACCTGTTGATGAGCAACGCCTTCCTGCGGGAGGTAATCGCTCATTTGCCCAGCGAGTTCGAGCTCACCGGAGCCGAAATCGCCGGGTGGGTCAGTGCGTGGCGCGCCTCGTCGCCCGACGCCCACTCGGGTACGTCGACGTAGCGGCGCTGACCGGCGGATACGGCGCGCGCCCCGGCGCTGGATCGTCACGGTCGCCCTTCGCGGCGGGGGGACGTGCGTTCACATGCATGAGATCCCAAACCGAGGCACCGGCTGTGGATTCGGGTGATCACGCATGCCCCACATGAGTGATCACCCGAACCCGTCGGCGCTGCCACGGTTTGGGGGTTGGTGCAGGTGATCGGGAGTGTCAGCCAAGATGCTGGCGCGCTGCAGTCAGGCCACGTCCAGGATTTCGCGGGTCAAGGCCCGGTCAGGCCGGTTCAGGCCGGTTAGGCGCAGGGTACAGGCCGTCGGGACGCTGTCCGCCGCGCGCTGCAGGGCCGCGATATCGATTTTGCGCATGCCGAACATCGCCTCCATCGCGCGTTGGGCCCGGCCGCGGTCGGGATCGCCGAACCACTCGTCCATTCCGCTCGGCGCGACCTGCCAGGACAGGCCGTATCGGTCCTTGAGCCAGCCGCATGGTCCCTCCTCCCCGTCCTCGGTCAGCCGCTCCCAGTAGTAGTCGATCTCCTCCTGGGTCTCGCAGGTGATGAGGAACGAGACCGCCTCGCTGAAGCTGAACTGGGTGCCGCCGTTGATACCGATGAACCGCTGACCGTCCAACTCGAACTCCACCGTCATCACGGTGCCGGGCTCCCGCGGCCCGGCCTCGGTGTAGCGGTTGACATTCAGGATGCGCGAGTTCTTGAACACGGAGGTGTAGAAGGCCGCGGCATCCTCGGCCTCGGTGTCGAACCACAGGCTCGGCGTGATCTTCTGCGGCATGGCGCTGTCTCCTCTCGGTCGGGTCGAACGGCTCTCCGTTCGCAGGACTACCCGTATTGACCGCCGTTGAGCGAGAAATTCATCGCCCCTCCGCCTCGCGCCGACGCGAGAGTCGAATCACCATGTCGGCCACCAGCCCGGTCCATCCGGTCTGGTGTGACGCGCCCAGCCCGCTGCCGGTGTCGCCATGGAAGTACTCGTGGAAGAACAGCGAGTCGCGCCAGGCTGGGTCCTCGTGAAAGCGCGACTGGTCGCCGAACACCGGCCGTCGCCCGTCCGCGTCGGGCAGAAAGATGCTGACCAGGCGCTGCTCGAGGTCGGTCACGATCTGGCGCAGTGTGCGTTGGTGATCGGAGCCGCGCGGGAATTCCACGGTGAACTCGTCGCCGAGCCGGCTGGCGAAGCGCTCGAGCGCCCCGATGACCAGGTAATTGACGGGAAACCAGATTGGCCCGCGCCAGTTGGAGTTGCCGCCGAACAGCGGCGTGGTCGATTCGGCGGGCTCATAGTCGACGTTCGCGGCCACCTGGCCGGCGTGCCAGAACTGGTATGGATTACTGCGGTAGACGGCTGACACCGAGCGCAGGCCGTGGGGAGACAGGAACTCGGCCTCGTCCGCGAGCCGCTGCAGCACTCGGGGCAGGCGATCGGAGCCGACGAGCGCCAGCATCGTCGCGTGCTGCTCGTCGCCGAGCTCCACCGCCGGCGCGTATTCGGGACGAAGCTCCAGAAACTCGAGCACCCGGGCGTAGAACTCGGTCAGACGACTGGCCTGCTGCGCGTCGGTGACGGCGATCGCGCATAGCGGAACCAGGCCGGTCATCGACCGCACCCGCACCTGCCAGGAGGTGCCGTCTGACGGACGCCGCACCGCGTCGTAGTAGAAGCCGTCGGCCTCGTCCCACAGGCCCCGGTCGTTGATCGCCTTCGCGATCAGCGTGAAATGCTCGAAGAACTTGATCGCCACGTCTTCGTACGCGCAGTCCTCGGCGGCGAGCACAATCGAGATCTCGAGCATGCTCAGGCAGTAGAGCGCCATCCAGCCGGTGCCGTCCGCCTGCTCCAGAACGAGGTTGTCGGGCAGGGGCGCCGAGCGGTCAAACGGCCCCACGTTGTCCATGCCCAGGAAGCCGCCGCCGAACAGATGGTCGCCCTGGGGATCCTTGACGTTCGCCCACCAGGTGAACCCGAGCAGGAGCTTGTGGAACAGCCGCTCCAGCCACTCGCGGTCACGGCCACCGTCGAGCTGGAATACCTCCAGCGCCGCGAGCGCGTGGACCGGCGGGTTGACATCGCCGAAGTTCCACTCGTAGGCGGGAAGCTGCCCGTTGGGATGCATGTACCACTCGCGCGTGATCAGGCGGAGCTGTTGCTTGGCGAACTCCGGATCGACGTGGCTGAGGGTCACACAGTGAAAGGCGAGGTCCCAGGCCGCATACCAGGGGTACTCCCACTTGTCCGGCATCGAGATGATGTCGTGGTTGTAGAGGTGGCGCCAGCCGGCGTTGCGCGCCGTCCGGCGGGACACCGGCGGGGGCGGTTGCCCGGGATCTCCGTCGAGCCAGCGCTCAACGTCATAGTTGTAGAACTGCTTGCTCCACAACATGCCGCCGAACGCCTGTCGCATCACCAGCGCCTCCTCCGGCGTGGCGGCCGGCGCGACCGAGGCATAGAAGGCGTCCGCCTCGCGGGCCCGCGCGCGCAGCGCCGTCGACCATGAGCGGGTGAGATCGCCCCGCTCGGACGCCAGCCGCAGCCTGACTTCGGCGGTGTCCCCCGCGGCGACCTCGAGTCGATACCACAGCGCCGCCTTGGTGCCGCGACGCTCCGGATTGACCGTGGGCGCTCCGCTCAGGACGTGGTCATTGATGCCGTCCTTGGGGTAGGCCGGGCCCGGGTGGCTCCACAACCGCTGGGTGTTGGTCTCGTTTTCGCAGAACAGCGGCTCCGGCTGGCCGCTGGCCTGAAGCGTCATCGTGCCCAGCCCCGCATCCTCGGCCACCAGCACCCCGTCGTCCTCGTGGATCGAGGGCTTCTCCACCTTCGGATCCCACGACCAGCGATTGCGAAACCACAGTGTGGGCAACAGGTGAAGCGTCGCCGGATCCGGTCCGGCGTTACGCACCTGCACGCGCAGGCACAGGTCGTCCGGCGCCGCCTTGGCGTAGTCGACCGTGATCTCCCAGTAGCGGTCCCCGTCGAAAGCGCCGGTGTCGAGCAGTTCATACTCACCCACCTGCCGGTCACGCCGGGCGTTCTCCGCGATCAGATCGGTGTAGGGAAAGGGGGCCTGCGGATAGACGTAGCGCCAGCGCATCCACGAATGGGTGGGCGTCGAGTCGAGGTACCACCAGTACTCCTTGGCATCCTCGCCGTGGTTGCCCTGCGGACCGGTGAGCCCGAAGATCCGCTCTTTGAGGATCGGGTCGCGGCCGTTCCAAAAGGCGAAGGCCAGGCACAGCAGTTGCCGGTCGTCGCAGATTCCCCCCAGACCGTCCTCGCTCCACCGGTATGCGCGCGAGCGCGCGTGATCGTGAGGAAACGATGACCAGGCATCGCCGTCGTCGCTGTAGTCCTCGCGCACCGTACCCCACGCCCGCTCGCTGAGATACGGGCCCCAGCGGCGCCACTCGTCGAGCTCGCGTCGCGCCAGCTCCGCCTGCTTTCCGCGCTTTGCCCTGCTCCCACCGGGCGTGGCTGTCGGCACGCTCCGCTCCTCTGCCAATTGTGGTTTTCCAGGTTGCTCTGCCTCACCCGGATTGGCCCGGCACCGAATGGGCAGCGTTGACTCGTCTGAGAAGACCGCATCATCTCATCTGCGCCCCTCGCCGTTACGCTCCTCACCGATCCGCCACGATGTCGGGCGGACCCATCAACGACCGGAGGAGAGAACGTGAGACCACGCTCGCTGAAGGGCCTAGCCGGCGTCGCAGAAGACGAACACCGGCTCGTCCGGCGGGCGAAGTGGGACAAATCGCACCCAACCGCCCGATCCGGGGTGGGTGTGTGTGGCAGGGCCCGCTGAGCGGCACACATCGCTCACAGCCCCCGATCTGAGGGGATTGTGTGCACTTTTGTTCGCCGCCGGTTCCGCGCCACCGCTGGCTAACCGCGACCACGTCGAGCTCGCGCAGCTTTAGGCGGTGGCCCGATCTGCCGATGTGATCCGTGGGCGCCGCTCCGGACGCGTGCGCCCGGGAGTCACCGTGCGCACACCGTCAGCCGTTGGGCCCCGAGCGTCGTCCTCTCAGGAGGAGATCGAGCGCATCTGCATGCGCAACCTGTTGGCCAGCTCGGAGGAACGCATTTTCTTCAAGGACCGCGAGAGCCGGTTCTTGCTCGTCAGCGCCGGCTGGCTGGCCGCCTATCGTCCCGGGCGCCCACTCGAGGGCGTGATCGGCCAGACCGACTTCGACATCTTCAGCCAGGCACACGCGTCAGAGGCACTCGAGGACGAGCAGTGCATCATCAGGACGGGACGGCCGTTGGTGGCAAAGATCGAGCGCGAGACCTTCCACGACCGTCCGGACGCCTGGATGTCGACGACCAAGATGCCCCTGCGCAGCGAGTCCGGGGAGATCATCGGCACGTTCGGGCTGTCCCGCGACATTACGGCGCAGGTCGAGGCCCAGGAGGCGCTCACCCATCAGGCGCTGCACGACCCCGTCACCGGGCTGGCGAACCGGGCGGCGCTGATGGATCATCTCCTCGACGCGCTGGCTCGCCTGGAGGGACGGCGGGACCAGCTTGCCTTGCTGTTCATGGACCTCGACGACTTCAAGAGCGTCAACGACACGCTGGGGCACCGAACGGGTGACCGGGTACTGCGCGAGGTCGGCCGCCGGCTGACTCGCATCGCGCGCCGGGGCGACACGGTCGCTCGCTTGGGAGGGGACGAATTCGTGCTGGTGTGCACAGCGCTGAGCGAAGGCGATGACCTCGGCGTGATCTGCGATCGGGTCATGCGAGCCGTCTGCGCGCCGCTGCAGGACGGTCCACATGACGTGACCGTGACCGGCAGCCTCGGCGCCGTGCTCACCTCGGAGCCTTTGACTGAGCCCGACGAACTGCTGCAGCAGGCCGACGTCGCGATGTATGCCGCGAAACGAAGCGGCGGCAACCGGTTTGAGCTCTACCGGGCCGAACTGCGGGCCTCCGCCACGTCCAGCCGAGGTCTGGCGGCGGAGCTACGACGAGCGATCGAGTGATGCGGAGCTCTTCGTGCTCTACCAGCCTGTGATTGACCTGCGGGACGGCTCGATCCTGGGCGCCGAGGCGCTGGTCCGCTGGCGTCACGCGGAGCGCGGCGTGATCTCCCCTGTCGAGTTCATCCCGATCGCCGAGCGGCGAGGACTGATCAGAGCGATCGGACACTTCGTCCTGAACGAGGCGTGCCGCCAGCTCGCGGCCTGGACGAACGCCGGCAGCTGCACGGAGCAGCTGCACGATCGGAGTCAACCTGTCGGGCCGCGAGCTTCGCGATCCCGGGTTGGGCGCGAACGTCGCCGCGACGCTGGCGCGCCATGGCATCGCGCCGGAGCGACTGGTGCTCGAGATCACCGAGAACGTACTGATCGGGGAGCTGGGGGACGCGCATCGCGCGATCGAATCGATCGCACAGCTTGGCGTGAGGATCGCGCTCGACGACTTCGGCACCGGGTACTCCACGCTCGCGCACCTACGTCACCTGCGGACCGACATCCTGAAGATCGATCGCAGCTTCGTGTCACAGCTCGGCGGCCAATCCCGCGACCGCGAGATCATCGCCGCCGTCACCGGCATGGCCCACGCGCTCGGAATGACGGTCGTCGCCGAAGGCGTCGAGACCGAGGCCGAGCGGGACGAGCTCACGGCGATCGGGTGCGACGCCGCCCAGGGCTACCTGTTCGCCGAGCCGCTGACCCCGGGCGTTCTCGCCACGATGTTCCCCCGTCACGCCGAAGCAGACGGCGGGCGAGCGTTGCGCGACGGTGCGTCGTGAGTGCCTGCGGCGTCGCCCGGCCGCCAGCGCTCAGAGTTCGGGTGGACGCAGCCGTTGCGACCGCTACAGGCCCCGAGCCAGGTGGTAGTAGGCCTGGTTCCAGCGCAGCTCGTTGCGGAACTGGACCGCCTGGGTTGACTGATCGATCACGACCAGTTCGACGCCGGCGATCTCGGCCAGATCCCGCAGCGGCTCAAGCCCGAGCGCCATCGTGAAGACGGTGTGGTGAGAGCCGCCGGCCATCAGCCATGCCTCGGCGGCAGTGCTGAGGTCTGGTCGCGGGGCCCACACCGCGCGGGCCACCGGCAGCCGCCGCAGCTCGGCGTCGGGCTCGACCACGTCGACCTCGTTGGCGATCAGCCGCAGCCGCCCACCCATATCGACCAGGCAGATGACCACGGCGGGGCCCGGGGGAGCGGTGAACACCAGCCGGACCGGGTCCTCGCGACCGCCGATGGAGAGCGGATGGACCTCGCAGGATGGCCGCGCGGCGGCGATCGAGGGACAGATCTCGAGCATGTGCGCGCCGAGCACCTTGGGCCCTCCGGGTCCGAGGTGATACAGGTAATCCTCCATGAACGACGTGCCGCCCTCCAGGCCGGCGGCCATCACCTTCATGATCCGCAACAGCGCGGCGGTCTTCCAATCGCCTTCGGCCCCGAAGCCGTAGCCCTCGGCCATCAGTCGCTGCACGGCGATCCCGGGCAGCTGCCGCAGCCCGCCGAGGTCCTCGAACGTGTCGGTGAAGGCACGGTAGCCGCCCTCCTGAAGGAAGGTCCGCAGTCCCGCCTCGATCCGCGCCGCGTCCTCCAGCGAGCTGCGCCGGGGCCCACCGGGGCGCAGCTCGGGAGCGAGTTCGTACTCGAGCTCGTACTCCTGTAGCAGCTGGTCGACCAGGCTCTGCGGTGCAGCGCCGACTGCGCCAGAGAGCGCATCCACGCCGTAGCCGTTGACCGATACGCCGAGCTGGAGCTGCGCGCCGACCTTGTCGCCTTCGGTGACCGCGACGTTGCGCATGTTGTCGCCAAACCGGGCCACCTCGAGGCCCTGCGCCTCCTGCCAGCCGCAGGCAGCGCGGGCCCAGCTTCCGATCCGCGACTGCACTGCGGGATCGGCCCAGTGCCCGACGACCGTCTTGCGGGCCACCCGTAACCGGGTCTCCACATAGCCAAATTCACGATCGCCATGCGCGGACTGGTTGAGATTCATGTAGTCCATGTCGATCTCGGTCCACGGGAGATCGCGATCGAACTGTGTGTGCAGGTGCAGCAGCGGCTTGCGCAGTGCGGTCAACCCGCCGATCCACATCCTGGCCGGCGAGAACGTGTGCATCCAGGCGATCACCCCCAGGCAGCGGTCGTCGGAGCTGGCCTCGGCGAGGACGCGGCCGATGGAATCAGGGTCGGTCAGCGCTTTGCGATGGACGATCGGCACCGGGATCGCGTCGCTGGCATCCAGCGCCCGCGCGATCTGGCGGGCGTGCTCGTCCACCTCCCGCAGCGCTTCGTCCCCATACAGGTGCTGGCTGCCGGTGAGAAACCACACCGACCCAAGATCGCTACTCATCGAACTGGCCTCCTCTGGGCAACTGCTTCCCCGGCAACATCGGCGCGCGGCGATCGCGAGGCTAGCAGCGCCCCGTCGCGGCGCACGTCAGCGGCGCAGCAGGCGCTCCTGAAGCTCGCGCAGCTCCGGCGCGCGTGTCGCGCCAAGGTCGTCGCGGAGCCGTTGGCGCAGCGCCTCGTAGACCCGCAGCGCTTCGGCGCCGTTGCCACGCGCGGTGAGGATCTCCATCAGTAGCGCGTGCGCGTGCTCGCGGTAGGGCGCCAAGGCGACGAGCTCGCGCGCGGAGCGCTCGCCCGGAGCCAGCTCGCTGCCGCCGACTCCAAGCGCGACGGCGGCGTAGCACTCGAGTGCCGCGACCCGAATCTCCTCCAGCCGCCGACGGTACTCCTCCGCCCACGGGAGATCCTGACCCGGGAGAAAGCCGCGGCGGGCGGTGAACAGTGCCACCAGCGAGGGACCCCACCCGCGCGCCCAATCGTTCTGTGAGACAGCGGCCTCAGCGCGATGGATCGCGTCCTCGCCTGCTTCGAGGTCAATCCACGCGTCGTGCGGCAGCTCGAGCTGGATCTCGCCGCGGCCGCACAACACGCCGCTGCCGAGCACCGATCTCAACCGGGAGAGCAGGGCACTCAGGGCGGTGTCGGCGCCGGCCGGGACGCGCCACGGCCACAACGCCTCGATCAGCTCCTCTCGGCGGGATGGGAGCGCGCGGGTGACGGTCAGGTATGTGAACAGAACCCGCGCCTGTCCGCCTGGCAGTTTGGGCGTTAGCTCGCGGCCGGCGAGCTCGACAGCGAGCCGCCCGCACAGCTGGATTCGAGTCGTGGGGTTGTCGGCCAATGTTGGTGCAAGGAGAATCGCAGAAGCGTGCAAACGGGCGGCCGTAAGGTCGCGCTCACCACAAAGGAGAAGGTCATGGCGAAGGTCATCCGGTGCCAATGCGGATTCCTCGGACGCGGCGAGACCGTCGACGAGGCGGCGACGACGATCGAGGCGCACATGCGCTCAGATCATCCCGAGCTGGTCGGCAAGGTCACCCGCGAGGACCTGACCGCGATGGCCGAAGAGGCATAAGCCCGCCCACCGCCGAAGCGGCGGTGGCGCGTGGGCGTTTCGCTACTACGGCGCCGACGCGCGAGTCCTCGACGGCGGTTGGACAACCTGGGTGGAAGAAGGCCGCCCGATCGGCCACGAGAACGTCGAGCCGGCGCCGACGCAGTTCGTCGCCCAACCCCGGCCGCGGCTGCGCCGGGGGCTCGCCGACGTCCAGGCAGCGGTAACGCGCGGTGCCGCGCTGGTTGACGCACGCCCTCGCCACCTGTTCCTCGGCGAGCCGGGCGCGGCGAACACCGGACATATCCCTGGCGCACGCTGCCTCCCCTACCAGGAGCTGGTCGACGGCGCGACCGGGCTGTGGGCCTCCCCCGCCGCCGTCGCCAGGCTGGCGCGGGATGCCGGGATCGATCCCGATCGGCCGCCCCGGGAACTGATCGCGACCTGCGGCAGCGGGGTCTCCGCGACCGTCGCGCTGCTCGCGCTCGAGCGCATCGGGATCCACCCGGACGGGGTATACGACGGCTCGTTTAACGAGTGGAGCGCGAGCCAAGAACGGCCGATCGAGTACGGCC
Organism: uncultured Solirubrobacterales bacterium; assembly: GCA_963838535.1. Classification (GTDB taxonomy): domain Bacteria; phylum Actinomycetota; class Thermoleophilia; order Solirubrobacterales; family Solirubrobacteraceae; genus Palsa-465. The sequence continues at coordinate 218,213 of CAWIRN010000024.1, forward strand.
GCGCGGCCTGATCAGCGGGTCAAGAACGCCGCCGCCTCGTCCTTGACGAGTGCGACGAGGTTCCCGAGCGCGATGTTCGCATCCGCGAGGTGCAAGCCCCAGGTGCGATCGGGGCTCGGCTATTCGCCGGAGGCGTCTGATCGAAGGTCGAGAACGCGACCACGCTGGGCGCATCAGGACGACGATCTTCGACTTCGGCGGCATCGACACATTGTCCTGATAGTCGACGTGGCATGGCGGGCAGCCCGGCGGATCTGCAGCGTCGGACGTTTGATCGGCCGCCCGCGGCGGTTTGCGGGAACACTGTGCCGGTGGAGAACTATCAGATCGCCGACCGCCTGGACACGTTTGCCATGCTGCTCGAGCTCAACGAGGCAAATCCGCACACGGTGCGCGCCTACCGCCGGGCCGCTGAGGCGATCCGGGCCGCGGCACTCCCGGTGGCCGAGCTCGTGCACGCTGGCCGCGCGCGAGAGCTGCGCGGGATCGGCCGGGGCATCGAGGCTCGGTTGCATGAGCTCATCGAGACCGGCGAGATCGCCGAGTTGGCGGAGCTCGAGCGCGAGCTGGCGCCGGATCTCGTCGGCCTGGGCCGCTATCTCGGGCTGGGGGCGAAGCGTTCGATCGAACTGGCACGGTCGCTCGACGTCCGCACCGCCGAGGAGTTTCGCGAGGCGGCAGCCGCCGGCCGGCTGCGGACCGTCCCGGGAATCGGACCGAAGACCGAGGCCCGGCTGCTCCAGGCGCTGGCCCGCGAGGGCGAGCCGCGACCGCAGCAGGGACTACTGCTCGATCGCGCCCGGGAGCTCGTCGGCGGCATCTCAGCCGCGCTCGACGGCCAGGCGGCCGGCGACGTGCGCCGGTGGCGTGACTACTGCGAGCACCTGGCGGTCGTCTGCGCCGCGCGAGATCCCCGCCCGGCCCTGGCGCGGTTTGCCGCGCTGCCCCAGATCGTGGCGGTGATCGAACAGGGCGACCGCCGGGCGGTGGGGGTCACCGTCGAGGGCGTGCCGGTCGAGGTCGCCGCCGCCAAGCCGGCGGGTTTTGGGACCGCGCTCGTCCGCGCCACGGGCTCGCCCGCGTACGTCGCCGCGCTCGGGCCACTCCCCGACGCCCCCGACGAGCCCGCGGTCTACGCCGCGCTCGAGGTCCCCTGGTGCCCGCCGGAGCTACGGGAGGAACCGTTCCGCGGCCAGGCGCCTGACCTCGTCGAGCCGCAGCAGATCCGGGGCGACCTGCACTGTCATTCGACCTGGTCAGACGGAAGCGCCAGCATCGAGGAGATGGCCCGCGCGGCCTCACAGCGCGGCTATGACTACCTGGCGATCTGCGATCACACGCCCGCTGTGGGTGCCGTCCGGGGGCTCGCGCCCGACGACGTCCGCCGCCAGGGCGAGGAGATCGCCGCGGCCAATGACCGGCTGGCGCCGTTCCGTGTGCTGCGCGGGATCGAGTGCGACATCCTGACCGACGGGCGGCTCGATCTTCCCGACGAGATCCTCGCGGAACTCGACTGGGTACAGGCCAGCGTGCACGGCGGGCAGCGCATGCCTGCGCGGGAACTGACAACGCGCGTCGAGGCGGCGCTGCGCAACCCCTATGTGCGTTGCCTCAGCCATCCGAAGGGCCGGCTGATCAGCCGGCGGCCCGAGAACGCCCTCGACCTGGAGCGGGTGTTCGCCGTCGCGCTCGAGCACCGAGTCGCGGTCGAGGTCAACGGCCTCCCGGCCCGCCTCGACCTGAGCGGCGAGCACGTCCGCGACGCGATCGCAGCCGGCGTGGAGATCGTCTGCTCCACCGATGCGCACTCGGTCCGCGGGCTCGGCAACATGGCGCTGTCGGTCGCCACCGCGCGCCGCGGCTGGGCGACCGCGTCACAGGTTCTCAACACCCGACCGTGGCCCGCCATCCTCGATCGTGGGCGACCGGCCGGCTGACGAGACCGGCGGGCGAGGCTTTCCGGTCGGGCGGTCGAGCTCGAGGTGGCCTCAGCCAACCCTCCGATCAATCCCCAGAGCGCGCCGGGTTGGGTCGGCGCTAGTGTGCTTCGGGAACGCCCCCGCGGGAAGGGGCGTGCAGACATGTCGGGATGGTCATGGTCCAGGACGCAACTCCGACGTCAAAGCCTCACGCGACTCCGCTGACGGGGTCCGCTCCGCCTCGCGCCACCCCAGAGCTCGACGCGGTGGATCTGCGGATCGGCGTCCGCGTGGCGATCGCGGCGTTTGTGGCCGGTGCCGCCCTCATCCCGCTTGTCGCGCTGCCGCTGGGCGAGATGATGGCTCCGATCGGCGTGTTGGCGGTCAGCGTGCTTTCGCTCATGTGCGCGATCGTGCTGGCTGTCCATACTCACGCCGGCCGCCTGAGGCAAAACGACCTGTATGTCGCGGACTTCGTCTGGATCGGCCTCACGGCGGGGCTGGTCGTGGCGACCGGCGGCCGATCAAGCCCGTTCTTCCTGCTCTACCCGCTGCCGGTGCTGCACGCCGGGGCGTTTCAGTCCCGGCGCCGCGTGATCGTCGTCAGTGTCACGGCCGTCCTCGCCTTCCTGACTCCGCTCGCCTACGACACGGGACGAACGGCCCTGTTCGCCGTGACTGCGATCATCGCCGTGCCGCCCACGCTGGTCGTGGCTTGGGGGTTCAACGCGGCCCTCACCACGCTGCGGCGACAGCGGCGTGAGCTCACCGCCGCCGCGCGGAACGCGGAGACACAGGCGCGCACCGACGCGCTCACCGGCCTGGGGAACTTCCGTCTGTTGTCGCGCACGCTCGAGGCCGAGACATCACGCGCACGGCGTCGCGGCGAGCGGTTCGCGCTCATCCTGCTCGACCTCGATGGGTTCAAGGCGATCAATGACGAGATCGGGCATCCCGCGGGAGACGCCGCGCTGAAAGCTGTCGCGGCGGCGCTCCGCGCGGAGCTGCGGGAGGAGGACATCTGCTGCCGCCACGGCGGCGACGAGTTCGCCGTGGTGGCGGTCGGCGCCGGTCACCGCGAAGCACGCGAGCTCGCGGTCCGGCTCGTGGACGCGGTCGCCCAACTGCGGGTTCCTTCCGACGCGGAACGCGCCCTCCGCGCCACCGCCGGCTGGGCAACGTTCGCCGACCCGGCCTGGACAGCGGAGGACCTGATGCGCCAAGCCGACGCGATGCTGCTGGAGCGCAAGTACGGGCCGACTCCGTCCGGACCACTCGCTGCTGCCTAGCTGTCGCGTACGAGCAACTCGACCCCGCGATCAAGAACGTCGAAGGCGTCGTGGTCCAGGCGCCGGGGCACGTCGAGTCGAATGATCTCAAGCGCGCGGTCAGGGCTCCATGCCGGGCGGTAGGGACGATCCGCCGTGAGCGCCTCGTAGACGTCGGCGACGGCGAGCACCCGCATCGGCTTCGTCAGCTCCTTAGCCGTCAGCCCATGCGGATAGCCGGAGCCGTCGAGACGCTCGTGATGCGAGCTGGCGAGCGGCGCCAGTTCGCTGAAGCCGGGTATCCGCTCGAGAATCCGCTGGGTCAACAGCGGGTGCTCCTTGACCTTGGCGTACTCCGCGTCGGTGAGCGGACCCGGCCGGTCGAGGATCCGGTTGGAGATGCCAAGCTTGCCGATGTCGTGCAACCGCGCGGCGCGACGCAGATCGGACACCGCGGTCGCGTCCAGACCGAGCGCCGCGGCAATGCCCGTTGCGAACGTGCCCGCGCGACCGGAGTGCTGTTGGGTCCACGGCGACTTCGCGTCGATAACCGCAGCAAACGCTTCGGCGATCTGATCCAGTCGGTCATCGTCCGCGATCAGGACCCGATCGGCCGGCTCGACCGTGGACAGATCCGGCTCGGCCAACGATGCCCAGAAGCCCGCATCCGCACGACAGCCGCCCAGGGCGTCAACCAGTGCAGGATCGAACCAGTGCCCGCGGCGCTTCGCCGCGACCCGGTAGGCGCCACCCACACCGCGCGCTTGGTGAAAGATCTCCACGGTCTGTGCCAGGCACATGATCCGGGCCGCCAGGGGGATCTCCGTCCACACAGACCATGCGGCTGGCCGCAGCCATCCCAATGTTCATCCAACGCGCGGATAGCCTCCGCCGTCGCCGCGGAGAATCCGAGCATCCGCGCGATCTCGGCGCCGCGATCGCAGCGGGCCCGCATCAACGACCGGGTCACCTCGCCCTCATTGCGGATCGCCCGCAGCCGCTCCGCCCGGGCGCGCAACGACCCGCCTGGCGCAACAGTCCTCAGCGACCACATCAGCGCCGAGCGTGGCCGCGCCCAGTCGACGCGCTTGGACGTCCGCTTGGCCTCCTGATCGTCAGCCGCGAACAACGCCGCGATCCGCGCCGAGTTGGCCGAGCAGCCTGCGTCCTTGAGCAACAACGCATAGAAAAGATCCGATCGGGCGACTGCTCCGAACCCCAACTCACTCGCCAGACGCATGCCAATCAGGCACGACCGTGCCGCATGCCCCGGCGGCTCCCCCTCGGTGATGTCCAGCGCATAGGACAACGCGCCAATCAGCTCGGATAGCGCAATCTGGCGGCTCCCGCCACGCACCACCGCAGTATCCCGCACCCCTACAACTCGATGATCCGGTGTCGAGGAGGAAACAAGAGGTTTGTTGAGACAATTCACCCTGACAACCCGCCCGCGTCGTGGGAGGATCAGGTTGATCGGAACTCGCCTCCGGCCTTGAGCTCACGCCGCCCCAAGTCCGACATACTTTGCTGCCTGGTTCCGTTAGGGCGTGGGTAGGACCCGGTAGCCAAACAGGCGTTCCGCCTCGTCGACGACATCATCCGGGATTGGTCGGTCGGAGGAAGATCCCGCCACCGGATTACCGACGGCGCCAGATTCGCCGGCTTCGCCAAAAAGGGCAATGCCGTACAGGCTTTGTGCCGGATCATGACGAACGAAATAGCGAACACCGGCAAAGCCGGCCTTGAGCGCGTCGATGGCGAACGCGTGGCTCTCGCTGTACTCCTCGTTGGCGCCGATCGATGCCGTGATGCCGAACTGCAGCGCCCGGCGAGACGTGACGTCGGCGAGACGGAGGTCCGCGCCGAGCCGAGCGCTGTAGAGCGATCGCTCAAGCACCTCGTCCTCGGCCAGGAGCATCGCCTTGCGGAAGACCTCGACCCAACCTCCCACGCGTCGTTCAGCGAAGTAGCAAGCCCCTTGGCCCGTTCCGACGGGGTCGAAACGTCCGCTTCCGTCCGCTGAAAACCACCAAGGCGACTTACTAGAGCGATGAATCCGATAGATCTCAGCGTCGCCCCGCAGCGTGCGCCGCGGAAACCGGATGAGAGTCACCGCGCGAGCCGCGACGCGTCCTGCTGTGACACCGACAACAAGCGATCCGAATCCTTGCGCTCCTTTGCCCACTGAACCGGAGAGCTGCCTTCAAGCGCCGAATCGGGCATGACGCACCATGACGCCGCCGTCCAGTCGTTGGCGGCGCCGTCAGCGACGGTCCAGTAGGCCATAACCAATGCCTCCAGTGGTTGCCCATCAACGAACTGGAAGAGCGGAAACTGCCGCCGCCCTGATTTGTCGCGCAGACCGATCAGCCGGCGCGAACGCAGCAACTCATCGACGCGCTGGCGCGAGACATCTCCGAGCAGGCGTCGGACGTCTGCACTCGAGAGCAGCGGTCCGAGCTCGTTCTCCCAAGTCGTGCCCGAGGCCGCGAGAATCGCAGCGCGCTCGGCGTCCTTGACGCTGAGCGGCTTCCCGCCGAGCAGGTCGCTAACGGTCCTCACGAACGCGACCACCGCCTCCTCGGATACCTCGAAGTTGCTCAGGAGTTCTTGGATCCGCCGAATCTCAGCTAGAAGCGCCCCGAGCACCTCCTCAATCCTGCGCTCGAAGTTAGTCTCGAGATCGCGTAGCGCCTCGACCACCGATGCCTCCGCCTCGCGAAGCGCCTCAAACGGTTTATCGCGGTCCTTGCTCGGCATGACGCTCAATGGTACTGCGCATCTATATCGACAAGGGCGTCAAGGGCATCAGCTGCTTCGGTGTCTACCTCACCGCGCCGGCCGACCGACCCGGCGAGCGGACGGTCGGGTGCTCCTGCGGTCCAGTCTGACGCCCGTCCGGCCTCGTCGGCATAGACGGAGATCGAAGCGCCTTGATCTCGCGCCGACGAAGAGTAGGCTCGGCGCTGCAACGGTCGGGACCCGCCCGCCGTGAGTCGCGTCGCCGTACCGCCCGAGCAGTGAGGTGCGATGGCACAGGCCCAACGGTTACAGGACTTCTAGGCCGAACACAGGAGGGAGAATCAGATGTTCGCAAGCATCAGGCGCTGTCGCATGCACAGAGGTTCGGTGGATGAGCTCGCGAGGCGTGTCGACGAAGGTTTCGCCGAGGAGATCTCCGCTCAGCCTGGATTCGTCTTATACGAATTCGTCGACTGCGGAGACGGCGAATTCATGACCGTCAGCATCTTCGACTTTGCCACGGGAGCGAGGGACTCACGTGAGCTGGCGCAGCGCTGGGCCAAGGACAACCGTCACGACGTCGATTTCACGCGCACCGAGTCGCTGCACGGCGAAATCTATGTCAGTCGCGCGAAGGAGGACATGCTCGAGGCCGGGCACGTGGGGACTGCTCGGAAGTTCGCCAGCCTTCGTCGGTACTCGTTGCGCGATGGGTCGGTTGCCGCGCTCATGCGCAAGGTCGACGAAGCCTTCGCTGACCGGATTGAGGCACTGGGCGGGTTCGAGGCCTATCACGCGCTGGCGTGCGGGTTCGGCGAGATCCTGACGGTCAGTCTGTTTCGCGATCAGTCGAGCGCAGAGGCGTCAGACGACCTCGCCTTGCAGTTCGTTGCCCAGGACCTGGGTGGGTTTGACATCGAGCGCACCGACGTGATCGGCGGCGAGGTGCGGGTCAGCCGCGCGATGGTCAAGCTGCTCGAGTCGGCACACACATAAACGGTAGTCCGATGCGCCCGGGTGCTCGACGGACCGCGCGCCCGTTGTCATGGCGCCAGCCCTCTCGCGCCATGACGCGGCCGACGGGGCTCCCTGGGGTAGGGTAGGCGTGTGAAAGCGATCCAATTCACGCGCTTCGGCGGGCCTGAGGTGCTCGAGCTGGTCGAGGTGCCTGAACCGCACGCCACCGCTCAGCAGATCCGCGTGGCCGTGAAGGCCGTCGGCGTCAACCCCGTGGACTGGAAGTTCCGGCAAGGCATGATGGGCGGCGAGCTGCCTCAGGGCCTCGGTTTTGAGGTGGCCGGGGTGGTTGACGAGGTGGGCGATGAGATCATCGACGTGACGGCGGGAGACAGGGTGTTCGGATCGGCTCAGGACGGTGCGGCGGAGTTCGCGGTGCTGGAGCATTACGCGCCCATCCCGGCCTCGCTGGACTTCGCGGCTGCGGCGGCGCTGACCGTGGCCGTCGAGACCGCGACCCGCACGCTTGAACTGATCGGCGTCAGCGAGGGGCAGACCGTGCTCGTGAACGGTGCCGCCGGCGCGGTCGGGATCGCGACCGTCCAGCTCGCGCGCGAGCGCGGCGCGCGGGTGATCGGGACGGCCAGCGCCGGCAACCACGACTACCTGCGCTCCTACGGCGCCGAGCCGACAACCTACGGCGAGGGCCTCGTCGAGCGCGTTCGTGAGCTGGCTCCCGACGGAGTGGACCGCGCCATCGATGACGCCGGTGGCGGCGCTCTGGCCGCATTGGTGGAGCTGGCCGGCGGCCCTGACCATGTGGTGACGATCGCCGACTACGAGGGCGCGCAGAGCACAGGTGTAACGATGACCGGCGGCCCAGACTCCCCGCGCGCATGGCACGCGCTCGGTGAGATCGGTGAGCTGATCGCGGCGGGTCGATTCTCAATTCCGGTCGCGCAGACATTCCCGTTGGAGCAGATCGCCGAGGCGCATCGCCTCAGCGAGACCGGCCATGTCCGCGGCAAGCTCGTACTGCTCGTCAATTGATCCGAGCAGGTACGTGGGCCTGTCGCCCCCTTCACCTGCCACAAGTCTCGCGCTCGGTGCGACCGCGAGCGCGAGACTCCTGGCTGTTGATCACTTGAAGGTGAGCTTGGTCCCCTCGGCCGTGCAAGCGAACTTTGTCGTTCCCTTGACCTTGCAGGCGGACTCGTTGACGGTGCTCCACGTTTCGATCGTGTATTCCACGGAATCGTTCGTGCCCACGATCTGGTACCACAGATTCGCGGCGTACTGGACCCCACCGAGCAGGCTGAAGCCGTATTTCAGCTCCCACACCTGCGTGTTGCCCGGGTGCATCAAGGATCCGTCAGAGGGACGCCCCTCAAAGTCCATCGGGTAATGCGTAGGGACACAGCGGGCGATGTCGACACAGACGTAGGTGGGGACGCGCCTGGCGCCTTCCAGCCGCAGGGTGTGGCTGCTCTGGTTGTGGACCTTGAACCCGCGGCTGGCTGCGCTCGCCGGCCCGGCGGACAGCAGCGCTCCCGCCACGACGCACGCCAGCACAATTGCCGACGCCGCGATACGTCCTCGTGTCCAGCTCATCTGCCCGGTTTTTGTGATGGTCATGTGTCTGCCTTTCGTGATTGGTTGAGGCTCAGCTATGAGTCAGGGAATTGGTCGCCCGGGGGTTGACCAGCGTTGTATCGCCAGGGACGCAAGCGCTTCGCGCGCGAAGCGCAACCCGATCGCCATTGCGCCGCGCGGTGCAGCGCGAGGCAGGGCGAACTGCGATGCTTGACGAGTGACCAGCACCGGGGTGAGGATCGTGGTCCTGGGCGGGGTCTTGATCGAGCACCGTGAGGGCGCGAGGAGCCGAGTTTCCCTGCCGGGCCGACGGGCACAGCTCGTGTTCGCCTACCTCGCGGTCGAGCACCGGCGGGCGGTCAGCCGCGATGAGCTGGCGAACGGGCTTTGGCCTGATCTGCTGCCGGACAGCTGGGCCGCCGCGCTGCGTAGTGTCGTTACCGAGGTTCGGCACTTCCTCGACGATTGCGGCCTCGCCGGCAACGAGCTGATCGCCGCTTCCCGCGGCAGCTATCAACTGAGACTTCCGCCGGGTGTCACGGTGGATGTCGATGAGGCGCGCGCTGCGTTGGCGGACGCTCGGGCCGGACTCGAGCGCCGCGACGCGGCCCGCGTCGCCGCATCGGCGTCACGCGCCGCGGCGATCGCCGGGCTTCCGTTCCTGCCCAGCCACGAGGGGGAGTGGGTGCAGGGAATCCGCGCGGACCTCGAGGCGATCCAGGTCGCAGCGCTGGAGCTCGCCGCTCGCGCGCACGTCACGGCCGGGGACATCCGCGCCGCGACCGCGGCTGCCGAGAAGCTCGTGCAGGCCGAGCCGTACCGCGAGGCCGGGTACCAGCTGCTGATCGACGTCCTCGGCCAGGCCGGTGACCGGGCCGGCGCTCTCCGCGCGTACGACCAATGTCGCTCGGTGCTGCGCTCGGAGCTGAAACTGGACCCTTCGCGAGACACCGAAGACGTACTCACGCGGGCCCTGACGGCGGCGGCCGACGGAGCCGGCGTACTCGAGCGCTCGGCGGCCATCGACGCGGTCCCGAGCCAACCCCCACGCGCACCTCGCCAGGCGACAGCGCACGAGCACCGCGAGTTCGCGGGCTACCGGGTGTTGGTGGTCGAGGACCATGACTTCCAGCGCCGCACCGCATTGACGTTGCTGCACCGGCTTGGCGTCGGCAGCCTGCTGGAGGCATCAGACGGGGCAGCGGCGCTTTCGCTGCTGGGGGAGGTCTCACCGCCCGACGTGATCATCTGCGATCTCGACATGCCGGGCATGGACGGAGTCGAGTTCATCCGGCACGTCGCCCGTCGCGGGCTGGCGAGCGCTGTGGCCATCGTCAGCGGACTCGACCGCGTCCTGGTTGAGACGGTGCGAGCCGTCGCCGAGGGCTATGGCCTCGTGGTGCTCGGCGCGGTCGAGAAACCGCTCACGGTCAGGATGCTGACCGAACTGCTCGCCGCCTACCAACACCCGGCGCGGGTCCCGCTGCCCGAAGGCGCTTTGCAGCTCTCCGCGGCCGAGATCGCAGACGCGCTGGCTGACGACCGCATCATCGCGGAGCTGGAGCCGATCGCTGATCTCTCGAGCGGCCGCATCGCCGCCGTCGAGGTCGTCCCGCGCTGGCGCGATCGGGCGGGCGCCGTGCATGCTGCGAGCTTCGCCGCCGCGCTCGGCGTCCCGGAGATCACCGAGCGGCTCGCGGCCTGCCTCGTCCAGCTCACACGGACATCGGCGCGGGAGCTCACCGAGGCCGGGCTCCCGCTCGAGATCGCGTTCAAGATTCCTCATGCGAGACTCGGCGACGCCGAGCTCGCGGACCGGCTCGCGGACGCGGCGCAGGCGATGGGCGCCCAGTCCGGACCGATGACGCTGGCGGTCGGAGTCTCTGCGCTCCCCGGCGGCGCGACGGTGGCGTTGGATGTCCTGGCTCGGCTCCGCCTGAAGGGCTTTCGCCTGTGGCTCGACGACGCCGGCACACAAACCCAGTTCGACGGTCTGCCGCTCACTGGAGTGAGGTTTGCCGGCTCGCTCGTCGCGAGCGCTACCGCCGAACCGGGCGCTGCCTCCGCCCTTCAGGACGCGGTGGAGCGGACACGCGCGAGGGGATTGATGGCGATCGGCTCGGGGTGTGCCAGCGCTGCGGAGTTTGCACTGCTGCTGGAGATCGGCGCCAGCCACGCTCAGGGCGCCTTTGTCGGCGGCGCGATGGCGGCGTCCGACCTGGCTGCGTGGGCGCGCGATTGGACAGCGCCCGCGCTGGTCCCGGGCGACTCCTGATGGCAGAGAACCAGTCAACGGGCGCCGTCGTTCGACATCGCTGCGCCGGCTGCTGGCGATCCTGCTCGGCGTCATCGGTCTGCTCGTGGTCGCGCTGCTGATCGTGGCCTCGCGGCAGGTCAGCGGCTCGGCGGCGCAGACGCGCGCCGAGAACCGGAGCGCGAGCTCGTTTCTCCTCGCCGACAGCCTGCGCCAGAGCTCGAATGATCTCACCAACATGGTCAGGTTGTACGTGGCGACCGGACGCCCACGCTACCGCGCGCTACTACCAGCAGATACTGGCGATTCGGGCCGGTCGTGCTCCGCGTCCGCGCAACTACGACAGCTCGTTCTGGGACCGCGTGCTCGCGAGCGGCGAGGGCTCGGTCCGCTACGGGCCGGCGCAGTCGCTGATCGCGCAGATGCGCGCGGCGCACTTCGCTCCTGACGAGTTCCGCGCGCTCCAGGCCGCGTTGAATGCCTCCAACAATCTGGCCCGGCTCGAGCGTTCGGTGATGACGGCAGCGGCGCGGATCGCTCGCCGCGACCCGGGCGCACGTTATCCGGCCGCCGTCGCGCCGCTCTATCAACGTTTGGTCGACCACCCGTACCTGGTTCAGAAGGGCGTGATCATGGCGGCGGTCCAACGCTTCATCGCGCTGGTCGATGCGCGGACGTTGCGCGATGTTCAGCGAGCGCAAGCGCACAACCGCAACCTGGTGAGCATCGAGATCGCGATCCTGGTCGCGATCGTGCTGGCCGGAATCGCCGCGATGGTGGTTCTCACGCGGGTTGTGTTGCGCCCGCTGGACCAGCTGATCGCGCGACCCGACGGGTCGCGGCCGGCGACTACCGCGAGCGGGTCGACGTACGCGCCGTCTCCGAGCTCGAGCGTGTGGCGGGCGCATTCAATTCGATGGCCGCCGCGATCGAGGCTGACGTCGCGGCGCGCCAGCATGCCGAAGGCGAGGCCGTCGCCGCGAGAAGCGTCGCCGAGCACGCCAGCCGGGCCAAGTCGACGTTCCTGGCCGCGATGAGCCACGAGATCCGCACCCCGATGATCGGCGTCACCGGCATGCTGGAGGTGCTGGCCCGCACGCAGCTGACCCCACAGCAACGACAGATGGTCTCGACCGCGGACAGCTCGGCCGCGTCACTGCTGCAGATCATCGGCGACATCCTCGACTTCTCAAAGATTGAGGCCGACAAGCTCGAGCTTTCACCCACCACCTTCTCGCTCGAGACGGTTGTGCGCGCCGCGGCCGAGACATTCGTGCACACCGCCTCCGCCAAAGGCCTGCTGCTGACCTGGAGCGTCGATGACACGCTTGCCCCCGCGCAAGTCGGCGACCCATTGCGGGTGCGCCAGATCGTCTCAAACCTGATCTCGAATGCCGTCAAGTTCACCGAGATCGGGGGGATCGAAGTCACCGTCGGAGTGCTTGAGTCCTCCCCGCAGGCACAGACGGTCGAGGTGGCCGTCAGCGATACCGGCATCGGAATCTCACCAGAGCAGCAAGCCGGCCTGTTCGCGGAGTTCACGCAAGCGGACGCCGAAACCCAAAGCCGCTATGGCGGTACCGGTCTCGGACTCGTGATCTGCAAGCGACTCGCCACGCTGATGGGCGGTGACATCAGCCTGCAGAGCACCCCCGGGACCGGCACGACGATGCGCCTGGTGGCACCGTTGCCGGTTGGCGACCCGGCGGAACTGCGCACCGATCTGGAGAGTGCGTCGACGGCCCCCGCGACGAGCCGCCCGATGCCGTCACGGGAGCAGGCCGAGCGAGAGCGCAGCCTGCTCCTGCTGGCCGAGGACCACCCGACCAACCGCACCGTCCTCAGCCAGCAGCTGGCGCTGATCGGGTTCCACGTCGACCTCGCAGAGGACGGACAGGAAGCGTACGAGCACTGGCTCACCGGACGCTACGGCCTCCTGCTCACCGATCTCAACATGCCGCGCCTCGACGGGTACGAGCTGGCGCGGCGAATCCGCGCCCGCGAGCACGAAACCGGAGCCGCGCGCACGCCGATCATCGCGCTCAGCGCCAACGTGATGCAGGGCGAGCCGAACAAGTGCCTCGCCGCGGGCATGGATGACTTCGCAGCCAAGCCGACGACGATCCCCACACTGGCCGCCCGTCTGGCCCGCTGGCTCCCACACCTGAAGTGGACCAGCGAGGGACCGGAGCCAGCGGAGCCGCTCGTGCCGGCCATCGCATCGCGAGCTCGCGGGCCCGACGGGCTGATCGACGCGGCAACGCTCGACGCGTTGACCGGCGGCGACGCCGAACTCGCTGCGAGCCTCGTACAGGACTATCTCGAAGTGACGCGCGCCGACCTACAGGCGCTGTGCGCCGCGTTGGACGCACGCGACACCGACGACGCGCGCCGGCAAGCCCACCGGATCAAGGGCGCGGCCCGGATGGTCGGGGCACATGAGATCGCTCGACTGGCTGAGCAGATCGAAGCGGCAACCGCAACGCGCGGCGCCCAGACGCCCGACGACTGGGACGCGCTCGATCAACGAGCAGCCCGGATCACGCGCGATCTGGGCCACGTGCGGGTCCCTGCGTGACGGCGCAGAACCTGGCCTTCGACCGCTGTTGATCGGAGTCTTGGGCAACCTGGTCGCCGCATAGGGCAATTGCCCGATGTGCCACGAGCGCGCCAAACGCATACTCGCTCCGACCCGCCTGAGTCAGATCACCCCCGCGGCTCGCCCGCCAGGGATCCCGCGAGGTGATCGATCACCTCACGCGCGTCGTCCTCGATGCCGTGGATGAACGTGGACTTGCGCCGCCGCAGCACGGGCAGCCCGAGGGCGTACAGGCCGGGGCTGTCGACGACGACGCCGCCGTCGTGGCGGAGCTGGCCCTTCGCGTCGAGGACGGGCACGTCGAGCCACCGGTAGTCGGGGCGAAACCCGGTGGCCCAGACGATCGTGCGGATCTCGCCGCTGCGGAGGTCAAGCTGCAACCGCGGCGAGCCGGGCACCCGTGTCGGTGCGAAGCGCTCGGGAGCATCGACCTCGACATCCACGCTCGCTCGGTCCGAGCCCACTCGTCGAACCCGTCGAGCAGCCGTTCCAGCTTCAGGTCGGCGAGCGAGCAGACGTTGCGCAGACCGCCGGAGAACAGCGCGCGGCCGTCACGGACGGCCGCCCAGCGGCCCACCAGCTCGACGCCGATCGCCGCCAGCGCGTTGAGATCGAGCGTCGCTCGCTCGGGCGTCCCGACGAGCTGCGGCGACGGCAGCCGCCGCGCCCGCTTGAGATCGTCGATCTCGTCGTAGCGCTGGTCCCACACGCCAGACGCGTCCATCCACCACAGGACATCGCGGCCGCGATAGGTCCGCGGCAACCGCACGTGCTCCCCGACCGAGAGGGTCACCGGCCGGCCCGATCGCCGCAGCTCGGCCGCCAGCTGCACGCCGGTCGCCGACGCCCCGACGACGAGCACGCCGCCGTCGGGGAGCTGGGCCGGATCGCGGTAGTCGAACGGCGTCAGCTGCTCGACGTCCGGCGGCACCGCGTGCGCAAAGCCCGGCACGCTCGGCAGGTTGCAGGCGCCGCTGGCGAGGACCACGGCGCGCGACCGGATCTCGCCGCGGCTCGTCGTGACGTGGTAGCCGTCGTCGACGCGCCGCACCGAGGTGACGTTCGTGCCGGTCCGGACGCGGAGCGCGAGCACGCGCGGCGAAGCGGTCGATGAGCTCGACCACCTCGGCGCTCGTCATGTAGCCGTCGGGATCCGGGCCGTCGTAGCGAACGCCCGGCAGGCGGCTCTGCCAGTTGGGCGTGAGCAGCCGCAGCGAGTCCCAGCGCTCGCGCCGCCAGGAGTTCGCCACCTCGCCGCGCTCGAGCACGACGTGATCGATCGACCGCTCGCTGAGGAAGTGGCTGGCCGCCAGGCCGGCGTGCCCGGCGCCGATGACGACGGTGGTGACGCGCTCTATGTCGAGGCCCCTCAGGCGACCTCGACGGTGACCTCGGTCGGGTTCGCCAGCGCGTCGAACACCGCGGAGCGCTTCTGGGACTGGGCGACGAGCGCCTCGATCTCCTGCTTGGAGGCGTCAGCGTCGATCGTGAACGTCACCTTGATGTCGTTGAAGCCGTTGCGCACGTCGCTGTCGACGCCGAGGATCCCGCGGATGTCATGGTGGCCCTCGACCGTCGACTCGACCGAGCGCAGCTGGATCCCGCGATTCTGGGCCACGGACGCCACGCCGGCCGTGAGGCAGCTCGCCAGCCCGACGAGGAGGTACTCGATCGGCGTGATCCCGCCGTCCGGAGCGGCGAAGATCTCCGGGTGATCGGCGTCGAACACGCTCTCGGTCTTGTGGCTCTGCTCCTCGCCGAGGCCGAAGTAGTTCTGGATCTTCGTCGTGCTGTGAACGCCGTTCTGCCACTTGGACGATGCCCGCCACGTGAACTGGGCCGCCTCCGGCGCGCCCTCCAGGACTCCGCGCGCATCGAGCAGCGCCTGAACGTTGACTCCGTTGTCGATCGTTGTCATCTTGCCCACCGCCCCTTCTCACATAATGTAGTTTCTCGATACAGGAATCAGGACAATACCAAGTCCCCGAGGAACAGAGAGATGACCGCGCCCACGGCGCCAGCGTCGACGCTCGCGGCCGGCTCGGTCGGAACTGTCGAGACGCAGTATCTCGATCTGCCGAATCCGGTGCGGCTCGACTGCGGGCAGGAGCTGCACCCGGTCCGCGTGGCCTACGAGACCTACGGCACGCTCTCGCCCCGGCGCGACAACGTGATCATGGTCTGCCACGCGCTCAGCGGCGACGCTCACGCGGCCGGCTTCTCGAAGACGGCCGCCGGCCAGAGCACCCGCGACGGCTTCGGGGCCGAGGATCGCGACGGCGCGGCCGGCAAGGGACTCGGCTGGTGGGACGGGATGATCGGCCCCGGCAAGGCCTTCGACACCAACCGGTACTTCGTCATCTCCACGAACCTGCTCGGCGGCTGCCGCGGGACCACGGGACCCTCTTCGCTGGACCCGGCGACCGGCCGGCCGTACGGCTCGGACTTCCCGGTGATCACCGTCGCGGACATGGTGAGAACGGAGCGCGCGTTCCTGGACGAGCTCGGGATCGAGCGGCTCGCGGCGGTGGCCGGTGGTTCGCTCGGAGGGATGCAGGCGTTCGAGTGGGCGATCCTGTTCCCCGACCAGGTCGACGCCGTCGTGGCGATCGCCAGCACGCACGCGCTGCAGCCGCAGGGCGTCGCCTGGAACGCGATCGCGCGGGAGGCGATCATGCGCGACCCGGCGTGGCAGGGCGGCCACTACCACGGCACGGACGACGCACCGAACGCCGGCATGGGCGTCGCGCGGATGATCGGCCACATCACGTACCTCTCGGCGCCGGCGCTGAGCGACAAGTTCGGCCGGCGACTTCAGTTCGCCGACGACATCCGCTACACGATCACCGAGCCGGAGTTCGAGGTCGAGAGCTACCTGCGCCACCAGGCCGACTCGTTCGTCAAGCGGTTCGACGCCAACACCTACCTCTACACGTCGCGGGCCCTGACCTACTTCGATCTCGCGCGCCAGCACGGCGGCGGATCGCTCACGCGCGCTCTGCAGGGCCTCTCGGCGCGGACGCTGCTGATCGCCTTCAGCTCCGACTGGCTGTACCCGCCGTCGGGCATCGCGAGAGATCGAAGACGCGCTTCGGAGGCTCGGCAAGCCCGTCGAGTGCCACGTGATCGAGGCGCCGTACGGCCACGACTGCTTCCTGCTCGAGGAGGCGCGCCAGACGCCGATCATCCGTCGCTTCCTGGAGGGGAGTCGGTGACCGGCGAGCCCGACCGACCCGAGGAGGCCCGCGCGTTCGGATTCGAGACACGCCAGCTCCACGCCGGGCAGCGGCCCGACCCGAACACGGGAGCTCGCGCGGTGCCGATCTTCCAGACGACCAGCTACGTGTTCGAGGACCCGGAATCGGCTGCGGCCTACTTCAACCTGCAGGAGTACGGGAACACGTACTCGCGCATCATGAACCCGACGGTCGCCGTCTTCGAGGAGCGGGTGGCGAACCTCGAGGGCGGGGCCGGCGCGGTGGCGTTCGCCAGCGGGATCGCCGCGCAGGCAGCCGCGCTGTTCACGCTGCTGGAGCCGGGCGACCACGTCGTCTCGTCCTCGGCGCTCTACGGCGGGACGGTGAACCAGTTCAAGCACCTGTTGCGAAAGATGAGCGTGGAGCTGACGTGGGTCGATCCCGACGATCCCGACGCCTGGCGCCAGGCGGTCCGCGCGAACACCAAGGCGTTCTTCGGCGAGACGATCGGCAACCCCGGCGGCAACGTGCTGGACATCGAGACGGTGGCGTCCATCGCGCACGATCACGAGCTGCCGCTGATCGTGGACAACACGTTCGCCACGCCGTACCTGTGCCGCCCGATCGAATGGGGGGCCGACATCGTGATCCACTCGGCGACCAAGTTCATCGGCGGCCACGGGACGAGCATCGGCGGCGTCGTCGTCGAGGCGGGCACGTTCAACTGGTCCAACGGACGGTTTCCGGTGATCGCGGATCCGTCGCCGGCGTACCACGGCCTGGAGTTCCACGAGACGTTCGGGACCTACGGCTATCTGATGAAGCTGCGGGCCGAGACGCTGCGCGATCTCGGCGCGGCGCTCGCGCCGTTCAACGCGTTTCTGTTCCTGCAGGGGCTCGAGACGCTGTCGCTGCGGATGGAACGCCACGTCGAGAACGCGCGAGCGGTCGCGGCGTTCCTCGAGTCGCACGAGCTGGCCTCGAACGTCACCTACCCCGGCCTGCCGGGGAGCCGGTACCGGCCGCTCGTCGAGAAGTACCTGCCGCGCGGCGCGGGCGCCGTGTTCTCGTTCGACTGCGCCGGTGGGCGACAGCGGCGGACAGGAGCTGATCCGCGGCGTGACGCTCTGGTCCCACCTCGCCAACGTCGGCGACGCGAAGAGCCTGATCATCCATCCCGCCAGCACGACGCACCGCCAACTGAGCGACGCCGAGTTGGAGGCGGCGGGCGTCAGGCCCGGAACGATCAGGCTGTCGGTCGGCACCGAGTCGGTCGACGATCTGATCTGGGACCTCGAGCAGGGACTGGCGCGGCGTCGGTGAGATGACCGAGCTCGAGCGCTACCAGGACCCGTTGACGATCCAGCGCGTGCTCCACACGCGCGAAGCACGATCGCGATCGTGGGCCTGTCCAGCAACGAGCTGCGCGCCAGCCACTTCGTCGGCTTCTACCTCAAGCGGCACGGCTACCGGGTGATCCCGGTGAATCCCCGCGAGACCGAGGTCCTCGGAGAGGCGAGCTACGCGAGCCTGCTCGATGTGCCCGTGCCGGTGGACATCGTCAACGTCTTCCGCGCGCCGGATGCGCTGCCGGCGATCGCCCGGGACGCGGTCGCGATCCACGCCGGCGCCCTCTGGTGTCAGTTCGGCGTGATCAACGAGGAGGGCGCGCGGATCGCGCGAGGACGGCGGCGTGACGGTCATCATGGACCGCTGCCTGAAGGTCGAGCACGCGCGCTACGCGGGCCGGATGCACTGGTTCGGCTTGAACACCGGGCGGATCACGTCCGTCCGCACCGGCCTTCAGTAGCCCGGCGACCTGTACGCCCGTCGTCGGGGCCTCACCTCCAGGCCGTGGGAAGGATCACGGTGTCGCGGTGTCCTGAGCGACAATAACGCAATACGTCTGACGTCTGATGTCTAACGGCTCGGACGGACAGACCACAACAGGAGGTCCTCAGATGAGGCGTATCAACGCACTGGTCTATGTTCGCGCGCACCATGCCACGAGGTAATGGTGCCGCCGCTTGACGGGATAATGTAACTCGGTCCCCCTGACCCCGGGCCAGCGTCAACCACCGTCATCGTCTCTCCGCTGTCAGCGCAATGTCGAGCAGCTCCCCCAAGCCGAACTCGAACCACCAATGTCCTCCATCGAACCCACGAGCAAGCAGCATCGCACTTCATCCGATGCGTGGAATCCGTCAAGAGCCACATCATCCGTCGGAGAACTACGGATTTGACCAACCCACTCGAAACGTTGGATCCTGGCGACGGACGTGATGGCTCTGGCGTGAGGCGAGACGGCCCAACGCCAGGTCTCAGCCCGTTAGTATCCCCCGGGGCGGGGATCTCCGAGCAGCGAGAAAGCGAGAACGGACCGTGGCCGACTACAACCCTTATGACCAACTGCCCCAGGTGCCTTCGTTCCAGGTCACCAGCGAGGACGTGCGGGAAGGCGCGGAGCTCGACACACCGCAACTCAGCGGAGTGTTCGGCGCCGGCGGCGAGGACGTCTCGCCGCAGCTGGCGTGGAGCGGTTTCCCGGACGGGACGCGCAGCTTCGCGATCACGTGCTACGACCCGGAGGCGCCGACCGCCAGCGGGTTCTGGCACTGGGCGGTCGTCGACATTCCGGCCGACGTGACCGAGCTGCCCCGGGGCGCGGGCGACGAGGACGGCAGCGGGCTGCCGTCAGCCGCCTTCCAGCTGCGCAACGACAGCGGGATGCGGCGCTTCATCGGGGCCGCTCCGCCACCCGGGCACGGCCGGCATCACTACTACTTCGCGGTTCACGCGGTCGACGTCGAGTCGCTGGGGATCGACTCCGACGCCACGCCCGCGTTTCTTGGCTTCAACCTCTTCTCGCACACCCTCGGCCGGGGCATGATCGTGTCCTGGTACGACGCTCCCGGCGCGTAGACCCGCGCCGGGACGACGTCGCCGGTCGCGGGCGATCCGGTTCGACCTCCTGTGAATTGTTCGGCGCACCGGATGGGAGCAGCGTCGGCGGGGCCACGCGCCTGCAAGTCGAGACCAACGACCGCATCGCCGAGCTCGTGAACGCCCATCCGGACCGCTTCCAGGGCTTCGCGACCCTCGCCGCCCCCGCGCCCAGCTGAGCTCGGCGTCGCCCCGCTGAGCAGTTCCGCCAGCGTGCGCGGCTGGGGCTGTGTCTCCGATCTCCCAGGCTGACGCGGCGCTCGGCATACATGCGAGATCAGTCGTCGGAGGACGGAAGACTTCCGTAGCTCACGCCGTCTTGACCTCGTCGGCCGGAATGATGTGCACGTGGAAGCGACCCAGCCTCCCACCGACGACACCAACTCAGTTCTGCGCCGCGCTCTGAGGTGTTGAGCGCCGCTCGTTTTGGGCGTGGTCGCGCTGTTGTTCGTGGTGATGGATTGCTCTGACGTTCGAACGTTGAAACGTTCAAAGGGGGGTGGACGGTGGTGCGGGAACGACGCGATGAAGGGCGGCGGGTTGGGGAGCGCGCGTTGTGCGTCGCGCGTTGAGACCGCTTCGCCTTTCGCTTTGATCACTCGCCACGAAGCGGGTGGGGTGCGCGGGGCGTGCTGGTGGTGCGAGCGCGGTGGGCGAGCGATGCGACCCACTCGCGCGTAGCGGTCGCGGGCCGGTCAGACGCCGGGCGTTGGGGTGGCGGTCCAGAGCTCGGCGGGGCGGCCGCGCGGTCGGGATCTGGGCGCGGGTGCGCGCGGCCGGCGGCGGTGAGCGCGTCGAGCGCTCGTTCGATCTGCTCGGCGGGGCGGTTGTGCTGCAGAGGTCGCGAGATCTGGGTGCGGGTCAGCCCGTCGGGGGCGGCGCGGAGCGCGGTGTGGATCTGTTCGGCGAGCGGGTCGCCGGTCGCGCTTGCAGCGCCCAGGTGGCGGAGCGGGCGGCGTAGTCCCAGAGCGCGAGCGCGGCGTGGAGGTGCTCGGGCTGGATCTGCGCGTTCGCCGTCGGCGAGCGCGTAGATGAGCGCGAGCCGGATGGCGTGTGCTTCGGCGCGGGCGCTGATCTCGCCGGCGATCCCGGTCGGGTGGCTGCGGCGAGCTGGGGGTAGGCGTGCTGCCACAGCTCGCGCGCGGAGGTGTCGAGGCGTGACCTGTCCGGCGGTGCGGGCGTGCTTGAGCGTGGCGGCGAGCAGGCGGTCCAGGCCGGTGCCGTCAAGCGGGTCGGGGTCGCCGCCTTCGGGCAGCAGCCGCGACGCGTCGGCAGCCGACGAGCAGGAACCGGTTCAGCAGCCCGTTGGCGAGCTCGACGGCGGTGATGTGGTGGCGCAGCTCGGTGGCGGTGATGTGCCCGATGACGGCGACGTGCGCGTCTGGTGGCGCGGGCCGGCGCGGTGCGGGTCAGCAGCGCGAGCGGGCGACCGTCCCACGCGGAGCGCAGCGTCGGCGAGAGTGTCGAGATCTCGCGGGATGGCCTTCAGCACGCGACGCGAACTCGGGTTCGACGACCAGCAGCCGCTGGTCGCTGGCGCCGGGATCCTGGCCGGTGGGGTCGCGGACCGCCCAGATCAGCCCCTCGCCGTTATCTGACGCGTCAGATAACGGCGACTATCTGACCGCACTCGATTATCTGCAGTTGTGGTTGAAGCAAGCATGATTTCCCTGCAAGCAGCGGGGTGAGGAGGATCATCGGCTGCACATAATCGTTGGCGCTGTCGATCGTGGCGTCGTCTTGGTTGTCACGATCGATGGAGGCAGCGATGGGAGGCAGGCCAGTTTGGTCCCGCACGGCTCCGGGCCCGTTTGAGCCGTATGCGGCCGGGTACGCGCAGTGGCTGGCGGAGCAGGGGTTCTCAGAGAGCAGGATCGAGCGTCGGGTTGATCAGCTCGGTCATCTCAGCCACTGGCTCGCGATCGAGGGGCTGTGCCCGGATGAGCTGACCGCGGAGCAGCAGGTGCGGTTCTCCGAGGCTCGCCACGCGGCCGGTTATCGCACTTGGGTTTCGCCTCGAAGTCTGCGCGTCCCGCTCGCGTACTTGCGCGAAGCCGGCGTCATCGCGGCGCCTGCGGCGGTGGTGCCGGAGGGACCGGTCGAGCGGCTGCTGGACGACTATCGGCGGTATCTGGCCGGCGAGCGTGGGCTCGTCGCGCACACGATCGAGAACTACGAGCGTGTCGCGCGGTTGTTCTTGGCCGAGCGCGAGCAGCTCGGAGCCGGATTGGGGTTGGAGCATCTGGCGGCGCAGGATGTGAGCGCGTTCCTGGCGTCTGAGTGCCCGAAGCGCAGCGTCTCCGGCGCCCGGGATCTGATCAAGGGGCTGCGCGGCCTGTTGCGCTACCTGCACGTCGCCGGCGTGATCCCGACGCCGTTGCAGTGGGCGGTCCCGACGGTCGCGTTCCGCCGCGATCACAACCTGCCGCTCGGCCTCTCACGAGCGGAGGTCGCGCGGCTGTTGGCCAGCTGTGATCGCCGGCGATCGGTCGGCCGTCGTGATTACGCCGTGTTGCTGCTGCTCGCACGGCTTGGGCTGCGCGCGGGCGAGGTCGCTGCGATCGAGCTCGAGGACATCGACTGGCGCCGCGGCGAGTTCCAGGTCCGCGGCAAAGGAGCACGACTCGAGATGCTGCCTCTGCCCGTCGAGGTTGGGGAGGCGATCGTCAGCTATCTGCGACACCGTCCACAGCAGGGCAGGTCGCGGGCGGTGTTTCTGCTCGCGCGCGCTCCGTTCTGCCCGCTGACTGGGGGCACGGTCACGGGGATCGTGCATCGCGCGTGCATTCGCGCCGAGTTGCCCGTGGTGCACGCTCACAGGCTGCGGCATACCGCCGCGACCGAGCTGCTGCGGGCGGGCGGGTCGCTGCCGGAGGTCGCGCAGGTGCTGCGACACCGCCAGCTCGCGACCACGACGATCTACGCCAAGGTCGACCGCCGCTCGCTCAGGGAACTCGCGCGGCCATGGCCGGGGGGTGCGTCATGAGCTCGCTGCGAGACGCGGTCGATGGCTATCTGGCGCTCCGGCGCAGTCTCGGCTACCAGCTCTACGGCCACGAGCTGCTGCTGCACGACTTCGCTGACTTCGCGCAGCGCAACAGCGTGGACACTGTCACGATCGAGCTGGCGGTCCGGTGGGCGCGGCTCCCGAAGGACACCAAGCCGATCTGGTGGGCGACCCGGCTCGGAGTGGTCCGCGGGTTCGCCGCGGTATCTCGCGACGATCGACCCGCGGACCGAGATCCCGCCCAGGGATCTGCTGCCCGCCCGCGCGCAACGGCTCGCGCCGTATATCTACTCGCCGGCCGAGATCCAGGCGTTGATGGACGCGGCCGCCGCGCTGCAGCCACCGGTGCGGGGCGCGACGCACCGGACGCTGATCGGCCTGCTCGCCGCGACCGGGCTGCGGCTCGGCGAGGCGCTCGGTCTGGACCGCAACGACGTCGACCTCGACGACGGCGTGCTCCGGGTGCACGGCAAGGACGACAAGTGGCGCGAGGTGCCGCTGCACCCGACCACCACCCGCGCGCTCGCCGACTATGCCCGTTTACGCGACCGGGAGTGGCCTGCGCCGAAGAGTTCGGCGTTCTTCGTCTGCACCACCGGCGAGCGGCTGCAGAAGTGGGTGGTGCACAAGACCTTCCCGAACCTGATCCGACAGGTCGGCCTGGAGGGGCGCGGTCAACGAGCCAGACCCCGACCTCATGACTTTCGACACTCCTATGCCGTGGCGACGCTCCTTGACTGGTACCGCGACGGTGAGAACGTCGACGCGAAGCTGCCGCAGCTGAGCTCCATGCTCGGCCACGCCAAGCCCGAGCACACGTACTGGTACCTCCAAGCCGTCCCGGAACTGCTCGAGCTCGTCGCCGCGCGCCTGGACGGACTGCTCGGAGCGCAGTCATGACCGCGCTCGCCCCGACGCTCGAGGCGTTCTTCGTGGAGCGGTTGATCAACCAGAAGGACGCGAGCCCGCGGACGATCGCCGCATACCGCGACACGCTCAAGCTGCTGTTGCGCTACGCGTCCGAGCGCACCGGCAAGCAGCCCTCCAAGCTGGACTTCGCCGACCTCGACGCCCCGCTGATCTCCGCGTTCCTCGATCACCTCGAACACGAGCGCGGGAACACCGCCCGGACCCGCAACGCGCGGCTGGCGGCGATCCACTCGCTCTACCGGTTCGCGGCTCTGCGTCACCCCGAGCATGCGCACACGATCGCGCGCGTGATCGAGATCCCCACCAAACGCCACACCCGTCCGCTGCTCTGCTACCTCGACGTGCCGGAGATCACGGCGCTGCTCGCCGCCCCGGACCGCGCCAGCTGGCTCGGACGGCGTGACCACGCGCTCCTGCTGACAGCGATCATGACCGGGCTGCGCGTCTCCGAGCTGACCAGCCTGCGCCTGCAGGACGTGATCCTCAAGCGGCCCGGTGCGCACTGCCGCGTGATCGGGAAGGGACGCAAGACCAGAACGGCAAGCCTGACCCCCGAGACCGTCGCGATCCTGCGCGAATGGTTACGCGAGCGCAAGGGCGATCCCGCTGACCCGGTATTCCCAACTCGACAAGGCGATCCCTTGACACCGCGCGGGGTTGCCTGGCTACTCGACAAGCACGTCGCGACCGCGACGATCCAGTGCCCGTCACTCGCCGGCAAGCGGGTGACTCCGCATGTGCTCAGGCACACGAATGCGATGTTGCTGAGAGCCAAGAAGGTCGACATCCTCACGATCGCTCTGTGGCTCGGACATGAGAGCGCTACGACCACCGAGGTTTACCTGCACGCCGACAACACGATCAAGCAGGAAGCGATCGACCGCATCACCCCGACCGGGACTGCCCCCGGCCGATACCAACCCAGCGATGCCGTGATCGCGTTCCTCGACCAGCTCTGATTATCCGAAGTGAAGCGACCACGAACCCCGCCCTGAGCAGGGGAAACCAAGACCACTGCAGATAATCGAGTGCGGTCAGATACTCGCCGTTATCTGACGCGTCAGATAACGGCGAGGGACTGATCTGGGCCGTCCGCGACCCCGCAAGACCAGGACCCCGGCGCGCACGACAAACGGCTGCTCGTCGTCGAGCCCGAGTTCGCGTCCGTGCTGAAAGCCACATCCCGAGAGATCTCGACACTCTCACCGACCTTGCGTTCCGCGTGGGACGGCCGGCCGCTCGCGCTGCTCACGAGGACCGCGCCCGCGACCGCGACCAGCGCGCACATCGCGATCATCGGTCACATCACCCAAACCGAGCTCGCCCGGCACACCACCACCATCGAGCTCGCGAATGGGTTCCTGAACCGGTTTCTGATCGTCGCGTGCCGGCGCGTCCGCCTGCTCCCCGAAGGCGGCAACCCCGAACCCCTGAAAGGGACCGGGCTGCAGCATACCTCGCCGCGGTCGCTGCAGCACGCCGACACCCGACGCAAGGTCACGCTCGCCGACGACACCCGCGAGCTGTGGTGGCATACCTACCCGCAGCTCACCCAGCCCACTCGACGGGCTCACCGGCCAGCTCACCGCCCGCGCTGAGGCACACACGATCCGCCTCGCGCTGATTTACGCGCTGCTCGACGGCGCCACCAGATCGGCGCCGAGCACCTCCACGCCGCGCTCGCGCTCTGGGACTACGCGGCCCGCTCCGCGGGCTGGGCAATCGGCCAGTCGACCGGTGACCCGCTCGCCGAGCAACTCCACGCCGCGCTGATCCGCGCCCCCGACGGGCTCACCCGCACCCAGCTCCGCGACCAGGTGCACCGCAATCTCCCCGCCGAACGGGTCGACCGAGCCCTACACACGCTCTCCGCCGCGGGCCGAGCCAGCCGCACCAGATCCCCACCGCCGGGCGCCCCGCCGAGCTCTGGCACGCCAGCCACCGACCGCCTGCACCGCCGGCGCCCGTGCTTGCGGCGGAGCGGGGTGCCTGCGAGAGGGGTCGCCCGCCGGCATGGATGCCGGCGGAACTGGGCACGGACGGAAAACGCGCGAACCCGCGATCACCCCTTAGGTCGTTATCCTTCGTTCACTACCCGCCCCTCGCCACCCTCACGCGTCGCCACCATCACCATCTTCGATGTCCGTCAACACCAGAGTCGTCGCGCCGCCACAAAACGCCGCTGCGGTGGGTCATCGGCATGCGGCCGACGCTCGCCCCGCTCCGACCCTTGTCGAAACAGAGGCACGCCACGGCGTGCATGCTACGGACGCGCTCAAGCGAGGGAGTGTTTTCTCGTGGCCAAGCGGGCACGCGGAGCACAGTCGCCGTGGCAAGTGAAGTGGACAACACAGGACAATCCTCCAGCGCGCGCCGCTGAAGTTCCGCTCCGTTGTCAAGGCGATCCGGCGGTGCCGCCCGCTGCGCGCGCCGTCGCGCTGGCTAGTGCATCGCGGGGGTGTCGGTTGCGTTCACGTCGAAGATCTCGATCGACACTGCTGGTTGGACGAACTGCGGGTGTCTCCGAGCTCGTCGGCATCAGGCCCGCCGCTTCGCCTGCGCGAACGAGAGCCAGCGTGAGCCGGCGTGTTAGCCGAGGTCGATCGAGCCGGGTAACGCCGGCACGCTGGAAGCAGAAGTCCGCCCCGGACCGGGCGACACAGCCCCTATGGACGAGCGCCAGCAGCGTCGTCGGCGGCGCAGGACTGCTGCATTCGCCGGACGTTGCAGAAGTCGGCCGGGGCCAGGACCGCCACGCCGTCGGGGTGGGGCGACAGCGGCCGGCGCTCGGTCGGGCGAAGCGGTAGCGAGCGCGGCGACGTCGTGCTTGCTCAGCCTCAACGCCGCGGCGCTCAGCAAGCGACCATCGCCGCGCCTTCACGACCGGGTCGGCGGAGCAACCGTCAGTGCTTCCGACGCTGCGATGCTGCTCCCGCCCACCAGCAGTCGTCTCGTTCGTCGCCGCCGGACGACTCCTATGCCGCTGATCCGGCGGTCCGACGCGACGACGTCGGACTGTTGCAATCTGGCGTGATGCAGCCGTCGGCGATTGGTGCCGCTGACGACCGATGTGATCGCGGCCGGTCGCGGAGCTCACGAGCTCTTTGGCGACGGGCCGCGCGTCAGGCGGCGCCCGGTGCTCACGATGGCTCCGCCACTGGTTGCGATAGTCGCGCCGACCGCGTGGCCGTGACCGCCGGCCATCCCGGAACTTGGGCCTCCGTACGACGAACGGCTGCTGACAGACGACCGCGGGCTCGCGGCGTCGCGCCTCCCGACGGACGCAATGGCAGAAGCGTCGCGGCGACCACCGTCGCCGCTCCCGTTCACACACAGGCGGCCGAGCGCCAGCCCGCGTTCGGATGTCAACGGCATTGACACCCGAACGCTCAGGTGCCGCCGAAGGCGTCGGCGACGGCCGCCGTCCAGGCTCCGTACAGATCGGTGACAGTGGACGGCGCGGGCCATTCTCCGACCTGTAGTCGTTTGAGCGCTTCGCCGCCACGCCGGCGCGCGTGCGTGCGCGACCAGTCGTAGGACGACGGCGCAGCGCCGTAGCGCGTTCGCCATGCGCGCATCGCTTCGCGAACCCGTTCCCGCGTCCATTGCGGCGCAATCGCGCCGGGATGGCAGCGTTTGCAATACGCGTAGGCGTCGCCCTTGCCGTTCCGCGGCGCGGTGGGCGCCCCGCAGCCGCGACACACTCCCCGGTAGCGCGCCTTGACCGCGCGTGCCTTATCGCCGGTCGGATCGTAGAGATACGCCTTAATGGTTGCCTCTGCGCGTCCCAGCCGACGAGCGATCTCCGCGATCGACAGACCCTCCTGGTCTCGGTAGTGGCGGGCGAGTTGCGCCGCACGGCGCCGTTCCGCGACACGGTCGAGCATACGAACCGAAGTCTACCGGACGTGCTGGACAGCCAGCCCAAGCGCAAAAACGATCCGTCGGGGGAAGAATTTCCTCTCTGGTGTTGCGACTGGTACGCGCGCGTATAGCGCGCTGTCGTTAGCTCGAGCGCCGGGAGTGATCGGCCATGGGGCTGCGCCGCCGAGCGCCGAGTCTTGCGTTGGCCGCGCGGGGTGTCCGTAGGTCTTTTGTTAGCATTCGACGGGTCGAAGAGGTACGCCTTGACGGTTGCCTCGGCACGTCCGAGCCGGCGCGCGATCTCGGCGATGGTTAGGTGCTCTTGGTCGCGATAGTGCCGGGCGAGCGCCGCGGCGCGGCGACGCTCACTAACTCGATCGCTCATTTGGTACCTCCGTGTCGACCGTCGGTCATCCTGCCGCTGTTGGCACAGCGGGATGCTATCGGACGTGCTGGACAGTCTTGGGGCAAGGCGGGTGGTGACGCTTGCCTCGCGTTCTCCCTCTCGCTCGGTCGTGAGGGGTCCGGCCCGACCTGACCTTCCATCAGGCCGGTCACGGCGTGGCCGCATTCACGACGTTCGACTGCGTACGGCGACGCACCGTGGCGTTGGGCCGGGCGCCGAGCCATTGCCCGAGTCGACACCCGTCCTCCACGTGGCCGGGCGAAGTCGCGTGTGACCTTCGCGAGCGGCGAAAGCGGCGGGTGCCTACGTTCCCGGCCCATGAGCGATCAACGACGGCATCTGGTCGTGGGCCTAGTCTTCGGTCGGTGATCGAAAGTCTCCTCAGGTCGCGCGACCCGTTCGGTCGGCGGGAGCTCTACGCGGTCGAGACCGAGGCGGAGGCAAGCACCGGTGAGTCGCTGCGCCTGGTCGTGCGGCGGCGCGGGTACTACGGAAAGGTCGAAGGTTGGCGGCCGGCGGAGGTCGTCGAACGCCGACACGTCCGCGGGGACGATCCGATTGAAATCGGAGAGGCCCGCGCCGAGCTGGAGAGGCTGGCCGAGCTGCGCAACCAGGCGGCATGGGGACTGCGACTAGCGACACGGAGACCCCGGTGGCTGCGACCCGCGAACCCCTTGCGCAGGATCCGCGCGTCGCTGCTCTACACCGTCGAATCCGGGGTCAGCGCCGGTGAGCGAGGGGATCGCCTCGAGCTCGGCGTGCGTGTATGGCATTACGGCGGGTGGGTCGACGGGTGGCAGCCCACGGCGATCGTTCACGGCATGAGCGTTCCTGCCGACGACCCGGTCGCTCTCGGCGAGGCCCGGGCGAAGCTGCAGGTCTTGGCCGAACAGATGAACGAGGACGTGCTCCTAGTCGGCGAGCCCAGCCGAAGGGACGCCCGACGTAGCTCGGAATGACCCATGCGCTTGCCGCTCGGACTTGGAATACACGTCCGTTGCGGGAGCGTCGACCTCGATCGAGCCCGTCGGACCCGTAGGCGACGAACCAGTAGTCTCGCCCGGACTTAGAGTCTGCTCCGCGCGGCGGCCCTGAGAGCACCGCCTGCGTTTCTTCTACCCGCAGCAGCAGCGACGCCTGCGAGGGCGTTCCCGGGGGACGACGGACGACTCCTCTACGCCTGAAGCAGCAGTCCGGGCGATGCCAGCGAGACTGCCGCTCTTGTGCTTGCTACTTAGGCGGAAGTTAGGGTTTGAAAACGAAAACTTCCGCTTAGGAGTTCGTGGCTAATGGTGGAGGGCGGCCGTCAGATCGGCGCCGCCGGACTGCTGTATTCCCACGGCGGAGGGGCAGCTTTGGCCGGGTCGGTCAGCGTGGGCTGGTGGCGTTCCAACTCGCAACTCTCGCCGCCTCGCCGCCAGACTTCTGAGTTCGCGGGTGGATGCGGTGGTCTCGCGCCGCCGGCGAGACGGCTCGTCCTCGTCCAGAGCGGCACTCGTGGGTCGGACGCTCGGTTCGCGGTGGCGAAGGAGAACTCTCCGGCCTATGGCGGGAATTCAGCATCCAATGGGCTAAGCAGCAGTCCCGCTGTCGACGGCTCGCGGACTACCGGGATTCCTTGTGCTGCAGCGATGAACCGCTCTGCTGCTCAACGACCGGACGAATCCCGAATCGCGCCGCGAACATGAGAGAACTACGGCCGCCACGGCGCACCAACCCCACCCCGACGGTAATCCCTCTACGGGGATGTGTCAACGCGCGGTAACCGGCGGATCGCCTGCATGGGCTCACACGTCATGGGCAGACGTGCATGTACGCGCGCGTCGGCAGGATTTGGTGAAACTCGGCCGGAGTGAGGTCCCGCCCGGCCACCTGGCAGGCGAACCGCTCCCAGCTGCCGACATCCATGGGCCACTGCGCGGCGTCTGCGAGGTATGGGAACAGGAGCCGCCCGTTGGGTTCGAACAGCGGCTGCGTGATGATGTTCGGCCGCGATGGAAACGAGCTGCCAACCTGGGTGCGGGAGTGGACGTCCCACAGGGTGGTGCTCCCGTCGAACGATGAAACCGCCATCAGGCCGCCGTCGGGGGAGAACGCCAGTTGCGCGACGGTGGATGGCGAGACCTGTAGCGGAGACGACTCGGCTTCGGCGGTGCGAGCGTTCCAGAACAGCACCTGGCCGTTCTCGGTCCCGACTGCGAGCAGACGCGAGTCGGATGAGAAGCCGATCGCCGTGGCGTGGTTGGCGAGCGGTCGTCGGAACAGTCGGTGACCGGAGCGCGAATCCCAGCTGATGACTGTCGAGAGCGAGGTGCAGCAACCGAGCGCCGCAACCTCCCGTCCATCTGGACTGAAGTACAGTCCGCCCGAGCCGTCCGGCACCGGGTGGGTCCAGAGCGGCTTGTCGGCAGCAACCGGGCGGACCTGCACCTGGGAGCTCGCGCTGTCGTGCGCCTGCGTCTCGACTGCGAGCATCCGGCCGTCCGGGCTCACAGCCGCCCACGAGACGGGCTCCCCGAGGTCGATCGTCCGCGTGACCTTGCGCGAGAGGACGTCCCAAAACGTCAGACGTCCGTTCAGACCCCCGGTCAACAGCGTGCGACCGTCCGGAAAGAACGAGATCGCCCCGACTTGGGGGCCGTTGCGAGCGCTCAGCACCGCCACGCGCCGCAGGGTCCGCAGGTCGACCAGCGCCACAGTGCCGTCTCCCTGGTCGGTCGCCATCAGCTCGCTCTGCCGGTTGACCACCATGCATGCGAGGGACGAACACGACTGATCGGGCGAGCCCCAATGGAAGGCCCGGCCCAGTCGCCGCTCACCCGCCAGATCCGAGGCGACCACGCTGCCTGCCTGCGATCCGACCAACACAGTGCGCCCGGTCGGGTCGAGCGTCTCTGAAGCACGCGCGCCCGGCGGCGCCGGGATCGTCTCGGTGATCGACCCGGTAGCAACGTCCCATATGTAGACGTCGCCGTGAATCGTTTCGCCGACGATGGTCCTGCCGTCGGGTCTGAACGCGAAGCCCCGCAGCCAGACGTTCGGAAGCGAGGCGGGCAGGAAGCGGTAGCGGCCGGTGCGCAGGTTCAGCATGGCGATCTTGGAAGTCGCGGTCGCGAGATCAGGGGCGTTGACGGCTAGCGCGACTCTGGTGCCGTCCGGGCTCACCGCCGGCTGACCGCCGATCGGGAAGCGCCGCGTCACTCGCCCGGTCCTGGGGTCCCACAGCAGCGTGTCGCCCTGTTGCGCCGACGTCAACAGCGCTCCATTCGGCGCGAACTGCAGGCGCGCCTCCAACTGCCCGGCGCGGATCGGGTACGTGCCGTTGCCAGATCGCGCGTCCGGTGGAGGTGTCGAGGAGCCGGAGCGTGTCGGCCGCGATCGAGCCGTCGCGGGCGGCGCTCGACAGCGACAGCGCTAGGTGGCGCCCACTGGGGTCGTACGCCAGGGAGGCGCCCGGGTATGGCGGGGATGGAAAGACGCCCCGCCAGGAACCAAGCAGCCGAGCTCTTCGCGTTCCTACGTCGACCGCGTACAGGTTCGTGCGCCCGGCTTGGACGCCGTTACTTTCGGGAGCGCCTTGCATGGTGAGGACCGCGAGCATGTCGCCCCGAGGGGAGAAGGCCATCGCTTCTTGAGTCATCGCGCCGGGCAGCGCAAGCGCCGTGCCGCTCGGGGTCCAGCGCGACATGTCCTCGAAGCGCACCACCCCGGCTGAGTCACCCATCGCGAGTAGCTGCCCGGTCGGGTCGACCGCAAGCGATGCGATCTGATTGCGCGATGACCGGATGAACCGGATCGCGAACGGATTGTCCTGGAGCTCGTTCAGCAGGTCGCCGCGCGTCGCTAGCCGGTTCTGGAGCTTGACCCCAAGGACGGCGTACAGCATCGCGAGGTCGAGGTTCTTTTGCACCAGCGCCTGAGCGCCGACTCGCTCGGCGTCGGAGGTCAGCGCCTGCGCCTGGGCGTGGCTCCGCTGGATCAACGCGACCACCCCAGCGAGCGCCGCGACGAGCAGGACGGCGACGGCTCCAGCCAGCAACCCGCGCAGTCGACGGTTCGCGCGCAGCTGGACCCCGCGGTCCCGGTCTGCCTCCTCGAGGCTTGAGTCGATGAACCTGCGCTCGGTGGCGTTGAGGTCCCCGCGATGGAGCTCGGCCCACTCGACCGCGGCGTCGAGGCGAGTGCCCCGGTACACGTCCGACCGGTCGCGCCCCCCGGACTCCCAGAGGCGCGCTGCATCCCCGAGCCGCCGGTGCAGGCGGATGCCCTCCCGATCCTCGTCAAGCCAGCCCCGCAGGGTCGGCCACTCGCGAATCAGAACCTCGTGGGCGACCTCGGCCGTGCCCTCACCGAGCGTCACCAACCGTGCCTCCGCTAGCCGCTCCAACAGCGCCTGGACGGTATCGGGGGAGACCCCCTCGGGAACCAGCTCGTCGATCTTCACGCGCCGGCGGTTTTCCGCTACGCCCTCGCCTAGGTCGGTCAGCCGCAGGAACACGCTGCGCGTCAGGTGGCGCCGGTCGGGCGGCACGGAGGCGACGACGCTGTCGGCCGTCCGGGCAATCGCCGACGCTACCCCGCCGGTGTCACGGTAGGCCTCGACCGTGAGCGTGCGTCCATCGCGCCGCTCCCAGGTGGCACGTAGAGCGTGCGATAGGAGCGGCAGCGCCCCGGGCTCGCTGGCTACATCGCGCAGGGCGAGTTCGACGAGCCCTGGCTCGAGCCGCAGGCCGGCCAGGCGTGCCGGCTCAGTCACGGCTCGCTCGAGCTCGGCGTCGCTCATCGCTGCGAGAAGTACCTGGTTGGCGGCGACCGCGCGGGCGAGCTCGGGGTGACGGGCAAGCTTGCCGTACATGTCGGCCCGAACTCCGATCACCACCGGGCCGTCGAGCGCGAGCAGAGCGTCGATGAATGCCTGCCTGCGCTGGGCGTCGTCACACAGCGTGAACAGCTCCTCGAACTGATCGACGACCACGAGCTGGGTCCGATCGTCCGGGAGCTCGAGCTGAGGTGAGCTGCCCGGCGTGATCAGGGATGCGCCTCGGACATCGTGGACTTCGCCCGCCCGCACCGCCGCGATGACGCCGGCCCGCAGCAGCGATGACTTACCGCTTCCGGATGCACCCACCACCGCCACCAACCTGCCGGGCGCCAACCGCCCGATCAGCTCCTCGATGAGCCGTTCGCGCCCGAAGAAGTAGTCGCGGTCCTCGGGCTCGAACGGCAAAAGGCCGCGGTACGGGCAATCGGTCGCCGGAAGCGGGGCTCCGATGCCCGCGGCCTTGACCGCGTGGATCCGCTCGGGTTCGCTGCGGCCGCGCAAGCGATGCGGACCGAGATCGACGAGCTCGCACCCTTCGGGCAGATGGCCGGCCACCAGCTGTGCGGTGACGGAGGAAAGGATGATCTGGCCGCCTTCGGCCTGACCGCGGATCCGCGCCGCGAGGCCGATTGCCGACCCGCTGTAGTCGGTTCCTCGGCGTTCCGCCTCACCGGTATGGAGGCCGAAGCGGGCGGCGACACGGAGGTCGTTCGGCCACTGCTCGGCCGACAGCGCGCGGGTGGCGGCTAGCGCGGCCTCGAGCGCGCTTGTCGCGGAGTCGAACACGGAGACGGTGGAGTCGCCTTCGCCGATCGACTTGATGACCCGGCCCCCCCGCCGCTCCACGCAATCCGCGATCAGCTCGTCGTGCCGCACGAGCGCCTCGGCCATAGCCGCCGGGTCGGAGCTCCACATCGCGGATGAACCATCGATGTCCGACAGACAGAACGTGATTACGCCGGTGGGCAGCGCCTCGGCCCAGCCCGCGCGCAGGCGTTCGATCAGCTCGCCCGGCGTCGCCGGCCGGCGCGCCGGGTCAGTCGCCATCCCGAGCCGAACCGCGGCCTCGAGTTGCTCGGCCTGCGCCGGATCGATTCCCTCCCAGACCGGCAGTACACCCGATGGGGCGGAACCGGTCAGCAGCGCAAACGTCGTGGCCGCGAGCGCATAGACGTCGCTGGCCCGCGACGGGGCGCCATCGGAAGCGAGCTCCGGCGCCCGGTAGCCCGGGGTGCCGACGCGGCGGCGTAGCGCGTTCGGCGCCGACGAGATGCCGAAATCGACCAGTTTGATCTGGCCGCCCGTGGTGAGGATCAGGTTTGCCGGCTTCACGTCGCCGTGAATGACCGGCGGGACCTGCGAGTGAAGGTGCGTCAGCGCCTGGGCGGCCTGGGCCATATAGGCCAGCACGCTGGAGGGCGCCAGCCCCGGTCGGCCTCGATCGCGCAGCAGGGTGGCCAGGTCGGTCCCCTCGACCCAGTCCATCGCGACCACGTAGTCCTCTCCGTCGAAGAAGTCCTCGCGGACCAGCGGAAGCGCCGGATGGGGAGGAACTGCGAGCAGGATGCGCGCCTCGCTCAACAGCTCGTCCCGCGCCTGGTCGTCCCTTACCGGGCGGATCTTCAAGGTCACCAACCGGTCGTGCCGGCGATCGAGTGCCTTGACCACGCGCCCCTCGCCGCCGATCCCGAGCAGCTCGAGGTTCTCGTATCGCTCGTTAATCAGCGTCGGCATCGTCCCAGCCTTTCACACATGGACTCGTGGTTCTCCTAACCTTGTCCGCGTGGGCGCGCAGGTCGAGGTGATGTTCGGGGTGCAGAGCTGGCGGTTCCAGCTCCAAGCCGATCGAACGACCGTGGGCAAGGCGCCCGAGAACGACATCTCGCTCGCCGAGGACCCGACCGCCAGCCATCTGCACGCGATGCTCGAGCGCTTCCCGGCCGGCTGGTGCGTCACCGATCTGGGCTCGTCGAACGGGACCTGGGTCAACGGCGAGCGGATCTGGTCCTCGCGGCAGCTGCGACATGGCGACGAGATCCGGGTCGGCCAGAGCCGCCTGATCTTCCGCGAGGCGCTAGGCGCAGTCGCCACCAAGACAGAGGCCGAGGACGCGCCACCGTCACTGACCACCCGCGAGCGCGATGTTTTGCTCGCGCTATGCCGCCCCCTGCTCGACCGGGACATGTTCACCGAACCGGCCTCCACACGATCGATCGCCGATGAGCTGGTCATCACCCAGGCCGCCGTCAAACAGCACCTGGCCAACCTGTACGACAAGTTCGGCGTGCCCTCCGGCGAGTCAAATCGCCGGGCCAGGCTGGCCAACGACGCGCTCCGGCGCGGCGCCGTCTCGCTCAGCCAGCTGCGAAAAGCCGAGAGCCAGTAGGTCTCCGATACGCCCTCGGCTGTCGGGCTGAGCGTCACGGTACGATCATCCACCTCTCGGCCCGTTGTTGCCATAGCCGACGGGCGGGTCTGTACCCCCCCGGCAGGTAAGGCGATCCTTTCCTGCGGGTAAGCAGCCAGCGCAAACCCTCCCGCGCCGGCAAGGTTCTCCTTACCCGACCGGCATTGCATTGACCCCTGGCGGGGCATGGCAGGCCAGGTGGCGCTGGCTCATGATCGTCGCGATGACCACAGCGATCGGATCGCAGCCAGCAATCCGGTCCGAGACCAAGGAGCCAGTCATGACCAACCGCACCGCCACAACCGCCGCGATCATCCTGTCGCTCGCTGCCGCCAGCGCTCCCGCGGCGAGCGCGAGACCCGCGGACTCCGTGCCCGCGGGCAAGCAGGCGCCCACGAGCGTCTACAGCCGTCCCGACAAGGCGCTGATTCCCGTCGCTACGCAGTACGGTGGCGCGATCGAGAAGGCAATCGCTCCGCCCGCGGTCGTTCGAGCGCAAACCCCGGCGAGCGGCTTTGACTGGGGCGACGCCGGCATCGGCGCCGCCGGCGGCCTCGCCCTCGCGATGCTCGGCGTCGGCGGAGGACTCGTGATCTCGCACCACCGGCCGCAGCGCAGCCGTCGCACTACGGCCCTGCCGAGCTGACCGGCAGCCGCTACGCCTCACACATAGGGCCCCGATCATGACCGCCCTTCCGCCGCCTCTGGACTCCAGAAGCCAGCGCGGAAGGGCGGCCGGGATCGGCGCGACGGCACTCGGCGCTCTCGTCGCCATTGGAGTAGCGACGCTGTTCCTGGTGCTGATCGGCGCGGACCGAAGCGATCGATTGGTCGCGCCTAGCGGGGACACGGCCCATGACGAACGGGCACAGCCCCATTCAACCGCGGCGGCCCCATGCTCGTCGCTGGCCGGAGTCCTGCCCGGGCGTCCCGACCGACGCGGCGCGTCGACCGCCGTCGCTTCTCGCCCTGACGCCCCGAGCCGGGACAACCACAACACTGCCGAAGCAGAACAAACGAAGTGCGAAATGCGTTTGGGCGCTCCTCGGCAGCGCGGCATATACCGGAGACGTCCTGGCCACAACGCCAACCACTCCGCCAGCTCTCACCACGACGATTCTCGGCCAGTCGCGGTTCGATCCAATCCGCATCGATGCCCGCCAGTTCCTGCCCGACTGGCGAGCCCGGCACAAGACGCGCGGGCTCTCCGACGTCTACGTCGTCGACAACAAGTTCCAGCCCGGAGCGACTACCCGGTGGCACTCGCACCCCGGACCCAGCCTCATCCTGGTCACGCCGGAACCGTGACCAACTACTCCAGCGACGACCCAACCTGCAGCGGCCAGTCCTACACCGCGGGGACCGGGTTCATCGACCCCGTCGGACGCGACGTACACACGCTGACAAACAACGGCACCACCCCGGCCGAAACGATCGCGGTCCAAATCCTGCCCAAGGACGCGCCGCGGAAGACCCCCGAGCCGCCGCCCGCGAACTCTCAATAGAGAAGCCCACAGGTGCTAAGGGCTGACGACAGAATTAGTGGAGGGTTTGTGGGTAGGGCGTAGAAAGTGGTGGTGTGGTTGATGAGGCTGCGATCGCGGAGCGCTATCGGTGGATGCGGGGGTTGTTGAACGAGCGGTCGCGTCGGCGGTGGGCGGCGGCGGAGGCTCGGTCGGCTGGGCGGGGCGGGATCGCGGCGGTTGTCCGGGCGACGGGTATTGCGGAGTCGACGGTCAGGCGGGGTCTGGAGGAGCTTGAGCATGAGGAGTTGGAGGCGGGGAGGGTGCGGCGGCGTGGGGCCGGGCGCCCGTCGGTGCTGGAGCGTGACCCGGGGCTGGCCAAGGATCTGGATCGGTTGATCGATCCGGTCACGCGTGGGGATCCGGAGTCGCCGTTGCGGTGGACGTCGAAGAGCGGCGCGAAGCTGGCGCAGGCGCTGCGGGAGATGGGTCACGATGTCGTTGACCGGACCGTGCTGCGGCTGTTGAGGGCCAAGGGCTATAGCTTGCAGGCCAACGCCAAGATGCGCGAGGGTGCTCAGCATCCGGATCGTGACGCGCAGTTTGCGCACATCAATCAGACGGTCGCTGCGGCGATCGCCTCCGGCCAGCCGGCGATCTCGATCGATTCGAAGAAGCGCGAGCTGGTCGGGGATTTCAAGGCGGCCGGTCGCGAGTTTGAGCCCAAGGGCCGGCCGGTTGAGGTTCGCACCCATGACTTCAAGGACAAGGATCTCGGGCACGCGATCCCGTTCGGGGTTTATGACCTGGCCAGTGACGAGGGTTGGGTCAACGTCGGGATCGACGCCAACACCGCCGAGTTCGCGGTCAACTCGATCCTCGGGTGGTGGCAGCAGCTCGGCCACCAGCGATACCCACACGCCAAGAGCCTGACGATCACCGCGGACTGTGGCGGCGCGAACTCCAACCGGGTACGGCTGTGGAAGACCGAGTTACAACGTCTCGCCGATGAAACCGGCCTTGAGATCATCGTCTGCCACTTCCCGCCGGGCACCTCGAAGTGGAACAAGGTCGAGCACCGCCTGTTCTCGTTCATGAGCCTCAACTGGCGCGGCAAGCCGCTGGAGAGCCACGAGGTCATCATCAACCTGATCGCGGCGACCACGACGACCACCGGCCTGAAGGTCTACGCCCAACTCGACAAACGCCAGTACCCCACCAAGCTCGAAGTCACCGACGCTCAGCTCGCCGCCGTCAACATCACCCGGCACTCGTTCCACGGCGACTGGAACTACACCATCAACCCATCAATAATTAAGTCGTGAGCCCTAAGGGCGGACATCCGCCCTTAGCACCACGCGCCTGCCAACAGCACCGATCTCAGCCAGCAAGCAAGACGCGACCCGCGGACGAGATGCGGCGTTCTCGCTCGCGCCCAGATCACCATGGCGATCCACCCCGCGGTCGCGGCCTGCGGTCCATCGCGGAACAGAACCGCCGCGCAGCCGTCGCACCTCTCAGCCCGTCGGCAGCTTGCCGGCGCCGAGTACGGAACCTCGGCTTGTGACGATATGGCAAGACACGGCGGTCGCGAACGCCGGCGACACGAGTGCCGCTCCCACACGGATTACAAAGGCCCGCCGCGGACTCGACACCACTGTCGAAAAGCACCAGGACCGAGCGTCATTTCGCGTCGTCGTCTTCGACACGGCGACAACACCGCTCGCCGAGCGTTGCGAAACAGATCGTCGCAGTGCTGCTTCGGACAGATGCGAGAGCCACCGAGCGCCTCATCAGGACGTTTCACAGTGCCGCTCCGGACGAGCACCAGCACTGACGCCGCACTGCTCCTTCCTGGCGAAGCAGGAGGGCCTCCGACCTCCAGCAGGGTCGCCGGTGTTTCCAGCGAAAGCGGCTGTGAGGCGAGACCGCCGGTCCTCGTCCGAAGCGGGCACGCATTCGGCGGCGCCGCCGGCTCGCGCTCGCACAGGCAAAGCAGGCGCCTGCTATGCGCGCGAAGGGAGGGATGACGGCGAGAGCGGTCGGATACGTGCCTCGAGGATGCCCGGATCGTCGTGGAACTTCGGCGGCGGTCTGCGCGTGGGTTGACCGTCAGACGGCAACGGCTTCTGACACCTGAGTCTGAGTGACAGTGCTCGCGGTGGCGGGCTGATGCCGTCGGCGTAGCGTTCGATCGCGATCACGAGCTTGGCGAGGTTGCGGTAGCCGATGATCCGTTGGACTGCTGCTCAGCGACGAGCCTGCCGGCGGCGGTCCAGCGCTTGCGCATGTCGCCGTCCTGCCAGCGCTTGACGTTGCGCTGGGTGTAGCGAACGATCTCGATCATCGACACGCACGGGTTCGTGGGGCAGAGCCTCTTGGCGAGCTGGCCGGTGATCCCGAGCCGGATCAGCGTCGGCGTGTCGTCCAGCCCTCGCGCAGCGAGCCGCCGGCGTCCGCCAGGCGCGGTGCAGCTCGGAGGCGAGCTGCTCGAGGCGTTGCCTGGCGAGGGCGGGATCGGTGAACGCTGGTGGGCTGCGGATCCGTGCGAGGATCGTCGGCCCAGTCGCGCTCGGGGAGCAGGTCGCAGACGTTGCGCTCCGTGGCGTTGGCACCCGATGCACGAGCGCTCGCTCGCCGAACACGTTCTTGATCGCCCGGCGGATCGCCTTACGTTGCGAATGCATCCCGAACCGCCTGGCTGCCCGTTCGTCGGGACGGGGATGGAGTGGCGAACGGTGATGTCGTCGTCGCCGAGCAGGACCTCGTGGACGACGAGCCGCACGATCTCTTGGCACTGCTCGACCGTGACCTTCTCTGCGTTGGCGGAGAGGCAGGCGCGGCACCCCTCGAGCGTCTCGGTCAGTGTGAGACAGGTCTCGGCGTCGTGCAGTTCGGTGTGGAGGGCGTCCAGGTCGGCACGCAGCGTCGCCTCACGGCGACGAGGTTCGGGCATGCGGGGCGCGGAGTTCCTCGTGCGTGATCAGCTGTTCGTGGTAGCCGTCGATCAGTCTGCGCAGCGCATGCTGCGCACGGGTCACCTCCGGCGGATCGCTCCTACGACGGATGGTCGTGTCACGCTGGACTGGGCCAGCGCTCGGCCGCTGCTTCGCCGAATCTTCGAGGCGTACGAGGACGCGGGCGCTCCGGAGAGAGGCGCCCACGCGCCGCCGCTGGTCGAGGCGTCTGATCATCCCGCGAGCGCGGCTGTCGGTGTCGATGCCACACTTGGCCTGGTAGGAGCGCCATAATTGGGGGGTGAAGCGAGTGCTCGCGCTGATCACCGCGGTGGCGCTGACCGCTTTTCTCTCGACGCTGATGGCCGGGTCGCTGGCCGTCGCCGCGCGCCATCCTGAGCTGTGGCTGGTCAGGCGGGTGCCGCTCGAGGTGCGGGGGACCGGATTCGGGGCGCATGAGATGGTTAGGGTCAGCTCCGGCCCGGCCCACGTCCGCGTGCGCAGCTCGGCGCGGGGGGCGTTCGTGGCGAGCTTGCCGTTGTCGGTTCGATGCAGCGGGCGGCGAGTTCTGGCGGTTGGCTCCGGTGGCCAGCGAGCCCTTCTGCGCATCCCGCCGATGCTCTGCCCGCCGGCCTGAGCTGAGAGCAGCGCTCGCCTGAGGCCTCGGACCGCGCGACCCGATTTTTCCCGGGGTGCGTGGGTGAGGTGTAGGTTCAGGTCGTGCGCCGCGTTTGGGTGGTCGGCACAGGTCCGAGGGGCCGCTCGTGGCGTACGCTCGATAACCACGTGGACACCGGCGGCGCGGTCCGCCGGAGGGAAGGGAGAGGGTTATGAAGCGAGTTCCACGATTGACGAAGCGGCGGGGAGCGTTGCTCCTGGTCGCGGCGCTGGCCGCAGGGGCGGTGCTGGTCGAGCTCGGGGGGAGCGCCGGTTCAGCCGCGCCCGCCGGCCAGTTGAAGCTGACGAAGATGCAGAAGCGCATCCTGTCGGGTTTTGCGAGCTTCGAGCTCGCCTCCGCCGGTGCGCTTGAGGCGAAGTCCACCGCGAAGCCAGCCAGGATCCACATCACGCGGGGCCTGGCCCACGTTGCCGGCGGAAACGGCGGTTCGGGCCTTTCGGGCTGCCCGTTCCGGCTCGGCAACAACGTCAACGTTAGTCAAAACTGCCTGAACCTGTCCGATCCTGACCTGCAGGGTCGGGGGCAGGCACAAAACGAGACGGCGATTGCTCAGGATCCTAACGATTCGCGCCGGCTTATCGCGGGGTACAACGATTACCGCCGTGGCGACGGCACCTGCGGACCCGACGCCAGCTCGAGGGGCGGCGGCCTCTGGCAGGACGTGACCTTGCCCAACGGGTTCGTTCGGGGCACGGTGTTCGGCGGCGTGGCGCGCGAGTACTTCCAGGCCAGCGGCGATCCCTCGGTCGCGTGGGACACCAAGGGCAACGCGTACTTCAACTGCCAGGAGTTCCAGCGCGCACAGCCGACGACGAACAATCCAGATGGCTCGAGCGGCATCTACATGTATCGGTCGACCGGTAACGGCGGTCGCTCGTTCAACTTCCCCGGCAGGCCTGTCGCCGAGGAGTTCACCACTGACCCGTCAGGGCTCCCCTTCCTCGACAAGCCGTACATGACGATCGACGATCATCGTGGCAGCCCGTTCCAGGATCGGATCTACGTAACCTGGACGCTCTTCGACAGTGACGGATCAGCCAGGATCTACGAGGCGCATTCGAGCGACTACGGCGAAACGTTCAGCACCCCCGTCGTGGTCACCGGTTCGAGCTCGCTCTGCCCGAACGGCGCGACCGGCGCGAACCAGTGCGACAACAATCAGTTTTCGGAGCCGTTCACCGCTCCCGACGGCACCCTCTACGTGGTGTTCGACAATTACAACGAGGGACTCGCCAACGCCAACGACAACCACAACCAGGTCCTGATCGCGAAGTCGACCGACGGCGGCCAGACGTTCGGGCCGCTGGTCAAGGTGGCCAACTACAACGACCTGCCGGATTGCGCCACCTACCAGGGTGGACAGGATCGCTGGCGTGGCGTGCGTGCCGGAGAAGGGATCGAGCGAGAACTCGGTTTTCCGGGCGGCCAACTATCCGGCGGCGGGGGTCAACCCGAGCAACTCGAGGCAGGTGGTGGTCACGTTCGCGTCCTACATCAACCAGGACTCGAACCCCTCGAACGGGTGCGTCCCGCAGGGGTTCGATCCCGACACGCTCCAGGCGCTGTACACAGGCGTGAAGACGCCGGGCGCGTGCAACAACAAGATCGTGTACAGCGTTTCCAATGACGCCGGCGCCACGTTCACGGGCACGACCCAGAGCGTGCAGTCGCTGCCGGTCGTGAACCAGGATCCCAGGCAGGCGAGGACCGATCAGTACTTCCAGTGGGCCGCCTTCTCCGACGGCGGGACCCTCGCGGTGTCGTACTTCGACCGGCAGTACGGCAACGATGAGACGAACGGCGCCTCGGACATCAGCCTGTCGGCATCGAAGGACCTGACCAGGTTCGACGCCAAGCGGGTGACAAGCTCGTCGATGCCGGTGCCGACCATGTTCCCCGACGCCCAGGGCAACAGCGTCTTCTACGGCGATTACTCGGGGCTGTCGGTGGGCGGGGGCGCCGCCCACCCGGTGTGGATGGACACCCGCCAGCCCGATCTGGTCCTCTGCCCGGGTACCGGGCAACCCGGGACGCCGCCCCGTGCATGCACGTTTGCCGAACCCAACGGCCTTCTGGCCAACGACCAAAGGATCTACACCGCGACCGTTTCGCTGCCTCACTGAATGGCCAATCCAGGGGCCGCCACTGCGGCGGCCCCTGGGCTTCGGTTCCGCCGCCCGTCCGCCCATCAGGATCGCAGTGGACACGCCCGGCACCGGTTCTGAGCGGCCGCGCGGCGGGCAGAGGATCCGACGAGCGACACAAGAGTCCGTAGCGCGTACATCGCTGGCGCCGCTACCGCTGCATCGCTGGCGCGAGGCCGCCACGCACCCGCGCACTTGCAGGCGTCCCTGCAGCCGCGCCAATGAGCCCCGGCGGCATTCGCACGGTTGGGGGCTGCCGCACCCGTCGTCTGACTTCTGCACCGCGTCGCCTATCAGCCGCCAAGCAAATAACTCCGGAGGCTGGTCGCTCCAGCGTGGCGGACCCTCCGGTGCTACCGGGGGAGGCCGATCGAACCTTCTCAACTGCTGCGCGTCCGCGGCCCCTGCGACCCCCAACCGCTCCCGCGGGCGGATCGCCCGGCAGACGACGCCGCGCCGCTTGCGTGGCTGAGCAGGCGTCAGCCTCACGCGCAAGCCGGCGACCGGATTGGACGATTTGCACCACTCTCGGTATGGCGGCGCGGCGACCGTCGCGAGACTGGTGGATTGGACGAGTTGGGGCAGCGCGTGTGCCGGCGGGCGATGAGATGACCGCTCCGCCTGGCTAAGCGATAGCCCGGTGATCGAGGTCGCGGCGATCGTCGGTACCGTTCGTGCCGACGCAAGACGTGATCGTGCTTGCTCGGAATCGACGGTGCAGCAAACTGGCGGCACTGTCGCGATCGCCCAAACTCAGCAGTGCGCCTGCGCCGAACCGCGCCACCCGCGCGACGATCGCATTCCCGGAGAGCGATCGTCCCGACGGCCGCGAGCCGGCGATGCCTTTGCCACGGCCGCAGCAACGGCGGCGGGCGACTGCTCCTCCCGGATGCGGTAGTGGAAGCTTCCTACTACTGCTCCGCGCTGAAGGAGTAGCGCGCTCTCACGACTGCCGCCGTGGCGAACCAGCAGTCAGAAGCCCTACAGAAGACGTCCTGTGTCAACCCCTTTGGCGTTTGGCGGGTCGAGCGGCCGGTTTAGCGGATGTCGGCTTGCCGTCAAGCGCTGCGCGCTCGGCCCTGCGGGCCGCCCTTCGGGTGACAGCGGCGCCGGCCATCCGCTGGGTGGCGGCTATGTCGGGCACGGGGCCCGACGGGGTGGGAATGGTGACAGTGACGTGTCGCTGCAGCGCGCGGTGACGGGCGGGGTCATACGGCACGCCGTCTTGCCAGCACTGCCACACGATTCGTGACCACGCGCGGCCGACGGTGCGTAGCGCGCGGGGGTGGTCGTGGCCGCGGGCGATGGCTTGGGCGTAGAGGTCTTGCGCCCAGGGGTTTCGGTGGCGGCTGCTGTCAGCCAGCGTGTGGAACGCCTGGCGCAGTCGTTTGTTGCAGCCCCAGCGGAAGCAGGCGGCTTTGCGCTTGCCCGACTCGATCGCCACCGCGGCCTGGCCGGCGTCGCCGGCGAGCGTGTCGCGGGTTGGGTAGCGCGCGCGGCAGTCGCCCATCTCGGCCAGCAGCTCGGCGGCGGTGATCACGGCGCCCTTGAACAGCGAGGTGAAGATGGCGCCGTCGGGATGCTCCCGGATGGCGGTAGCGATCTGGCGCTCGAGCTCGGCGATCTGCGCGTTGAGCGTCTTGATCATCGCGACCAGGCCGCACACGAGCTGCCGGCGGGTGGCCAGCTCCACGCTCACCGACCCTGCCTGTGGGCGCCGCCTTGAGCTTGGCCAGCAGCTGCGCCGGCTTCTGCCGCCCGGAGTAGCGCTCGCGCGCCAGGAACGCCTGAAGGCGCGCCTCGCCGAGCCCGCGCGCGTCCGCGGGGCTGGGATACCGCTCCAGGAACGCGAGCGAGATCTGGCTGTGCAGATCGCTGAACAGGCCAAGCGGCCCGGGCCAGAACCGCTCAAGCTCGGCCCGCAGCTGGTTGACCAGCGCCGTCCTCGCGCCGACGAGATCTTCCCGCCCGCGGGTCAGCGCCCTGATCGCCTTGGTGGCGTCCGAGTCGGGCTCGAGCACCCGGAAGCGACGATGATCGGTCCGCGCCAGCTCGCACAGCACGAACGCGTCAAACCCATCGGACTTGCCGCCCGACACCCGAAACCGATCGCGGGCGGCCGCGACCTGATTGGGATGCAGCGCCAGCACCCGCAACCCCGCGTCCAGGAGCCGCTCGACCAGCAGCCCGTCCGGCCGCTCGACCGCCACCAGCCGCACCTTCAGGCGCACCAGCTGCCGGCACAGCGACCGCAGCCCCTTCTCGTCATGCTTGAACGTGGCGGCCAGCAGCCTCTCGCCCGCCGCATCGGCGACGAGCACGTCGTGCTTGTCCGACGCCCAATCGACGCCGGCGTAACTTCCTTCCATCTGTAACTACACCTCTCGGGTCAGGGACAACTCGACAGCGC
This sequence comes from uncultured Solirubrobacterales bacterium, assembly GCA_963838535.1. Classification (GTDB taxonomy): domain Bacteria; phylum Actinomycetota; class Thermoleophilia; order Solirubrobacterales; family Solirubrobacteraceae; genus Palsa-465. The sequence goes on from CAWIRN010000024.1 coordinate 262,774, forward strand.
CCCGACCTGGAGGTACCGTTGCGGATGCTCATAGACAAGGCCCTCAACCGGGGCTACGTCCTGTCGCCGCTTCGCGGCACCTCACCACCGCCGGGAGGGGCTGGTCTTTTGTAGGCCCTCCGACAAGGGCAAGCAGTAAGCAGGCCCTCCCCCGGCGGCGGTCGAGGCAACTACCAGGATGACCTATGAGCAATAGCGCGGCGTCCGACGGCGACCTCGCGCGGTTCGACGTGCGCATCATCCGGGCCATGCAGTCGTCCGGCCGCCCGCGGCACGACGGCTGAGTGCGTGGCGAACCAATCGCGTCGTTAGCGGGCGCCCGGACGGCCAAAGCGATAGTGCCGGCGATCGAGCCCGACGATCGCTATCCCGGGCATCGCCCGCCCGAGGGCCACACGTTGCTGGCATCGAGATGTCGCCAATGCGGTGGCGCGCCGTCGCCTGGCTCCGAAGTCAAAGCAATCCGTCCTGGCTGCGGCCACCGGACGCCCAAGCCTTGCGTTCTTGGCCGCCGCTCGTCTGCCAGCCGCACGACTCCTTTGCGCTGACAGCAGTTACGGCGGGCAGCACGATCGCGCGGCCCGGTCGGTTCGGAAGCCCGCCCGCGACGGCCGCCTCGGCGTCGCCGTGGTGGCTGCTTGGCTCGGCGAGCAGCGACGCAATCGACGGCGCGCGCGATCGCAGCCGTGGTCGAGGATCGCCGGCGCGGCAGCTCGCCGCCGGTGCTGCCACGCGATACCCCCTCTCTGTCATCAACGGCGCCGCGCGTTGCCGCGCGAGGCCGCTGCTTCTGGGCAGGTGCGCAAGCGGCGAGTCGGGGCAGCCCAACCACGAATAGGCACAAGCCAGGCATAGAACTTGCCGTCCCAGGCGTGTGGCGCCCCAGTGCCGCCGCCCCCTCGGCGGTTGGCTTGCGGCGGTGCGGATCAGGCTTTCGGCGTTGCTCTTGCCGGTCTTTGCTTGGTGGGTGCGTCGCGTGGATTCGAGGGGCCGGGGTTGGTCGTCGGCCGCCGCCCCGGTCGGTAGTCCTCCTCGTTGACGGTGTGGGTAAACCCGGTGGCGCGTTCCCGGCGCGGGTCGTAGCGTCGGACCCTGTTCGCGAGCCAGGAGGGGCTCGGGTGGATCAGGTCTTACGGTTTCTGCGGTGTGCGGTGTGTGGCGATCGGCATCGGGGTCTACGAGCCGATCTGGCTGGAGCTCGGGGACGGCAGTCTCCACCGGTCCTCTTACCTTAATCTCGGCGACTACCCGGGGCACGACCCATCGCTGCTGTGGCACCTCGACTGCCTCGTCCGGGAAGCGACTCCGCGACCCGATGTGAGATAGCCCCACGCCGGGACGACCCGGTCCCCGTTGCTTGTTGGTGACTCGGTGGTGTCACGACGAGCTCATCGACGACCACGGCGGTGGAGCCGGTCTGCAGCGATCCGTAGTTCTCCCGGTGACACCGACGGTAAGGCGCGGTTGTGCGCGGCGCCCGGGGTCCGCATGGTCACGGGCTATGGACCGCTCTGATGCGTCCGAAGGCTGGTGCCATGTCGTGGTCGCAGGCGGTGGTTTCGCTGCTCTGGAAACGGTGCTGGCGCTACGGGCGCTCGCCGGGGGCGCTGTGCGAATCTCGCTGGTCTCGCCGGACCGCGTCTTTGCCTACCGTCCCGCGGCGACGCTCGAAGCGCTCAGCGACGTGGCCCCCAGCGCACTTGACCTGGATGTGGTCGCCGGCGACCTCGGCGTTCAGGTATCACCGCACGAGCGTTGAGAGTGTCGCCGGAGCGAGGAGACGGGTTCGGTTGGGGTCCGGTGGCCGCCTGACGTATGACGCGCTCGTGCTGGCCGCGGGCGCGCGTGCGACCGTGGGCGTCCCCGGAGCGCTGACGTTTCGCGACCAACGGGACCTGCCCCGCTTCCGCGCTCTTCTCGGAGAGCTTGACGAGCGCAAGTTCGACTCGCTCGTGTTCGCCGTCCCCGCAGGCACTTCGTGGCCGCTGCCGCTGTACGAGCTGGCGATGCTGTCGGCGGCGCATGCGCGTGAGCGCGGCGAGGGGCCCGAGATCACGATAGTCAGCCCGGAGGACCGGCCGCTGGCCGTTTTCGGAGCTGAAGCCTCGGAGTTGGTGGCAGCTGAGCTCGCGGACGCTGGAGTGCGGTTCGTGGGCGGTTGCACGCCGGAAAGCGTCTGCGGCGGCGGCGCGCTCGCCGTCCAG